>NZ_CP117877.1:3606861-4809148 GCF_028736115.1 Mucilaginibacter sp. KACC 22063 | reverse complement strand
GGGAAATTATTGACTACGGAACCAACTTTGATAAGACGAACGAGGGTTATTATGACCTGGCTAAAGAAGGTGGCCACTCCGAGTTCAGGGTATTACATTATAAAGATATTACCGGTTTCGAGATAGAGCGTGCTTTGTTAGACCAAATACATCAAAATCCTAATATTGAGATACTTACACATTACTTTGCTGTCGATTTAATTACCCAGCATCATTTGGGGCAGTTTGTAGATAAGTCTACCAATGATATTAAATGCTTTGGTATTTATGCTTTAAACAGCATAACCGGTAATGTGGATAAGATCTTATCAAAGGTAACGGTAATGGCATCGGGTGGTGCTGGGCATATCTATTCAATTACGACTAATCCAACCATTGCTACCGGCGATGGTGTGGCTATGGTATACCGTGCTAAAGGCAAAGTGCGTAATATGGAGTTTATCCAGTTTCATCCTACAGCGCTTTATAATCCGGGTGATTATCCATCCTTTTTAATATCAGAAGCGGTACGTGGTTTTGGTGGTATATTAAAAAGGCATGATGGTACTGAGTTTATGCAGGAGTATGATCCGCGTAAATCTTTAGCTCCACGAGATATTGTGGCAAGGGCGATAGATGCTGAAATGAAAAAATCTGGTGAGGATTTTGTTTACCTTGATATACGCCACCGCAGCAAACAAGATATTTTAAACCACTTCCCTAACATATATGCTAAGTGCCTGGATATTGGGATAGATATGACCAAGGACATGATCCCGGTATCGCCGGCTTGCCATTATATGTGCGGTGGTATTATGGTTGATCATTGGGGCAGATCATCCATTATGAGGTTATATGCCTGCGGCGAATGTTCATCTACAGGTTTACATGGCGCTAACCGTTTGGCTTCTAACTCATTATTAGAGGCTTTGGTATTTGCACACCGTATTTATGAAGATGCGATTATCCAGTTTGAAAGCAATGATATACCGGATAATATTCCCGATTGGAACGAACATGGCGTACAGTTATCCAACGAAGATATCCTGGTAACGCATAACATCCGCGAGATGCAAAAGATCATGAACGACTATGTGGGTATTGTCCGTTCTGATTTCCGTTTGGACCGTGCCATGCGCCGCTTAGGTTTGCTGTATGAAGAAACAGAAGCCTTCTATAAACAAACCAAACTATCGGTTAAACTTTGCGAATTGCGTAACCTGATACAGGTATCTTATATAGTAGTAAAATCGGCCATGATACGTAAAGAAAGCAGGGGACTGCACTTTACAACTGATTATCCGGAACATGCCCAGGTATTAGAGGATACTGTGTTTTAAATGATTAAAAAAGCGGTTACTTCTCAATTTAGCACCTATGCATTAATAGTCTTAATACTATTAGTACTGTTATGCACTTCATTCACGATTTTAATGTTTGTGAGTATGGTGCCTTGGTATGTATTTATAGTGTTTTTCATATTTTACTTGTATGGAATATCTGTTTCAATTTTGACATTATTAGTTGATACGGTTAAAGTAAAAATTAAAGAGTATAGCATCAATAAGGTAACATTCTTAGGATTTGGTAAGAAATGTGAATATGAATTAAAGGAAATAGTTGGATTTAAATTATCAAACATAAATGCCAGAGAGGGCAAAAGGGAGTTTTTATATTTGTAAAAGATGATAAAAAAATAATTTCTATATCAGAATTGTATCATAGAAATTATGCTGAACTAAAGCAAGCTATTATAAACTGCGGAATAAAAAATCTGGGTTATGAAAAATTTAATTTAATTGGGCATTTAAAAGAAGTTTACTTCAGTCGGTAGTGAGCGGAAAACGGGATTCGAACCCGCGGCCTTCAGTTTGGGAAACTGATGCTCTACCAGCTGAGCTATTTCCGCTTTTCAGTTAACAATTGCGTGTTGCCTGTTATCAGTTTTTAAAACTATAAAATATATTTGTAATATCAGGCAACAGAAAACGTAACAGACAACTGATAATTATGCCATTAATACTACCTGTAAAAGATAAAACTCCAAGCTGGGGTAATGATTGTTTCATTGCGGAGAATGCCACCATTGTTGGTGATGTGATAATGGGCGATAACTGTTCGGTATGGTTTAATGCCGTAATCAGGGGAGATGTGCATTATATTAAGATCGGTAATAACACCAACATACAGGATGGTGCCTGCATCCATGCCACCTATTTAAAAGCGCCTACAAACATAGGTAGCTATGTATCTATAGGGCATAATGCCATTGTGCATGGCTGTACGCTTCACGATCATGTACTGGTAGGTATGGGTGCTATTGTAATGGATAATGCCGTAGTAAACCCCTATGTAATTATAGGGGCCGGATCTGTAGTATTAGAGAACACCATTTGCGATACGGGTTATTTATATGCAGGTACGCCTGCAAAAAGAATAAAGCCACTTACTGAAGAGCAAATGGCTTTATTAGATAAGCTTCCGAATAATTATATCATGTATTCCAGCTGGTTTAAGGAAGCGTAGATTCTTTCGGAACTTCTATAATCTCCTCTGTTTCCCAGTTGGCACGTAGGGTGATATCCTTGTTATAGATCCATATCTTTTCCGGGTATGTTTTGCGTTTTACAGAGCCGCTATCCCATATACCATTACGGTTATTATCGTAAATAATACGTACCCGATACTTACCGGTTGGATAATCCTTTAAAACAATCGGCGTGCTTTTAGTAAAAGCCTGCGTACGGATCAATTTCTTCTGCTCATTTAAAACCTCTGCAATGTATGCTGTAGTGGTATCGCTTACATTAAGGCGAAGCGTAAGTGTTCCATAATTTTCAGGTTTGTTGATACTGAATTTCTTAATAAACTTTTTATTCTTATCGCCATAAATATCGGTTAAAGCATTCTCGTTTATAATTAGTTCGTAGTTAGAACCCTGTTTCCAGCGATATTTTAAATTCAGTATTTTAGGGTTAGCAGCATTTTTTTGAATGCTATAATTAACCGCTGCCGAATCTTCATTTAATATCATTAACTGCTGATCAAAGCTTTCTACAGGTAACGAAGATGTCAACTGCAGATCTGTGCCCGGCTTTAAGCGATTATCACCATCAAGATTATATTTGAGTGTAATATTCCTGGTGAAAGTTTCTTTTAAGCCCTTTCGTTTTACAATGGTATCCAGTGGAATATTCTTGTCATAAATAACAACCCGTAAGGAGTCGAAATTCATATTCTTCAAATAAACCTGTGCCGAATCTTTCTTTTGGCTGAACTCTACATATTTAGATTCATCAATGTTAGGAGGGTAGGCGATCTTTATAGATGGATCAAGTAATGGCTTGTTGAATACGAAGCTAAGTTTACCATCCGCATCAAACTTGTTTTCGGTGAGCCTGAATTTTTCAGGTGTTTGTTTAAACAAGGTAAGCGCTACGTTTGATGTATCTTTTTGCAGGTCTATCGGATTTTTTAAGAAAGCGATTAATTCATTGTCGTTATCGTAGATCCTGTTGACTGCAGTTTCTTTGAGCGCATAAATACGGTACTTACCAGAGTGAAGATTGTTTAAGCTAAAGTTACCTGAAGAATCTGTTGTGGTGTAGATCATCGGTTTCTTTTTACCAAAGTAGGCAGAATCCTGTGCAATAGGGAAGAGCATCACCGTAGCATCTTTTTCTTTTTCCTGAGTTTCTAAATTAGTTACAGAACCTGAAACAGAAAGTGAATCAATATGCGGGCCTGTGGAAAATACGTAAGTGAAATTTTTAAGTACGTTGCCTTCGTTCACATCGGCAATAGCTTTACCGAAGTTGATTACATAAGTCGTATTTTTTTGTAGCGAATCTTTAAAATCTATCACCAGCTTTTTTTGTCTGATCTTATACTCTGGTATTTTTTCCATTGATGGGCTCACCGAAATTTCCTGGTACTGATTCGTCAGCTTAAAATATTCGTCAAATTCCAACTCAATACTTTTCGCATTAAAATTGCGGGTCATATTTTCCGGAACAGCCTTTAAAAGCTTCGGCGGAGTGCGGTCGCGCGGCCCACCCTGTGGCCTTTGCATACTTGCGCAGCCGGCAATGAATAAAACTGCGAATAGAAGCAGTGCAAAAGGAGTGAAAAAAGACGATTTTTTATTTAAAGGCATTTTTAGGCGATATAAGCTACTTTTTTATTTTTATGAACGCTAATATTAAAATCTTAAAATAATGTCTCTAATCTAATATTTTATAATAAACTGATTTACAGTTATTTATAATCTATTTTGATAAATGTACCATTAAAACCGAAATATCTGACGGGGACACACCAGAAATGCGTGAAGCCTGACCTAAAGTTCGAGGTTTAATCTTCATTAATTTTTCTCGTGCCTCTTTTGAAAGCGAAACTAATTGGTGATAATTGAAGTCTGGGTTGATTTCATTGTTTTCCATCTTCTTCATTTTATCAACTATTTCCATTTCCTTTTCAAAATAGCTTTCGTATTTTATTTTAATTTCCGCCTGTTCAATAGTTTCCTTATCATACGCTGATAATAGTTCAGCTAATGAAGCATCAGCTTTTATCAAGTCGTTAAAAGATACTTGAGGACGGCTTAATAAGGCGAACAGTTTTACATTTTGTGTTAAGGCACTTGTTCCCAAATCTGCAAGTAAACTATTTACAGTTCCGGGTTCTATCGATTTAGCTTTGGTATAGGCAACAATATTATCAGAGTTTTTTATCTTTTCGTTTACCTTATTCAGGCGCTCATCACTAATTAATCCCAACTCATGGCCAATCGGACTTAAGCGAACATCTGCATTATCTTGCCTTAATAACAAACGATGTTCTGCCCTTGAAGTAAACATACGGTAAGGCTCTTCAGTACCTTTTGTTACCAGGTCATCAATCAAAACGCCAATGTATGATTCAGATCTTTTTAAGATCAGTTCATGTTTATCATATACTTTTTGATGCGCATTGATACCTGCTAATAAACCTTGAGAACCTGCTTCTTCATAACCGGTAGTACCGTTGATCTGGCCGGCAAAGAAAAGATTTTTAATAAGCTTAGTTTCCAAGGTAAGATTAAGCTGCATAGGAGGGAAGTAATCATACTCTATGGCATAACCTGGTCTAAACATTTTGGCATTCTCAAAACCAGGTATTTTAGTTAATGCCCGGTATTGCACATCCTCTGGTAATGAAGTAGAGAAACCATTGACATAAATTTCTACTGTATTAAATCCTTCGGGTTCTACAAATATCTGATGGCGTTCACGCTCTGCAAACCGGTTGATTTTATCTTCAATAGATGGGCAATATCTGGGGCCTAAACCTTTAATACGGCCTGTAAACATGGGTGATTTTTCGAAGCCTTCTTTTAAAGTTTCGTGTACTTCGGCATTAGTGTAAGTGATCCAGCAGCAACGTTTTTCTGTTGGGCGTTCTACATCTGTGTAAGAAAAACGTCCGGGATTTTCATCTCCCCATTGTTCTTCCATTACACTATAATTTAAGCTTCGGCCATCAACACGGGGTGGTGTACCAGTTTTCATACGACCAGCTTCGAAACCTAGTTCAACTAATTGCTCTGTTAAACCAGTAGCAGCTTTTTCGCCAGTACGTCCACCACCAAATCTTTTTTCTCCGATATGAATAGTACCATTTAAAAAGGTACCGTTTGTAAGCACTACTGCTTCGGCTTCAATCTCCACACCTATAGATGTTTTAACACCACAAACCTTATTGTCTTTAACAATAAGCCCGCTTACCATATCTTGCCAAAAGTCTACATTAGGTGTAGCTTCTAAAGCAATACGCCATTCTTCAGCAAAGCGCATGCGGTCGTTTTGTGCGCGTGGGCTCCACATGGCAGGGCCTTTAGATAAGTTAAGCATACGGAATTGTATAGTTGTTTTATCGGCTATAATACCACTATATCCACCTAATGCATCAATCTCACGTACTATTTGCCCTTTGGCAACGCCACCCATAGCCGGGTTACAACTCATTTGCGCTATAGTTCCCATATTCATGGTTACTAATAAAACAGACGAACCCATATTGGCAGCAGCAGCAGCAGCTTCACAGCCCGCGTGCCCTGCACCTACAACTATAACATCGTATTTCTTAAACATATAACACTGATGTTCCACGTGGAACATTTACAAAATTACTTTTTATCTGATGATGTTCCACGTGGAACATTGAATAATGACACTAATGCGAAAGATGCCCAAACACCCTCTAAAATGATAAATGGATAGAATTTAATCATTATAGAAGAGATGCAGCAAAGTACTGCACCTAAAAAATTCATGAAGGTATAAGTTCTACTTTGCGCCGGAAGCTTTTTATAAAGGTTAAGCAGAAATGCTATTAATAAAATCACGACGCCTGTTGAAGCTAAAATGTCTGAAAGTTTCATATTATGCTTTTTCTGAAAGTTCTAACCAGCGTAATGACTTGCTATCTAACTCGTCTGTTAAACCTTGTATGGTATTTGCATTTTCGCTTAATTGCTGATGGTCTAACGCTCCTGAGTTTAACGTAACGGTAAGCTCTTTTATTTTAGTTTCTATACCAGCAATTTCCTTTTCTAAATCACTTAGTTCTTTAGTTTCTTTAAAACTAAGTTTAGATTTTACTTCCTGTTTTTTTGGCTGTTCAACTGGGATAGGGGTTGTAACGGCTTTTTTCTCGGCTGCCTTGTTTTCTTCCAGTTCTAACCTGAAAGATGAATAGTTACCATTGTAAATTCTTATATCTCCCGTACCGTCTAAAATAAACAGCTGTTCTACTAATTTATCTAACAAATATCTATCGTGAGATACAAGTAACAGTACTCCGGTGTAGTTGATCAAAAACTCTTCTAAAACGTTTAGCGTATCAATATCAAGATCATTGGTAGGCTCATCAAGAATCAGGAAATTAGGGTTCTTCATCAGGATGCGCATCAGTTGCAAACGTTTCTTCTCGCCACCACTTAAGTTGGTTACAAAACCGTGCTGCTTAACCGGAGGAAATAAAAACTGAGTAAGTAATTGTGATGCGGTAATAGTTTTGCCATCGGCCATGGTAATATACTCGGCAACATTTTTTACAATATCAATTACACGTTCGCTTTCACTAAAGGTGATACCTTGCTGATGGTAATATCCAAGCACAGTAGTTTCACCTTTTACTACTTCTCCATTATCTGGAAGTATGGCACCGGTAATTAAGTTAAGCAGGGTAGACTTGCCTGTGCCATTTTTACCAGCTATACCTATACGGTCGCCTTTTTTGAAGATATAGTCAAAATCATTGATGATATGTTTCTCTTCAAAGGATTTGCCTACATGGTGCAGCTCCATAATCTTATTTCCCTGGCGGGAGGTTTTCATGCTTAGCTGCACCTTATCTTTAGGCCCTGCATTTTTAGTTTTTTCTTCCAGATCATAAAAAGCATCAATGCGCGACTTTGATTTTGTTCCCCTTGCCTGTGGTTGTCTACGCATCCACTCCAATTCCTTTTTAAGTAGCTGCGTATTTTTTTGAAACTGCGCTGCATCAGTAGCTTCGCGCTCAGCCTTCTTTTCTAAAAAATATTGATAGTTTCCGTGGTAGGGGTAAAGCTTGCCGTTATCAATCTCTATAATTTCATTACAAACGTTATCTAAAAAATAACGGTCGTGCGTAACCATTACAATTGTCTTGCCGCCTTCAGTCAATAACTTTTCTAACCACTCAATGGTATCAATATCCAGGTGGTTGGTAGGCTCATCTAAAATGTAAACTTCCGGATCTTGGATAAGCATACCCGCTAAAGCTAAACGTTTGCGCTGACCACCGGATAGCGTGCTGATCTGCTGATTAAGATGATGAATATCTAAGCGGCCTAAGATGGTTTTGATCTGGTATTCGTAACCCCAGGCATCGGCAGCGCTTAATTCTTCAGCAAGTTTGTTTATAGCTGCCTCATTATCCGGATCATTATCCAATAATTCTTCATACTGGCGTATCAGTTGTTGCTGTAAATTATCAGCGCTAAAAATAAAATCACTGATTGTTTGGTTAGCTTCAAATTGGGGATCCTGATCTAAATAACTAATATTCAAATCTTTAGCTCTAACAGCTTTACCTTCGGTTGGATTAAGCTTGCCTGATAATATTTTAAGCAGCGTAGACTTACCTGCTCCATTTACACCAACTAAAGCAACACGCCTACCGCGGTTGATACCTATGGTTAAATTTTTAAATAACCATTTGTCGTGGTAGGAATGCCCTAAATTTTCTCCTGATAAATACGTACTCACGCTATATTTTTTATGTGGTCTGAAGGATGTATAAATAGGCCTGTATCATTGTTAAGCGATTGCTTATACATAGCCATGGCAACTGTATGTGCCTTTATACTTTGATATTTTTTTAAACTGCCTTGTAAAAGAGGATTAGCCAGCTTCATCATAAAATTCATAAACTTTTCCATTGGCCTTGCCTTTTTGCGGTTACCAATTAATAATGACGGCTGATAGATATGCAGGCAAGGCAGAGTTAAATGAGCCAGATCATTCTCTGTTTCACCCTTTAAGCGTGTATAAAATACCTTCGAATTTATATCTGCACCAAGTGATGATATAAAATGATATTGATTCACATGGTTGTGTTTAGCTATTTCACCAAGCTTAACCGGGTAATCATGATCTATTTTGCGGTACTGCACTTTGGCGGGTGTCTGGCTTTGTGTTGTACCCAGGCAGCAGAAAATAGCATGGCCATTTATAGCATCAGTATGTTCTGTTAGTTTATCAAAGTCGATAATTAACTGAACAAGCTTAGGATGGCTAATATCCATAGCTCGTCTAACTAATATTAAAACTTCCTGATAATCAGATAATTGAAGTAAAATATTAAGTAACTCACCGCCTACCAGCCCAGTTGCGCCTGCTATAACTGCTTTCCTCATATACAAGACTGCAAAGGTATGAAAATAGCCACTGTAATTGTGCAATGATAAATGGCTCAATTAAAACGATTTAAACAGCCTGATAAACAATTCCTGAAAGCGTATGTTATAACATCAGTTCATTTACCATTGAAATGAAAGCGCACCCGCGTTTGCTTTATAGATATTCCGAGACCAATTAAAGCGCTTGCAAACATTGTTTTGAACCGAAAACTTTTTCAGTATACAGCTGTAATCAGAAACGTATTCAATTATTTATGGCAGATCAAACATTAAGCGGATGGAAAAAGTGGCTTGTATCAATTGGTGACCAGGTTTCGTTTTTTTCAAGGTTCGTCAGAAATATATTTTCCGGTGGTTTCGAATGGTCTGAGTTTGTAAGGCAATGCTACGAAATTGGTTACAAATCATTAGGGCTGGTAGGTATTACTTCGTTTATCATGGGTTTGGTACTTATATTACAGTTAAGGCCAACATTGGTAGGCTTTGGTGCAGAAAGCATGTTACCGCATACCTTATCAGTATCATTAATCCGAGAAATAGGGCCGGTAATCACTGCGGTGATATGTGCCGGTAAAATAGCATCGAGCATTGGTGCCGAGTTAGGCAGTATGAAAGTGACCGAGCAAATTGATGCGATGGAAGTTTCCGGTGCTAATCCGGTTCAATACCTTGTAGTAACCCGCATTTTGGCAACCAGCGTTATGGTACCTATCCTGGCATTAATGGGCGATGTTATTGGTCTTATAGGTGGTTATATAGCCCTAAACTTTACCGACAAAATCAGTTTCAACCTTTACTTTACCAAATGTATTGCCGCACTTGATTTTACTGATTTTTTACCTGCATTTATAAAATCTATACTTTTTGGTTTTGCTATAGGCTTTGTTGGCTGTTATAAAGGTTATAACTCAAACAGGGGAACGGAGAGTGTTGGCGTTGCTGCCAATTCGGCTGTAGTAACTGCATCACTCTGGATTTTCTTTATCGATATGGTTGTTGTTCAGATCACTACTATTTTATATTACTAAGTATGGCAGAGGTTAAAGAACAAACAATTTCAGATGCCGGCAATGTATCTTCAGGCCCTGTAATAGAAATTAAAGGCTTAAAGAAAGGGTTTGACGATAATGAAGTACTGAAAGACATTAACCTTACCGTTGACAAAGGCGAAAACGTAGTGGTTTTAGGCAGATCGGGCCAGGGTAAATCTGTTACCATACAATGTATTGTAGGCTTATTGCAGCCAGATGATGGCTCAGTTAAAGTATTTGGAAAAGAAGTAGGCGAATTAAATGATGATGAGCTTAAAGAATTGCGTACTAAAATAGGTTTCCTTTTCCAGGGAGCTGCCTTGTTTGATTCCATGACGGTGCGCGAAAACCTGGAGTTTCCGTTAACACGGGTTTTAAAATTAAAAGACCAGAGCGAAATTGATAAACGGATAGAAGAGGTGTTAGATGGCGTAGGTCTACCCGATGCAGGCGATCAAATGCCATCAGACCTGTCAGGCGGGATGCGTAAGCGTATCGGTTTAGCCCGTACGCTGATTGTAAAGCCTGATATTATGCTTTATGATGAGCCTACTACAGGACTTGATCCGATAACATCACGAGAGATCAGTGAACTGATACTGCAAATGCAGAAGAAATATAAAACATCATCCATCATCATTACGCACGATATGGATTGTGCCCGGATTGTAGCAGATAAGGTAGTAATTATGAATGATGGTACATATATAGCCCAAGGCACATTTGAAGAACTGCAAAAAAGCAATGACGAATTTGTAAAATCCTTTTTTAATAATTGATATGAGAACTACAAACTCACAGAAAATAAAAATAGGCTTATTTACCGTGATAGGCCTCGCCATACTTTTCCTCGCCATTTTCCTGATTGGAAATCAGAAAAGCATGTTCAGCTCTACTTTCAGGGTAGTGAGTACATTTAAAAACGTAAATGGATTAATGGTAGGTAATAATGTACGTTTTGCGGGTATAAATGTAGGCGTGGTTCAGGATATTGATATTGTATCAGACAGTACCGTACAAGTGGTACTCTCGTTGAATAACAACGTTCATAAATTTATAAAAAAGGATTGCAAGGTAAGCATAGGCAGCGATGGTCTGATGGGCGATAAGCTGGTTGTTATTAGCCCGGGAGGCATTACCAGCCAGGAGCAGATCGAAAACAATGGTAAGCTGGCTGCAGTTAACCCGGTAGATGTAGACAAGATTATTGGCAAGCTTACCCGTGTTGCAGACAATGCTGAAAAGATAACCACAAGCTTAAGCGGTATTTTTGAAGACGTTAACAAAGGCAAAGGGACATTAGGTCGTTTATTACACAGCGATAAAATGGCAAAGGACCTTGAAAGTACAGTGGCTTCGGCTAAAACGACCGTAAAGAACGTGAACGCAAGCACACAAACCTTGCATGAAGATTTAAAGGCTGCTCAAAGCAATTTCTTGTTGAGAGGTTTCTTTAAGAAAAAGCAAAAGCGTAAGCAGGACTCTATTAAACGCATGCAGGACTCGTTAAAAAAAGTTCAAAAGCAACGGGAAAAAGAAGCGAAGAAAAACCAATAGATAAAAGAAAAGCCCCTGATGGGGCTTTCTTGTTATTTTTCTATTTCGCTGGTGATCTTTGGATCAAGCGGTGTTACCTGCGAACGGTAACGGTGAATTAGCTTGCCGTTTTCATCGATCAGGAATTTCTCAAAGTTCCATTTGATATCGCCTGTAAAATCAGGGTTAGGGGCAGTAGTAAGATACTGGAATAAAGGATCAATATCTAAGCCTAATACGCTTACCTTACCGCTCATCGGGAAACTTACGTTAAAGTTATCATGGCAAAAGGTTTTGATGTCCTGATTGGTACCAGGCTCTTGTCCGCCAAAATTATTTGCAGGGAAACCTACTACAACTAATTTGTCTTTATACTTTTCTGATAATGCTTCAAGGTCTTTGTACTGCTTGGTAAAGCCGCATTTTGAAGCCGTATTTACAATAAGGATCTTTTTACCGCGGTACTTTGCTAATGATAGCTTGTCGCCATCGATGCTTTTTAATTTAAACTGATAAACTGATGTTGGGGCAGCCAAAAAAAGGAAAGCCCATACTAATGCCAGTAATTTCATTGATTTAATGTTTAGTTAGTGAAACAAATGTAATGTATTTATTCGCTTACTTTCATCAGGTAAAAGTCTTCTTTTTCAGTCATCAGCTTTTTCTCGGCAGGCTTTTTATCCTTATAACCAAGCAGATGCAAAGCGCCATGTATCACCACACGCTGCAATTCGCGGTTAACAGAAACACTAAATTTTTCTGCATTTTCACGTATACGCTCAATGGAAATAAAAATATCACCGGTAATTAATTTCGGTGTTTCAGAATTATCAAAGGTGATGATATCTGTATAAGTATCATGGTCAAGGTATTGCTGGTTGATACCCAGCAAATATTCGTCAGAGCAGAAGATGTAATTTAATTCATCAAGTTTATAGCCCTCGGCAGCAATAGTATCCTTTATCCATTGCTTTAGCTTCAATTTACCTGAAAGTTTAAAATTAACATCTTCCTGAAAGAAGTTGATAGAAGGCATCAGATTTTAAAATGTAGTTCAACCTCATTACCAGAGGCATTAAATATGCATTGATCGGCTAAATGTTTTACAATAAAAACCCCGCGGCCGGTAAGGCTTTCCAGGTTTTCTGCAGCGGTAGGATCAGGCAGGCTGTTGTAATCAAAACCTTCGCCTTCGTCGGCTACGTTCCAGATGATACGTTTCTGATCAACCTCGGCGTTTACAATTACTTTTTTGTGTTCGTCGAGCTTGTTGCCATGTACTATGGCATTTATAACCACTTCATGCAAACAGGTCATCATGTTGGCAAAGGTATCTTCGCTTATACCATAAGTATCTGCTATATCTTCAATTAAATTCTCCACTTCTACAACACTTTCAGGCTTCGATGCAAGCTGTAAAGTATATAGTTTAGTGTCCTGAATATTGGCCTCCTGCATATCACTTACCATTAAGTTGGTCAAAATAATTCTTTACTTTTTGTTTGTAGTACAAATTTAGCTCAGGCGAAATTGTTTTTATTTGTTCCGTCTGTTTATTTTTTTGCTGCTCGTACTTTTGTAGCGCTTTAATATAACCGGGAGGCATATCTTTACCAGCCTGGCTTAAACGCTGTTTATCTTGTTCTCTCTCCTGTTCAGCTTTTTCAGCTTCCAGTAACCTGGTCTGTATTTGCTGCTGTCTTTTTAAAGATTCTTCAGTTATTCGTCTGTTTACGAGATCGTTTTCCGTTTGTTCCATTTGTTTGGCAATTTTATCCAAATTACCCGGTCCCTGGTTGCCATCTTTTGTTGATTCGCGGCTGTATTTTTCAATTTCCTGCCTGATCTGCTGCTGCTGCCGGGCCATACGCGCAAACTGTTCGCTTAAGCTTTGATGCTGTGATTGCCCCTGGTTACCTTGTTGTTGCATCTGGTTGCGCATCTTTTGCATATTGTTGTTCAACTGCTGCTGCATCTGACTCAACTGTTGCATATTTTGCTTACCCTTTTTGCCCGACTTTGCATTTTTCATGCTGTTTTGCAACTGATCCAGTACCTCATTCAACATCAATGCCAAGTTATTCATTGATGTCATGGCATATTGCTGATTACGTATAGCTTCGAGCGTACGCCTGTCGCCTAAATCTTCAATCGCTTTATTTATATGATCGTTAATAGAGGTAAGTTCCTGGTTAACGGTTGATTGTATTTGTGGCACACGTTTGCTTAAAGCATACAAACTGTCTTCGGCAGTTTTCAGATTGTCTTTAACGTCCTTCTGCTTTTGGGCGAGCGCAATATACGAAGGATCTGCTGCACTGGTGCTACGGAAAGCCTGCATGATCTTTTCCTGATCAAATGAGCTGTTAACAAGGCTTTTCAGTAATTCGCGTAACTGCTGCGCGTTTATATTCAGTTCGGCCTCTTCTGCGTCGTCGTTACTTTGCTGTAATTTACGGCTCAGCTGTTGCATGCTTTGTGCTGCTTTTTGTTGAGTATCCGAAGCTTTTTTGTTGTCTTTCTTGGCAAACTGATCTGCACTTTGCTGCATTTGTTCTTCTATCTGCTGTTCTTCCTTTTCAGGGCTTTCAAACTTTTGATCGGCTTGCTCAGCTGATTTTTTCAGATCGTCCAATCCCTTTTTTACATCCTGAAAGTCGTTATTCAACTTTTGCTGTTGTTGCTGCAATTGTTGCTGATCTGCGCCAGGCTT
Organism: Mucilaginibacter sp. KACC 22063; assembly: GCF_028736115.1. NCBI lineage: Bacteria > Pseudomonadati > Bacteroidota > Sphingobacteriia > Sphingobacteriales > Sphingobacteriaceae > Mucilaginibacter > Mucilaginibacter florum. Next base: position 4,794,945 of record NZ_CP117877.1, on the reverse strand, counting down.
TTTGGCTTCATCAGCCAGCTTTTGTTGTTCTGTAGCTAATTGATTTAACTGGTTTACATTTTGATTCAGTTTCTGTTCAAAGTCCAGCTTTTTGTATAGTTCCTGTAAACGGTCAAGTTCCTTTTTCAAGGATTTATTATCCGACTGCATTTTCGAAAGCTCATCTCGTGTGGCATCTTTTTGCTCTTGCTGCAACATATCCTGCAAGCGTTGCAGCATCTGTTGCGTTTCAGGATCAACCAGGTTTTGCATCAGCTGATCCAGCTGTTTTTGCAGCTGCGTTATCTGCTCGCTCTGTTTCTGATTTTCCTGGCGGTTAAAGGCGTTCTTTTTATTTTCTTCCTGTATTTCTTTGATCAATGCATCAAGGTCTCGGCGTTTTTGCAAAAGGTCCTCTACCTGCTTTTTTTCATCAAAGGTTAAAGATGATTTATTGAGTAAATTCTGATTCAGTTTTTGAGCATCACGCTCTAACTGTGCAGCCAGTTTAGCCGCTGATTGCATTTTTTGTTTAACCTGCGATGTACCGGCATTTAACTCATTGGCCATTTGCTGCGCTGTAGGCAGGTTAAGCATTTTTTCAGGTGTACGTGCGGTTTTAGGGCCAGATACTGCATCATTATCAGCAACTTCAAAATAGTAGCTGATCTGATCACCGGGTTTTGCATTAAGGTCTTTCAGGCTCCAGTAGTAAAAGAAATCTGACTGGCTGTGCGATAGATCAGCTTTTACAGGAACAGAAAACGATTTGGTTTGCCCGTTAGCCGGTTTAATAGCATAGTGGAACTTTAAACTGCTAAATCCATGATCGTCCTGAATTTTACCTGTAAAGTAAAGTGCCTTTAAACTTACCGAGTCTGACCTTTGCTCTGCCTCTATAGCAGGACCTTCATCGGCAATCACATCAATATGATATCCGGCAGAATCTGATCTTAAAGCGGCGTTATTTAAAGGTTTCAGCGAATATGCTGAACTGTTAATAATGCGTTCGGTATAAGTAAACTGGTCATTGCCATCAGGCGATAATAAATGCGCCTTGTCATTTACCTTGAATAACAAGTGATCTGTATTTTGAGTATGAAGCTGCCATTTTACAGTAGTACCTGCCGGTATTGTTAAATCGCCTGCGTTACTGATCACCTCGTTATGTTTGTTTAGGTATGCAGGGTAGGTTAAAGCAGCATCAAAATGAAGCAATGATGGCCGCGCTGTAACTTTAAGGGTATAATTAGCCGACTCGAAACCACCGCCGCTTAAACGGAAGTTAACGCTATGCTGCAGGTTAGTAAACTGATAACTGAATTTGGTTAACGATTGCTTGTCAAGCTTAAAGGTATGGTCGTCAATGGTTATATAGACGGATGAAGGAATATTGTTGCCTGTCAGTTTAACTTCGAGTTTTAAGTCTTCACCTTGTGTGGTAACAAGATTATTGTTAAGCACAACAAATTTAAAAGGGGCTACAGGGGCGAAATACTGGTTGTGTTTAATCAGTCGTTTGGTACTCTCGGTAAGAATGTAAGGCGCAGCAAAAGCAATAATGAGAATAAGCAGGGCAGGCGGTAATACCCATTTCAAATACTTTACATTTTCCCTGATGTTTACGGCAGTAGGGAAACGTACCGGGCGAATGGTTTCTATGCGCTGATCTATACTGGCCTCAATAATTTGCCTTTGATTAGGGTTTTGGTCTGCAAGTGTTTTAAGCTGAAGTGTATTCAGCAGTTTATCCTGCACTTCGGTAAAATGGTTACCTATAATTTCTGCGGCTTGTTCATGATTAATCGTGCTTCCGAGTTTTAGCCAGGCCATTAATGGTGGAAGTATTAGCCAGAAGATAATAGCAAGGTTAATTGTAATAAAGCCAAAGAAGATTAGCGTACGCAGTAGAGTAGTAAAATGCCCGAAGTACTCACTTAAAGCGGCAATGATATAGCCCGAACATAAAACAGCAGCCCAGATGATAAGGCCGCGCAGCAATTTATTGATGTAATATCTGCGGATAAATACATCAATCTTGTCGATCAATAACTGATAGTTGCTGCTGTACATCTATTAAAAAATAAAAATAGTGTTTTTAAATAAACGTTAGCGGCTATATTTAGGTATTGTGATGTTAAAAGGTGTTAAACATTATTTTATTTCAACAATTAAGCGTGAAATTAGTGCCTGATATTATGAATTTTATTGTAACCGCATTAATAGCGCCTTTATTTATCACAGGATTTCAGTCGGCGCCAAACCCAAAAGCGGTGGCTATGCAAAAACAAGCCATACAACTGCTTAGTGATAATGACAAAAGCAACGACGACCATGCGCTGGCGTTATTGAACAAGGCCATTACACTTGATCCTTCTTATGCCGATCTGTATTCCACACGGGAAGACCTCTATATTGAAAGAAAAGACTACGCCAGTGCAATGGCAAACCTGAACAAGCTGATTTCCCTTGTGCCTGACAGGCCGGAGCCGGTATTGGAGAAAGGCCAGTTGCTTGAAAAATTAGGAAAGGCGAATGAGGCTAACGATTATTACCTGGATGCGGTTGATAAGTTTCAACAGTTGTTATTGAGCATGAGCAGTAATGATGATGAATATATTTCTGTAAAGCTTGGTTATGCCGTATCCTTAATAATGGTAAACCGCAATACTGACGCGCGAAGCATCATCAATGATGTATTGAAACGTGAGCCATCATCTGAGACGGCGAAACGGTTAAAATATGCCAGCCGTCCGCAAATTTTTGACAGCATATTTGGTCAATAGCCGTAATATTGCACAAAACGTTGTGCGTATGAAACTTTACAAAGGGAAACTCATGATATCGGCTTTAAGCATTGCAGCAATTACAACCGCGTGTAAGCAAAAGCCTCAACAACAAGCTGCCAAACCGGCTGAACAACCTATAGCGCATAAGCCAGCCGTATCTGACCGTACACGGCTGATCGGCCTTTGGCTTGATGAAGGTATCAAAACAGAAAAAGGCGAACAGATCGCTTACCAGATAGTAGGGCAGGGCGATAAAAACTATATACAGGTAATCACTTTTACCGGTAAAAAACTGGATGTAAGCGACAGGCCAGAGATATCACCATCGGCAATGCCGGTAAAAAAGGTTGGCGAAAAATATATCAGCCTTCAGGATACAAATCAGGTATTTGTGATTTACAAAGGCGGCGACCTGTTGATCCATGATGAAACAGGCATGGTAGCCAGGTGTAAACGAATGCTATAAAAACAGAAAAAGCTGCCCCGAAAAGGGCAGCTTTTTTATTGATCACAAAAGCTGTAAGCTTAAAGCTCTTTAAAGTAGCTTATCTTGCCCAAACAACCCAGCTGGCTTTAGTCCAGTCTGTACCTGATGGGTTAACAGCACCAATATAAGTTGTCTTTTCAAAGAAACCGTTTGAAAGATCTGTACCTTCAAATTTAGCGGTAGTTGTAGCAGCAACTGAACCTGATTTTGGAGCCAGATTTGGAGCGCTGTTAGTGAAAGGATCAGTTAGGCCGATATCAGCAGCTGAAGTGAATGATTTAGAACCATCACGGGTTTCCACTAATGATTTTAAAGTTGCAGCCAAGAAAGTAACTTTTGATAATTTATCAGTTTGGTAAGTGTTGTTCACAGCATGAAGTAAGCTGTTTCTGAAACCGCTTGTACCGTCAATGTAGAACTGTGCAGTCGGGTCGTTGTCAATATCTAAACCTGCTTTTTGACCACCCATTACGATTGAGTTAGCAAGGATAAATTTTGAACCTCTTCTCCAACGCATACCGTAACCGTAATCAGCTGATGTACCTGTTGCATTGTTAGGGCCAATAGCTGTAAAGTTTGATAATACTGGTGAAGTAACCGGAGTTTTTAAGTAACCGTTAGCATCAGTTGTGTTATCAACCTCAAAGTTGTTTGAAATATCACCGGTAGTACCTTTGTTATCAGTAAACGCAGGATCTTTTACCGATACAGCAAACTGGATTTTACCGTGGTATCCGTCATCTAAGTCAAAATCATCATCGGCACAGTTGTAAGCGATTAAGTATTTAGCATTGAATGCGCCGCCAAAGAACTCGAAAGCGTCATCTAAACCACGTACAATTTCAACATGGTCAACAGTGGTACCGCTACCTACAGCGTACATACTTAAACCGTTGATCTCGTCGCCAGGGTTAACCGCTTTACCACCGTACTCGATACGTACGTATGATAATACACCTGAGTTGTCAGCATCATCACTACCACCAAATGTGTTGTGAGCAGCATCAACACCACCTTCAATTACAGCGTGGTTGCCGTTACCGGTTGCTTTACCTACTACTACCAAACCACCTAAGTCACCAGGTTTTTTATCAGTTTCGTTAGATGTAAAAACAATTGGTTTATCAGCTGTACCTACAGCCTGGATTTTGCTGCCTTTGTAAATTACCAATACACCGGCAGAATCTTTGTTTGATACGATTTTAGTACCCGGATCAATTGTTAAAGTTGAGTTGTTATCAACATAAACATAACCTCTTAAACGGTAAGTTTTGTCAGCTGTCCAGTGCTGGCTTGAAGTAATGGTACCCCTTACATCAACATTTGATGATGGCGTTACAGTGTTATCGTTGTTGCTTTTGCTGCAAGACGAAAGTGCTGCAATGGCCGCAAGTCCGAAGAATAATTTTAGATTTTGTTTCATATAACCCTTTTGATTGTTACTTGTGCAAAAGTGTTTATAGGGTGTTAATCCTTGTTTAACAATTAATTATCAATCAATTCACAAATCGTATGGATACGGTTAAGAATGGTTATCTCACTGAACCAAAATTGTACTTGAATGATATAGCTGTACCAAAACCGGCTAAGCGGCTCTGGATAATTTTGTCCTCACCGGCTTTGTAAGCTGTTTTATCTAATGACCCATAGTTGTAATACAATGATGTGGCCTGGTGCAGCAAGTCTGATACCGTCAACTTAATTTCGGCGCGCTTATTCCACAGGGCTTTACCGATCTGGAAGTCGATCACATCGCGAGGGCGTTCATAAATATCAATAGCATCACCCTGACCACGGAAAGCCAGGCGCTGGCCGATACGGTTATATAAAACGTTGAATGAAAGGTCGCCTTTGTTGGTTACGTAAAATAAACCCGAGTTAATGATATAAGGCGACTGTCCCTGAAGCGGTGTAGATACATTACGGTTTTGCAGGCTTACAGAAGCGTTAATGTAAGAGGCATTGACGTAAAAGGTAAGGTTCTTTAAAAAGTTCTGGTCGTTTATAAAGTTCAGCTTTTTGCGGATCTCCATTTCTATACCAAAATCGCGCGAACTGTTGGCGTTAGCAAAAGAAAGGTTATCATTACCTAAGTTAACCTGCTCTATCGGGTTATTAAAGTGTTTGTAGAACGCTGATACAGATAGGATCTCGCCACCTGACGGATAATATTCAAAACGCAAGTCGGCATTGTTGATGGTACTGCGCTGCAGGTTAGGGTTACCGCGGATATTAAAGTTGTTCTGGTAATCATAGTACTGGTAGTCGGCCAGCTCGCGGAACTCTGGGCGGTTAACCGAGCCATAGTATGATAAACGCAGGTTTGTTTTTTCGCTTACGTTATAGGTAAGGTTAGCTGATGGCAAAACGTCGGTATTTACATAATCTTGTTTTGCTTTACCTGCCGCTTTAAGCGATTGATCATAATGTTCTACACGCGCTCCCCAGGTAAGGTGCAGCTGATCGGTAAAGTTATTTTCAAGCATTAAATAACCGGCTCCTAAAGCCGCTTTACCATCATAGTCCGTCGAGCTAAGGTCAAGGCGTGCTAAAGCAATACCATTATTCTGCAAACTTGACGCGCTGAACACATTAGTAATATCAACACCGTTAGTAAACGGAATAGCTTTATTGCCAAAACCAATCTGATCAACGTAACCTAATGCATCAATAGCAAATGAACGGTCGCGGTAATTGAATAAACCACCACCTTTTAACTGCTGGCCTTTTCCTAACCAATTGAATTTATAGGTAAGGTTGGCTGCACCGCCATAAATGTTTTCGTGCAGGTTGGAGTAGATACGGCCCAGGTCATTTGGTTTAGGGCTGTTTTCGCTTGACAGCGAAATATATTTAGGCTGATTAAGCGGAGTGTATATGGTAACAATGCGCTGATCGGGTTGGTTACGGTATGATAAGCCATACGAAGCATTCCAGTTAACGATGAAGTTGCTTTTGGCGCCTAAAGTATGCGTACCTTCTAAAACGGATGAATACAAGCCATTCTGTGTGGTCTGGTTTGAATAGCCTTCGTAACGCAGCGGATCAGTAGTGCTTACCTCGTAACTGCGTGCATTGGTAGTTTGCTCAAAGTTTACCGAGAAATCATTGTTATATAAGTTTCTCCAGGCAATTTTACTTTTACCATAGATGTAGGCCATGTTTAATATGGCGCCTAATGTTCTGGAAGAGGTAAAGTTATCACGGTCAAACTGATAGTTGATCAGATCGTTAGAGCCACCGGTGTTCGATGGATTATATTCTATCCGGTTACCTTCAGTTACTTGGCGTGCTGTGCGGTAGTTAAAGCCAAAAAGGTAGCCTATGCGGTTATTGTTCTTAGTGGTTTTTGTATTGCCTAATAATAACTGCAGACCAAGATTCGGCAGATTAAAGTTCCCGGTTTCGTAACCGAATGTATTTGGGAATTTTTGCGCAACAGCAATTTTTTGTGCATTGCTTAAACCCGAGGTATAGTTGTTTTTTACATTGCTATAGGCAGAGGGTAATTTACGTGAGCCATCATCAAAGCCTAAAAAGTCGAGGCTGGCGTGTGGCTCAGGGCTTACGAAGTTGCTTTTGAAAGTAGTTTTTGAGTTATAACCTAAGCCTACCGTAGCATCAAAAAATTTAGCATCGGGTAAGTCCTTCGAAATGGTTTTAACTAAGCCACCAGCAAAATCGCCTGGCAGGTCTGGAGTTGCTGTTTTGTAAACTATGATATTATCAACAAAGCTTGAAGGGATAATATCAAATGAAAAAGCTTTTTTATCAGGCTCGGTGCTTGGCAGCACGGCATTGTTAAGCATGTTACTGTTATACCTGTCAGACAAACCACGGACCACCACAAACTTGCCGTCCTGTATACTGGTACCGCTTACACGTTTAAGTACTTCGCCGGTATTACGGTCGGGCGAGCGGCGAATGATATCAGCAGATATACCATCACTGATCTGTACGCTTGTTTTCTGCTGGGCGTAAAGGGCAGCTACCGACTCGCGGCGGTAAGTTCCTTTAACCACAACCTCGTTTAGTGATTTCCCCTGGCTGGCATCAAGCACAACATTAAGGTGGGTAATTTCGTTTGCCTTCACCTCAACATCGCTGATAGATTTGGTATCATACCCAACGTAACGAACCAGCAGGGTATAGGTGCCGCTTGTAACGCCCGATAATATGTAGTTACCGTTTACATCTGTAGCAGCACCTTTGGTTGTACCTTGTATCAGTACGGTGGCACCGATCAGACTTTCACCGGTTTTTTTGTCCGCAATTTTTCCTGATATCTTTCCTGTTGTTTGTGCGTAAAGAGCATTGATATGGAGCAGGATAAATAGAGCGGCAATTAGATAATTGTAAGTTTTTTTCACGCTAAGTTTTTTTGAAGGCAAAATTATTTTGCCTCAAATCGTTTAACGATAAATTATCATTAACATTAAAACAAGTGTTTCTATACTGTGCGTTACCAATGGTTATGCCATTTAACCAAATATCGAAGGCCTTAATTAGTTTAAGGCCTTCTGATTAAAATTGACAAGGTTTTCGTTGATCCTTTTTAGTACTGATATGCAGCTGTACATTTCCTGCCAGCTGATCTCGTGCGTAACATTGGATTCGAAATGGTCAAAAGCGCTGCTTAGTTCGTTTAAAATTTCGTCGGCCTTTGGGGTAAGCTGAACTATCTTACTCCGGCGGTCTTTATAATTTACCTCGCGGGTTACGTAGCCTTTCTCTTCCAAGTTATCAATAATGGCGGCCATGTTTGATTTCTCGATACCTAACTCGTCGCAAAGCATTTTTTGGGTGAGCTTACTTTTGTAGCGGCTTAACAGCAGGATGATCTGGTAATGGTAATGTGCTTCGGCCTGGTCAAAAAACTGATATAGGTACTGGTGGTATGTTTTATTAGCCAGCACAATCTGCAGACTAAATTCTTCTCCGAAATTCATGATACGATACTGAACCGGGCAGTTGTATTGAATGACAACCTTCCCGGAATGAAACAATAAATACGATTTAAGGGGTATTAAATGGGTATTTATTGATTGGAGAATCAGATGAGCAGGACACTTTTAAATAGGTAAAGCCGGTAATTAATAAAGGCGTATGTAGTGTTTTTGCTTAGCCATACCCTTGCTTTTGATAGCCTGAAATTTAAAACGAAGCATAAAAAGCCTAATGCAATGGCGATAAGCACTAAGTTTTTTATTTTTATAACAGGCGGAGGAGTGATCAGCTGCCTGTGCGAAATAATGTTCCAGGTGTTAATGTGAGTATGCGCATGGCTGACATTATGCTTATGGCCGATATAGGTGACATGATCATGCCGGGTATTAGCGTTAAAACCTGAAATTACGGGGCTTGCCACCAGCAAAAAAATGCTGAGCAGCAACAGTAATATTTTGATGGCCGTATTCCGTAAAAGCATTTATGTAGTTAACCCGATGTGAACAAAGGTGAAGCTTTTTAACCAGTTGGAAAATGATTAGGAGAAAGCTTAACAAAAGCTTAATGCTTGGCTGTGATATGTTAACGAGATGTTTAAGAAAGGTAAAAGGTATTTTGTTGCAGATGTTGATGAAATAGCAGGAGTATAATATATTTGCCACTCTTCGGGATGTAGCGTAGCCCGGTATCGCGCCAGCATGGGGTGCTGGAGGTCGTAGGTTCAAATCCTGCCATCCCGACTTTTTTTAGTAAATTAAATCTCTTAGTTTTCAATACCCTTTGTAAGTAGTATTACTCTTCTACTTAAATAAAACCCGGTGCTATTTAAAATCAAATTTATAAATGAGAATAAAGAAATACATTTTTTGGGTTATGCTTGCGGGGCCGTTATTGACGATAGTTTATGACTGTAATGATAATAAGTCAGTAGAAACTGGATTAATAAATGGAAAGTCGCCGAGCAACAAACAAAAATGGCACTGGGGAAATAAGGAAAAGCAAAATTCTGATGCCGGATATGCTCAGGTTGTAAAGGTCGACAATACTATGTATGTGTCAGGTGTTACAACCAGTCAAATTAGTATAGCTGGGGTGAATAGACTTTACAAAGAGTTGAAAAAATGTTTAGATGCATTCGGTGCTTCTCCAAGCCAGGTTGTGAAAGAAACGTTATATACAACTGATATTGAGCTTATGAAAAAATGTAATGAGCCCAGAAAAATATTCTACAAAGGGGATTTTCCAGCCGCAACCTGGGTGCAAATTGATAGGTTATATGAAAAGGATGCAAAGTTAGAAGTAGACTTTATCGTACAATTTTAGCTTTTATACTTAATGCACAAGTATTGTTAAAAATGAATGTTGAAATTGCAAAGAAGATATGTGCTCTTCGGGATGAAGATTTAAAACTCAGAGATGAGCTTATCGAACAAGGCAGACTATCGGAAGGCTATGACCCTGAAATGGAAGATTTGCATAATAAAAATGCCGAGATTCTGGATGAGATCATCAATGATATAGGTTATCCAACAGTGGCCAAAGTAGGTAAAGAAGCTTGTGAGGCTGCATGGTTAGTAATTCAGCATTCTATAAGCCAGCCATCATTTATGAGGAAATGCAAAAATCTTTTGGAGCTTGCTGTAAAAGAAAATCTGGCGGATAAAAAATCATTAGCATATTTAACAGACCGCATAGCGGTTTTGAGCGGGGAGCCCCAAAAATACGGAACACAGTTTGATTGGGATGAAAGCGGTAAACTAGTTCCAAATTTATATGATGATTTAAACGATGTAAATCTAAGGAGATCAGCTATTGGCCTTAACACCTTAGAGAAACAAACAGCTTTGATTAATCAACGGGTAAAAGAAGAGCATCAGTTACCACCAGACAATTTAGCCAAACGAAATGCGAGCATGATTGAATGGAAAATCAAAGTGGGGTGGTTGTAGATACTACGATATTCATACTGTCATTAAAAAAGTAAATTGTTAATAATATCCTATTTGTCAAACAAAAGAGACGCATTTAAATCATTTAGGGAATGTTACCAATTCCTATTTAAAAGAGAGCTTAGTTACATTAACTATAATGAAACAAATAAGGTAACCCCTGTCATGCTGCGTGATATAGCGGGTAATATTTGATAACTGAAAGCTGGTTTATGACGCTTTATTTCGTTTTCTCCGGGTCTTTTCTTTTCTGCTGCTCTCTTTTCAAACAAACGGGAGCTCATTACAATACCCTGGCCTATTACAGTTCCTAATAAGCCACCTGCCACCATATCACCTACCCAGTGTTGATGCGCATCTACATCGGCAAAGAAAATAAAGGCTACTGCACCGTATGGTATCCAGTAATTATGAAACTCCATCGCCATTACCTTTGCTACTGCAAAGTAGGCTGTAGCATGCATAGATGGAAAAGACATGCCTCTTATATTTCCACTGGCGTTAAATCTGATACGATGAAAGTTAAAAAAATCGTATGGATCATTTGTATATCCTCTTTTTGCTGGTATTCCGTCTCTTAAGGTGGGATCTGGCCTGTTCCTTGCAAATATTGACTTCAAAGTTACCTGCGAAATTAAATAAGAATAGGCCAGCGCTTTCATTGAGTTTAATGCGGCCATTTGCCCTGTCTTATAATTGGCGGCCAGCGATCCTCCATACAAACCTAAAACAGCATAATTCAAGTAAGCATCATTACCGTAGAAAAACCGGCTGCTTCCTTCTCCAGGAAGACTTGGTAATTTATATTTAACGGTAGTTTCTACATGATCTTGATACCACTGTGTTACCGGTTTATCGGCAAGTATCAATAAGGAAATGCCCCCAACACAAGCAGCTGTTACCCGCCAGTCTCTGGTCACTGCCTTTCCCATTTGTACAAAATCGCCCGGTACACCCAGTACCGTAGTTTTTAATGCTTTTCCGGCGGTCTGCAAATGTCCGTCTTTAACAAGTGTAGTATCAAATATTGCGCGGGTACTATCTACGGTTACAGATTTAAGCGAATCGCGGTTTTGCGCCGCACATACAAAAGATATAAAAATAAGAAAAAAAAGAATGACGGCATTTTTTATTAATACAGCCATCAAGTGTAGTATGTGTCTCGAAATTAGCATAAAAGTCGGGTATTTCCCGGGTTTGAGATAAGCCCGATGTATAAACCTATCAACCCTTTTCCAAACTTGCAGTTAATTTATTAAAATTTCCTTTAAAAACACAATCGCTATAATATAAGGCACTTAATTCTATGTCGAATTTTTTAACTGTCATTGAAAAGTAATTTGTTAATAATAGCCTAATAGTCAGGCAATATGGCTGGGATAGCTTTGCATCGTAAAATAAATTATCGATGCACAAAGCAAGTGATTGCCATAAGCACCTTAAATTATTCCTTATTTTCTGGCTGATGTTCTTCGGCAAAGCAGCGTATCCTCAAACGGTTTCCTTAAAAAATGCATTCGCCCATAATGACTACTGGCACAAACGCCCCTTGTATGATGCGCTGGATAACGGCTATACGCAAGTTGAGGCAGATGTTTACTTGCGGGGCAATAAGCTGATTGTAGCGCATGTGCTGCCTATACTTCGCCGCCACAAATACCTGGAAGACCTTTATTTAAAACCACTGGCCGATTGTGTAAATGGTAATAACAGTAAGCTTAACTGCCCCGAGTATCCTGTTATGCTGATGATCGACATTAAGTCGGATGCAGAAAGCACCTACATAGCACTTGAGCAATTATTAAATAGGTATAGCCACTTATTATCTTCTTATGAGGATGGTAAATTTATACAGCGAAAAATAACCGTAGTAATAACCGGGCATAAGCCCTACCATATAATGGCTACCCAGAAAACAAGGCTGGCATTTTTAGATGATAACCTGATGCGTCCATCGCAGGATACTGTTTCCGCTGCCATGTACCGTACGGCCAGCTGCCGCTTTTCAAAATTAGTAAAATGGGATGGACAGGGCATAATGCCTGATACAGAGCGCCAAAAGCTTTGCGCATTTGTTGGCATGGCACATAAGTTTGGTAAGAAAGTGCGCCTTTGGGCATCGCCTGAAAATAAAGGTGTGTGGCAGCAACTGCTTGATTGCGGCGTCGACCTTATTAATACCGATAAACTGGTAGAACTGAAAAACTACCTTTTGTATGACCGGAAAACCCAGTCGTTAAGCGAAAAGCCGGTTACTGCGGGCTTATAAGTGCTTAATAATTTAATAATATTAACTTCTTATTATCTACAAGTTACCCCTCTACCTTTAATCAATATGAATTTTAGTTTTTCCTGAAACCTTAAAACGGTAACGGGCGAAATGCTTAATAATTAAGTATTGATGCAGAAGATCCTGTTTATAACCGGTTCAATGAACCAAACCCTGCAAATGCATCAGATAGCCGGTAATCTGCCCGAATATGATTGTTGGTTCAGCCAGATTTTTACCGATGCCCCTGTTATTAACTTCCTTCTTAACCACACCTCGCTTTTAAATACAACTATCCTTTCCAAATATTTCAGAAACCAGTCGGAAGAATACCTTAAAAATCATGGCCTACAAATAGATTATGGCGCAAGGTTAAATAAATATGACCTGGTGGTGTATTGTTCTGATATGGTTGTTCCGGCAAGGATGCGTAAAGTAAAGACCATCTGGGTGCAGGAGGGGATGACAGACCGCTTTACGTTAATGACCCACATTGTTAAGGCTTTAAAGCTTAACCCGTCTTTATGTGGTAATACCTCGCTCAATGGCTCTTCTGATGTGTGCGATGTGTATTGTGCTGCGTCTGAAGGCTATCGCAAATATTTTGCTGCAAATGGCACAACCGATAAAAAAATTGTAGTTACGGGTATGCCCAACTATGATGACCTGGAGCGTTTCCGTGTAAATGCGTTTCTGCACCGGGGTTATGTAATGGTGGCTACTACAGATATGCGCGAAACCTACCGTTACGAAAATCGCGTTGCTTTTATTAAGCAGGCAGTAAAAATTGCAAACGGGCGCCAGTTGCTATTTAAGCTGCATCCGAATGAAAATTATAGCCGTGCCGAAAAAGAGATTAGGAAATATGCCCCTGCTGATACACTAATCTATCACAAGGGAAATACCAACGAGATGATCGCCAACTGCTGCGAACTCATCACGCAATATTCAACAGTGGTTTACACCGGCATTGCACTTGGTAAAAAGGTACACTCGTGGTTTGATACCGATAAACTTTACGAACTGGCACCATTGCAAAATGGTGGTGCATCAGCCATGAACATTGCTATGATCTGCCGGGCATTTTTAAACCATACCGGCGATAAAGCTGCTTTTGACCCGCAACGCGTATTAAAGCAGTGGGAGCAGGAATATACCGAATTAATATTGGCTTAACTCAGAGGGGTATATGAAGGATAAGGTGCTTATAGTGGTACAGGCGCGAATGTCGTCGAGCCGTTTGCCAGGTAAAGTAATGATGCCGGTGTTAGGTAAAAGTATGCTGGCACGGATGCTTGAGCGCTTAAGCAAGATGCGCCATCATGCCATAATTGTTGTGGCAACTTCAGAAGAAAGAGACGACGATGTAATTGCAAAGGAAGCTAATGACTTAAAGATAGCATGTTACAGGGGCAACCTTACTAACCTGCTTGACCGCCATTACCAGGCTGCTAAACTGCATAATGCCAATGTAGTACTTAAGATACCATCTGACTGCCCTTTGATTGACCCTGCAATTATAGATGAGGTGCTCGACTATTTCTTTGCCAATAAGGGTAAGTATGATTTTGTAAGCAACCTGCACCCGGCAACATGGCCGGATGGCAACGATGTGGAGGTAATGACCATGCAATGCCTTGAACGTACCTGGCAAAATGCAAGCCGCCCGCTCGAGTTAGAACATACCACACCATATATCTGGGAAAACCCCGATTTGTTCCGAATAGGCAATGTGACATGGGGTACCGGCTTAGACTATTCGATGGCGCACCGCTTTACCATTGATTACCCTGAAGATTACCTTTTTATTAAACGGGTTTACGAAGAGCTTTATCGCAAAAATGACGGTTTCTCCTGCGATGACATCCTGGCATTGCTGGAGAAACAGCCTGAGATATACCAGATCAACGCTCAATATGCCGGTGTTAACTGGTACCGCCATCACCTTGATGAATTAAAAACGGTTAATCCCGACCAAACCCGTCAGTCGCCATCACAATTAATTACTACCTGAAAATGTCGTACAATAACAACTATACCGAGCAACAGCTGCAGGAAATTGCACTCAAGGTGCGCGAACATATTATCCGCATGTCTACCGATGGGGGCTGTTTCATCGGCGCATCCTTATCAGCCGTTGACCTTATTGTATACCTGTATACTAACTTTTTGAATATATCGCACGATAATTTGTACGATGCCGACCGCGATTACCTGTTCCTGTCTAAAGGGCACGATGTACCTGCGCTTTACGGTACGCTGGCCGAGTTAGGATTATTGGAAAAGGAAAGGTTGCAAAAACACCTGTCGCTTGATGATTATATCTACTGGCACCCTAACACCCGTATTCCGGGAGTGGAGTTTCACTCTGGCTCATTAGGACATTTGCCATCAGTGGCTATTGGGGTAGCTATGGATATTAAGATCCGCGGCGACCAGAATAAAGTAGTTTGCATTTTGGGCGACGGCGAACTTAACGAAGGTACTTGCTGGGAGGCGATGCTGGTAGCCAATGCCTACAAACTGGACAATCTGATTTTTGTGGTTGACCGTAACCAGTTTCAGGCCAATATCCGCACGGAAGAACTGATTCCACTTGAACCGCTTGCTGACAAGTTTAAAGCATTCGGTGCTGCCGTTAAACGGATAGACGGGCACAGTTTTAATGCGTTGCATGATGCTTTTTCGGCTTACCCATTTGAAACCGGAAAGGTGAACGTAGTAATTGCCGATACTATGCGCGGCAAAGGATTGCCAAGCATACAGGAACGTGCCGACCGCTGGTTCTGTAATTTCTCAGCAGAAGAAATCGGCCAGTTACTGCTCGAATTACACGGCCAGCACCAAACCACGCTATCATCCGAAACCTTAATTGTAAGATAACATGACCTACGAAGAACTTTTGACCGAAACCGCGCTGAACGACGAACAGGTGATTGTTATGACCGCCGAAAACCGTGCATTGGTGCGTAACCTGCCCGGTATTTTAGGCAAACGGTTTATAGATACCGGTATAACCGAACAAACCATGATCGGTGCAGCTGCCGGGCTGGCCTTGCGTGGTCGTACCCCGGTGGTACATGCGCTGGCTTCATTTTTAACCATGCGTGCCTTTGAGTTTGTGCGTACTGATGTAGGTATTGCCGACCTTCCGGTTAAAATGAGCGGATTTATCCCTGGGTTTTTATCAGATGCAAACGGGCCTACACACCAGGCTATTGAAGATATTTCAATTATGCGCGGCATCCCTAATATGACGGTTTTTGCACCGGCAGATGAGGATGACCTGATTCATATGCTGCCTGCTATCTGGCAATCAGATGATCCGGCTTATACGCGTATCAACACACGTAAAACAGTGTATCATCACCAGCCTTTTGAATTCGGTAAGGCAGAAGTGATTGCACGCGGCGCAGATGTAACCATACTTACTTACGGATTATTGTTTGAGCAGGCGCTAATTGCTTTAGAGATATTGAAAAACGAAGGTCTTTCTGTAGGGCTTATTAACATGCGTAGCCTTAAACCGGTGGATGAAGAAGCAATTCTGGAAGCAGCCGAATCAAGCAAATTAGTTGTAACGCTTGAAGATCATTTTTTAACGGGCGGCCTATACAGCATTGTAGCCGAGGTGTTATTAAAGCACCAAACTACTGCCCATGTACTGCCATTTGCATTAAGTGAAAAATGGTTCCGCCCTGCATTGTTGCCTGATGTTTTACATCACGAAGGCTTCACAGGCAAACAGATAGCTGAAAAAATATTAGGCTACAAAACCGGGCACCGCCAGCCACATATTTCAGTTCCACAGTTTTCAGAATAATACTATGCCTAATCAAATCGATCTTAATAATGATTTTCCGGTTATTACCGAATCAGATAAGCTTTATGAGCGTGCTTTAAAAGTTCAAAAACCGGTAACCCAAACCTTGGCAAAAGGCCCTGGCCAGTTTACAATGGGCGTGGCGCCTAAATACCTGGTTAAGGGTAAGGGTGCGCACGTTTGGGATGCCGATGGCAATGAATACATTGATTTCAATTCGGCCATTGGTCCCATCTCTTTAGGTTATGCCTATCCTGCTGTTGACAACGCAATTCGCCAGCAATTGAATGATGGGATCACCTTTTCACTGATGCACCCTTTCGAGGTTGAGCTTGCAGAATTAGTTAATGAGGTTATCCCTAATGCCGAGGCTGTAAAAATATCAAAAACAGGAGCCGATGTATGTTCGGCTGCTATCCGTGTTGCCCGTGCTTTTACAGGCCGAGATAAAATATTTTGTTGCGGTTACCACGGTTGGCACGATTGGTATATCGGCATCACCAGCCGCAATGCCGGTATTCCTGAGGCTATCCAGGACATGACCTTTACATTCGAATACAACGATATAGAATCTATAAAGGCTGCGCTTGATGAAACAGTAGCTGCACTAATATTAGAGCCTTTCATTTTTGAGGCACCTAAACCCGGCTTTTTGCAGGAATTGGCCGAAGTATGCAAGGCAAACGGCACACTGCTGATCTTTGATGAAATGTGGACCGGCTTCCGCATTGCTTTAGGGGGCGCTCAAGAGTATTTCGGCGTTAAGGCCGACCTGGCAGTATTTTCAAAAGCTTGCGCTAATGGGATGCCGATAGCATTGCTTACCGGCCGTGCCGATGTGATGGAGCTGTTTAATTCAGAAGTTTTCAGTTACACCACTTTTGGCGGCGAAGCGCTTTCATTAGCGGCTTGTATCGCAACCATCAAAGAGCTTCGCGACAAAAATGTGCCGCAATACCTTGACGAAAAAGGGGCCTTATTAAAAGACGGTTATAATCAGCTGGCTATTGAGTTGGGCATGGATCAATACACCCGTTGCATAGGCTTTAATTGCCGCACGATGTTAACCTTTACTCCGGAAGCAGGCAATGGCCTTGAGCTAAAAACGCTGATGCAGCAGGAAATGATTAAGCGCGGCATACTTTGGGCTGGTTTCCATAATATGTGCTTTAGCCATACCGATCAGGATATCAACTATACGCTTGAGGCCTACCGTGCGGTATTGCCTATTGTAAAAGAAGCTATTTTAAGTGGTGATGTGAAAAGCTATTTAAAAGGAGAGGTGCTTGAAGCGGTATTCCGCAAAGTGAGCAACTATAACATCAAACCTAAAGCTGCTGCGCTATAATGGAACTGTTTTCATTAAACGGCAAAACGGCTATTGTAACCGGGGCATTAGGGCTTATTGG
Organism: Mucilaginibacter sp. KACC 22063; assembly: GCF_028736115.1. Taxonomy (NCBI): domain Bacteria; kingdom Pseudomonadati; phylum Bacteroidota; class Sphingobacteriia; order Sphingobacteriales; family Sphingobacteriaceae; genus Mucilaginibacter; species Mucilaginibacter florum. The sequence goes on along the minus strand of NZ_CP117877.1, from coordinate 4,777,293 downwards.
CCGTAAGCATTGCGAGGCTTTAGCATTAGCGGGTGCAAATGTGATTGTGGCGGATATCAATGGCGAAGCGGCAGCAGATTTTGCTGCACAATTAGGAGATCAGCATTTAGGGATACAGCTTGATGTAACCAATAAAGCTGCTGTTGAAGCTGCACGAGACCAGATATTAAACCAATACGGCGCTATAGATATACTGGTTAACAATGCTGCCATTAACGATATGTTCGAAAATCCGGCAATGGCAAAAGAGTTATCAGCTTTTGAGAACTATCCGCTTGATGCTTTCCAGAAATCGCTTGATGTGAATGTAACGGGCGTTTTCCTGTGTTCGCAGGTTTTCGGAACAGTGATGGCAGAAAATGAGGGCGGGAGTATCATCAACATTGCTTCTACCTACGGCATGGTTGGCCCCGACCAAAAAATTTACCGTACAGAATGCGGTGAGCAAACCTTTTTTAAATCGGCAGCATACCCGGTAACAAAAGGGGCCATCATCAATTTTACCCGCTTTTTAGCAGCTTATTGGGGCAGCAAAGGTGTGCGTGTAAATACCCTTTCGCCAGGTGGTGTTGAAAACGGGCAAAACGAATACTTCATTAATAATTATTCAGAAAAAACATTATTAGGCCGTATGGCCAAAGCATCAGATTATCAGGGCGCGCTTATATTTCTGGCAAGTGATGCTTCGGCATACATGACAGGGGCTAACCTGGTAGTTGATGGTGGCTGGACAGCAATTTAAACCTTAATTGATATGAAAGAGATCTTAGCTAAAAAAGCATCTGAAATTAAATTACTGATTACAGATTGCGACGGTGTTTTAACCGATGGCGGCGTTTATTACGACGAAAGCGGAGAATACCAGAAAAAATTTAACATCCGCGATGGTATGGGCGTTGAGCGTTTGCGCAAAATGGCCAACATAGATACAGCAATTATTACTGGCGAGCGTTCGCCCTCGGTAATAGCACGTGCAGAGAAACTGGATATTACTGAACTGCATTTATTTGCTAAGAACAAACCAGCAGTATTAGCAGGGATATTGGAGCGTTTACAGTTGAAAGCCGAGCAGGTAGCTTATATCGGAGATGACTATAACGATCTGGAAATTATGAAGCTGGTTGGTTTAACCGCCAGCCCGGCCGATGCCTTGCCTGGTATTAAAGCAGCTGTTGATTATGTATGCGAAGCCAAAGGCGGCGAAGGCTGCTTCCGTGAGTTTGCTGAAATGATCATTGAATACAAAAATGCTTTTGAGCCGGTGCCTACAAAGGTAAATACCAATCGCGAAGCGGTAATAACCTTAAGCAATGGCCGTAAAATAGGCGAGGGGCATCCTTGCTATATTATTGCAGAAATAGGCATCAATCATAATGGCTCGCTTGAAACAGCAAAGCAATTAATTGATGAGGCTGTTGCTGCCAAAGCTGATGCGGTAAAATTTCAGAAACGTACACCGGAAATCTGCGTTCCTAAAGATCAGTGGGAGGTAATGCGCGATACCCCCTGGGGCCACATCTCCTATATCGAATACAAACGCAAAACAGAATTTGGCATTGCCGAGTATGCAGCGATAGACCAATATTGTAAAAAACTGGGTATCGATTGGTTTGTGTCAGCATGGGATGTGCCATCGGTTGATTTTATGGAGCAGTTTGATACGGTAATGTATAAGCTGGCATCTGCTTCTTTAACAGATTTTGAGCTTATTGAACGTATACTAATCACCGGTCGCCCGCTAATGTTATCAACAGGTATGTCGACCATGAAGGAGATAGAGAACGCGTTAAATTTCATCAATGCATTTGATCCGGCTTATCCATTATTTGTAGCGCATTCAACGTCGGCATATCCATGTAAACCGGAGGAATTAAACCTTCGGATGATCCGTACACTGGCACACAAGTTTCCGGGCATACCTGTTGGCTACTCTGGCCACGAAACCGGCCTTGCAACTACCGTAGCTGCTGTAGCAATGGGCGCCACTTTTGTGGAAAGGCATTTTACGTTGGACCGCGCCATGTGGGGATCAGACCATGCGGCCAGTGTAGAGCCACAAGGCTTACAGCGTTTGGTGCGCGATATCCGCGATGCGGAGATTGCAGCAGGCGATGGTATAAAAAAAGTTTACGAATCAGAACTGGCACCAATGAAAAGGTTGCGTGTAAACATCAGCGACGAATACAAGGATAAGTTTTTAGCAAAATAATGCCACAGGAAAAGGTTGTTACCATAACCACAATTATACTTTTCAGTTGGGCTGCATTTATCATTGCCTGGGAACGCATAGCACCATACCGTAAAGGCCTTCCCTTCTTTAGGGAGGGCTTTTGGGCTGATTTGGTATGGTACACCATTATACAGAGCTACTTTTTAAAAATTCTCATCTTTGATTACATCATTGCACCTTTGCAGCACCATTATAACTGGTCGCACTGGCAATTTGTAAGCCATTGGCCTGTTGTCTTGCAGGTGCTTTTCTTTTCGGTAACGCATGATCTATATATCTACCTGTTTCACCGTTTCCAGCACTCGAATAAATTATTCTGGCGTATACACGAGGCACATCATTCAGTGAAGCAGGTTGATTTCCTGGCAGGCTCGCGCTCGCATGTTCTGGAGATCATCATTAACCAGACGATAGAATTTGCGCCGATTATCCTTTTAGGTGCCGACCCGGTAGTAGTACCCATAAAAGCACTGCTCGATGCTATGTTTGGCATCTTTATCCATGCCAACGTCCGGGTTAGACTGGGTAAGCTTAAATACCTGATCAATACTCCCGAACTGCATTTGTGGCACCATGCTAATTACAAAGAGGTATTTCATGCTAATTTTTCCACAAAGTTTTCTTTTTGGGATTACCTGTTAGGGACAGTTTACGATCCGGGGCATGCGCCCGGAGATAAACCCGAAAACTGGGGATTACCGTATGAATACCCGCGCGATTATTTTTTACAGCATGCTTTTTCTGTAAAGCGGTTTGATGAAAGGAGATTATTAAAATACCCGGCTTTCAGACGGTATTATAATTTAAGATTTGACCTGATGAGGGCATTAAGTAAACCCTTTAAGCGTCAACCCCAATACAGCGAACATCAGGACGCAGCCGTTATGCAACCATTAACCGAAGACGTAAAAGTTTAAAACATTGGCCTGGGTATATTTAATTATTGCTGCGGTATTTGAAGCCGCATGGACGTTCTCTTTAAAGTTTTTAAGTTTCAGCGCTTTAAAAACACTGCGGTGGAATACCTTTTACAGCCCTCATGCCGGCCTGCCTATCTTGCTTCCACTGGTGGGATATATCATTTTCGGGATAGGAAATATTTATTTTTTTTCTTTAGCTATTAAACAGGTTCCAACGGCAACCGCATATGCCGTTTGGACGGCTGTAACCCTGGTACTGATCAAGGTTTCAGAAATCACCTTCATGAGCCAGCGTATTTCTACCGCCGAAATCTTTTTTATGCTGATGATTATGGGCGGTATCGTTGGCTTAAAAACAGTTAATATCAATTAATATTTCTTTTAAAAAGAAAGAATTTAATTTCGCCTTTGCTCACTTAAATAATTGAAAATAATATATTTTCTACATCTTATTTGAAGTATTTTTTTTGTAAAACAATAAAAAAAACGTTTTACAGACATCTATTTGCTAAATTTTATCGTTATTAGTAGCAGCAAGTGTTCATGCACTTGCTATTGTGATAAGGTTTAGGTTGAGGCCCCCACGCAGCGAGTGCAAGGGGGCTTCTTTTTTTATTATAGGTTATATAGGAATGATTATTGTTTCTTTAATGTTAAGCGAAATCCGTATAGATATATATGAAGCCAGAACAGATCATAACATCGATATATAATGCAGTGAAGCTTTGTATCACAGATCACTTAACCCCATTGGGTTACCAGCCGGTGCATGAGCAGCACCATGATGCGCTTTATAACAGCCGTTTTATCATTTGGTCAAATAACCGCGAGGCCTTACGTTTAACGTGGGATGGCAAGGAAAACTGGTTTGTACTTGAAATTACAGAAACTATCCCGTTGAATACACTAAGCCAGTGGGAAGAAATGGTAGTGGTGCCCTTAGATCTCGAAAATCCTACACCAGAATATCATGATGAAGTTGTTCAAAAAATTATTAAAGCCTTGAATTAGTAATTTAGTAAACAAGGCTTTATAATATACACTATTATAAATGTTCATACAATCAGGTGAACAGTAAACTATGCACCTGATTGTTAATAAAGTTAAGCAATTAATTGCCTGCGTACTTTATCTACCAGGAAATCCATATCAAAAGGTTTCGGTAAAACATCATTCGGCGGGTTTTGCTGGTAAAGGCAATCGTGAATATCCGCACGGCCAGAGCATATAATTATTGGCAAATTTTTGGTAGAGGGCGTCGATTTTAATAGCTGGCAAAGTTCTCTTCCATCAGCATCTGGCAGCTGGGCATCTAGTATTAAAAGGTCGGGGTTGTTTGCTTGTACAGCATCTATTACATCTTTACCTGTGTTTACGGCAACTACATCATAACCACTGTTAATTAACATGTGGCTAAGAATCTCCAATATAAATTGGTTATCATCGGCAATTAAAATCTTATGTGGCATAGCTAGTAATATTTAAAGCATATAGTCAATATATATGCCACATTAACCATTGGTTAACGCCCTGTTGGCGTAATACGCAAATTTTTAAATGAGATTATACGTTCAGCTGTCTAATGCACAGTAATAAAAAAATAATATTATACCCATTGTACTTTTGTTAAATTTGAAGGTCAACAATATGATAGCCAGCTTTAATTGAGAATGTAAATGGATAAAATCAATATTAAGATACTTGCAAAAGAATTGAATTTATCTACTTCTACTATTTCCAGAGCTTTTAACGGCAGTACCGATATTAATAAGGATACCAAAGAACGTATCCTTGCTTTAGCACGCGAGCATAGCTTTTTGCCCAATCATTACGCCAGTAACCTTCGTGATAAAAAAACAAAAACCCTTGCTGTAATTGTACCCGAAATTGCCAATGACTTTTTTGCACAGGCCATAAACGGGATAGAGGAAGTGGCCCGTAAACATGGTTTTTACCTGTTATTGTACCGAACCGACGATGTTTTTGAAAAAGAAGTATCGTTTGTTAATTATCTTAATAATGGTAAGGCCGATGGTATTATTATGTCGGCATCGGGCGAGGGGAATGACCACCGTTATATCAACAATCTTGCTCAGAAAAACATTCCTGTCGTTTTTTTTGACCGTGTTTATGAGGATATTGATGCAGCAAAAGTAACCACTAATGACTATGACAGTAGCTTTGCTGCTACAGAGCACCTGATAAAAACAGGGTGTAGAAAAATAGCTTACCTGGTGGTTAATAAAAGCATATCGATTGGTAAAACCCGTATGCAGGGTTATGTGGATGCTTTGCAAAAACACAAGATCGCCTTTAATGATGATCTGGTTATTGACTGTAGTAACGAAGAAAAAACGAATCAGAAGATTTTAAGCAAGGCGCTTAAAGAGATTAAGCCAGATGGTGTTTTTAGTTCGGTAGAGCGCCTGGCGTTTGCTACTTACCATGTTTGCCAGGATTTGGGTATAAGTGTGCCCGAAGAGCTTAAAATGATCAGTTTCTCCAGCCTTAACATTGCCCCTTTATTAAGCCCTGCATTATCAACTATTACACAGCCAGCCTTTGAAATGGGTGTTAAGGCTGCAACGTTGTTTTTTGAAGCCTTAGAGAATAAAAATGCCAATATGCCTAAGAAGCATATTGTATTAAAATCAAAATTGTTTATCCGTAAATCATCACAATAAACCTGGTGGTTTTAAATTAAAAAGCCGGATTGTGTATAACAACCCGGCTTTTCTGTATCGTTTAAAAATGATTAAACGTGAATAAATAATTTTTCGTGTGGTTTGCGTACTTTAGGTAAAGCAGCGTATTGATCATCATCGGCACGGTAACCTATTGTAGCAATAACGGTGGCAGTAACGCCTTTTTCTTTCAATCCCAATATTTCGTCATATTGCTGTGCGTTGAAGCCTTCCATAGGGCAGGCATCAATACCTAATTCTGAAGCAGCTGAAATTAAAACACCCAAAGCAATGTAGGCTTGCTTTTGTGCCCAAACTAATTTTTGCTCGTCAGTTCTGTTGGTTACAGCATTAACAAGCATATCTTTAAGGCCAGCAAGAGATTCAGTGCTTGTTTGCCTTACACTTGCAATCTCGTTGATATACTCATTAACATAGTTTGCATCGATATTAGTTTCTGCGGCAAATACGATTACCTGAGAGGCATCAGTTATTTGCGATTGGCCAAACGATGCTTCACGTAGTTTAGCACGTACATCGGCATTTTCAACAACAATTACTTTATAGTGCTGCAAGCCGTATGATGATGGTGAAAGGCGAACAGCCGCTAATAATTCGTCTAATTTATCCGCAGGTATTTTTTTAGTAGGGTCAAATTTTTTGGTGGCATAGCGCCAGTTCAATTTTGATAGTAATGACATAATGTTCGCATTAAATATGAACAAATATAGATGTTTAAACATATATATTTGTCTTCGGAACGTAAACTAATAACCCCTTTCGCGCAATAATTTCCTGCGCTCTTTTTCTAACCGCTTTTGCTCTTTCTTGGCTTCCTTCTCTCGCTTTTTGGCAGCGTCAGCACTATCCTGTGCGGCTTTGCCAGTTGTGTCCTTCTTGCCAAACAGGCGTTGGAAAAAGCCTGGTTTACTCACTTCCTTTTCGGTTTTTTCAGCCTCGTTGTCGTTTTGCTGATTTGGCGGTACACCGGCAGCATCGTCATTATCATCAGCAGGGCGCATCAGGCTCTCTACTTTAGCGGTATCAACAGCAGTAGGGGCAGGGCGCAAGCTTGGTTTAACCCTTACTGTATAAAAACCATACGCGTTAGTATCAGGCTGGGTAAGCCCATTTTTAGCCATTAGGCGGCCTATGAGGTTAAAATAGCCGTGCAGTCGCGGGTTAAGTGATCCGTCTGACAGGAACGCATACAATCCCTTTTTAGGGTTAGGTACAATGCTGGCCAGGTATATACTTTCGCCAAGTGTAAGTTCTGACGGAGATTTATCGAAATAATAATGCGATGCCTCACCGATACCATAAACATTACGGCCCCATTCAATAATATTGAAATAGACCTCCAGCATGCGGTTCTTGGTCATGATGCCGTTATTCTCTATCAGCCAAACGATCAACGTTTCCTCAATTTTGCGGGAAAGTGTTTTTCCTCTGTTCAGAAAAGCATTTTTTACCAGCTGCATAGATATGGTACTGCCGCCGCGTTTAAACTTCTTCTCTTTAAAGTCGGTAGCAATTGACTTGCGGATAGATTCTTCAACAAAGCCGTGATGGCGGAAAAATGAAGGGTCTTCGGCCGTCATTACCGCATTGCGCAGGTCTGGCGAAATACTTTCGAGCGGTGTAAAGCGTGGATTCGACGGGCCTATGACACGCGATGGCATGGGCTTACCCTTTTCATAGGGCGTATAAACAAACTCGTGGTTTAGTTTGCTAAAGTCGGTTTTGCCATAACTGATGATCCGGAAATTATCCTTACTCAACCGCGAATCAAACTGTACATTATCCGGGTCCTTGGTATCCAGGTAAAAGTTAAGCTTATAGTTTAACTTGCCGGCCACCTGCATACCCTCAAGTGACTCGAACATCCCTTGCGGAAACGAACTGAACATGCTTTGCGCATCAATCCAGCCGGTATTAATTTTCAGTTCATAGATCTTATTTGGCCTTAAGGTATACTTGATAAACGGATGCGCCGTAAGGTCTTTGATCTTGATGGTTGATGAACTATCTACCGAGACAAAGTTTTCACCTACAAAGAAATCAGCATCAATGCTTCCGTTTGGCACTACAATATCATTTGCTGCAAGGGCCTTGTGATTAACCAATAGGTTTCGGATGGACGAATATGCGTAAATGTGTGTTTCTCCACTGCTATGTTCCACTTTTTTTAACTGGGTGGTAAGCGTATCAAAATTGAGTTTCAGCTTAAACTTTTGCTCAATAAACGGGAACTCCACCTTCTTGCCATCGGCATAAAACTTAACGTCAATGTTTTTATCTGACGGATGCATGGTGCCATCCAGGTGCCATATCGATTCGCGGTTGTTAACTTCAATGGTTGAGTTCAGCTTTCCGTCCTCAATGCGAGCAGTAGGCATGTTCAGCATAACGCGGTTACTGTCATCAGCAAAAGAAATATTGAAGTTTTTAAGATTAAGGTTATCCGGTATTTTGTACAAAACGCCGTTAACTAAATTGTTGGCGAGTTCAGAAAGATCAACCTTTGATTTAGTCTCTGTAGAATCTTTTTTCTTCTTGAATAGAAAATCGAAGTTACGTACGCCATTATGGCTGGTGAATTTAAGGTACCCATCTGCAAGGTTTACATCGGCAAGCTTAACGTCGCCCAAAATAAGCGGCATTAATTTTACGCTCACATCAAATTTATTGATATGTACCAGGCTGTCGCGCTGGTAAGGTACTACAGAAATATTGGTAAAAGCTACCGTACTGAGGCCTGTAAAATGTGCTGAACCTATTGTGACATCTAAATTATAATCTCTTTTTGCTTTAGCTTTAGCTTTGCTGATAACTTTTTGCAACAATGCTTCGCGTTTAGAGTAGGCAACGGCGCCCGCAATAAAAAAAATAACAAGAAGGGAAACGACGGTAATTACGGCTATGCGGATGTATTTTGGATTAAGGCGATGCATCTGAGAAATTTAACCAAACATAAAACTAAATCCTATTGCTTGCAAAACGGTTTTTAGCAAAGTTTATTTCCTAACAAAAGCAAAGCCCCCCTGTTTTTATAAATTTGCACTGATTTTAATCAATACATGAATATTACAAAAGAACAAGTATTACAAGCCCTTAGCAATGTGGAAGAACCGGATCTGAAAAAAGACCTGGTAACGCTAAACATGGTTCAGGATATTCATATAGATGGCAATAAGCTTAGCTTTTCCATCATACTTACTACACCGGCCTGCCCGCTGAAAGGGCTAATTGAAAATGCCTGCCGCAATGCAATAAGCCATTTTATCAGCCCTGAGATTGAGGTGAGCGTTAATATGACCTCGCGGGTAACCACGCAGCGCAATGGGGGAATACCGGGCGTTAAAAACATTGTTGTAGTAGCATCAGGCAAAGGTGGGGTAGGTAAATCAACGGTGGCGGCTAACCTTGCGCTCGGCTTATCGCAAAAAGGCGCAAAGGTGGGGCTTATTGATGCAGACATTTATGGCCCATCGGTGCCTATTATGTTTGGTTTGGAAAATGCCCGCCCGCAAGCCAGCCAGGTTGAAGGTAAAACGCGCATTGAGCCCATTGAGAAATACGGTATAAAGCTGTTGTCTATAGGCTTCTTTACAGACCCAAATCAGCCGGTGCCATGGCGCGGACCAATGGTTTCAACTGCAGTAAAGCAACTGTTTAATGATGCCGACTGGGGCGAACTGGATTACCTGGTAGTGGACCTTCCGCCGGGTACGGGCGATGTGCATATCACCGTTACGCAAAGCTTCCCGGTTGCGGGGGCGGTTATTGTTACCACACCTCAGAATGTGGCATTAGCCGATGCCCGCAAAGGCATAGGCATGTTTATGATGAATGCTATTAACGTGCCGATACTGGGTGTGATAGAAAACATGTCATACTTTACCCCAGCCGAATTGCCCGAAAATAAGTATTACATCTTTGGCGAAGGCGGCGGGCAGAAAATGGCTCACCAGATAGATGCGCCGTTTTTAGGAGAAATACCATTGGTAAAAAGCATCAGCGAGTCTGGCGATGCGGGGCAGCCGGTAATTTTACAGGATAACAATCCGACAGCACAAGCGTTTTTGAATATAGCCGAAAGGGTAGCGCAGCAGGTGGCTATTTCTAATGCCGGCATTTCAAATAAAATAAATAGTTAGTATCTTTACGTTATAATTAAGTATAAATGAGTTTATTAGAGCAGGTGGAGGCAGCGTTGGATACGATACGCCCGTATCTGGAGGCTGACAGCGGGAATGTTTCTGTGGAAGAGATTACTCCGGACAACGTTGTTAAACTTAAATTACTGGGCTCGTGCGGATCATGCCCAATGAGTATCATGACCCTGAAGGCCGGTATAGAACAGGCTATAAAAAAGGCTGTTCCGGAAATTACAGGGGTAGAGGCCATCAATTTAACCGATATTGATGACCCCAATGCCGTTTTACCAGAAAATTTAAGATAAGATTGTTAAGTTATGTTAAAATGCAGCTGCATCATATGCAACGCTGTATTTTTGCGTTCTGGATAAAACCATTTTACACTGTTGATAATTATAAAAGATAAAGAACCGTCAAAGACAATGAAGCGTATCGCTGGCATATTGTGTTTATTGATTTTTACTGCGATTACCGCCATGGGTCAGAAAAAAGACGACCACCTGGTGCAGTTTTCGGGTATTATCCATAATGCAGACAGTACGAAGGCTGTTGTACAGTATGTAAACATCGCTAATGTATCTTATCATGACGCGATGAACATGTCTAACTATCAGGGCTACTTTTCTTTTGTAGTACACGAGGGTGATACCCTGCGCTTTACCTGTGTGGGTTACGAGGCGCAAACGGTGGTAATACCCCAAGGTGTTGGCAAAAGCTTTACAATGCAGGTTAACATGAAACCACAAACAGTGCATTTGCCAATGGTGCGCGTGTTTCCGTGGGCAACTACTGACGAGTTCAGGAAAGATTTCCTGACCATGAAAATAGCTGATGATGATCTGGAAAATGCACGGAAAAACCTGAGTAAAGGCGCCATGGAGGCTTCTAAGAGCTCTTTGGCACGTGATGCACAGGAAATACAGTCATTTAACGCACAGGATATGCACATGCGCCTGATGAACCAGCATTCGCTTACACCTAACCCACTGCTTAATCCAATTGCATGGGGTACCCTTATTAAACAGATTGCCGACGGTGATAAAAGCCGTGGCGGAAATTAGCGGCCTTTCTTAACAGCAGGAAACTTCATTCTATAGTCCACCTTTACCATTCCACGGGAAATATCGTTCAGTTTTTTCTCAATTAAACGTTTTCTCAGCGGGCTAAGTTTGTCTGTAAACAGTTTACCTTCTATATGGTCATACTCGTGCTGTATTACACGTGCTGCTAAGCCTTTGTAAGTTTCTTCGTGCTCAACCCAATTTTCGTCGAGGTATTTGATTCGCACATGCGATTGTCTGTAAACATCTTCGCGGATGTCGGGAATACTTAAACAGCCTTCGTTAAAAGCCCATTCCTCGCCGGTTTCTTCCAGGATCTGCGCATTGATGAATACCTTTTTAAAGTCAGCCAGTTCAGGCTCATCATCATCAAATGGCGTTGCATCAATTACAAATATGCGTTTTGAAACACCTACCTGCGGGCCAGCTAAGCCAACGCCACGTGCACCATACATGGTTTCAAACATGTCTTCAACAAGTTTTTTAATGTCTGTTTCGCCAGGCTCAAAATCAATTGCTTTTTTCTTTAAAACCGGGTCGCCATAGGCTACAATAGGAAGTTTCATAAATGCAAAATTACAGATTTAATCTGTTGGCTCAAACATCAGCGTGGTAAGCTGATTGGCATCCAGAATTTCGTTGCTTATTTCCAATGCATCGTCAGCAGTTACAGCGTTAATTTTATTAATCACATCTTCAAGCGAGTCAATATGGTTAAAATCCATCAGACTTTTAGCCATGGAGATAATCAGGTTCATCCGGTTTTCTTCGGCAAGTACAATCTGCCCGGTAAATTTTTGTTTAGCCTGATGCAGCTGCACTGTACCTAATTTGTTTTCGCGCAGCTTCTTTAGCTCTTTGTTCACCAGTTTTATCGCACGTTCTGCTTTTTCGCTGTCGGTTCCAAAATAGATGGTAAATAAACCGGTATCAGTAAACGGAATATAGTTTGATTCTATGGTGTAGGCTATCCCGTATTTTTCCCTTATTTCCAGGTTAAGCCTGCTGCTCATGCCCATGCCCCCAAGCAGGTTATTTACTAACAGCAATCCGCTTTTTTTAGGATGTGATGAGGGATAAGCCTGCGTGCCTATAACGCAATGCGTTTGTGATATTGCTTTGCTTTCCCGTTGTGTTGAAGCGGGGTTTTGCGCTGGCCGCTTTCTGTTTTTGGTATTGTTATTAGCCGGTATATGCGAAAAATACTTTTCGAAAAGTTTTATTAAGCGCTTAAAATCATAATTTCCGCTTACTGCAAATATAATTTGGCTGGTGTTATAGTTTTTATCTATAAAGCTTTTAATGTCAATCTTGGATATTTTTTTAACGGTATTAATCGTGCCTAAAATATTGCCGCCGAGTGGGTGCCCTTTAAAAAGGAGCGACTCGAAATCGTCCTGTACCGCTTCTTCGGGCTGATCGAGATAGGATGCAATCTCATCTAATATTACACCGCGTTCCTTCTCAATTTCCTCGTCGGGAAAGGTGGAATGAAAAACAATGTCCTCGAATAGGTCGATAGTTCGTTCCAGGTGTTGGTTTAAAAAGGATGCATGTATGCAGGTATATTCTTTTGTGGTGTAGGCATTCAGATCGGCGCCTACTAGTTCCAGCCGGTTAAGAATCTGGCTGGTATTGCGGCGGCTAGTTTCCTTAAAAAGTAAATGCTCTATAAAATGTGCAAGGCCTTCCTGCTCTGGCGTTTCGTCGCGCGCACCGGCATTAATCATAAGGCAGCTGTGACTGACTATCGATTGTGCCGGATGATAAAGTACACGTATGCCGTTTTGTAATGTATGAAGCTGGTATTCCATATAAGAACGTCAAAGATGACAATAAAAGAGGAGATAATTTTGTGGGCTACAAGGGTTTATTAATTAAATTTGTAGCATGAAAGTAAAAGTTGCTGACCTTGAGTTTGAACCTTTGATAGATAAAAAAGCTTTAGAAAGCCGGATTGAAGCACTTGGAAAGCAACTAAGCAATGAGTATGCAGATAAAACCCCTGTATTTTTAGGGGTGCTGAACGGTAGTTTTATGTTTATTGCTGATTTGGTTAAGCATGTTACCGTTCCGTGCGAAATTACTTTTACCAAGCTGGCCTCTTATTATGGCGGTACCAGCACCACCCGTAATGTGCGTAATGATATTGATTTGAGCGTTGATATAGCCGGGCGACATGTAATTATTGTAGAAGACATCATTGACTCGGGTAATACGCTGGCTTACTTAATTGAACGATTGAAGATACATAAGCCCGCATCGTTAACGGTTTGCGCACTGCTATCTAAAACTGCAGCTATCGAGATCTATATCCAGGAATTAAGATATATAGGTTTTGAAATAGAAAATGAGTTTGTGGTTGGCTATGGGCTCGACTATAAAGAGCAGGGGCGCAACCTGAATGAGATTTACCGTTTGGTGAGCGCGTAATGAGCATGAAGAACTTATGGCTTATCTTTCTGTCTGCACTTATATTATTGGCCTGCAGTAAACAAAAATCAGAGATTAAACCGGTAGTTAAAAGCACAGCTTTTAGTAATGTGGTAATATTAGGGAACAGCATTACTTATTCACAGCAGAATTTGTCTATTGGCTGGATGGGCAACTGGGGAATGGCGGCATCCGTTCCGGAAAAAGATTATGTACACTTGCTTGCCGCGCATTTTAAGGCAGAAAATGCTAACTGTAGCATACAGTCAACCAATATTTCCGGATTTGAGTTAGGATACAATACATACGATCTTGATGCCAACTTAAAAGCTTACCGTTACAGTAAGCCAGATCTGCTGATTCTGCGTATTGGTGAAAACGTGCAAAGCACATTTGATTCGGTTGCTTTTGCCAAAAGATACCAGGCACTGATCAACTATATGAAAGTCGGTAATCCAGATCTGAAAGTTTTAGCCGCAGGCTCTTTTTGGCCCGACAGGGGGTATGTTAACACGATTATGAGCCGGTATACACCCTATATTTCTCTTGAATTTTTAGGCCGCGATATCAGCAATTATGCGTTTGACCTGCAAAATGTTGATGCTTCTGTACAGGGGCATCCCGGCGATAAGGGGATGCAAAAAATGGCAGATACTATATGGGCTACTGTTAAAAAAATGAAATAGGTCAGGCAGTAACGCCAGCCATTTCATTCAACAAATCAACCGCCTGCTCAATGGTTTGTACACCTTCAATACTGATGCGTAAGGTATTCTTAACTTCCTTCAAATTAACTCGTCTTGGATTTTGCTGTACGTAGCTAAGCACCTGCCTAAAGGCATCAGTTTCAAAATATGGCGACTGCTGGTTAGTAATGAAATACCCCCGCAGTATGTTTTTCTTTAAGGAGATCTTTTCAAAGCCAATAGCCTTACCCAGCCATTGCAAACGCATAGTGTTTAACAGATCATTCACCTGCCGGGGGATAGGGCCAAACCTGTCTGACAGTTGTTGTGCAAAAGCCTGTAGTTCTGTTTCGTTCTCCAGTTTAGAGAGTTCGGTATACAGGTTGTACCGCTCGGCGATGCTGGTTACATACTCGTCGGGGATTAAAATTTCAAGATCGGTATCTATTTGTGTAAATGAGATAAATGGCCTTGGCTTTTCATCCTGAAACACCTCTTTAAACTCGTCTTCTTTTAGTTCCTGTATCGCCTCGTCAAGTATCTTATGATACATCTCAAAGCCAATCTCTGCAATAAAGCCACTTTGCTCGGCGCCTAATAAGTTACCGCTGCCGCGAATGTCCAGATCGCGCATGGCTACGTTAAAGCCGCTACCTAAATCACTGAATTCTTCTATGGCGCTTAAGCGCTTACGTGCCTCTGGCGTAAGGGTAGATAATGGCGGACTCAACAGATAACAAAAAGCCTTTTTATTGCTCCGGCCAACGCGTCCTCGCATCTGGTGCAAATCGCTTAGGCCAAACATATGCGCATGGTTAATGATAATGGTGTTGGCGTTCGGGATATCCAAACCGGCCTCAATAATGGTGGTAGCAACCAATACATCATACTCTGCGCTGACGAATTTTAACATTACATCTTCCAGGTCATCGCCTTCTAGCTGGCCGTGTGCAATACCAATGCGCGCCTTTGGTACCAGTTTACGTATCATGCCGCCCAGTTGAGCTAAGTCGGCCACCCGGTTATGGATAAAGAATACCTGCCCACCGCGGTCTATCTCGTACTCAACAGCTTCTTTGATCAGTTTATCGTTAAACACATGCAGCTCTGTAGTTACTGGCTGGCGGTTAGGAGGAGGGGTGGAAATAATAGATAAATCGCGGGCACCCATTAGCGAGAAGTGCAGTGTACGCGGAATAGGTGTTGCCGTAAGCGTAAGCGTGTCTACGTTTACGCGCATCTGCTTCAGCTTCTCTTTGGTAGATACACCAAACTTTTGCTCCTCATCAATAATCATCAAGCCGAGGTCTTTAAACTTAACATCCTTGCTAACCAGGCGGTGAGTACCAATGATGATATCAATCTTACCTTCGGCAAGCTTTGCAAGGGAATCCTTGATCTGCTTGCTCGATTTAAAGCGGTTGATATAATCTATATTGCAAGGAAAGCCTTTAAGGCGTTCTGAGAATGTTTTATAATGTTGTGCAGCAAGAATAGTGGTAGGCACTAAAACGGCAACCTGCTTACTGTCTGTAACGGCTTTAAATGCGGCACGCACAGCAACCTCCGTTTTTCCGAAACCCACGTCGCCGCAAATAAGGCGGTCCATCGGGTGCGGCGATTCCATATCCTTTTTGAAATCGGCAGTTGCTTTTTCCTGGTCGGGAGTGTCTTCGTATAAGAAAGAAGCTTCCAGCTCGGTTTGCAGGTAGCTATCGGGTGTAAAGGCAGTGCCTTGTTGTGATTTACGTTTAGCATAAAGCTTAATTAAATCGCGGGCTATGTCTTTAACTTTTTTTTTTGTTGTTTTCTTCAGCTTTTCCCAGGTATCTGTACCCAGTTTGTTCATTTTAGGGATAGACCCTTCTTTACCGCTGAACTTGGATATCCGGTTTAGCGAATTGATGTTAACATACAGCAGGTCGTTGTCGGCATAGATAAGCCTGATCATTTCCTGCATTTTGCCGTTAACCTCCACCTTTTCCAGGCCGGCGTATTTGCCAATACCGTGGTCAATGTGGGTTACATAATCGCCCGGTTTAAGCTCACGCAGTTCTTTAAGCGTAATGGCCTGCGAGCGCTGGTAGCCCTTGCGCAGCTTGTATTTATAGTAACGATCAAAGATCTGGTGGTCTGTATAGCAAGCCAGTTTAAGTTCGCGGTCAACAAAGCCTTCGCGTACAGCAATATTGATGGGGGTAAACTTGATGGTCTTATCCAGATCCTCGAAAATAGCATATAGCCTTTCCACCTGTTTAGGCGAATCGGTAAATATCAGGTTTTCGATGTGGTCAGCCTCGTTATTCTTGATGTTGTGCATCAGCAGGCTGAAATCTTTATTAAAAGATGGCTGCGGCCTTATGTCAAAATTGATCTGGTGCTGTGTTTCATAAAAGAACTGCTTGCCAAATTCAATAACAGGGAAATCATACAGCTGATCGGCTATCAGCTTTTCGTCTGTAAAGCTGAATTTAGGGTCAATCCAGTCGGGGTTCTGGTTTTTATCTTCGGCCGAAAGCGCTTTCCAAAGCTGCGAGGCTTTTTTATAGCCATCTTTTATAATGTCAAGCGTAAACTGCACGTCCCTTATCCAAACCTGTGTGCCGGCTTCGGCATACTCAAGCAGCGAAATATTATTCTCTGTCAAGAACTTCGACTGTACGTTAGGCACAATCGTGATGCTCTTGATCTGCTCTACAGACAGCTGGCTTTCAATTTCAAATGTGCGGATGGATTCTATAAAATCACCAAAGAATTCGATACGGTAAGGCAGGTCATGCGAAAACGAGAAAATGTCCACAATACCGCCGCGAACAGAAAACTGCCCCGGTTCATAAACAAAATCAACCCGTTCAAAATCATATTCGATTAGAAACTCGTTGATAAAATCAATGCTCAGGTTATTGCTGATCGAAATTTCAAGCGTGTTTTTTTCAAGCGAACTGCGGTCGATTACCTTTTCGGCCAAAGCTTCGGGGTAGGTTATAATAAGCCGGCCTACAGATGAAGTATGATTCAGCTCATTCAATACCTCTGCACGCGCCAATACATTGCTGGCATCGGGTTGCGTAAATTCAAATGCTTTACGGTATGATGATGGAAACAACAGCACCTCCTGCCCGGTAAGGTTTTCAAGGTCGGCCTGAAAATAGCTGGCCTCTTCACGGTCGGGCAGCACAAATATCATATGCTGATGCTGCAAAAACCACAATGCTATCGCCACCGTGGCATCGCTTGATCCGACGAGCCCCCGCAATTGTATACGAGGGTTTTTACCCGAGTTAAGCGACTTTGCAAGTTGCTGTACCCGGCTGTCGCCCTTGTAACGTTCTAAAATATCACGAATATTCAAAACGCTGCAAATATAGCAAAAACGGAGCCAACGTTTATGGCTGCTGCTTTATGCAAACAAATAAGTTACGTTTAACGCGCTGTGGCTTTTTTACAGGTTAAAACAAACAATCTTTTACTATCAATCCTTTAAATGATAGCTGGTCAGCAGGCAACCAACATCAATCAAAAACTCTAACAAACATTTATAACAATGAAAAACGCAGTATTATCAGGTTTAATCATCGGGCTTTTAAGCGGTTTATGGCTGCTTATTATGCGCTGGGCTGGTTACACCATGTTTAACGACCAGGTAGCACCTATTGAATATATATCTATACTGATACCGGTTGTCGGTGTTTTTTGGGGATTGAAAAGCTACCGCGATCATGATCTTGGAGGCAAAATGGGTTTCCTTGAAGGTATTGTGCAAAGCTTTAAGATTATCATATTAGGTGGTGTTATCGCCGGTTTTATTGGGGTAGTGTACATCAATTATGTAGACGGAAGTAATTTCAGAGATTTTTCGGGCCGTTTATTTGGAGCATTGCTGATCGGTATTATATCTTGCTTTGCGGCAACGCTAATACTGATGACCAATTCCAAAAAAATTGATTAAGCTGGTTAAAAATAATTTCGAACTGATATTTTGGACAATGGCTATTGTTGCGCTGGGTTTATCAGACCCGGGCAGCAGTAGCCATTTTACTTTGTGCCCTTTAAAGCTGATGGGTTTTAACTGGTGCCCGGGATGTGGTTTAGGGCATGCCATCTCATGGTTATTGCATGGTGATCTGAAAAGATCTTTTGCGACACATCAATTGGGCGTGCCTGCTTTGTTAATTATTTTTCACCGCATTTGTTACATTTTGTACCTGCGTTTATCTAAATTTAAAAAACATAGCACTTATCATCATGGAATATAATTCTTTTGCCTCTTTCCCTGGCGTTACTTTTGAGGAAATGAACTTTTTGCAGCAAATGAGCGCCAATCTTACTGAAAATCAAAAACGTAACTTTTTAAGCATATATGCTGGCCGCCGCAAAAGCGCACAGGACATATTACTGTTTGCATTGTTGGGCCTTATTGGCTTTGCTGGTATTCACCGCTTTATACTTGGGCAGGTAGGAATGGGGATCTTGTATTTTTTAACCGCGGGCTTATGCTTCATCGGTACTGTTGTTGATCTGATCAATTATAAAAGCCTAACCAACGAATACAATAGCAAAATGGCATACGAAAGTATGCAGATTGCCCAGATGGCCCCATAATATATGGATAATGATGGTGTAGGGAAAGTGCTGATTGTTATTGGTGGAGTTGTGCTTATTGCGGGTATTGTCATTTACTTCTTTGGGAGTAAACTGAACTGGCTTGGCAACTTACCCGGCGACATACGCATAGAGCGGGAAAACTTCAGGTTTTACTTTCCGTTTACTACGCTGCTGTTGCTGAATGTCCTGTTGTATATTATCGTCAGGATTTGGCGTTGGCTCAATTGGTAAGTATATTGCCCCTATGAAGTTAGCTGAACTAACCAATTACCTGGAAAGCCTTGCGCCGCTGGCTTACCAGGAAGACTATGATAATTCGGGGTTGATCGTTGGCCGGCCGGATCAGGAGATCCACCAGGCGCTGATCTCGCTTGACTGCACAGAAGCGGTAGTTGATGAGGCTATTGCCAAAGGCTGCCAGTTGATCGTATCGCACCACCCCATTGTTTTTAAGGGAATAAAGAAATTTAACGGGCAAACCTATGTACAAAGGGTAGTTGAAAAGGCGATAAGGCATCATATTGCTATTTATGCCATTCATACCAATCTTGACAATGTGACAGGCGGGGTTAACCAGCGTATATGCGATGTACTTGGCTTAAAAGACAGCCATATCCTTTCTCCGAAAAACAACATACTTAAAAAACTGGTAACCTACGTGCCTAAAGCGCAGGCTGCGCAGGTGCGCGATGCCTTGTTTAAAGCAGGGGCGGGGCATATTGGCAACTACAGCGAATGTAGTTTTAATAGCGAAGGCACAGGAACGTTTAAGGGAAATGAGAACAGCGATCCGTTTGTCGGTCTTCCGGGGCAGCAGCATCACGAGGCAGAGATTAAGATAGAAACAATATATCCTGTCAATTTAGAGAATAAATTGCTGGTGGCACTGTTTTTGGCGCATCCTTATGAGGAGGTAGCTTATGATTTATATCCGGTTACCAACCAGCATCAGCAGGTTGGTTCAGGGATGATCGGCGAACTGGAAATTCCGCTTACAGAGGAGGAGTTTTTACGCCACGTTAAATATAGCCTTAAAGCACAGGTGATACGCCATACCGAATTAAGGGGCAAACCGGTAAGAAGAGTAGCGGTTTGTGGTGGGTCGGGAGGCTTTTTATTAAAGCAGGCTATTAGTGCCGGAGCCGACTTTTTTATTACTGCCGACTATAAGTATCATGAGTTTTTTGATGCCGAAAAAAAAGTTGTGATTGCTGACGTGGGACATTTTGAAAGTGAGCAATTTACGCAGAATTTATTATATGAAATTATTCAAAAAAAATTTGCTAACTTTGCCGTCCGTTTAACAGAAATTAATACAAACCCCATAAAATATTTTATTTGATGGAACAAACCGTAGAGCAAAAGCTTAAAGCTTTATTCGAACTACAAACCATTCACACCAAAATCGACAGAATCCGCCAGATAAGAGGGGAACTGCCTATGGAGGTTGCCGATCTGGAAGACGATGTTGCCCAGCTGGAAACACGTATCAACAAGATTAAAGGCGAACTTGACGATCTTGAAGACGATATCGTAACCCGTAAAAACCTGATCAAAGAAGCTCAGGCTAATACTAAGAAATATGAAGCCCAACTTAACGATGTTAAAAACAACCGCGAGTACGAGGCTATTTCTAAAGAGATAGAAATCCAGGGCCTTGATATCCAGGTAAGCGAGAAGAAGATCCGCGAGTATGAGTACGAAATCAGTACCAAAACGCAGGTTTATGATAAAGCAGCGGCTGATTTAGAAAGCCGTCGTAATGACCTGGAAGCTAAAAAAGCCGAGTTAGGTACGATTACTGCAGAGACGCAGAAAGAAGAGGAAGAGTTAATATCACAGGCAGATAACGCTAAAGAAAGTATCGAGCCACGTTTATTAACTGCCTATAGCCGTTTACGCCAGAATGCTAAAAATGGTTTAGCAGTTGTAACCATTCAGCGCGATTCATGCTCTGGCTGTTTTAACCAGATACCTCCGCAACGCCAGGCAGATATACGCCAACGTAAAAAAATCATAGTTTGCGAACATTGTGGACGTATTTTGGTTGATGAGCAAATAGCGCTCGAAACCGAAAACGCATAAGTGTTTCACAAAATAATTAAAGGCGCCTCATAAGGGCGCCTTTTTTGCTTTATGACTAAGAAATTTTCTATTCTGCTGATACTGCTGCTTAGTTTGCAGCACGCCTTTGCCAGCCTGGATTTTAATAACAACTGTGTACAGGCTTATAACAACATCGTAAGTTTGAAGCTTAGAAAAGCCCGGGTTTTAATTGACCAGGAAAAGGCTGCCCATCCGGATAATGCCATAACAGCTTTGCTGGATAATTACTACGATTACTTTTATCTGCTGACTACAGATAGCAAAGCCGACTTTGACCGTTTGAAAGGTAATAAAAGTAAGCGCATAGATATTCTGGATGATGAGGATAGCAGCTCTCCCTATAAAAACTTCGCAATAGCACAGATCAACTTGCAATGGGCGCTTATTCACAACCGCTTCGGCGAAAATACCACAGCCGGGTTTGAAATTAATAAAGCATACCGCCTGCTGCAATCCAACCAGAAAAAGTTCCCCAACTTTCTACCCGATGATATACCGATGGGTATGGTCAATATTCTGTTAGGCTCATTACCCGACGGCGCACTGAAAAGCGCGCTTTCGTTTTTCGGTATCAAAGGCAACCAGCAAACCGGTTTAAATACTTTGCAGCAACTGGCCGTTAAATTGCCAAAAACAGGTTATGCCTTTTATTATGACGAACTAGTTTTCTATTTAACCTACGTACAGGCTTACGTAATCAACGATAGTAATGCATACGCTAAGATGCAGCAGTACACTGCCGAAATGGACAGCGGCAGCCTGATAAGGAGTTATATTAAAGGATTTGTGGCTTTACGCACAGGGCACAGCACACAAGCTATTGAATACCTCGAGCACAGGCCATCGGGTTCGGAATATCAACCTTATGCTTACCTCGACTATCTTTTAGCCAACGCCAAATTAAACAGACTGGATAGTACCGCCGATGATACCTTCCGTAAGTTTTTAAATGAGAGCAAAGGTGTAAGCTTTGTTAAGGATGCTTACCTGCACATGGCATGGTATTACTTGTTGCATGGCGACGAGAAACGCTACCAAAGCTATGTACAGCTGGTTAAAACCAAAGGCTACCAGTACCAGGAAAAGGACAAGCAGGCATTAAGCGAAGCTAACGGGCCGATGCCGGATGTGGCCCTGCTGAAAGCACGTTTGTTATTTGATGGAGGCTATTACGAAAAGGCTTTGAATATAATTAAAGATAAGGATGTAAATAGCTTAAGTTCTGTTCAGGATAAAACGGAATATTATTATCGTGCAGGGCGTATTTATGAGGCTTTAGAAAAATACGATGAGGCCTTGCGTAATTATCAGCTTACGATAAATACAGGTAAAGGTACGCCATATTACTATGCCCCTACAGCAGCTTTACGCATGGGTGGGATATATGAAATGCAAAAGAATAAACAGGAGGCCGTTCACTTTTACAACATGGCCATTGCTTTTAAAAACCATCAGTACGAAAGCAGCATAGAGCAAAAAGCGAAGGAGGGCATTAAGCGCCTGGGTTATTAGGTCAGCAGTTTGTAAAAACGGCTTAATTAGCTTTACTTGTAAGTACGCAATAGGTCAACATTTCGTACATAAGATATAATGCGAAAAATCATATTAACCTTAATAGGGGCAGTCGCTTTTGTATTAAGCAGTTGTGCCCAATCAGAGAAGAAAGACCAATTTCAGGTCCATCATTACAATAAGCTTACCCCCGAGCAGGAAGCGGTTATTGTAAACAAGAATACCGAGATGCCTTACACCGGTAAATACCTCAACAACCACGATAAAGGTATTTATGTATGTGCGCGGTGTAATGCGCCGCTTTACCGGTCAGACAGTAAGTTTGATTCGCACTGTGGCTGGCCAAGTTTTGACCAGGAGATAAAGGGGGCTGTAAAACGCCTGCCCGATCCGGATGGCGAGCGCACGGAGATTGAATGTAACCATTGCGGTGCCCACTTAGGCCATGTGTTTTTAGGCGAAGGCTTTACGGCGCTTAACACTCGTCATTGCGTTAACTCGCTGTCGCTAAAGTTTGTTCCGCAGTCAGAAATTTCTAAAAACGTTGTATTAAACTAATCAATTATGCGTAAATATTTTTTAACGCTCTTTATGCTTTTGGCATTGCTGCCATTTAGCAAGGCAAATGCCATTAAACCGGCTACCCAGACTGCCACCTTTGGTATGGGGTGCTTCTGGTGCTCTGAAGCTATTTTCACAAGGCTAAAGGGTGTTGTTAAGGTAGAGTCGGGTTTCTCTGGCGGTACAGTACCAAATCCAAGCTACGAGCAGGTGTGTACCGGGCGAACCGGCCATGCCGAAGTGGTAAATGTAGAATATAATCCGGCGGTGATCAGCTATGCCGATCTATTGGAGGTATTCTGGAAAATGCACGATCCAACCACGCTTAACCGCCAGGGCGAAGATGAGGGAACACAATATCGATCCGTGATATTTTATCATACGCCTGAGCAGAAAGCCGAGGCTGAAAAATATAAGGCGGAGTTAAACAGACAAAAGGTTTACGCTAACCCGATAGTTACGCAAATAGTGCCGTTTAAGGCTTTTTATAAGGCCGAAGATTATCACCAGAGCTACTTTGCCCTGAATGGAAAGCAGCCGTACTGCCGCCTGGTAATACAGCCAAAGGTAGATAAGCTGGAACAGGTATTTAAAAATAAACTGAAGAACTAAAAGCTTCAGTTTATAGCAATAGAAAAAGCCTTTCTGAATTTTCAGAAAGGCTTTTTAATATCATGTAGAAAACTTATACGCGTTTTGATTTGATACGAGCTGCTTTGCCGGTAAGTGCGCGCAGGTAGAATAATTTAGCACGACGTACTTTACCAAAGCTGTTCACATCAATTTTCTCGATGTTTGGTGAGTTAATAGGGAAGATACGCTCAACACCTACACCATTTGACACTTTACGTACAGTGAAAGTTTCGGTTGAACCAGTGCTGTTGCGTTGGATGCAAACGCCTTGGTAAACCTGGATACGCTCTTTGTTACCTTCTCTGATTTTATAGTGTACGCTGACAGTATCACCTGCTTTAAACGCCGGAACCTGCTTTTTTTCTACTGACTGCTCTTCAACAAATTTTACTAAATCCATGATTTTTAGCTCTTAATGCGATTTTTAACCCGTAAAAATCGGATTGCAATAATAGGCAATTTTTTACAAAATAAAAAGCGGTTTTAAAATTTTTCCACATTTTCTGTTTTGCTAACACAATAAAGCCTAATGCACTGTATTGCAACCGTTAAACGGTTGATTTTATTATTTAATTACTTATTCGCCCAGTAAATCGGGGCGGCGTGTGCGTGTGCGTTGCACAGACTGTTCAAAACGCCATTTTTCAATTTCAGGCGTGTTGCCGCTCAGTAAAATATCCGGCACTTTATGCCCGTTCCAATCGGCGGGCCTAGTGTAAACCGGAGCATCCAGTAACTCGCCCTGGAATGAATCTGAAAGGGCAGAGGTTTCGTCAGACAATACGCCCGGTATCAGTCTTACAATGGCATCAACCAAGATGGCTGCCGGCAATTCGCCGCCAGATAACACATAGTCGCCTATAGAAATTTCCCGGGTAACATACAGGTCGCGTATGCGCTGATCTATCCCTTTATAATGCCCGCATAAAATGATGATGTTTTCTACTGTTGACAATTGGTTGGCAATTCCCTGGTTTAGGGTAACGCCATCTGGTGTCATAAATATCACCTCATCATATTCCCGCTCGCTTTTCAGCTTTTCAATACAGGCTGCAAATGGTTCAATCATCATTACCATACCACTGCCTCCGCCGTAGGGGTAATCGTCTACGCTTTTATGTTTATTGCTGGAATAATCGCGCAGGTTATGCACCAATATTTCGGCAATGCCTTTCTTTTGTGCACGCTGTAAAATAGAGTGGGCGAAAGGGCTTTCCAGCAGGCCGGGCAGAACGGTGATGATATCGAAACGCATAATTCTTAATCCAAATAAACATCTAATAAACCTTCGGGCAGGTCAAGGTATACTTCGCCGCCTTCCAGGTCAATTCCTTTAATGGTAACGCCGTTAAGCGGAAAAAGAACCTCCCTGTTTTGGTATTGTAATGACGCTATGATCTGCTGAGGATATTCCATCACGTCAGTTATTTCACCAAGCTCGCCAAGGGTTTCGTCTATCGCTATAAAGCCTTTAAGGTCTTTCAGGGTAAATTCCTCCTTAGCTTTTTTAGGTTTTAATTTGTTAGGTAAAAAAACATCTTTTTTTGCCAATACTGTGGCTTTCTCCACGGTGTCAACTTCTTCAAGATTAACATAGGCCGTATTGGCCATCGGGTATTTAATACTTTTAACAAAATAAGGAACCAGTTTGCCCGCTATATCAACAAACACAGCGTTAAATTTTATGCTGTCAAGGTTGTCAAAGTCAACATACAGTTGTAGTTCGCCTTTTAAACCACGCGCCTTGGTAAATGTGCCTATCCTGAAGGTGTCTTCGCTTTTCATTACAAATTTCACTAAAAAATAATAGCGAAGTACCATAAGGCGCTTCGCTATTTAAATTATTTAAGCCGATAAAATTACTCAGCTGTTTCTTCAGCAGGAGCTTCAGTTGCGCCTTCTGTTTCTTCAGCAGCTTCGGTAGTTTCTTCAGCAACAGGAGCATTCTTAGCAGCAATAGCAGCAGCTCTGTCTTCTTTTTTCTTAGCTTCAGCAGCTAAAGCAGCTTTGCGGGCTTCTTCTTTAGCGGTAGCTAAACCTGATTTTTTACCGGTAATTTTACCTGTTTTCTGGTCTAACCATGCATTGAATTTTTCCTCAGCCTGTTCAGCAGTTAATGCACCTTTAGCAACACCGCCTTGTAAGTGCTTGCGGTATAATACACCTTTGTATGAAAGGATAGCACGGCAGGTATCGGTTGGCTGTGCACCATTGTTAACCCAATCTAAAGTTTTATCGAAGTTGATATCGATAGTAGCTGGGTTAGTGTTTGGGTTATAAGAGCCTAAACGCTCAATAAAACGGCCGTCGCGTGGTGCGCGAGAGTCGGCTACTACAATGTAATAAAAAGGTTTGCCCTTTTTACCATGTCTTTGCAATCTGATTTTAGTTGCCATTCTTTATGTATTCAACATTATCCCCGGAGCTTATTCTGCGGGGCTGCAAAAATAACAAAATATTTTTAATTGCGAAAGATAATCAGTTGATAATGTGATAGCATTAAATCAAAACAGGCTGCGCTTTTCAGATCCGAGAAAGCGCAGCCTGTAATGGTGGTTAAGGTTGAGAAGGTTTAGGTGTTGAGCGACCCTTTTAAACTATCAATGTGGAAAGCTTCCCCCATATGGTTGTTAACTACATCGAATGTGATATCAAATATCAAACAAACATGTTATAAGGGATAGCGTAAAAAGCCCGTTTTTTGCCAGTTCTTTAACCCTCTTATAAATACCGTGTTTTAACGGTATTATAAAAATGCTGGTTAATTATATCTTTAGAAAAAACTTATCATACTAACCAAAATGGAAGAAACAGGAAAAATTGAAGGGGAGAAAATCACCCTGTCGCAGGCAAAAAAGTATATCAAAAACTACACATCTAAATGTTCAGACACACATTTGCGGTCGTTCTCCATCAGTTCTAAATTTCTAAAGGCTATTATTGAGCAGGAAGAATGTGAATATGTTAAATTCTATTTGTGTGCCCTTGATGAAAACGTAGAGCCAAGTCCGCTAACCCCGGGGCATTCTTTGGTGGTAGTAGGCGCAGATGCCAATAAGACTGTTATATTAAAAGGGCCTGATGATGATGATGATAATGAGATATATGAAGATCTGAGCCATTGTCCTCCTAACTGCAATAATGATGGCTGTTTTGAAGATTAGGTCAAGTATTAAAAAGGACAAGCATACACTTGTCCTTTTTAATGATATATACAGTTGTATGCTATTAAATTAGCTTGTATATTCATACCGGTTAAGGTATAAACAATTGGGCTTATTATATTATCTGTGCATGGCGGTTATGGCCGCAGGAGCAGTGCTGGGAATTTATTTATGGTATAGGAAGTTAATCCCTTCAAATATTTATCCTGTTGTTTACCTGTTAATAACGGGTTTATTATGTGAAATTTTAGCAATTCTTTTTAAACGCCTGTTTCATAACAATCTTCCTTGTTACTTCTATTATGCCCCTCTTGAATATAGTGGTTTGAGTTGGTTCATATACATAAACATTAAATCAGCTTTTGCCAAAAAATATATTTATGTGTCTGTTATACTTATGTGGTTAATATTTGTGGTAATCTCTCCTTATTTTTTTATGGGAGATATTAACTCAATGGTGAATGTCCTGTCTTACGCAGGCGCTTTAAAGGGCGTAATGATAATGCCGCTTTGTGTAATATATATCTATCATGTAATTGTCCAGATCAGTAATCTCCATAAAATAGACCGATGGGTTACTATAATTGTAGCTATAATGTTCTTTTATTACGCATTTGAAGCATTTAATGGTGTGGCAAATTTATATTTAATGAATTATGCCATTTCCCATCATATATCTATTTATGATATTTACAAAGAACCATATGTATCCCAGGTTTATGTTTGTAGGCAATTACTCACGGTTAAACCATTGCTATTCATCACAAACTTTATTTTTTATATTGTGATATTAATAGTGCTTGTAAGGTACTGGTTAAAAAACAATACAGAGGTTGCCGTCTCTTAAAATTACAAAGTATCAATAAACCAAGTAACAGCTAATAAAATGAACAATTTATACTAAGAATCTGCATTTTTGCAGTGACTATCTTGTGTGCCCCCTTATAACCAAGTTGCAACCCTGTGGCTGAAAAAATTGATTTCTGGATGTTACTTACTGTGGCTATTGGCATACTGGCTATGTTTGTGGCTGTTATTATTTCAATTTTATTTGTTTATCAGCGTAAAACTTATGAGCACAGGAAAAAAGTTACGGCGATAGAAGAAACGCTTAAACAGGAAATATTAAAAACGCAGATCGAAGTGCAGGATCAGACCCTTACTTATATTAGCCGCGAAATTCATGATAACATTACACAGGTACTTTCATTCGTTAAACTGTCGCTTGGCGTAAAAAATAATGACCCGGTTAAAGTGCAGCAGAAAATAGACGAAAGCCGCGAATTGCTTGCACAAACTATCAATGATCTGCGCGACCTGTCAAAAAGCTTAAGCTTTGATACCATAAAAGCCCTTGGGCTGGCCGATACCATCAGGTTTGAGGTAGATCGTATCAATAAAAGTGATCTTGTGAAAATGGACTACGCCATAATTGGCGAACCTTATGAACTTTCTGAGCAGCAGGAACTGATCCTGTTCAGGATATTTCAGGAAAGTGTGAACAATGCACTAAAACATGCCGAGGCCTCTGTTATTAAAGTGGAGATCAGTTACCTGCCCGAAATATTTAAGCTTTCTGTTGCTGATAACGGAAAAGGGTTTCCGATAGAGATACTAAATGAACACCGTGGGTCGGGCCTGAAAAACCTGCAAAACCGCGGTAAGCTTGTTGGGGCAGATGTGATGATTGATAGTATACCAGCTAATGGCTGCCAGGTTGCTGTTAGCCTGCCAATAGATATTAAAAACTTCCATGACGAATCAAAAGTTTCAGATAGCATTAGTTGATGATCATAAACTTTTCCGGAGCGGTATAGCTTCGCTGATCAATCAGCTTGATAACTACACCGTTCTGTTTGAAGCCTCTAACGGTAATGAACTCATTACCAGGTTTAGTAATGTTAATCCGCCGCATATAGTAGTGCTTGACATTAATATGCCAGAGATGGATGGTTTTTTAACTACGCAATGGCTTAAAAAGAATGCGCCAGATACACGTATTATCATACTTTCGATGTATCAGGATGCGGAGAAGGTATTGTCAATGGTTAAACTTGGCGTACATGGCTACTTACTTAAGGATTCGGAACCTGAAGAATTTGAAAAGGCATTAAGAGAAGTAACTAATGGTGAGCTTTATTATCCGTCTTTTGTTACAAGGCATTTGGTAGAAAGCTATAGCAAACCCGACATAAATGTTAAACTTAATACCAGGGAAGTAGAGTTTTTAAAACTGGTAGGTACCGAAATGACCTATAAAGAAATTGCTGATAAAATGAATATCAGCGTTAGAACGGTTGACGGCTACCGTGATCAGCTTTTTGAAAAACTGCAGGTAAAAAGCAGGGTGGGCCTGGTGATATATGCTATAAAAAACAACCTGATGCAGTTGTGATTTGCTAAATTATTTAGCAAATTTGTTTATGCCATTTGAGGAGAATCCGGAGTTTTTTAAAGGCCGTGGGGCACAGGTAAATACGCATAGTAAGTTTCTGAAAAACAAATATGTTTTGGCGCATCAGGAAGCGCTTGACGAGCCTATGCTTGAAAACAGTACTACCCAGTTTTATCATGAAACACCTAAGAAGATAGTAAGCGAGTCAAAAAGTCCTGATTTAGGGCATATGCATTCTATCAACCCATATCAGGGATGTGAGCATGGCTGTATCTATTGTTATGCCCGTAACAGCCACGAATACTTTGGCTTTAGTGCCGGCCTTGATTTTGAGCGAAAGATCATTATCAAAGAGAATGCGCCTGAGCTGCTTGAGCAATATTTTAATAAGCGGAATTACCAGCCGGTACCTATCCTTTTATCTGGAAATACAGATTGCTATCAGCCTGCCGAGCGTAACCTGGAGATTACACGCAAGCTTTTGCAGGTTTTTTTAAAGTATAAACATCCGGTTAGTATCATTACCAAAAATAACCTGATACTACGTGATATTGATATTATAAGCCAGCTATCTGCGCTTAACTTGGTGCATGTAAATGTTTCTATCACCTCGTTAAATGAACAGCTAAGGCAAAAGCTGGAGCCGCGAACGGTAACAGCATCTGGCCGTTTAACTGTTATTGAAAAACTGTCAGCCATTGGTGTGCCGGTGCGTGTGATGGCTGCACCTATTATACCTGGGCTTAACAGTAACGAAGTGGCCGACATTATTAGGGCCGCCGCCAACAGGGGCGCCTTAGATGCAGGATTTACCATTGTAAGGCTTAATGGCAGTATCGGTGATATATTTACCGACTGGATACACAAAACATTCCCAGACAGGGCAGAAAAGGTGTTGAATATGATTGCCAGTTGCCACGGTGGTCAGATCAATGATAGTGAATTTGGCAGGCGCATGGTAGGCGATGGTAACATTGCCGACTCTATTAAGCAGCTTTACCGCGTTGCCTGTAATCGGTTTTTAACCGGACGAGAAATGCCGCCTTACAATCTGAGCTTATTTACACCTCGCTCCGGAAAGCAAACAAGTTTGTTTTAGATGGATAGTCTCTGCTGAAATTGCACAACTATCAGAGAGCATCCAAGCTTGTTCCACGAGAGCGTAGAGGAAACTTATTTTTTATAATTTAAAGCTATCAAAGTTTGATACATTAGGAGGATATTTTGATATATGGATTGGAGTTATAGTTCTATTTGGTTTGATCGGATTGAACCTCAAAAACAGGGAACAATCGACTTTAAGGAAAAAAAGACGCAGCTTTATATCAGTGAAAAGGAGTATCTAACAACCTGGTATATGAACAGCAAAGACAATGCTCTCAACTTGTTGCCAGCTTCGGATAAATTGCTATACCTTGAACTTAACTGGTCAAACATCCCAGATTTCCAACATATAAGCATGTTTCCTAATTTGAAAAGGCTTGAACTTCATTATTGTACGAAACTACAATCTGACAGAGAATTAAGTGAATTAGGAAATTCTTTGGAGCATCTACATATCAATCAGTCAAAGAAGTTTGGGGACATATTTGAGATTAGCCAATTAAAAAACTTGAAGGTATTGCGTTTAAATGATTGTGCTCCAATTGAAAGCCTCTCATTTATTAAAAGCCTTCCAAATCTTATTGACTTAAGGTTTGTGGGAACAGATGTTTTAGACGGCGATTTAACTCCAATTATTGAACACCCTTCCTTGAGAAGTGCTGGGTTTTCAAACAAACGTAATTTCAATTATAAAACGGAGAAAATCAACAGCATGTTAAGCCTGAAAGGTAGTGATTATAAAGAATTTGTCTTCAAAGGTGACTTCAAAACATTTAGATATAATGTCACTAATAGTTAATGACATTATATCGTTGGATGGTTTATTTTTAGAGGAAACCTTATAAACTAAAAAAAGCCTTCAGGTATTATCTGAAGGCTTTAATATATGCTTAGTAATTAAGATTACAGTTTGCGTTTTACTTCTACGTTTTCGTAAGCTTCTACAATGTCACCTACTTCAATGTTGTTGAAGTTTTGAATGTTCAAACCGCACTCATAACCTGCATTTACTTCTTTCACGTCGTCTTTGAAACGTTTTAGGGATGCCAGTTCGCCGGTGTAAATTACCACACCTTCGCGAATGATACGGATCTTGCTGTTACGTGTGATTTTACCATCAAGTACCATACAGCCGGCAATTGTACCTACCTTGCTGATCTTGAACGTTTCGCGGATCTCAACGTTGGCAACAATCTTCTCTTCGTATGTTGGCGCAAGCATACCTTCCATCGCAGCCTTGATCTCATTGATCGCATCATAGATGATCGAGTACAGACGGATGTCGATTTGCTCTTGCTCGGCAAGTTTACGTGCGCTGCCTGAAGGGCGTACCTGGAAACCGATGATGATCGCATCTGAAGCAGAAGCTAACAATACGTCTGAGTCAGAGATTTGCCCAACCGCTTTAGAGATAATGTTTACTTGGATCTGATCGGTTGACAGTTTCAGTAATGAATCTGACAAGGCCTCGATCGAACCATCCACGTCACCTTTAACAATAACGTTAAGCTCTTTAAAGTTACCGATAGCTAAACGGCGGCCAATTTCATCAAGTGTAATATGTTTCTGCGTACGTAAGCCCTGTTCGCGTTGTAACTGCAAACGTTTGTTGGCAATATCGCGGGCTTCGGTCTCGCTTTCAAGTGCATTAAATTTATCACCAGCTGTTGGTGCACCCTGCATACCCAGTACCTGTACCGGTGATGACGGGCCTACATTGTCAATCCGCTGGCCACGTTCGTTAAACAAGGCCTTCACACGGCCGCTGTAACAACCTGCTAAAATCGGATCTCCTACACGTAAAGTACCTGCCTGTACAAGTACAGTGGTTACAATACCACGGCCTTTATCTAAAGCAGCCTCAATAACAGTACCTACGGCACGTTTTTTAGGGTTTGCCTTAAGTTCAAGTATCTCCGCTTCCAGTAATACTTTTTCAAGCAATAGCTCAACGTTCATACCTGTTTTGGCCGAAATTTCTTGGGTTTGGTATTTACCGCCCCACTCTTCGACCAGGATGTTCATGCCAGCCAGCTGCTCACGCACTTTATCTGCATTAGCACCAGGACGATCCATTTTGTTGAATGCAAAAATGATCGGAGCATTGGCTGCCTGCGCATGGTTAATGGCCTCGCGCGTTTGCGGCATCACGCTATCGTCAGCTGCAATTACAATGATAACAATATCTGTTACCTGGGCACCACGTGCACGCATTGCGGTAAACGCTTCGTGACCCGGTGTATCCAGGAAGGTGATCTTGCCTTTATCGTTAGGCAGTTTTACCTCATAAGCACCAATGTGCTGGGTAATACCACCGGCCTCGCCGCCGATAACGTTAGTTTTGCGTATAAAGTCAAGTAATGAAGTTTTACCGTGGTCAACGTGGCCCATGATGGTTACAATAGGTGCACGTGGAATCAGGTCTGCTTCGTTATCTACTTCTTCCAGATCAGCCTCTTCATCCTCCGGCTTGACAAACTCAATCTGGTAGCCAAATTCTTCAGCTACTATGGTAAGCGTTTCAGCATCAAGCCTTTGGTTGATAGACACAAACATGCCCAGGCTCATACAGGTTGATATAACCTGTGTTACGCCTACATCCATCATCGAAGCTAACTCGTTTGCGGTAACAAACTCGGTAACCTTCAATACTTTGGATTGCATTTCCTGTTCCAATGCTGCCTCTTCTGCCGATGCTGCTATATCATCGCGTTTCTGACGGCGGAACTTTGCACGCTGTGCAAATTTACCAGATTTACCCGCTCCGCTTAAACGGGCAAGCGTTGCTTTAATCTGATCTTGTATTTCTTTTTCTGATGGTTCTTCTTTTGGCGTGGTTGGCGCATTGCGGTTTCCATAACCACCGGGGCGGTTGTTACCACCTCCGTTTTGTCCACCCTGACCAGGGCGGTTACCAAAACCAGGACGGTTGCCATAGCCCGGGCGATTGCCGCCTTGCTGCGGACCGCGCTGGTTATTGCCGCCTTGCCCTTGTCCCTGCCCTTGCTGGCCTTGTCCTCCCGGCTGTTGCTGGTTATTCTGACCTGGCAAATCTTTACGCTTACGTTTGCGTTTATGATCGGCGCTGTTTGAGTTTGAAGACGATGCTACAGGGCCTCCACGACGCGGCTCATTAACCGGCAGGGTGATCTTGCCAACAATGTTTGGTCCGCTAAGGCGTTGTGCCCTTGCGCGTATAACGTCATTGTCATCATGGGTTGGCGTAGTACCGGTTGTAGCGGCTGGTGCCTGAGCCGGTGCTGGCGTTGCAGTAGCTGGTGGCGGTGTTGCTGCAGGTTTTTCTGCAACAGGCTTAGCTTCTACCTGTGGTTCTGCTGGTTTAGCAGCAGGAGTTTCTGGTTGCGGTTTTGGCGCAACCGGTGCTTCTGTCTGTTTAACCGGTTCTGGCTTAACTTCTGCCTGCGGCACTTCGGGCTTGGCAGCAGGAGGTTCCGGTTGTTTAACCGGTTCTGGTTTAACTTCCTCGGCTTGTGGTTGTTTCGGCTCTTCCTTTTTAGGTTCAGGCGCTTTACCACTAAGGTTGTTAAGGTCAATTTTGCCAATAACTTTTACCCCTGGCAACGCATCACTGCGCTCGTTTGCCTGCTCTTCTGGTTGCGGTTTTGGCGCAGCAGTTGCAGCAGGTGTATGCGTGATGTTTTTGATCAGGATCTCTTCCTGTTCAAAATCACGGCCACGTGGCTTTTGTTCTAATGGTTTTTCAGGGTTTTGGCCAGGCTCATCACGGCGTATTTTGCCTATGTTGATTTGTTTGGCTTCTTCCTTCAGATATTTGTCAGCAGCAAATTCCTTTAACAATGTATTGTACATATCGCCATCCAATTTTGCGTTGGGCGATTTGTCGACCTTAAACCCCTTTGAGGATAAAAAGTCAACAATAGTGTTCATTCCAATGTTAAGCTCCTTTACTGCTTTAATTAATTTTATGGATTTGTCTTCTGACATTTAATATAACTTTCTTACTCTGGTATATTGCTGTATTGCAAAAATACGATTTTAATTCCGCTAAACCATTTTTATTCAAATTCGGCTTGCAGAACAGATAAAACGTCTTTAACTGTTTCTTCTTCAAGATCAGTACGTTTTACCAATTCGTTAACGGTTAAAGCAAGTACAGACTTGGCGGTGTCTAAACCAATGCGCTTAAATTCGTCAATGATCCAGCTATCAATTTCGTCTGCAAATTCTTCGATATCCACGTCCTCATCTTCTTCATCGGCTTCACGGTAAACATCAATTTCATAACCTGTCAATTTACCTGCCAATTTAATGTTGTGGCCGCCACGACCAATGGCTAACGATACCTGATCGGGCTTTAAATACACTGCAGCGGTTTTTTTCTCATCATCTAACTTAATAGATGTGATTTTTGCCGGTGATAATGCACGCTGAATGTATAATTGAATATTATTAGTGTAGTTAATAACGTCAATGTTTTCATTCTTTAATTCGCGTACGATACCGTGTATACGAGATCCCTTCATACCTACGCAGGCACCAACCGGATCTATACGGTCATCATAAGATTCAACCGCTACTTTAGCACGCTCTCCTGGTTCACGAACAATTTTCTTGATGGTGATCAGGCCGTCAAAAATTTCCGGAACTTCAAGCTCGAACAAACGCTGTAAAAACTCTGGGGCGGTACGGCTGATAATGATCTTAGGATTACTGTTCATCATATCCACCTTGCTTACCACAGCTTTAACGCTATCGCCTTTTTTGAAATAATCTGCAGGGATCTGCTCTGATTTTGGCAGCAATAATTCGTTGCCTTCATCATCAAGTATCAGGGTTTCTTTTTTCCAAACCTGATAAACTTCGCCTGTAACAATTTCGCCTACGCGATCTTTATATTTTTTAAATATTTCGTCTTTTTCAAGCTCAAGGATCTTTGATACCAGTGTTTGGCGTGCAGCTAAAATAGCACGGCGGCCAAAACTTTCCAGCGTAATCTGCTCTACAAATTCGTCGCCAACTTCAAGATCGGCATCGTGCTGATGTGCTTCGGCAAGCTCAATTTCCAGGTCATCATCTTCAGAAAAGCCGTCTTCAACCACCTGGCGCGTGCGCCAGATCTCAAGGTCACCGTTGTCGGTGTTTACGATAACGTCGCAATTTTCATCGGTGCCATATTTTTTTCTGATCATGCTTCTGAATACGTCTTCAAGCACGCTCATCATAGTTGGGCGGTCAATGTTCTTGAAATCTTTAAATTCCTGAAAAGAATCAATTAAATTAATACTGGTTGTGCTCATCTCATTTAAATGATATTAAAACCTTTGTTTCTGTAAGCTGGTTGAAAGGAAGCTGTACTTCCACTTCTTCCGCTTTTTTTCCTTTTATTTTTACTTTTTCAATAATGGTTATGCTATCAGCATCAACGGAGGTAAGCTGGCCTTCTTTTTTGGTACCGTCAACCATTTTTACGGAAACCTGCCTGCCAATGTTTTTCACAAACTGGCGGTGTTGCTGTAATGGGAAATCAATCCCCGGCGATGATACTTCTAAAGTGTAAGCGCTATCAATCGTGTTTTCTTCTTCAAGCATGTGGCCTACATAGCGGCTTACCTGCGCACAGGCATCAATACCTGCCCCCTGGTCGCCATCAAGCAAAATGGTTAATTTGCCATTTGGCTGCATGTTTACACTTACAATAAATAAATCGGGGCGTTCAATCTCAGCCAGTTTTTCTTCAGCCAGTTGTGTTACCCGCTTCTCGATATTCGTCATTCCTACCGCTTAACTGATAAACTAAAAAGAGGGGACAAACTGCCCCCTCTTTTCTGATAATGCAAATATAATAACTTTTATTTGATTTTCACATATTTACATATTCATATTGTCATGTTTTTTGTGATTGCCCATTTTCATAAGTGCCGGGCTAACACGTACATACACTTCAAATCCTACAGGTGCTTTGCCATATAATGGCTGTAATGCTGTTGGCGAAAAATTAAGTGTGCCCTGCAAGCCCATGCGCAAATCTGTGTTTTTATAGGTGGTAAGGATACGGTTTGCGCCAATTGTTAAGCCATTGATATTATAGTCGGGGTCAGCCCCTGCGGCAGAGTGGCTAAGGTCTAACTCGTCGGCATCTTTTTGCACATATTCGTATTTGCCGTAAAAAGCCGTTTTATGCCATTGCAGATTGCTTTCCAACAGGGCAGAAGGCAGGGTTTTGCCATTATCGCTGTAATGGTTTTGGCCGTATACAAACGTTGTGCTGATGAAACTGTCGTCGTTTAACATTTTGGTGTGAATTGCCGATGCGGTAAAACGGTCGACGTTTTGTTGCGGCTCCAGGTCTTCGGGGCAATGGATCCATCCGTTTGAAACCTGCAATGCCCAATTTTTGGTAGGGTTGTAAGATAACCGCACCGAATAGGAATCGAATCTGGGTTTGTCAAAATCATAACGGTGTTCATCCGGTTCGCGGCCGGTAAACACGGATCCTTCAATTTTTACATTGCTTACCCTGAAGCCCAAAGTTGCAACGCCAAAAGTGATGTGCGTCGCGTCGGCATAGTGGTGGCTTAATGGCGCATCAGGATTGCTCATTGCCGAAAGCCGGTGCATAAACACGGGCGGCCCTAAAGCCGGTTCGCCTGGGTAGCCGAACGAAGCATACAGATCCGTGTTTTTAGATAATGCCTGGGTGTAGGCTACGTTCAGCTCGGCAAAAAGATCATGCGGGTGCTGGCGGTCTACCAGTTTATGCCCCTTGTATGATTCGCCGGTTTGGTATAATAGCGGATAGCCATCTCCGCCTACAGTGAATGGATCTAATGATAGCATTCCGTTAAAAGCTAATAGCCCATTCTTGCCTATTTTTCGCTGTGTCATCCCCATCAGCATATTAGGCGCATCAAACTTTGAACCGCCTCGAGAGCCGGATTTAAACAGGTCCTGGTTATTGTAGCGCATAAAAACATCGCCATGGATCATAGTCATCCATTTTTTACCGTGTATCATGTAGGCGTAAATAGGTGATTCGTCAGGCTGCCATGAAGTTCCGGAGCCATCGCGGTTCATGAGCAAATTGCGGGAGAACTGGCTGCTCATCATCGTGCCCATATCATGCATGGGCATAGCCATGTGATTTGTGTGTGTTGTGCTATCTGCCATGTGTTGCATGTGCATCGGCTTTTTGCCGGTAGTATCCGGCATATTATGGTGCATGTGCTGCGCCGATACAGATGTAAAGGCAAACAATATCATGATATAAATTATGGCTTTCATTAGGTAGATTTTAAAAGATGTTGAACAAATTGTACTCTAAACGCAGCAGGTACATGTTTTTGCTATTACGCTGCATATCGTTATACAACGGTGTGCGGTATGAAAAATCGACCCTGAGCTGGCTGTTAAATATCAGTTGCACCGCTGGCGCCAAATCCACATAACTTTGACCGTAGCCGGGATTTGCTTTTCCCAGCAATTCTGCATAAATGTTTAGGTTTACCTGCTTGTAGCTGGTATAGTTTTTAGGCAGCAGCAGGTAACCTGCGGATAGCGACCAGCCGATGGCATTTTTAGCGTTAGCACCCGGCAAATTGTAATCAATATTATTAAAAGCACGCAGGTAACTTGCGGAACCCGACATGGCCAGCTTGTGCAATAATTGGGTAAACACTACGCCAGTTTGCAAGCCGCTGTTATCGCCTTCTAATGATATTTCCTGGTTAACTACAGGGTTGTTAATAGCCGCAACCTTGGCAAATACAGCCCCGCGGAAATGCCTTTGTACGGTATCAACAGACAGAAAGCGGTACTTGGCATAAGCGCTGCCGCCTTCAAAATGCTGGCCTTGCTGGTAAAAGTTAGACATATAGCCGCTGGCATGTACCATTAAGCTTTTACTGGCGCCATACATCAATTCAAGCGTGGTGCGGTTGCGAAAATCGGGTTTAAAGTAACCCTGGTTTTCCAGCCGGATACCCAAAGAGTTTGCTGCCATGTTGCTGGCTGGCTCTGTGTTTACATACAACT
This sequence comes from Mucilaginibacter sp. KACC 22063, assembly GCF_028736115.1. Lineage (NCBI taxonomy): Bacteria > Pseudomonadati > Bacteroidota > Sphingobacteriia > Sphingobacteriales > Sphingobacteriaceae > Mucilaginibacter > Mucilaginibacter florum. Next base: position 4,739,026 of record NZ_CP117877.1, on the reverse strand, counting down.
CCTGCGCATGCGTTACTGATGCCGACCATAAGATCAGCACCAGTATAAACAAGCGTTTCATTAGCCTTAAATGGTAACGTGGTAAATACGTGTGTTGCCCATTTTGCCAGTTTTATAGCAGGCAATAGGCTGAGCAGCGTATTTTTTATAGGTTGCCGCCGGAACAAAGTTTTTATCAAGCAGTGTTACGGCTACCGGCCCGTTAAGGGTTTTATCACCTACATTTAAGAAATGATAGGTATTGCCATTGTAGTTGAAATGGTAATTATTGCTTACCTCAGTATTATTAAAATCGAAAGTTGCTTTAAGGCTGTTAACCGCAAAACCGGCTGCCTGCACACGCTGGCTGATCTGGTCGAGGTTTACATCAGCGCCTTTTTTAAAGGTTATTACAAAAAGGTTATGGTCAAGATCTGCCTTAATGCCATCAATAAAAGTTAATTTCTTTAGTGATTTTTCGGTGGCGTTTGAGCACATAGAGCAGGTTAACCCGCTTACCTGTAGTTCGGCTTTGGTAAATTGTGCTTTGGCGGTAGTTATGGCAGCGATGAAAAGGATCGCAAATATTTTTAAGGTTTTCATTTTTCTGGATTTTGATAATAATTAAATGCATTACATGCATGGTGCATTTATAGCACATGCTTTAGATAAATGGGCAAATAATTAAGATCAGATCCGGAAGTTGCGGTTGATGAGATAAACCGGGGGTTGACTGCCTGATAAGGGTGGGCCACGGTCTGTAACGTTGTTTACGGCAGCAGCTTTAACCGCAGGTGCAATAACGTAAAACAAGGTCTGTGGCAAATCGGCAACAAAAACCTGCGCCGAAAATGTAGTTACAGAAGCTTGATGGCCGTCTTTTACCTTTAAATCGATGTGCTTGTCTTTACAGCACTTCATGGCCTTTACGGCTTTAAGCGGCGTACAGCTTTTAACGGTGGTATAAAGTTTTACAGAGGCAACCTGATTAAGGCAGTAGTGAAAGTTTAGTGCAACGCCCAACACGCTCACTGTATACAGTAAGGCCAGCAATGATACACTTATCTTTTTCAACATATTACAAATATAAAAGCAATTATGCTGTTAATCAAGTATTACCTATAAACGAAAAGCCTATCGGTTTATGATAGGCTTTTCAATAAATATATGCTGAAGCAGTATTATCTGCCAGATTGTTGTTTTGCTTCTTGTTTTAATTGATCGTTAGCTACGATTACAATTTCCACACGGCGGTTTTGCGCACGGCCAGATGCAGTAGTATTATCACCAATCGGCTCGCTTTCGCCTTTACCGGTTGTGCTTAAACGCGCAGCGCTCACACCTGAATTTGTAATGTATGATTTAACAGCTTCGGCACGGCGTACAGAAAGATCCATGTTATAGCTATCACTACCGGTATTATCTGTGTGACCGATGATCATTATATTGGTTTCAGGATTTTTTTGAAGTGATGCAGCAAGGTTTTGCAGGTTGGTTTGAGCAACTGGTTTTAAAGCAGTTTTATCTACATCAAACAAAATACCTGAGTCAAATTTCACGATGATACCTTCCCCTTCGCGAACTACAGTAGCACCCGGAACGGTTTGTTTAATTTCTGCAGCCTGACGGTCCATATTACGGCCAATGAAGGCACCAGCTGTACCACCTACGGCACCACCAATAATTGCACCTAATGCAGTGTTGCCCGCAGCTTTACCAATAAAAGCACCAACGGTACCACCGGCACCTGCGCCTATAGCAGCGCCTTTTTGTGTTTTGGTTAATGAGTTACAACCTGGGTTAACAATACTTGCAGCAGCTAATGTTACAGCGATAAAGGCTGTTTTAATATTCAATGTTTTCATTTTATAACGAATGTAAAGTAGTTAGAATAAAGTGTGATGTACAGTACAAACTAAATGCCAAATGGTTTACCGCTAATCCAGTAAATTGCACAAACAAAAAAAGGAAGGCGGTTAAGCCTTCCTTTGGTATGCTAATACAGCTTGATTTACAGATTGGTGCCACCTTGTGTTGGCGTTTGCTGTGGAGCTGGTAATTGTTGTTGCTGATCATCCGGCTCTGGTACGCTTACCACACGGTAGCTGGTTTTACCATTGCTTTTCACCTCTTCGAGGTAAATAAGGTCAGGAGTTACAAAAAACTTTTTACCGTTTAAGGTAATCTTGCGCGAACCTTCAGGCAGTTGATCGGTCATGTCGCCAACCTGCGGCATTGGTGGTGCCTGGTCAACGTTAGCATCGGGAGCAGTTGCGGTACTATCTTGATTATCCGGAGATACACTTTGATCGGTATTCAGCACACCATCGCGGCCAGCCACCATGTAAGCGGCCTTACCGTCGGGAGTAGTTACCGGTTTATAATATACACCATTAAATTCATAGTACTGGTTGCCATCAATGCTGATCGATTTAGCACCTGAAGGCAGTTCGGGAACTTCGGCACCCAGTGGTGGAGTTACCACCTGGTAACCGCTGTTGCCATAAGGCTGGTAAAATACGCCACCATAGTAAAAATACGGATCAGCGCCCCACATAAACGGATAGTAGCCATAAGGCAAAACACCTAAGCGAAAGCCGAGGCTTGGATAACCCCAGGGCCTGTAATAGCCGTATCCTAAACCTACACCAATACCAACTCTTGGAGCAAAGCGCATGCCGCCATAAAAGCCAGAGCTTCTAACAGCTACACCGCCACGGAAGCCACCGCCTCCGCCAACACCGCCGCGGAACCCAACACCGCCCCGCATACGTTGCGCATTGGCATCAGAGCCAAGTGCAAAAACCAGCAAACCTGCGAAGGTTAAGCTTGCCAGTGATTTATAGATAGTTTTCATGATATATTTTATAAAGTCTCTTTTTTACAAAAAAATTATAACAGCTTAACTAAAAAGCCTTTATTTAGACAATAAATGTACCTGTAAAGTTTAATTCACTTAACGAAAAAAGTGTTAAATTTTGAAGAATAGATGAATTTTGTCACTATTTAACATTTGAAGAGAAATAATACCCAAAAGCAATCAACCAAACAATTCATAATATGAGTTTTCAAGATCAGATCAGGTCGCTGTTTGTAAGTGAAGACCAGATACCCGAGCAGTTCAGGATTGAGGAGCTGCACCAGCGCGAATACCTGAGCAATGGTGAAATGAAACAGTGGGATGGCGAGGTAACCGAAGTTTACTCGCCGGTATGTATCCCAACATCCGAAGGTTTAAAACGTAAACTGATAGGTACTTACCCTATTGGCACTGAAAAGGAAGCAGTGGAGGCGCTTGATGCTGCTGTTAAAGCATACGATAACGGGCGAGGCGAATGGCCAACCATGAGTGTGGAAGGCCGCATAAAATGTATGCAAACCTTTGTATACAAAATGATAGAGCAGCGCGACCTGGTGATTCGCCTTATTATGTGGGAAATCGGTAAATCGCACGCTGACTCTACCAAAGAGTTTGACCGTACCGTCGACTATATCAACCTGACCATTGATGCACTTAAAGAGCTTGATCGTAAATCATCGCGGTTTGAGATTGCAGAAGGTATTGTGGCACAAACCCGCCGCGCACCTATCGGCGTAGTACTTTGTATGGGGCCGTTCAACTATCCGCTTAACGAAACCTATACTACCCTGATCCCTGCCATTATTATGGGTAACACCATCCTATTTAAACCTCCGAAACATGGTACGCTTGTGCATTACCCATTGCTGAAAGCTTTCCAGGAGTCGTTCCCTAAAGGTGTGGTGAACACTGTTTATGGGCGTGGGGCAAATGTTACACCGGGCTTAATGGCTACAGGCAGCATTAATGTATTGGCATTTATTGGGTCGAGCAAGGTGGCAAACGATTTGAAAAAGCGCCATCCGAAAATTAACCGTTTACGTGCAGTGTTGAGTCTTGATGCTAAGAACGCGGCCATTGTAACTAAAAATGCCGATCTGCAGCTTGCCGTTAATGAATGTATTTTAGGTTCGCTGTCGTACAACGGGCAACGTTGTACAGCAATCAAGATCATCCATGTGCATAAAGAAGTAGCCGATGAGTTTTTAAAGCTGTTAAGCGAAGGCATTGCCAAACTTAAAACAGGTATGCCCTGGGTGAGCGGCGTAAACCTTACACCCGTTGCCGAACCAGGCAAGCCAGGCTATTTAAAAGAATGTATTGAAGATGCTGTTGCCAATGGCGCACATGTTGTTAACGAAAACGGCGGCGAAACGGTAGAATCATTTGTTTACCCGGCAGTTGTTTATCCGGTTAATGAAAAAATGAAATTGTACCGCGAAGAGCAGTTTGGCCCGGTTATCCCGGTGCTGCCATTTGAATCTATCGAGGAGCCGATAGCATACCAGATTAATTCGCCGCATGGTATGCAGGTCAGTATTTTCAGTAATGATGCACAGGAAATTGCAGCATTGATTGATCCGTTTGTAAACCTGGTAAGCCGTGTAAATATTAACAGCCAGTGCCAGCGCGGCCCGGATGTGTTTCCGTTTACCGGCCGTAAAGACAGCGCCGAAGGTACATTATCAGTTTACGATGCCTTACGCTCTTTCTCTATCCGCTCACTGGTGGCTACCAAAATGAATGAAACCAATAAGAACATTTTAAATCAGATTATAAAAGACCACGACTCAAACTTCCTGAGCACGGATTTTATATTTTAGTTGGCTCATTATTCAATCAGATATGTCATTGCGATCCGCCTTCGGGCGGAGAAGCAATCGCCGATGTGTAAAAGTTAGTTATTGTTAGGGGATTGCTTCGTTCCTCGCAAAGACATAAGCGGTTAACCCCACCTAAATCAGCAGGGATGTCATGTTGAGGTTCTCGAAACATAAAGCGTTGGACAACAATGCCGCACTTCGAGGCCCTCAGTGTGACATTGTTGTATAGGAAAATTAAAAATTATCCTTGTCTTTGGTCTCCATTACAATGGTAACCGGGCCATCATTCACAAGGCTGATCTTCATATCGGCACCAAAAATGCCTGTTGCTATTTTTTTGCCCAACAATGCTTCAAGCGCTGCAATCATTTCTTCGTAAAGCGGTATGGCATGCGGTGGCTTGGCAGCCCGGATAAACGACGGACGGTTGCCCTTTTTGGTTTGAGCAAACAGCGTGAATTGGGAGATCAGCAATATATTTCCGTTAACATCAGCCAGTGCTTTATTCATCAAACCGTTCTCATCGCCGAAAATGCGCATGTTAACTATCTTTTGAGCCAGCCATTGCAGGTCGTCCATGGTATCGGCATCTTCAATGCCTAATAAAACCACAAAGCCATTATTAATTTCGCCGGTAATATTACCCTCAATTTTGCATGATGCGCTGGTTACCCGTTGTATTACTGCCCTCATATATTCCTGAATAAAAATGCAAGATAACAAACAGCAGATTGTGATCCCGAACGCATGTTATAAACAGTCCAAAGTTTTCATTTTTGTATAGATTTCTCCTGTCGTCGAAATGACAAAGAATAAAAAATTACCTTTACCATCATGACAATTAAAGAGGCACAGGAAACCATAGACAAGTGGATTAATACTACCGGTATCCGTTATTTTAATGAACTGACTAATACGGCTATTTTAATGGAAGAAGTAGGAGAGGTGGCGCGTATCATGGCGCGGCAATATGGAGAGCAGTCGTTTAAGAAATCAGACAAGGAAGTTAATCTTGCCGACGAAATGGCTGATGTGTTGTTTGTGCTGATGTGCCTGGCTAATCAAACCGGTATCGACTTAACCGAAGCCCTTGAAAAGAACCTCGAAAAGAAAAGTATCCGCGATGCCGAGCGTCACAAAAACAACGAAAAGCTGCGTTAGCAAATGTGAACGAATTTCATTCTGATACATCTGCGACAAATAAACCCGCTTTTACCATGTATATTTGCCAGTATGACACCTGCAGAAACGAATAGAAGATGGGCCGAACTACAAAATCGCATTGCTGAAGAGTTTGATAGTGATAAGCCGGATATTAAGGTAATGCTGTTTTTGATAGGCGTTCAGGAATTAGGGCAAGGGCCAAAAAAATTCAGCAAGCGGCAGAAGGAAGAACTGATGCACATTGCTACCTGTAAGCTTTTAAGTAAATTAGGATTTTATGAATTAGAAGGTGCCGACCAGGACGGCTGGCCACACTGGAAATTGATAAAACCAGTCCCAAGTTACTCTATGCTTGAACAGGAAATGCTGATTAAATCATTAATGATCGATTACTTCGACGAAATAGATAACGTATGAGAAAACTCTTACTCTTTACATTTTTACTTGCTGCGTTTACATCGGCTTTTGCAAAAGGACCTAAGAACCAATATGTGCGTATACAGACAAGTTATGGCGACTGCATTATCCGCCTGTATAATGAGACGCCTAAGCACCGCGACAATTTTATAAAACTGACTAAGCAAGGGCTTTATAACGGCACGCTATTTCATAGAGTGATACAAAACTTTATGATACAAGGCGGCGACCCCGATTCAAGAAAGGCCAAACCGGGGCAAGAGCTGGGTAATGGAGATGTGGGTTATACTGTACCTGCCGAGTTTAGGGATAGCCTGTTTCATAAACGCGGTGTTTTGGCTGCAGCAAGAGACGATAATCCGGCAAAAGCATCAAGCGGGTGCCAGTTTTATATTACCGAAGGCCGCCGCTTTACCGATGGCAAACTGGATACGCTGGAGCAAACCCGATTAAAAGGCCGTAAAATACCGGCTTGGCAGCGCGAAATCTACAAATCAGTAGGAGGTGTGCCGCATCTGGATCAAAATTATACGGTTTTCGGCGAAGTAGTTACTGGCATTGATATGGTCGACCGTATCGCAGCCGTTAAAAAAGATGCAAGAGACCGCCCGGTTGAGGATGTCCACATGACGGTAACTTTGCTCAGCAAAAAAGAGTGTAAACAATTAGATAAAATTTTAGGCTTATAAATAACTCCTCTCCTTGGGAGAGGTTGGGAGAGGTAGATGAAAATCATTACTTACAACGTTAACGGTATACGTTCGGCAATTAGTAAAAACTGGCTGGCCTGGTTACAGGCAACCGATGCTGATGTGGTTTGTCTGCAGGAAATAAAGGCGACGCCTGATGTAATGACCGACCTGCATCTGGTGGAGCATCTGGGCTATCAACATTACTGGTACCCTGCAGAAAAGAAGGGCTACAGCGGCACCGCGATCTTTACGAAGCATTCGCCAAAGCATGTGGAGTACGGCTGCGGTATTAGCGATTTTGACCGCGAAGGCCGTAACATACGGGTGGATTTTGAAGACATCTCTGTCATGAGCGTTTACTTTCCGTCGGGTTCAAGCGGCGATGAGCGCCAGGATTTTAAGTTCCGGTTTTTGGATGAGTTTGGCGAATATATCAACCAACTGAAATGGGCGTATCCTAAACTGGTGGTTTCCGGCGATTATAACATTTGCCACAGGCCTATCGATATTCATAACCCAAAATCAAACGCCAACTCGTCAGGTTTTTTACCTGCCGAGCGCGAGTGGATGGAAAACTTTATTGAATCAGGATTTGTAGATACTTTTCGCCACCTGAACAAAGAACCGCATAACTACACATGGTGGAGTTTCAGGGCTAATGCACGTGCTAAAAATTTGGGCTGGCGTATCGATTACAATATGGCAACTGCCGATCTGGAACCGCATATCAAACGTGCGGCTATTTTATCAGAGGCTCGGCATTCAGATCATTGCCCGGTATTGCTTGAACTGGACATCAACGTATAACAATAAAATCCCCTATACTATGGCCATCACCTATCGTACAGACACTACTCCTGCAACCGAACAGGTAATCGAAGTTTATGCAAGTGCAGGTTTAAATCGCCCCATTGATGATTTCGACCGTATTGCCAAAATGTACCAAAACTCTAACCTGATTATTACCGCCTGGGATGGTGAAGATTTGGTTGGCGTATCACGGGCTTTAACTGACTTTTGTTATGCCTGTTACCTGTCTGACCTGGCCGTGAAAGAACAATACAAGCACCAGGGTATAGGTAAAAAGCTGGTAGAGCTTACTAAAGAACATGCAGGGCCACAAAGCATGCTGCTTTTATTGGCCGCACCGCAGGCTATGGAATATTATCCTAAAATTGGAATGCCCAATATAGAGAATGCCTTTATGATTAAGCGGGAGATCTAAATTTTATTCCGCGTAGGCCTTCACCATCTGTCTTTGTGTGCCTAAGCCGTCAATGCCTGCTTCAACAACATCGCCGGGCTTTAAAAATACAGGTGGCTTAAAGCCTGCACCCGACCCTGCCGGTGAACCTGTAGAAACCACATCGCCGGGGTACAAGGTCATAAACTGCGTGATATAAGAGATGAGGTAATTCGGAGAAAATATCATATCAGCAGTTGTGCCGTTCTGCATCAGCTTGCCGTTAACACTTACCCAAATGTGCAGCTTGCTTATATCGGGCATTTCATCTGCGGTAACCATATATGGCCCCATCGGTGCAAAACTGTCGCAGCCTTTGCCTTTGTCCCACGTACCATTACGTTCAAACATAAAGCTGCGCTCAGATATATCGTTATGCAAAATATAGCCCGCTATGTAATCAGGTATATCTTCTTCGTTTACATAACTTGCCTTTTTGCCAATCACAATAGCCAGCTCGCACTCCCAGTCGGTTTTTTGCGAATCTTTTGGGATGATGATATCATCGTGCGGCCCACTGTAGGCAGAATTGCTTTTTATAAAAATAACAGGTTCTTTAGGGATAGGTGCCCCTACTTCTTTGGCATGATCGGTATAATTTAAACCCACACATACAATTTTAGAAGGCCTTGCTATAGGATTATACAACGGCACCTCATTACTGATAACAGGCAATGCCGCCAGCTGCTCATCGATAAGTTTCTGAAGCGCGACGATTCCATTATTCTCAAAGAAATGCTGGTCGAAATCATGAAAATGTGCAGATAAGTCATACCGGCTATCGGCTATTTCTATCCCGGGTTTAATTTGTTTGTCGGATACAAAGCGTATTAATTTCATAAGGTGTTGTATCTTGTGTTTAGATGATGAAGAAAATTAGCTGCCTGTTGTTTTTACTTTGTTTAGGATGTGCAAAACATGCAGATCGTTCCACTTTTACTGCTGGTATTGTCAATCAAAATTCGTTGCAGTTTAAAGGCATAAATGCAGATCTGCTGGCAAACTTACGTACCGATACACTTTCACAGACAGAGTGGCAAACCCTGTTACCCGTATATCGCATGCCTGCCGATACCGACATGAAGGACTTTCAAAATAACCAGCCCGGTAAATATAAGCTTACCGACAGCAGTGTTATTTTTATGGCTGATACACCGTTTCAAAAAAGCCAGACCTATTTTGCCCGGTTTTACCAGTATCATGATAACAGCAGCAAATGGGATATTTTTAAACACGGCTGGAAGTCGCACAAAGCCCAATACACCGAAGTTGTTTTTAAGCCTTAGCTTATTGCTTAAATGTGTTCAGTATGTGTTGTAAGTGGTGTTTGCCATGCCATGCATACAAAGCAAGGTTTCGCTTCAACGGCACTTCGTTATTTTGCTGCGGATGAATAAACTTCAGCTCCCATTGTTCGGGGCTTAGCGCTTCGAACAAGGCTACCATATGCTGATGGATACCTTCCAGCATTATTAAAGATGACTCTACCGGCAGTTGATAGTCGGGCAGTTTTGCCCATTCGGCTTCATGGTAGGCTTTAATAGTTGGTGTTTGCTCGGTTAGCGTCCATTTAAAACGGATCAGCGAATTCATATGGCTGTCGGCAAGGTGATGCACCACTTGTTTAATGGTCCACCCATCCGGGCGGTAAGGGGTATTCAGTTGTTCTCCGTTTAAGGCAGTTACAGCCTTGCGAATCTGGGAAGGTAAAACGCGTATTTCATTTATCCATGTTTGCATGGCTTCGGTGCTGTACGTTTCAGGTGCTGTAAAACGACCTATGGGATATTTGAGTTGTTCAAGTTCGGCTGACATGATATAAATTGCAGTAAAAGAAATTATATACTTGTAATATATTTAAAACCTAAATAAGCTTCGCCCCAATTTAGCGTTTTTGTATTTGCCTGGCATTATATGATAAAAAAATTACTGCTCTTTTTATTCCTGTTTGTAAACGCTGAGGCATTTGCCGAAACCATAAGAACAGATGTACTTGTAATCGGCGGTACGGCCAGCGGTACATCTGCCGCTATACAAGCTGCTCGCAGCAAACTGAAAACTATGTTGGTAGAGCCGGGGCCATGGCTAGGGGGGAGTTTAACATCAGGAGGCATAGGTGTGCTCGAAGCCAATAAGCAACTTACCTCTGGTATATGGGGCGAGTTTCGAAAAAAAGTTGCACAGTTCTACAATAAAGCACCGGGATATGATACCACGCTTAATGCTACTTTACGATTTGAACCCTATACAGGGGCGGCCATTTTAAAAAAAATGACGGATACAGTTAAGAACTTAACTGTAAAATTAAATACCCCGTGGACTAACGTTAAAAAAGACGGTACAGGCTGGGAGGTAAGTATTACCCAGAATGGCAAGTCTGCTACCATATTAGCTAAGGTGTTGATTGATGCCACTGATCTGGCTGATGTCGCGGTGAAAGCAGGGGTAAAACTGATTGCTAACGAATCAGTACAGAATGAAGAAGTCAAAATTCCGGGCGAAACCTTATCCGTCAATCTTAGAAAAGTTACCTGGGCTGTCGTTTTGAAGGATTATGGCAAAGCTGCTAACCAAACTATTACTAAGCCCGAAAACTATAATCGCGATCTATATGCCTGCTTAAAAAGTAAGAATATAATGAAGCTTTTAGCCGAAGGTAAACTGCCTAATGAGAAGTACCTGATCAATTGGGAGGATTGTGGCAATGCTTATCCGGCAACGGTTGAGGACTTAAACCCTGAAAAGCGCGAAGCGTTTTTTAAAATGTTACGCCTGCGAACCATCGGCTTAGTATATTATTTGCAAACAGAGCTCGGGTTTAAAAACTTAAGCCCGGATGATGAGTTTGGAACACCCGATCACTTACCTTACACACCTTACATCAGGGAATATAAACACGCACCTGGATTAGTACGTATGATTGGCGATGATATTGTAAAGCCATATAACCGCGAATCAAAACTATACCGCACCGGCATTGCCGTTGGCGATGCGTTCCCGGAGCAAAGTAACCCTGCAATAATGCCTTTTCCGGCGTATAGTGTTGCGCTTGGCACTTTAGTAGTTAAGGGTTTCGACAATTTGATTGTTACCGGGAATGCCCTATCTGTTACCGGCGATGTAAGCGCCAGTACCTGTAACCCGGCAGTGCAAATGGTAATAGGCCAGGGGGCTGGCACTATAGCTGCTTTTTGTGCATTCTTTAAAACAACGACTTCACATTTAAATGTGCGTGCTATACAAGGCGAGCTGCTCGATTATAAAGGCTATCTGCTACCGATAAGCGATATACCGCAGGCCGATCCTAATTTCAGAGCCATACAACAGGTGGCAGCTACCGGGATGTTAAAAACCCGTACTGAAGTAGTTGGTAACCAAGTAAAAATTCTGTTTAAGCCCGACTCAATAGTACAAACGGCCGAGATCAAACCGGTGATCAATGAAATATATACCCGTGGGTTTTTGTGGTTCAACAAGGCTAAGCCAGCCGAAAACTTTACCGTTGGTAACCTGCTGTCGTTCATCAGCGAAATTACATTAAGCGAACCTAAGCCGTTACAAATCGAACTGCAAAAGCAATGGAAAACCGTTTATAAGTTTACCGGCAGCTTTGATCTTAACCGCCCGGTTACACGCCGCGAATTTGCCGTATTAGCTAATAATTACCTTAACCCTTTTGCAAGGCAGGTAGATATTACAGGCAAGCTAATTAATTAGCTTCAGGGTCTTCCTTTAGCTTGCCTTTAAGCTCCGGGTTTTGCGGCGGCAAAGTGCTTACATGTTGTTCAACCTCTGTTTGCTTAATATGTACGGCATAATCTGCCGGTTCAATATGGCTGCCATTAGCCTCGGCATAAACCTGGGTAAACTCGGCCCCAATGTATAATATGGCAGCTGTATAGTAAATCCACAATAAGATCACAATAATAGAACCTGCTGCACCATAAGTAGATGTTTTGGCCGAATATTCTATGTACAGGCCAATTACGTATCGGCCAATCATAAATAGTACGGCGGTGAAGAAGGCGCCCGAACGCACATCCCGCCATCTGATCTTAACATCGGGCAGCACTTTAAATATGATACCGAACAGCAGGGAAATCACAAAAAATGAAATGGCAATATTAACACCATCAATTACCCAGATGGTGATACCCGGTAAAAAGTGTTGCAGCTTATTACTTACAGCCAGTATCAGTAAATTTAATATCAACGATACCAATAACAAAAAGCCAAGGCTTACAATCAGTGAAAAAGAAATAAACCTGTTCTGAAGCATTTTAACCCAGCCCTTTTTGGGTTTGGCTTTTACGCGCCAGATGGTATTTAGTGAATCCTGGATCTCGATAAAGATACTGCTTGCGCCCAGCATTAACGTAAATATACCAATCACCACAGCAATACCTGTTTTGCCCGAAAGCTCCAGCTTTTTAAGCATTTCCTGAATCTGCAAGGCAGCGTCAGCGCCAACATAACCCTTTATTTGCGGGTAAAGGCTGTTGGTAATAGCATCATGACCTAAAAATAAACCAGCCAGAGAAATAACCAGTATCAGCAATGGTGCAAGGGAAAATACGGTATAATAAGCCAATGATGCACTAAGCTTCAATCCGTTATCATCCGAGAAATTCATGAATGTGGTTTTTAAAACACACCACCAGTTTTTTAAATACGCTTTGTTAAAAATTTTCATATTGTTGTTCGGGTTACCATCCTAACAATTTTGTCCTTTTATTAAAGCGCATTATTTCATAAAAGTTTAGTTAAATAAATTATTTAATACATAAATGCGCTTAACCTTCCAGGCAAAGCATAAAAAAAGCGCCTGAATATTCAGGCGCTTGGAAATGATGAATAAGACGATTAGCGCATTGCTAACTCATGATTGTCGGCCTCCACCATCTTCTTAAAAAAAGAATTAAACTCGTTGACCTTTTCTGCTGGTACAAAGTCCTTTTTAAGTTTAAAAGTCCTTGTTAAAATGAGCTTATTGCCCAGTTGCTTAGGAATCAGGCTATATTCAATAATGTCACTGCTCAGGGTAACAGGCTGTATAGCCTCCACCATTTTTTTGCCTGCAGGCAGGTTAATGGTCATGCTTTCAGTATCGTTATCAACAAAGAACATCTGCGAAAGGTCTATGCCTGATGTGCGTGGCATGGATACCTGCAGGTCATTGGCAGAAACTTTACTTGACCACGGCAGATTAAATATTGACATCCCGCCGATGCTTTTAGTAACATTACCAAGTTTATAATTAAGCGTCAGATATACGGTATCTATCGGATTAAGCCTGTCGATATTTTTGTACTCAAGTGTAGAAACCTCAACTTCAGGATAGCTGCTCGAAATAGCTTCTTTTATTTTCTTGATACGATCTTTTTGTGAAAGCTCGCCATAGGTTTCGCGCAGACCGCCAGCTTGCGATCCGGTTTCAAAAGTGCTTTCTTTAACCAGCATGCTTTTTTCTTCAAAATTTATAGAAGTATTGCGGCGTACATTGTTTGGTTTACGGGTTAATGGATGTAAATAATGAGTGTTTTTTAAACTGGCCTCCTCGTTAATGTCTAACAATGTTGAGTTTAAAGAACTGGTATACAGGCAACGGAACGGCAAATACTGAGAAGTAAGCTCAATATAATAGTCTTGCCCATCGAGCTTTACTTTTGCCATGCAATGGTTAAAATCTATAGATGGCAAAGGCATAGTATTTAATCCATTATCACGTGTTTTAACAAGCACCAGGTTTGCCTTAATTCCCGCCTCTTTACACATGGCGACAAATAAGGTAGCCACGTCTTTACAATCCCCTATACGGGTATTAATTACGGTTGAAGGATTTTGTGGAATAAGCCCGCTTTGACGGAATGAAACGGAACTGTAACTGATATTTCCGGTAATGTAATTATAGATTTTCTCTACTTTTTGCATATCAGTAAACTTTGAATTGCTTTTCAGCAAATCGTTCATTACCTGTTTTACCTCATAGTTGTTACGGGCTTTTGCTGTAGCTAAATCATTGTACCAGTCTGATATAAATTTCCAGTCGGGGATGGATGTCAGGTAAAGTACATTAGCCACATCACTCATTGGCGGCATCTTATCTTCCCATTGCAGGCTTGCCTGCTTATTCTGCTGCCAAACATACATGTCAAATTCATCTGCCTGGGTTTGAACAGGAGCAATTGCTTTTTGTGAAAACTTGTAGTTGAATTTTTGATTTTTGCTGATCAGTAAAGCATACTTGCTGGTAATGTAGGGTTTGCCGTGTGTGAAATAAAACGAATCCCAGAAATGGCCAGCCAGTTTACCTCTTTCAAATTCCTGCACTTTATAACGTATGTTTATCACGTCGCCCACTTCCAGGTTTGTGAAAACAAGGTTGTTGTCATTACGTTCGGCAGGTACTTTTGTTCCGTTAGCTTTAACTACCTGGGCTTCTTCTATATTAAGATCTTGCCAGCTATCGGTATCTATTCCATATTCTTTCCAGGCATCAATGCCTTTCTGGGTTAAAATTTTAACAATTAAATATTTACGTGCTTCAGATCCGCCGTTTTCATAAACAACCCTTTGCACTTCTTCATCAAGTATCACTGAGTTATCATCAGGGTAATCGGCGGCTTTAGGTGCATTTTTAATTAATGCATCAACATCAGGCTCTGTAAAGTATGAGAAAACATCTTTTTTATTTTCCAGTTTACGCAGGGCATTAATTGACTCGTAATCGTTCGGATTTAATTCAATGCCTTTTTCATAATAGTTTTTAGCCTTGTCCTTATGGTTTGTCATCTCGTTGATCTTACCCAAAGAAGCCTAATACGAACTAATGGTTGGCGCTATGCTGATGCTCTTTAAATAGCTTTCTTCTGCTTTGTCATATTTTTGCTGATTATAATACTGGTTACCCAGGTAAGAGTATATACCGGTAGCATAAGGTTTTGCATTTAATTGTTCCTGAATTACTTTATACCCCATGTTGGCATCGCCCGCAGTAAAATATGCCTGCGACAGCGTTTTAGCCATGCCGTAATCATTATTATTGTCGACATATTTTTTCAATACGGCTAAAGCTGATGATGCATTTTTATGTAGTTCTTTTTCTATGGCATACTTTAAATTCACAACATCACGGTTGTCCGGGAAATTAATATAAGCCTGCTCGCCCAGCTTTACTAACTCGTCCTGCTGTTTTTGATAACCGGCAACCCCAATTTTAGCTTGCATAATGATCTCTGCCTGCTCAGGATGCAGCCTTTCGAGATCCTTTACTACATCGGCAGCTTTGTCATAATTTTTTTGCTGCACATAATCTGCATATTTATAAACAAGGGCGCTGGAACTTTCAGGATCTGCATTTTTGATGGTTTCTTTTATTGTTTCTGCTCCGGTGCGGTTATTTTCCCGATTAAAAAGCTGAAGCAGTAATAAATTGATATAGGTGCTTTGAGGATATTTAAGATGTAAATCATCAAGCAACCGGCGGGCTTCAAAATCACGCTCGGCACGTAAATAAGCATTGGCTAACAAAATCTTTGAAAAATCATCATCTGCATTTTGCTTAAGCTTATTGTTAAAATATTTTATACCCAAAGGCTCAATTGCAGTTAAAGTGTAAGCGCCTGCTTTTGAATAGGGCTTTGCTTCGGCGGCGTAGGTTAAGTTTGATAATGCATGGCCGTTATCATCGGTAATACGCACCATAAAATTAGATGAGTTGCAATAGCTTTCCCCAATCTGCACTAATATGCGGTTGTATCCTTTGTTAAGCTTAATGGGCTGAATGTAAGTGTCAAGATCATTATTGCGCTCTTCTGCTTCAGATAAAATCAGTGCGTCATTAACCCAAACTTTTACCGAACCGGAAACGCCGATGCGTAGCTGTGCATTTATATCCTCAGGGGCATTAACGAAACTTTGGGCAAACTCAATAGAGTTTTCAGAATCATTATAATATTCATAATCTATCCAGTGATCATGGCGGCGTACCTGTACGGTGTGCCAGCCAATTTTTGCACCAAGCTTTGAGATAAATTGTGCCTCTGCTTCGGGATGATTCAATACATCAGCATAATTTTTATCAAAGCCGCTGGTAGAGATATTTTCAAACTCGCCTGTAATTTGCCAGTCATCAACGGCGCCAATGCGGTTATATTCCGGGTCTGCTTTATCTAATTGCCGGGCTGCTTCGTAATGCTTTCCAATGATCTGGCTTGCCATTGCAGCAAGGGTGCCATCATAGGTCTTGTTATCGGCTATCGTTTTTATAAAGGCAAGTTGCTGAGGCGTTTTCTTGTTGTAGTTTTCATTAATAGAGGGCGTCATCCACAAGGCGTAGATATAGGGTTGCGGATTGTCACTTTGTGCGATAAACTTTGTAAAGTAATCGAATGATTGCGCTGACGTACCATTCATCTGGCTTACCAGACTAAGGCCTAAAAGGGCTTCAGCAGTACTTTCCTTTTGCTTTGCAGCAGTATTAAAAAGGGTTGTAGCTTCTGTGTTGTGATTGTTAAAAAAGGCTTTCCAGGCTTTTTGAAGGTCAGTTTGTGCAAACGTGACGTTGCAGCCTAACAGCAATGCCGCTGTTAGCTTCAATTTGAAATGGGAAATCATGAATGGTTAGGGGAATAAGTAAAGTTGGTGCGTTATATATTATAGTTTAAATTATCTGTTAGAAACAATCAGCAGATCCAGGTCTTTACTGGGTACGTTAAACCGGTCGCCGATGTGCTTATTGGTTAAGTGTCCCTGGTAAATATAAACCGCATTGCGTACACCCTGCTTTTGCCAGATTACGTTCTTAAGGCCACCTTGTTCACCGATGTCCAGCAGAATAGGTGTGAAAATATTGGTAAGGGCATAAGTAGCCGTACGCGCCACGCGCGAAGCAATATTGGGTACGCAGTAGTGTATCACGTCATACTTGCGGAATACAGGATTGGTATGATTAGTAACTTCTGAGGTTTCAAAGCAGCCGCCCTGGTCAATGCTTACATCGATGATCACCGAATTAGGTTTCATGCGGCTCACCGTTTCTTCGGTGATGATGCATGGGCTGCGGCCGTCTTCGGCGCGCATGGCACCGATGGCAACGTCGCAGGTAGTTATTGCCTTTTCTAATACAATGGGCTGTACCACAGAGGTGAATATGCGGGTGCCGATGTTGTTCTGTAATCTTCTTAGCTTGTAAATAGAAGGATCAAAAACCTTTACTTCGGCACCAAGTGAAATAGCGGTACGGGCGGCATATTCGCCAACGGTACCTGCACCAAGTATTACAATTTCTGTGGGAGGAACCCCTGTTATGCCACCCAGCATAAGGCCCTTGCCATCGAAAACATTACTTAAATATTCGGCGGCTATCAGAATGGATGTTGCGCCGACAATCTCGCTCATAGCACGGATAACGGTCAATGACCCGCCCTCGTCGCGCAGGTGTTCAAACGATAAAGCGGTGATCTTTTTATTGATCATGGCCTGTAGGCATTCGGTTTTCATGGTTGAAATCTGCAGGGTAGAGATCAATATCTGCCCTGGTTTCATCATGTCGATTTCCTTTAGCGTTGGCGGTGCTACTTTAATAATGATATCGGCGTTTTCGTATACTTCTTTGGAGTCATAAACAATTTGTGCGCCTTGTTCGCTGTAGTGATTATCCAGAAAGTTAGCTGCTTTGCCAGCATTACTTTCGAGCATAATATGATGGCCGTTATTTACGAGCAATGCTACCGAAAGCGGAGTTAAAGCAATGCGGTTTTCCTGAAAGGTAATTTCTTTAGGTATACCAATGTATAATTTATTTTTCTTGCTTTTTACCTCAAGCATCGACTCCTGGGTTTGCATCATTGCCTGTTTGGCAACATCAGAAAACCCACTGTATAACCCTGAACTCATGCGCTGTTGATCCTATAGGACGATGAAGTTAAAAAAATTAAATGTGTTCGGCAATTATTTTACGCGATGTTTCGCCTAAAGTATCAATTGATACTTTTAGAAAGTGTTCGGGCAGCAGGTCGGCAATTTTTTCGGGCCACTCAATAAAGCAGTAAGCATCTGAGTAAAAGTATTCTTCATAGCCCATATCAAAAGCCTCGCTCTGGCTTTTAAGGCGATAAAAGTCGAAATGATAAACAGTATTGCCCTTGCCCCGGTATTCGTTCACAATGGAGAACGTAGGGCTGGTAACTGCTTCTTCAACACCAAGTGCAGCACACAGCGCTTTAATGGTCGTAGTTTTACCCGCGCCCATTTCGCCAAAAAATAAAAATATACGTTGCTTGTCAGCAAACGACACGATTTGCTGCGCTGTAGCCGGAAGATCAGCAGTGGAATGGAGCGTTAATTCAAACGCTCCATTTTCGTTTGTAACACCTGTCATGGTACAAATATACCGTATTACTTAGAGACGTATGTTGCCACAGGTACGATCATTTCTTCTAACGAAATACCCCCGTGCTGGAATGATTCATTATAGAAATTAACGAAATGGTTGTAGTTGTTCGGATAAACAAAATAACTGTCTTCTTTAGCAAATACAAAGCTCGAGCTTACATGCAATTTAGGCAACATGGCATCATGCGGGTTACGGATATGGAACACCTCTTTAGCTGCAAAATTCAGGTTTTTACCCTGTTTGTAACGCAGGTTGGTATTGGTATTACGGTCGCCGATAATTTTGCTCGGATTTTTTACCCTGATGGTGCCGTGGTCTGTAGTGATGATTACTTTTACCTGTTTTTGTGAAAGGAATTTCAGGAGGTCAAACAATGGCGAGTGCTCGAACCAGGATAAGGTTAGCGAGCGGTAGGCCGCATCGTCGCTTGCTAACTCACGTATCATCTGCATATCGGTACGCGCGTGTGACAGCATATCCACAAAGTTGTAAACCACCACGTTAAGCTCGTTGTTCATTAGGTTGTTAACTGAATCATTAAGCGCACGGCCCTCATCAATATTTAAGATCTTATTGTAAGAGTGTTTTACGTCCTTACGTAATATGCGTTTTAAATGATCGGCTAAAAAGTCAGCTTCGTGCAGGTTTTTACCACCCTCGTCCTCGTCATTCTGCCACATACCCGGGAAACGTTTTTCCATATCGAGCGGCATCAGGCCTGCGAATATGGCATTACGCGCATATTGTGTTGCAGTAGGCAATATACTGTAGTAACTATCCTCGTCCTCCAGGCGGAAATATTCGTTAATGAGCGGATGGATAATGCGGTACTGGTCATAGCGCAGGTTATCTACCAGGATAAAAAATACCGGCGTATTTTCCATCCGCGGGAAAACCTTCTTTTTGAATAGCTGATGAGAAAATGTAGGGCCCGATTCAGGGTTTTTAATCCAGTTCAGATAATTCTTTTCTATAAATTTTGAGAACTGCGTGTTGGCTTCGGCTTTTTGCAGGGTCAAAATCTCGTGCATGCCGGCATCTTCCAGTTTCTCCAGCTCAAGTTCCCAGTAAATCAGCTTTTTATAAACGTCAACCCATTCCTGAAAGTTAAGATTGTCATTAAGGGTCATCCCCAGGTTGCGGAAATCCTGCTGATATGCCATCGTGGTTTTCTCTGTCACCAGGCGTTTATTATCAGTCAGTTTTTTTATGGTAAGCAGTACCTGGCGGGGGTTTACAGGTTTAATCAGGTAGTCATCTATTTTTGAACCAATGGCATCGTCCATCATCGGCTCTTCCTCATTTTTGGTGATCATCACTACAGGCACATCATTATTGATGGCTTTAAGCTCTGATAATGTTTCCAGTCCGGTTAATCCCGGCATGTTTTCGTCAAGAAACACCAGGTCGTAATAAGCGCTTTTAAAGGCATCAACGGCATCGCGTCCATTGGTCACCGTCGTTACATTGTAACCTTTTTCTTTTAATAATAGTATATGTGGTTTTAACAGGTCGATTTCATCATCGGCCCATAATATAGTGGTATCTTGCATGACGGTTTTCTAAATTAATAATCTACGTATAACTTGTAAAGGAACGTATTGTTGCTGCAAATTAGCGGTAATTAACAATATTTAACAGATACCTATACAAAGGTTTACGATAATTTAACATTTTTGCAGACTTAACACCCGGTTTTGAACAAAAAGAAAATAATTAATGATCCGGTTTACGGATTTATCAATATACCAACCGAACTGGTGTTTGACCTTATTGAACACCCTTACTTTCAGCGTCTCCGATACATTAAGCAATTAGGTATGACGCACCTGGTATACCCGGGAGCACTGCATACCCGTTTTCATCATGCGCTTGGGGCAATGCACCTTATGAGCACAGCCATTGAAACCTTAACAAACAAGGGGCATTATATTTCGGAAGAAGAGCAGGAAGCGGTAATTATTGCTATCCTGTTACATGATATCGGGCATGGACCATTTTCACATGCCCTCGAAAAAAATATTGTACAAGGTATTTCGCACGAGGATATTTCGGTATTACTGATGAACCGCCTGAATAAGATTTTCGACGGCAGGCTGAGCCTCGCGCTGGAAATTTTTAATGGCACCTATCCTAAGAAATTTCTGCATCAGCTGGTATCCAGCCAGTTGGATATGGACCGCATGGATTACCTGAACCGTGACAGCTTTTTCACCGGTGTATCTGAGGGAGTGATCAGTTCAGACCGTATTATTAAAATGCTGAATGTGGTGGATGATTATGTAGTGGTTGAAAAAAAAGGCATTTATTCGATCGAGAAGTTTTTAATAGCACGCCGTTTAATGTACTGGCAGGTTTACCTGCATAAAACGGTAGTAGCCGGTGAGCAGTTGCTGGGGCGCATTTTGGCCCGTGCGCGCGAGCTGGCCATGCGCGGCGAAAAACTTTTTTCAACCCCGGCATTAAACCATTTCCTGGTAAATAGTATCAGTAAGGAAATGTTTATGACCGAGGACATGCATCTGCAAACGTTTACCTGCCTTGACGATACTGATATTATGGCTGCTGTAAAGGTGTGGACAGGCCATACAGATCAGGTACTTTCAACGCTATGCACCAGCTTTATACATCGCAAACTTTATCATGTGGATATTATGAACACTATACCTGATGAAGGTTTTGTAGAAAGTTTGCGTGATAAAGCAGCTGGAAAATATAAAATAAGTAAGGCAGAAACAGCATATTTTGTATTTACAGATGCCATAAGTAACTACGCCTATAAGCTTGATGACGGTAATATTTTAATATTGATGAATAATGGCAAAACATGCGATATAACGCAGGCCAGCGACAATTTAAACCTGCAGGCATTGGCTAAGCCGGTTGAAAAATATATACTGTGCTATACCAAAGATTTGGTTTAGAACGTATTAAACCCTATGCGATATAGTTTGATGCTAATTATTTAACATTTAAATTTGTCCGATGCAATTTACTGCACATGAAATAAGTTTACTGCTTAACGGTAGTGTTGAAGGTAATGCCCAAGCCACTATACATACGCTTGCCAAAATTGAGGAAGCTGCTGAAGGTGCCATTTCTTTTTTGGCCAATCCGCGGTATGAGCAATATCTGTATACTACACGGGCTTCCGTTGTAATTGTAAATAAAGAGCTTGAATTAACGCAGCCTGTAAGCGCTACGCTAATACGGGTTGATAACGCATACAGCGCTTTTTCTGTTTTGCTGGAAAGATACAATACCATAAAGCTTGAAAAAAAGGGAATAGAGCAGCCAAGCTTTATACACCCATCAGCTAAAATTGGTAAAGATGTTTATATCGGTGCATTTAGTTACATAGGCCCCGGGGTTACATTAGGAGACAATTGCAGAATTTATCCGAATACTTATCTTGCAGATAACGTAACCATTGGCAATAATGTAACGCTGTTTTCGGGCGTTAAGGTTTATTTTGACTGCGTAATTGGCAGCAATGTAATTATACATGCAAGCGCTGTTATAGGCAGCGATGGATTTGGTTTTGCCCCCACGCCACAGGGCACTTACAACAAGATAAGCCAGATTGGTAACGTTATAATTGAAGACGACGTTGAAATTGGCTCAAATACAGTGATTGATCGTGCTACAATGGGTTCAACCATTATACGCAAGGGCGTTAAGCTGGACAACCTGATTCAGATCGCGCATAACGTTGAACTGGGTTCCAATACGGTAATTGCATCGCAAACAGGCGTATCCGGCAGTACTAAAGTAGGCGATAATTGCATTATAGGGGGCCAGGTAGGTATAGTAGGGCACATTACTATTGCCAAAGGCTCGCAGATACAGGCACAATCAGGCATTGGCCGCAGTATTGAGGAAGAAGGCAAAAAATGGGCTGGTTCGCCGGCTGTAAGCTACCAGAGCAATATGCGTTCGCAAGTAGTGGTTAACCGCCTGCCCGAGCTTGAAAAGAAAATAAACGAACTGGAAAAAATAATAGCTGAGCTTCGTCAGCATATGACTCAAAAAATCTGATGCAGTCTCCCATACAAGTTATGAACGTAAAACAAAGAACTATTAAAACAGCAGTTGCTGTTTCGGGAACGGGCTTACACACCGGTGAAAGCGTAACTATGACGTTTAACCCCGCGCCGGAAAATCATGGCTTTAAATTTCGCAGGGTTGACCTTCCCGGACAGCCGGTAGTTGATGCCGATGTGGATAATGTTACCGATACTTCGCGCGGAACAACCATTACACAAAATGGCGCCAGTGTAAGTACGGTTGAACATGTGCTTGCTGCTTTAGTAGGTTTAGAATTAGATAACGTTTTAATTGATGTTGACGGCCCTGAAACGCCGATTATGGACGGCAGTTCCATGCCGTTTGTAGATACACTTACCCAAGCAGGTTTTGTGGATCAGGAGGCAGACCGTGAATACTATCATATCCCGTATAACATTCACTATTCAGAACCCGACCGTAAGGTAGATATGGTGGCTATGCCGCTTGATGATTACCGCTTTACCTGTATGGTAGATTACAATTCGCCGGTACTGGGTAGCCAGCACGCCAGCATCTCTACTATTGCTGAGTTTAAAAAAGAAATTGCATCATGCCGCACGTTCTGTTTCTTGCACGAGCTGGAAATGCTGCTTGCGCATGATCTGATCAAAGGTGGTGATATCAACAACGCCATTGTGGTAGTTGATAAAACTATTGACAAAGAAGAGCTGGCACACTTGGCAAAGCTGTTTAACCGCGAAGATATTGATGTTGCGCCGCAGGGCATATTAAATAATATTGAACTGCGCCATCAGAACGAGCCGGCGCGCCACAAACTGTTAGACATGATCGGCGACCTTGCTTTAGTTGGTGTGCCTTTACGCGGCCATATTATGGCGGCAAGGCCTGGCCATGCTGCAAATGTGGCATTTGCTAAAAAGATCAAATCTTTAATTAAGAAAGAGCGCAGCCGCAAACACGTTAAGGTGTATAATCCTAATGCTAAGCCGGTGTATGATACTGAGCAGATCATGAACATTTTGCCGCACCGACCGCCGATGTTGCTGGTTGACAAGATTTTAGAGTTGACCAAAACGCACGTAGTAGGTTTAAAAGCGGTGACCATGAATGAGCCTTTTTTCCCGGGCCACTTCCCTGGCGCACCTGTTATGCCGGGCGTGTTGCAGATTGAAGCTATGGCACAAACAGGGGGTATATTAGTTTTAAATACAGTTCCGGATCCTGAAAACTATCTTACCCTGTTCCTGAAAATTGAGAATGCCCGTTTTAAAGATAAAGTGTTGCCTGGCGATACCTTGATTTTCCGTTGTGACCTTGTTGCGCCGATACGCCGTGGTATTGCTCAAATGAAAGGTATTGGTATGGTAGGTGAGAAAATAGTTGTTGAGGCCGAATTAATGGCTCAGATCGTAAAATATAAGTAAGCATGATTCAGCCATTAGCATACATACACCCGCAGGCACAAATTGCCGACAATGTGGTGATAGAGCCTTTTGTAACGATACACAAGGATGTGGAAATAGGCGAGGGTACCTGGATCGGATCAAACGTGACCATTATGGAAGGTGCACGCATTGGTAAAAACTGCCGCATATTTCCGGGGGCTGTAATATCTGCCATTCCGCAGGACCTTAAATATAAAGGTGAGCATACGCTAACCATTATTGGCGATAACACCACCATTCGTGAGTGTGTTACCATTAACCGTGGTACAAAAGATCACTGGAAAACAGAGATCGGCAGCAATTGCCTGATTATGGCGTATTGCCACGTAGCGCATGATTGCGAAGTAGGTAACAACTGTATATTCTCCAACAATACTACATTGGCAGGCCACATCACCGTAGGCGATTATGTAGTACTGGCAGGTATGGTGGCTATCCACCAGTTTTGCAAGGTAGGTTCACATGCGTTTGTTACCGGTGGTTCATTGGTACGTAAAGATGTGCCGCCTTATGTTAAAGCTGCCCGCGAACCGCTTTCATATGCAGGTATCAACTCTGTAGGCCTTCGCCGCAGGGGCTTTAACGACGAAAAAATTAACGAGATACAAGATATATATCGCACGTTGTTTGTGAAAAACAACAACGTGAGCAAGGCAATGGAAATCATAGAAGCTGATTTTCGCCCTACAGAAGAGCGTGATGAAATTCTGAATTTTATTAATGGCTCGCAACGTGGTATTATGAAAGGGTTCGGGAATAACTAATTCGACAGAAGTCCATAGTCGATAGTCCATAGACATGGAAAAATAAACGATGGACTATTGACTATGGACCATGGACTTTTTACCATCTCCCTCGATAACATCGGCCGCCGCTTTAACCGCGACTGGATATTTCGCGGGGTAAACTACACTTTTAGTGCCGGTGGCAGTTATGCCATATTAGGACCTAACGGATCGGGTAAATCTACTTTGCTGCAAGTAATTAACGGTAGTCTTGGCGCATCAAGCGGTAAAATTAGTTATGAGTTAGATGCCCAGCCGTTAACTGTTGAAAATATTTATCAGCATTTAAGCCTTGCTACTCCGTACCTGGAACTGATCGAAGATTTTTCGTTAAATGAAATGATCGACTTTCATTTCAAGTTCAAAAAGTATTTGCCCGGTATCAATAAAGAAGAAATGGTAGAGCTGCTTAACTTAAAAGGCAGCGCCAATAAACTGATCAAATACTTTTCTTCCGGTATGAAACAAAGGCTTAAACTGATCCTGGCTTTTTGTTCAGATACTGCCATACTGATGCTTGATGAACCGACTTCAAACCTGGATACCCAAGGCATCGACTGGTACTTGTCATTAGTCGAGCGTTTTTCTAAAGGCAGACTTACTATTGTTGGCTCAAACCAGCTTCACGAATATGATTTTTGCAGTCATCGCCTGCAAATAACTGACTATAAACAGCAGCCTGTGCAATAGGCTTTTTTAATTAAAAAGCTATATTTATACTCAATTTTCTCCGGATCACATGAAAAAACAAATACTCGCTGTAGTATCTGCTATGGCTATTGCAGCCACCTCTTTTGGACAAGCCAAACTGGTTGAAAAGGTGGTGAAAAAAGGCAATGAAGTCACTATCCCTTACGAAAAATATGTGCTGCCGAATGGCTTAACGCTTATTTTGCACGAAGATCATTCTGACCCACTGGTTCATGTTGACGTGACCTATCACGTTGGCTCTGCCAGGGAAGAGATCGGTAAATCAGGTTTTGCGCATTTCTTCGAGCACATGATGTTTGAAGGCTCTGACGATGCGCCTAAAGGTGTGCATGATAAAATTACCATTGGTAATGGCGGTACCAATAACGGTTCAACCAACCGCGACCGTACCAATTATTATGAAACCGTACCTGCCAACCTATTGGAAGATGCTGTATGGCTGGAAGCCGACCGCATGGGCTTTTTATTAGGCCAGGTAACACAAGACCGTTTCGAGGTGCAACGCGCAACAGTAAAAAATGAACGCGGCCAAAATTATGATAACCGCCCTTATGGCTTAACCTCCCAATACACCGGTAAAAATCTTTATCCGTATGGACACCCATATTCGTGGTTAACCATTGGTTACATTGAAGACTTAAACCGCAGCAATGTTAATGATCTTAAAAACTTCTTTTTACGCTGGTACGGCCCTAACAATGCCACGCTTACTATAGGCGGTGACATTAGCCCGGCAGCTACATTAAAAATGGTTGAAAAGTATTTCGGCGACATACCGCGTTGCCCGGCTGTACAACCGGTAAAAGTAGCTCCGGTTAGCCTACAGGCGGATCGGTATGTGTCTTACACAGATAACTACGCACGCCTGCCTATGCTGGTGATTGATTACCCAACCGTTCCGGAATATACTAAAGATGTACCTGCCTTAGATTGCCTTGCCGAGATATTAGGCCAGGGTAAAAACTCAATCCTTTACCAAAACCTGGTGAAGAAACAGCAGGCACTGCAAGCTTCAGCTTCAAGCCAGGGTTCAGAACTGGCGGGTGAATTTATTGTGCGCATTGTTCCGCTTGCGGGCAAATCACTTGCAGAAATGGAGCAGTTGTATAGGGCTTCACTTGATTCATTAGAGAAAAACGGCATTAGCGATGATGACCTTCAAAAATTTAAGGGCGGCATACAAGCCGATTTTATCAACGACCTGCAAAGTGTATCTGGCAAGGTTTCAAATCTGGCAGCTTACCAAACGTTTACAGGTAATCCTAACCAAACAGCCAGGTTGCTTCGCGAATATACTTCGCTTACTAAAGAGCAGGTAATGGCTGCCTTCCATAAATACATCAAAGGCAAAGGAGCTGTGGTATTAAGCGTACTTACCAAATCAGGCAATGTTCAGCCAGCAGTAGCTGATAACTATACAATTGATACCACGCATTATGTTGCTCCAAATTATGGTTATGCAGGCCTTAAGTATGTAAAGGCTAAAGATAATTTCAACCGTAAAACTGTTCCGCCGCTTGGCCCTGCACCGGTAACAAAAGCGCCTGCCTTCTGGCGTAAAGATTTGTCATCAGGCGCAAAGGTAATTGGTGTACAAAATACGGAGGTTCCTTTAGTAACCTTGAACATTACTTTGCCTGGAGGCCGCCTTTTAGAGGCAAATGATATGAGCAAGCTTGGCTTATCTACCATGTTTGCCACCATGATGCAGGAAGACACCAAAAACTATACTGCAGAGCAGTTTGCAAACGAACTACAAAAATTGGGCAGCAGCATACGCGTAGGTGCAGATATAGATGGGATTGTTTTTTATGTACAATCGCTGAAAAGCAACTTCCCGAAAACGATGGCATTGCTGCAAGAGCGAATCTTCAATGCTAAGTTTACCGAATCAGCATTCAACCGTAACAAAAAACAGGCATTAGAGTCTTTCAAAATACAGAAAGCACAGCCATCTTATATTGCTACGGCTGCTTTCGCTAAGTTAAATTATGGTGCCACTAACATATTAGGCTACCAGTCAAACGGAAACGAAAAAACCGTTAGCAACATTACCCTAAGCGATGTAGAGAATTACTATAATAACAATCTTACAGCCAACGGGGCAAAAGTTGTAGCTGTTGGCGATATTACAGAAGCCGAATTATTAAGCCAGCTTGCTTTTATGGATAAGCTGCCTAAAAAAGCAATAAGCTTAAATACGCCAGCTCCGGCTACAGCAGTTACCAAGACAAAAATTTACCTGATTGATGTGCCTAAAGCAGCACAGACCGAATTTAGGGTAGGATATGGTACTAATGAAAAATATGACCCAACAGGCGAGTATTATAAAGCTTATTTGATGAACTATCCTTTAGGTGCCGATTTTACCAGCCGTGTTAATACTTACTTACGCGAAACCCGCGGGTGGACGTACGGCGCCAGCACCATTTGGACAGGTAACAAATACAGCGGCGATTACTACTTTACATCTGGTATCCGCGCAAACGCTACCGACAGTGCTTTAGTGTCATTAATGAAAGAGCTAACCGATTACAGCCAAAACGGCCCAACTGCAGATGAAGTTACCACGCTTAAAAAAGCTATAAGCCAGGGCGATGCCTTGCGTTATGAAACAGCTGCACAAAAAGCGCGTTTTGTATCCCGTATCCTGGATTATAATTTACCGGCAAATTATGTGGATATCCAGAACAAGATCATCGCTGATGCAACAGCACAAGAGCTGAAAACAGAAGCCGAAAAATGGATTAAACCTGCACAGATCAATATTTTATTGGTTGGCGATAAGGCCGCTATTTTGCCAGGCTTACAAAAATTGGGTTACGAAATTTTAGAACTAAACGCAGACGGCGATCAGGTAAGTGCACAATAACTGCTTGATTGTTTGGATGTAAGTCCATAAGTTTGCGCCTCAATAACAGATTATGTCAAAAGCATCAGAAATAAAGAACGGCAACATTCTTCGTTTCAACGGAGAATTAGTGCAGGTAGAAGAGTTTATTCACCGTACGCCAGGTAACCTGCGTGCATTTTACCAGGCGCGTATGCGTAACGTTAAATCAGGTAAACTGGTTGAATACCGTTTCCGTACAGACGAAGAGGTGGAAATTGCCCGTGTTGAAACCAGTGATTATCAATACTTATACGAAGACGGCAACGACCTTGTAATTATGGACAATGCCAGCTATGAGCAATTTAACGTGCCTAAATTTTTATTTGGTAACGGCGTTAAATTCTTAAAAGAAGGCAGCAATGTAATTGTGGCTTTTGAAAGCGGCGAGCCAATTATGGCTAAAGCACCTGCATCGGCAGAGTTAGAAATCACTTATACTGAACCTGCTGTTAAAGGTGATACATCAACCAACGCGCTTAAAAGCGCGACTGTTGAAACCGGTGCCGAAATTCGCGTTCCGTTATTCATTAACATTGGCGACAAGGTAAAAGTAGATACTTCTACCGGTGCTTATGTTGAGCGTGTGAGAAGCTAAGATTAAAAACACCATACAGGAAAGCTCCTTATTATAAGGGGCTTTTTCTTTTTAAATGTATATTTGAATATGGGCTTGCAGCAATATAAAGATATCATAGTACCTGTGTTAAAACGGTTTGACATTAAGCGTGCTGCTATTTTTGGATCTGTAGCTAAGGGTTCAGAAACTTTAGAAAGCGATATTGACCTTTTAATTGAGCCATCAGAAGGGTTTACATTATTTAGCATGCTTCAGCTTGAAAGTGAAATCTCGAGGCAAACAAACCGAAAAGTTGATATCGTTGAGTTTCAAGCTTTAAAAACTTCAATTAGAAATGAAGTAATGCAATCTGCAATTTCCATTCTATGAGCCGGTCAGATAGCGTTTCAATCCTGAAAGAACAGTTGGAGCAACTACTTTAGTTGTTATATGAAAAAACAACAAGCCCGTGAAATCTATCTTAAAAAGCGAAAAGAGCTTTCTGATGCTGATTATGAAATGCTTAACCGGAGGCTGCTGCACCAATTTCAGCAAGTAGATTTTTCTAAAGTCAAGTATCTGCATACATTTATTCCGATCAGGAACCGAAGAGAGCCGGATACTACACTGATAAGCGATTGGCTGCGAACTACTCATCCTCAAATCAAGCTCGTTTATCCCCAAACCAACTTTGCAGATCTTTCTATGCAAAGCTTTGTAGACGATGCCGATTTGCAAATGGCGATAAATGATTTCGGCATATCAGAGCCGGTTGCAGGTAATCAGATTTCAGCAGATCAGATTGATAGGATGCTTGTCCCATTGCTGGCATTTGATAAGCAGGGGTACCGCGCAGGCTACGGTAAAGGCTTTTACGACAGGTATATGACGCAATGTAAACCCGCATGTAAATTTATCGGCCTGTCTTTATTTGAACCAGTGGATGAGTTGGAAGATGTAGATCAGTACGATATTAAATTGCATACCTGCGTCACACCAGATAAAATTCATCAATTCTGATACTAAGCACGGGTATCGTTTCCATGATAAATACTCAGGTAGCTATCATATCGCGATGGTTCAATTTCGCCTTCTTCCAAAGCTTTTAATACCGCGCAGCCAGGCTCGTTAATGTGGCGGCAATTGTTAAAGCGGCAATCGTGCATGCGTTCACGCATTTCAGGAAAAAAGTGGCCAAGCTCTTGCTGTTCTATGTCTATTACACCTAATTCGCGAATCCCGGGAGTATCTATAATAAAGCCGCCGCCCGGTACATTAAACATTTCAGCAAATGTT
Source organism: Mucilaginibacter sp. KACC 22063 (assembly GCF_028736115.1). Classification (NCBI taxonomy): domain Bacteria; kingdom Pseudomonadati; phylum Bacteroidota; class Sphingobacteriia; order Sphingobacteriales; family Sphingobacteriaceae; genus Mucilaginibacter; species Mucilaginibacter florum. The sequence continues at coordinate 4,708,737 of NZ_CP117877.1, read as the reverse complement.
GTGGTGTGCATGCCCTTGTCGCTCCATTCAGAAATTTCGTTAGTGCGCAATTCAAGTTCAGGTAATAAAGCATTCATTAAGCTTGACTTCCCTACGCCTGAATGTCCCGAAAAAAGCGAAACTTTGTCAGCTAATTCATTCTTTAAAACATCAATTCCCCAGTGTTTTAAAGCAGATACATCAAAACAAGGATAGCCAATGTTTTCATATATGGCTTTATATTCAGCTAAGATTTCTAAACCTTCTTCACTAAAAAGGTCAAGTTTGTTAAATACTAAGCGTGCCGGAATATCATAAGCTTCAGCAGTTACCAGGAAACGGTCTATAAAACCAAGCGAGGTACGCGGCGAGGCAAGTGTTACCACCAGGAAAGCCTGATCGAGATTGGCCGCGATGATCTGCGCCTGTTTAGATAAGTTGATAGATTTACGGATAATGTAATTTTTGCGGTCGTGCAGTTTAGTAATTACACCATTATCCTGGCCGGGTTCCATTTCAATATCAACACGGTCGCCAACAGCAATGGGGTTGGTGGTAGTGATGCCCTTAATGCGAAACTTGCCCTTAATACGGCAGTCAATCACTTCGCCTTCGGGCGTTTGTACCTGATACCAGCTTCCTGTCGACTTTGTTACCAATCCCTGCATAGGGTATCAAAAGTACGAAACTTAGCAGGGCGAAAAAATAAAAACGAATTGTCTTGCATAATTTTAAATTTTAAGCTTATTTTACGCTCATTAACAAGACAGAACAACAAAAGTGATTATTAACAACACCATTATTACAGCGATTATTATTACCACATGCCGTAAGCATGGAGGAAGATAACCGTATGGTGTAAAAAATAAAAAGATAAACCACAAGGCGCCTTCCTCCAGAAACGGGGAAGGCGCTTTTGTTTTAACCACTATCATGAAAGTATTAAAATTCGGGGGTACCTCGGTAGGGTCAGCAGAAAGTATAAGGACGCTGATCGGTATTTTAAAAGATGAAAGCCAGGCAAAGGAAAAACCTGTTGCTGTTATATCGGCCATGAGCGGCGTTACCAACCTGCTTGCTGCTATGGCAGAGAATGCTGCACAAGGGCATGATTTTACCGCACAGCTTGCCGAGCTTGAGCTGCGCCACTTTAACGCTGTAAAAGAGCTGTTAGATATTCAGCAGCAAAATCCGCTGTTAACCCGCCTTAAAATTTATTTTAATGAGCTGGAAGACCTGTTGCAAGGCGTTTTCGTGTTGCGCGAACTTACACCTAAAACCCGCGACCAGATATTAAGCTATGGCGAACGTTGCTCGGCATTAATGATTAGCCGTGTCGCGCTGCAATACATCAGCGATGTATTATATGTAGATGCAACCGAACTAATTAAAACAGATAACGCCTTCGGCCAGGCAAAAGTAGACACAGAATTAACGGAAAACCTGATCCGCTTATTCAGGCAGGCCAATAAGGACAAAGTATTAATAGTAACCGGTTTTATTGCCAGTAACGATGCCGGGCAGGCTACTACACTTGGCCGTGGCGGCAGTGATTACACTGCGGCTATCTTCGGTGCTGCGCTTAATGCATCGTCAGTTGAAATATGGACGGATGTTAACGGTATGATGACAGCTGACCCACGCATCGTGAAAAAGGCATTTTCATTAAATGACCTTACTTATACTGAGGCGATGGAGCTTTCCTACTTCGGCGCAAAGGTGATCTATCCGCCAACAATGATCCCGGTATTCCTGAAAAAGATCCCGATTGTTATTAAAAATACGTTCGACCTGAGTTTTGAGGGTACGGTGATAAGTTCAGAAAATAAAGAGTCGAGGTTGCCAATAAAGGGTATATCTTCCATTAATGAAATCAGCGTACTTAACTTAACCGGTAGCGGTATGGTGGGTAAGGCCGGTTTCAGCGGTAGATTATTCTCCCTGTTTGCCCGTGAGCGTATTAACGTGGTATTAATTACGCAATCATCATCAGAGCATACGATTACCTTTGCGGTTAACCCCGCTGATGCACCTAAAGCTAAGGCTTTAATGGAGCAGGAGTTTGAACTGGAATTGCAGGCCAATAAGCTGGAAGCGCCTGTTATTGAAAATAACCTATCGGTATTAGCGGTAGTTGGCGAACGCATGAAACAAACGCTGGGTGTATCGGGCAAGCTGTTCCATGCCCTGGGTCGTAACGGTATCAATGTGCGCGCCATTGCGCAGGGGTCGTCAGAGTATAATATCTCGGTGATCATTTCGTCGGTTGATTTAGCAAAAGCGCTAAATGCCGTGCATGATGCTTTCTTTACCCAGCTTAACAAGACGCTGAACGCTTTTTGTCTGGGCACAGGTAATATCGGTAAAACGCTGTTTAAACAGCTTAACCAGCATAGCCAATACCTGCGCGACAATAACAGTATACAGGTTAAAGTAGCAGGCATTGGCAATACCCGTAAAATGCTGTTTGACAGTGATGGCCTGTCTTTAGATAATTGGGAGCAAACGCTTAACGAAAAAGGCGAACCGGCAGAACTGAAAGCGTTTATCGACCGCGTAATCAGCATGAACCTGCCTAATTGTGTGTTTGTTGATAATACGGCAAGTCCGCTTCCGGTTACCTTTTACAACGATCTGTTTAAGGCTAATATTTCGGTGGTAACCTGTAATAAGATAGGCAACTCATCATCCTACAGCCAATACCGCAGCTTTAAAGATAATGCACTGTATCATGGTGTTGATTTCTTTTATGAAACTAATGTGGGTGCAGGCTTGCCTATCATCCGTACATTGAAAGACCTGATGATCAGCGGCGACCGGGTGCAGCGTATGGAAGCCATATTATCAGGAACCATTTCCTTTATCTTCAACAACTTTAAAGGTGATGCCAGTTTCCATGATGTGGTAAAAATGGCGCAGGAGAAAGGCTACACAGAACCAGACCCACGCGACGACCTTCGCGGAACAGACTTTATGCGTAAGATGCTGATCCTTGCCCGTGATGCCGGCTATGCAATGGAAGCATCAGATGTGGTGATTGAACCGATACTGCCGCAATCATGCATTGATGCACAAACAGTAGATGCGTTTTATGCTGCGCTTAAAAAAGAGGAGGCTTATTTCACTAACCTGAAAAACAAGGCAGAGAAAGAGAAAAAAGTATTGCGCTACGTGGGCAAGCTGGAGAACGGTAAAGCGGCGATCAGCCTGCAAATGGTTGATGATTCACATCCATTTTACATGATGTCTGGTGCGGATAATATCATTGCCTTTACAACAGACAGGTATTATGAGCGGCCAATGGTAGTTAAAGGCCCTGGTGCAGGTGCCGAAGTAACTGCCGCCGGTGTATTTGCCGACCTGATAAACGTAGGGGCTAATTAATATAAATAAGAGCCAGAAGCGAAGAAACAAGATTGTTTGTAATTGCAAGACATAGTCAGGCAATCTTGTCATAAAAAATTCAATATGAGTGCTGAATTAAATGTTAAAGGTAGTAAGCGGGATAAGTCATTACCTGCTAATGCAAAAGCTATTGCGCCAAGCGTACACGTTTTTGCGCCCGCTACCGTTGCAAACGTAGTTTGCGGGTTTGATGTACTGGGTTTTGCTGTTGATGCACCCGGCGACGAGGTAATTATGCGCCTTAAAAACCGTTCGGGAATTACCATCAGCAAAATTACGGGGGATAATGGCAAGTTGCCGATGAACCCACTGAAAAATACTGTAAGCGTAAGCGTTCAGCATTATCTGAACAGCATTGGCCGGCCGGATATTGGCCTTGATATTGAATTGCATAAAAAAATGCCGATTGGCAGCGGCCTGGGCTCAAGTTCGGCAAGCACGGTTGCAGGTTTATATGCCATTAAGACGTTAATGGGCGATGATTCCTCACCCGAAAAACTATTGCCTTTTGCCATGAAAGGAGAGGAGCTGGCATGTGGCCACGGCCATGCAGATAATGTTGCCCCTGCTTTAATGGGTGGTTTTGTTTTGATCCGTAGTTACCGACCACTGGATGTGATCCGTCTGCCGCACCCTAAAGAATTGTTTTGTGCCATTGTATTCCCGGATGTTGATGTGCCTACCCGCGAAGCACGCCAAATTATCCGCAATAAAGTATTACTTGAAGATGCCGTTACTCAATGGGGAAACATTGCCGGTTTGGTAAGTGGACTTTATACCAACGATATTGACCTGATTGGACGCAGTATGGAGGATGTGCTAATTGAACCGGTACGCGCCATGCTGATCCCCGACTTTTACAAGCTACGCAAACTGGCAATGGATGCAGGGGCTGTAAGTTTTGGTATTTCCGGCTCTGGCCCTTCGGTATTTGCCTTTGCGCGTAACGAGCAAACCGCTCACCTGATTACCCAAAAGGTGCAGGAACACTTAACCGCTATAAAAATTAACTCACAGGCTTATGTCTCAAAAATTAATGATAACGGGCCAAAGATACTGGGCTGAGTGAGAGACAAGAAATAAGAGAAAAGACACAATTCAAAATCATATTGTCATTGCGAAGAAGAATGATGAAGCAATCTCATAGAAGTTGAAGAGATTGCCACGCTACCGCTCGCAATGACATATTATCGAAAATCCGAACGCCAAATAAAATGAATTTCTATAGCACCAACGATACATCGCACCAGGTTGAATTTAAAGATGCTGTTTTTAACAGTATGCCACAGGACAGGGGTTTATACATGCCCGAGCAAATCCCGGTTTTATCTGATAAGTTTTTAAACAACCTTGACGAATACACACTACCCGAAATAGCTTTTCATGTAGCTGATGCATTGCTTGATAATGCCATTCCGCAAGATGACCTGAAAGCTATTATACATGATGCGATCAACTTTTTGGCACCTGCTGTAAAGCTGGATGATAAAACTTTTGTACTGGAGCTTTTCCACGGACCATCGTTAGCTTTTAAAGATTTCGGCGCACGTTTTATGAGCCGCGTAATGAGTTACTTTCTGGCAGATGGCGAAAAGCAGCTGGATGTATTGGTAGCCACATCTGGTGATACCGGTGGTGCTGTGGCATTAGGGTTTTTAGGCGTGCCAAACACCCGCGTAACCATACTATATCCCAAAGGTAAGGTAAGCGAGATACAGGAGCAGCAACTAACTACCAATGGCCAAAATATCAGGGCTTTGGAAATTGATGGCACTTTTGATGATTGCCAGGCGCTGGTTAAACAGGCATTTACCGACAAAGAGCTGAATGAGAAGTTCCGTCTGACATCTGCTAACTCCATTAATATAGCCAGGTTGATTCCGCAAACGTTTTATTACTTTAATGCTTATGCGCAGCTTTTGCGCCAGGGTATCAACCAAGTTGTATTCTCTGTACCAAGCGGCAATTTCGGTAACATTGGTGCGGGCCTATTAGCCTGGAAAATGGGTCTGCCCGTACAAAAATTTATTGCGGCAACAAACGCTAACGATACTGTTCCTGCCTACTTAAAAACAGGCGTATATGAGCCTAAAGCATCGGTGCAAACGCTGTCGAACGCGATGGATGTGGGCAATCCAAGCAACTGGGCGCGTATCAGCGATTTGTTTAAAGAGAGTGCTGAACAACTGAAAGAACAGGTAGTGGGCTATAGCTACAACGACGACGAAACTACAGCTGCTATAAAGCAGGTGTTTGATCAATATAACTATGTGGTTTGTCCGCATACCGCCATTGCCTGGAAAGCTTTAAAACAGTATCAGCAAAGCAATGCAGACAACGAGGCTACGGGAGTTTTTCTATCAACCGCTCATCCCTGCAAATTTCCAGATGTTTTTCCACAGGAAATCGCTGATGCCATTAATGTACCTGAAAGTGTAAAAGCATTGGAGAATAAACCTAAACACGCTGTTGAATTAGGGAAGGACTTTGAAGGGTTTAAGGCGTTTTTATTGGCTGAATGAGCAATAGACTATAGTTATGTCATCCTGAACGAAGTGAAGGATCTTATTAGATAAACTTCATGTTTCAAAAGATTCTTCACTTCGTTCAGAATGACAGGAAAAGCTAAATTGCGCATCTCAAATTCTTCATACGCATGACCACTACCATCATATTTGATCTCGGCGCTGTATTGATCGATTGGAACCCGGTTTATTTATACAGGAAACTGTTTGACGACGAAACACAGATGCAACACTTTCTAGCCAATATCACCACTTCAGATTGGAACGAAGAGCAGGATGCGGGGCGTAGCCTGCATGATGGTACAGAATTGCTGATTAGTCGTTACCCGGAGCATGAGGACAACATCCGTGCTTTTTATGGCCGCTGGGAAGAAATGCTTGGCGGGCCTATTGATGCTACGGTAGAAATATTTCGCAAGCTGAAAGAAAGTGGTCAATACAAAATATATGCCCTTACCAACTGGTCGGCAGAAACATTTGGAATAGCCAGGGAGCGGTATGATTTCCTGAACTGGTTTGACGGTATCGTCATGTCTGGCGAAGAAAAGATGCGTAAACCGTTTTCTGCTTTTTACCAGATATTATTAGACCGGTACCAGGTTAATCCTTCAGAAGCATTATTCATTGACGATAACGCACGTAATGTAGCAGCTGCCATAAAGATGGGTATACCAAGCATTCATTTTACCACACCTGAAGCATTAAAAGAAGAGCTTACATCATACGGCATAGCCGTATAATGTGCTAAAAAATAGCTTGTGCAATACGTTTTGTTGGCTCGGGGTTGCCCATGGTATAAAAATGTAGCACAGGTACACCAAACTTAACCAGCTCTTTGCATTGGTTGATCATAAATTCGATGCCTACTTCTTTTACCTCTTTATCGTTTTTGCAGCCAGAAACGGCATTGCTCAAATCTTCCGGAATATCGATATGGAATATCTTGGGCAGAACGGTAAGCTGCTTGGCAGTCGTCAACGGTTTTAAGCCTGGAATAATCGGGACATTAATACCGTTTTCGCGGCACCTGTTTACAAAGTCGAAGTACTTGTTATTATCATAGAACATCTGAGTTACAATGAAATTAGCGCCATCGTCTATCTTTTTCTTCAGATGTTTAAAATCAGTGTTCAGGTTTGGCGACTCAAAATGCTTTTCTGGGTAACCGGCTACACCAATGCAGAAATTGGTTTTATGCGAGCTGTCATGATATTCATGCAGGTAAACCCCATTGTTCATGTCGGTAACCTGTTTAAGCAGATCGGTTGCATACATGTGTCCGCCGGGTGTTGGAATAAATCCCGGATCGGTTTTGCGTGCATCGCCGCGTAGCACCAACACATTGTCTATACCTAAAAATTGTAGGTCGATCAGCGCGTATTCTGTCTCTTCCTTTGTGAAACCACCGCAAATAAGATGCGGTACGGCATCTACCTTAAACCGGTTCATAATAGCAGCACAGACAGCTACCGTGCCGGGGCGCTTGCGATAAACCACACGCTCCAGCAAGCCATTAGATTTCTCTTTGTAAACCAGATCTTCACGGGATGAGGTAACGTCTATAAACGGCGGTTTAAACTCCATTAAAGGTTCAATAGAATTAAATATGCCTTGTATACCTGACCCTTTTACAGGAGGCAGCAGTTCAAAAGAAAAAAGTGTTTTGCCGTTGGCGTTAGCTATATGTTCGGTGATCTTCATTTCAGTTGCGAGTAATTTAGTTGCGAGTTGCGAGATTAAGCGGGTAGTTGAGTTTTATAAAAATTAATAAATCCAGCCAATATTTTTCTAACTAACTCTAATTGTTTAAGCATGATATTTAGTTGATCTTCAGTAACGAATCCTAAATCGTTTGAAAGATATAATTGAGCCTCTAATTCAAAAGCAGAGCCACGAGCTATATAGAAGAACTGCATTGAGTCTTTAACAGAGTTTCTTCCACAGCCTTCCGCAATGTTTGAGGGTATAGAAATTACTGATCTCTTAATTTGGGATTGTAAGCCAAACATTTCTTCTCTTGGAAAAGTAGAAATGTTGGTATAAACAAGTTTTACTAAAACTCTTGCTTCTTTCCATACTTCAAGATTTGTAAATATCATAATTTCTATTTCTCGTAACCCGCAACTGTTAACTCGTAACTGAAATCTAATAGTTTAAATTAGGCCCCAACCATCGTTCAACGGTTTCGACCGACATGCCTTTGCGGTGTGCGTAGTCTTCTACCTGGTCTTTGCTGATTTTACCTAAGCCGAAGTAGCGAGCTTCGGGATGGGCGAAATAAAAGCCGCTTACGGATGCTGCCGGCATCATGGCCAGGCTTTCGGTAAGGTGCATGTGAGCGTTGTCTTCTGCTTTCAGCAAATCAAATAAGGTTGTTTTTTCGGTATGGTCGGGGCAGGCCGGATAACCCGGTGCCGGGCGTATACCCTGGTACTCCTCTTTAATCAGTTGCTGATTATCCAGTGTTTCGTTTTTTGCGTAGCCCCAATATTTGCGACGTACCAGTTCATGCATTTTCTCGGCAAAGGCCTCTGCAAGGCGGTCGGCAATGGCTTTGGCCATGATACTGTTATAGTCGTCGTGGTCACGTTCAAACTCGGCAACCAGCTCATCGCAGCCGATACCTGCCGTTACGGCGAATCCGCCGAAGTAATCGGGCACACCGCTATCTTTGGGCGCAATAAAGTCTGACAAAGCATAATAAGGCTCGCCTTTCACTTTTTCTGCCTGCTGGCGTAAGGTATGTATCTTGCTTAAAAGCTGTGTGCGGCTTTCATCGCTGTAAAGCTCAATATCATCGCCAATGCTGTTAGCCGGCCAAAACCCGATAACGCCATTGGCTTGCAAAAGCCGTTCTTTAATAATACGGTTAAGCAAAACCTGCGCGTCATCATAAAGCTTTTTGGCTTCAGTGCCAACATGCTGGTCGTTAAAGATCTTTGGATAGCTGCCGCGCAGCTCCCAGGTATGAAAAAACGGTGTCCAGTCGATATATGGTACAAGTTCTTCGAGCGGGAAAGCCTCAAATACTTTGGTGCCTGTAAAAGTAGGTTTAGGCGGAACCGAACCGTTAAGGTTGATCTGGCATTTTTGGTTGCGCGCATCGGTAATGCTTACAAAGCGTTTATCCGACCGCTTATTTAAATGTGCTTCGCGAGCCTTTTCATATTCGGCTTTTGTACCGGCAATGTATGCATCTTTGGTATCCTTGTTAAGCAGGCTGCTGCACACTGTTACGCTGCGTGAAGCATCTAGCACATGTATAGCAGCGCCAGAATAATTAGGTGCAATTTTTACCGCCGCGTGAATACGTGAAGTAGTAGCCCCACCAACAATAAGCGGAATGGTAAACCCTTCGCGTTCCATCTCTTTGGCAAAGTGTACCATTTCGTCAAGTGAAGGCGTAATCAATCCGCTAAGCCCGATAATATCTACATTCTGCTTCCTGGCTTCGTCAAGTATCCTTTGCGCAGGCACCATAACGCCAAGGTCAATCACCTCGAAATTATTACAAGCCAGCACTACGCCGACTATGTTCTTGCCAATATCGTGTACATCGCCTTTAACGGTAGCTAAAAGAATCTTTCCGGCTGAGGAAGAGGTGCCTCCACCGGGATTTTTTAACTTTTCTGCTTCAATAAATGGTAACAAATAAGCAACTGCTTTTTTCATTACCCGGGCAGATTTTACCACTTGGGGTAAAAACATTTTGCCCGAGCCAAACAGGTCGCCTACGATATTCATGCCATCCATCAGCGGTCCTTCGATCACCTCAAGTGGACGGGCATATTGCTGACGCGCTTCTTCAACGTCGGCATCCAAATACTCAATAATGCCTTTAACCAGTGCATGTGAAAGGCGTTCCTGTACCGGGGCGTTACGCCAGGCCTCGTCTTTAATAATTTCTTTGCCTTTGCTTTTTACCGTTTCGGCAAACTCCACCAGACGTTCGGTGGCTTCCGGGTGGCGGTTAAGGAGTACATCTTCAACTTTTATTAACAGTTCGGGCGGTATCTGTTCATAAACCTCCAGCATGCCGGCGTTAACAATACCCATATCCATGCCTGCTTTAATAGCATGGTAAAGGAATGCCGAGTGCATAGCCTCGCGTACTACGTTATTACCACGGAACGAGAACGAAATGTTGCTTACACCACCGCTTACTTTGGCAAGCGGCAGGTTTTGTTTTATCCAGCGGGTAGCTTCGATAAAGTCTACCGCATAGTTGTTGTGTTCTTCAAGGCCGGTAGCAACAGTAAGAATATTAGGGTCGAAGATGATATCCTGCGGCGGGAAGCCTACCTCATTGACAAGGATGTTATATGAGCGTTCGCATATCTCAATACGGCGCTGGTACGAGTCGGCCTGACCATGTTCGTCAAAGGCCATTACAACGGTAGCCGCACCGTAGCTTAATATTTTACGGGCATATTCTTTAAACCTTTCTTCGCCCTCTTTAAGCGAGATAGAGTTAACGATGCCCTTGCCTTGCAGGCATTTTAAGCCCGCTTCGATAACCGTCCATTTCGACGAGTCGATCATGATGGGAAGTTTGGCAATATCAGGCTCGGAAGCTACGAGGTTAAGAAACTTAACCATTACGGCTTCCGAATCAATCATGCCTTCGTCCATGTTGATGTCAATCACCTGGGCACCGCCTTCCACTTGCTGGCGTGCAACGGTTAAAGCCTCTTCGTAATTTTCGGCCAGTATTAATTTAGAAAACTTAGGCGAACCGGTGATATTGGTACGCTCGCCAACGTTTACAAAGTTGGTAAGCGGGGTAATGGTAACTGCTTCCAATCCGCTTAAACGCATGTAAGGCTCCTGGGCAGGAATTTCGCGCGGCGGATATTTAGCCGCTCTTTCTGCAATACATTTAATATGCTCTGGCGTGGTACCACAGCAGCCACCAACAATATTAACAAAACCGGCCTGTAAAAAGTCATCGATAAAATGAGCGGTTTCATGCGGCATTTCATCATAACCTCCAAACTCGTTAGGAAGGCCTGCATTTGGATAAGCAGAGATGAAAACATCTGCTTTCTCGGATAACTCCTCAATATGCGGTCGCATTTCTTTAGCTCCCAAAGCACAGTTAAGCCCGACCGAAAGCAGGTTGGCATGGCGTATCGAATTCCAGAAAGCTTCGACAGTTTGCCCCGAAAGTGTACGTCCCGAAGCATCGGTAATAGTGCCCGAAATCATGATCGGAAGGTGTTTGCCAGTCTCGTTTCCGTAACGCTGTACAGCAAAAATTGCTGCTTTGGCATTTAGCGTATCAAAAATGGTTTCAATCAGGATCAGGTCACTGCCGCCATCCACTAAACCGCGTACCTGGTCATAGTATGCTTCGGCAAGATCATCAAAGGTAACCGCACGATAACCCGGATCATTTACATCCGGCGATAAAGATGCCGTACGGTTGGTTGGCCCAACGGCACCAGCTACGTAGCGTGGTTTTTCAGGAGTTTTAGCATTCCATTCGTCAACCGCTTCACGTGCTATGCGTGCACCTTCATAACTTAGTTCATAAGCCAGCTCTTCCATGTGGTAGTCGGCCAGTGAAATGCGCTGCGTGCTGAACGTATTGGTTTCAATAATATCGGCCCCGGCGGCAAGGTATTCCAGGTGAATAGCCTTAATCACATCCGGGCGCGTGATATTCAGCAGGTCGTTATTACCTTTAAGGTCTGACGGGTGATTTTTAAACCGATCGCCACGAAAATCTGCTTCTGTAAGCTGATACCGCTGGATCATGGTACCCATAGCACCGTCTATAACTAGTATACGTTTTTTTAACTCTTCTTTAATGCTCATGTTGAAGTATCAAGTAGCACGTATCAGGTAGTTAGTATTACCACACATAGGGCATTAAGTTGCTGATATCAAATCATCTTGATACCTGCTACTAAATACTTGATACTGACTTAAGCTTATACGAAAAAAGGCGGTTTATCCGCTGACTTTCGCTTATCTGTCCTAAACCCATCAAGTCGTAGAGTTTAAGTAGAATGTAGCACCTTGTAAGCACAGGTTGCTAAGATTTCGCAGGGTCTAATCCCTCCATCTTTCTCTATAAGCGTTGCAAAATTGCACAATAAGCTTGTAAAAAGCAAATGTGCTTAATGGTCTGAAACAGAATTAAAAGTTTTACAGAATAAGGCAGGTCATTTAGCCTTGCCCATTGCGTATTTGATACCGCCTAAAAGGTGTTTGAGGTACAACGGATCCTGGTATGATTCATCCGTATGGCCAAGTTCTGTATAAAAAGCACGGCCGCCATCGTAGTCATGGTACCAGCTCATCGGGTGATTGTCGCCGTTTTCGCCGCCTTTATAAGTCTTCTCATCAATGGTGATCAGCACGTGCAGGTCTGGCGCAAGCCATTTAAAATTGTAAAGCTCGTCAAAGCGTTTCCAAACAGCGGGCAGGTGTTTAGTAGCGATAAATTTGCGATCAACCACATTGAAAGTAGCTTCCTGCTGTGCCGGGTGACTTTTGAAATAAGCGCCAACCAGGTTGCCATACCACGGCCAGTCGTATTCGGTATCGGTAGCTGCGTGTACACCTACAAAACCATGTCCTGCTTCTATGTATTGCTTAAACGCATCCTGTTGGGTATCATTAAGTACATCGCCGGTTGTACTTAGAAAAATTACGGCAGCGTACTGCTTAAGGTTATCTGTAGTAAACTTAGAAGCATCTGTTGTGGTATCAACGTCAAAGTTGTTTTCAGCTCCAAGTTTGGCTATGGCTACCATGCCCGGGCCGATAGACTTATGATGGTAGCCTGCTGTTTTACTAAATACCAGCACGCGCGGTTTGCTTGTAGCAACTTTCGCTGTGCAGTTAATGGTAACAACGAAAATAAATAACAGTAGCAGGCTTTTAAATATCGTTTTCATCAGATGTGGTTTGTAATTGGGAAACCTAAGTTAAGATTATAATATTGAATGCGGACATTGTTAATGATACTTTTCTTTGGCCGTCAAAGAAAAGTATACAAAAGAAACTCGTGACTTGGCCTTGTTGCTTTGTTGTTTCAGCGTTTTAGCACTGCCTGTGTTTGCCGCAACAAGCCCGAGGTCACATTTGAAAAAGGTTATGTCAGGTTAGTACTACCTCAATTTAAATCACAAAGTAGCCATATAAAGGAAAACCTATGCAACAAAAAAGGGCTACCCATTGGGCAGCCCTTCTCAAAATATTTTGTGCAGATTATCTTCTTCTGCCGAATAATCTTAGTAAAGACAGGAACAGATTGATGAAATCAAGATACAAAGTTAATGCACCCATAATAGCCATTTTACCTGCTGCTGCGCTGCCGTATTCTAAACCTGCGCCAATGCGTTTTAACTTTTGTACGTCATAAGCAGTTAAGCCTACAAATACTGCTACGCTTATATAAGTGATTGCTTTGTCAAGTCCCTCGCTTTTTAAAAACATATTAGCAAAAGAGGCAATGATAATACCTACAAGGCCCATAACCATTAATCCGCCAAAGCTGGTCAGGTCCTTGTTGGTCACGTATCCGCCAATGGCCATTACACCAAACACTACAGATGCGGTTACAAATACACCAAAAATTGACGCTGATGTATAAGCCAGGAAAATAAAGCTTAAGCTCATGCCCATAACAGCTGAAAACGCCAGGAACAGGAATATTAAAACCGGCGTTGAGATTCGGTTAATACCGAATGACATCACCAGGATAAATGCAAACGGCGAAAACATCACTACTGTGCCTAAGCCGGTACGATGGCCAGTATTAACATCAATTAAAGTAGTTAGTAAGTTAACGTCATGCGCAAACCAGTAGGCTGTAAAAGCCGAAAGGCCAAGCGCAATAAACATCCATAAAAATACATTTGCTATAAATTTCCGCGATGAGGTTTGCGAGTCATCCAACTGCATAACGTTCTCATAAGCGAAATCACGTTGATTGTTTTCCATTATCTAATATAAATTACGATTCTAAAGTAGCAATAAATTGTGAAGAACAAATTAATTGAGCCTGCGGGTGAGCTGCTCCTCAATTTTTTTGAATATCTGCAAGGGTTTAAGCGCCCGCCAGTTTAACTCGTCGAGCATACCGCCAAAGTTAATGTAATAATCAATGTTATTTTGCTTAAACTCATTGATCACATGCTCGCGGAAGTTGATACCCGCTATCCAGCCATCTTCCACATCCTGAAACCATTCTTCGTAGTAGCAATCGTCTGATGCATGGAAGTTAAGGATGTTCTCACCGATCAGTATAAAATGGTTCACACCCTCGTCCATCATTAATTCCAATAATTCGCGCTTAAGCAGCATAATATCATTGTTAATGGCATCATTCCACTCGCCAATTAATTCAATGATACTGTAATGCCGGTCATAATCAACATACAGTACCTTCAGATACATGGTATTTGACCCGAATGAATCCCATTGCGGATGCAGCAAATAGTTATATACCTGTTTATCAAACTCAAACTCGTTATACACTGTAGAGTAGAACGGCGAAAGCTCGTCTTCTGCTGCAATGTAATCATCCCGCCAGCGGTAATATGGCTCTATTTCGTGCATTAATCCTCCGTCTCCCATAAAAGGGAGCATTTTTTATTTACTTAAATATACGTCAACTGCTTTACGTACGCTGCCATGCTTTTGTAATAAATCGGCAGCAGTAGCTTCGTCAAGCCCAGTTTCTTCCATTACCATGCGTGTGCCGCGATCCACCAGTTTGTTATTAGATAACTGCATATCCACCATTTTATTACCTTTTACACGGCCAAGGCGTATCATGGTAGTGGTGCTCAGCATGTTTAAAGCCAACTTTTGTGCAGTACCTGCTTTCATGCGGGTTGAACCGGTTACAAACTCGGGGCCTGTAATCACTTCTACAGGATATTGGGCTTCAGCAGCTACAGGGCTTTCGGCATTGCAAACAATACAGCCGGTAGCAATACCATGCTCATTGGCTGTACGCAAACCACCAATTACATAAGGCGTACGCCCCGATGCTGCAATGCCTACCACCACATCTTTGCTGTTGATTTGATATTCCTGCAAGTCTTTCCATGCTTGCTCCATATCATCTTCGGCAAATTCAACAGCTTTGCGTATAGCGCTGTCGCCGCCTGCTATAATACCCACCACCCAGTCGAAAGGCACGCCATAAGTTGGCGGGCATTCGGATGCATCAACAACACCAAGCCTGCCACTGGTACCGGCACCGATGTAAAACAGGCGGCCGCCATTGCCCATGCGGTCAACCACTACGTTTACCAGTTGCTCCAGTTGCGGTATCGCTTTTGCCACAGCATCGGGCACTGTACGGTCCTGTTCGTTGATGTGCTGCAGCAACTCTGCAACCGGCATTTTATCAAGGTTGTTGTAGATAGAATCCTGTTCGGTGGTGTTGATCATATTACAAAATTCCAAAAAAAATCATGGAAGTAGCTCATGATTTAATTATTAATTAGTAGTTAAGCTTTTAACACGTATTTTTATGGCTGAATAAATGAAACAAGCAGCCTCAGTCATCTTCAGAACGGTTATTTTACTTTTAGCAGGAATCACCATTGGCTTGCTTATTTCAAAACCCGGCTATTTAGCGCGTACAGTTAACGGCAATCATAAAATAGATAGCATCCTGTACGTGATTAAGCACCATTATGTGGATAATGTTGCTACAGATACACTGGAGATAAAAGCCATTAACAGCGTACTTACCCAGCTCGACCCACACTCTGTATTTTTGCCAAGGCAGCAGGCACAAACTGTAAATGAAAAGCTGGAAGGCACATTCAATGGGTTAGGAATCGAATATGTATTGCTTCGCGATACCATGTTTATTACGCAGGTGTATCCGGGCAGCCCGGCCGCATGCAGCGGGCTGGTTAATGGCGATCGTGTGATTACCATTAACCAGCACCAAATTGCAGGCAAGCCGCTCACTACCGATTTTGTAAATCAGCAACTAAAAGGCGAGCAAGGCAGCCATGTAATTATGGAGGTTAAGCGAAATGCAACACCCGGATTCAAAAAATTTAACTTAATACGCGGTCCTGTGCCTTTAAGCAGCCTTGATGCCGCTTATAACTTAAATCAACAAACGGGCTATGTTAAACTGAGCAAGTTTGCATCAACAACAGATACCGATTTCCGTAAGGCGGTTAATCAAATGAAATCAACCGGGGTTGACCAGCTGGTGCTGGATCTGCGCGGCAACCGCGGAGGTTACCTTGGTGCGGCAACTGCTTTGGCTGACGAGTTTTTGACCAAAGGCAAACTGATTGTTTTTACAAAAGGCGCACATGAAGAACGTACCGATTATTTCGCCACAGACAGCGGTATTTTCCAGCAGGGAAAGCTGGCTTTGTTGATTGATGAGTATTCAGCATCGGCAAGTGAGATTGTGGCAGGCGCTATTCAGGATCTTGACCGTGGTGTTCTTGTTGGCAGGCGGTCGTTTGGTAAAGGGCTGGTACAACAGCAATTTGTTTTTGGCGATGGCTCTGCACTTAACCTAAGCGTGGCAAGATATTACACACCATCGGGCAGGTCGATTCAAAAGTCATATAAAGATGGTATTGAGGAGTACCGTAAAGAGATTGGCGACCGCGAACAAAAAGGGGAGCTAACTTCGGAAGAAAAGAACCTGAGTGAGGATGCATTTAAAACCAAGGCCTTCCATACGCAGTCGGGCCGCAGGGTATACGGCGGCGGCGGTATTATGCCGGATGTTTTTGTGCCAGACGATCCTGCTGCTAATGTGGCTTTACTGGGCGAGCTAAGCCATAATCAACTGTATACAGCTTATGCTATTGATCACTTGCAGCCTGTTTTAAGTAGCTTTTCGGTGTTTGACGAGTACATTAAGGATTTTACCGTAAGTGATGCCCGTGTGGACGAGTTTATCGTTTATGCTTCAAAAACACTTAAAGAAATGGATTCTGCCGAGATCAAATTGGCAAAGCCATACATAAAACTTTATCTGAAAGCTTTTGCAGCAAGGTTTAAATGGGGGAACAGCGCTTATTTTAAAGTGCTGAACCAGAATGATGCTGCCATCAGTAAGGCATTAGCGGCTATTAAATAAAAAGGCTCCCGTTTCCGGAAGCCCTCTTAACACAAAACTTTATTTTTTTATTTATGGACGGCCGTGGCCTCTGCCATGTCCGCGTCCATTATCCCAACCGTTGTGGCGGCCATTATCGTGACCATTCCAGTGGTTTTTATATTTAGGGTCGCGGCTATCACGGATGATTACCTGATCGCGGCGGCCGCGGTAGTCTGCATACCTGTTGCGATATACGTTATTCCTTCTCCACGGGTCGCGGTCATTAACTACTACTTTGTAGCTATTGTAGATATCGTAGTTACGGTATTGTGCTGGCAGGCTGGCTGAACGCCTCCAGGTATTTCCTGATAAGTAAATGAACTGATGATTTGGTACATCATAATATGAATTAATATCAGGCATGTAGTAATAATTAACACGGTCGTATCCTACAGGGCCCCAATCTGGCTGGCTGCCTATGTTAATACCTAAGTTGAAACTTACCTGTGCATCTGCCATTTTTACTGTTAAACTGCTTACTAAAAGTGCAGCTATAAAAATTAACTTTTTCATATGGTCATCATTTTAGTGTGCAGCTTTTCATGTTGTAAAATCTTGGTTTCGAGTACATGAGAGCCGCAGTTTTTAAAAAATTTGAAAGTATGACAATCAAACTCATCAAATAGTTTAAAGTATTTTTTGTATCAATCCGGTTACTTAAGTAATGGATAAATACTTACTTAAGAGTCAATATTTTGCCGATGAAGAAAGTTTAAATAGGTGTCGCGGCTGATCATGTGCGCACCCATCGATGCAAGATGGTCGGTATGGAGCTGACAGTCGATAAGGTCATATTGATTACTTTGGCAAAGCGATATCAAAGCCAGTTTAGAAGCATTACTTACTTTACTAAATATGCTTTCGCCGCAAAATACTTTGCCAACGGCCACGCCGTAAAGCCCACCAACCAATTCATCATTTTCCCATACCTCGTAAGAATGGGCGTAACCAAGCTGATGCAGGCGGATGTAGGCATTTTGCATATCCTTAGTGATCCATGTACCATCCGCCCTTCGCGGGGTGCAGTAGCACAAGCTTTGATGACTGCTTCAAAATTAGTGTTGGCGGTTAACCTGAATCTATGCGCATTAATCACCTTTCGCATGCTTTTACTGATCTTAATTTCCTGCGGATACAGTACAAACCGTTCATGCGGCGAATACCATAGGATAGGGGTTTCGTCGCTGTACCAGGGAAATATGCCATTCTCATAAGCGAGCAGCAGCCTTTCAGGAGAAAGATCGCCACCTACGGCAAGCAAGCCGTCGTCTTCTGCCAGCGAAGGGTCAGGAAACAACAGCCGTTCATCAAGTCTGAAAATCATGCAGGCGCAAAGTTAGGATGCTTTGCGCCTTATCACTAATTTTTTATTCTGTGCTTTTAAAACGTTATCCATATAAACCTGCATCTCAGTATATTTTGCTGCCGGTATACGGTTGTTGATAATATTAAAATTGGCAATGCTTGTTACCTGGTTTTTAGCGGCATCGTAAGCATAGGTTACATCATAATTACCGTAGCTAAACTTTAAGTTTACGTTTACCGGCAATGATTCCACCGTATAACCTGCCGGAACGTCAATTACAGTAGTGCATTTTTTCTGTAAAGGATGCTCAAAGAAGAAGTCAGATCTGCGCTTTTCAAGCGA
The DNA here is from genome assembly GCF_028736115.1 of Mucilaginibacter sp. KACC 22063. Classification (NCBI taxonomy): domain Bacteria; kingdom Pseudomonadati; phylum Bacteroidota; class Sphingobacteriia; order Sphingobacteriales; family Sphingobacteriaceae; genus Mucilaginibacter; species Mucilaginibacter florum. The sequence continues at coordinate 4,690,067 of NZ_CP117877.1, read as the reverse complement.
AGGTATGGCTGCCGTCCAGATATCCAATACCCGCGGGCGATAAAATTGCTTATCACCGGCAGCCATATCATAAAATTTATCATACTCCAAAGCCAGGTCAACTTCTTTAACATCATTTTCATCCGCACCATCTTTAATATCAAATACCGAAGGCTGCTTTAGTTTCAAACTACGTATCAGAAATGCTTTCTGGTCATCGTTACTGTTTGACTTCATCTCCATATAAAGATCGCGGTATTCGCCGGTACTCAGTATTTTTACTGTTGCTTTGGCGCTGCCATCCTCATTAAGTGCGATGTGTGTTTCGCTGTTAAAAACGTTATCAGCCATGCTGCTTTTGGGTGTATTTACCAGCATACCACCATTTTCTGTTACCAGTAAAGCTCTGCGATTTTCAGTAAAGGGACCAAGTTTACCAAATGGCTGCCTGTTACTGGTACACTCTAACCAGGTTGTATCGCCTTTTAATGGCAGGCAAAGTATCACGTGATCAAAAGGGTCATAGGGGAAAGCCGGATCAGCAGGTTCTTTATTAGTGCCTGCATTAACTTCGGCATAATAAGAAGGAATGTTTACAGCTTTTAACAAAGCATACATGTAGTTGGTAAGTGCCTTGCAATCCCCATATTTTTTTTGATCTACAAACGTCGCTGGAAATGGCTTTAAACCACCGATGCCTAATTGTATACTTACATAGCGCATGTTTTGCTGCATGTATTTGTACAGAAACTTCGCCTTTTCTTTATCGGTCTTCAAATCAGCGGTCATTTTCCTGATCTCTTCAGCCCTGGCCTCGGGTAAAGAACAAACATCTGCGTTAAGTGCTGATTGCCATTTACCATAGCTTTGCCATGAACTAAAATCACCGGGGATACCCATAAACTGGAACTGGTTGGCAGCGAATGCAATTCGCTTGGCTACGCACCATTCCGGGACATCGTCCTCTGGCTTTTCTGCTTTCAGGTTTTTTACCTGCCAGGTATAAGTTTCAAGGTTGTCTTTATTACCTTTTTGAGGCGCAAGCTTAACGTTTTTGCAGCTGTATCTAAATCCGATAGATGGGTCTGCGCTCACTTTGCATACCGATGTCTGTACAGACGTTTCTGAATTTTGAATATTCCAGGAGCCCAGATCTAAAAAGCTGGAAAGATCTTCTTCATAACCTGTTTCAATAGTAATAGGGTAGCTGGCTATGGTATGCTTAATGCCTAAATAACGGTCATCAGTTACAAGGGTTGCATCATCATAAGCAAGGCCATCATACATGTCGCTTTTGTAATATTTTTTAAGCAATACGCCATCTGCATTGTAAACACGCATAAAAATGCTGTTTACAACATCATACTTCCTGTTATACCCGATTTGGAAACGAGCCTCGTAATCAGCTTTATCATTTAAAATGGTTACTAATTTATAATGTTTCAATACCGCTTTTCCGGCTCCTTTAATAAGTATTTCATCAGAAGAATAGCGTATAACAGCATTGGCGTTTTCTTTAAGCGAGTCGGCAATGCCCGTTGCTTTGTAAAGCTCTTTTGAAAGGTCTGCAGGCTGTGCAAAAGCAACCGTGGTAAAAGCGAGAAAACCGCATAGCCATACTATGCGGTTGAAGGTGTTTAACTTCATATGAAGATCAGGATTTTTTTAAAACTATTTGTTCGTTGAGCATTTCCTGCAGTTTCTTATAGAACTCGTGCAGGGTAGCATAATCTTCTTTAAAATAGGTCGACTTTTCGTAAGAAATACTGTATCTGATCATTACCGTACCATCCTGCTCAACTACGTAACGTTTAAAGCTGATACTTTTATCCGGCATAACCATATTAACGCTTTTTGGAAGCGCATCAATTTTATAACCGGCAGGTATTTTGTAAAGGCCGTTCATGGATACATCGTTGATATACCCAAACTGTATATCTGTATAACGGTTCTCGCTTAAGAATGGGTTATTGTTAAGTGCCGTAAAAAGGTTAGGCGCAAAATAAATGTAACTGCCATCAGAGCTGGTCAGGTCGAGTTTGAAGTTCATGGTTTGTGACAGGGGGAGAGAGTCTTGATCCATGTTCATCATTTTAAGATCTGTAATCTTCAAATTGTTGTCATGGTTAGCCAGCATTTCTAAGTATTTTTTCTCACCATCTGTTTTATAAGATTTGATATTGTTTAGCCTGTAATAGCTATAGTTATTTATACTTGCCGTGCCCGACATGGCACCGCCCGCATCAATACTGGCATTCACAAAAATTGTTCTGCGGGTTGGTGATGATTTTACCAGATATTTTAAATCATAAATACTGTTCTCTTTATCCATCATTAAGCCAAATGAATTAAGCAGGCTTTCAGGAATTTCGTTATAAGCATTGTATTTGTTTGATGCATCTAACACGTAGTTTTTTGCACTATCAACAGGTATATAAACTACTGCCCTGTTAAATTTACCTATAAAAGGCGAAGCCGGGGTTACTTTGCCATGCTCGCGGGTACTTACAACCATCGGATAAGCTTTTACACCTGCCTGTTTCAGAAGGTGGCAAAGTATTAAATTGATCTCTGTAGCATTGCCTGATTTTTTTTCCCAGGCGCTTTTAGTTCCGATGTTGGTGTACCATGCATCGCTGTTGTTCCATTTAAGGTTGTCACGTACCTGATTAAAAACGTAATTAATACGCTCATCATCCGTTTTAAAAGTCTTTGCTTTAGCAATTACAGTAGCTTCGTTTAGTAATGAACGTCTGATCTGACTCCCAAAGTCTTCATCATTAATAATGGCTTCGCCAACTTTAGGCCATGTGCTGGCATAATCTGTACCAATATTTGCCATTGGCCTCACAGATAAAAGCTCGAATGAGATACCCTCCAGGTTGTCTATAGACGAAGACATGTAGGGTTCATCCGGTAAAGAATGAACATTCTCCAGAGCCATGTCTTTAATGTCATTATAATAGTTAAAGGCATCAGGCCCGCTTCCAATAGTTCCTGATGACGAAGAACGTGTGTTTTTGACAAAGTCTTGAGTAAGATGCAGCGGGGTACGGAAACTGATCCAGTCAGGAATCTCGGTAATCAATTCGCTGTACTTTGTTGGAATATTTGATTGAAAATACCACGCAGGTATGTAGCGATATGAATTTATAGTACGTTTATATTTATATTCAATTACAGAGCCGGGCTTTACATTAGGGAAGGTAAAAGTTAAAAGGTTTTGCACCTTATCTACCACTTGTGTAAATATCTGTGCCTTTTCAACTTTTGTAATCTCTACTTTGTCATTGTTTAGATTAATGGTTTCTGCCTGTAATCCGGTTATGTTTTCAAACTTGTTGCCGCCATCATATTCTATTTTTATGTTGGCTTCATTTTTACCGTTATCATTAAATATTTTAATACGGCGATGCTCTTCAACAATTACATTAAGGTTATTGTCATAAGATACGGTTGCTTTTTCAAACAAAACCATTGCATTGGCATCCTTTTCAAATTCACATGATTTCAGCTCAAGGTCAGCTTTGTCAATTTTTCCGAATGCTTGTATTGGGTTTGGTGTTTGGGCATAGGAACTTAACTGCGCTAAAGCGCAAATAAGTAAAGGTAAGGTTGCTCTCATTTAAATTAGTAGGGTTTAGAGACTTCTAAGATAATAATCTGTTAAAATTTTAAAAAGAGCAAGCTCATCTTTTATGAAGTATTAATGAATAAATCAACCGAATTTAACTTAGCGGAAAAAGTTTGCCTAATTTCGTTCATAAAGGTTTAAACCTCATTGCTGATAATTAGTCAATTAACGCATGAACACAACGAGGCAAATAAAACATCTTTACGCCCGAGCTGGTTTCGGGATCAGGTTTAAAGACCTTCATGATCACGAAAGTGTGTCTGTTAAAAAGAAAGTAAAAGAGCTGTTTAAAAACGCTGAAACAGTAAGCCCGCTTAATGCCGTAACCGAAAACATTGATCTGCGCCCGAAATCTGACGATCCGGAAACGAAAAGGCAGGCACAGGAAGATCGGAACAAACAGGAAAGAGCACTTAACGTTGCCTGGATAAAGCAAATGGCTTTTTCTGACGCGCAGCTGCGGGAGAAAATGACCTTGTTTTGGCATAATCACTTTGCATGTAACGTCGGTAACTTTTATTACCAGCAGCAGATAAATAATGTGGAGCGTGAGCATGCGCTCGGAAACTTTAAAACCCTTTTAATTAATGTTTCCCAAACCCCGGCAATGCTTGCTTTTTTGAATAATCAGCAAAACTCAAAAGGACACCCTAATGAGAATTTTGCCCGCGAGCTGATGGAACTTTTTACTTTGGGGATAGGGCATTATACCGAAGATGATATCAAAGCATCGGCAAGGGCATTTACCGGCTGGCGTTATACCGGAAAAGACGGATACCGCTTTCAGCCTTATGCTCATGACGAGGGCATGAAAACCTTTATGGGTAAAACCGCTAACTTTTGCGGCGAAGACATCATAGATATTATACTTGCTAACAAGCAAACGGCAAAATTTATCAGCCGTAAACTTTATAAGTACCTGGTAAATGATGTGCCCGATGAAGATCATATTAACCAGATGGCAGATGTTTTTTACAATGCCAATTATGAGATTAAACCGCTGCTGGAATTTGTATTTACAGCCGACTGGTTTTATGATGATAAAAATATCGGGGTACTGATCAAATCACCGGCAGAGTTGCTGGTATCATTAAGCCGTCAGTTTTATATCGATTATCAAAACCCCGACGTGCTGCTGCAGTTTCAGCGTACAATGGGGCAGGTGCTCTTCAGGCCGCCTAATGTAGCCGGATGGCCCGGCGGCAGAAACTGGATCGACAGTTCGTCGCTGATGTATCGGATTAAAATTGCATCTATATTGCTCAATGGTGGTGTAATTGACTTTACCGGCAAGGCTACGCCCGAAGATCAGGCGTTTTTGGCAGCTACCAACAGGCAACAATTCAACAATGCTAAGCGTACGCAGGCGTTTCCGGACTGGAACAAGTTTTTAAGCGAAATCCCGTTGAAAGAACCACGCGAAGAGATAGTTGCGTTTATGCTTGAACCGCCGCTAAACTCGGTTGTGCTGAACGCTGTTAACCAGGCGCCGGATATTAAATCAATGATTATACAGGTAGCTTCAACCCCAGAGTATCAACTCTGCTAAATGTGAATGTCATGAAAAGAAGAGATTTTTTAAAGAACTCCATGCTGGCTTCAGGTGCATTTATGCTTCCGGCGTTTTTAAAACCGTTTGAAGCATTGGCACAAAGCGATTTAACCGGTCATAAAAATCTGGTAGTGATACAGCTTTCGGGTGGCAACGATGGCTTAAATACAATTATCCCTTACGGTAACGATATTTATTACCAAAAGCGCGCTACTATAGGTATTAAGCAGGCTGATCTGATTACGCTGAATGATATGCAGGGTTTTAACCCTAATCTATCTGCGTTAAAACCAATTTATGACCAGGGTTGGATGAGTATTGTAAATGCTGTTGGCTATCCTAACCCCGACAGGTCGCACTTCCGTTCAATGGATATATGGCAAACGGGCAGCAATTCAAATGAGTTTTTGACTACTGGCTGGCTTGGCCGTTACCTTGACATCAACAGGGCTGCTATGCCAAAAGATTATGCTGCAATTGAGCTTGATGATACTTTGTCCCTTGCTTTAAAAGGTAAAACAATGAGTGGCATGGCCGTATCCGACCCCTATAAATTATATCAGAATACCCGCGAGCCATTCTTTAAAAACATTGTGAACGAGCATGATGCGCAGCACCTGAGCGAAGATAATCTCGGCTATCTGTATAAGTCAATGATAGATACTTACTCGGCTGCTGATTATATCCAGAATACTTCTAAAACTTATAATGTAAAAGCAGAATACCCGCATACGCCTACCGGTAATCAGTTACGTACCGTGTCTAAGTTTATTAACTCAGGGTTGCAAACAAGGGTATATTATGTTTCGCAAAGTGGTTTTGATACCCATGCTACACAGCAGGTTAATCAGGGCAAGGCTTTAAAGATGTATGGAGATGCGGTGGCTGCTTTTATTAACGACCTGAAACAAACCGGCAAACTGGATGATACGCTGATCCTGACATTTTCTGAATTTGGACGCCGTGTTGAACAAAATGCAAGTGGTGGTACCGACCACGGTACAGCCAGCAACATTATGCTTTTCGGCACCAAATTGCAAAAGCCGGGCATCTGCAACGATGCGCCTGACTTATCGGATCTGGATAATGGCGATTTAAAATATAAAGTAGATTTCAGGGATGTTTATGCCAATATCCTTGATAAGTGGCTTGATGTGAGCAATGAAAGTGTGCTGAACAGAAAATATGACGGCATAGCCCTGGTATAGCTTATTTGCAATACTGGGCAATGAACTTATCGGCTCTGTCGCTGCCTATGTTGCGGATAAAGTTCCAGTCCTCACAGGCACCGGATTTATCGCCCTGTTTATACCTGCGGTTTGCCTGGTCTAACAGGTCACTGATGAATTCATCATCATAGCCAAGCTGCTTTTTTAGTGCTATAATTTGCGCTTCGTTGGTGGTATCAGCTTTGCCAGCGTACTTGTTCTTATAATAGTTGGTCACAGCATCCTGCAAGGCTTCCTGCGCCTTATAGCTGGCTATGGCAGCAGCCATGCTTGCATTATTAACGCTGCCACAGCGTGTTTGATCTAGGTCAAAGCGTATCGGCAATACAATGTTTAAATTGGTATTATATCCGCTGGCTACATCCCAATGGCCTGATGTCATTTTAACTACGCGTAAAGCTTCGTCATCGAGATCAATACCCAAACCTTGCTGTACTGCTACATTGTTTACGTTGCCTTTGGCATCAACTTTAAAGCTAACCTGTATGGTGGCTGCAATACAATTTTGCCTTGAATATTCGGGATAGATAATATGGCTTGAAAGAAACTGCGCCAGGCTGGCATTACCGCCTTTGAAGGTAACCTGGGCCTTGCTTTTTAAAGTAAAGCATGCGCAGAACAGGAGCAATATGGCTAAGCGTAACTTCATGGCCTTTAATGGAATAACAATTTTAGCCGATAATGTTTGCTGCCGGTATTTGTAAAAGTATTTGTGGGGCGGGGATGTTGTTAATCAGCAGATCTTTTTCAGAATATTTGCCTACGCCGGGATAATCGCCTCGCATGCCCTGAAGATCGAACATCAGCTGGAAGTGCAGGTGCGGTGGCCAGCTGCCATTCTCGTCGGCATATCCAAGCTCGCCAATCTTCTGGCCGGACTCAATGAGATGGCCTTCCTTTAATCCGGATAAACTTACACGGCTCAGATGGCCATAAAGGCTGTAAAGAACTAAGCCATTAAGGTCATGCTGCAAAATAATGGTTGGGCCATAATCTCCGAAGTGGTTATTATCCTGAAAGCTATGTATAACACCTGCCAATGGCGCATATATATGCGTATTTGCCGGTGCCCAAATATCTACACCCAGATGCAGCCGACGTGGTTCATCGGCAGTGTTAAATAAAGCGCTGCGCTGGTAAAGCGTACGATGTTCCATATAGCCGCCAATACCGTAGCGGCAATCGTAATTGCGCAGTTTGCTTTCGATCCACTTGCTGAAATTTGCTGTATCAGCAATGTCAGCAGCTGTAAGATCCTGGTTGTTTTCGGTAAAGTTGAAATGATAAAAACGGTCGCTTTCCGGGTTGAACGGAATAACCTGACTTATTTTATGCGCATTTGTAGCAAGGTAATCAGTAAGCAGGCCGTGTTTGTCCATTATTCTCCGTCTTCGGTATCGGGTTGGCGGGGTTCTTTACTGATCTTATCGAAAAGTGCATCCATGCGCTCAACATACTCATTGGTATCATCAACAAAAAATTCAAGCTGAGGAATGATCCTTACCTGGTCTTTAATGCGGGCGCCTAATTTGTAACGGATTTCTGATGAATGTTGCTTTACTGTGCTTAAAGCCGCAGCCGTATTGGTGTTGTTAAAGAAGCTTAAAAACACACGTGCAATTGCCAGATCGGGGGTTACGCGCACTTTAGTGATGGTTACCAGCGTGTTTGGCAGAAAGTTCATGCCTTCCCGCTGAAATATAGCTGCCAGGTCTTGTTGTATGACACCGGCGAACTTTTGTTGGCGTTTAGATTCCATTTATTTATAACGTTAGTTTAAGGAAAAGGTTATTAGTACAGGTGAAAGGTTTAAAGTTGAAAGCTAAAAGCGCTTGTCTTGCTTTAAACTTTTGACTTTAAGCTTTAAACTTAATTACACATATCCTGTGGTATTTCCTTAGTGATTTTAATAAGCTTTTTAACAATCAGGGTACTGTCATACTCTGATCCCATGCCTTCTTTACCCGATTTTACTTTTTCGCCTTCTATTTCTATATAGACCGGTACATAAGGCTTTTCAATATTCATTTGTGAGTATTGAAGTTCCAGTTTGTTTGATTGGTCTGTAACCCAGTATTCGCGCCCGGTATCGCAATCTTTGAATGACTTGGCGTCGGGCCCGAAACTATAAATACCTTTTATAACCTTATTGTTGCCGCTGCCACCGCCATTGGTACAGGCGCAGAAGAATAGGATAGCAAAGCCAAGGGTATATTTGATTAGCCTTAAATGCATGTGAGCAAATTTATAAATCCTGTTTAATTTCATCGAGTCCTTTCACACTTAACCGTGCACTAATACCCGATGCAATTACAGCGATACCTGTTACTGTTAAAAAAACTAATATAAAATCGGTGACCTTAAACTGTACCGGATACGCATCAACAACTGTTAAGCCAGCTCCCATGCTGATAAACCCATATTTCTGCTGAAGGAAACCAAATGTAAAACCGGCAATAATGCCCGCAATGCATCCAAACATGGAGATCAGCATGCCTTCGAAAAAGAAAATACCCTGTATCAAGCCTTTGTTTGCGCCAAGGCTGGTCAGGATGGCAATGTCTTTCTTTTTATCAATTACAAGCATGGTGAGTGAGCCAACAATATTAAATATAGCAATTACCAGTACAAAACTTAATATCACAAATACTGCCCATTTTTCGGAGTGCAGAATTTTATAGAGCAACGTATTTTGTTCGTAGCGGTTTTTAATAGTGTAATTCTTTTCGCCAAGTTTCTCTTTTAAATCATCCTGAACGGCTTTGATATTGGTTCCGCGCTTATAGTTTAATTCGATGGACGATACCGCGGTAGGTTCATCCAACAAGCCTCGCATAAATCCAATAGGCACAATTACCATATCGTCAAAATCCTGCTGCAAACTAAATACGCCCGATGGGTAAATATATTTTACAGTAAACTCATCGGCTGGGTTAATGCTGTTAAGTGAGGCCTTTCTGTTAGGGGAATAAACCTGCAAAGCAGTTAGCCTGTCGTAAACATTTACACCAAGGCTGCCTTGTACCGATGCGCCGATAACTGCCATATTTTGCCCGCCCGAGTTTAATGTAAATGAGCCGTGAAGTATGGTGCTGTCCAGTTGTTTATTATTTAAAAAATCGTTGCTTACACCTTTCATGTTGGCAATAAACTGCCTGTCGCCGTAACGCAGCAAAGCTTTTTCCTGCAAAACTTCAATATAGGATACCAGTTTTGGATCGCGGTGGGCCTGGTTAAAAACAGTATTATTAGGCTCGAAGGTTTTGCCCAGCTTCGGCTCAATCTTAATTTCAGGCGTAAAGTTGTTATACAAAGAAAGTATCACATGCTCTAATCCGTTAAATACGGATAGGATGATGATTAGCGCTGCACTACCAATAAACACACCAAGCATAGATATCCCCGAAATGATGTTGATGGCATGCATCTTCTTTCTGGAGAAAAGATATCGGCGGGCTATGTAAATGGAGGTGTTCAATGCTTGTTACTTATTGTTGCGTGTTGTCAGTTTACAGGTTCGTGTACATCATGTAAATAACACGACCCCCGCAACTGAAAACTTAATACTAATCTTAAAAGAACGGATTATTTATCTTTTCATATCCAATGCTTGTTTCAGGGCCGTGGCCGGGATATACCGTGCAACTATCGGGCAGGGTAAAAAGTTTTTCTTCGATGTTTTTGATCAGTTGCTGATGATTGCCTCCAGGCAAATCAGTTCGCCCAACGCTGTGCCTGAACAGAACGTCGCCGCCAACAAGGAAATTGCTTTCGCGGTCATAAAAACAGAGGTGCCCCGGCGAATGGCCTGGCGCGAAGATTAATTCCAACGTGGTTTCACCAAATAATACCGTTCCGGTCTCTGGCAGAAAATGATCAGGCAGGGGCGATAGTTCATACCTCATGCCGGATTGCTGCGCCCATGCAGGTACAGCTTCAAAAACTACCAGTTCGTCTTTGTTAAACTGTGGCTTTAATCCGTACTGATCAAACACAAATTTATTGCCCAGCACATGGTCAATATGGCAATGGGTATTTAAAAGTAATACCGGTTTTAAGTTATTATCGGCTATAAATTTTACTACCATATTTTGTTCAGCACCGTTGGACATGCCGGGATCAATGATTGCGCATTCGCCGGTGTTATCGTAAAGGATAACGGTATTTTCCTGGTATGGGTTATTTGGAAATATTTTGATTTTGGCCATAGTTGTCTGTTAGCATAGGTGCGGGATTCATCCGTCCCTTAAAACAACAAACTTACAGAGCCGCCTGCATATTGCACAGCATTTCTGTAAGTCTGCATTAAATATAATTTTATTGCGTTAGTTTCTTCTGTTGTTCAGGAAGGAAACATAATATAAAAGCGTAGCTAATGAGCCCAATGCTGCAACCACATAAGTCATGGCTGCCCACCATAAAGCATCCTTTGCCTGTTCATGTTCCTGGCGGGTTTGCATTACGTTGTAATTGTTATCAAGCCAGGCCAAAGCGCGGCGGCTGGCATCAAATTCCACCGGTAGCGTAATAAAGCTAAATAGGGTTACTAATGCTAATGCGGCTATTCCTATCACCAATAAAAACGGATTATTGGCAAATAATAACAGCATTACGCCGATCATTAAAGTCCATTGCACCAGCTTTGATGCAATATTAATCACAGGGACAATAGCTGAACGTAAGGTTAGCCAGCTATAAGCCTTTGCATGTTGTACGGCGTGGCCACATTCGTGCGCGGCAACAGCTGCAGCAGCCACACTACGGCTGTAATATACATCCTGGCTTAAGTTTACCGTCTTGTTTTCAGGGTTGTAGTGGTCGGTAAGCTGACCGTCAACAGAAATTACCTGCACATCGTAAATGTTGTTAGCGCGCAGCATTTTCTCTGCAACTTCTGCACCGGTAAGGCCGGATGTTAATCCCATTTCGGCGTACTGCTGAAATTTGCTCCGGAAGCGCGATTGTACAAATAAACTGATCAACCCGATCACGATCATTAAGATCCATGCGGACGAGAAGTTTATATATGCTAATATCAATGATAAATGAGTCATAGTTTATGCGTTTACTTATAAAGCTCAAAAAGCATTCCGCATTTAGGTATATTCATTAATAGCCATAGTTACGTTAAAGATGGCTGACAATTAAGCAGATGAGTTGACTCAAAAGCGCCAAAACATCAGTTAACGTTTGCGCTCACCTTTCATTTTCGAGGCTATGGTTAAAGCTTCGTAAGCATTTACGATACCTCCGGATTTACTAAGCGTAGTAAAATCAACGAGTTGTTTAGTACCAGGCTTATTTACTTTAAAGCCGGTTAATGGCTTTGCCGATTGTATAATCACTTGTTTCAACTGGCGTGCGCTCAAGTCGGGATAATACTCTAATACCAACGCTGCAACACCGGCCGTAATTGGCGAAGAAAAGCTGGTGCCGTCTTCGGTTTGTGTATCTCCATTAAGGGTTACCGATGTTACCTGAACGCCGGGTGCAAATACATCTACATTTTTTTGACCGTAATTGCTGAAATCAGCGGCTAAGGATTGATCCTTATGCGGCCCCGATGCCCCTACATTGATCAGGTTATCCGCATCGGTAGAAGAACCGTCGAGGAAAATATCGTTAGGAAAATCAGGCGTGGCATCCACATCCTGATTGTCATTGCCCGATGCCTGTACCAGAAGCACATCATGTGCAGCGGCGTATTTCATGGCATCATCAACCCATTGTTTATGCGGCGACAGTTTTTTGCCGAAACTCATGTTAATGATCTTCGCACCATTGTCAACTGCGTAACGAATAGCGTTGGCCACGTCTTTATCATATTCATCGCCATCCGGTGCTGCGGCCAGCGCCATAATACGTACATTATCGGCCACACCATTTATGCCATAACCGTTGTTGCGTATGGCGCCTACAAAGCCGGCCACCATAGTGCCGTGAAACATATCGCCCAATTTAAGGCTGTTGTTACCAAAAGGTTTGTCGTTTAATTCATCCGGGTTGTCTCCAACGGTGTTATGGCGCATGTCCAGGTCAGGGTTAACATCATTGTTAAGCTTGGCCATGTACTCCGAATAATCCTTGATGATCTTTGCATTGGTCGAAGACGTGCTGCCGTTAAATGCGGTAGTCCACAAAAATTTGAGATCACGCAATGTATCATTGGTAGCCTGCATGCGGTTTACATCAGCAAGGGTAAAAGTTTGGTCGGCACCCAGTTTTAGTTTTCTTTTGATGAGTGTGCTGGTTTCAACTAAAGCACCCATGATAGGGGTAAGCTGTTTAAGCTCGGTATCGGCTTTGCCAACGGTTGAATCGCGCAGGTGCTTCACATGCAGCCAGTAATTATATTCTTTAGTATCAGTAGCGGTTGATGCAGTTGCATTAAGGTACTTCCCTTTCAGGCGCTCATACTCGCGCACCTCTTCAGAGGTCTCCTTACAGTCGCATTTACCATTAGGGCCGCCAATAAAGTTCCAGCCATGTATATCGTCTACATAGCCGTTGTTATCATCATCTTTACCGTTGCCTTTTTTCTCGCGCGGGTTAACCCATAAAATAGATTGCAGGTCTTTTTGCAGCGTATCAACCCCGCTATCGATAATGGCAACCACAACAGGTTTGCTTTTTTTGCCTTTAACGTACTGGTAAGCCTGATTTAAACTGATGCCATAATAGCCATCGGTTTTCAGGTCAAGAGAAAACCAGTTGGTTGGCAGCGGTTTTGTAGCAACTGTAGACTGTGCTATTGCACCAAAGCCTGTAAATAAGGTAATAAAGGTATAGGCGATGGTCAATCGCAGCATGTATTTCATTAAGCAGTAGTATGTGGTTATAAATCAAATTTAATTCCCTGAGCCAATGGCAGCTGGGATGAATAATTAATTGTGTTTGTCTGACGGCGCATATAAGCTTTCCATGCATCTGATCCACTTTCGCGGCCTCCGCCTGTTTCTTTTTCGCCGCCAAACGCCCCGCCAATTTCGGCACCCGAAGTGCCTATATTAACGTTAGCAATCCCGCAATCAGAACCTGCAAACGATAAAAATTGTTCGGCTTCGCGCAAATTATTCGTCATGATAGACGATGACAAGCCTTGCGGAACGTTGTTTTGTAACGCTATTGCTTCATCAATATTGCTGTATCTGATCAGATAAAGGATAGGGGCAAAGGTTTCGTGCTGTACAATGTCAAAGTGGTTTTCTACCTCGGCAATACAAGGTTTAACATAACAGCCGGAAGCGTATTCATCGCCTTTAAGCACACCGCCCTCTACTATAAAATTACCGCCTTGTGCTTTGCATTGCTCAATACTACTAAGATAACTGTTAACGGCATCGCGGTCAATAAGCGGGCCCATGTGGTTGTTTTCATCCAGTGGATTGCCTATGCGTACCTGCTGATATGCATTTACCAGTTTCTGTTTAAACTGGTCGTAAATACTTTCATGAATAATCAGCCTGCGGGTAGAAGTGCAACGCTGCCCAGCTGTGCCTACCGCACCGAACACGGCACCGGTAAGCGCAATGTTCATATCGGCATTTTCTGTAATGATAATGGCGTTATTACCGCCAAGCTCTAACAGGCATTTGCCAAGGCGTTGTGCTACGGTGGTTGCAACTGCCTTACCCATGCGGGTCGACCCTGTTGCAGAGATCAAAGCAATACGGGAGTCTGCTGCCATTTGCTCGCCGATATTACGGTCGCCAATGATCAGACATGATACGCCTTCTGCAATGTTATTGGCTGCAAATACTTTTTGAATGATATGCTGACAAGCCAGTGCGGTTAAAGGTGTTTTTTCAGAAGGTTTCCAGATGCAGGTATTACCACAAACCCATGCCAGCATGGCGTTCCAGCTCCAAACGGCTACCGGGAAATTAAAGGCAGATATAATACCGACAACACCTAATGGATGATACTGCTCGTACATGCGGTGCCCCGGCCGCTCAGAGTGCATGGTTAAGCCATAAAGCTGGCGGCTGATGCCTACCGCAAAATCACAGATGTCAATCATTTCCTGCACTTCGCCCCAGCCTTCTTGCAGGCTTTTACCCATTTCGTAAGATACCAACCTGCCCAGTTGATCTTTATTGTCGCGAAGTGCATTACCAATCTGACGTACAATCTCACCGCGTTTAGGTGCAGGCAAAGTTCGCCAACTTGTAAAAGCTTTCGTAGCTTTGTCGGCTATGTTATTTAAATCGTCAGCAGTGGCAAACTTTACAGCAGCAATTTTCTGACCGTCAACAGGGGAGATAATATCCTTCAAAAACGCGCCAGCACTACTGCCAGAGGCTTCGCCTGTACTAAAAGCATCGTTAATTTCGTTTATATTGAAATGTTGCAGTACAGATTTGATATCGAAATTCATAGGGTTGGATTTTTTCAAAGTTAAAACACTGCTTGTCCTAATCATAAATTAATCATATAATAAATTTACTCTTACAATCAGTTACTTACGCCCGCAGGGTGTTAACAACCCTTGTTTGTTGAAAACTAATTTGCACCATTGCATATTTTACATTGTAATTTAATCATCATAAAGTAGACGTCCGATGTCACTTTTGCTGATTTTGTCAGTCTTAGAATAAAACCTATCGAATGGAAGAAGACTTTGAATTCGGTTATTCCGAGGATCCCAAATTTTCCGTTGAGAGATACGAGGAAATGATCCGCAACCACGATCAGTATTTTTTTGATGCACAAGCCTTTGAAAATATTATTGATTACTATATAGAAAAAAACGACCCGGCCAAGGCCTTACAGGTTGTTGAATATGCGCGTAACCAACACCCTTTTGCTGCTATATTTTTAATAAAGCAGGCACAATTGCTGGTGGTTACCAACCGTATGTCTGAAGCTTTTGCTGCGCTTGACAAAGCCGAGATGCTGGAAGCTTCAGAGGCTGATATCTACATCATCCGCGGTAACCTTTTCGAGAATATGGAGCGCTTTGATGAAGCGCTTGAAAACTATGAAAAGGCACTTGGCATGGCTGAGGAAAAGGATGATATACTACTGCACATTGCCTACGTTTATCAAAACATGGGCGATTATGAGAATGCTATTGCCTACCTGAAACGCTGCCTGGAATACAACATGGAAAACCAGGATGCGCTTTATGAGCTGGCTTTCTGTTACGATGTAATGGATAATCAGCAAGAGAGCGTTCAGTTCTATCAGCAGTATATTGATAACGAACCTTACAGCTATGCGGCATGGTACAACCTGGGCAACGCCTACACTAAATTAGGTTTATTTGAAAAGGCGATTGATGCCTATGATTACGCCATTTTAATTAAGGATAGCTTTGCTTCTGCTTACTTTAATAAAGGCAATGCATTGGTTAACCTGGAGAAATATGCCGAAGCGATTGAGGTATATCGCCAGACATTTGAGTACGAGCAACCCAACGCCGATACTTATTGTGCAATAGGCGAGTGCTACGAGAAACTGGAGCAAATGGATGATGCGCGAGCCTTTTATAAGAAAGCCGTTAAACTTGACTCTAAACTGGCAGATGCTTGGTTTGGTATCGGTGTAACGCTCGATTTTGAGGAGCGCTATTTCGAAGCTTTGCATTTTTACCGCAAAGCGCTCGACCTGGATGCTACCAATGCCGATTACTGGTTTGCCATTGCAGATGCAGAGTATAAGCTTGGCCATTTACAACAAGCCGAAAGCGCGTATGAAAAGGTAGTGGAGCTTAATCCGCTTGATGTAGATGCATGGCTCGACTATTCGTCGATAATGTATGAGCAGGAGCGCCTGGTTGATGCTATTGAAGTAATATCACAAGCGATAAAAAATAATCCGGATTCGGCAGAATTGTATTACCGTATGGTAGCATACCTGTTTGCCAAAGGCGATTACAATGATGCGCTTGCCCACCTGGAAATGGCATTAACCGCCGACCCGGAAAAACACTATATCTTATTTGATTATTTGCCACAGCTACAAAAGAATAAGATCATCATAGATATTATCAGTCGTTATATGCATTGATAAAACAGAGTCAAAAACTGAAGCCAAGCTTTTAAAGTTTGGCTTTTTTTATGAAAACAAGAATAGACTTTGAAACTTATTGAAAACTTATTTGTAATATTGCATTGAAGCGTGGTTATAATCGAAGTTCCACACATTTTGTATGGAATCCCTCTTATGAGGTGCCCTCGAGGTGTAGATTATAGGACGCTTTTTTTGTCACCGTAACTTAATGTTCCAAACGGTAAATTTCCTCTTTTTGTACTTAAAATTATCTCCTAATTGTGCAAGGCCGAATTTTAATGCTATATAGTTAGAGAGTTCCAGTTTCGCTAAACTAGCGCCCGCTTTTAAGTGTAATTCATTCTTATGGTAACCAATTGCTCCAATTAGTATGTCTACTAATTGTACGAAATCTGATTTTTTTGAATCAGTTGGCTCAATACTCCTAAACGGCGAAGAACGGCTGCCTAATTTGTAGAACATATTATTGTTTAAGCGGCTTTTTAATTCTCCAAGCATATAATTTGTCGTTTTATGATCAGGAAAGACTATAAAACTATTATCTTGATTCAAATTATCCAGTAAATAATCACTGCCAAAACAATGAAATAGCAGTTGATAGTACATCTTATAAAATCCAAGTTCACCATCTCCGCCATTATATTTTCTGTGATTAAATTTACTAGTATCAGCAATTATGCTTCGAAAGTTTATTCTATTTTCTTCAATTAATTCGAATATTAAATCTACTAAGTTTTTATATTGCTGAATTCTATTATTAGATACTTTGCTCCATTTAAGCTCATATATCATTCCATTTTGCTCTCTATATGAACGTATTTTTAAACTTAATTCATTAAGAGATTTAGAATTTACTATAATACCACCAATCACCATAAATCGTTCTTTAGTGATACGGCTTTCATCGCAATAGATATTAAAAAGCATGTTTTTTATTAAGTCATCAAAATAAAAAAATGCTTTCAAAATATTAGCTTATCATCTTAATTTGAGTAGAAATTAACGACATTTGTAACGTTAGTACTTTTAGTTATAGTCTATAACATAAACTTAACGATGAATTATCATCTTAATAATCTACCCGAGAGAACAGCAAAGCCGCGTAACGATGGCATGACCATGATGATGGATAAAGGATTAAGCCTACGACAGGTGGAAGACTTTATTGAGGTGTGCGGCGCTTATACCGATATTGTAAAATTAGGTTGGGCAACATCATACGTTACGCCAAATCTTAACGAGAAACTTAAACTATACCGGGATGCCGGACTGCCTGTTTATTTCGGCGGCACCTTGTTTGAGGCTTTTTTAGTCCGCGGCCAGTTTGACGAATACCGCCGCACGCTCGACCGCTATGGTATGCAGCACGCAGAAGTATCTGACGGGTCTATTACCATTCCGCATGATGAGAAGTGTGAATACATTAAAACGTTAAGCGAGCAGGTAACGGTAATTTCGGAAGTAGGGTCAAAAGACGTTCAAAAGATATTTGCGCCTTATAAATGGATCCAGTTAATGGAAGCCGAATTGCAGGCAGGATCATGGAAGGTAATTGCCGAAGCCCGCGAAAGTGGTAATGTTGGCATCTACCGTGATTCGGGCGAGGTGCGCCAGGGTTTGGTGGATGAAATCCTGACCAAGATCCCGCAGGATAAAATCATCTGGGAAGCGCCGCAAAAAGCACAGCAGGTGTGGTTTATCAAACTGATAGGCGCTAATGTAAACTTGGGAAATATTGCACCAGCTGATGTGATACCATTGGAGACTTTGCGCCTGGGTATCAGAAGCGACACTTTCAGCCATTTTCTGGAATTATGACCTTAATTAAATATGTCATCCTGAGCAACGCGAGGATCTTATTAGATTAGATTCTTCACTTCGTTCAGAATGACATATTAATTTATTCATAAACAATCCGAATACACCCCAGAGAGAGGGCAGGGAGGGGTTATAACAATCTCATCAAACTGAAATCAGATACTCCAATCTTTTAACATTTCAATCCCCTATATTTACCAGCTTAAGCAATAGGTTATAATCACTATGAAAAGATACGGGATCATCGGTTACCCGCTTTCGCATTCGTTCTCGCAAAAGTTTTTCACCGAAAAATTTGAGAACGAGCATATCAAGGATTGCCGCTATGAGGTTTTTCCGTTAGAAGATATCAACGATTTCCCGAAGCTTTTAGAAAAGCACGATAACCTGTGCGGCCTAAATGTGACTATACCGCATAAAGTAAAAATATTGGAATACCTCGACTGGTGCAGCGATGCAGTAAGGCATATTGGTGCGGCAAACTGTATCCGTATTTCTAAAGAAAGCCCGGTACTGGCCGCATTTTCTGGCGAGGTTGGGATAGGCGGTCATAATTTCCGGTTAGAAGGTTTTAATACCGATGTTTACGGTTTTCAAAAATCCCTGATGCCACTACTGGGTAGCCAGCATCAGAAAGCCCTTGTTTTAGGCGATGGAGGTGCTGCTAAAGCGGTTAAGTATGTATTAAAGGAACTGGAAATTGAATTTAAAGTTGTAGCGCGTAAGCCCGGACCAGACAGAATACTTTTCACAGATCTTACACCAGAGATCATTAAACACCATAAATTAATTATCAATACTACGCCGGTAGGTACCAGTCCAGATGTAGAGGTTTGCCCGCCTTTGCCGTATGAAGCTTTAGGTTCAGATCATTTATTATATGACCTGATCTATAACCCAGATCAAACATTATTTTTGAGAAAGGGGCTTGAGCAGGGCGCACAGATCAAAAACGGCTACGAAATGTTAGTTTTACAGGCAGAACAATCATGGGAACTATGGAATTCCACCGCTTTTCATCCGTAAGGCTTTTTGCATTTTTAGCTGTTATTGTGTCCGCCTTGTCGGCTTGCGGTAATCACGACTATTCGCCTAAGCCAAGGGGTTTCTATCGTATTGTATTCCCAAAGCACGAATACCAGGAGTATAATGAGGGTTGTCCCTTCACATTTGAATACCCTAAATACAGCGTTATAGAGCCTGATAAAAAAGGTGATGCCAAACCCTGCTGGATCAATATGCAATTGCCACAGTTCAAAGGCACACTGCATTTAAGCTATCAACCAGTTACCTCAAAAAAAGTATTTAATGAACTAACCGAAGATGCCCGAACCTTTGCATTTAAGCATACGGTTAAAGCTACTTCGATAGATGAAGGGGTAATTCGGTACCCTGACCGAAAGGTATATGGCATTTATTATACGATAGATGGCAATGCGGCTTCATCCGCACAATTTTTTCTGACGGACAGTACCAAAAACTACATCCGTGGGGCGTTATACTTTAATTCTGAACCACGGCTTGATTCTATACAGCCTGTGCTTGATTTTGTGAAGAAAGATGTGGATGTGATGATTAAAACCTTCCGCTGGAAGAACAGATAAAATGAAAAAATCCCGGATTGCCGGGCTTCGTTGTTATATTTTGTTCCGGAGATTAGTTTAAGCGGTAAGGCGCAACCATAAAAAACTCAGGAATTTCCACTTCAAACAAAGCGTTATCCATTGTACGTATCATCTGGTATTCGCCTTTCATGCGGCCGATGTCAGATTTCAGGTTGCAGCCTGACACATATTCATGTGATTTGCCTGGCTCAATAACAGGTTGTTCGCCAACAACGCCATCGCCTTCAACTACACGGTGTGTGCCGTTAGAGTCGTAAATATCCCAACGACGGCGTAGCAGTTGCACAGTGTAATCACTTAAATTCTCGATATTTATCTTGTAGGCAAACATATAGTGGTCGCTTGCCGGGTTTGAATATTCTGGTTGGTATTGTGTTTCTACGGAAACTTTTACACCATCTGTAATTGTAGTAACCATAACAGTTATAAAAAACAATTTAAAATTATTGATCGTCGCTCAATAATCAAGCCATTACGGATGAATAGTGATTTTCAATCTGTTCCAGTATTTCGTTGATCTCTTCCATTGTGCCTGCCTGCACCAGTTTCATACGAAACTCTTTGAAATGATCAATGCCTTTAAAATAGTTTGAATAATGCCTGCGCATCTCAAATATGCCGGTTTTAGGGCCTTTCCATGCAACAGATTTCTCTAAGTGGGTACGGCACACCTCAATACGCTCTGCCATGGTTGGCCCGGCTAAATATTCGCCGGTTTTAAAATAATGTTTAACCTCTCTGAAAATCCACGGATAGCCAATAGCAGCCCGGCCGATCATCATGCCATCAACGCCATATTCCAGGCGCCAGGCAGCAGCTTTTTCAGGCGAGTCGATATCGCCATTGCCAAAGATGGGGATCTGTATGCGCGGGTTCTTTTTAATCTCGCGGATCAGTGTCCAGTCGGCAACGCCTTTATACATCTGTGCGCGTGTGCGGCCATGTATGGTAAGCGCCTTAATACCTACATCCTGCAGGCGTTCGGCAACTTCATAAACGTTTTTGGTATTATCGTCCCAACCGAGGCGGGTTTTTACCGTAACCGGTAAATGGGTGGCCTCCACAACAGCTTTGGTCATGGCTACCATTTTATCAATGTCTTGCAACAAGCTTGCGCCCGCACCGCGGCAGGCTACCTGTTTAACAGGGCAGCCATAGTTAATATCCATCAGGTCGGGGCCGGCGGCAGTAGCTATTTCTGTCGCTTCTCGCATGTGCTCAATGTCGCTGCCAAAGATCTGTATACCTATAGGGCGTTCATACTCAAATATGTCCAGTTTCTGGCGGCTTTTTGCTGCATCGCGAATCAGACCTTCTGATGATATAAACTCGGTATACATCATGTCGGCACCGTTTTGCTTGCAAACATAACGGAACGGCGGATCACTCACGTCTTCCATCGGTGCCAGCAGAAGCGGAAACTCCCCTAAATCAATATTTCCTATTTGTACAGACATGGCTTATCTTTAAGCACTGCAAAAATACAAATAAATTAACTTACATGACACAAAAGGCTTACGGTCAGTTTCATCCAGCTATACAGTTCCTGCTTTTTTTGGTGGTAACCTGTATTGCAATATTTGTAGGATCGTTAGTTGGGGCGGGTATTATATGGGGCGTTTATGGTATTTCGACGCTGACTAAAATATTCGAGATGAATATCACCACGCCTGAAGCCGTACAAGCCTTATGGATCTTACAGATTGTAAGCACAACAATACCCATCGGGATTATTCCGATATTTTTTGGCTGGGTGGTGATGAAAGAGCCTGACGATTATCTGAAGATAAATACCAATTTCCCGTGGTTGTTGCTGTTGATCATATTTTTTACCATGCTGCTGTCCATGCCAATTGTTGAGGTACTGAGCAATATTAACCAGCACTTATCGCTGCCACCATCATTAAAAGGTATTGAGCAATGGATGCGCGATTCTGAAAAGTCTGCCGAAAAGGCTACAGCAGCATTGCTGAAAATGAATAATCTCTTTGATTTGTTTAAGGCCATATTGCTGGTTGCGGCCTTAACGGCTGTAGTTGAAGAGTTGATGTTTCGCGGCGCTTTGCAAACCATATTTTATCGGTGGACACGTAATCCGCATGCTGCTATTTGGATCACTGCGGCCTTGTTCAGTGCTTTTCACATGGAGTTTTTTGGCTTTTTGCCGCGGTTAATGCTGGGCGTTTTCTTTGGCTATTTTGTTTACTGGAGCGGCAGTATCTGGACATCTGTTTGGGCGCATTTTTTAAATAACGGAACAGCCGTAGTTGTTACCTACTTATATCAGCATAAAGCAATAAAAGTTAACCCTGATGATCAGCATGTATTTAATTACAGCGGATATGTATTTAGCATTATAATTACTTTAATTTTGCTGTATAGTTATAAATTACTTTCACAAAGGGTGCAAAGACAAGACTGATGGAAAAGAACTGGGTTAAAATTTTCACTTCCACTAATTTTTTTCAATCTGAAATGGTTAAGCAGATGCTTATTGAAAACCATATCGACGCCGTTGTGCTTAACAAGCAGGATTCATCACACCGCAATTTCGGTAATATAGAGGTCTATATTCACCAGGAAGATTTTAGCGCGGCTGTCGAAATCATGATCCTGAACCAGATTAACATATGAAAACACGCGCCATTACGGGCTTCTTTTTTGTTATCGTAATGCTTGGCTCTGTATTGGCCGGGCGGTATGTATTCAGCATCTTCTTTCTATTACTTTCGGTTCTTTGCCTGCAAGAGTTTTACAAACTGGCTGGACAGGGCGGCATAAAGCCTAATGTAGGGGTAGGCCTTGTTAACGGTATCCTTGTTTTTGCGGCAGCAGCGGCTACATTTTATTTTAAAGATAACACACTTAGCCATAAACTGCTTTTGCTGATTGTTTTATCGCTGAGTACCATTTTAATAGCCGAGCTTTACAGGCATACTACCGCACCCTTCACTAACATAGGTTTTACCTTTTTAGGGATCATCTTCGTCATTGTGCCTTTTTGCTTTTATCATGCTTTAGGCTTTGTAAATGGTGCTTTTAATTTTCATTTTCCACTTGGCTTTTTGTTAATGCTTTGGGCTAATGATACCGGCGCCTATTTAAGCGGCAGGTTTTTTGGCCGCACTAAATTATTTGAACGCCATTCACCCAAGAAAACCTGGGAAGGGTTTTTTGGAGGTGTGCTGATTGCCGCTCTGGTTGGATACATACTTAGTATTTACTATCCTGAGCTGCAATGGAAGCAATGGATATCTGTAGCTATTATTATCGGTTGCGTGGGCACCTTGGGCGACCTGATTGAATCTATGTTTAAACGCAGCCTTAACATAAAAGACAGCGGCGGCATTTTGCCTGGTCACGGTGGTTTGCTTGATCGTTTTGACGGACTGCTGCTTGCAGCCCCTATTGTTTATACTTATCTGTACTTCGTTACAAATTAGTAGCTTTGTAAAAATTCATTATTATAATGACCATTCATAAGGAAGGATATACCTCTATTGCGCTTTGCATCCTGTTTATTTTTGTGCTTAACGCAGTTATTCAGTTTTATTTGCCACAGGCCCATGCATTAAAATGGGTAGTTTACATCTTATCGGCATTGCTGTTTCTGATTATTTTGCAGTTTTTCCGCAGCCCAAGCTTTGCAATCAGTACAGACGAAGCTACTGTGCTATGCCCGGCTGATGGTAAAATAGTGGTTATTGAAGAAACAGAAGAAAGCGAAGTATTAAAAGATAAACGCATCCAGATATCGGTATTTATGTCGCCTATTAATGTGCATGTAAACCGTAACCCGATAAGCGGAGTGGTTAAATATTTCAAATATCATCCCGGTAAATATCTGGTAGCATGGCATCCCAAATCATCAACCGAAAACGAACGTACCACTATTATGATAGAAAACACAGCGGGTACACCGGTGCTTTTCCGTCAGATTGCAGGTGCAATGGCACGTCGTATTGTATGGTATGTTAAAGAAGGTGATGTAGTGGAACAGGGCGGCCAATTTGGCTTTATTAAATTTGGATCGAGAGTAGATATTTTTTTACCTTTAGGTTCAAAGATAAATGTTGCTCTGGGCGAGGTAGTTAAGGGCGGCCGTACCGTACTTGCCGAATTACCCGCTTAAACTAAATTGATTAACCTTTTATAACCAAAGAAATGAAAAAATTAAGCTTAGCATTAGTACTTGCTTTCACCGTTGCTTCTGTAAACGTATTTGCTGCCGACAAAACTGATAAAGACAAAGGCATGAAATGTGCTCCAGGTAAATCTTGCTGCAAAAAAATGACCAAGGCTTCTGCCGCTGAAAAAGCAAAATGTAAAGAAATGTGCGATAAAGCTAAAAAAGCTGCATAAGCATTTAAAGCTATATAGAAACGCCTCTTGTTATTGCAAGGGGCGTTTTGTTTTATAAAATTTTACGGGTTAGACTTAGTTACTTTTTCTTGATAAAAAGCGACCAAAAATCAAGACGAAAAAAAGCTTCTCCCCGCTCTGCCATTTTTACGCTTTTAAGTAACGCTGCGCGCCAAAAGCTAAAATGACATTCACGCCAATGCTTGGCCCGCGTTTTTCGTTATGCCCCTCGCTAAACTATATTAGTTTTTAAACAGATGAACAGAACGTAACGGTATTAATGTCGCATCAGCGCAGACGGAAACTCTGTAAGTTCTAAAGCAAAACCATTCAAAGGCTGCGGTGCCAGCGACGAGACTTTTTCTTGGTACTTCTTTTTTAGCGGTCAAAAAAGAAGTACATCCACAAACATTAATAAGCTTCGCGCTTTGCTATGAAAAGGGCTAATAGCAGTCTTGCTTAGCTAAAAGACAATCCAGATTATTGCTCCGCACCTGTATCATCCTTTTTGGTAACTGCCGATGCTAAAACGGGTTTGCCTATCACTTTGTACTGGCCTTCGCCTTTTAACACAGCTGCAAGCTGGTTTTTATCCTGCATGGTTTTAACTGCCTGTGCCAAATCACGGTCGTATTTAAAGTTAACCTCATAACGGCCTTTTTCAAAGTAATAACGAGCCACAATTTCATTTTCGAGTACCTGGCGTATCTCGTCTTTATGTTGTTGCAGGTCGTTCTTTTTGCTGGCCATCAGCTTGCTTTTCAATATGTCGTATTCAGATTGTATTTCGTTGAACTGCTTTTCTTTGGTAGCCTCAGTTTTAAGCGTATTCAGCAACCGCTCGCTGTTGGTGCTGTAAGAGTAATCTTTGCCGTTAAGATACTTCACAAAGTCATTATAGTCGTCATCACTTAAATGGAACGACAATGCATTGGGGATAGAATTATGAGTGCTACGGTATTGATTAGCATAATCAAATATTAACAGCTTACCTACCAGTGTCTGGGTGATGTTGGCAAATCGTTCTTGTTTGATCGTGATATCAGGGTACACACCGCTGCCATCATACACCGATCGGCCTGCTTTGGTTTTAAACTCGTGTAATGAAGAATCAGCCATTTTATTAACGCTGCCATCATCTTTACGGTGAGCGTAATCTAATGCCTGTATACAACGGCCTGATGGAATGTAGTATTTAGCAATGGTGATTTTCACCAGGCTATTGTAAGGCAGGGTAAAGGTTTGCTGCACCAGGCCCTTACCATAGCTGCGCTGACCTATTATAACTGCCCGGTCAAGGTCCTGCAACGATCCTGCAACAATTTCTGACGCCGATGCCGAACGCCCGTTAACCAGCACCACCAATGGAAGGTTAGGTTCAACAGGGGTGCTCATGGTACGGTAAGTAAAGTTTTTCTCTTTGATCTTCCCTTTTTGCGATACGACCTCTACATCTTTAGCTACAAACAGGTTAACGATTTTAACAGCGTCCTGTAATATACCTCCGCCATTGGAACGTAGGTCGAGAATAATCCCTTGCGGGTTATTCTTCTTTAAGGCTAATAAGGCATTGGTTACTTCTTCGGCAGAGTTTTCTAAAAACTTGTCCAACTTAATGTAGCCCATGTTGCCGCTAACCATGCCGTAATAACTTACGTTTGGTTGTTTGATCTCGTCGCGGATCAGGCTTTTTTCAATCGCTGCATTATCGCCTCGCTTAAGCAATAACTTAACGCCTGCGCCTTTGCTGCCTTTAAGCAGCAGGCTTACCTGTTCGTTGGTTTTGCCGGTGACCTCAACGTCGTTAATTTTTAGTATCTGATCACCTGCGCGGATGTCTGCCTTTTGGGCAGGGAAACCGGAAAACACATCGGATATAAATATCCTTTTATCCCTGACAAATACGGTAGCACCAATACCGCCATATTGTGTGCTCACATATTTTAATTTAAAATCTTCGATCTCCGACTCGGGTACAAACTCGGTATAAGGGTCAAGGTTATCCAACATGGCATCAACCCCGGTTTTCACCATTTTAGATGGGTTAATGTCATCCACATAATTAAGGTTTACCTCTTTATAAACCGACGCAAAAACATCAAGGTTTTTTGATATCTGGAACAGGTCGTCATTAAAACTGTATAAAGTTACAGCAACGCCAACTGCAACAGCGGTAAGCCCCAGTTTGCGGTAAACACTTTTTCTCATGGCCTTATTTAAGTTTGTTTGCGGCGGTTAGCCGCTTATTTACAGGCGGTTGTTATCGATATTTACTAACGCTTTCTTAAGCGTGAATATTACATAATCTTCTTTGCGGTTTACCAGTTGTGCAAGGCGGCTGATCAATTGATCCTCCTGCCCCTGGCTGTATTGCAGCTCATCATCGGTAAGATGATTATATTTGCGCTTCAATTTAATTTTAACACGGTTCCAGTCTTTGTCGCTTATAGTTATAGCCGCCATAATAATATTTGTATTGCTATGCAAAAATATAAAAATAGCAATTTGCAACGTTATGCTATAGATACGATTAAACTGTTACAGTTAAATTACATCAAACAGATCTAACACTAACACGAAAAACTATGAAAAAGCTATTTTTAAGTATAGCAGTACTTGTTGCACTAAGTATAACGGCCAAGGCGCAGTTTATATTGGGCGTTAAAGGCGGGGTTAACTTTTCTAAGATCAACACCGATAACTTTAAAGAATCATCTCAGGCAGGTTACCAGGCAGGTATCTTCATGCGTGCGGGTAGTGGATTATTTTTCCAGCCAGAGCTTTACCTAAGCAGCTCGGGTGGTAAATTCGAGTTTCAGAACAGTAATAATACCATTAACGAAGAGGGCCACGTGCGTTTTACCAACTTAAACGTGCCATTGCTTATCGGTCAGCGCTTCGGTACAAAAAATCTTAACGTACGGATTATGGCAGGGCCGATCTATACCGCCATCCTGGATAAGGACCGTAGTTTCTCGCAAAACGTTCAGAACGCTTACCAGGATTTTGGTAACTATACCACAAGCACGCTTGGTTTCCAGGCAGGTGCTGGCGTAGATATCGGTAGTATTACCATTGACGGGCGTTACGAAGGCGGCCTGACTAAAATCAATAAAGACTATGGCCAACGCCAGAACTTATGGGCTTTAACCGTTGGTTTTAAAGTTCTGTAAATAGAGACAAGAAACAAGAATCGAGAAACAAGAGGCCAGCTTTAAGCTGGCTTTTTTGTTGGGGTACAGTCTTGTCTCTTGGTTCTTGTTTCCTGCTTCTGTTCCTGTTATCTTCGCTTAAACTTAAAACTTTATGAAAAGGATATTGATGCAGCTTGCGCTGCTTGCAACGTTATGTTTTTCGGCAGATACGTTTGCACAATTAAAAATGCCTAATGCCAGCTCGTCGCAAACCATTACGCAAGAGTTCGGATTAGGTACCATCACTTTAACTTATTCGAGGCCTAATGTTAAAGGGCGCAAAATTTTTGGCGAAGGTACTTTACAGCCTTACGGCGAAGTATGGCGTACAGGCGCCAACCAGGCAACCGTGATAAAGTTCAGTGATGATGTGACTATCGAGGGTAACAAGATTCCTGCTGGGGAATATGGCTTATTTAGCATTCCCGGTAAAAATGAATGGACTATTATCATTAACAAAACAGCGAAACAATGGGGCGCTTATGAGTACAAGCAAGCCGACGATGTGGTGCGTTTTAAGGTTAAAAGCAGCACGATAAAGCCGCTGGTTGAAACCTTCACCATGCAGTTTGCCAATGTAAAGCCAACCAGCTGCGACCTGCAACTGATGTGGGAGCATACTGCCCTTACTGTTCATTTAACTACCGAGGTTGACAGCCGTATAATGGCAAATATTGATGAAGCCATGAAAGGCGAAAAGAAACCTTACTTTGCTGCTGCGGTATACTACTACGAGAATGGCAAGGACCTTAACAAAGCTTTAGAGTGGATGAATATCCTTGAAAAGCAAAGTCCTACCTTATATTACTACAAATTGTGGAAAGCACGTATCTTGTTAAAAATGGGAGATAAGGCCGATGCCATTGCTACAGCTAAAGAAGGTGTTGCTTTGGCTAAAGCCGATAAAAGCGACGAGTATGTACGCCTTAACGAAGCTGTGATATCACAGGCTAAATAAAATCGTAAAAAGTTTATACAAATAAAAAAGGTATGCCATTGGCATACCTTTTTTATTATAGCTTTAATTGCCAAAGGCAATTACTGATCAAGTGTAATTACTGATACCTGTTACGTACTGCAGTTTTAATATAAAGGCCGGCAGTAAGTAAACCAACAATGCCGCCTGCAATAATCCATACGATACCTTTTTCGATAATTGCACCTGTAAACAGGCCTGCTAACAAGCCAACTAAGTAATAGTATTGATCGTAGCTTTTAGCGTCTTCGTTGTGGTGTTGATGATGTGACATAACTTTATATATAGTTCGGTGGCAAAAGTAATGGTTAAAACTGTCTGTAGCAATACAATAATTATAAAAGATCAATTGTTTTTATTTTTTCGGATTGCTGAGCAGGTTTACAAATAAACGGTAGGCACCGGGTACACCTGCAGGCAGTTCCCTGAAAAACGCAAGTGATGTATATACAAACCTGCCTTTGCCATAATTAGCTGCAATTAATGATCCTTTGTTAGGTGCTTCGTTAGGGTCATGCATGCTAAGCGGTGCCTGGTATTTTGCATCTGTATTAGTTACAAAATATAGTCCGCGCTCCTGTATCCAGCCGTCAAAATCCTTAGCTGTGATTTTATTCGGGTAGTTGAGTAATGCACTTTGCGGATCATCAAAAGTAACAGCGGCATTTTCATCGGTAACGCGTTGGTTAACTACCATAAACGGATATGGCCCGGGTGCTACCAATATTCCTGCATTGTTATTATATTGTACAACCAGGTTGCCGCCATTCTTTACATAGTCCATTAATTTGGGCTGTTCGTAAACCAGTCGGTTGTTAACATTATAAGCACGTACGCCTGTAATAATGGCATCGTATTTTGACAGGTCATCATTCATGATCTCAGCATCTGTAAGCTGGTGCACTTCATAACCTACTTGCTGCAAGGCTTCGGGTACCAGGTCGCCCGCACCCATAATATAGCCGATTTTTTTGCCTGCCGTTTTCAGGTCGAGATTTACCAGTTTGGCTTTAGCCTGCGGGAACAACGTAATGGTTGGGATATGCTCATAATATAATTGCAGCAGTCCATTATCAAATGTTTGCCCGTTGGTTGTAACTATGGCCTGCAATGCATTGGTTCCTGGTGTGGCATCAGCCGGTGATACGGTAAAATTAGCAACCCATTCATCACCTTCATTTTTATCGCTAAAGCTGATACTGGCTGGGCTGATATTCCAACCGGATATTGGCTTTAAGCTAACTGTACCGCTTGCTTTGGTAAACGCCTTTAACTTTAACTGAACCGTTTGCGGTTGTTTAGTGCTAAAAATATAATCCTGGTTGATGATATTCGCTGTAACAGCCGGGGCAATAATCAAAGGCTGGTATATTTCCCCCCGTGCCGGATCAGCATACTTATATTCTACAGGAGTGGTGTAGCTAATAGGTTTTCCGGCTATTATAAATGAAACGGTAACAGACGGTAGAATATTCCATGGAAGTGTCTTCTGCGCTACGTTACCAGTCGAATCCAGGTAGCCTGTGTTATACATAGCTGCACCATGTGGATACTTTAACCAATATGGCTGTGTAAGCTCAGCTGCTTTAAAGGTACTGTTTACAGATTTTAAGATGTTCTGTGCAAGGGTCTCTTTGTTATCAGCATTGGTGGCATCGCCATTGTAGGATACACTTGTTAAAGCAACCGGTGCATCGGTGCGTACAATGATTTGGGTGCTGATACTCACATTTTCACCTTTGGCATAAACCGGCTTTGCACTATAGCTCTCGAACCATAGTCCGGCACATGCCGCAATCAGGTTTTTCATTTCGTTGGCTTTTTGCGCACGCCAGTAACTGTCAGGTATCTTTTCAATTGATCCAAGTAATTTAACCAGAGCAGGGACAGAACGCTGTGGATTAGCGGCATCAAAATTTTTGTAGATCACAGTTAATCCGGCTTCGATATCTGCACCGCCGCTTACCCGGCGCCAGGTCGTATTGATACCATCCATCAGGTCGTTTTGCGGGGCGTCACCTAAAATGGTCTTAAAATACTCGAAGGCCTGTCCACGCTGGCGTGAAGAACCAAAACCTTGTGTTTTATGGCTTGACCGGCTTTCGGCCGCAATCTCTCCATAACTTTTACCTAAAAAGGTATTGTAACCACCAACATCCAGCTTAAACTGGCTTTCGCTGGTTGTGTTCATGCTGCCAAAGTTAAAAGTATTCCAAAGCAGGCGTTTTGCCTGCCAGGGCTTTACATATTTTAACTGCTCGGGGAAACGGGTTGGGTCTGCTGCAGCCTTAAAAGCTTCCTGCGCTAAAATAGCTGATGAGGTATGGTGCCCATGCCCGCCCTCGCCTGTAGTAGGGAAGCGGCAGATAATAATATCAGGACGAAAGTTGCGGATCACCCATACTACATCGCTCAATACTTTTTCCCTGTCCCATAGTTTAAGGGTTTCATCAGGCCCTTTAGAAAACCCGAAGTCATTAGCGCGGCTAAAAAACTGTTCTGCACCGTCTATACGGCGGGCTGCTAATAATTCCTGTGTGCGGATGGCTCCCAAAAGTTCCCCCTGTTCGGTACCGATGAGGTTTTGCCCACCATCGCCCCGGGTAAGGGACATGTATCCTGTGCGGTAATGTTTCTCTTGTGCCAGGTAACCAAGCAGTCTTGTATTCTCATCATCCGGGTGAGCGGCTACGTAAAGTACGCTGCCTAAAACACCTAATTTTTTGAAATCCTGCTCAATTGCCGAAGTGTTTGACACTACTGCGCTTTGGGCAAAACCGTATTGAATGCTAAGTATTAAGGCAAACAGGTAGAGTATATGTTTCATTTAATATTGTTAAATATTACGGCGTATAAATTTTATTGCAATAAAGAAAAACAAATCCTTTTACAAAAAGTATAATTTAAAATTAATCGTTTGATTAAAAATAAACGTGCTATCCCTATTAGTTTACACATCTCAGACAAATCTGTGTTTACTTAATCAATCGTTTGATTAATTTTGCATCGGATTTAAGACATGGAGAAAGAAAAGACAGATAAAAAGGATCACATTTTAGATGTAGCCGAAAAGGTTTTCTCTGAAGTGGGATACGATGGCGCTTCAACCCGGATGATTTCGGGCGAGGCCGGGGTTAATATGGCCATGCTGAATTATTATTTCGGTTCTAAAGAAGGTTTGTTTCTGGCCATATTCGAGCGTCGCATTTCAATGTTCAGGGATATGCTAAGAGATATTGGAAACACTTCTGGCTTATCACCCTGGGGAAAGATTGAAAAGTATATAGAAACTTATGTAGACCGGATCTTTAATAATACCTGTTTTCAGCGCATGCTGTACCAGGAAATAAGCATGAGCCGCAAAGGGGACCTGCCAGATAAGATCAACCAGATATTGACACAAAATGTAAGCGAGTTTAATAAGCTGATAAAAGAGGGTGTGGATACAGGCGATTTTAAACCGGATACTGATATAGAAATGATTACAGCAACCATCTTCGGCATTAAAAATTACCTGATGAACACGCCTTACGTATCAAGCAAAATGTTTGGTTATGATATACAAAACGAGGAATCATTAAAAATATTTAAACCAAGACTGAAAGCATATCTGATAAATTTATTAAAACCTTACTTATTAAAGTAAAAATGACCACACGAATAAATAACATCATCAACCTTAAAACAAAAGTAGTAAGCCGGTACGGTTTATTACTGGTGGCAATTTTGTTGCTGCCGTTTGCAACGGCCCTGGCGCAAGACAGGACCCTTACCTTAAACGAAGCATTAAAGCTTGGTTTGGCAAACAGTAAAACATTAAAGCTTTCGCAGGCTAAAATTGATGAAGCTGTTTCTCAATACAACCAGGCGAAAGACCGTGCATTGCCAACCGGCAGCGCAAGCTTTGCTTACAGCCGTGCAGAAATCCCGGCAAACAAGCTAAATTTTGGTGATCAAACCATCGGGTTGCCTAAAAGCGCTAATGCCAATATCGGCATGATTAACTTAGCAGAGCCAATTTTTGCAGGTGGTAAGTTGAAATATGCCCGCGAATCTACAGACCTGTTAATTAAGGTCTCCAAATTAGATGCCGCCCGCGACAGCGACGAGATTGCTTATGCCATTATCAACGAGTACTATAACCTTTACAAAGTGCTGCAAAGCAAAAAGGTGGTAGCGCAAAACCTGGCTGCAGAAGATGCTCAGATCCGCCAATCTCAACGCTTTTTTGAACAGGGTTTGGTTACCAAAAATGACGTTTTGCGTTTTCAATTACAGCGCTCAAATATCGAATTAAATGGTATTGATCTGGAAAACAACCGTAAGGTAATTAACTATAACCTTAACGTATTGCTGGGTTTGCCTGAAAATACACAGTTAAATATTGACCAGTTGAACACACCTACTGCGGATAATATTGCTCCGTTTCAAAATTATCTTGACTCGGCTTATACAAACCGCCAGGAGTTTAAACAATTTGATCTGCGTACCCGTGTAGCTGACCTTAATTTTAAAGACATCAGAGCTAACAAGCTACCGACATTATCGGCAAGTGCAGCGGCTTATTATGTTGATATTGCGGCTAACCCTTTTCCAACTAATGGCAATTACATTACGCCGCTTACTTTAGGTTTATCACTGTCATGGAACTTCGGTACGCTTTGGACTAATAAAAACAAAGAGGCTCAAGCCAAGATACAACGTGAGCAGGTGGTTATTAATAAAGGCATAGAAACCGATAATATTAAAAACGAAGTTAACCGCGATTATCAGTCATATGTATCTGCTGTAAGCAAAATTAACCTGCTGCAAACTTCTATTGCCCAGGCAACAGAAAACAACAGATTGCAGGAATCGAGGTATCAAAATGCTACCGGTACAGTTACCGACCGCGTAGATGCACAAAGCTTATTATACCAGGCGCAAATTAACCTGGAACTTGCTAAAGCCGATGCAGGTTTAGCATACTACACTTTACTTAAATCAACCGGAACACTCAACAAATAAAAAATTTACTCAAATAAAATGGCACAGGAACAAGAAATACAAGAAAACGTAAAAAAGAAACCAAATAAGGTTATACCTATTATTTTGGGTGTCGTCCTGATCGTTGGTATTATTTTCGGTATAAAAGAATACATCTATTACAGCAAGCACGTTGATACTGACGATGCGCAGATTGATGGCGACATCAGCCCTGTAGTAGCACGTGTAGGTGGTTATGTGGACAGCATTATGTTCGAAGATAACCAACACGTTAACAAAGGCCAGCCACTGGTTATAATTGACGACCGCGATTATAAAGTTAAATTAGAGCAGGCTTTGGCTGCACAAAAAGGCGCTGGCGCAAGCATTGGCGTAGGCCAGTCTCAGATTTTCCAAACTGCGGCAAGTTCTGCCAGTGCAAGGGCACAGGTAGTATCTGCACAGGCCCGTCTGGAAAAAACACAGAAAGACTATGCACGTTATGCTAACCTGGTAAAAGACGGATCAATTACCCAACAGCAATTTGACCAGTCAAAATCTGATCTGCAAGTTGCACAGGCAAATCTGCAAGCCGCACGCGATCAGTACAAAGCTGCACAAGAGCAGGTGGGTGCCAGCCGTAACCAGTTAAAGGTGACCAACACCGGTGTTGACCAACGCCAGGCAGATGTTGATTTTGCTAAACTGCAACTATCATACACGCATATTGCAGCGCCTGCAAGCGGTATAACCTCTAAAAAGAGCATACAGATTGGCCAGTTAGTACAAGCAGGCCAAACACTTTTCTCTATTGTAAACGATAACAGCATATATGTTACCGCTAACTTTAAAGAAACACAATTAACAGATATTAAAAACGGACAGAAAGTGGATATTGAAGTTGACGCTTACCCTGATATGAAAATAGAGGGGACTGTATATAACTTCTCACCTGCAACAGGTGCCAAATTCTCTTTACTGCCACCAGATAACGCTACCGGTAACTTTGTGAAGGTAGTACAACGTGTTCCGGTTAAAATTAAAATAAACGCTGATAAAGGTGTTTTAGAAAAATTGCGTCCGGGCATGAGTGTAAATGTTTCTGTGATTACTAAAGACTAATTACAATGGCTGAAACCGGCTTTAAAAAATGGATCATTACAATCACTGTGATCACAGCTTCGCTTCTGGAGCTGATTGATACCACGATTGTAAACGTAGCGCTGCCCCACATACAGGGTAACTTAGGCGCCACCCTTACGGATGTGGCCTGGGTTGTTACCGGTTATGCGGTGGCCAACGTTATCGTATTGCCCATGTCGGGCTGGCTGGGGAGCCGCTTTGGGCGTAAACAGTATTTTCTTGCATCAATAGTTGTATTTACAGTAGTATCATTCTTGTGCGGTAACGCACATAACATGAATGAGCTGATCCTCTTCCGTGTATTGCAGG
Source organism: Mucilaginibacter sp. KACC 22063 (assembly GCF_028736115.1). NCBI lineage: Bacteria > Pseudomonadati > Bacteroidota > Sphingobacteriia > Sphingobacteriales > Sphingobacteriaceae > Mucilaginibacter > Mucilaginibacter florum. Next base: position 4,655,267 of record NZ_CP117877.1, on the reverse strand, counting down.
GTTTTGCCGGTGGTGGTTTGATCTCGACAGCACAAGCTATCCTGATAGAAACATGGCCGCGTGAACAGATAGGTACCGCTACGGCTTTATTTGGCTTAGGTGCTGTTGTTGGTCCTACTGTAGGGCCAACCATTGGCGGCTGGATTGTTGAAAATTACTCGTGGCCCTGGATATTTTACGTGAATATACCGGTAGGCGCATTGGCAGCATTTTTTACTTATACATTTGTTAGGGAAACGCCGAAGGATACCAGTAAGCCGGTTGACTGGTGGGGTATCGTTTTACTGGCCATTGCAGTAGGTAGTTTGCAAACCATACTTGAAAAAGGTGAAGATGAAGATTGGTTCTCTAAACCATATATCCTTGTACTTACCATTGCCGCAGGTTTAGGCTTCCTCCTGTTCCTCTGGCGCGAACTCAGTACCGATCACCCGGTAGTAAACTTCAGCATTATGCGGCACCGAAGTTTTTCGGTCGGTATGTTTACATCATTTATACTGGGCTTTGGTTTGTATGGGTCAGTGTTTGTGTTCCCTGTGTTTTGCCAGAACCTGTTGGGCTTTAATGCCCAGCAAACGGGCGAACTGCTGTTTCCCGGTGGTTTGTGTACCATTGTCATGATGCCTTTTATAGGTAAAATGCTTAACAAAGGTATACCTGCACAATTTATGGCCACTGTTGGTATGTTCCTGTTCTTTGTATTTACCAATATGTTAAGCCACTCTACGTTGGCAACCGGACAAAGCGATGTGCTGATTCCGTTGCTGATACGTGGTGTGGGTATGGCCTTATTGTTTGTGCCTTTGACCACATTGGCCATGGCAGATCTGAAAGGTGCAGAAGTGGGCCAGGGATCTGGCTTAAATAACATGATGCGCCAGTTGGGTGGTTCTTTTGGTATTGCGGTTTTAACAACTATTATACATACACGCCAGGGACTGCACCGTAATAACCTGCTGGTAAATATTAATCAGTACAATCCTGTATTTACAGAACGCTTTAATGGTTATGTGCATGCCTTTATGGCAAAGGGCGCTTCTATGTTAGATGCCACTACAATGGCTTATAAGGCAATGGAAGGTACAATTGTACGTCAGTCTTTATTGCTTACTTATGATGATGCTTACTGGCTGTCAGGGCTGGTGATGCTCTTCTCCATACCTTTACTTTACTTGCAGCCATTTAAGAAATTGAAGGCTGTTGCTGATGCGCATTAAAGCAACTCCATAATATATATAAAGGAAAAGCCGGTTAGGTGGTATCTAACCGGCTTTCCAAAAAAAATACAATTAAAAAATAATAGTCTCCCCCCGAACTCACTTGACTAGTATTATGGATACCGAAGGTTGCTTAATCTTACTTATAAAAGTAAACAAAAAAATCTGCAGGTTATAAATTTTTATTAACAAATAATTAAAAACAAAAACCCGTTTAAAAGCGCTTTTAAACGGGTTTTTGTTTGTCGGTGCTAACAAATGTTAATAAACTATTTTGCCGGTAGCTGTAACAAGCGATGCTATGCGTACGGCATCAAAAATGCGCTCTTCTGTGGTGCCTAACTTAATCAGGGAGTCTTCGTGTGCATTAACACACATTTCGCAGCCGTTAACTGCCGATACGGCAAGGCTCATCAATTCAAAAAACTCTTTACCTGTTACAGGCTTCATCATTAGTTGCATGCGTATCCTGGCCGGTATCTGTGTATACTTCTCCTTTTGGGTAAAGTGCCTGAAACGGTAAAACACATTGTTTGATGCCAGTAATGATGCACAGCCTACCGCTTCTGCAATTTCTGCCGCTGTAGCGCCCTGCTCTTCCGAAAATTTAGTGTAAAATGCAGTAAGCGGCTTGTTATTGTTGTTTACAGCAATAGATAAGCCCAGCAAACCGCATTCTTTAGCGCTAAGGTGTTCTGACGTTAATGTACTTGTAAAGTTAAGCTTAAGGTCGCGTACATAGCGTGATTCGCCTTTTTCTAATAGCGCTATACTATCGGTACGGTAATTTTTATCAAGGCCGGTAGCCTCTAATAGTTCTTCAATAATATCTGTGGTTTCGCTCATGTTACTGTGGTTTAAAAATAAAAATCCCCGTAAGCTGGCCTACGGGGATCTGTATAACGGGTAATTATGCAGTTAAAGTTTCCTGGCCTTTTTCCCAGTTGCAAGGGCAAAGCTCGTCGGTTTGTAAGCCGTCTAATACACGGATTACTTCTTTAACGTTACGGCCAACGTTAAGGTCGTTAACGCATACCCAGCGTACAATACCTTGCGGATCGATGATGAAAGTTGCACGGTAAGCAATTTTCTCAGTTGGCTCTAAGATGCCTAATTCTTCTGCTAAAGATTTTGAAGTATCAGCAAGCATTGGGAATTTAAGGCCACGAAGATCATCGTGGTTGTTTCTCCAGGCTAAGTGTACAAATTCAGAGTCGGTAGAAGCACCGATTAAACGGGTATCACGGTCGCGGAAATCGCCAAATGATTTGTTAAATTCTGCAATCTCGGTAGGGCAAACAAAAGTGAAATCTTTTGGCCACCAGAACATTACGGTCCAAACGTTGTCTTCGTTAGCCAAATAATCTGAAGTGATATCTTCAAACTCTTTACCTTTTTCTATGCTTACTACAGCTTTTTTATTAAATGCCGGAAATTTTTGACCGATTGTTATCATAGTTGAGTCTTTATTAATTTTTTTACAAAGATAACCGATTTGCCTGTACAAGTTTATCGAATGTATTTATAGGGTTATAAGATTTATCTATGGGTGAAAACACCCTTTTTTATATTGTAACATTGTGTTAAATTAGTTCGTAAAAGCCTGAATTCTAATTATTAACAAAATGCTTATCACATTATGAGAAATCTAAAGCCAATGCTGGCGATAGCAGCCTTGCTGTTATCTATCGCCGTGATTGTAGAATGCAATCAAAAAAAAACCGGTTCAGTTTCTACAGCCGGTAACACAAAAGATTCAGTTATTACACCTGTTGATTTAAAAGTGGTGGTACCGGGGTTTAATTTTCCGGAAGATTCTACCAAAATTTTAGGTTGGCTTAACCAGAAGCCTGTGCCAGCTGTTAACGAAGTTTATAAGCATGCATGGGGCATTTGGGCTGGGCTAACCGCACAATCTGGTGAAACCTACCAAGGCGACAGTTTACTTGTTTACCAAACCTGGACGGGTATCAATGAGTTGGTAAACTTAACACAGCAGCAAAATGGATTTAAATTGTTAAGGGATAATAAGGCAAAAAGTCACCGGACTTTGCTAAGTATCCCTGAGCAATTTAAACGTGCAAGGTTAGAGAATGTCAACAAAAAGAAATTGATGAACTCGGCTTTGAACGGTACAATTAATGATAGCGCTGTTTTCTTTGTTGGAGTATCTTACAGCCCGGCATCTGCTGCACATACCTTAAAATATTCTTTACTTAAAGAATCTGTGCAAAACAGCTATAAAAAAGCAGGTCAGGTAGCCGCTATTCCACCGTTTCCTAACAATGGTGTAAACATAAAGCCGGTATACTACATTGGTAAAAAAACAGATTCACTGATCAGGATACCTGCATGGCCAGGTGAGCCGTCTACGCCAAAAGCATTTGCGCCTACAGATTGGAACAATTACGTATACGCCGATGTACGCAACCAACAGCCTAAAAATAAAAAATTAGTACCTGCAACCGGAAGTAATCCTACTCAGGCACAAATAGCTGCAGCAACCTGCAATGTAAGCGATTTTATCTATTACAAAATAGATTCGCTAACGGCAGCTTACTTAAATCAGCAACAAGGGGCAAACTCATTTTCTGCCGGTGACCTTGCCATACTGGTTGCCATGCACGTAACTACAAAAGAAATAAGCAACTGGACTTGGCAAACCTTCTTTTGGTCGCCTAATGCCAATCTGCCGCAGTTACCAAGCAATGCTGCAGCAGCAGCATTAAGGCCTGCACAATTATCCGCGGCGGCTGCGCACTACGCTTTGTCAACTGCTTATGCTATGGTTTACCCTAATCAGCCTGTAACAGGGGGGCAGCCGGGTAAAGTAGCAGTGATCGGGTATAACCCATATCTCGAAGCAGGGTTTGATCCGTCTACATTTTCAGATTATCCAAATACATGGAAGCCGAATTTTAGATATGGTATCCAAACAAACTGTATGAGTTGTCATGCACTTGCCTCACAGCAAAATGTAACAGGTAAAGGTGAAAATGCTTTAGACATTTATTGTACCGATCAATATATTGATATGGGCGGTTCAAAATGGGTGAACAAAGTACAATTGGATTTTGCATGGTCATTAAGAGACAATGCCATAGCTGATACTAAATCAAAAAAATGATTTTATTAAAAGAGCCGCTAATCAGCGGCTCTTTTAGTTTACTTCTTCAGCGTTTCTTCAAATAAGTTATAGATACGCTTATACTCGTCTGTCCAGCTGCTGGGCTGTACAAATCCATGATCTTCTACCGGGTATGGCGCAAGCGACCAATTCTCTTTATGCAGTTCAATTAAACGCTGTGTAAGGCGCACAATGTCCTGAAAGTTTACATTTTGGTCAACCATGCCGTGGCAAAGCAGCAGTTTGCCTTTTAAGCCGTTTGCGAAATAAATTGGGGAGCTTTGGCGATAGGCTTTCTCATCGTTATAGGGTTCATTCAGGATGTCAGAGGTGTAGCCATGATTATAATGCGCCCAGTCGGTAACTGATCTTAGGCCTGCTCCGGCTGCAAACACATCAGGTGTGGTGAACATAGCCATAAGCGTCATAAACCCGCCGTACGAGCCGCCATACATGCCAACATGTTTGGGGTTTACGCCATATTTATCAACCAGTAATTTTACGCCATCAACCTGGTCATCCAGATCCTTACCACCCATGTGGCGGTAAATACCTGTACGCCAGTCGCGGCCATAGCCCGAGCTGCCAGTATAATCAATATCCAATACGGTGTAGCCTACATCGGTAAGCAGGTTGTTAAACATATATTCATGAAAATACTGACTCCACCAGTAGTGTACGTTTTGCAGATAGCCGGCGCCATGCACAAACACGACGGCAGGTTTGGATGGATCTGGATATGCAGGCACATAAAGGCGTGCATATACGTCCTTACCATAACGGTTTTTAAAGGTGATCAGTTGAGGGTCACGCCATGCATAAGCATCAAATTCGGCCGTTGTTGATTTCGTGATCTTAATCGCTTTTGCACCGGGTTTGTTAGCTTGCAGATAAAGTTCCCAAGGTTTGTTTGAGTAAGAGTAACGGATGGCCAGCCATTTTTCATCGGGCGATAATTCTACCTCGTTACCACCTTTCATACTGGTTAGTTTTACCGGGGTACCGCCACTTATAGGTATACGGTAATAATGCGTAATACCCGGATGCTCCATATTGGCCGTGAAATAGAAGTGTTTTTTATCGTTTGAGAGATCAAGGCTTTGTACCTCCCAATTACCGCTGGTAAGCTGCTTTTTAGCCCCGCTGGTTACATCCGCTACGTAAATGTGTGAATATCCTGATGCTTCGCTTTGGAAATAGAAATGCGTATTGTCAATCCAGCCAACATTGCCAGCCGAATAGCCACCTCCGCCAATGCCGGGGCCGCCGATCCATGCCTCGTCCCGCTGACGGTCGAGCAGGGTAAGTTTGCCTGATGCGGCATCGAGTTTCATGATCCAGCGATCTTTGTTATCCTGCGAAGTGACTATCACAACGGCATTTTTACTGTCACTACTCCAAAATGGGCCGAGGATGGTAACAGGACGGTCTGCATTAAGCTTGGTACGCTCTTCCAGTTCTTTTGGGTAATCTTTTATATAGTCGGGCAGGTCTTTAATACCGGGAATCTCTTTAGTGGATACTTTGTAAACGGTATCAAGTTGTGTATCGAATATATAAGTTTCAGAGCTTGACTGTGGTGCGCCTACCTTGGTACGGTTAGGGATGTCTTCGGTAAAGCCTGATTCGGTAACATAGTTTGGCACAATACCGGCGCGTGCGCCATCGGCTTGTTTTATTAAGCGATAAGTAATGAAACGATTATCAGGACTGATCTGTACGCCATTAATAGATTGGTCGCCGACTGTAATTTCGCGCAGCTTTTTAGGCTGCATCAGTTTACGCTCTGCTGCTTCCTGCTTATCCTCTTTTTTCTTTTCCTTAATTACATCAAACAGTTCGGTCTGTTCTGCTTTAAGCCAGCGTTCCTGCTCATTGCCACTTTGTGCATTAGCTTTTTGCTGACCAGCATTACCACGGCGGCCTGTGACAGAAGGTGCCGCAGCACTATGCGTAAAATTGGTTAACTGGATGATTTCGCCGGTTGTTAAAACCTGCGCATAAAGGTTTTCATTTTTGGAAAAAACAATCTTGCTTTCATCCCCACTGAATTTGGGGTTACTTTCGCGATCGGCTGTATTAGTAAGGCGTTTTATTTTTGAGCCTTTGATATCAATGAGATACAAATCGCCGTTGCGTTCGTAAACTTTCTGCGTATGTTTCGCATTCCATGTTCCGTTGCCTGGTAGGGCATCGCGGCGTTCTTCAATGCTTACTTTTGTAGGCTTTAAATTGACTGGTGTGATGCTATATAGCGTATTTTGATCGGCAGCTTCAGGGTTCCAGTCGAAATATACTTTTTTGCCATCGTCGCTCCAGCGGATGTTGGTTGGAGACGTCCCCATCCATTTTGGGTTGCGCATTATTTTTTCAACGGTAAGCTTGGGTGTTGTTTGGGCAAAAGAAGTACCGCAAGTGGCGATAAGCACAAGCGTAAAAAGTTTTCTCATGTTTGTTCGGGCTAATCACATGCAATTTAAAACACTTGTACCATATAGCCGCTAACCGAAAATAATTGTTACAAAAGTGAAGATCGCTTTATGGCTCTAAAATTCGGGTTAGCTCATCCCTGTAAGTCGCGCTTAACGGAATATTTTCGCCATTAATTGTTAACTGATGCCTTTCTATTTTGTCAATTTTATTAAGCGCGACCGCGTATGATTTGTGAACCCGGATGAAACGCCCCGCAGGCAATCTGTCGAGTAGTTCCACCAACGTCATGCGGGTAAGTGTACGGCGATTAGGTTCATGAATGCTTACATAATTATCCTGAGCCTGTGCATAAGTGATATTTTCTGGTCTGATTTGTATCCAATTGTAACCATCTTTTACAAACAAGCTTTTCTCTTCAGATGCAATAGCCGGAGCATTTATACGGTTTTCCGCCTGCTGGCATGCCTGCAAGAAACGATTGAAATTTATTGGTTTTAAAAGATAGTCTGCAGCTGCCAGCTCAAAACCTTTTAATGCATGTTCGGCATACGCAGTAGTAAAAATGATCTGGCATTTATTTTTTAGCATTTCAGCCATTTCAAGCCCGGATATATCCGGCATGGAGATATCCATAAATACCAGTTGTATAGTGTGCTGATGTATGTATTGAAGCGCTTCTTTTGCATTCACAAATGAAGCTTCTAAACTGATAAAAGGGATTTTGTCAGCATGCATCCTGATAATTTCAAGCGCTACAGGTTCGTCATCAATGGCAATGGCTTTTATCATGCTTGTACTAATTTACTTTATCTAAATCAATTTTAATTAGCACGTTGTAAAAGCCATTATGTGTATGTTGCTCGTATTTATACTTTTTGGGATAAAGTAAATCAAGCCTTTTTATAGTATTAATAATGCCAATATTATTACCAGTGGTTTCCGCCTGATCCTGGATAATGGTGTTCTCTACTTTCATTATTAATTTATTGCCTTCAAATGAAATGTTTAAACGAACCTCGCATGGTTGTTGCAAACTGATGCCATATTTAAAAGCGTTTTCAATGAGTGGTAAAAGTATCAGTGGGGCTATTTGCAGCTCTTGCTGAGGATCATCTATATTGATACTTAATTCTATGTCATTAGTTGCTGGTAGCCTTTCCTTTTGCAGCAAAAGGTAGATTTGAATAAAGGATAGTTCTCTGCTTAACGGAACAAAGTTTTCCTGCATACCGCTTAAAGAGTATCGCATCATATCCGACAATTGATCTATGCCTGTAGCTGTCTTTAATGCGTTTTCTTTTAAAGCTGTGCCATATAAATAATTAAGTACATTGAATAGAAAATGTGGATTAAGCTGTGCCTTTAAAGCGTTAAGCTGGTTGTTTGAATGTTGTAACTGAAGGTCTTTGTAGTAAGAACGCTGATAGAAATAATCGCGAACTAAACAATAAAGCAATACATAAGCTGCTATCAACGTTATTGGTCCTATCCAGTCTGTGATATTGGTCAAATCATAATAACGAGCGGATCTTGATAAGTTGCTGAGAAATACAGCTACCCCTAACAGTATACAAACCCCGGCAAACCAGTAAAAACTTAATCCTTTAAAAAGATATTTATAACATGCTTCTATAACAAACGCAGCTATAAAAAACACGATGTATTCGTGATGTGTAGCCTGCAATAAAAAATATTGTAAAACTGTAGTATGTGTTCCGTCTACATTTAATTGCCAACCAGTACCATGCAGGGCAACATCATAAGCATAACGTGCGGTGAAGCTAAAAACTAACACACTCCATACCATTGCAAAATGAATGAGTGCATTACGCACAAGTTTTTTTAAGTCGGTTTTCTGTTTCATGCCAGCAAATAAATGGAAGCCGCACAAGCTTAAAAAAAGTATGTGGTAAAGCGCTTATTAAATGTGGTGAAATGGAAGAGAGGTACTACAGAGCAATGTGATTGTACCAATAGGGGATTGCTTCTCATCCGAAAAACGGATTCATCGCAATGATGTCTTAGTGAAGTGTATTATGTAGATTAATTGATTTATCGTCTTTGCGAGGAGGAACGACGAAGCAATCCCAAACTATCAACATATCAACCGGTGTTGCTTCTTCATCCGAAAAACGGATTCATCGCAATGATGTGATAAAATAAATAATCTTGTCTCTTGTTTCTAAAACTACCCGTCAAGGAGAAAAACGAATAACTCTTTAGGACCATGTGCGCCCAGTACCAAAGTTTTTTCAATATCAGCAGTACGGCTTGGACCGGTAACAACCGAAAGCATAGAAGGAAGTTGATTGTTGTATTTTTGCTTAACCAGGTTAAAAGCATCTTTAAGATCTACCACCAGTTGCGAGGTGTAAGCCAATACAATATGCACAGGCGGATAAATGCTTAACCTGCGACCAGCCGCTTGAGCATTGGAAACAAGTATGCTGCCGTTGCGTGCAATAAGCGCTTCGCAAAGGGTTAAACCCACCTCGGCCTGTTCAAAATCTTTATCGGTTTCGTAGTGTGGGTATTCGTAGGTATTTAACAGATCCTGCAAAGCTGGTTCCCAGCAGTATATTTTATGCCAGTTTCGTTCTTCGGCCAGGGTAAGCAGGTTTTCAATAAACTGGATCTCATCCTCACAAAACACAAACTGGCCTGCAACTGCAACCAGCTGCTCAGCAAACATCACCTCGGGTATTTCATCTGCAGGGGGATACAGCGGCATTTCCTCAAGATTAGGATAAGGATTATCCCGTTTCTCTAATAATGCCTTGCGTATCTTTTTCAGCAAACGCTCTTTAGGGGTTGTGTTTTGACTCATGTATAAAAATAAAGCCACTATGCTTGCGCATAATGGCTTCTATCATTTAAAAAGTTTTAAACTTTGGTTTCCTGTCCGTCAATACGGTCAGCCTGTGGGTTGGTTACCGATTCAGGTATCGCATTGTTATCAACTTCAGGGTTAAGCGCCGCTTCACCGTTAACAAACTTGTCATATGCGGTACGGTTATCAAATGGGCGCTTGCCTAAAAGTTCTTCCAGGTCAGACTGGAATAATACTTCTTTTTCCAATAATTTGGCAGCAAGTAACTCCAAGCCTGCGCGTTTTTCGTTCAACAGATCTTTGGTACGTTGATAAACAGCGTCAATTAGTACGCGTACCTCGGCATCAATCAGTTCGGCCGTAGTATCAGAGTAAGGTTTGTTAAACTGATATTCGCCTTGCGGATCATAGAACGAAAGGTTACCTACCTTATCATTCATACCGTAGATTTTCACCATGGCATAAGCCAGTTTAGTAATACGCTCTAAATCGCTCAATGCACCAGTTGAAATTTTACCGAAAACAATATCCTCGGCAACACGGCCACCCATTGATACCACCATTTCGTCTTTCAACTGCTCGGTAGTATGTAAAAACTGCTCCCTTGGTAAATACTGGGCATAACCTAAAGCGGCAACACCACGCGGCACGATAGATACCTTAACCAGTGGATCGGCATGTTCCAGGAACCAGCCTGCAATAGCGTGGCCGGCTTCGTGGTAAGCTACAATGCGTTTCTCTTCAGGAGATATGATCTTGTTCTTTTTCTCTAAACCACCAATTACACGGTCAATAGCATCCTGAAAATCCTGCATATCAACTGCCGGTTTATCTCGGCGGGCTGCGATAAGCGCTGCCTCGTTACAAACGTTAGCAATTTCGGCACCGGCAAAACCAGGGGTTTGTGCTGACAGTTTTTTAGCGTCAACCTCTTCAGCAAGCTTTAACGGGCCTAAGTGTACTTTGAAAATCTGCTCACGGCCAACCAAATCTGGTTTATCGATAGAAATCTGTCTGTCGAAACGTCCCGGACGAAGTAATGCAGAATCCAGTACGTCTGGACGGTTGGTAGCAGCAAGGATAATAATACCAGAGTCGGTACCAAAACCATCCATCTCAACCAGTAACTGGTTCAGGGTATTTTCGCGCTCATCATTACCACCTACAATATTGTTTTTACCACGGGCACGGCCAATGGCATCAATCTCATCAATAAAGATGATACATGGTGCCTTGTCTTTAGCCTGGCGGAAAAGGTCGCGCACGCGTGATGCACCTACCCCCACAAACATCTCCACGAAATCAGAACCTGATAGCGAGAAGAATGGCACCTGCGCCTCACCGGCAACAGCTTTGGCCATTAAGGTTTTACCTGTACCCGGCGAGCCTACTAATAAAGCTCCTTTAGGAATTTTACCACCCAGGTTGGTGTATTTTTTAGGGTTTTTAAGGAAATCTACAATTTCCATTACCTCTTCTTTAGCTTCCTGCAAGCCGGCAACATCATTAAAGGTTACGTTAACCTGCGCTTCTTTATCAAATAAAGTAGCTTTTGATTTACCGATGCTGAAGATCTGTCCGCCTGGGCCGCCACCGCTTCCCGACATGCGGCGCATGATGTATAGCCAAACAATAGCAAACAATACCATAAATATTACACCCTGTACCAACCAGTTAGATAGCAGGTTTTCGTGCTGTGTAAACTGAATAGGTGTTTTTTGCGAATCTGGTAAGTCTTTTTCTACGCTGGCTACGGTTTGTTTAAGGCTTTCGTAAGACGCATCAGTAATGGTATACTGAGGGCCTGATGAAATGTTAAATGAACGCTGGTCGCGCACGTCGGCATACTGCGGCTTGCGCTGCAGGCTGTCTTTTTTAATGTAAACTTCGCCTACTACAAGGTCGCCGTCTTTATAAGCAACAATCTTATCAACGTCATGCGCCTTCAGCATTTCGTTCTGGAAACGTTGCGAGCTGATCTGTTTGCCGCCGCCGCTGTTAAGTATAGTAGGAACAACCAGCAGGGCAATAATCACAATGGCGTAAAGCCACATAATGTTAAAACGCGGCGGTTTGGGTGTAATTTTTTTATTTGAGATTTTCCGAATATTTTTCGGCCTATCAGACTTGTTATCTTTCATTTCTTAATTAAAGCTCAAACGATGTAATATAAATAGTAGTGTAGGGAAAGGTAAGGCAGACTATGTTTAAGCGCTTTGATAATATTTAATTTCTGCATCACCCCACAGATCTTCCACGCCGTAAAACTCGCGTTTATCTGTTTTAAAAATGTGTATTACTACATCGATATAATCCAGTACTATCCATTCGGCGTTCTCAAATCCTTCTTTACGCCACGGATTTTGTTGTGTGGCTTTAAAAATTTCATCCTCAACACTATCTGCAATAGCTTTAACCTGGGTTCCTGAGTCGGCATGGCATATCACAAAATAATCTGATACCGAACTGAATATATTTCGAAGATCTAATCTTACAATTTCATTTCCCTTTTTTTCCTGCATGCCGTGTATGGCCATCTCGGAAAGATAAGCGGATTCATTTATCGCTTTGTTTTTTACCATCAAAAAGAATTAGTTTTGAACGATTTGATTTTATAACGTTTATACTTTGCAAAATAACATATTTTCAGGATTATTTGTTGGACAAAATTTAGTCACCCTTAAACAAGTAGATTCTACAAATACTTTTCTTAAAAATATATTGTCAAATTCTGAGCCATTGCCCGAGGGAACGGTCATAATGGCAGAAGAGCAATACGCCGGAAGAGGCCAGCAACAGAACAAATGGTTTGCAGAAGCTGGCAAAAACCTAACTTTCAGTATACTACTCAAGCCTGTTTTTTTACGTTTGCATGATCAATTCTTTTTAACACAGGTTATCAGTTTAGGAGTCGTTAAAGCGTTAGAAAACGTGACAGGTCTCGGAATAAAAATTAAATGGCCCAATGATATTTATTATAAGGATAAGAAACTTGGAGGTATACTGATTGAAAATATGGTGCAGGGCAGTAAGATCAATAACTCGGTTATTGGTATCGGCCTCAACATCAATCAGGATTATTTTCCGGAGCATCTTCCAAATGCTACTTCTTTAAGGCAGATATTACAAACAAATTATGATTTAACTATAATATTATCTGAAATTTGCCGTCACGTTGAGGCTTACTATTTTAAACTAAAGGCTAACAAGTTTACTGAACTAAAGCAGGAATACTTGCAATATTTATATGGTTTAAACGAAAGCCGCGTTTTTACGTCAAACAACGAGACCTTTAACGGTACAATTACCAGTGTAACAGCAAATGGCTTACTACAAGTAAGTACTGTGGCGGGTTTGAAAGAGTATAATTTGAAAGAAATACAATTTGTAATTAAATAAATATGAGAAAGCTATTATCAGCAATTGTGGTAATGATGATCTGCGCTGCAGCCCATGCACAAATTTTAACCCCGGTAAAATGGTCTTACGCGGCAAAAAAAGTAAGCGCCAATGAATACGTTATATTCATGCGAGCTACTATTGACAATGGCTGGCACGTTTACTCTCAAAACGTTAAAGATGGCGGCCCTGTAAAAACAACATTTACCTTCCCTAAATCAAAAGATTATACATTGGTAGGTAAAACCGTTGAGCCAACCCCGGTAACCAAATTTGAAAATGCATTTAAAATGAATGTTAGCTATTTTGAAAAAGAAGTAGTTTTTCAACAACGTATCAAATTAAATTCGGCTAAGGCGGTGGTTAAAGGCCAGTTAGAATACATGACCTGTAATGACAAACAATGCCTGCCGCCAGAGGATGTTGACTTTAGCGTAGCTGTTGCCAAATAATTGCTTTATGAAATACACGCTCCGCCGCTTTGCTAAACAAAGCGGTTTCTCTGCATTATTGCTGGTTTTATTGCTAAGTTTTGGTTTTACACAACATGCAAGGGCGCAAGCCGTTGATACCAGCGGCGTTGTGTTTAGCAGCGCACCTGCAACCGATGCACAGGCAAAAGACACAGCCGTAAAAAAGAAAGTTGATAAACCCACTGAAATAGTAGCTGCTGGAGAAACTGCTGCCAAAAATCACGAAAAGCCGAAAACCCTATGGCAGATTTTTATTGAAGGTTTGGTGGGCGGTTTTGCTGCACTGATAATGCCTTGTATATATCCGATGCTGCCTTTAACAGTCAGCTTTTTTACAAAAAAGGCGGGGTCGCAGGCCAAGGGTATAATGCAATCATTAATATACGGTATATCTATTATTGTTATTTATGTAACGCTGGGTATCATCATTACACTGATCTTTGGATCAGACGGATTAAACTCTTTAGCTACCAATGGCATATTTAACATCTTCTTCTTTTTGCTGCTGGTGGTTTTTGCCGCATCATTTCTGGGCGCGTTTGAGATACAATTACCCACCTCGCTGGCCAATAAGCTCGATCAAAATTCAGACAAAGGCGGTTTAGCGGGTATCTTTTTTATGGCAGCCACGTTGGCTGTAGTATCTTTTTCATGTACGGGCCCAATTATCGGAAGTTTACTTGTAGATGCCGCTACCAAAGGCGAAAAGCTTGGCCCGGCTTTTGGTATGCTTGGTTTTTCAACCGCATTAGCGATACCCTTTACCCTATTCGCTTTATTTCCATCGGCTTTAAAAAGCCTGCCAAAATCTGGCGGATGGTTGAATAGTGTAAAAATCGTACTTGGTTTCCTTGAGCTTGCTTTTGCACTGAAATTTTTGTCAAACGTGGATTTGGCTTACCACTGGAACTGGTTCGACCGTGAGGTATTCCTTTCTTTATGGATTGCCATTGGTTTACTGATGGGCTTATACCTTATCGGTAAGATCCGTTTTTCGCATGACAGCCCGCTGGAGCACCTATCAGTTGTGCGCACGTTTTTCGCAATCATCGTATTTTCTTTCGTGGTTTATATGATCCCAGGCTTATGGGGCGCACCGCTTAAATCCATCAGCGGATTTCTGCCGCCACCGGCAACCCAGGATTTTTACCTGAGCAATAATGCAGGCAGCGGAAGCGGGTCTGCAAATGCAGAGCCTGTGGTATCTATAAAGGAAAAAAAATACGAATCATTATTTTTACGTGGCAAGCACGCCGGTTTAAACGAGTGGTATGATTATGACCAGGCTTTACAGGTTTCAAAAGAGTTGAAAAAGCCAATATTGATTGACTTTACCGGCTGGTTTTGCGCTAATTGCCGCAGAATGGAGCAGGAGGTATGGTCTGACAAAGAGGTAAGCAAGCGTTTGCAAAACGACTTTGTTTTGCTGGAGCTTTATGTAGACGAAAAAACAGCTTTACCCGCAAATGAGCAGTATACCTCAAAGTTTAGCGGTAAAAAGGTGGTTTCCATAGGGAATAAAAACAGTGACTATGAAGCTTCGAAATTTAATGTAAATTCGCAGCCGTATTACGTTATCGTGAACGCACGCGGCGATGTGCTTGTTCCGCCGCAGGGCGCCAATTATAGCGTGGATAATTATATTAAGTTTTTAGACAGCGGTAAAGCCGCTTTTGAAAAAAATAATGGCGCAAATTAAAAACGTAGGTGTATATACTTCAGGGGGCGATGCCCCGGGCATGAATGCTGCCATCCGTGCAGTAGTACGTACAGCTTTATTCTATAATTTAAAAGTTACCGGTATACGCAGGGGCTATGAAGGCATGATCAATGATGACATGTTCGATATGGACCGCAAATCGGTAGGAAACATTATTCAGCGAGGTGGTACTATTTTAAAAACCGCCCGCAGCGAACAGTTCCGTACACCGGAAGGCCGTAAGCTTGCTTACGAAAATCTTAAAAAAGCCGGTGTAGATGCGTTGGTGGGTATTGGTGGTGATGGTACTTTTACCGGCGCAAAGATATTCGGCAAGGAGTATGATATTCCGGTGATTGGGTTGCCTGGTACTATTGATAATGACCTTTTAGGTACTGATTTTACCATTGGCTATGATACCGCGATTAATACTGTTATTGATGCTGTTGACAAGATCCGTGACACTGCCGAATCACACGACCGTCTATTTATTGTTGAAGTGATGGGTCGCGATTCGGGTTTAATTGCCTTGCGTACAGGTATTGCCGTTGGTGCAGAAGCCATACTGATCCCCGAAACAAAAACAGATCTCAACGCGCTTTATCACAGACTTGAGGCCGGCCGCAGAGACAAATCATCGAAAATTGTAATTGTTGCGGAGGGTGAAGAAGCCGGTGGCGCTTTTGAAATTGGCAAGCTGATCAAAGATCGTTTCCCTAATTACGATACGCGTATTTCTATATTAGGCCACATTCAGCGTGGGGGCCGCCCAAGCTGCCAGGACCGTGTACTGGCAAGCCGTGTAGGTGTTGCTGCCGTTGAAGCATTGCTGGCAGGCCATCGTAATGAAATGGTAGGCGTAATACATGGCGAAGTAGCCTTTACACCATTTGAAAATGCAATTAAACATAACGTAGAGATCGATCCTAACTTTTTAAAGATCGTTGACATCCTGTCGTTATAAAAGCTAATAATTAAAACATTAAATAAGGACTGATCCTTTTGCTTTAATAAGCAGGATCGGTCTTTTTTCATTTTAGGCTTTCCGCTGTATATTTACGACATGGTTA
Organism: Mucilaginibacter sp. KACC 22063; assembly: GCF_028736115.1. Taxonomy (NCBI): domain Bacteria; kingdom Pseudomonadati; phylum Bacteroidota; class Sphingobacteriia; order Sphingobacteriales; family Sphingobacteriaceae; genus Mucilaginibacter; species Mucilaginibacter florum. Next base: position 4,639,019 of record NZ_CP117877.1, on the reverse strand, counting down.
TCGAGAAACTTTATGAGCTGTATCTACAGCACCCGGTTATCAGTACAGATACTCGAAAAATTGCCTCGGGCAGTTTGTTTTTTGCCCTTAAGGGCGACAAGTTTGATGCAAATACTTTTGCAACCCAGGCATTAGAGGCAGGTGCAGCCTATGCCGTTATCGATAATGCACAGTACCGCATCAGCGATCAGTATATTTTGGTTGATGATGTATTACAAACCTTGCAGGATCTGGCCAAGTATCACCGTAAACAAGTGCAAATACCTGTAATAGGCTTAACTGGCAGCAACGGTAAAACGACTACTAAAGAGCTGATCAACTCGGTGCTTTCCCAGCATTTTAACACTTATGCCACGCAAGGCAACCTGAACAATCATATTGGTGTGCCGCTGAGTGTTTTGTCAATTAACCCGAGCCACGAGGTGGCAGTAATAGAAATGGGTGCCAATCATCAGCGTGAAATTGCCATGCTTTGCGAAATAGCACAGCCAACACATGGGCTGATCACTAATGTAGGTAAGGCACACCTGGAAGGCTTCGGCGGCCCAGAGGGGGTCAAGAAAGGGAAAGGGGAGTTGTACGATTATTTGAAAGCAACAGGCGGAGTGATTTTTATTAACACCGACAGCCCTAAACTTGTCGACATGAAGGCTGAACGTGAACTGCAAAACACCATAGGTTATGGAACACAGGCAGAAGGCAATTTTATATGGGGAAAGCTAACCAATAATTCGCCATACGTAGCGCTGGAATGGTATGACGAAAATGGCAATGCACATGCAGTACAATCAAACCTCACCGGGGCATATAACATAGATAACATATTAGTTGCCATCTGTATCGGAGCTTTCTTAAAGCTAAGTACAGCAGAAATAAATGCGGGCATCGAGGATTATCAACCGGTTAACAACCGGTCGCAGATTAAGCATACCGAAACCAATGTGCTGATCTGCGACTACTACAATGCAAACCCAAGTAGTATGGCTGTTGCAATAGATAACATCAGCATTATGGATGCTAAAACCAAAGTGCTGATTTTGGGCGATATGTTTGAAATGGGTGAAGTTTCGCCTACCGAACATGAAGCGATTATACAGAAAGCCATTTTAGCTCCTGTAGACGAGCGTATTTTTATCGGCAAACACTTTTACGAACAACGTTTAGGCTTTAGCGCTGATTTTTATGAAACCGCCGAAGATGCCATTAAGGCAATAAAAGATAAGCCGATCAAAAACGCAACGATACTGATTAAGGGTTCGCGCGGTATGGCGTTAGAAAGATTGGTAGAGTTGTTGTAGTTGGGTCGATTTTTCAAACCCCTCCCTAACCCTCCCAAGGGAGGGAATTATGGTTATAGAGTAACCCTTCTTGTCATTCTGAACAAAGTGAAGAATCTATATGAGTATGCTTATAATTATAGCCCTAAATTTAAGTTCCCTCCCTTGGGAGGGTTAGGGAGGGGTTCGTTTTTAGAATTCAATTACCAACCATAAACACTGCATTGCCGAACAGCAACTTCCCGTTTTCCCAGAAACTGCGGAACAGCGGATCGTCGGTTAGGTAAACAATAGTGCCGCGGCCCATACTTTGCACGCCGAATACAATACCGTCATTGATCTTCGCTTTTGCTTTTTGCCCCACAAAACCCGAAACATACGCGCCTTTCTTTAATGCGCCAACGTTCCAGCCATCGTCGCCGAGGTAATCGTAAACATCGTCGCTCAATTTTAACGTGTAATAATATTTAGGGTAGCCAAACGCCAGCGGATGCGTATTATCAAGCGTTACCTTATAAATTGCACCGGGAACAGATGAGCGTAGATCTTCACGGTCGCGGTCGCCATATATGTTTATTTTATTCTGTTTAGCTTTTTTGTCGTCCTTATCATCCTTGTCCTCTTTATTATCTTTTCGCTTAATGCCAAATCCTTTTGCAGAAAGCGTACTTACGGCATCGCCCAGGGCTATCAGTTTTCCGCCATCGCGTACCCAAGCCTGTAGCTTGTCGCTTTGTATATCATTGTAGCGGCCATCCGGAAGAATGATCTCGTCAAAGTCGATTAACTTAACGCGGCTCAGATCCTGCGGACGTATCAAAGTAACCGGGTACCCTATTTGCTGATCGAAGTAATGCCATATTTCGCCCATCGCTTCGGAATTGATGCCATCGCCTGCTATCAGCATCACTTTAGATTTACGCATACTATGTACGTAGCTTGAGCCAAGGTCATAGCCTTTATCAACAAATCCTGTTGTAATCGGCGTGATTATTCTGCCGGTTTCATTAGCAAGTCGTTTAATGGTCTGGTCAAACCCCGAAGTATTGTTACCTGCCCGCGTGATAATCAATGAACCGGCGTTGAATTTTCTGCCGCCTGCTTCAAAAGGGGTTTCGGCGTAACGGATTTTAATATCAGCCTTTAATAAAGCTGCCAAAAATTTCACATCATCGTTTGACTGCCATTGCGCTACATAAGCATAGGGATGTGCCGGCATAGGGGCTTCTAAACTTACCGAACTCACATGGTTGGCTGTGTTAAGCCCATCAATACCACTATGCAAACCATAAGCCTTTAAGCCATAGGCATAGGGCAGGCTCCATGCTGTAATGTCATAAGTGTTTGAATCTGCAATAAAAGTTTTTGGCTCCATCAGCACATTCAGTAGCACGGCTTTTGGTTGAGCGGCATTAATTACCAGGTCGTTTGCTTCAATTTTAAACTGCTCGTTTTTGGCATCGAAATAGTTAAACCCGTTAGCATTACGGTTAATGCCAAAACCATATTGTATGCCATTCTTATTAAGTAGCTGCGCTAACTTTTCAATTTTGTCATCATTGTCGTTTTTAACAACATAAGCCTTAAACTCACCTGGAGGATTACTGCGGCTGTTATCGAAAAACTTTTTGTACTCGGTTAAAAGCTTAGTGGCGTTTTGCGATGATACTTCAATGGTACTTAAGCTTGTGGTGTGGTGATGTGCAATACGATCGGCAAGGGTAAGGGTATCGCCGCTGCGCGTTACTACTGCCAAGCCAGCACTTATGCCGCCCTGTTCAAACGTCATGCCGATAGAGCCGTTGTAAATAGGATAGGTGTCGCCGTATGATGGGTAAAGCAGATCAAACTCTTGCTTGGTAAAATACATCCAGCCATTTTGGTCAAAGTATTTGGCGTTGTTTTTACCAACAGTAATTTGGAACTGGCGCTGCCAGGGGGTAATGTCCTTATGAAATGGCTCGGCAGCAGGCGCAAAATAATAGGGGCTGTTGTATCCTTGCTCGTGAAAGTCGACGTGTACCTGCGGCAGCCACTGGTTAAAATAAACCAGGCGCGCGGCTACTTCGCGTTGTGTTTGCCATGCCCAGTCGCGGTTAAGGTCGAAATAATAATGATTTACCCGCCCACCCGGCCAGGGTTCATTATGTTCACGCGCCATGTTATAAGCATCAGGGTTGATGCCATGTACCGAGTTATAAAAGTTGACGTAACGGTCGCGGCCATCGGGGTTAAGGCAGGGATCAATAATTACGACTGTATTTTTAAGCCACTGCTGCGTTTGGGCATTCGCCGGATTGGCCAGGTCATAAAGCGTTTGCATAGCTGCTTCGCTCGATGCAGGTTCATTGCCATGTACATTGTAGCTTAACCAAACTACCGCCGGGCCGTTTGTGCTGCCGGTCCCTGGTGCAAGTCCCGAAAGTTTCATGTTATTCTGCCTGATCTCATCCAGGCGGCCAATGTTTTCGGCAGAGGCAATAAAGGCAAGCAATAGGGGACGGCCTTCGTTAGTGGTACCATACTGCACAAGCTTTATATTTTTGGATGCCTGAGCTACGTAATTAAAGTATTCGGCTATTTTGTAGTGGTAGGTAAACTGATCGCCCAGTTTGTAACCTAAAAATTCGGCAGGTGATTTGATTTGCTGGGCAAATGCAGATAAGCCAAGCAGGGCAAACAGCAGTAAGGAATAGATTTTTTTCATGAACGGGGGTATACAAAAATCTAATGTATAAATTATCTGCCTGCTTATAAAATAAATAAACCGATGCCTCGAAAAGTGGGTTGACGTAATTTATTCAGCTTTTAATTGGCGTTAGCATCTAACCATTCATTGTAAGATATAACCCCCAATTCGGGCCTGGCTTCTCCTTCTAAAATGGAGATAAATTCAAGGTAGTGGCCATCCGGGTCATTAAAGTAAATAGCGATAGCAGGCATCCAGGCAAAAACCATTGGCCGCTCAGTGCCATCCTTCAAAAAATTATAAGGCTTAAGATTGTTAGATTTTAAAAAGGTGATAGCATCGTTAAGGATAAACTCTGTGTCGCACTCAAAAGCAAAATGCCTTTTCTGGATTTCTTCTTTAGGCTTTTCCCAAACGCCTAACATGGCTTGTCGGGGTTTGCCTATCCAGTAGAAAGCTGTTCTTCTTTCAGCCTCAAAATAGCATTGCTGTAATCCTAATACCTGGCTATAGAAAAGCATAGAGGTTTCAAGGTTTTCTACATACAAATGAGTTTCAAAAAGCCCCTTGATCATCATCAATTTAATTGGTGGTATTTTTATTTATCTTTAAACAACGACTTACGATAATTTTTACCCATTTGAGCCAGGATAAAGCTTTTGGGTAGCAGTTTTAAAAAGCGGCTGCCTATGCGATTTAAAGCTCCGGGTATATAAACGTTTTTACGATGTTGAAGTGCGTATATTCCCTCGCTTGCCGCCTGCTTTACCGGCATCAGCCATTTTTTAAGGTCATTAAAAGCTTCGCCCGCAGTCATTTCTGTAGCTATTCCGCCAGGGACGTATACCGTTAACGATAGATTTTTATTGGTAAGTTCCTGCGACAGGGCCATCATAAAATTAAGTACAAAGCCTTTGGTGCCTGAGTAAACGGCCTGGTAAGGCACCGGGAACATGGCCGCCATGCTGGCAACCGTCATTATAGCACCTTCATTACCGTTTTGTTCAAAATAAGCAACCAGTTGGTTAACCATGCGTACTATGCCGGTAACGTTGGTTTGCAAAAGTTTATCAAACTCTGTTTGGGATAGCTGGGTATGCTGGCCAAAATAGGTGACACCCGCATTTAAAATGGCTGCATACAACTGCTGCCCGTTCATGCTTTCCTGCATCAGGCGGTCTATGTCATCATTAACAGAAAGGTCGGCAACCACTACCTTAACCTTAACGCCAAACTTTTCAAGTTCAGTTTTAAGCTGAATTAAACGGTCTTCGCGGCGGGCGGTAATAATCAGGTTAGCCTTGTGCAGCGACGCTAATTGCAAAGCCATTTCCTGCCCCAGGCCAGATGAAGCACCAGTAACTAAAACCCATTTGTTGTTAAAATTTAATGATTGCATGGTGCCCAAATCTAATCAAATTAACCTTATCGGTTGTTGCGGGCGGCTATTTCACTTTTTCACAACCATGTAACATTTTTAAAGACAAGGCCGAAAAATTGAAATCAGAAATCTGATCAATTGTTTTTACCGCAGCATTGCATATATTTGCAGCGCTTAATTTCATTTTAGAATAATAATGAGAGAACTACAATTCAGAGAAGCGCTTCGTGAAGCAATGAACGAAGAGATGCGCAAGGATGATAAAATATACCTGATGGGTGAGGAAGTTGCCGAATATAACGGTGCTTACAAAGTTAGTCAGGGTATGCTTGACGAATTTGGCGCTAAACGCGTTATAGACACCCCGATCTCTGAATTGGGTTTTGCCGGTATCGGTATTGGTTCGGCTATGAATGGCCTGCGCCCGATCATCGAATTCATGACATTCAACTTTTCGCTTGTGGCTATTGACCAGGTGATCAATGGTGCGGCTAAAATTATGTCAATGAGCGGTGGCCAGTTTTCGGTGCCAATTGTTTTCCGTGGCCCAACCGGTAATGCAGGTATGCTTAGCTCGCAGCACAGCCAGTGCTTCGAGAACTGGTATGCTAACTGCCCGGGCTTAAAAGTGGTTGTACCTTCAAACCCTGCTGATGCAAAAGGTTTGTTAAAACAATCAATCATTGATCCGGATCCGGTAATCTTTATGGAGTCGGAATTAATGTACGGTGATAAAGGTATGGTACCAGACGGCGAATACTATATTGAATTAGGTAAAGCTGCGGTTACTAAAGAAGGTACTGATGTTACTTTAGTAGGTTTCGGTAAAATTATGAAAGTAGTTAACGCTGCTGCTGCCGAACTTGAAAAAGAAGGTATCAGCGCCGAAGTAATCGACCTGCGTACAGTACGCCCTATTGACTATCCGACTGTTATTAACTCTGTGAAGAAGACTAACCGTTTGGTAATTGTTGAAGAAAGCTGGCCTTTAGGTTCAATTGCTACAGAGGTTGCGTTTAAAGTACAACGCGATGCGTTTGACTACCTTGATGCACCTATTCTGCGTATCATGGGTGGCGACGTTCCGCTTCCTTACGCTCCGACACTTATCCAGGAGTACCTGCCAAACGCCGACCGTGTAATTAAAGCGGTTAAAGAAGTAATGTATGTAACCAAGTAATTGGTGATCAACTCATAAGGAAGCCCTTTGCGCAAGCAAGGGGCTTTTTGTTTTATGTGAGTTTTATTTAGCTAATCAAACTGATTATTCGCCATGTCATGCTGAGCTCGTCGAAGCATCTATATGTGATAATTATATGTAATGTTACTTTTCTTGGCCGTAAAGAAAAGTAAACCAAAGGAACTCGTGATTTGGCCTTGTCGCTTTGTTCCTTTACTGCTGTATCACTACCTGTGCTTGCCGCAACAAGCCCGAGGTAACCATAATAAGCTTATGTCGCGGCAATGCGAGAAGTGTAATTAGATTATTCATGAAAAAAGCGCCCTTATGAGGCGCTTCAATATTTAATATTATAGAGTATTAGTTTCCGTTTTTAACGCGGTTACGTTCTTCGTCTGATCCGGTTTGGTGCTGGCGTACTTTAATCTTGGTATTACCAAAGTTATAAGTAAAGGTGAGGCGGCCAACACGGGTTTCGTTTTTCTGATGGATGTCGATATAATTTCCCTGAGAAACACTTAGCACGTTGTTCTTGCGCATGTTGAATATGTCGCTTACAGAAAATTTAATGTTCGCCTTTTTATTAAGGAATGATTTGCTGATGCCGCCATCAATTGAATATTGTGGTTTGATATGGAAATAGCCATAGATCAATGACGACTGATAATCGGTCATCAACTCAAACTTCCAGGTTTTAGCAAATGCAAATGTGTTAGTGGTACGGAACTGGTATGCCCATTTGCCATCATTAAGCTGGCCGCTGGTTAATGTGCCGTTTGATGCGCCTTCAGACTTAAATCCAAGATAGAAGGTAGTCAGGTTAACGTTACCTGTCCACCATTTAGCAATGGTATAAGGCGAATTGATGTTAATATTGTAAGCGTTTTGCACACGCAGGTTAAGGTTGGTTTGGAAGGTAGCCTTCTTAACAGTATCGGTAAGTAAGATTTCGGTAATTACATCAGTAGTGCGGCTGTAACCAAAACTCACATTTATAGCATGGTTATAAGTATAGTTTAACTCGTATGATGCGGTGTATTGTGGTTTAAGAAACGGATTGCCCTGAGAGTATGTGTACTGGTCCAGATAATAAACAAAGGGGTTAAGGTTATCATAACTTGGGCGGTCTATGCGGCGACTGAAATTGAAGCCGATCTCATTTTTATCATTAATAGTATGATTAATAAACAAGCTTGGGAAAAAGTTAAGATAATGGCGGTTCACCACTTCGTTGGTAGTCACCAGATCGCCGGTCGAGCTGGTATACTCGGCCCGTAGACCCGCTTGTATAGTTGTCTTTTTGAAAGATTTGCTCAGGTTTACATATCCTGCATCAATCTTCTCGTCGTAGATAAAGTGGTTGGTGAGGGTAGGGTCATTTACATATCCACCATCGTTTTTATTGATTTGTGCCTGCAGGTCATTATCTGTTTTGACGTCACTAAGTTTAAAGCCGGTTTCCAGTTTAACGGTTTTTGTGATCGGTAATGAGTAATCGGCTTTGGCTGTTTTTATAGTAATTTCAGATGGTGTCTGGTTGCGTAAAAACAGGGGAGTAGCATTCGGTGTGCCGTCTATATTATAGTAGTATGTGTCATATTGTGCATTAGAGTTATTCCTGAACTTGGAGTAATCTACATCTATGCCCAACTCCTGACCGGCGGTATCAATCTTCAATCTGTCGTTAAGATTGAGGGCAAAATTTCGATAGGTTTGATCAATGCCTGAAATCGTATTCTGGTACATGTTAAATACAACTGGCTGGTTACCCACAAAAGTGTGGTTGTAGTTGCTGTCAAACTCAGGATTGTAATAACCGCTGGCAACCACGCCAACAGTATTTTTTTTAGTAATGTCCCAATCGGCGCCCACGCGGTAATTATTCCAGTGGTAATTATTGGTCATCTCGCTTTTCTGATCAAAATAGGTGCTGGTGCCGCTGTTTTCAACGTTGCGCAATATTGATATATCGTTTTCGTGCTTGTTGTCGCCCCGGCTAAGGTTTGCAAAAAAGTTAAAGTCGCCTTGTTTATGGTTTAATGATAAGCTGCTGTTATCTCTAAAATGTTTGCCGAGTGCTGCAGTGGCCGAAATGTTACCATTGGTGCCGCTTTGGCGGTTCTTTTTAAGTTTGATGTTGATGATGCCAGAGCTTCCGGCTGCATCATACTTGGCTGATGGGTTGGTAATGATCTCGACAGACTGAATAGTATTTGCATCGGTTGAGCGTAATAGTGTAGCTAATTGCTCTGCCGATAAATAAGTGAGCTTATCGTTGATCATTACGGTAACACCCTGTTTGCCTTTAAGGCTGATGTTATCATCCTTGTCGACAGTTACGCCCGGAGCGCGTTGCAGTACTTCCATGGCAGAATTACCCGCAGCAAGTACGCTGTTTTCAACATTCATTACGGTACGGTCTACTTTGCGCTCAATCAATGGCTTGGTAGCCACTACATTTACAGTTGCCAAATTTTTGCTTGCGGCTTGTAATTTAATTGCAGGCACTGTAGCTGTTGCACCTTCGGTAACATTAAATGGCGCGCTTAAGCCTTTGTTATAGCCAACCATGGTGGCTTTTATCATATAAGTTCCGGGTTTAACGCCGCTGAAAATGTAAGCGCCTTTTTCGTCAGTAAGACCACCTTTTACGATGACCGAATCTTTAGCTTTTAACAAGCTTACGGTAGCATAATCGGCTGGTTTGCCAGCTTCATTAACCAGTGTCCCGCTCACCTTGCCGGTACCTGGCGATTGTGCCCTGGCAAAAATGCCTAAGCAGCAGAAGAATATAAATAGTGTAAATTTTAGAGTGTTCATAATAAGTGATGGTAGTAGTGTAGTCAGATTTATTAAAATTTGGGCAATAGTTATCCTGTAAAAGGTTTTATCTTCTTTTTTAAGTATTTATTAATGTTTTGATTAAACCGGAAATGAAGTTTCGGTGGTCAGTGTGTTATATGCTCGTTAGATGAGCGCTAAAGGCAAAAGGTTACAGAAAAAAATTAAAATTTATATCACAGGTATAAATTTGTGCAGTAAATCCTGGTATAACTCAAAGGATTTTAATGAAATGTGCCATCCGTCAAAATTAAGCGACAGGTGATTGTAAGCGTATATGAAGCTTGCTGTTAATAAAATAATAAGCCCGGTAACAAGTACCAGGCTTATATATCTATTATTTTTTAACATGTTTAATTACTTTAACCGTATCGGTTATCACACTATCCGTTGTTTGTGCCAGGCTATCACGTTTTAACTTTTCTGCCTCTGCAATGCTGTCCCTTCTTAAGCGTAGGGTGTCCAGGCTGCATTGAAGGCCGTTATTGGTCATCACAAACCTTGCAAAGTTATTATCTTGAGTTTTATTTTCAGATGCACAACCATAAATTGATACATAGCTTCCCATATAATTATCCAGGTCTTTATCAATCACTAATTTATAATTAAGTGGGATACGAAGTATCAACTGAATTTCTTCTGCATGCCAGGCCTGGTCATTTAACCGGTGCAGCCTGCTATCAAAAGTCAGTATAGAATCCTTTTGTAAAAATCCATAAGTGGTGTTACGGGCATTATTCAATGCTTCTTCATAATCGCGCCCTTTTGCCTTAAATCTTTTAATAAGTACCGGTTGCGCTACATCGCTTTTTTCAACATATAAATGCATGCTGCGTGGTTCGTTGTTGTTTTCATCATCATTATCAATTACAATAAGGCCATGAAAGCGTGATGATATATTTAAACGGGCGCTGTCTTCTTTAGTGAAAAATTTAACGTTGTTTAATTTGAGATGATAAGTATTGTTTGCAACAGGTTTAAGCTGTATATTTTGATCAATGCTTGCAGAAGACCGGAAGTTGGCTGTTACTTTAACGGTAAAGTAAACGAATACACTTAGCGCGCAAATCCAGATAATTAAAAGCGTTGAACCGGTTGAACGGCTGATACTTTTAGTATTAAACACAGCACGCATTAGCAATAAGATTAATGCGATGATTGGAGTTATTGCAGTAACAAAAGCCGAAAAGTATAGCCAGTTGGTGTATTTGTAATTGATCACACTGAAAGGGAACATCAGATGCAGATCATTTCCGAAACCTACTACAGATATCAGCAGTACAATTAAGCTAATAGCCATACCGAATAAGGAAAGTAAAAACGCCAGGCCGATCAGCTTAATAAGCAGTTGACCGAGTTTCCCTATAGTGGATCCTGTGAATGAAAAGAATTCGCCTATAAAATCCCTGAACTTGTAGATGAAAGGTTTGGCTTCATGATGCGCATCTGCAATACGTTCGCGAACGTTACTCATTTCAGCTTCAAAGTTTTTCTTAAAACCTTCCAGGTTTAGTTTCTCACCTTTCATGGCCATGCGGTCGGCACGTGTTATCGCTTTGGGTATAACCAGCCATAATATGATGTATACGATAAGGCCTGTGCCGGCAAACAATGTGCTTAGTGCAAACGCCAGGCGAATCCAAACAGACTGGATATCAAAGTAATTGGCTATACCTGCACATACACCACCAATAAGATGATCGTCCGCATCTCGGAATAGCCTGCGATGTTCTGTACGGGTATAAGTGTAATTAACAGCGCCTGCATCTTCGGCTGCCATGTCGAAATCTTCAACAGCTCCCATTTGGCCAATTACATAATTTACATCCTGGTCTATAATTGCCTGGCGGTTTTCGCGGGCAAGTATTTCAGAAAATAACTCGGCTACACGGTTTTCAATATCGGTAGTAATCTCAAGGCTATCAGCCGAGTCAAAGAAATGACGCTTTACTGCGGTCATGTATTGTTTTAGTATTTCATATGCGCTTTCTTCAATATGAAATACAGTTCCATTTATGTTGATGATGATTGTTTTATTCATGACTTTGTATTGTGAGATCAGTTTTTAGATTTTCCTTCTATAGATGTTTGCACGGCAAAAGAAAGTTCCTGCCAGGTTTTATCGAGCTGTTTCAAAACATGTTTTCCTTCTTCAGAAAGCATATAGTATTTACGTGGCGGACCCGAGGTGGATTCGACCCAACTATAGTTTAATAATCCGTTATTTTTTAAACGGGTAAGCAGCGGGTAAAGGGTTCCTTCAACTACAAGCAGCTGTGCCTTACGCAATTCAGCTATAATGTCTGAGGCATATGTTTCCCCCCGCGCTATAATGCAAAGAATACAATACTCCAGTATTCCTTTCCGCATTTGGGTTTGAGTGTTTTCAATTATCATATTGCAAAGATATATGTTTTAGAATGTATTATGCAATACATAGTACCATATTGTTTCACTCATTCACCTACTTAGCGGTAATATTTTAAAGATTGTTAATTAAACATTACTAATAATTTAACTTTCTACACTAATTTTAACTCATTAACTATTTATTGATAATTTTTATTAACGAAATGAAAAAACTTTTACTTTACTTTTTGTGCTTCCTGATGTTTTCTGTAACGCAGGTGTATGCACAGTCCCGTACGGTAACTGGTACGGTTACAGGACGTGACGACAAGCAGCCCATCCCCGGGGCAAGTGTAAGGGTGAAAGGCACTCAGGTTGGAACTGTTACAGATGTTAACGGCCGTTATTCTATCAACGTGCCGGCTGGCTCAAATACTTTAGTAGTTACTTTCCTGGGATATGCCTCAAGCGAAGTGCCTGCTGTAGGTAAAACAGTTGACGTGATTATGGCGCCAAGCTCACGCGAATTAACTGAAGTTGTTGTAACGGGCTACGGGACACAAACCAAGGCAGCTGCTACTGGCCCGGTTGCAAGCGTAGGCTCAAAAGACCTGGAAGATAAACCTTATTCTTCTATGGATCAGGCTTTACAAGGCCGCGTAGCCGGTTTACAATCAGTAGGCGGTTCTGGTCAGCCGGGTGCTCTGCAACAAATCCGTATCCGTGGTATTGGTTCAATTACTGCTGGTTCAGATCCTTTGTACGTAGTAGATGGTGTGCCGGTTAATTCAGGCGACTTATCATCGAACACTACTTCTTCAAGCGCTATTGCTGCAATTAACCCAAATGACATTGAGAGCATCCAGGTATTAAAAGATGCGTCTCAGGCTGCTATTTATGGTTCAAGGGGTGCTAACGGTGTTATTGTAATTACAACCAAAAGCGGACGTGCAGGTAAAACAAAAGTACGTTTAGATGCTGAATATGGTTATGTAAAACCAAGTACCTTACCAAAGGCCGGACGTCCTTTAACTACAGATCAATGGCGTAATTTAACTGCTGAAGGTCTTGTTAATTCAGGTGACGAACCGGATTTAGCCACTGCATTAAAAGACCTGGATGATACTTTCGGATCGGGTAGTGGTGTAAATACTAACTGGATAGATGAAGTTACCCGAACAGGGCATCAGCAACAATATAACTTATCGCTTGAAGGCGGTGACGCTAAGACCCAGTTTCACATTGGTGCTGGTTACTTTAACCAACAGGGTGCTGTAATAGCTTCAAGTTTTGACAGATACTCTACCAACTTCAACATTAAGCATAAAGTGAATGACAGGCTATCATTTGCAACCTCATTTACTATTGGTGAAAACGGTCAAAACACTCCAAGCAATGGTGGTGCATTTTCAAACCCGGTAGGATCTGCTTATTTCCTTGTGCCTTACATCAGCCCTTATAATGCAGATGGAAGCTTTAATCTTGACCCTAACCAATTTGCATCAAACTATAATCCATTAGCTATTGCTGCAACTGATAAATCAACACTGCATCAGGTAAAAGGTATCGGATCATTATCGGGTGAGTATAAAATTTTACCAAATTTTAAATTTACTTCAAGAGTAGGTGTTGACTTAAACGCATTAGAAGAAAACACTTACTGGAATCCTAATTTCGGTGACGGTGCAAGTTATGGTGGTTTATCAACACGTAACTACAGCCGTTATTTTAACTGGGTTGCAACCAACTTATTAGATTATCACTTAGATGTAAATCATGATAATACCTGGGTTGCTAACATTAAAGCTGGTTACGAAGCGCAAAAGTCTCAATACTATTATGAGTTCGTAACTACGACAGGCTTGCCTAATAACTACAGCATTAATGTTCCATCTGCTGGCGCTACTCCTCTGACTGCAAGTGGCGATAATTCAGATTATACATTTGCCTCTATACTTTCTATGGCAGATATTACTTTCAAAGGTAAATATGCTTTAACAGGTAGTTTCCGTCGTGATGGTTCATCAAGATTTGGTATCAACAATGCTTACGGTAACTTCGGTTCAGTAGGTGCTGCATGGAATATGCACGAAGAAGAGTTTATCAAAAAACTTGACTGGATCACTTTATTAAAAATCAGAGGTTCATACGGTTCATTAGGTAATGCTAACGTAGGAAACTATGCATGGCGCCCACTTTATAGCTATGGACAAGGTACTGATCCACAAGGTAACGCTTATAACTATAATTACTTAGGTAACATTGGTAGTGGTTTTACCTCATTAGGAAACGAAAACTTAACCTGGGAAACCAATAAAACCGTTGACCTTGGTTTTGATTTGTCGATTTTCAAAGACCGACTTTCTTTAACTTTCGACTGGTACAACAGGCAGTCTGATAACTTATTGTTAAACCAGCCAATATCATTGACTTCAGGTAAGTCAAGCTTTATTAACAATGTTGGCTCGATGAGAAACAGAGGTTATGAAATTTCATTATCTGGTACACCTTTAATTCTTGGTGATTTCAGATGGAATGCAAGCTTCTCGCTTTCACATAATAAAAACACAGTACTTTCTCTTATCAACCACCAGCAACAGGTTAGTGGTGCATTTGTTAGAAAAGAAGGTTTAGATATTCAAACTTACTATCTGCGCCAATGGGCTGGTGTTGACCCCGCAAATGGTAACCCATTGTGGTATACAGATGCCAGTATGACTAAAACTACTTCGGTTTATAGCCAGGCACAATTGGTTGCTAATCCAAAATATTCAGCATCTCCTAAGTACTTCGGTAGCTTTACATCTGATTTCACTTACAAAGGATTTAGTCTGAGTGGTTTATTATACTATAACTTTGGTAACTACATCCGCGATTCTTGGGCTCGCTATACTCAAGGCGACGGTTATGACCCGCTTGATAACCACGTAGCTGCTCAGTTAGACAGATGGCAAAAACCAGGCGACATTACTAATGTGCCTAAATATGTGTTCAATAACTCTAATAACTCAAGTGCTTCATCTACCCGTTTCTTATATAAAGGTGATTACATCCGTTTGAGAGAATTAACCCTTGCTTACAATGTGCCTGCACAAGCTGTACAAAAGCTTGGAATTTCAAGCCTGCGCGTTTATTTAAGAGGTACCAACCTTGCTACTTGGGTAAGGGATAAAAACCTTCCTTATGATCCGGAAACTTACGTTAACAGTACTACTAACTTTGACGTATATAATCCAAAAACATATACGCTGGGTGTAAACGTAGGGTTTTAATAAATAGGAGATTTCAAAATGAAAACGATAAATAAATTTACTTTAATAACTGGTCTGGTTGCAGCAGCTACATTAGGCTCATGTAAAAAGGACTTTTTAGACCAGAAACCATATACATCTGTTCCTACTGATGAGGCAATCACAACGGCAAGCGGGATGGCGGCTGCACTAAATGGCGCATACTCCAGCTTAAATGCGGTTGATGTTTATGGCCGTACTTTGCCGTTAATAGGAGACTTGCTGGGAGATAATACTTTTGTATCTGTTGCTAACGCTGGCCGTTATACTTCATACAACAGTTATTCTGTAACGGTATCTGATGCCAACGTTTTAGGTTTATGGTCATCAACTTATACAGATATTTTATATGCTAATAACATTATAAATGCAACTGTTGCAAACTCTGATCAAATGCGTGGAGAAGCTTATGCTATTCGTGCTCTTGATTATTTTAATCTTGTACGTGCATTTGCAAAACCTTACAGTGATGATCCAAGCTCACCGGGTGTGCCTTTAGTTACTAAGTATGATAAAACTGCTTTACCTGCAAGGGCCAAAGTAAGCGAAGTTTATACACAAATTATGTCTGATCTTGATCAGGCATATAAACTAATGTCAACCTACAGAGGTTCTGCATATTTTTCAAAATATGCTGCACGTGCTTTAGCTGCTAAAGTTGCATTAAACATGGGTGATTATGAAAATGCTTACACTTACGCTAAAGATGTAATCTCAAACAGCGGATTTTCATTAGTATCACAAGCTAACCTGATCAATTATTTTGGCGTGCCTGATCCTCAAGGAGCAGGTTCGCAAACAGAAACATTGTTTGAGGTAGGTGCTGATAAAACAAACAATAACAGTACTGACGAGCTTTACAATATGTATATGCAAACCAGCCCAACAGGCGGTACTTCATACGGTGATATCCTGGCTTCTGTAAACCTTTATAACTTATATTCAAATACAGATGTAAGAAAAGGTTTAATTATCAAAGGTGCAAGGGCAAGAACCGGTGGCGAGAATCCTGCATACATCGTAAACAAAATTCTGGCAACTACGGCTGGTGCATACACCTCTAAAAAGGTAATTCGTTTAGCTGAAGTTTACCTTATCGCAGCTGAAGCAGGTGCAAGAACCGGAAAAGGAGATGCTTTGACATTATTAAATACCTTAATGTCTCAACGTGATTCGGGAACTGTTTATGCTTCTACTGGTACTCAGCTGATCTCTGATATAGTTACTGAGCGTCGCAAAGAGCTGGCATTTGAAGGAGATAGGTTCTTTGACCTTAATCGTTTAAAATTACCAATATTAAGAAGTAATGAATATCCTTCATCTGCAAGGACTATCAATTATGGTGATCCAAGGCGTGTTTTACCAATACCACAAAACGAGTTAAATGTTAACCCTAACATTACTCAAAATCCACTATAATTATTTTCAATAATTTATAAGAAAACCCTTGAAAAAGGGTTTTCTTATTTAGAGGCAAATCTTAAACCTGAAATTATGATAAAGAAAATTTGTATTTCAGCTACAACTGTATTTATACTGCTGATGGCTTTTTCTGTGGCAAAAGCACAAACCATGTTTGCGGCAGATGTAAATGGTAGCCCTATAAAAGTTACAAAGTATACTAATATAAATGGTTCACCTTATTTATCAGACAGCTGGCAAAAGGGAACTGTTTTATTGGCTAATGGTCAAACATTTAATCTTGACATAAAGTATGACATGATTGCTGATAATTTGCTATTCAAAAACAAGAATGGTGATTCTTTAAATTTTGTGCAGCCGGTTAAAGAGTTTAAGATTAAAAGTGCAGATAATGATGATTCACAATCAAAGTTGTTTAGAAATGGTTTTCCGTCAACAAATGTTAAAACTTCTGCATCGAGCTTTTACGAGGTTTTATATGATGGTGGTACCAAGCTTTTGAAAAGGGAGGCAAAATCATTATGGAAAGAGTCCACTACGTATGCAACGGCAACAGAAACTCAAAACATCACGCAAACTACAGATTATTACATTTTTAAAGATGGTAAAATGATCACTGTTAAACCTAACAAAAAAGCTTTTCTTAGTGCGCTAAGTAATAAAACAGCTGAGTTAGGAAAGTATGTAAAAGACAATAATATTGATTTTAAAAAAGACAGTGATTTAATAAAAGTTGTCTCTTATTACAATTCTTTATAATTTAGAGCTGTTAAATGCCTTTATTTTTGAAGGGGAATTAATATTCCCCTTTTTTATTTAAAAATTAGCATTTAACATTTTTGTAACCGATTTGTTACAGTTATTGAATAATAATTCATGATTTCTTCATAATTATTTGTCTGTTAATTTAATTGATGGTATTTTAGAGCCATTTAAATTAATTAACTGAACGCATGAAGAAAATTTTACTAAGCCTTTTATGGGTTTTGGGATTGTGGGGGTCTTATGCCTATGCACAAAACCGAACAATTACCGGGACAGTAATTGCTAAAGAAGACGGTTTGCCAATCCCCGGCGTAACCGTAGTAGTCAAAGGTACCGCCATCGGTACACAAACAAATGCTAATGGTAACTTTACACTTAGCAACGTACCTGCAAATGCGGTGATCACATTTAGTTCTATCGGCTATGGAACTATCGAAAGAACCGCTTCTGGTATTAAAGCAGGACAATCAATTGAATTAGCATCAAGCCAGAAACAGCTTGATGAGGTTGTGGTAACTGCAGCCGGTATTACCCGTTCGCAAGCATCATTAGGTGTTGCTGCTAATACCATTAAATCGTCTCAATTAAACGAGGCTAATCCAACTAACTTACTTAATGGCTTAACAGCTAAAGCGCCTGGTTTACAAATTGGCCGTTCATCTGGTGGTGTAAACACTGCGGTGCGTGTAACGCTTCGTGGTCAGCGTTCATTCTCTGGTGAGAACCAGCCATTGTTCGTTGTTGATGGTATTCCTGTAAGTAATGCCAGTAATCAACCATCAGGTACAAGCGGTAACCTTGTTGATGTTGGTAACCGTATAGGTGATATCAACCCGGAAGATATTGAAGCAGTTACTGTACTTAATGGCCCTAACGCCGCGGCTTTATATGGGCAATATGGTGTGAATGGTGCGATTATTATCACCACTAAATCAGGAAAAAATCATAGCAAAAAGAATGAAGTAACAATTAGTTCTTCTTTTGGTATTGATAAGGTGCAAAAGTTACCTACACTGCAAAACGAGTATGGTTCTGGTTACGACGGTGAGTATGACCCGATTGAAAATACCAACTGGGGGCCAAGATTAGATGGCCATATGGTTCAATCTGGACCAACGATTAATCCAGGAACTCCTGGTGAGTTAAAAAGAATGATTCCTTACAGCGCTGTACCTAATAACGCTAAGGACTTTTTCAATACAGGTAAAACTTGGAATAATACTGTTGCTTTTAGTGGCGGTAATGACAAGTCAAGCTTTTATACTTCTTTTTCAGATGTTGAAGTAAGCGGTGTAATTCCGATGGATAAATTTCGTCGTAATACTGTTAAACTTTCTGGTTCATCACAGTTAAACAATAAGTTTAACATTTCAGGAAGTTTACAATACAACCGTAACATTACAAATACCTCATTTCAGGGTACTACCGGTGCAACAGGTGTTTATAATTCTATCTTAAACGTAAGCAGACAAATTGATCTATCTCAACTCAAAGACTGGAGAAACAATCCATTTGCAACTCCTGATGGTTTCTTTGATGCATACTATCCAAACCCTTATTATGCATTAGAAAATAACAGGTTTAACAGTAAGCTGGACCACGTGTTAGGTAACATGCAAATTGGTTTTGATCCTTTCAAATGGTTAAATATTACTTACCGTTTAGGTACTGATATTACTACCGACAACCGTAAGCAAACATTTGAACGTACCACTTATGGCTTAACTTCAATTTCCCCATCAGCCCGCCCGGCAAATACTAACGGTAGTGTTATTGAAGGTAATGCATATGATAGAATTATCAACTCGGATTTATTAATTACGTTTAAAAAAGACCTGAACAAGGATTTTTCCACGACTTTCATTTTGTTAAACAATATTTACCAAAGAAATACTCGTGATATGTCAACTCAGGCTAATGCGATAGCTATACCTGGGTTCTTTAATCTTTCCAACGCTGTTGGTCAGTTAGCAGGTTCTGAAAGTACTACTGTTAGGAGAACATATTCTTTTGCAGGAGATTTGACGTTAGATTTTAGAAAGTATCTGTTTTTAAATGCTACTTTACGTAACGACAATGCATCTACTTTGCCAAAAGTGAATAGTTCATATTGGTACCCATCTGCCAGCTTAAGCTACATATTTACGCAATCAATTCCTTCTCTAAAAAATAGCGATGTATTTTCTTATGGTAAACTAAGAGGTTCATTTGCGCGTGTAGGAAGAAATGCCGATCCATATAATTTATTACCAACATTCAGCCCAGGTAGTGGTTATCCATATGGCTCTGCAGCCTCTTTCAGTTTATCAAATCGGTTCCCTAATCCTGGTTTGAAACCTGAATTTACATCTTCATTTGAAGTGGGTACTGAATTATCTTTCTTCCGCGATAAGTTAGGATTAGACTTTACATGGTACAAAACAAATAGTACTAATCAAATTGTTAACGTGTCAACAGCTTCTTCAACCGGTTATACCAGTGCAACTATAAATGCTGGTGAACTTATAAATAAAGGCGTTGAGGTTGCTTTACGTGCCAATCCATTCAGTAACAGAAATGGTGTAAGCTGGAATTTTACTTTCAGTTATACACATAATAATAGTAAAGTAAATTCTATTTATAGAGATCTTCAAATATTACCTTTGGGCACAGGCGACCCTGTTCCGGTAGCTTATGTTGGTCAACAATTTCCTGTTTTATATGGTACAGGTTTCTTAAAGGACCCTCAGGGCCGTGTGGTAGTAGGTGCTAATGGTAATCCAATTGCTGATCCAAACAACCAAATATTAGGACAGGTAAATCCTAAGCATATTTTAGGCTTTACTAATACCATTTCTTACAAGGGCCTTTCTTTAACCACTGTTTTAGATTACCGTACAGGAAACGTAATTTATTCAAACACTTTAAGTGGTTTAATATTTACAGGTTCAAGCCCGGTTACCACGCAGTATAACCGCGAACCATTTGTATATCCAAATTCTGTAATCAGAAACGCAGACGGATCATATACGCCAAATACTGCATTAAAAACATCAGACGGTGGATTTGATTTCTGGTATAGCGTTTACAACCAACGTGCTGCAAATAACATCGTTGATGCCGCCTTCTTAAAATTAAGAACGATTGAGCTTGCTTACCAGCTTCCTAAAAAATGGTTAGACAGCACCCCGATTGGCCGTGTTACTGTAGCGTTAACCGGTTCAAACATTCTGTTATGGACACCAAAATCTAACAATGTAGTTGACCCAGAAGTTAGCGGTTTTGGTACAAGTAACTCACAAGGACGTGAGCTTACAAGCGTACCATCAACAAGGTACTTTGGTCTTAACCTAAGAGCAACATTTTAATAATGTTTAATTGAAAAGTGATGAATAAGAAAAATATTTTTAGAGGTTTAACGGTTGCATTATTTGCACTGGTTACCTCGAGCTGTGAAAAAGACTTTTTAGATATAAATACAAGCCCAAATAGTCCATCTACCAGTACACCTGAATTGGTATTGCCAAGTGCAACAAACTTTTTAGGATCTAATGTTAATGGCCGTTTCAATGTGCTGGGTAATCTTTTAACAGGTAACTGGGGACAAGCACCAGATTATTTGTTTTATATTCCGCAGGAAACATATAACATTACGCCATCAACGTATGATGCCGGTTGGACAGATATCTACGCAAACTCATTGAAAAATTTGCAATATGTAATTGATAATGCAAATGGCAAAAAGAATCTTGTTGCAATTGCCAAAATTGTTCAAGCGTATGATTACCAGGTTTTAGTTGATCTTTGGGGTGATGTGCCATTTACTGATGCATTGAAAAATACCCAGGTAATTAATCCTAAATATGATTCAGCGGCAAGCGTATATGATAATATTGTTAAATTGATTGACGATGGTATTGCTAACATTGATGTAAGCACCACTGCCGCGAAACCTGGCGATGCTGATATTGTGTTCAAAAACTCTAACCTAACTACAGAGATGAACAACTGGCGTAAATTTGCCAACACACTTAAATTGCGTGTAATGATACGCCAAAGCCGTGTGGCAAGCCGCCAGGCACAGGTAAGCGCTATTGCCGCTTCTTTAGCAAATGCAACTTTCTTGGGTGCAGGTGAAAATGCAGGTTCAAATCCTGGATATGCAAACCAATCAGGCCAGTTTAGCCCTATCTATACTTCTATTGGTTTTTCATTAACAGGTGCTGCTACATCAAACTATACCGCAACCCGTGCTAATAATTTTGCATTAACTTATTTGCAAAATACTAACGATACCCGTTATACCTTATTATATAGGCCAGTTCCGGGTACAACTAATACCTATAAAGGTGTAGTTGCAGGTAGTACTGCTACAACTGGTAACAGATCTACAGATCTGTCACCAGTTGGTGCTGCAATCGTTAAATCTTCAGCTGATGGTGGTTATGCTACTCCAGCTTACCTGATCACAGCTTCTGAAAGCTTCTTCTTGCAGGCAGAAGCCCAGGTAAGAGGTTTATTACCAGGCGGTGCAGCAGCTGCAGCAACTAACTATACTAACGGTATCCTTGAATCTTATAAGCTATTAGGTTCAACAACAACAGCGGCTACAACTTACATTGCTGCTAACCCAACTAACCGTTTAGTAAACTTTGCATTAGCTACTACTACAGAGCAGCAAGTTGAAGCAATTGTAACTCAAAAATGGATTGCTTTGAATGGTATCAATGGTTTGGAAGCATGGACCGAGTTCAGAAGAACTGGATATCCTAAAGCAAACCCGCTTACCAAAAATCAGCAAAGCGGTGGTAAATTCCCTGTAAGATTACCTTATCCACAAAACGAAGTAAATGCTAACGGATCAAATATTCCGCAAATTGCAAACATTTACGATACCCGTATTTTCTGGGATGTTGATTAAATTTATTTAATCAACATCAGATTTAATAAAAACGGCTTCTTCCCTATAGGAAGAGGCCGTTTTGCTTTACAATCAGCCTATTGATTGAAAAGTCTTAAAAAATCCTGACTTAATTGTAGGTAACTAAATTTTTAAGTTTCTACATTATCAAAGCATTGTTTAAATAATAATCAATAAAAGCGTGTTATTTTTTTGTTAATTCTAAAAATTAATTATTTTAGAGAACTTAATTAAACAAACTAATAACGCATGAAAAAAATTCTACTCAATTTTTTGTGGGTTTTGATTTTGTTAGGCACTCAAGCCTATGCACAAATCCGCACAGTTACCGGTACCGTTACCGGTAAAGATGATGGCTTACCATTACCGGGTGTAAGCGTCGTAGTTAAAGGCACCAAAACAGGGGTGCAAACAAGCGCAGATGGTACTTACTCAATTAAAGTTGAACGCGGACAAGCCCTTACGTTTAGCTTTATTGGCTTTGTGCCACAAACAGTTGTTCCGGCAAACAACCGCCTGGATGTTGTGCTATCTGGCCGTAGCAGCGACCTTAACGAGGTTGTGGTAATTGGTTATGGTACACAGGTAAAGCGCGACAATAACGGTAGCATCAGCTCTGTAAAAGGCGCAGATCTTGCCCAGCAGCCGGTTCAAAACTTTCAGCAGTCTTTAGGCGGCCGCGCAGCAAGTGTGCAGGTTACTGTTCCTGGCGCAACGCTAAACTCAAACCCGGTGATCCGTATTCGTGGTATCAACTCAGTAGCCCTAAGTTCACAGCCATTATACGTAATAGATGGTGTGCCTGCTTTTGATGGTACACAAAATGGTGGAACTGCAGCTGGCGGTAGCCCGCTTGGTAACATCAATCCTGAAGATATCGAAAGTGTCGACATTGCAAAAGATGCATCTGCAGGTGCAATTTATGGTAGCCGTGCTGCCAACGGTGTAATCTTTATCACTACCAAAAAAGGTAAAAAGGGTAAAGCAGTTGTGACTTTAGATAGCTGGATAGGCCAGAACAAGGCTTATAACCTACCTAAGATGCTGAATGCCCAACAGTATACCGACATTAAAAATGAAGCTCTGGTTAATGCCGGTTTATATAATGCGAACACTACTTACTTTGCTGTTCAAACAGGCCCGGATGGACAGCCTGTTAATACAAACTGGTTCGATTATATTTATAAAACCGGTACCTCTTATAACAATACGGTGAGTGTTTCCGGAGCAACAGAACAAACTAATTATTATTTATCTGCAAACTGGACCAAGCAAAACGGCATACTTGTTAAAAACTCTTTTGAGAAAAAAGGAATTTTAGCAAATGTTGACCATAAAGCTGGTAAGTACATTACTATAGGTGGTAAAATCGCTTATACCAACCAATTGAATAATGCAGCTACAGGCTCAGGTTCTCAAGATGATGCGTTCAGTATTACAGGTTTAGGCCGTATTGGTTTGGTATCTCCGCCAAACGTTTCTGGTTATAATAATGATGGAAGCTATAATTTAAACAGCAACACTTTGGGTATCGGCGCCAATAAAGGTGTTTCTTTTTCTTATTATAACATTCTTCCTATTATTGATATGAACCGTTCTAACAACGAGCTAAACCAGGTTAACTCTAATATCTATTTCCAGGTTAAGCCTTTGTCATGGTTAACGCTTAAAACTACTTACGGTATCGATTACTTATTCAGAAATATTGATATATTCCAAAACGCACTTCAAGGTGATGGGGTGTCAAGCTCAGGCTCGGCAACAGATACCTATTCCAACCAAAAAAGATGGGTATGGGATAATACTTTGCAAATTGATAAAGCATTCGGCAAACACACTTTTAATGCTGTGTTTGGTAACGAGCAGGACCGCAGGACAATCAGAGGCTTTGGTATCAACCGTACCGGTATATCAGATCAGGGCTTTAACGTAATACAAGCGGGCTATTCGGCAAATGCTGCTTCTGGTAATCAATATAGTGATTATTACCTGGTGTCTTTCTTTGGCCGATTAAATTATGACTTTGATAAAAAATACTACATCAGTGGTACCGTACGTCGTGATGATTACTCTGTATTTGGCCCTAGTAATAAAAAAGGGTATTTCCCGGGAGCTTCTGTTGGTTATGAAA
This sequence comes from Mucilaginibacter sp. KACC 22063, assembly GCF_028736115.1. Classification (NCBI taxonomy): domain Bacteria; kingdom Pseudomonadati; phylum Bacteroidota; class Sphingobacteriia; order Sphingobacteriales; family Sphingobacteriaceae; genus Mucilaginibacter; species Mucilaginibacter florum. The sequence goes on along the minus strand of NZ_CP117877.1, from coordinate 4,614,794 downwards.
TTACACGCGAAAAATTCTGGACTCAAATAGGTGCAGATAAAATTTTCAGCAGTTTTAAACTACGCGGTAGCTACGGTAAAGTTGGTAACGCACAAGGCTTTGGGGCATATGATTCTTATGGCTTGTATTCTAATGGTTTATATAATGGAGGAGCAACCCTGCAATTCAATCAAACCGGTAATGCTAATCTTAAATGGGAAACCATCTTTAAAACAGATATCGGCTTTAATTTCGGTATCCTGAATGATAAGATCACAGGTGAGGTTGCTTATTATAAAAATAAAATCAAAGACCTTATATTCAGTGTGCCAACCATTCCATCTGCTGGTTTACCAACTAACCCATCGGTAAATATTGGTAGCATGTATAACAAAGGTTTGGAAATTACCTTAAATGCACGTGGAATCAATACCAAAGATTTTACATGGTCTCCATCATTTAATATCAGTTTCAACCAAAACAAACTTACTTCTATTGTACCGGGTATAAATAAATTAACTAACTCTACTTCGGGTAACGAGGTAACTAATATCAACGAAGTAGGCCATTCATTAGGTAGTTTATATATTGTGCGTACAGCGGGCGTTGATCCTGCAACCGGCCGCAGAATTTTCTTAAATGCAGCGGGTCAAAAAGTATACTATTATCCATCTGGTGCTATTCCAACCGGCCACTTCCAATGGGAATATGCGGACGGTACACGTGCTTCTGCTATTACGCAAGCAGCAGATGCTGTTAACTATGCAAATACAGCACCTAAGGTGTTAGGTGGTTTCAGCAACTACTTCCGCTATAAAGGATTTGACCTGAATGTGTTGTTTACCTATCAGTTAGGTTATTCAATTTATTACGGAACCAGAGCTGGTTTACATGACCAACGCTTCTGGAACAACTCAACCGATATCTTAACTGGTCGTTGGACTACACCAGGACAAACCGGTGCCGACTTTGCTAAAGTTGTATATGGTGACAACGTATCAAACGGCTCATCATTACCATTAGATATTAACGTATTTAGCGGAAACTTTGTAAAATTAAAAAGCATTAACCTGGGTTATGCTTTACCAAAAGACTTAATTAGCCGTATCGGCCTTTCAAATCTGCGTGTATATCTAAGCGCATATAACCTGTTCACTATTACTAAATACCCTGGTCCGGATCCAGAGATTTCATCAAACAGCGGAAACGGTACTGCTGCAGTAGGTGTATCAAACAGTACGCAAGGTGTGGACAGAAACCAGCCTGGTTTGCAAAGAACATTTACAGCAGGTTTCAATGTTAAATTTTAATTAGGTATTTAAAGATGAAAAAGAAATTATTAATAATCATATTAGGCGCGGTAGTAGCTACCAACTACTCTTGCCAAAAAAGTTTACTAAACCCTACCAGCCAAACGCAGGTAGCTGATCAGGGTGGGCAGCCCTTTTCAACCGCAGCCCGTATTCAAAGTCAGGTATTGGCCTTGTATGCAAATACCCGCAACGGTCAATATCTGGGCGGCAGGTTCCAGGTTTACAATGATGTGAAAGCCGATAACTGGATCAATGACTCTGGTAACCAGATCACCGCATCAAATACATGGGCGGCTAACGTTAATACCACAAGCACAGAAGTATTAAACCTATGGTCTCAAGCTTATTATACCATCAACTTATGTAATTTATTTATTGATGGTATGGCCAGCACAGGTACTGCAGTTGTTGGTGCTGCCACAGGCGCTAATTATGTTGGTGAAGCCAAATTTTTACGTGCTGTTGCTTATTACAGTTTGCTGCAATTATATGCCCGCCCATATGCTGATGGTAATGGTGCAAAACCGGGCTTGCCTTTGCGTTTAGTAGGGTTGTCATCTTATTCAGACCAATCTTTAGCAAAAAGCAGTGTTGCTGATGTTTATGCACAGATCATAAAAGATCTTAATGATGCTGAAACTTCATTGCCGTTATCTTACTCAACTGCAATAAATAATACTACAAGGGCGCACCGCAATACGGCTATCGCTTTTAAAACACGCGTATACCTTACTATGGGGCAATATGATAAAGTTATTACCGAAGCCAATAAAATAGTAAGTACAACTGCACCATTTACCGCAACTACTGGTGTTGCCAATGCATTGCAGGCTAACATACTTAACGTATTTAGAACACCTTATACCACTACCGAGTCTATATTCTCTGTTCCGTTTGTTTTATCAACAGAGCAAGTGGGTACTCAGAATGCTTTAGGTTATTATTATTACGCAAATGGTAGTACTGCTGGTAATGCAGAGTTTCACTTAAATCCTGCTGGTGTCATTGCTGATCCAAACTGGAAAGCTACAGATGCCCGCAGAACTAACTTTGTGGTAGCATCAGGGCTTCCTGCAAATGCTGGTAAATATTATTTAGCTAAGTGGAATAACATTGGCAACTATCTTGATTATGCCCCTGTTATGCGTTATGCTGAAGTATTGTTGAACCTAGCTGAAGCAAGAGCAAGACTTAATGGCGTAGATGCACAGGCAATTGCATTGCTTAATGCTGTTCGTCAGCGTTCAGATGCTACCACAACATTTACTGCAGGTGGTTTTGCCAATGGCACTGCTTTGGTAAACACCATACTACAAGAGCGTAATATTGAGTTTCTGGGCGAAGGTCTCCGCAATATCGACTACATGAGAACTTTAGGAACTATCCCGGCTAAATCAAATATTCAGGCTATTGCTCCAAGCAATCCTCAGTATATCTGGCCGATATCAAATGATGAGTTGTTATACAATACCCTTATAGGTGGTTCTAACAATTAATAACTAAAAAACTAACCTGAAAGCGCCGGGCATTATGCCAGGCGCTTTTTTTATTGCAGCTTTATTTTTTGTCAACGCTATAAGAGCCTGGGCCGATAAATATTAAACCGGCAAAAGCTATTGCATCTTCAATGGCATGTGATGCGCCCATAATACCATCACCCAGCCCGAAGTGCATAAAAGCCGCTACAATAAGGTTAATGAGCATCAATATACACACAGGCCTGAAAGCTAACCCGATGATCAGTAAAAAGCCGCCGAATACCTCTACAACTGCGGCAAGCAAGCCCCATGCTAACGGCCAGAAATGAATGCCTACATATTTGGTAGCGCTGCCAACCTCTTCCCAGGTTTTGGTGCCTCCCGCCAGTTTCGGAAAGCCATGATAAATGAACATGATGCCAAGCCCTACCCGGATGATTAATAAGCCAAGGTTCCTGTATTTGCCCAGATTTGCTAAGTATGTCATAAAGTATATTAATGGTTAGGTGAAAAATTCAAGAGATGCGTTATCAGGCCGGACAATAAGTTTTGCTGTTCTGCCCATGATCAATGCATTATTATTGCTTACATGCCCTGCCGGGAAATCAAAGCAGACAGGATAGTCATACCCACTGGTTACATTTAATATGACTTCAGCAACTGTAAAGCCGAAAGGAATATCGTTATCCTTCAAATCGGTAAACCCACCTGCAATCAATCCGGCCAATCCTTTCAGCTTTCCGGCACGTTTTAAATGGTATAACATCCTGTCAATAGAGTACAGATATTCACCAACATCTTCTATAAATAAAATCTTCCCACGATAATCCACGTCCGAAACCGATCCGGATAGCGCCATCAGCAGCGTGAGGTTGCCACCGATAACTTCTGCTGTTGATTCGCCTGGATTATTTTGGGCAGTTGTTTCAAAAATGTAACTCAAGGGCTCGCCAAACAGGGCTTTCTTCAGCGACTGTAATGATTGTGCGGAAGCATCAGGAATATTGATCGGCATTTGCCCGTGTATACTTTCTATATGGAAATTTGAAAACAGGTGCGAATGGAGCACGGTAATATCACTGAACCCAATGAGCCACTTGGGGTTAGTTGTTAACCGGCTGAAATCAATACTGTCAATTATACGGATAGTGCCATAGCCGCCCCGCGCCGCAAATATGGCCTTTACCTCATCGTTGTCAACAAAATGCTGTAGATCTTGTGCGCGTAAGGTATCGTCCCCGGCGAACTGGTGGTACGAAGCCGAAGTAGTTTCACCTAATACGACCCGCAAGCCCCATGATTGCAGCAGGGCTACAGCATCATTCATTGGCTGAGGCAGCTTTTTAGCGGGACAGGTAATGGCAACCAGGTCGCCTTTTTTAAGATAGGGGGGCGTTATGCTCATATTTATCAATTATCTTTGCCAAAATATAACAAAGCACTTATAAACTTTGGAAAATCAAAAATATAAAAGATATACCATCACCGCGGCTTTGCCTTACGCAAACGGGCCTAAACATATTGGCCACCTTGCCGGCGCCTATATCCCGGCTGATTTGTATGTACGTTACCTGCGTTTGAAAAAACGTGACGTTGTGTTTGTTTGCGGTTCTGACGAGCATGGCACGGCCATTGCCAACCAGGCCATGAAAGAAGGGACTACGCCGCGCGAAATAATTGATAAATACCACGCGTTGATCAAAGACTGCTTTGAGAAGTTGAACATCTCGTTCGATATTTATCATCGCACCAGCGAGCCTTTACACCATGAAACTGCACAACAGTTTTTCCGTGAGCTGAACGAAAAAGGTATTTTTGAAGAAAAAGTTTCTGAACAATATTTTGATGTACAGGCAAATGCCTTCCTGGCTGACCGTTACATTATTGGTACCTGCCCTAACTGCGGTAATACACATGCCTATGGCGATCAGTGCGAGCGCTGTGGTACTTCGTTAAGCCCTGAAGAACTGATTGACCCGCGGTCTGCGTTAAGCGGTGATAAGCCGGTGCTGAAACCAACCAAGCATTGGTACTTACCGTTAAACAAGTACGAGGACTGGTTGAAGGAGTGGATATTAAAAGGCCATGCCGGCGACTGGAAAACCAACGTTTACGGACAGTGCAAAAGCTGGATCGATGGTGGCCTGCATCCGCGTGCTGTAACCCGTGATCTGGACTGGGGTATAAAAGTACCAGTTGAAGGTGCAGATGGCAAGGTGCTTTATGTTTGGTTTGATGCACCTATAGGTTATATATCTGCTACACGCCAGTGGGCTATTGATAATAATCAGGACTGGGAGCCTTACTGGAAAGGTAAGGATACCAAGCTGGTACACTTTATCGGGAAAGATAATATTGTGTTTCATTGTATTGTGTTCCCGGTGATGCTGCATACACAAGGCGAATTTATTGTGCCCGAGAATGTGCCTGCTAATGAGTTTATGAATCTGGAAGGCGATAAAATGTCGACCAGCAGGGGATGGAGCATTGAGATGCACGAGTACTTAGCTGATTTCCCAAATAAGGTGGATGAGCTTCGTTATTACCTTACCGCCATTGCCCCGGAAACCAGCGACAGCGAATTTACCTGGAAAGACTACCAGGCACGTGTAAATAACGAGCTTGTAGCTATACTGGGTAACTTTGTTAACCGCGTTATGGTGCTGATGCATAAATTTTTCGATGGCAAGATAACCGGTGATATTAAACTGACTGATGCTAATTTAAGCAATGATATAAGTCAGTTGTATAATGAATTGGAAGCAAGCTTCGAAGGCTATAAGTTCCGTCAGGCACAGCAAATTGTAATGGAAATGGCGCGTTTAGGCAATCGTTACCTTACAGAAAAGGAGCCCTGGAAAGCTATTAAGACAGACCCTGAAAGTGCGCGGGAAACATTGCATAATTGCTTAGTGCTGATCGGCCATCTGGCCACGTGCCTTCAGCCTTTCTTACCAGGCACTGCTGCTAAAATGTTTAACATGATTAACTGGAAAGCCGAAGTGGTGACTTTTGATGAAGAAATAAGCTTTGCAGATGGTCACCAGCTTAACGCACCAGCTCTGTTATTTGAAAAGATAGAAGACGAAGTAATCCAAAAGCAGATAGATAAACTGAATGCCAAGCGTGATGCCGTAAATGCAGCAAACGGCGGTGCGGTTAAAGAGGACGAAGTACCAGCCGTAACCCCGGCTAAGGAGAATATTAATTACGATCAGTTTGCCGCTATGGATATCAGGGTAGGTACTATAGTTACCGCCGAAAAAGTAGCCAAGACTAAAAAGCTGTTAAAGTTAACCATCGATACAGGTATTGATACGCGTACCGTAGTATCGGGTATTGCAGAGCATTTTGAACCTGATGCTATTATTGGCAGGCAGGTGAGCATACTGGTAAACCTTGAACCAAGGGAGCTGAAAGGCATCCTTTCGCAGGGAATGATCCTGATGGCAGAAAATGCAGAAGGTAAACTGGAGTTTGTTTCTCCTGGAAGCCAGATGGCGCCAGGCTCAGTAATCAGATAATTTATAAAAGTGCAGGTAACTGGAAACAATATCTGCACTTTTACATTTTGCATATTCGTATATCTGCACTTTAAATAATAAATTTGCAGCCAATTGCCCCTGTAGTTCAACGGATAGAATAGAAGTTTCCTAAACTTTAGATATGAGTTCGATTCTCGTCGGGGGTACTAAAAACGCAGTTCTTGCACATAAGGGCTGCGTTTTTTGCATTAAGGGGCGACAATAGGTAAAATCTGAGTGAGGCTGAATGAGTAAAGCTTGAGACGATTTGAGCAAGAATGAACTTTTGAACCTCAGATACGGGAATTATCAGAAGGAGCATTGACGCATCGTCATCAAACTTTTATGTTTTATTCTGAATCTTTTTGAAAGAATTTATTGATTTGAATGATAAAATATGTTGAGAGTGAAACCGTCCATCTCTCATTTGGGGAAAGAGTCGGGTGAAGCTTAAAAGTTGCGCTCCGGTTGGCTTTTCAACTTTAAAATTGAAATAAACATATTGCCTTATAAAAGTATTTGTTCAGGGTATCAAATAGAAAATGAACTTACGCCTAAGTCTAAAAATTCCAGATCGAATGATGTTCATCAGATGAATAACCAATTTGAGATTTGATGGAACATTTTATACAATAAAAAAATGTTTTTCGAATTCAGAGTTAAGAGGAGGAAAGGGGGATGGGGGGAATGGAGGTGTTTGTCTGGATGCGGCCGCAGGCTGCCTCTGAGTAAAGCTACTATTCTCTCTCTGAGAGAGAAATATTACTAAAAATACATTTTCTGATCTGATGATGTGTAAAGGTTGTATCCAAAACTAAGAATCATCTAATGGTTGATGAATTGTCTTGATCTTGATTTGACTGAAATCAATTATCTTGGACTTAACAGGCTAAAGAAATAACTCTTAAACGTAGTTGACAGATAAAACTGTCGAGCAAAAAATCACTCGGTTTTAATGAAGTATTTTGTTGATAGTGCAACGGTCTATACCAACACACCTTTATCCAAATAAAACTAAATTCGCAATAAAAAACTGCTTACTAATACAATTCAGATCGAGGCTTTTAAGCTGTCAAATAAATTCAGGCAAACTGAATGTTGATGAAGCCATTTGAATCATCATCAAAGAAAACCTTAAACTAAATCATATAAAACATGGAAATCATCGCAAAATATTAATCAGACAGTGAGTATCACCGAACAACCGAACACCTAAAAAGGCAACTCAATCGTATCTTCAAAGCCTGTACAAGATACCTTTCACTCCAATAAATCATTAAGCAAAAAAATAAATTTTAATGTATGTGAGGTAAAGTGTATCAAAGTTTTACCTCTTTGTCTCCCGTGAGGGAGAGAAAGAAAAAGAAAGTGTATACCTTCAGTCTTAATGATAGAATTTCTGCATAATAGTCTACAGAGAAGAAAAGATCATAATGTCAAATCGACCGCAAGTCTACATACTTAAGATTAAGATATAAGAACAAATAGCATTGGTGCTGCCGCAACGAATTCAAATGGTTTATTTTCGACTTTAGATTGGTCGCTCGAATAAATCTATTTTAATGTTGAAATATCTTGAGAGCGCAACGATCTGTCCTCGGCTTGGATAGAAGGTTCAGGGAGTTGTTCTTTTTAACGATAGCAGCTAAAATTGGCTTTAAAGGCTTCGTATATTTCTGCCATAATTGAAGCAACGTGTTGACCTGTATAAACCTCCCTGCAATAAGCTGTAGTAAAGCAGGAGCAGGTATGGCAGGTTCCATAATTAAGGATACTTAAAGAAGTGGACAATGTTGTTTGGTTCATTAATAGGGTGATTTACAATTTTTGTTATGAGAAAAATATAATCTGATCCAAAAACTTTGGATTTAATTATTCTTCCAGTGACTGATCCATAGTAGTATTGTGTGGTTTTCCCGCCAAAATTGGCTGATATCATTTTCTTGGCTAAGGGTTTCATAACAGCCCCATAAATTTTGTCTAAGCTGCCGAAACCCCAAGTATCACCGTCAACATCATCAGATGTATTGATTAGCACTTCATAGTAACCATTCAGTTCGTGAAGCCTTGGCCAAAAGGCGACATTTTTAAAAGTAACGGTTTTTCCTAAATAATCTTCGGGAAATTGATTGACTTTTTTGGGAGTTTGCGCACTCGAAGATGCTGCAATAAAAAAAACGATAAAATAAATGAGAGACTTTTTCATTAGAAGGTTCTTATGTACCTCCAGTTGTAAAAGGTTTGTTAAAACGCAGGCGTACAACTGTAGCTACTGCAGAGAGGAACGGGAATCCCAAGCACAATAAACTATAGCGCACGCCTGTAGCATGTGCATTTAGTCTGTACTTGTGCTTTAAAAATTTCCCGTTTTCTCTGCAAGTCTTAACTAACGCAAGATCGTTATGACAATATGTTCTATTATTTATCTATTCAATATTGATATGATTAATTTTCAAGGCTAATATCTTAAAATCTTTCCAATAACTAAATTTGTATGAAATACATATAAAAATGACCCTTGAAGACGCTAAATATCAGATAAGTATTAACGTTTCAACAATTAAGAAGCTTTTACAAATAAGAAGTATTGCCGTTGTTCCTAATCAAGAGGGTAACAACTACATCATATTTAATGATTTCAGCACTTTGGAAACCTTTGAAAACGAGGTGTTGGATTCATATTATATTGAGCTTGAAAGCTTAATCAATATTTGTTATCTAAATGAACTTGATGCAAACAAGCGAGCACTATTAGTAGAAAGCATTATCGAAGTACTAACGTTTGAAGAACATTATTATGATTCTAATCTTGGAATTGAACAGCCTTTTTCGTTGAGAGAAAAACAATTGATTCATCAGTTCGAGGAACTGCAAGTAAAGCTTCAAATACAAATAATAAATCAATTAACATCTGCCTATCTATCTAATAAAAAGGTAAATATGGCTAAAATAGCAAAGCTTACGTGGAAGGGGGAACAAAAGGAATTAGCAGAGTTATTTGATCAGCTCAAAAGAAAAGGTTGGATTACTGTAAAAGGGAGCAATGCATCGTATTACAGAGCCCTTGCTGCATTGTTTGAAGTGCCTGGAAGCATAAGCTTGGAAGCGAATCTTAAGGATTATCATCGAAACGATGCTCCAAGTCCAATTACTACCCAAGGCTTGTTTAGTGTAATACAGCCTAATCCATCAAATAATTAACTGTTTGCCAGTGTGTTATCTATCATGGGGATAGTTTGGTGATTGCTGAGGATTGATTTCTTGTGGACTTTTGCACTATAAGCAAATCAAATGAAGAAACAATCCCAACAACTTTTGAGTATCCTTCAGAAAGTTCAGAAGGAACAGTTCGAAATTTTCGACATCGGGGACACTAAAACAATCACAGAAGTAGAAATAGCAGAACTTTCAAGACCCGATTTTCATAAAAGGCAACTTGTAGAAAGCCGTGTAAGCAGTATTGTCAAAAGTTTATCTACTTATGGCTTTATAGGAGGTATAGTAATCAATGGTTCTAACAAAGAGGTCTTAGATGGCTGGCATAGAACTGAGTTTTGGAGAGAGTTAGGAAATGAATTTATTCCCGCAATACAAATTTATCCACCAAATCAAACTGTCGCGAAAGAAATTCACCTGCGGCTTAATCAAACACATGCCGGCTTTGACTTAAGTGAGTTTGATCTTCATTTTCCTGGCTTTGATCCTTCCGATTTTGGCCTTACAGAAGATGAAATTATTCAAGCAGGCCAAATTGCAAAAAGGCACGAGGATAATCGTTCCAATTTAACTGAGCCAAATCACGGCGTTCGTTTTGCTGCTGTTATCCCTTCGAGGGATGCTTTATTGCTAAAACAGCTAAAGAATCGATGGCACCTGCCAACTATGGGCCATGTTATAAGCAAATTGTTGAACCAAATGCCTGTTCAATTATGAGGCATATCGAAGTTATAATTCAAAAAAACATTGGCATATTAAAGAGCAAGCCAAACCTGGCACATATATCTAAACCATTAATAGATAGGGAAGCCTGTATATACGAGGGGGGTAACCTTATCGCCATCTATAAAAAAGCAGAATTTGACCTTACAGAGGTACGCTCAGCTTGCCTGAATCTGAAGTTTGGCAAAGTTCAACGCCAAAGTGGGATTTTAACAAAGACATTAACTATTAATGCATCTGCCCGAAATGCAAGCCGTAGCGATTATTGTCGGCATACCAAATTTAGACAAAATCATCCTGAACTGCACGACGTGTTTTTGAAATATGGGCGGCTCATGTCAAAACCCTATAAGAAGTACTTCAAACCGCAATATGCCAAACAAGTGGTAGCAAACTTCAGCAAAGGGGGAGTAAATGCGTCTTATAGAATTAGCGGAACACCATTTACAAGTGGCGTTATTAACAAAAATACTTCATTAGGATATCATAAGGACAGGTTGAATACTAAAGATGGCCTTTCTTGTATGCTAATACTTAAAAGTGCTGTTTCTGGGGGCGAACTGATACTTCCTGAATTAAACATAGCCTTTGCCTGTCAAGACGGCTATATTCTATTGTTTGACGGTCAGCGTTTTTATCACGGGGTAACGCCGATTATAACGCCACAGAATGGTTTAGCTTACCGTTATACAATTGTTTATTACAATAACAACGGTATGAGATTATGCCTTCCACCACAGCAGGAGCTTGAGCGATATGCGCTACAGCTTGATTTGCAGCTTGAACGTAAACTCTATTTAAATGAAAAATAAGATGACAATCGAGGCGAAAAAGACTACGTTTTTACAGGAACTAAAAAATGCATTAGGTATCAAGGCTTTGGCCTGTAAGAAAACGGGTATAGGCCGTACAATGCTTTATCAATATCTGAATAATGACCCTGATTTTGCTCAACAAGTAGTAGATATCGAGGAAAGTTTTAAGGACTATGTTGAAGGCCGTTTCTTTCAAGAATACGTTTTGACCGGAGACAGGGCGGCAATGATGTTTTACCTAAAAGCAAAAGCCAAAGACAGGGGATACCGCTAAAATCGAAACGCAAAACTTTATAAAACAAAATAAGCGTTGGATATTAGCCACAATTAAAACATAATCAAATAGTTATGAGGTTGACATATAATATCAAAGCAGTTTTAAGACCAGATAAGAAAAGGTGCGATGGGCTTGTCCCCATTTACCACTCTATTCGAGTTGGACCTGCCACTAACAGGGTTCCAACCGGAAAATATATAAGTGAGAAAGATTGGGATAAATCGACATCGCTTCCTAAAAAGAATACCAAACTCAACCAGCTACTATCGAAGTGCCTTACTGATAAGATGGATAAATGGTGGACGGAAATGCTGCAAATGGAGTCATTAGGAAAAACAGTCACGTTGACCAGCGCTTGCGCCTTCTTCCAGGAAAATGCCAAAGTAACATTTTATAGCTTCTTCCAGGAACAAATTGATTTGTGGTCTGAAAGTAAAGCCGAGAACACCTTGAAGTCTTACCGGTCAACATTAAATGTGCTCAAAGAATTTGCACCAAAAGCAGATTTCGGCGACCTGTCATATGAGTTCGTTCAAAAGTTTGATCTGTATATGGGTAAAAAACGAGGGAACGGAACAGGAGGGAAATTTGGGAGACACAAGAACCTCAAGAGCATCATCAATGAAGCGATAAAAAAAGGTTACTATCCTATGGATCAGCATCCATACCGTTACTTCAAAGTCAAGTCAGCAGTAGGAAAAAGACAATTCTTAAGTGTTAAAGAAGTCAACCAGCTCATGGCATTTCAAGTGCCTGAAAAAGCTTCTTATCTTAATAAAGTCAAAGACCTGTTCCTATTCGGTTGTTTTACAGGATTGCGTTACTGCGATGTGATGAGCCTGACGTGGAATAACATTGACTACAGTACTAACACTATTACGGTCGAGATGACCAAGGTGAAAAAGCAGGTTACTATACCCCTGATGTATGTTACCAAAGACATTATTGAAAAATATGGGAAACATACGATCAAGTCCAAAACAACATTGGTCCTACCACAGATCACCAATCAAGCTTTGAACCGGGACTTAAAAGTGCTGATGGAAAAGGCGGGCATCAATAAACCGATCAGCTCCCATTCCAGCAGGCACACCTTTGCGTCAAACCTGATAGAAGCTAAAACCAATATCCTATATGTCAAAGACCTGCTGGGGCACTCTAAAATTACCGAGACACAGATCTATGCAAAAAGCCTTCAAGCTGACCTCCACGGTAGCATGGAGAATTTAGCTGCGATGTACAATAAAGCAATTTAACATGTCAAATGAAATTCAAGAATAATTTATGTTTCCATGCTACCTATCCGCATGGAAAACGAACACTAAATCATGGAAAAAGATGAAAAACGCAACTGAAAAAGTCAAAGCAAATCAACCGTATCATAAACAACCACGTTTAACCGAAGCAATGAAAGTTAGGTTGGTTAAGCAAACTAAAATGCTTTATATCAATAAGGATTTCATTGAATTTATAGAAAGCACGATCAAGAAACTTCCTGCCAAAGACAAACTTGCTGCACTTTACTTCTTTAAAAAGCTTGCGGTTCAAGTGCCCAGGTACCCTGACCCCGACTTCTATCAGGCATTTAAAGATGAGATCGATGAAGAAATGTCAGATGTAAGCGAACAATTGAATTTCGAGCCGATCAGATGGATCACTGCAGAAATAGAATATTGGTTAAATTCCTCAGAAAGGCTAACAGTTGAGGATGTGAATCAAAAGCTCGATGTGATGCAGGATGCCAAGAAACGCCTGAGCAAAGACTGGCTCACAAAAGAAGAAGTAATGGAGCTGTTCAGATTCAGTAGGGCAACACTTAACAGAAGGATATCAGAAGGGATGCCCCATCATAAGAACGGTAAAAAAACATATTTCTATCAAGAGGAAATCAATAAGTGGATGAAAGAAGCGGCCTGAACCTAAAAAGTTCAGGCTTTTTTAGTGCTTTTTAAGACCCAAGGGCAACGATTGGGTAACGAGCTGAATAGATAAGCAGGCGGATATTATTATTCAGCCTCGGTCAAGATTTAACATTAAAAATGGAATTATACAATAAAGTGAAGAAAACTTTTAAAACTCATGATATAAGGGAGCACAAGCACCAGCAGCATTGTCCGATATGTAACCGGTACGTAGCATATTCTGACAGGTATCCCAATTATGTATGTAGCAAATGCGAAAGTTTAACTGTTGATAAGATGGGGTTAAAAGTTGGCTTCTTCAATATCACGCTTGACGGCCACGGTTGCCAAGGAAAATACCTTGACAGTGGCAAGCTTTACCGATCAACCAAATGCTTCATCAAAAATATCCAGTGTAAAGCAGAAGAGGCCTACTTAGGTGGTATCATAATCAGGCCGTTTAAGCGTAACCGTAATCGAAGCTCTGCATTAGATCCTGAGTTGTTGACCTGTAAACAAATTCCTTGAGCAAAATCATTTTAGGGTTTTCAGTTAAAAGGGGATTGGGGGTAAGGGAAGGATGGATGGGCGAAGCCCAGACAAAATTCCCTCTAAATCTCCCTTTTTGATTGAATGAAGAATATTCAACTAATGAGGATTTATAAATAAGTATCGACATACATGCGTTATTTTTGAGATAGTCACGATTTAATTAGACAGTTACGATAATTAAAGAATGTAAATGAGATTAGAATAAATGATAACACAAGCAAAGATCATCAAAACAAGTTGGGCATATTAGATCTTGCTCAATATTTAGGTAACGTATCACAATACTGCAAATTAATAGGCTTCTCACATGGTGGTTTCTACCTATTCAAGGAACTTAATGAACAAGGTGGCGAGTTGGCATTGCAGAAATATCCAGGCACAAACCCTTTGTAAATAACCGTGTTGAAGAACATGTGAAAAAAGCTGTTGTCGAAAAGGTTGTTTACCTGCAGAAATTACCTTCTTACATTATCAATCGTTGTAACTGATTTTGACGATTTATTAATGTGATAATATAGTAACTCAACTAAGTACGACCACTCTTTTTCATCAATTTCAAGAATTGAAAATATAACTTCTAATTGTTTTCTTATAACAAAACAAAGTGGTGTTCCTTCGTAATTATACTCCAATAGCTTTTCTTCAAATTCAGGAATAAGTATGTCAGTCTGATTTAAATTGTTCAATAAGTCATTTATGTGATTAGCTAAGTCTATTTGCCAATCATCCATATTTTTTAGATCCAGGTTATTTAAGATTCCAATTAAATTTATCAATTCTTTAGATTGAGCCTGGTAAATAGAGTTTAACCTTACATCATCAAGTACATTAGTGTTTGTTGCCTCAATCCATTCTTTTGTATTCTCATGATTATAGTTGTATAAAGCCCAACTATCCAAAAGATAATTTAGAAAAAAAGTTGTCGCTAATGAAGACTTTGTTAAATATGAATTATAAATAATCAATATAGATAAACCAAAAACAGTTTTATTGACATCTCTATAATCCTCATTCAAAATTAAATTTTTACTTAAATAAAAATAAAATTTCATGCTGATGTCGAGAGCTGATTGACCACCATTAAATTTTTCGATAAGGAAAAAGCTGGCTGGTCGAATGGCTTTGAAAGAGCTACTTAAATTAGTTGTGATATTGTTTATTATTTCTTCATTACCTCTGAAAACTACAAAATTGTTTGTATTATTCATATATTTGAAAGGCTGACTCAATAAGCATATTTCAATATTGTTTGCATTCTCCCTAGTAAAAGAATGTAATGTTTCACTTATCGAATTTTCATCTTGAAATTCGGCCACCCAGTAAGTCCCCCAACGGAAATCAAATGTGTAAGTACTGAAATTATTATTTTGGATTAATTCACTATATTCATCAACATATCGTTTGATGACTTTTATTTTCAAATATATATCGTTATTATAAAGCAGTAAACTTTCCAAATCCAAAAATAATTTAGGGTTCACTATTTTTAAAAGGCGTGTTTTAAATTTTCCAATTGGTGTCCAGCCAATTGATTTAGACAACTCTAAATCAATTAAAGTATTGATCAGATTAAAAAAAGTAAAATTTCCTTCTAAGGTATTTGGTCTTGTAATATAATCGTTGTAAAATTTATTCAAGGATATGACATCTATTCTAAACTTATTATTGTCAATGCTTTTAAGTTCATTTTTTTGATTGTAGAGTTCAAATGCTAATTTTTTGTAGTTGGATAATTGGTTGTTTTGATCTTTTAAAATCTTTCCATCCTTCAAAGAGTTTATGATATTTTTTTTTCCTGCGTTTGCTTCTTTTAAAAGAAAAAGTTCAAAATTTTTTGCTGGTATAAACCCGATATCAAATCTTTTTCCATTGAAATATTGATCCTTTATACCTTTATAGAATACTGTATTATACAATAGGAAAACATCTATATCTTTTTGTTCATCGTAATAGGTGTTGAAAGCCTGACTTCCAAAGACCATTACTCCCTGTGCGAAAGGAAAATATTTCTCGACTACGCTAAGAATAGCGTCAGATAATAATTCTTTTTTCATTTAAAAACTACTAATCACTAACTTCTATATAAAATTCAGTTGCATAATGACTATTATTTTCAAGTTCGATTTGTTGATTACTTGTAGGCAACATTTCTTCAAGAAGAATTTTATCAGCAGCTTTTTTAAGCAATTTGAGGAGCAAAGTAATGTATAAAGGACTTGTTAAATCTAAAAATTGAGGTTTTCTGTCATCAATGTTTATACGGTCTGAAAGTTTTGAATTAATTCCTTCCCCTTGTAATCTAATAAAAACCCGATCAGGAATTTGATGTTTAATTTTCCATTCTTGCAGCCGTATATAGTAGTTGTATTCTTCTTCACCTATTTGAATAATTGGAATTTCCGAAGTTTTGATGATCCACTGGTTCCTTTTAAGAATTAACCTATCAGTTAATGTTATTCTTGGTATAAAAATAAGATCTGACTGTTCAAATTTATTGATGAATGCTTTTGTAATATAATGAATTAGTATATGGAAACTTGTCTTCTCTGCATAGGAAAATGTCGTTAAAAAGTTATATAACTCAGATCGGCCTTTGGGTACCTGAAACCCCATATCAAACGGATAAATCCGTTTACCTGATTTATTATCCATCAGCATCAGCTCTTCTTTGTCATGGCATGGACTTATGCTGATATCAAATACAGATAATTGTTTTTCGATAGGTAATGAATTATGTCCTCCAGGCATCCGTATCTCGTTGTTAAATAATGCAGGATGGAGGTTTGCACCATGAAAAGAGGCATCCTGAAGCTCACAAAATATTGACTCTACCGGTCTTAAATTATCATTTTGTTTTTTAATCTCAGTTGTAACTTCATCATCAAACATATGTAGAAAACGTGAGAACATTTTGCCATATCCAGAATAGAATGAGTTGACTATCAATTTTTCGCAGATGTACTTCTCGTTTTTAGGCGCTAGTGTCATTTGAAAAAAACCAGCGTAAGACTTGTTTCCTACATTTTCAGGATAAAATTCGACTTCATTATTACAAGCATCTAAAATTTCTGAAGTGATTCTAATTTCATTTTTATCGTCGTTGAAATAATCTAAATCTAATAAGGATATTAGTTTATCTTTCCATCTGTCATATTTTAATAAATGGTTTTGATAAGCATCTTTTAAATCCTTATTTTGATCTTCCTCGGGTGTTGCTTGAGATTTCGAAGTCCTTTTCAAAAATTTATAATAATCCTGATAATACTCGATAAGAGGAACCGTTGTCTTATGAGGGTAGAAATTTTTATAAAAGTTGAATGTTTTGATTTTGTCGTGCCTCCTGCCATCTAAGAAGCTTAATTTACGTATCGCTTTTAGTAATAATTGAAAATCCTCCTCAATTCCAGCGCCGCCTATTTCTATTTCAATGTTGGATTTAACATCTTCAAAAAACAAGCTTTCTTTTTTGATGGCATTTTGGAAAAATTTTAAATAATATTCGGTATCAACGGTTAATGGTTGTGCATAATCATTGGTTAAGAAATTTTCTATTTGCTGATAGCATTCACTTTGAATAATGATTTTTTGGGATAGTGAGACTAGATGATATCTTGATTGTTCATATGCTAGTTTTTTGAGGATTTCACCAAACTTATCTAATTTGGATGAGTTGACCTTGTTTATGACATTTAACATGCTAACCAGCCATTGTGCGTCTAGGGGAGAGTATCCTAAATCAATTTCCAATAGTCCAATTTTTATGCAGTTCTTTAAAAAGTCAATCAGATAGTTCTTCTCAATATCAAATTCTTCTGTAATTTTGTTAATTATATCAATAAATTTCAAGTTACCATAAATCAAAAGGGAAATTATCAGTTCACATAATGCGTTTGAGTCAACAGTCTGGAAATGATCAATATTCTTTAAGTTTACCAAAAAACTGTACCCCTTACTGTCTTTTCGAAAAGTAGAATTCAACTTTAAATTTAAGTCGATAAAAACTTCCTCATAAGTAAGCAAGACCTCAATGAAAATTAACTGAAGTAAATTGTTAACTTTTGTATATTTTATTATTTTTATTGGTTTTTTTTCAACTTTGACATAAGGATTTGCATCATCACTCTGTACTAACTTCGAAATTGTAAGATTGGTGAAGGTGCTGAATGGTGATGTTTTTGTACTTGCTCTAGATAAATATTTAATTAAGCTTTTTTCTGCTTGTGAATATTTCTTATCAATTGTTATAGATTGTTGTTTGCCTATCTTCTCGATTTGACTTAATAATAGGTGACTTGACTGCGCTACAGCATTTTTAAAAGTATCATTTTGAACTTGTATACGCAGCGATTGTCGTTCATGTAGAATTGTTTTGGAAAAGATGTATTGGCCTTTTTGATTTTCATCTTCCAGAGTTAAAAAAATGGACTGAAATCTCTTATAAGTAAAAGCTATTTGAGGAGAAGCTTCCAATATTAAATTCTTGTCACTTTCATTTAAGTCCTTATCCTGAAAAATCTTTCTTCTTATGTTTTGAATTTTCTGTTGTAAGCCATGGTTTGTAAGTGCTTGGTTGTGGTCGTGTAATTCTTCAAGAAGAATTATTTTAATTTTTGTGAGCTCATCTTTAATATTGATATACTTTATGGCTGCGGCCAGTAATAGTTCCGAACTCTGACATGCCGTTTCAAATGAAAGACCACAAGTTCTGGTAAGTACATGATTAAATAATTTCAAGGTTGAGGTAATTATATTTCCGGTAAAATAAAACTTTTTTTTCGTTTTACAGCGCTATTTAATTACTTTAAGAACATCGTAAATATGAAATTCCCATTCTATAAGCAGCACGACCAGACAGACTGCGGCCCAACCTGCTTGCGTATGATTGCAAAATTTTATGGACGCAGCTACAGCCTCAACACAATGAGGCAAATCACAGAAATAGGACCTGAGGGCGTCTCATTTAACAATATCTTGAAAGGTGCTAAAAAGATAGGACTCGATGGATTTAGTTGTCAAATTTCACTTGAAGGGTTGTATCAGGTTAAACTTCCCTGCATATTGCATTGGCGTGGAAATCATTTTATCGTTTTATATAAAATAAAAAAAAATAACTTCTTTTTGGCTGACCCATTAAATGGCTTAGTTAAAATGAAAGAATCTGATTTTCTTGTTTCTTGGCAGTCAAAGAAATTTTCATCAGATAAGGGATTGGCCTTGTTTTTTAATCCTTTACCAGAATTTTGTGCAGATAGCGGTGAAGAGAGCGATAAGATCAACTGGCGTTTACTAAGCAAGTATCTTACGCCTTATAAAAAGCTTTTTTCGCAGCTAATTCTTGGCCTGCTTGTGGGAAGCCTTATACAATTAATTATTCCCTTTTTAACCCAATCTATTATTGATGTGGGTATCGGAACTGGAAATTTTACATTTATTTATCTCGTCATTCTGGCACAGGCAACGTTAATAATAGGCAGGTCTAGTATTAATTTTATAAGGTCTTGGATATTACTGCATATAAGTACGCGGATAAATATTTCTATACTGACAGATTTTCTAATTAAACTGATGAGGTTACCCATAAATTTCTTTGACTCGAAAAAGGTCGGGGACATACTACAAAGGACAACTGATCAAAGAAGAATCGAAAGCTTTTTGACAGGGTCAACATTAACAACTATTTTTTCTGTATTTAACTTAATTGTATTCACAGTAGTCCTTATTATGTATAGCGTTAAAGTTTTTATCGTATTTATGATAGGAAATTTTCTATACACAATATGGATAATTAGTTTTTTGAAGCGCAGAAGGACTATTGATTATCAAAGATTTGATATTTCATCTACTAATCAAAGTACGATGATTCAAATCGTAAACGGTATGCAAGAAATTAAGTTAAATAATTATGAAAATGAAAAGAGGTGGGAGTGGGAAACTTTGCAGGCAAGAACTTTTAAGTTTAGTATAAAAGCTCTGTCATTAAATCAATTTCAGCAAGGTGGTTCCATATTAATTAATGAATCAACCGGTTTGCTGATTACATTTTTGAGTGCGCAGGCAGTAATTAACAATGAAATTACGCTGGGTACTATGGTTGCAATACAGTACATAATTGGGCAGTTAAATATGCCAATTCAGCAGTTTATTTCTTTTGCTCAATCTTTCCAAGATGCAAAGATAAGTCTAGAAAGACTCAACGAGATATTTGAACTTGACGATGAAGAATCTCTGGGGTCAGATCTTTCATCTGAATTGCCTACCGAAAAGAGCATCAAATTTGAAGATGTAAGTTTTAGATATCAAGGCAGTTCTGAAAATTTTTTATTTAAAAATCTGAATCTGTCGATTCCAGAGGGTAAGGTTACTGCTATCGTAGGTATGAGCGGTAGTGGGAAGACGACAATATTAAAACTTCTACTAAGATTTTATGAAGTCAATCTTGGAGTAATCAAAATTGGAGATCATTCGCTGTCATCAATATCTTTTGAAACTTGGAGAGCGGAATGTGGCGTTGTTATGCAGGACGGCTTCATCTTCTCAGATACAATCAGGAAAAATATAACATTAGCAGATCCTGATCCCGATGATGCAAAGATAAAAAGAGCATTGATAATGGCCAACATAGAAGATTTTGTATCCTCATTGCCCATTGGAATTGATACAAAAATAGGTGCCGAGGGCACTGGTCTTAGTCAGGGACAGCGTCAAAGAATATTAATTGCAAGAGCTATTTACAAAAATCCATCTTACATTTTCTTTGATGAGGCGACAAATGCGCTTGACAGTACGAATGAAAAAATTATCATCGAAAACTTAAACGATTTTTTTCGCGGGAAAACGGTAGTTATAGTAGCTCATCGGTTGAGTACAGTAAAAAATGCTAATAATATTATTGTTTTAGAGAACGGTTGTATCGTTGAACAAGGTACGCATTCCCAGTTAGTAGCCTCAAAAGGCCAATACTACGCGCTTGTGCAAAATCAATTGGAACTAGGTACATGAAAAACTTAAATTCTAAAAAGTACGCTAAAAAGCATACAGTTGAAATCGATAATATAATTCTTTCCAGCCCGCCATGGGCGATACGGTGGGGAATTTTTCTATCATCTTTATTCTTATTTTTCACACTATTATTGTTATCTCTAATCGATTATCCGGTTATAAAGACAATTGAATCAAATACATTAATCAATTGTTCTGAAGGTAATAATTGCTATTATTATTCATCTATAATTATTCCTATAAGGAAACCGATAGACGACAGGCTCGAGAAAGATATCATCATTAAAGCCTACGATGTTAAATTAAAGCGCAATGCTGCCTTAAGTTTGAAGCTGTTAAACGTAACGCCTATAACCGAAACCGAAACGCTTGTAAAATTCAAAATCGATTCCTCAATAAAAAGACTTCTAAGACAAAATCCACACTTAAAATTACATTTGTCGGTTGTTGTAAAGAGAACCTCAGTTTTAGAAAAAATAGTCGACTCTGTGGGTATGAGATTAAAAACCTTATACCCTCAGTGACTTTAGATAATTACCAATAGATATCAAGTGCAAGAATATTTTGTGAAAATGGCTATAGTTGACAATGATTCCAAACCATCCCGAATCCACCAATGAGGAAGTATTTCAAATCCATATTCATGATCATTGATCACTCTAGCTGCGAACCTGGAAAATTCTTCGCGACTGAGCTCAAAACGATGATCGGGATGTCGGAACCCTTCTTCTGTAAGCTTGAGATATTTATTATAGTT
The DNA here is from genome assembly GCF_028736115.1 of Mucilaginibacter sp. KACC 22063. Lineage (NCBI taxonomy): Bacteria > Pseudomonadati > Bacteroidota > Sphingobacteriia > Sphingobacteriales > Sphingobacteriaceae > Mucilaginibacter > Mucilaginibacter florum. The sequence goes on along the minus strand of NZ_CP117877.1, from coordinate 4,593,260 downwards.
CTTATTGGGAGTTGTGATAATAACTACTTCCGGTTTTACGTTGTTAAAAATATGCTTGATGGTCTGGTTTAGTTCTTGTTCTGTAAGATGTTCGATTACTTCATTTAAAGTGATGCAGTCAACTCCCGGCGGCCATTTTTCAAAACAGCATATCGAATCATTGACCATAGAAATTAGTCCTGAATGAATTTGTCGTTCGAAATATGCTGTCGCATGTTGAAAATCATCAAGATTTATTTCAATACCACAGATTTGAATGTCAGGCAATGCACGATTTAAACGTGTAATAAAGTTGCCTTTTCCACATCCTAATTCAAGTACAAATCGTGATTTTTTTGCAATAATCTCTTGCAATACGATCTCGTGCCTTGCTTGATGCGCATCTACTGGGCCGGTTAAAGAAAGCAGTAAAGTGTATAAATTACTTAAAAATTCAGGTATTTGATTGAGAAGACTTATTGATAATATTTTACTACTTGATGATTTAAGAACTGTGAAATTTATCTTATGATAGTTCGTAAACATATCAAGTGTAAGTTTGATTCTTTTGTCAATAATTGATTCATAAATTGGAATTTCAATTAGCCAGTTAAAAATTTTCGACTGATTGGTTTGGATACTTTTCGAAGTATTGGGTCTCAATAATAAGTGATAAAATCGATTACTTAAAATCTTAATGGCAGAGTCATTTATGACTTCTTCAATATTTGAAATGGTAATGTATGTAAATTCCCTTTTAGAATCTTCGCTTCTAAAAGTGGAGTATCCGCTTGTATCCTTAATTCTTTTCCTTAAATCTATGACTTCTTGATCGTCTGGACGACTGCAAAGTGTAATTCTGATATTCACAAGTAGACTTTATACTTTTACTGATTAGTTATCAAACTTTCCAAGTTTGCAACCTGGACATTGTTTAGTCCGGTAATATTACCGTCACCTTTCCCCCCAATTATCATTAAATGATTATATAAAATGACAGAAGCTGAGTGTCTTCGACCCGTCATGTTAGACTTGAGCTTTGTGAACTCTCCAGTTTGCGTATTTAGGAAGCCTAAGAATGTTTCTTTTTCATAACCTCCCGAAACAAATATCAAATTACCTATAGCAGAAAGACCGTTTCCTGAAACTTCTTCTGGTAATTTTCCTAATAATTTCCAGTATTTTTCTCTAATGTTGTAACTGTAGATATTTCTACTTATATGTGCATTCTGCGGGTTAAATCCACCTAATATATATAAAATGCCATTTATAATTCGACCACTTGTCTGTAATTTTTCTGGCATGTTCGGGAGCCTTGTAAACACATTGGTCACGGGATCATATTCATAAAAATCGTTGGTTGCTTTGCTGGATGTATAGTTGTTAATATCACTGCAGCCTCCAAATAGATAAATTTTATTAGCCCAAGTATCCGATCCACCATATGCTGATGGCATCGGATTTTTTACATTTAATATCTCTACTTTCCCTGTGTTGACATCAATTGTTTCAACGTTTTCAAAATATGTAAAATTGACAAGCGAGGTTATTCCTCCAAAAACATAAATTTTATTTGAAATCGGTAAATAAGTAGCAGTTGATTGAATTGTAGGTTTTAAATGGTTAGCTAACAGGCTCCACGTATTAGAATGCGGGTCAAACTTTAGTGCTTGTGTACATACTGTAGCACCGGATTCCCCGCCAATAGTGTAAGCATACCGACCATCGGTTGCGTAAGCTTGATAATAGAGTGGAAACGGTAGAGCTTGAATGTTTTTAAATATTAAGTCGTATTTACTAGGTATAATCTTTACCTCATGTAAGGAGACGATATCATCTTTTAGTGTTACAGCAAGTGATTTTACAGACATAATGTCTAGCCCTTTAAGATTTTTTGTCTGATAGCCTAGACAACTTATTATAATGTTATCATCAGCTTTTAAATCTTTCGATTCCAGTTCCATTTTCCCGGTATTATCAAATGGACGTGAATAATTCTGCGATGTGTTGGTTAATGTGGCAAATGGTATCGGACTGCCACTTTGATCTTGAATTAATAAGGAATAAACTTCAAAAGAAATAAAGCGATTTGACATTATTCTATGTTTTCCTGGCAAAGAAAATGAGATGAATCCTAAAGCTAGCGCTAACGGCAGGCTTTTTAATTTAAAAATGGTAAGGCAATATGTCATGATAAAGTTTAATAGGTCATTAGACGTATATCTAACTTTTTAAGCAAATAAGTCAATATTTTAATCTAATACAAATATAGTCTACAAGCACATTTGAATGTGCCCTAGAATTAATTTAAAAAGTATTTTTACAGTATGAGAAACTGGAAATCGGTATATATATATTTTACATTGAAGCCGCTTGACTTTTTGATACATAAGTTTGTAGAACCGTTAGTTAATGACCTGAACCTGACTACAAACGGGGAATTTTTTTTCATTCGATATTTTGAGGGGGGACCACATGTCAGATTGCGGTTTTTATCTGGCAGTAAGTCTCAATTCGATTTTAATGAGGTTTTAAAAAGCAAATACAGTGAATTTTTAAAAAGTGAATTTGGTATAACTGAGAGACCAGGTGAAATGGTTCAGGCCGTTCCATACGTTCCAGAGATAGAGCGATATGGTGGAGACAAAGTAATTAGATTGGCCGAAAAAAATTTCTTCGAATCTTCAAAGATAATATTGTCTCTATTCAAAAAGGAAAGATTAGATAATTATAACCAAAAGATGATGTGTGGTTTTGAAATGCATTTGATTTTTCTGGTTAATATGAACTTGGATAAAGAATCGTTGAGACAGTTTCTGAATTTTCAAATAGAATCTTGGATTTTACATGCGTGGCGTATTATAAATAAAAATGAAAATCTACAATTACAAAAGGACACTGTAGTAGAGGTATGCAAAAGTAAATTTAGTGAAGCTATACAAGCAAATAAAGAACTTTTAAAATTAAAATTAAAGTTAATTTGGGATCAGTGCATATCGGGAATGTTTGATGATGAGCTCATAAAATCTTGGAATAATCACGCAAAGAATTTTTACAATGATTATATCGCACTCAAAACAAACTTTAATTCTATCATAGATACTAGCTTGGAAAAGACAAAAGTGCCAGATACGTGGAGAATACTTGGAAGTTTATTGCACATGACAAACAACCGGCTGGGAATAAGTAATCATGATGAAAGCTATCTTTATTATATGTTACTGATAGGGATAGGTGGTTTTTAATTATGCTTAAAATCGCTGATTGATAAACGGGTCATTCTGTAAAGTCGGAATGACCCGTTTATCAATTAGCAATCGCCATAGCCAGGAGTTTGAGTTGGACAACTTCCGTCACAAGTTGCGTAGTACATTCCTGTTGCATCACATTCTCTTGGAACTGTCGTGGCACAATATGCAACCGAACACGTAGCAGAAGTATTCCACGGATCAAATGTGGTATTGCAACATTCCACATAGTTTGTTTGAGATGTTGGGTCGGTACCTGTACTCATGCCTTTGACAGATTTTGTTTGAGCTTCGTCGAGAGATGTGATAAAGGACTGAACTTTGAGTTCACTTAGGTCTAATTTTTTTTTCATGATAAAATTTATTTACAGGTTATAAATCTTCTCTAAGATAAATTTTTTTCATATTCAAAGTAGGTTTTATATGAATTTTATTTAATGAATTTTTTAGACATGGAACTGAAAATGTCAAAATTTAAGGCCTGTAGTTGTTAGTTTGCCAAGTTTACTATATTGGAAGTTAATGAAATATTGAACAGGAAGCTAAACATCAAATTTTATAATGGATTCCGAGACACATTACACGCTTAATGAAATATTAAACCTAATAATTGCTAGTAAGTTAAAAGATGAGCAAGGCTATTATTGGGAGACAATTAACTATAATAGGTTGACAAAATGTTATGATAAGATTGTTGGCGATAGTATTTATGCAGGTAATGCTGGGATAATATTGTTTTTGTCTGAGGCTTATTTATTCTTCAAGCATCAGGAAATTTTAGACGTAATTTTAAAAGCCGCTAACTGGTTAATTCATTTTTGCGAAAATAACTCAGCAAATAATTACGGTTTTTATTCTGGGAGAGGGGGGGTATCCTATGTACTTACTAAGGTTTACAAGATCACAGGTGATAACTATCTCTTAGCGCAAGCTAGAAGGGTAATGAAGGACTGTGATACTGACAATCAGTTTCACTGGATGGAAAATAAAGATGTGATTTCTGGAACGGGCGGTGCTATTTTGGCACTTTTAAATTTATACTCGATCACAGAAGATATCAAAATTGTAAAACAAATTGAATTTTTTACAAATGATCTAATTGAAAATCATTGTCTGTCAGCCAATGGATCAATTTATTGGGAGAAATCAAAAATTTATATGGCTGGTCTATGTGGTTTTGCACATGGAGTATCCGGCATGTTATGGGTATTAACGGAACTTTATAAGTTTTTTGGAAACCCTGATATTAAATACCTAATCGACAAAGCCTACTTGTATGAAGATCAACTATTTGATAAGTCACATGATAACTGGCCTGATTTTCGTTCTGAGGACACTTCTGAATACAGCGAAAGTTTGAGTGAAAGCGGTTATCGCGCTCAGATGAGTAAACTTAATGAACCTGGATTGATGATCGCATGGTGCCATGGTGCAGCAGGAATTGGAATGTGTAGATTGAAGATGTATGAGTTTTTTAGAGACAAGAAATATCTTAAAGATGCGACGATTGCATTAAATGCAACAATCGCTTCAATAAGTAAAATAAAAAATAATTATAGTAATTATACTTTATGCCATGCTGTAGGAGGAAATGCCTACTTGCTGCGTCAATTCGTAGAAATGTTTCCCAATACTTACCAAGAAGAATTGATCGAAAATATAGCAATAGCTGCATCATCGCAGGCAAAGAGAATAGGAGTCTTAGGACTAGTTGCTCCAACCGCACTCCCTGAGAATAATTTAGGTTTATTTAATGGCCTTGCCGGTGTTGGTTATTTTTATTTGATATCACTTCGTAAAGAAAGTAAGATGATGGACATATTAATTCCCGAAAGCCCTTCGCCTGTTAAAAGATTTAATTTAGAACTTTCGAACATCCGAGATAAGATGTTTTCAAAAGCCTTTCCAAAAACTATTGCTTTAATAAAACATGTAGGTAATCATATTTACGCATTGAGATCCCTTGAAATCGAACAAGTCAATAAGCATCCGTCTTTCTTTGTCAAGAAAATGATTAAAGACCTATATAGACTGAAATCTCACGATTTGAAAAATAAACTTATAAAGGCAGTTTTTGACTTTGAATTGAGTAAACACCAATTTTTGAGTGATTGCAATGACTATAATAATTTTATTTTTGAATATCAACGCTACGTTGAAAGAAGAAATTTAAGTTTTTTAGGTAACAAGATTTTGAATGATTGTATCGATGAAAATGTCATACTTAGATTAAATCCATATTGTAAAATTTACAAGTCAAATTGGAATATTAACCAGATAGATGTCCCGTTGCATTTGCCATCAAAAAACTTGAAAGGCAAATCTCATTTTCTTTTTGAGATACATTCAGTTTATGAAGTCATTCATTTTGAGATAAGCTCTCTAGCCTATTACATTATAATGGTGTTTGACGGCAGAAATAATATGAATGAGGGATTCAGAAAATTTTGTGATTTATTTCAGCAAAATGGCGCACAAGAAAATCATAAATTAAAAAATCTGTTTACACAACAAGTTGTAGAATTGCTAAAACGACGGTTGTTAGTAGTAATCTAATCGTCGCCACAATTTAGAGAGATGTTTTTAATATTTATTATACTAAAAACATCTAAAATTTTACCTACTGCTTTACCTAAGCAACGATAAGAGGCTAGTAATTGACGAATTTCTGTAAGGTTGACATTTTTATATTATTTCGGATAGGAATCGAACCTGTGTTTTTAATGCCTATTTTTTGGGGAATTCCACTAAAGCGAACACTTGTACCTGATTTCAACTAAATATGGTATCGATTAAATAAGATCGATTTATTACATAGGTTAAGAAACGTAGTTAGAAGGATATATCAAGAATCTTACATTGCTCATTCTATTAGTTGGTAAGTAATTTCAGGAATGGAATGTCCGCAGGAGCCATATTGTAATCTTGCAGTTGTTTAGTAGTCACCCATCTTACTTCATCGTGGTCAATTAGTGTAAATTGCCCACTTATAAAATGACATATAAATGCCTTAAGCAAAATTTTTATTGAGCCATAATCGTATGTATTTTCAGCCAAATAGCTAATTACTTTTATTTTTATTTTGAGCTCTTCATTTAGTTCGCGTAACAAACAGTTTTCAGCAGTCTCGTTAGCCTCTATTTTACCGCCAGGAAACTCCCAAAAGCCACCCAAATGCTTATGTTGTGATCGTTTGGCAATCATAATCTTATTGTCCTTTATTATTATGGCAGCAGCAACTGGGATGATCATTGATACAAAATAGGCTTTTTAACGGGCTTAATATATATCATGCGTTTTATACTTTCAACAACTGTTAATTTTATCAACAATTCATACATTAAACCCTTTAATCAATTCTAAATAAAGTATTTTTTAATAGTTTTGTCGATGATTTCATTCAGAGATCCCAAACTTTATCATTGACTTTTAAGTATATAATAAGCGTTGCACATCTCTTTTTCAGATCCAACATTGCGCATGATTTGTGAAAATGAGGAATTTGCTCAGGATCAACTGGGTAGTGTTTTTGCTAAAAAGCTTAAAACACGATTAGCTGATATTATGGCTGCAAATTGTGTAATGGATATTCCTACGGGTTCTCCAAAGGAAGTAGTTTTGGAAGGTCGGCCTGCTTACCAAATTGAAATATTGCCGTCACATTTTCTTATTTTTCTTTCTGTTCATCAACATCAGCCGTTAAATAAGGAAGATCAGTTAGATTGGAATAAAGTTAATCGTATTAAAATTGTAAAAATCCAATAATTATGTTAACCACAGAAACATTTAAACCTAATTGGATTTCAGTACCAGGAGACACAATTGTTGAATTACTGGAAGAAAAGAAGATATCTGTACATCATTTCGCAGCTCAAATGAATAGTTCCATAGGTTTTATAAATGAGCTTTTGAATGGTACTGCGGTAATTACAGAGGAAACGTCTCAAAAGCTCTCAGAAATACTTGGTGCATCTGTCGACTTTTGGTTAAGAAGAGAATTTCAATACAGAGAAGGGCTTGTGAGGTTGAAAAAGGTTGCGGAACAATCATGGCTTAAGCTTTTGCCAATACGTGATATGATAAACTTCGGGTGGATAAAGGAAGAGGTAGCTAAAAGTGTTGACGCATTGCTACTTTATTTCGGAGTCTCTGATATCAATGAGTGGCATAATAAATATCAAGCAGAAATGGCGCAAGTGTCATTTCGGACATCTTCCAGTTTCAAACAACAGCCAGCTGCTGTCGCGGCATGGCTTAGACAGGGAGAAATACAAAGTCAATCGATAGAATGTAAAGACTGGAATGCCGCACTGTTTGCAGCATCACTAACAGAAATACGTTCACTAACAAAAATTAAAGAACCTGAGATTTTCTTGCCTAAGCTAAAGGCGATTTGTGCTAAATGTGGAGTTGCTATTGCGATTGTTCGAACTCCTAATGGTTGTCAGGCGAGTGGTGTAACTAAATTTTTGAGTCCAAATAGAGCTTTATTAATGCTCAGCTTTCGTTATCTGACTGATGATCACTTTTGGTTTACTTTTTTTCATGAGGCTGGCCACTTGTTATTGCATGGGCAAAACTCTGTGTTTGTTGAAGAAATTAGCAGAAACAGGCTTACAAGCGAAGAAGAAAAGGAAGCCAATGAATTTGCTGCTGAACAATTAATACCCTCTATTTATCGCGAAAATATGATGAAATTGCCAGTGAGCAATAAAAGGCTTATTATCGGTTTTGCCTCAAAAATTGGTGTTTCTGCAGGTATTTTGATTGGTCAGATGCAGCATTTCGGAAAAATCGAATATAATAGATTCAATTCTTATAAAAGGAAATATACTTGGGAGGCAATACCTGATTTTAACCGCTAAAATAAATATACTGATTAGGAGATTTCTGCCAATTACATAAAGCATCCTCTAATACTTGCATCCCAAATGGTATACCTAAATGTTGGTTAAGTGAAGACAGCATTCGATCCATTTGGCGGCGTGTAATTGAGGCATTACAACTTCCAGTAAAAAGGAGCCGTCCTCCTTTAAATGGCCCCGTGGCGCCGATCATGTATACAGAGTCGGGTTCTACATCAATAAGCTGCAATTTGCCCATCATGGTTAAATAGTCAAATACAGCAGTTCTTCCAAATCCATATACTTGTAACATTGAATTATAAAATGCCCTAAATCGTATTTTGGGATTAGCTTGGTTTGGTTCAAGTTGTAAAAATTTAACTAAATGAGATTTGGTTTTGCCAATCCAATCAATATAGCTCGAAATAGTTTGGCCGGTATTATTTACTTTAAGGCTTTGATATTTTCGATGGTTACCAAAGTTGCCACCATTTGCTTTTAACTGATTCTTATTATTATCAATCCATATTCCGAGTCCTCGAGGAGACTGACATGCTTGTTGCCAATCGAATATGCCCATTCCCAAAGTACCGTAGACATCTTGTAGTAATTGCCATCCCGATGCTTTATTTTTGCCAAAATGTGTGGCTAAAAATACAAGCCAAGAAGCTTCTTCCGAATTTCCATTAGCATGATGAAACGCAGCCGCTTTAATGGGGTTAAATCCGCCAAGGTTAGGATTAACACAACTCGGTGTATTTATTTTATCACGTATAGTTGTTACATATTGTATCCTACGTACACTATCCACAAGCTGTTTTACAAAGCAGTCAAGCTCTGGCTGATTCGCAATTCCTAATAAGGGGGTTGTGTTTTGAAAAGCTTTAAGACTACTTACTAACGAAGTTTCTAACTCTATATCCCTTGAAAGTCTCATAAAAAGCTGGCCGATTTGGTGGCTATCCATTTTCTAATTGATTCTTGAATTGCAGTTGTTATACCGTAGCTACTTTGAATATTATGATTAAATCCAAGTACACAAAGAGGTTCATCTAAAGATACACCTCCAATATTTCTGCAAATGCCTTCATAAGAAAACCCAGGAACTCCTGTACTGTCTTTTCTTGGTAAACACCAATCTTCCATCAATGTAATTTCATAATTAACATCTGAAATTTTATTGAAGTTATCCAAGACACTTTTACCATTAAGAACTAATAATCTTATGGATGACTTCCGTAATAATTCACCAAGTATGTCTCCATATTCTTTCAGTAGCGTATTTCTTTGCCAATTAGTCAATTCTCCCCATTTAGTGGTTGTTGCGTAAGGTATTAAATCCAAATGACAAGCCCCTGATGAGGGGAAATAATATGATAAAGATGTACCTGATATTAGATAGTCTAATCGTTTAAACCAACCATCATAAGGATTTCTTAAAAAATACTCATTACATAACTCAACAATTGAGTTGAGATGACAAGGTTGTACGTCTTCCCAAGCCTCCAATCCTAATGAGCTTAAGGTATGAAAGCGTCTTGCGTTACCTATTAATTCATTACCAGAATTGTCTACAAATTCTTTGTTACTTGGATTTAAACCCAGTGTAGCAATTTTAGCGCCTTCTAAGTTACCAAATGTAGGCACAGGAGCTCCCCATGTAATTACATCTAATTCCGCGAGATTTGGATTTGAAAGTCGTTCAACTAATTCTGTTATTTCGTCGACCATAATATTTAAAAGCGCGAATTAACAAATCTTTTTTTCAATATACATTTTGTAAATGTCATTCATGCCAGCCATAACATTTCTGATGCCAGTGATATCTTTTTTCTTACTCAGAAAATGAATATGTACCATTTTTATGATATCAACCCAATATGGATCAAGGCCATCAAGACAAAAGGATTGATCCGTTCGGATAAGCTCTTCAAGTTTAATTATTTGCTTAATCGCTGGCCGAGGATCAACTTTCGGCATAGCTGGCATATAAAATTTCGTTGGTTGGTAACCTTCATATAAATATTGTTCGACAAGATTCCTATCATTATCATAAAGGTGTAGACTCCCAACTGAATGGTGATAAGCCCCCATATCCACACCGAGTATATTTGCCATTATTTCTTGCAACATTGTGAAGGCAAATACGTCATGTGGTAAGCCCATGTATGCATCATTAGAGCGCATCGATACATGTAGATTTAATTGATTGTCTCGCAAAAGAAATTGTAAGGTGCAAGTACAAGGAATTTCTTTATGTGTTCCAACTAAGTCTGATGCATCAAAAAGTTGTATAACTGCACGTCGAGATGTGGGCTTTTGCCCTAATAATTTTATGATATTATTGACCTGGTTATATTTATTATGCATGTTTAATAGCCTTGGGCCATATGCGCCATAAATTGTGTTGCCATCATCTGTCTCATCTTTGTAATGCGAAATATAGGGTTGTATAAATTCTAATGTATTACTTCCAGACAAATACCAAAGTAGTTCGCCTACAGGACTAAATGCTTTGCCTTTAACTTCAGAGCGACTTAAGCGGGCACGAGGGTTGGCTAAAGTCAAACTTACTCCAATAATTTCACAAGTGTCTCCCCCTTTCTTGCTTCTTGTAGTTGGAATAGAACTCGGTCGTTCCATTAAGTCTTGATAAACCGCCGTAAGTAAATCGTCAAGAGTTTTAAATGTATTTGTATTAAGCTTAGGCATGTGAAAGATTTGTTGTTAATGTATAAAATACCTTTTGTATTTTCAAATAATCGACAATTGTATCATAGCAAGAAAAGAAAAAGTTTAGATTAATTTTAATGTTGTTATTTGACATTATTAGCTTAGAGGAATACAAAGCTTATTATGTGCTATTATAAACCACCGTCTCATATTCACTTACAAGTCGTATAATAGGTAAAATACAAATGGACTTTTTTGCATTTTAAATGAGTCGATTTGAGCCAAAATGAGCCAGAAACGCTGTAAAAAGCCTGTATTAATATTCTCGTCGGGGGTACTAAAAACGCAGCTCTTACATATAAGGACTGCGTTTTTTTGTTAAGGGGCGAGCAGTAGGTAAAATCTAAGTGATGCTGAATGGATAAAGTTTGAACCAGAATTCATTTAATATTTATTAATTGCTATAAACATAGTAAAGTGATGAACAAGCTTATACTTTTGCTGCTTATTGGATTTTTTGTAACCATAAGTAAGGAACTCCATGCACAAAACGATTGCTGTGCTGCTCCTGCCTTAAAACCTAAAATTAAATTTACAAGCACGATTTTTTTAGATAGCGCGGCTTTTGAAAAAGATTTGATCAAATCCAAGATTCTAGATAGGATATATTTCAATCTAAAAGCCAGTAATTCTGAGATGATTTACAGAGGTTGGTTTGATGTGAAGAGGACTGGTATCATAAATGCAATGAAAACGCCTAATCAATCTATATTCAACTCCCTGTGTAAGTATTTTAACACTACTTTTAAAAAGTACAGATGGTCTGCATCTCATAGAATTACTTGCAAGACCTGCAGAATAGATACGCCTGTATTTGTGAACGTGTACTTTAACACCTCCGAAAGCAACATCATAATCAGTTTTGAGACTATAAATGTGCTTGTATCACGGCATGTTTATCGTAAAAGGATAATGATGAAATAACCGGCGTAAACGGAGCTGCGTTTTTTATTCTATATCAATTAAATTGAAAACTTATTATTTTACATGTCAAAGTGAAAATAGATAGTCTTATCCAATTCTTAATTGGATTGGTAGCTTTAATAGCGGGTGTTATGGCCTGTTTTTGATTTATAAATCATTATTAAAAAGTGAGTATGAAAAGGGCATACTATTATTTATTTTATAAATTTTATAAGTTCGGTGAATGGTCGCCGTCCATTTTTCCAAGTGATTTTACAGCTGCATTTTCGATTTCGTGTTTAGAAGTATTGTTTTTAATATCTTTAAAATTTTACTACATCGAATTCATTGATCAAGAAGATGCGTTTACCTTTTTTTCATTTCAAACTTTAATATCACTTTTAGTGGTATTCTTAATTAATTACTTTGCATTTATTCATAATTCAAATTGGAAAAAATATATACGTGAATTTGACAAGATGCAACCAAATATAAATTTGGCAGGTACATTTTTAGTAATAGCCTTGATAGCATTTGTTATTGGTAGCCTTGCGCTTGCTTTTCATATAATGGAGCAAATTACAGGTATCCACTAGGATTTATTTTTCTTACATTTAATCTAACTAAAGATCACTCAATCTCGCATTTTAGATCAATATTGCCTGTTGTCTTTACAAGATGGATTATATAGCTATTAGTGTTAGCTAAGGAGATGAAAAAATTATCGTCAGATGTTTTATACTATAGGTCATTAGTGGGATTATTTATAGGACCTATATTGATAATAATCTTTGTTAGAATTTTCTGGGCTCAAAGTTTCACGGATAACATCATTATAATTATTTACTTTCTGTTAATAATACTTGTATTAGTGCAGTCTTACAAGCAATTGAAATATAGAAAGGTGTCGTATAGCTCAAAGAGCCTTACTATAAAAACTTATTTTTCTAAAGATGAAATAACAGTGCCTCTTTCAGAAATCATTGATTTAAAAAAGGCTTTTAGCTTAGCGCGAAAACCAGCAAGATTCTCTTATAAAATGAAATTTAACTATAGGGGAAAACAACATGCTGTTTATTTTTTTAAGGCATTGGAACTATATAATGTAGATGATTTGAAAACTTTTTTAGGTATTACAAACTGAGAAGATTTTCAGAGTCGCTCTCACGATACTAGTATATTCTGAACATCTGGTTATAAACAATCCATCGATGATCAATACTCAAGTGGAACGAGAACTGACGGGGTATTTATTAAATTTTTAGTCAATTTTAGAATGCAGTTACTACAATGAAATTCAGATTTTATAGCACAGCGATAATATTAATCATTTGGCTGATTTTACATTTCATTTACAATGAATCGTATTATTTGCCTGTCCTTGAAATGGGATTGCTTTTAATAGTTGCTTATGTGTTTCCTTTTATTGAGTTCAGAACGAACACTCCTGTCGGTATTCCTATACTGCTCTTTTTTTTATTTAATGTGACAATATTAGGTAAGTCCATTTCTAAAATTGACGTGTACTTTAATCAAGCTGACTTTACAAAAAAATTGATAGTTAAAAGCTTTATTATACTAAGTTATGGATTAATGTTATTTAGTAATTTTAAAAGAAGTCGAATCAAAGAACCGGGACAGGCTTAATAATACTGTTTTAAGTCCTTTCTAAGTCGTAAGTGAATAATAGATTATCGGGACTTTATGAAAGTTGACGTGAAAAATATAAAACGATGAAAAAACTGTACCTTTTTATATTATCATTGATATTAACTTCTTGTTTACAGTATTCTAATAAACAATCGACAACAGATTCGTTTTATACCGAGAAAGGAGAATGGGATTCAGCACGAATACCGTTGTTAAAGCCCTATGAAGCAATACTAACCTCTAAAGAATTTGGATGGTGTGTGAATCTATTCGGAAACGGGGATACTGGCCTTCCAAATACGGTTAAGGTAGCAGTAAAAGATGATGCGATTTTTCTTTATAATATAAATACTATTCTCGATGGTAAAGATGAAAAACAATCATGGCACATAATTATACCATCTAAGCGTTTGGAAAAAGGATTTAGTAAGTACCAAGATTATAAAAAGTACTTGAATAAGCTAAACATTAGAGAAGAGCCTAAACTTTTTAATATTGAACTTGTAGCAAGCTATTTTGATGATCACCAGGTAATGAGCTGGGATGATTTTAACAAAGAGCATAAAGTTGTTAATTAGAAGCATGTAATTAAATATATTGTTTTAATGATACTACTAGGCAGGTCTGAAGGGAAAGAAATTTAAATAATGGCAAAGGAACCGTTTGCAGCAAGGCTAACATGCTTGTGGATAGGAGCATTTTTTTATTGGGTGCTACATGGATTCAGAGGGGGATTGCGAAGACAAATTAATTCTAAGTAGGACAATAGGAATATGTGGACTGAGTATATTATAATTTTAATTATAGTAGGTATATGGGTGAAATTATATTTATAGATCATTTGGGTGGCTCAACAAGATAACTGCAATTAAACTTATTATGTAATAATTAACATGGCAAATAAGTACTTGGGAATGACAGTTAATGAGCGTCTGTATGTAAGTGGGTTGATGGATAAGTATCGTGAGGCTATTAAAGAGAAAGATATAAATAAGGCTGCTTTAATTCTTGAATATGTAGAGTTGGGTAGGGAAAATATAAAAGCTGTATTGAGTTCTGATGGTCTTAAAATTGAGGATTTTTAAGTCAAACACAAATTTTCAATCGCTATCTGATCCTCTTTTCTTCCAAATAATTAATCAGTGCTGCCGGGTGGTCGGTCTGCAAGCCGTGAAATCCTAAGCCCAGTGCAGCTTTCCAGTTTTTGTCTTCGTCGGCGCTTTGTATATCCGGCCAGGCTAATAAGTGCTTTTCCTGTAAATATGTCAATATTTCTTTATTGTAGTCCTTCCAGTTGCCATCTAATAAGTCGGGGTGGTGCAGGTCAATAAAGGCTTTGATAGCGGCAAGGTCTTTTTCATTCTCGGGCAGGCTCAGCATTAAGGGCATATGCGGTGCCACATGTTTCCAATCGGTTAATTGCTGTTCGCTGTTAATGTAAACAATCACCTGCTTTTCCATGTGATGTTTGCGCAACATGGCATAGGTAGCAGCAACCGATGCCTCCTTAAAATCAAGATAGATGTAAATTTTATCCTTGCACAAATTCAGGATTTCTTCGAATGTCGGTACGTGATAAACAGTGGTGTCGCTGGTGTCGCGGCTTTTTAAACGCAGTTGTTTAACCTGGGCAAGCGTCAGGTCTCTGATGTTTCCGGTTGCACCCGTCATGCGGGTTACAGATCCGTCATGCATGCTTACCAGCACACTGTCTTTGGTTGTGCGCAGATCAATCTCTACATAATCTACGCCATTTTTTATACCCTCCGCATAAGCCGCTAAAGAGTTTTCGGGGTATTTAACGTGGTCGCCCCTGTGTGCAACTACGGTGAACGCATGCCGGGGTTTAGGAAGCGGATTGGGCTGTGCAAGCGTAACTCCAGTTGAAAAGCATATAAAAGAAAGTAGCAGCGTAATTTTCATAAAGTGGGTTGAAAATGTAAAGCTAACCGGTCTTTATTAAGCTATCTTTAATAAGCTTTAAATTTATAGTCTTGTTGGTCATTTTAAATGCCTCCGACAGGTTTTTGGGCAATAACAACCAATAAAATATCTTAGATTTATGGTAGAACCTAAAGCAATGAGCAAACAATTATCCATACAAGAAACTGAGCAACTGCTAAGCGTATTAAAAGAAAGATTCGGGAAGAACATGAGTCGACACGGAGGCCTTAAATGGGCAGATGTGCAGGCAAGGCTTGAAGCTAACCCGGAAAAGCTTTGGTCGTTAAATCAAATGGAAATAACCGAAGGCGAGCCCGATGTGGTGGGGTACGATGCTAACACCGGTGAATTCGTATTTTATGATTGCTCGCCCGAAAGCCCTAAAGGCCGCAGGAGTTTCTGCTATGATCGTAAAGCCCTGGATTCGAGAAAAGAAAATAAGCCAAGAAATAATGTTGTAGAATCTGCTTCAGCTATGGGGGTAGAATTACTAACAGAAGAACAATACCGGCAATTGCAACAATTAGGGGAGTTTGATTTAAAAACATCAAACTGGGTGAAAACGCCAGATCATATCCGCAAGCTTGGCGGTGCTATATTTTGCGACCGCCGTTATGATACCGTATTTGTTTACCACAACGGTGCCGAATCTTATTATGCTGCACGGGGTTTCAGGGGTGTGTTAAAAGTGTAAAGATGATGCTAATTATTTGAATTTTACAAATAATGGATTGATTGCAGCTAACGCTGGCACTGTTTTATGTACAAACTTTGTATCATAAAATAGAGCAATGGAAAACACTAAGAAGATAGCCCTTGTAACCGGCGGCAGCCGCGGACTGGGTAAAGACATGGCATTGCGCCTTGCTGATAAAGGTATTAACGTCATCATCACTTACAACAGCAAAGCTGATGATGCACAAAACGTGATTAATGAAATAGAGCAGAAAGGGTTGCAGGCTGCAGCATTACAACTGAATACAGGAGCAGTTAGTAGCTTTGATAATTTTATTAATCAGCTTAAAGATGTACTTCATGCTAAATTCGGAACTGATCACATCGACTTCCTGGTTAATAATGCGGGCATAGGTGGTTATTCGCCAATTACAGATGTTACAGAAGCATTTTTTGACGAATTGCTGAATGTCCACTTTAAAGGTGTGTACTTTTTAACGCAGAAAGTTTTGCCTTTAATTAACGAAGGCGGCGGTATCGTAAATATATCATCCGGACTTACACGTGTAGCTATACCCGGTTCTTCGGTATATGCTTCATTGAAAACTGCGGTAGAAACATTTACACGTTATCTGGCAAAAGAACTTGGCGAAAGAAAGATCAGGGCTAATGTGGTTGCGCCGGGTGCCATCATGACTGACTTTGGCGGCGGTCATTTAAGAAATGATGAGCAATTACAAAAAATGGTAAGCAGTTTTACAGCTTTGGGCAGACCTGGTGTTGCCGAGGATATTGGTGGCGTAGTAGCATTTTTGTGTACAGAGGATGCCCGCTGGGTAAACGGACAGCGTATTGAAGCTGCCGGTGGTATGGCATTATAATTAATAAATTAAGGTATGTTTTCCCACACATCGCTCGAAGATTTTTACAAACAAACTGCCGCTGCGCTGCCCAATGGTATCGCTAAGGAAATAGGGCATTTTAATGTTTTTGAAGCGGAAAAGCTTTTCGATAAAGCTACGGGTAAACGTACCATGCCTTACAGCCGCCGCGACTATTATAAGATCAGTTGGATAAAGGGAAAAAGCAGGGCAGAATATGCAGACAAGGTAATTGATCTGGCAGCTAATGCTTTGCTTTTTGCAACTCCAAAAATCCCATATCACTGGATCCCGGAAGACGATCAAACCGGTATGTTCTGCATATTTACGCCAGATTTTTTGGCACAAAGTAAGTCTGGCGTAGTGCTCGATGACTTGCCGATATTTCAGCCGGGGCAAATACCCGCCTTCCAGCTTTCTGATGAAGAAGTTACCGAGATAGAGTATATCTTCAGGAAAATGCTGAAAGAACTGAGTTCCGATTATAAATACAAATATGATTTGTTGCGCAACCTGGTGCTCGAGTTGATTCATTACGGGCAGAAACTGCAACCCATGTCGGCATTAAGCACAACGCAAAATGCATCGCAGCGGATATCATCATTGTTTATCGAGTTGCTCGAAAGGCAGTTTCCTTTAGCATCGGCGGACCAGCGGTTGAGCTTGCGATCAGCAAAAGATTACGCCGACAGGCTGGCTGCATGTAAATCATCTTAATAAAGTTTTAAAAGAAGCAACGGGGCATACCACTACTGAACTGATCAGTAACCGGGTTATACAGGAAGCCCGTATCCTGCTCAAACAAACCGATTGGAGCGTGGCAGATGTTGCTTATACTTTAGGGTTTGATGATGTGGCGCATTTTTCTAATTACTTTAAAAAGCAAACCAGCTTTACGCCGCTTGCTTTCAGAGCCTGATAAACAAAGAAGCCTGCAATTTGCAGGCTTCTTTGTTACAAAATTATTTGTTGGTATAAAATACAATACCCGGCGGATTAAAATAAATCTCAGGTAATTTGGTAGTGGGGTCAGTTACCGGTAGGGAAGGCCTTGCGGTCGACCGTAGCGTAACATTAATTCCGGGCACAACGTAATTAGCAGCTAATCCACGGCCAATTATGGTGTAGTATCTTCCCGGGGCTACAGTTACCGTTCCGGAAACTGCGCCCAATTTAGTTTGCGTGCCGGCCAGGTACATCTGGAATGTATAAGATGAGGTACTGACAGCATTTACAGGTACCGCTACAAAGTCGGTTACTGTACCATAAGCGGTGCCTGTAACCAATGGACTGGTTGTGGCTGCTCCGCCGGTAGGGGTGTATGTGCCTGTTACATCAACCGGGGCGCCATTGGGTATCATATGGGCAAAGCGGATATAAGCCTTGCCACTTGCCGCAGCCGGAAACTTGTCTTCAACCACTTTTACACTTAAAGGCGTAGTTGTAGAGCCGGGTAATCCCATCGTAAATACAGAATATGCTGTCCCGCTGGTAGTGTTTTGCGTAACACTGCCGATAATTGCACCAGGGGTACTTGTTTGCTGGCTAATTAATGCAGGTGCAGGAGTTGATGCGACAACTTTAATAGTAGTATTGCCTGCAGGTACTACAGCATAGTTATTACCCGGAAACTGACCAAGGTAAGATGTAACAGAACCCAGATAGTTATAAGTGATGCCGGTAGTTATCGAGGTAACCAGTGCATTATCTGTTACAGAAACAGACGCTTGCGGGGTAATTTTGGTTGTATTGATGTAACCATCGATAGCAGGGGTACCGGGAGCAGTATGCAAAAATTTAACTAATGCTCCGTTTGCCGGGTCGCCCTCCTGTGTGGGCGTATCTTTTTTGCACCCTACGGCTGCAGACAGCAGTAAGGCAAATATGAATGGAGATATCTTCTTCATGCTAATCTTTTAAATTATGGTAAAACAAACCATGGTTTTGTGGTATGATAATCCGGAGCTGTTGCACCAATTTTTTGCAATGCCGGAATGTTCCAGATGTACTCTGAATTATAGCGCGGGCGTACAACATAAACCTGTTTGCCGGCATTATCCGGATATAATGTGCCTGGTTTGGTAAAACCCTGAAAAATTGTAGCATCGTAGCTGTAACGGCGCTCGTCTGTCCATGCCTCTATTGGGTTCCATAAATACAGGGCGATGAATTTTTGCTGCAAGATGTCGCTTAGTTTTAATGCTGCTGCCGATTGCGGAACACTTGGACCGGCAAGATATTTAGCCTTGGCTGTTGCAGATATATAGTTTTGCGGACCAACAATGGTTGTACCTACCGGCGGATTGCTTGCAAAATCAAGCGCAGCTGAAACGCCGGTTTTAAACGAGTTATACGCACCAGCTATATCGCCTTTTTTGTACAAAGCTTCAGCCTTCATAAATTGAAGTACCGGATAGGTCATCAGTACGCCACGTGCGTTATCATTGAAAAGATATTTAGCTGTACCGGTTTGTTTAACGTTATTAAAACCAGCCCATGCGGGTATTGCAGTATTGGGATCAGCCGTGTTAGGGTCGCCCAGCGGAGCAATCACACCACGATACACTCTGTCTTTACTAATATTAAGAAACAAAGGTAAGCGAGGGTCGGCAAGGGTATCCTGATTTGCAGCTCCGGCTAAAATACGGCCATCAAGCAAACGTACAATAAAATCAGACTGGCGATAGCTATTCAGGTTACCGCGTGTAGGTCCCCAGAAGTTAGCATCGGTAGAGTTAGACGCTGTGTTTTGAACGCTTGCATTGTCTTGATTACCGGCAAAAGAAAGGTCAACAAACTTAGCCACAGAATCGGGCTGAAAAGTCGACTTGTTGCTCATGTGCATTGCATTTTGCGCAAGTATCGAATAAACGAATTTGATCCACTGGCTGCGGTTACCATTGTACAGGTAGTCGCCTTTCTGCAGTGTTGTAGATACGCCCGAATTTCCATCAGCTTTAATTGCCTGGTTAAAATATTGCAATGCCAGGCGGCATTCTGATACTGCTGCGGCATAAACCGTTTGCGGGTCATCATAATTGAAGGTCAGCTTAGTGGGGTCATAAGCTTCTTTAACAATCATGTAGTTATAAATGTCGCCACCATACTGCCATCCCCAAGCGCGCAGTGCATGTGCAACGCCTAAATATTCATATTTGTTATGAGCTGTAGCATCGGCAATCATCAGGTTAATATTTTGCCCAAGGCTAAAGTAAATGGTACGCCACATTTCGCCGTTTGAGTCTGAGCCTGGTGCATATCCTTCCTGGTCCCAAACATTGTTTGCAGCAGTTGATCCCCAGATCTGGGCATATTGGCCAATATATCGGCTGTCATACCAAACCCCTCTTTCCATACCGGCCAGCATTGGCGGTAATAAACTGGCAGCATCTACACTGGTAGGTGCGTTAGGATTGGTGTTAATATCAACAAATTTTTTGCAGCTGCTTACCGTGCCAATGGCTAACAGTGCTGTTATCGTATATATGAGTTTTTTCATATCGGTTTCTCTCTTATAATTTTACACTTATACCAAATGAGAACGTGCGTGGCCTGGCTAATGTGCCATAGTCAAATCCGGCAGCGCCAGAACCCCTGGTAGAGGAGTTGGTGCCGTTAACTTCGGGATCGGCGCCGGTGTAGTTGGTAATCATGAACAGATCTGTCGCGGTTACATATACGCCTGCAGATTTAAACACCTTTTGTTTGGCAAGTATAGATTGTGGCAGATTGTAGCTAAGAGTGATGTCTCTCATCCTTAGCACATTAATATTATGCTCCACAAAGTCAGACTCGATGGCGTTTTTGTAATAATCGTTTTGATAATAAGGTGTTACCTGTATGGTATTAACCGTAGGATTAGCCGAGTTTTCGTTACCGTCTTTCAAAACGCCCGGTACAACAATAGGAGTTTGCCTGTTAACGGTACGCTGGCTTAAGCCATAACGGGTAAGGAACAGCTCGTTGCCGTTAAATACGTCGCCACCCTTGCGGAAATCGAGCAGGAATGATAACGCTAAAGATTTATAAGTAAAGCTGTTGCCAAAGCCAATTGTAAATTTAGGCTGGCGGTCGCCCACGGTTACAAATGTCGAATTTGAGATAGGCAAACCTGTTGTTGGGTCAACCAGTATTTGGCCTTTGTTGTTACGTGCATAGCTGAAAGAAGCAATGTTCATTAAACTGCTGCCCGGGAAAATGCTTGATCTGGCATTGGCATAAATCCAGGTGTCAGAATTATAATATTCTGGCAGGTCGCCAAGGTTAATCACCTTGCCACGGTTCAGGAAGAAGTTTACGAATGGTTTCCAGCTGAAATCTTTTGTTCTTACCGGGGTGCCGTTCAGCTCAATCTCCAAACCTTTATTCTGAATTTCGCCGCCATTAACAAGCTCCAGGATATAACCAGATGCATAGCTGATACGCGGATCAAAGATCTGGTTGGTTGCACGGTATTTATAAACATTGATCTCTGCACCTAAGCGGCCGTTAAAAAATTGCAGCTCGGTACCTAACTCCATCTGGTAGTCTTTCTCAGGTTTAAGAGATGGGTTGTTACCGGTAACGTCATACGCATAGCCACCACCGGTGGTTGATTGCTGAATTACGCTTGACAGGATTTTGTAAGGTGCAAATGGGTCTTTACCAACACCTGCATAAGAGAAGCGGATTTTACCGAATGATAAAACCTTGTTGCCTTTTAAGGCAGGTAATTCGCTGAAGTTAAACCCGACACCTGCTGATGGATAGAAATAGGAGTTTTTGGTAGTGCCGGCTAAACGTGATGAATAATCGTTCCGGGCAGTGGCGTTTAAAGTAATTAACTCCTTGTAAACTACACTTAAACGGGCAATTTCACCAATACGGCGGGTTTCTGCATAGGCAGTTGTAGCACGTTGGGTAGTTGGTGTAGTATTGTTGATGGTGTTGAAATCCGGCTGTAAAAACGCTTCGCCATACTGGCCGTTGGTAATGTCTTTACCATCATAAATTTCGGCACCTACGGCAAGAGTTGTCCTGAAATCGCCAAAATTTTTCTTTACAGTAGCAAATAAAGACCCGTTTAGCAGCAGGTTGTTATCATCATAATTATCAATGATACCGCCTTTGCTTAAACCGCTTGCTGGTTGAAAGCTGGATGATATAGCATTTTGATAAGAGTTACTATACTGGCTAACTAAGTTATTACCCTGAGTAGTATAATAATCAACACCAAATAATCCCTGGAAATTTAACCACTTAGTCGCATCATAATTCAGATCGAAGTTAGCGATTACGCGATTGGTTTTGTCGCGACTGATATTGTTGTTCACATCCCATAACGGATTATCAAAATCAATGGAAGCATCAGCAACAGAGGTAGTAGCAGGCAAAAGGGTTCTGCGGCTGCCATCCGGGTTTAAATAGTTGCGCACATCATCATTGGTGGGCCATGATAAGGCGTTGATGTATGTACCGCCGTCGCCTTTGTTGGTTTTGCGGTTATCTATATTAAAATAGTTGAATGTAGCGCTGCTGGTTAACTTAGGCGTTAGCTTAGCCTGACCCGCCATGCGCAACGATAGCTTATTGTTATACACCACAGGGATTACACCGCCGGTATGACGGTATTCGCCCGAAATACGGTAACTTGCTTCGTCATTACCACCCTGAAAAGCCAGGTCATGCGATTGCGAAAAACCAGTCTGAAAAAAGTTTTTCAGGTTATTAAAGGTTTGCGTACCCGGTGCATAAGCGGGGCCGTAAGCCAGCCTTGTGGTAGGATCATTATAACCAGAGGTACCCGGGCCAAAGGTGGTTTGAATCTTAGGGAAACGGTATTCGTTAGAAAAACTGAAGTTATTATTGTAAGTGATTGACCCTGCACCGCTTTTACCTTTTTTGGTGGTAATCACAATGGCGCCACCTGCGGCATCAGAACCATAAACCGCAGCTGCATCGGCACCTTTTAAAACGGTTAGGGTTTCAATATCGTCAGGGTTAATATCCGCAATACGGTTGGTAAAATCCTGACGGCGGTTATCGCCGTTTGATGCCAATGCGCTTTGACTCATAGCATCATTATTTACACGGATACCGTCCACCACAAACAGCGGCTGGTTGCTGCCGCCAATGGAAGTAATACCACGTAAAACAATGGATGCCGAAGCACCCGGTGTACCACTGGTACTGGTAACGGTAGCACCGGCAATGCGGCCCTGTAATGAGTTTACAAGGTTTTCGCGCTGTGTTTGTGCAAGCACCGAACCACTGATGGTTTGGGTTGACGATGTAAGGTCGCGTTTGTCTTGTTTTACGTTAAAGCCGGTTACCACAACTTCCTGCAAGCTTTTGGCATCAGCTTTAAGCTGCACATTAATGGTTGTTGCTGCACCTACCGTACGTTCTTGCGGCACTGTGCCAATAAACGAGAAGGTAATCACCTGGCCGGGAGTTGCCGAAATAGTGTAACCGCCTTCCAGGTCGGTTTGTGTGCCAGATGTTGTTCCCTTGATTTTTACGGTTACGCCGGGCATTGGGCTACCGTCTTCTGCTGCAGTTACCTTGCCGGTAACTCTTATTGACTGGGCATTTGCGTTGAACACCCAGCAGCAAGTTAGCGTGAAGAAAAAGAGTAGAGTTTTCCTCATAAGCAATTCAATAGTTTATTAAAAGCGTTTAAAAAACTAAATATATAGAAAAATGACGCTCTGTTAATGAAAGATTAACAAATTAAACCGAGTAACGTAAATGTGACAAGATTTTTAATTGTCGATTAACTTCATCGACTTTAAAAATTTGATTAGAAATTTAGCAGATAGCCATTAAGCGATTGGAGATTGGCTAAAGCCGAGCCTATGGTATTATTGAAGTAGGCATAAACAGTTTTGCCTTCGTTGCACCAGTCGTTAATGTAGTAGGCGTATTCTGAAAGGAAGTCATCTTCATAGCTACCACGATAGCCACCATTAGGCCCATGATAGCGTACGTAAACGAAGTTTAAAGATTGATCAAGCATCGGCGTGGCAGAAGCAGGGATGTCTTGAAGGACCAGAGCCATCTTGTTATTTTCAAGAAGCTCATAAACATCGTCGCGGTACCATGATTTGTGCCTGAATTCAATGGCAATGTCCCATTGCTGCTCATGGTCGGTTTCGCGCAAAACATCAAGTAATACATTTAACTGTTGTTTATGGCTTACCTGTAAGCTTGGTGGAAACTGCACCAGCAGGCTTCCTTTCTTATGCCCTACGCTGTTAATGGCATCCATAAAGAGCTTTACGTCATCAGGCTTAAACTCAAGCCCTTTGTTGTGGGTGATCTCTTTCCACAGTTTGAAGGTAAAGCGAAAATTATCGTTTACCTCGCCTGCCCATTTTGAAAGTGTTTTGGCCAGGGGGAGTTTATAAAACGAGCTGTTGATCTCGATGCTGTTGAACAGGCTGCTATAGAAGCAAAGGCGGCTTTTATCTTTAAACTCTTCCGGGAAATCTCGTTTAGGTATGGGCGTTAGCAAACCGCTGGTTCCGGAGTAAAATTGGCCTTTTTGTTCATCAAGCATACAATTAAAATATGCTACGCTTCAAAAATGTTTTAGACATTAATCAACTGAGCAAGCTGCTGCCAACTATTGACCGGATCATTAAAACCCATCGCAGTTGCTATAGCCGTATAAATATCGGCAGCCGTTTTGCCTTGCTTACGAAGGCTTTGTATGGAAGTGTCGCCTGCCGACTTAGAAAGCTTATCGCCGTTCAAATTGGTAAGCAGGGCATGGTGATGGAAAACGTTATTTAATAAGCCCTGCTTTTTTAGCTTTTCAGCCAGGAAAAGCTGCGCCAGTGTGGATGACCATAAATCCTGACCGCGAACAATAAGATCGACGCCAAAGTTTATATCGTCAATCACCGAAGCTAACTGGTAAGCCGCGAAGCCATCTTTCTTGCGTACTATAAAATAATTAGCGTCTGCCGTGAGATGCGCCTGTACTACACCGTTAAATGTATTTACACTTAGTTGCCTTTCATCAGTTTTTATTCGCCAGCACGCACCCCCGGTATCAAACGGAATATTTTTATCAAGGCAAATGCCGGGATAGGTTTCGTCTGCAGTCAGCTTTTTAATCAGCGACCGTGAGCAGGTACATGCAAATACATGGCCTTCATCTTTCAGTTGTTGCAATGCTTTCTGGTAGCTATCGAGCCTGTGCAGTTGCGACCAATCGCTTTTGTATTCCTGGTAATTTCGAGGCCCCATATGCCACTGGATTTCTAAGAAATTAAGCGTGTCAAAAATATCCTGAACATATTGGGGCATTACCCGCTGCTGGTCAAGATCGTCAATGCGCAATAAGATTTTCGCGCCAGAGCGTTCGGCCAATGCAGCAGTAATAGCAAACGACAATACATTGCCGATATGTAAATACCCACTCGGAGTAGGGGCAATACGCGTTAGCTGATATGTGGATTGCGCAGACACAATTTAAAGTAAACAAAAAACCCCGGATAAACCGGGGCTGTATGTTTGCAATAATATTATTGTATTGGTTTTATTTCTACCCGGCGGTTAAGCGCACGGCCAGCTTCGGTATCATTTGGTGCAATGGGTTTGCTTTCGCCATAGCCTTTGGTGGTAAGCGCATCACCGCTTACACCTGCATTTACCAAATAAGTTTTTACGGCATTTGCACGTTCTTCTGATAACTGCTGATTATGCTCAGTACTGCCCTCGGCACTTGAGTGGCCGTTGATCATAAATTTAACATCAGGATACTGCTTAATGGCAGCGGCAGCCTGATCTAAAACAGGATAAGCATCTGTGCGCAGCACTCCAGAGTTAAATTCAAACTGGATATTGCTGAACTTTAACGATGGTTTTGGCGCGGGTGCCGGTTCTTCTTCTTTAGAAGTAGGTTGTTCTACCGGTTTTGTTTCGGTTGGCGGAGGTGTGGTCGCTACTGGGGTTGGTTCCTGTGGTTTGGCAACCATCTTTTTGCTTTTACAAGCCGTCATGGAAATAATTACAGCCGCAATTAAAACTGGATAAAAATAGGTTTTAGTAGTCATGTTGAAATGTTTGTGTAAACATAAAAAACGCTGATGAATTGCAGATAGTATAATTTGAATTATATGCCGATTGTTACAAGATGAGCCTCACCCTGGTTGATCTAAGATACAAAACGTCATTGCGAGGCACGAAGCAATCACTAAAATGCATTATCGTTTGCAAAGTTTGGGATTGCTTCTCCGCCATAAAGCGGATCGCAATGACGTTTGATTTAAGCGTAATAATCCTTAATTCAAGTTTTCGCTGCCGGGTTTGTTGTTATTGTCCTGTTGTAGTTTTTTAAACAACTCGGTGCCGATCAGCGCATCCACAATCCCGCTGTTGCCGCCGTCTTTACCGCTAACCAAAATCTCAGGCACCAGTTTAATACCGTTGCTGGCTAATGCTTCAGCTACACGCACTATCGCATATTGCTCGGTACCCATTGCTTCGGTTTTTTGTTTGGTTACTTCGGCTTCAGCCAAACCGATGGCTTTTATTTTACCGGCTTCTGCAGTACCATTGACCTCGGTTGCAGAGGCATCTGCTTTGGCAATAATTGTTTTTGCTTCGGCATCTGCTTTTGCATTGATGGTGCGGTTTTCTGCATCGGCTTTTGCGTTAATCACCCTTGATTCTGCATCACCCTTAGCAGCGGCAACTTTTGCAGCAGCCATTTGCGTGTTGATCTCTACCTGGCGGGTTGATTTAACAATCTCGGGCTGCATATCGGCACCGGCTTTTGCACTTTCAAACTCTTTACGCTCAATCTGTGCGCTTTTTTGAATTTCGTAGGTTACACGTTCCTGCTCGGCAATCTTACGGTCGGTAAGGGTTTTCATCAATGCCTCTGGCGGCACAATGTCGCCAATCAGCGTATCCACACCTACTACGTTATAGTCGCCAAGTACTTTACTGATGTGTCCCTTAGCATCATCCTGGCGTTGTGAACGGTTACTCAAAAATTCGATCACGTCGCTTTTTTGTGCCGAGTTGCGGAAGTAGTTGGCAATGGTAGGCTCCAACACCTGGGATACCAGGTTTTTCATGTTACCAAAGCGGGCAATTACTTTAGGTGCTTCGTTCCTTGGGATATGTATGATCTGGGAAACGTCGAGGTTAAATGTAAAACCGTCAGAAGAACGTACACTGATGGTACACAGGTTCTTGTCAAGTTCATGCGCTTCGCTGCGGCTGTTAGCCCAGTTTAAAACGATGTTGGTTGTTGGTACAACTTCAACCGCATGGGTATAAATGTTTACCGGATGCTTGCCTGGGTCTAATGGTTCTTCCCAAACACCTTTCTCGTTTTTCTTAACAATGTTACCATGTTTAAAGCTTTCGCCGCTGGTGTCTTTACCTTCAGGGCCAACAAACGAGTTTACTACACCCACATAACCGATAGGGATGTGAATCATTTCAACCTGTTCAACAATTACAAACCAGGGGTTAAGGTAATAGGTACCTGCCAGTATAACATCTTCCTGTAACCCCTTTTTACCGCCTGCGCTTATAAATGCCATCGGGTCCTGGTAGTTACGGTGCCCGGCAACCGAGCCGCCGGCAATTTCTCCTTTATCAAGCGGTTCACCATCTAACGTGGTGATAATACCCACTTTGTTTTCATGGATCTGCGTTACCGGCACCTTTTCTATTTCGAACAAAAAGGTATTGATACGATAGCTACCTGGCGTTAAAAATGCAGCCTGCGGGCCTTTTTGACCATTGCTGTCTAAAAATGCCTGTGCATCCTGAAACTTGTCGCACTCTACAGGTTTGCCCAACACCCGCCCGGTATCAAGCGCAGCGCCGTCTTTAGCTTTTACAAGCCCCAGCTTGCCTTGTTCAATAATGGTAAAAGGTTCCATAGTAATGGCATATTGCCATGGCCACATGCGCCAGTACAAGCCCGGTGCAAGGGGTTTGGCCTGCATACCAGCCTCGCCTTTGGTAGCAATAATACGCCCGTCAGGCAGGCGGCGGTCGCCGCCGTAAAGCGAAAACTTTTTAACCACAAGCCCGATACGGTCGTCAGGAACGATGATCATACCAAAAAATACACGAAGTACAAATTTGTACATCAGCAGAGCTGCAAGCACAGGCAGCACCCACCAGAGTTTAAAAATTAAATCAGCCATTTTGTTGTTGGATTTTTTGCTTTAACGGAGTCCTTAAGGTGCGGGCTCCTCACAAAATTGAATAGCTTTTTTGTAGTACCTTAGCTATTAACGTTATATTAGATGACAACATCATAAGTTTGTTACAATACATGCAGCAATTTTTTTAAGGTTTAGAAATTACTCCCTTAAGGTATAAAAAATCCCGCTTCGTGGCAACACCATTTTTATAAACGGATGTTGGTAACATCTCAAGTGAATGTATTGATTACTATTAACTTACTAAACGATTGATTGCTGAACTATCACAACCATTAATGCATACCAAGCTCGAATTATACCAGAAGGTAGCCCCACTGGCACAGTTAGGAATATGGGAACGTAACCTGGTTACTGGCGAGATTTTCTGGAACCCCGTGATGCGGGAGATATATGAAGTAGATGAAGATTATGTACCATCTGACGATAAATCATTAAGCTATTACCATGATAAAGAAGGTCTTTCGCAGCTTTTTTGCAGATGCAGGGAAACGGGCGAGGCTGGCAGCGGAGATTTTCAGATTACTACTGAACGCGGAAATGTAAAGTGGATACACATCATTGTACAATCAAGTTTTGAAGGGGATAAAAAAGGTTACCTATATGGCATTTTACAGGATATCACTGTAAAAAAAGAAACACTTGATAGCTTACAACACCAGGAAGAACGCTTTCACCAGGCATTTGATAATGCCCCTATCGGCATGGCCCTGGTTTCGCTTAACGGGCATTGGTTAAAGGTGAATAAAAGCCTGTGCAATATTGTTGGCTATGATGCGGCAGACCTGTTAAAAATAGATTTCCAAACTATAACGCACCCGGATGACCTGGACTTAGACCTGATGCAAATGCAGCAGCTAATGAACGGGGAAACCAATAGTTATACCATGGAGAAGCGCTATTTCCATAAAAATGGCCACATTATATGGGTGTTACTGGCCGTATCCTTAGTAAGGAATGATGTTGGAGTGCCTCAATATTTTGTGTCGCAGATCAAGAATATTACAGAAAGAAAGCAACAGGCAGAAATTTTAATCCGCGAGCGCCAAAGGCTTGATAATATTATTAAAAGTACTGGGGTTGGTACCTGGGAGTGGCATATAGATACTAACAATATGATTTTTAACGCCAAGGCAGGGCGTATCATTGGGTATGAATTGGACGAATTAGGTCCCGATTTTTATCAGTCATGGCAAAGCCTGCGGAAGCCGGAAGACCAGGAGGAGAATGAGCGGCAATTGAATATCTGCTTTACCCGGCAATCTAAGTTTTATGCATGCGAGTACCGCATGAAACATAAGAGCGGCAAGTGGATGTGGATAGAGTCGAGAGGTAAAGTGGTTGAATGGTCTGCCGAGGGGCAGCCACTATTGATGTTTGGTACCATTGCAGATATCAATGAACGTAAGCTTGCTGACCAGGAACGCAGGCGAACATTAGAGATTATCAGTGCGCAAAACAGCCGTTTACTCAACTTTGCACACATCGTGTCGCATAACCTGCGTTCACATACAGGCAACATACAAATGCTGCTTGATTTGATGATTGAGGAGGATGATGATAAGGAGAAAGACAAGATTATAAACATGCTGGTTGTTAATGCCGCAAACCTGCAACAAACCCTTACTCATTTAAATGAGATAGTAAAAGTTCAGGAAAATGGGCAGCAGAACAAAAAGTCGTTAAATTTGCACAACGAAGTAGTCCGTACCCTTGAAATTCTATCAGAATCGTTACGTAACGTTGATGCTGATGTAGCTATTGACATAAATGTCGGTATCACAGTTAATTACAATGCAGCTTATCTCGAAAGTATTCTGCTTAACCTTATCAGTAATAGTATAAAATACCGCCAGCACGACAGGCAATTGAAAATTTCAATTGCGGCTTCGTATATTTCAGGGAATTTGGTACTCGAAATAAGCGATAATGGTTTAGGCCTTGACATGAAAATGTATGGGCATAAGCTATTTGGTATGTATAAAACATTTCATGGTAACAGTGATGCCCGTGGTATTGGCCTGTTTATGGTAAAAAATCAGGTAGAGGCCATGGGCGGTAAAATAACAGCTAATAGCAAGCCGGGTGCGGGTACTACATTTAAAGTTGAAATTATTTAAAAAGCCGCACTATGAAAAAACTTGACATTGCCTGCATCATTGATGATGATCCAATGTACACCTACATTTTATCACGCCAGATGAAGGTAATTGATTTTTGTGAGACCCTTCTTGTATTTCACAATGGACTTGAAGCCTTAAAGTACCTTAAACCTATACTGGAATCACCGGATATCTTGCCCGACGTAATTTTGCTTGATCTAAATATGCCTGTAATGGATGGATGGCAGTTTTTGGACGAGTTTACCAAGTTTAATATCAGTAAAAAAGTTACGGTTTACATTGTAAGCTCTTCTATTGACCAAGCCGACCATGACCGGGCTGCAACTTACAAAGAGGTATCACATTTTTATGTGAAACCCGTAACACGCCAAAACCTGGTAGAAATACTTGACGAAATGAATGTTAATTAGCGATACAATTATATCATAAACAAAAAAGCATCGGCAAAAACCGATGCTTTTTTGTTTATCTCCAGTAGCCAGGTACCCAAACCCAGCCGCGGTATCCATGGCGCCAGTGCCCCTGTACATATATCGCTCTTGGGCGCGGAGGGGCTGCCCAGTAACCACCATGCCAAACATAGCGTCCGTTAACAGGGACCCATTCTTCTCGTACCCAAACATGCCTTGGTCCCGGGCGCGGAACTACAACCACTCTTTGAGGTACAGGGCGTACACGTACTATAACTTGTGCGTGACTTTCTGCGGCGGTGAATGCCAGCATGGCCGCAATTATTAATGCTTTGAACATTCTTTTCATAAGTCGTTTCTTAGTTTTAGGATATGACCATGAAAGGAATGAAAAGGTTTAATCAGCTGATATTCCTGCTTACAATTCTTTTATCTTAACGTTGCGGAAGGATACTTTATGGCCATGATCTTGAAGCGCTATTTTGCCTTTAGCATATTTAGCAAACCCCGGCCAGGTTTTAAACTTACTGTTGTTGATCAGCTCCTGCCACTCGGGGCTGCCCATTTGAACATCAATAACTTTAGTGCCATTAAGCCAAAAAGTTAAATGGCCATTATTTTTCATGATTTTGGCAGTGTTCCATTCGCCGGCTGGTTTAGCCACATTTGCTGACGGTGCCTTCATATCATATAAAGAACCGGCAAGGTGATTAGCCTTTTTATTATCCTCGGCTTGTTTATCATCAAGTACCTGCATTTCTACACCGGTTAAATAGGTTTGCCTGTAGGTACTATCCTCATGCACACCGAAAATAATACCGCTGTTGCCTTCTGGCGAAATGTTCCAGTCTACACTCAACTCATAATTCTCGTATTCTTTATCGGTAACCAGATCGCCGCGGCCTTGTCCTTTAGGGTCAAGTTCTAACACGCCATTGGTTACCACCCAAGCACTGCCGGCCTGCGGTTTAAGGTAAGTGTGCCAGCCATTGGTAGTTTTTCCGTCGAACAGTAAGTGCCAGCCTTGTTTTTGCTCTTGTTTGGTTAAGGTGTTTTGTGCAAAAACAGTTGCTGTAATAAGCAATGCTGCACATAGTGATAAAACGTTTTTCATATTCATAATTTAGGTACGCAATATGGGGTTAAGGTATAGGCTAAATTTGATATTAGCAAGTAAGAAATACAAATGTTACTGTACTTACAATCATATCAGTCAACGACTAATGCGATGTGTTAATTTAACAAGGCTCCTTCTTTATTATATTTATTGCGGTACTCAACAGGGGAAAGTCCAGTAACCTTGCGGAAAATAGTACGGAAGGCCTTTGTATCTGAATAGCCGATCTCATACATTACCTCGTTTATGTTTTTGCGGCTGCTTTCAAACCTTTTTTTAGCGGCCTCAATTTTTACACGTTGTATGTATTCTATGACAGTATTCGATGTGGCTTTTTTAAAGCGGCGTTCCAGGTTGCGGCGGCCAAGTGCAAGCAGGTCTGCCAACTGGTCTACTGTGATCTTTTCCTGGTAATTTTCTTCAATGTATTCCTGCGCACGGATAATCTGCTCGTCGTCGTGCGTTTTCTGTCCTTTGAATATGATAAACGGCGATTGTGTGTTGCGGTCAATATCAATCATGAAGGTTTTTGCAATCAGGATAGCCATATCCCTGCCCGCATATTTCTCAACCAGATACAACACAAGGTTTAGGTAAGAGTATGCACCGCCGCTGGTATAGATACCATCTTCGGCCGTCATTATCTTATCATCTACCAGGTTTACATCAGGGTACATCTGCCTGAACTCGCCTGCCAGTCGCCAATGAGTTGCGCATTGTTTACCTTTAAGCAACCCGGTAGCCGCCAAAAAGAATGCACCAACGCAAAAGCTGGCTACTTCGGCGCCGTTCTGGTATTGCTTAATCACCCAGGGGATAAAATCATGATTAAGATCAAGGGCCTTTAACGGGTTATCCTGCATGGCAGGAATAATGATCAGGTCTGTTTCCTCTACCTCATTAAACAATACTCCCGACCTAACAGTGAACAAGCCATTGCGCTGACGAGCCTCGGGTGCAATGCCTACCAGCTGCACTTCAAACACCGGCGGCTTATCCATATCCATCAGGATGTTATTTACCTCGTTAAGTATCTGATAGGCCCCTTCAATGTTGCTTAAACTACTGGTGCCCTGTGGGATAAGGATAGAGATATGTTTCATGGTATAATAAAGGTAAGTAAAGCTGGTGGCGTAAACAACCCCTCAAGTTGTCGTATTTACACCCTGCAGGTTTTAATGCAGAGTGTTAAGTTTGTTAAACCAATAAAATAAAACCAATATGTTTAAAGACAATAAAGTATTCAGCAGCTTTGCTACTAATGATGTTGAAAAAGCGAAAAGCTTTTATGCCGAAACATTAGGCTTAAGTGTAAGCCAGGATAATGACATGGGCGGCATTCTCACCCTGCAATTTGCAAATGGCAGTCATACTATTATTTATCCTAAACCTGATTTTGTTCCTGCCACATTCACGGTGCTTAATATCATTGTTGATGATATAGACGATGCCGTACAGCAGCTTAACGATAAAGGTGTACAAATGGAGCATTATGATTTCCCTGAGTTTAAAACAGATGAAAAAGGTATAATGCGGCAAGGCGGGCCTTTGATTGCCTGGTTTAAAGACTCGGCAGGCAATATTTTAAGTGTGCTGCAGAATAACTAAATTTAAACATCACTCACTCAATCACTTTACATTTATGACAACATTTATCAGCGCAACTGCCGCTAAAAAAGACAAGATCATTTACTGGATCTTCACCACTATCTTCTTTCTGCTCGATGGTTTAATACCCGCACTGACTTTCAATTCTGAAATGGCAAAGCAAGGGATAAGGCACACAGGTTTACCCGAATGGTTCAGGCTTGAGTTGTCTTACGGAAAAATCATTGGCGGACTATTGTTAATCATTCCATTTATTCCGCCGCGTTACAAAGAATGGGCTTATGTAGGCTATGGCATATCTATTATCTCCGCATTTATCGCAAACGCAGCGGTTGATGGAATTTCGCCAATGTTGCTGTTCCCGGTTGTAGCCTTTGCTATTTTACTGATCTCATACGTCTATTTCCACAAAATAAAAGCTGAAAAGATTTAACCACTATGGTCGAGGTGTTTAAAACAGATGTAAAGCGACGGTCGCAGGCGCGGAGCTTGTTAGCCTTGCTAAGCAAACATTTCCCGGAAAGCCGCATCAACTTCGACCTGGAAGATTGTGATAAAATACTGCGCATACAGGGCAGCAACTTTTGCCCTCATAAGATCATGCAGATTGTTACTGAAAAAGGCTTTATGATTAAGCTATTGGATTAAACCCTCCTAAATCCTCCCGAGGGGAGGACTTCAATCTCAGTAGTTTGTAAGAAAAGTTTGGATAGTGACTAAAGGCGGGCTAATGTTTTAGCTTTGTGTTACAATCTATCTGTCTTATGAAAAGAATGCGCGGCATTGTTAAGAATATTAAAGAGGCAACAGCCGAAACGGATATAAAGCCATTGTTGTGGGAACTGATTTGTTATTCGCCCAAGATGCCTTTGTGGCTGCCGCAAAAAGAATTATTAGCCGATGCTGCAAAATCATCATTAATGGTAAAGGATCAATACTTTAGTGGTGGGCAACTTAACGTTAACATTTTTACCTGGGGAACCGGCAGCAAAAAGATTGTGCTTACACACGGTTGGAGTTCAAAGGCCTTAGATTTTGTGGATTTGATTAATGCCTTGCGTAACCTGCCCGATGTGCAGATTATAGCGTTTGACGCGCCAGGTAATGGCAGTTCTGAAGGTGACCTGTCAAACCTGTTGCTGTATGTAGAGGCTCTTAAAGCAATATTTGCCGAATATGGAGCACCTGATGTGCTGATTGGTCATTCTTTGGGTGTAATGGCTAATGTGATGGCCATAAATGATTCGGGCGTACTTCCCGGCAAGCTGATCAGTTTGACGCCTTTAGTAAAACTGAAAGAAAACTTTATTGCCACAATGGACGGCATCGGTATTGATAAAGCTGTACAGGAGGAATTTTTTCAGCAGTTCAGGGTGAAGTTCAGTAACCGCTTTTCTTATTTTAATCTCACTACACTTTATAAGTACAATAACGAATTACCGCATTATCTGATCTACGATGAAGACGATGCCATAGCGCCGTTTAGTTATCTGAAAGAATTTATAGCTGCCCATCCGTCTGTAGAAGCTGTGCCTTATAATGGTGCAGGGCACGAAAGGGTATTAAAGAACGAGCAGGCAATTGCTGATATTTTAGAACAGGTGCAAGCCCGGCTACAACCAGCTGAGTAGGCGCATTACATGCTCAAACTCTGGCCTTAGCGGGGCGGTTATACTAATATTTTCCCGGCTTGCCGGATGGCTGAATGTCAGCTCCGATGCATGAAGCAACATGGTGTCCATTTGCCATTGTTCCCACCAAAGTTTGTTCTGCTTATTGCAGCCGTGGGTGCGGTCGCCTATAATAGGGTGGAAGATATGTTTAAAGTGCTTGCGTAACTGGTGCATACGCCCTGTGGTAGGCATAGCCTCTATAAGCGAATATCTTGAGGTTTCAAATTTGCCGAATGCTATGGGTAGCTCAGCCTGCTTTAGTGTAGTGTAAGCCGTAAAGGCATCCTGCAAAGTGCCATTCTCTTTACGCAAAGGATAATCTATTTCGCCTTGTGGTTCTGTATAACCACGCACAATAGCCAGGTATTTTTTAGTTACCTCTTTGTTCATAAACTGTTGCTGCATGGTTTTCTCCGTTTCCTTGTTTAGGGCAAACAGCAATGCGCCACCTGTTTTACGGTCGAGGCGATGCACAGGGTAAACCGTCTGACCGATTTGATCACGCAACAACTGTAAGGCAAACACATCGGTGTCATCCGCAATTTTAGAACGGTGTACCATTAGTCCGTGCGGCTTGTTAATAGCAATCAGCACATCATCGCGGTAAAGAATATCAAGCATTGCGACGAAGA
The DNA here is from genome assembly GCF_028736115.1 of Mucilaginibacter sp. KACC 22063. Taxonomy (NCBI): domain Bacteria; kingdom Pseudomonadati; phylum Bacteroidota; class Sphingobacteriia; order Sphingobacteriales; family Sphingobacteriaceae; genus Mucilaginibacter; species Mucilaginibacter florum. The sequence goes on along the minus strand of NZ_CP117877.1, from coordinate 4,557,660 downwards.
TAAGGAGAGATTGTTGTAAGTAATTACTTAATCGAGTGCTTATTATATTTAGTAATTGTCAATCCTTCCCAGTAGGGAGGACTTTAACGAGCAAGGATAAGCCCCTCTCTTCTGGAGAGGGGTTGGGGTGAGGCTTGATAATATTACCTTTGCACTATGCAAACAACCATTGTTACAGCAACCGAACAATATGCCGATGTTATTAAACAGTTAGCAGAGGATACCTGGTGGCCGACTTATTCGCCTATACTAACCGAAGAGCAAATAAGGTTTATGCTGGATAAGATTTATGATGTTGAAGTACTCAGGCAGCAAATAATTACCGGCGAGCAGACTTTCCTGATACTCAAAGAAGACGATAACCCTGTCGGTTTTGCAGGGTACTCGGCTTATGGCGACAATGATTACAAGCTGCATAAATTATATTGCCTGCCACAAACGCAGGGTAAAGGTTATGGTAAGCTATTAATTAATACGGTTGCCGATATTGCTAAAAAGGCAGGCGCTCAAAACCTGCTGCTCAATGTAAACCGTTATAACAAGGCAAAAAGCTTCTACGAAAAAATGGGCTTCAGTATACTTCGCGAAGAAGATATTGCCATCGGCCCATTTTGGATGAATGATTATATTATGCAAAAACCGTTGTAAGGTTAACGCTGCTCAAGCGGCGGGATACGTGTTGGCGTATCGGTACCGGCAACAATGGTTTTGCAGCTTAGCGCAATAGCACGGATGGTTGCCACAATGTTCTTCACATCAAGCGTACTGTATTCGTCTTTTACGGTATGGTAATATTTGTCGATATCAATCTGGTCGGTTGATATGGTATGCGCAGGCACACCTACCTTAGCTAAAGAAGCGTTGTCGCTGCGGTAGAACAAGTTCTGTTCGGTGTAGGGATCCGGGTAGAATTTAAAGGCTGTGCCTTCCAGGTTCTTTTGCAGGATCTTGCCAAAATCAGAACGCTCATAACCGGTAATAAAGGCAGAGTTCTCTCCGAATTTAGAAGCCTTGCCGATCATTTCGATATTGAACATTGCCGAAACTTTTGCAGGATCAACCTGGGTGGCAAAATAAGCAGAGCCATATTCGCCGATCTCCTCGGCAGTAAACGCTACAAATATGATACTGCGGGCATTATTGTTTAATTTTTTAAAATATTTTGCCAATGTAATCACAGCTGTAGTGCCTGAGGCATCATCATCAGCACCGTTAGCAATACTATCGCCTTCCATTGGTTTAATGATGCCTAAGTGATCATAATGGCCGGAGAAGATCACATACTCATCAGGCTTTGTTTTGCCCTTGATCATTCCTGCAATGTTAAACAGCGGTAGTTGCTTTGTTTCAACTTCTACACTGGCTTGAAAAGAAGTTACGTTATCAAAGTTTCCTAAGGCAAAAATCACCGGCTGGGGCCCTTCGGTTGGCTTTAAGGTGGTCATGCCTTTGCTAAGCTGTCCGCGTACAAGGTTAAACCAACTCTCAAAATGCGGATCAATCAATACAATGGTTTTCTGATTGCTGCGGCGTATAGTCCTGAATTCTGTCTGGATGTTCTGATCTGCGCCAATCTTAACTATTTTAACATCGCTGTTATTATTCCAGTTAACAGCACTGCTTGTGTAAGCTAATACATGATCGCCTGCAACGTTGGTGCCGTTAAGTGTCAATTGCACTTTTGAAGGTGTAATCCGCGTCATGGCAAAGTTCTGGCGAAAGTCTTTATTGCCGGGCAATGGCTGTAAGCCTGCCTTTTTATACTCGCTTTCTATAAACTGTGCCGCTTTTTCAATACCGGGTGTAAAGGTTGCACGGCCCTGCATATCATCAGCGGTAAGAGTTTTAATAATGCGGTCAACGTCGTTTGCGTCAATCAGTTTGTTTACATCCTGTGCAAACAGGCCTACTGTGCAGGCAACAAGTGCTGCGGTGATAAATATCTTTTTCATTTTATTTTACTTTGGTTGATAGCCATGCTTTACGGATGGCCAGTTGTGCATCAGAAGCTGTTTTGCCTGCCTTTTCGTAGGTGACTACTTCATAGGCCGGGTCTTCTTCAAGGGTCAGTGTTGTTTCGTGCTCACCTGTGCGGTTTTTATAAGCTATTTTAAGTTTGTCGTCAGGCTTTTTGCTGTTAATAAGCTCGGTTAGCGCAGCATAATCTTTTACGGTGTTGCCGTCTGCAGCGGTGATAATATCGCCAGCATCAAGCCCGGCTTTATAAGCCGGGGTATATTTAGCAATGGCAGATGCAATGAGCACGCCCTCGGCATTATTGCCACGTGCCGCACCCTCGCTTCCGCGGAAAGCCTGCGCACCTATGCGGCCGACCCATGCCTTGCCCGGGTGCCAGCGGCGCAATACTAAACCTGCTTTATCAAGTAATGCCGCATAATCGTTTTTATCCAATCCGTAAACATATTTTTTGTAAAAGTTGGCTGCAAAGGACGGGTTGCCTGTAAGTTTAGCCAATATGTTTTGCAGATCAGGAATGGTATATGCTTTTTCAACCTTGCCATGTGCCAGCCAAACTGCACGCATATAATCATCGAGCGTTAGCTTAAACTCGGTACGCAGGTGCAGGTCGAGCGCCAGGGCAATTGCACCGCCATATACGTAGTAGCTGTTGAAAATATTGGCTTTGTTGGTCGCATCAATGGCTACGCCTGCGTCGGCATATACGGCATAACGGCTGGCCTGTACGGCAGAAAAATCGCGTGCGCCGGGCGTGTTTAAAACAGAATTGATTAATCCCGCTGCATCGTCATAAAAATCTTCATCTGTGTTAAAACCAGCACGGGTCAGCAGCAGATCGCCATAGTATTGAGTAAAGCCTTCAGCAAACCAAAGCTCGTTACTCATGTTGGCATGCTCAAAATTAAACGGCTCCAATGTTTTGGGGCGAATGCGCTCTACATTCCAGCTATGAAAATACTCATGCGAAAAAGTGCCCAGCAGGCGTTTCTCATACCCGGCTACACGTGGTGTGGTTTGTACAATGCAGGTGGAGTTGCGGTGCTCCATACCGTCGCCGCTATTGGTAGGATATACATCGTCAAGAAAAGTATAACTGCCATAATCATAAGTAGGCAGTTCTCCATATACGGCTTTCTCTTCCAGCACAAGTCGCTGCACCATTTTGCCGAAATTATCAATCACTTCCTGGCTATCGTCAGAATGGATTGTTAAATGGATAGGCTCCTTTTTGCCGTCTGTATTAGTTACTTCCCAGCTGGTTTCCTTGTAATCAGATAATTCTGTCGGGCTGTCCATTACATATTGCAGGCCCGGGCCAAAATAAGTGTTGTTGCCTTCTGATTTTAATTGGGTAGCCACCCGCCAGCCATGTTTTTTAACGTCCGGAAACGAGATACGGATAGGGCGGTTGTCCATGCCTATGGTCCACATCAGGCTGCCCGGCATATTCAGGTGGGCATGGCTTTCATCAATACTTACATAAGTGCCATCAGTCCAGTTACCGAATAAGGTATAGGTAATCTTTATTTCGCTGCCATGCTGCGGTATCTCGTAAACATCGCCGGCCAGTTGGTTAATAGCAAGCGGCTTTCCTTTGGCATCAAAGGCTTTAACGTTGTAAACGTTTTTGCCAAACTCGTGCGTGGCATAACGCCCCGGCGACGAACGGCTCATGCGGACCTTAACCGGCCCTGCGGGTAGCTGTGGTATCACCATGCTTACCTCGGCCTCATGGTGCACCAGGTTCGGGAAAGTAAATGTATAATTAACAGCGTTTTGCGCCTCAGCTGCAAAGCATAAGCCCAATGCACTAAATGCAAGTAAAAGTTTTTTCATTCTACGATAAGTAATGAGCCTAAATTAAAGCTTATCCTGCGAAATAAAAATTAAGCGGCCTACTTTCCTTCAACGGTAAGATAAACAGCACTGTAAGCCGGTATGGTAAGCTTAATGCCTTTTGCCGGATTGGCAGAATAGGGGAATATAGTTGAATAATTTGATGGTCCGCCCGAAACCCCCGTAGGGCCGATGCCATTTACAAAGCACTTTCTTGAGAAAGTAGCATCAGTGCCGCCTGTTATGGTATAATAGTAATAGCGGACACCATATTTAAAGTTGCTGATGTTTATAGTTACTGTGTGGCTGTTTGCACTGCGGTTAATTAATGCTGTACCTGCCGGGCCATTACTAAACGTTGAAGCATAGCTTACAATATCGTTACTGCCTGTAACTTTTGACGATACCATGCGATCGCCGAAGAGTTTTTGAAAGTAATACATGTAGTAAAATGCCGGTCGTGGCTGCCATTTGACAGCGCCATCCGGTTCGTCGCCAACATTAAACATACCCATATCATCGCCTTTTTGCCAGCTATTGGCCAAATCCCAGCGTATGGCCTGGCCAAATTTTGCCTGTATCAATTCGCCAAGCGTCATGGCGGCATGCAGGCCCGCAATGTTTGATACCTGTTGCTTGCTGCCCGTAGCCTGTATATTCCATTCGGTAAGTGCAACTGGCCGCGGAGCCTGGGCCATGGACCGGCCGATGTAGCTCATCATATCGTTTGTAACATGATCTGCCGTGGCCATAATGGTTTTTATATCCGAATCTTCGTTGTATCTGGTATAGTAGCTGTGCAATGCATAAAAATCGGCGGCCCCATCAAGTGCCGCAATTACGTCGGCGTTCCAGTTGGGAATAATTACGCCATCAAGGTTAGCGTTCGGTGTCATCACCGCGCCTATTTTAATGGTAGTGTGCACTTCGGCTGCGGCCTTGCGCATCGAGTCGGCAAATATTTTAAAATGCTTTCCGTATAAAGTACCGTTTAAAAACTCCGGCTGTCCGTCTTTATTCTTAGTTTTATCAATGCGGTAACCCGGCTCCCATATTCCATAATTCTCATTGCCTATTTCCCAGTACTTGATATGCCCTTTATCATATCGTACCCAATCTGCTGCTAAATGCGCCGCCGTTTGCACCGGGTTTTTGCCTGTGCCATAGCGCGCGTAACCATAATTGATCACAGCTATACCTGCACTGCCTGTACTTTGTAAAACCTTGTAGTAATTATCAATACTTAAGGTCCAGCTTTCATTGTTCATACCTACCCAATAGCGGGTGGTGTCAACTATGGCACCTGTAGCATCAATGATCTTATCCGGAATATCAGCAGGAAGCTTGTCTTTCAGTGCATTCCAGAAAAACTGGTCAGATAAGCTGCCACCCGGTGCACGTAGTATGCCTGGGGAAAGGTTAACAATGTGTTTCAAGAGAACAGGCTCGGTAACCACCTGTGTCATATACGTATTGATGTTATTGCCATACATATACGGTGATACCTTAGTAATAATAGCGGTTGGGTCGATACTTACAGTAACATCAGCATCTTCTTCCGGCAGCTTAGGTACATCTGTAAATGCAGGTACGATCAGTTTCTTAGGTTTCCAGCTATCAAGAAAAAATCCCTGTGCGGTTGCCGGGTCAGGGTCTGTACCGCGTACGATAAGCGAATCCGTATGGGTGATGTTAACCGGGTCAACTTCAACAGCCTTATGGCATGCAGAAAACATCCAGGCCGAAAAGCTTATGAAAACGGAAAAATATAACTTTAAATTCCTGGACATTAGCGAGTGATGGTTAACGTATTCTAATATAAATAGTTTCAACTCGGAATTAGTTTGTTGTGGATATTTACTTTTTGATAATGGGTTTATATCCGAAGCCCTTGTTTAACTAATAATTACCAAAAAGCAGTGAAAATTGGCAAAAAGGCAATTTTATATTTATCTTGACCTGTATTTAATTTAAACTTAACCAGGTTAAACCAGCCTTATTGAATATGATCTCTACTTTTTTACAGCATGAGCTAAAAGCCTTCTGGCGGTCGAAAAACACAGGCAAAAGCATTGCCGTACGTGTGGTAATGGCCGTGCTTATTTTATATCTTCTGGCCAATGTGCTTGTGGTAGGCTTTTTTCTCGATAAGATACTTAGTGAGGTTTTCCCCGAGCAGGACATGATTCCGGCTTTCAGCGGTATCATTCTTTACTACTATTTGTTTGATTTGCTGACACGTTTGCAATTGCAAGAATTGCCTACCTTACGCGTACAGCCTTATCTGTTGCTGCCTGTAAAGCGCAATACGGTAGTGGGTTACTTAACTACAACGGGTTTATTTACGGTATTTAATCTGTGGCCGCTTATCCTGTTTGTGCCTTTTACCTGTAAAATTATTGCACATGAGAATGGCCCGGGCGCTGCAATGGCAGTAATAGTAGCCATCATCGGGTTAACCATATTCAATAATTACCTGGCCCTTTACATTAAGCGTAAATCCAATCTTAACGGCTGGATTTTCCTGGTAGCAGCGGCAGTGCTCATCTTAATTGGCCTTGCCGATTTCTCATGGCACCTGTTTTCTATCCGTACATGGTCAGGCTATTTCTTTGGTCATGTCATCAGTCAGCCGGTGTGGGCCATACTGCCTGTTCTGTTAGCCGGGGTGATGTTTATAGTTACGTTCAGTTATCTGAAATCAAACCTTTACCTCGAAGAGCTGGGTTCTAAAAAAGCTTCAGCCTATAAAAGCAGTACCGAAATTCCGTTCCTCGGATACTTTGGAAGCGTGGGCGACCTGGTAGCTAATGAAGTAAAGCTGATCTTACGTAACAAGCGGCCCCGTTCCAGCATTGTGATGTCTTTGTTTTTTGTGGGATATGGTTTGATATTTTACAACAATCCCCAATTGAAACACAACTCGGGTATACAGCTTATTCCGGCGTTATTAATGACCGGTATTTTCATCATTAACTATGGCCAGTTTATGTTTGCCTGGCAGGGCAGCCACTTTGATGGTATCTTGGTAAGTCACGTAAAATATGAGGACTTTATTAAAGCGAAGTTCCTGATGTTTACTACCATATCAACCGTATTGTTTATTCTCACCATACCTTACGTCTATTACGGCTGGGATATATTGCTCAACCATTTTGTGATGTATCTGTGGAATATTGGTGTAAGCACAACTATTGTGCTGTTTTTTGCCAACCGGAATTACAGGCGCATTGATCTGTCAAAAGGTGCCTCATTTAACTGGGAAGGCGTCGGCGGTACGCAGTGGCTGTTGTCATTGCCGCTGCTGCTTGGCCCTTATGTCATCTATCTGCCGTTTTCTGCATTAGGACATAAATATGCTGGATTGATTGCACTTGGCATTATAGGATTAGTGTTTGTGTTAAGCCGCAGTTTCTGGATCAAACAGTTAGAGAAGGATTTTTACGAAAGAAGATATACCATAGCCGAAGGCTTCAGAGCAAAATAAAATGATTGAAGTAAAAGACTTAAAAAAAATATATGCCGGTGTTACCGTCGTTAACATCGACTCGTTGCTGATTAATAAAGGCGAAAGCATTGGCCTTGTTGGTAATAATGGTGCAGGTAAAACTACCCTGTTTCGTATGGTGTTAGACCTTATCCGCCCTGACGAGGGAGAGGTACTGTCGCAAGGCGAACCTGTTGCCGGAAAAGAGAAATGGAAAAGCTATACCGCCGCATATCTGGATGAGGGGTTCCTGATCGATTATCTTACACCCGAAGAGTATTTTTATTTCATAGGCGGTTTACATAAGCTGAGCCGTGCCCAGGTTGACGAACATCTTGCAGGCTTGTCTGAGTTTTTCAACGGCGAGATCCTGAAAAAGGGTAAATACATCCGCGACCTGTCAAAAGGTAACCAGTGTAAGGTTGGCGTTGCAGCCTGCCTGATGCAAAGCCCCGATCTGTTAATGCTGGACGAGCCATTTGCCAATATTGACCCGAGTACCCAGATCAGGTTAAAGAACTTACTGAAAGAACTGAGTGCAAAAGGTGTAACAACTATTGTATCCAGCCACGATTTAAACCACGTTACAGATGTAAGCAGCCGTATCTTGCTGATGGAGAAGGGCAGGATTATAAAAGATATCGCCACAGACTCATCTACGCTTACTGACTTGGAAAATTATTTTGCCGTCGGTACGCAAACCGTATAAACAAACAAGCCCCGCAATTGCGGGGCTTGTTTGTTTTGAAAGGAAATATCAATTATTGTTTGGGTGCCAACACACCGTTAATACCATTAATTACACCATTGGTAGCCATCAGGTCATACAGGGTAACTTCTGCTGAGCTACCTGCCGAATTGGTAAGCAACAAAGTTTTAGTAGGGCTAACTGATAAAGTAAGGGTTTGCCCGTCTAAGGTATTCAACGTTGCTTTACCTTTTCCTGCTGTTAAAGCTTTAATGATATCTGCTTTTGTGTATGAACCTGTAACTACATGGCCTTTTAAGAATGTGGCCAGTTTAGCAGGGTCTTTAGTTAAGCTGTCCAGTTTGCCTTGAGGCAGCTTGCTGAAAGCAGCATTATTAGGTGCAAATATGGTATACGGGCCACCAGTTTTTAAGGCAGCGTCCAACCCGGCAGCTTTTACAGCAGTAGCGGCTGTTGAATAATCTGAACTTGCTGCCAGCAATGATGCCACATCAAGTGTAGCTGCCGGAGCTGTAGTTGTACTGGTGGTTGTAGTTGTAGTGGTCGATTTTTTGGTGGTGTCTTGTGTTTGAGCCGACACCTTACCCGCCGCGAAAATGAATACTGAAGCTACGGCTATTAAAAGAGGCTTTCTCATAAATTACTCCTATTTAAAGTTTTAAAATTTAATGTAGATGTAAGGCTATTGCAGCCTGTTTGTATTTAAAAAACTGAAAATGAGCCAAAATGTTGCCTGCTTTACCTTTGCTCAATAGTTAAATAACTGAAATTCAGTGTTAAAAAATGAAAATTTTTAGATGTAACTACCGTTGCTTAAAGCAAAATGTATCAGAGATTTTACGAATATCAGTATAACAACAATTTACGATTGTCCGTATAATTGCGCCCCCTGAAGTTTGATTATTAACAGCACTTAATGGCAAGAAAACGCCGCTATTGCCGTTGATGATATGGTAGTTAAAATGCGTCTCTTAAACCTTGTTGCATAAAATTTAAGATCATCATTAGCAGGTAGCTGCAATGATCAAAGATAACCCCTGGAATACAGCGAAGCAGATATTCCAGACATGCGTTCTTTATTAGCTTGTTTAATTAAGTAAAAAATAAAAGCCCCATCTGCTTCGGGGCTTTTATTTTGTTTGTCATGTCCTGAAAAAGGTTGACGGTAGGGCAATCTTTTAAATGAAAAGATTATTTCTTTTTATTGCTGTTGTTGATAATGGTTTTTACCTCTTTAATGATGCTGATTTTTAGCCATACAAACATAGCGCCTACCAGTACAGCACCCACCACAAACTCGTACCTGCTATGCTGAATTCCCCAGATAACAGTTATGCCACATAAAAAAATGCCAAGCGTGTAAAGGGTATTTAGTGCAATTTTACCCTTCATAATTAGTACACGCTAATGGTTGGGTCAATTTGCTGTTGCCAGGCCAGTATACCACCTTGCAGGTTAGCCAGGTTGGTGTAACCTTGTGCCTCTAACTGGTGAAGGGCAACCGCACTGCGTTTGCCGCTGCGGCACATAATAACCACTGGTTTATCTTTGCTTATTTTATCAGTTTCAATTAAAATGCCGCCTAACGGAATGTTTTCACCGTCAAGGTTCGACATCTGGTATTCGAAATCTTCACGCACGTCGATCAGTTGAAAATCTTCGCCGTTATCTTTCATGTTTTTTAGTTCTTCTACAGTGATTTCTTTCATATCCGTAAATTATAATTCAAAGGTAAGCTTTTTATGTTATACAAAAGTTTGTAACAAACATAGGGTTCAGGCGTTTTATATGTATAACAAAGTGTAAAACAATACATTTAAATGGAAAAAGTTACCCGTTTCTTTTGGTTTTGTTCGGGCGCACATATAGGTACTTTAAAAAAATACCCTATTGAACACAACAAGTATGTGGGCATAGGGGCCACTATATTTTTCACGGCGTTGTTTGCCTCGTTATCGGGCGGCTATGCCATGTACTTTGTATTTTCGGGCAGCCCGCTGGCAGTTGTGTTTGCCATTTTATTCGGCCTTTTGTGGGGCACAGCTATTTTTAATATGGACCGTTACATCGTGTCAAGTATTAATAAGCAGGGGAGTACCAACCAGCAGATCTTGCAGGCTTCGCCGCGTATTTTGCTTGCTATCATGATCGGTATTGTTATCTCGCGACCGCTGGAGTTAAAGATCTTTGACAAAGAGATTCGCCAGAAACTGAAAACCGCTTACCTTAAAGGCCAGCACAGTAAGATAGATACCTTGCAGAAAACGTATAACCAGAAGTATGCAATGGAGCTCGGTAAAAATAACGATCTGAAAAAGGAAAAAGATTCGTTGGAACGGGATATTAACCGTTCGCGTTACCAGCTTAATCAGGAGGTTTTTGGCGATAAAACCAACCAGACATCGGGCATATCAGGCTATGGTACTTATGCCAAGCAAAAGGCAGCTGTATTAGAAGAAAAGGAAGCCCGGCTGAAAACGGTGACTGACGACCTGGGTAAGATGGACAACTACCTGGGGCAGCGTAAAAATTACGAAGGCTTAAATAACCTGCGACTATTTACCGACCAGCAATTAGACAGCCTTGCCAACGTAGCCGGGTTTGCCGACCGCAATTGGGCGCTTGGCCAGATCTCATACAATACCAATGGCACCCGCGACCTAGATACTTATCTGGCGCAATCGTTTATCGGTTATTTGTTCATTTTGTTTGAATGCTTGCCGGTATTTGTAAAGCTGATGTCGCCGCGTGGGCCTTATGATGTGGCACTTGCCAAAACAGCAGAAGCAAATATGCACTTTGCCGAGAAGGATAAAGACCGCGATATAGCCGTTACAGACCAGGTGTACGATTACCAGGTTGATAACGATGTACAGCAGCGAAAGAAGATTATTACCGGGCAGTCGGAGTATGATATGGGCCGGTACAGATATGAGTAAGTAATTCATGTCAAGGCATAAATGATCGGCCTCTATTAAAAACCCAATTATATCTTTCTGTGATAACAATTATAAATTTTCGCAGGAAATTTTTTCATTAGGTTTGAGAAACTTAAATCTAATAATTATGACACCAGAACAAATGATAGAAACTTCTATCAGGTATCGCGGCTCAGTATTGCATGATGTAGCATGGCTCGAAAAACTTATTGACAACTTCATTATATATCATTTTACGACTGACGAGTTGAAAATTATTGAAATGCAACTATTATTGTTCGGCGATAACAGGCTTAACCTTGAAAATAAAAGGCAGATATTCGACTATATTGCTATTAAGCACCATGCAGATTGGTATAACTCTTATGCTCCTATAAGAATTAAGGATTATAAGAAATCGGTACCTATGAATAATGATATTATTTGGATAATTGAGGAGAGGAACAAATTTGCACATTTAGTTTTAGACACCACAGATTTGGGTATTAAGTTCGAAGGTGAAATAGGTTTTCTTAGATATAAAAACGCAACAGAACGATATTCCTATAACGAAAAAGCGTTTAGAGAACTAATGTTTACAATTAAAAATGTAGCGGACTATTTAGTAGAAAAGTTAGGAAACAAATAGCCTATCAATCAATAAACCACATTTGCATGCACATTTAAGCCACTTTACTATATTATGTTAAGGATGCCCTTGGATAAGTTAGATGAAGATTGTATTACTATTACTCATTCTCTTTAATACCAGCCGCGTGGATATCGCTTAATTTGCTTGGTAAAAGGCTCCGTGTTTTAAAGAAGGTAAAAGTTACGATGAACATGGTCATGCAACCGCCGAAAAGAACGGCGGGCACGGTGCCTAATATTTTTGCCGCTATGCCCGACTCAAAGTCGCCGATCTCATTTGATGAACCGATGAACATAGAGTTTACGGCTGATACCCTGCCGCGCATACGGTCGGGCGTGAGTAACTGCATAACGGTACCGCGGATAATAACACTGACACTATCAAAAGCGCCTTGCAGAAACAGGAATACCAGCGACAAATAAAACGTGCGCGATAAGCCAAATCCAATAATGGCTGCGCCAAACCCGGCAACGGCGATCAGCAGGTTACGCCATGGGCGGTTCATAGGTGAGAATCGCACCATAGCGATCATGGTCAGCGCTGCCCCTAATGAGGAAGCCATACGCATAAGGCCTAATCCTTCTGACCCTACTTTTAAAATGTCCAGTGCATAAACGGGCAACAATGCTACTACGCCGCCAAAGAATACTGAAAACAGGTCGAGGCTCATGGCATAGAACATCATTTTATTAGTAAATACAAAGTTAAGCCCCTCTTTGAGGCTAACCCAAATGCTTTCTTTTGGTATAAATACAGGCGGATATTTACGCAGGCGGTAAACCAGGATCTGCGATATAAACAGGAAAATAAGGATAGCAGCAAACGTGGTGCTGATACCGCTTAGTGCCGGGTTGATATGATGTGCATAACCATATAGCAAACCACCGGTAAGCGGGCCTAATATAGAGGCTACCTGCCAGCTGGAACTGCTCCAGCTGCTGCCATTAGGATAAATTTCTTTTGGGATACTGTGTGCATAAATGGTAAAAGTTGCAGGCCCGTAAAAGGCGCGTGCAATACCATTACAAAATATCATGGCATACAAAACAGGCAGTATCCAGCCGTGCATATAAGTGGCCATACTATTGAGCGTAACCGTACCCATTACCAGCGACGATAAAAATACCCCGCCGAATATGAGCAGCAGCATTTTTCGCTTTTCATACTTATCAGCAATGTAGCCGCCATAAAGCGCTATACCAACTGCCGGTATGGCTTCGCTGAGGCCGATAAAGGCAATAGCTACTTTGCTGTGCGTAAGCTCGTAAATGTAAAAACCAAGTATGGTGGTTTGCATCTGGTACGCGAACGTAAAGAAGAAACGCATACCGATATAAGAGCGAAAGTCTTTGTAGCGCAGGGCTGCAAACGAATCTGGTTTTTGAGGTTGACTATTTCCGTCGTCTGACACGTTTTACAATAAGATAATGAGCCGCAAATTTACAACCCATAGTTTAAAATTCTTCAGATTAATTAAAAATTCAATCCGTGCTGATCAATCAGATACACCAGCGAAGCGATGGTACCTGCACCCAGTTCTAACTCGCGTTTATTCACGTTCTCAAATACATCATTAGGGGTATGATGTATATTAAAGTACCGTTGTGAATCGGGGCGGAAGCCGATGAGCATAACAGACGGAACAGTTTCGCGCAGCGGGCCGATATCTGTACCGCTGCCGCCTTCCACTAAACGACCGGCTTCATAAGTTTCAAACAGGCTTTTCCACTGTGCATTAATGTTCTTTAAAAATGCCGGTGATGCTTTCTCAAAACTGAAACCTCGCGGCGTAAAGCCGCCTTCGTCTGTTTCTATAGCTGCAATATGTTCTTCTTTGTTTTTTGCAGCAAGCTCGGCATATTTTAAGCCGCCCCTGTCGCCGTTTTCTTCGTTCATAAAAAATACGGCACGTAAAGTATGTTTAGGGCGATAGTCTAATGCTTTAAATATACGTAGGACTTCGGCTGACTGCATTACGCCTGTACCATCATCATGCGCGCCTTCTGCCAGGTCCCATGAGTCGAGGTGGCCACCAACGGTAATAATCTGGTTAGGATTCACCGAGCCGGTTAACTCGCCAACAACATTGTAGGATAATACATCAGGCAGCATTTCGCAGTTATCCTTAAGGTAAAACTGTACCGACTTGTTCTTTTTAAGTAACTCACTTAATTGGTTAGCCGCAATGGTAGAGATAGCAGCGGCAGGTATAGGCTTGTTTTTACCATAGTTAGTTGCCCCGGTATGCGGGTAATTGTCTAAGGCGCTGGTAAGCGAACGCACAATTACAGCAACTGCCCCGTATTTAGATGCTGCTCCCGGACCGGCATTGCGCTGGTCACCCGCGGTTCCATAAGCCGTGCCCTGTTCAATAAAACGCTCATCAAACGGGCGATTGAAAAACACAATCTTTCCCTTTATGCCTGCTTCACCTAAAGTATCCAATTGTTTAAGGCTATGTACTTCTATAACATTAGCAGTAACACCATTGGCAGGTGTAGCTACCGACATACCCAAAGCACATAAAGCTACCGGTGTTTTAGTTTTTCCATCAATGATATAACCCTGCTCTTTTGCGCCGCGTACCCAATGCGGTACCATTACTTCCTGCAGGTAAACCCTGTCAAATCCATAATCCTGCATTAACTTTTTGCTCCAGTCCACCGCTTTTTGCGCATTGGCTGAGCCGCTTAAACGCTGGCCAATATTTTTACACAGATAATGCAGGTTTTCGTAGCACTTGCCATTAACCAGCGCCTCATCAAATATGTGGCGCATCATTACAGAATCGGTTTGAGCGTTTGAAACTAATGTTGTTGCAGCTAAAGCCACAGTAGTAAATATGGATTTAAAGTTCATTTGTAAAGCAGGGATATGTTGCAGCCCCAATTTAGGGCTTTAAGCCTTAAATTCAATAAAGGATATGAAAAAGTTACCGCTGTTGACAGTAAAGATTATTGCCGCCTATACTTATCAGATGCGCAGGAGCATTGTTAAAATATGGAATTGTGTTGGGGGATATTTAAGTAAGGTGTAAGTCAACAATTCTCTGCTCCGGAGGAAGCCTTTGGAGCAGAGAAAGAGGTGAAAAGGACGGCGCCCTATGAATTCATAATATCTTCGATATGGTCGGCCTCCACAGGGATATCAGCCATCAAGTCAATATTACCGCCGTCAGTAATTAATATATTATTTTCAATACGTATACCTAAGCCTTCTTGCTGGATATAGATACCAGGTTCGCAGGTTAAAATATTACCAGCCTCAAATGGTTTGTAGCGGCTGGCAAAATCATGTACATCAATACCTAAATGGTGTGATGTGCCATGCATAAAATACTTCTTATATAAAGGTGCCGTAGGGTCCTGGTTTTTAACATCTGTTTTATCCAGCAAACCAAGTCCAATAAGTTCGCTGGTCATTATTTTACCCACTTCGTCATGGTATTCATTCCAGATGGTACCGGCCTGTAAAAGTTTAGTCGCTTCGCGCATAACATTAAGTACAGCATTATATACTGCCTTCTGGCGCGGCGTAAAGCGGCCATTTACCGGTATAGAACGGCTCATGTCGGCATTATAATTTGCGTACTCGGCCCCAAAATCAAAAAGGATCACATCGCCGTCTTTACAAACCTGGTTATTATCTATATAATGTAATACGTTGGCATTACTGCCCGATGCTATGATAGGGTTGTAGGCATGGCCTGTTGCACGCTGGCGCAAAAACTCGTGTATGATCTCGGCTTCAATTTCATACTCTGCAACACCAGGCTTTACAAATTTAAGTACACGTACAAAGGCATCCCTGGTAATACTGCATGCTTTTTTGGTCAGTTCAACTTCAATGTCTGATTTTACTACGCGCAGGTCGCGCATAATAGTTGCAGCCCGCAGGTAATTGTGTAAAGGGTAACGCTCCTTAAGCTGTTTAAACATTCGCAGATCTCGGTATTCTACTCCCGGTACATAGCGGTCATTTTCATTCGTATTAATATATATGTTTTCTGCATAATGAATAATACTATGTAATATGTTGTCAAAATTATCCAGCCAGAATATGGTTTTAATACCTGATGCGGCCTGTGCTTCTTCTTTAGTATATTTATGTCCTTCCCAAATGGCTATTAATTCGCTGGTTTGTCTTAAAAAAAGTACTTCTCTGTACAACGGATTAGGACAATCTGGAAATAACAGCAGGATGCTTTGCTCCTGGTCAATACCTGTCAGGTAAAAAAAGTCAGCATTTTGTTTAAATATAAAGCTTTGGTCGCCACTTCGCGGAAACTCGTCATTTGAATGGAAAATGGCCAGCGAGCGGGGCTTTAATCGCAAAAAGAAATTATTTCTATTATAAGTAAATAATTCTTTATCGATGGGTAGATATTTCATGCTTGAAAAGTTATTATCAATTTTTTAAACAAATTATTCTTCTATTTGTCTCAAAAAGTGTCAAGTTTGGAACGGTGTTTGGTAAACGTTTCAAACATAATTACTAATTTTGAAAAAAAATCACAATTAAAAATTGTTTAATCTTAAAACTATGAACTATTCTACATTAAAGAAAACAGTCGCTTTATCAGTGGCATCTGTTTTGGCTGTAGGGATGGTGAAAGCGCAAACTTCAACCACCACTACTTCCACTACCGACTCTACCATGAAAACTTCTGAAACCACTAACGCTAAGGTATTTGGCGGCAGAGGTCAGTACAAAACTTTCAGCATCGGTATCAACGGTGGCGTAACTGCTCCTGTTAATGCAACCGGTGGTAGCAATGACTACACTAACTGGAAAGCAAGCTATGGCTACGGTGCTTCGTTAAGATGGCAACTTGCACACTCATTTGGTATCCAAGGTGATTTCAATGGTGGACGTTTGAAAGGTAACAACCAAGACGCAGTAGGTGGTTTCCGTGACGACCGTCGCTCTTTCCAAACCGATTTCTACAGCGGTACTATCAGCGGCGTTGTTAACGTTGCTACTATCGACTACTTACGTCGTAAAAACGCAATTAACTTCTTCGTTAAAGCAGGTGCTGGTTTAGTATGGTATAACCCTACTTATGTAACTGCTAACGGTAACAGCTATGCTTTCCAAAACTCTGATGGTAGCAACCATTACGTAAAAAGCTTAGTAATCCCTGTAGGCGTAGGTGTTAAATTCCGTCTATCTGATGCTTGGGCTCTTAACTTAGGCTACACTGAAAACTTCACCGATGATGATTGGTTAGATGCTTTACAACGTGGCTACCCTACTAAAGACAAATACTCTTACGGTTATGCTGGTTTAGAGTGGACTATTGGTTCAAAATCAAAACCAAACCTGGATTGGGTGAACCCAGTTGCTATGATGTATGATGAGTTGTATGATGCAGCTTTACGTCAAGAAGTTGAAGCTTTAAAAGGCCGTGTTACTAACGTTGAAAACGCTGTTAACGACCTGAAAAAAGATTCTGACGGTGACGGTGTATCTGATCAATTTGACAAATGCCCTAACACTCCAGCTGGTACTGTAGTTGATGGTGCAGGTTGCCCATTGAAAAAAGATACAGTACAAGTAGGTGGTGCTGCTACTCCAGCTGCTTACACTAACATCCAATTTGACTTTGACAGCTCAGTATTAAGAACTTCATCTTACCCAACTCTTGATGCAGTTTCTTCTGACTTACGTGCTAACACAAGCAAAGTTGTAACTTTAAAAGGTTATGCTTCTTCTGAAGGTACTGCTGCTCACAACATGCGTCTGTCTAAAGACCGTGCTAACTCAGTAAAAACTTACTTAGTTAACTCTGGTGTTGAAGCTCGTCGCTTAAAAGTTAAAGCTTACGGTGAAACTCACCCAATTGCTGATAACTCAACTGAAGAAGGACGTGTACAAAACCGTCGTGTTGAGTTCCAACAATAATTTTCTAAACAAAATTAGTATACCAGAAAAGGCGTTCCAATTGGGACGCCTTTTTTGTTTAACTTTGTTTTATGTACTTCTTTCGAAAAAAGGATCCGAACAGGCCAACAAGCTTTAACCTTAAAGTAATGCATATTATCAATGCAGTGGCTATTATTATGTTCCTTGGCGGGATCATCTGGAAACTGATTGACGTATTTATTATCAAGAAATGAAAACTATTATCAATACATCTAACGCCCCTGCACCTATAGGCCCGTACAGCCAGGCTGTTGTTGCAGGTAACTTATTATTTGTTTCGGGACAGATTGCGCTTGACGCCAAAACCGGTGAACTTGTGCTTGATGACATTACCACAGAAACAAAAAAGGTAATGGAAAACCTTAAAGCTATTTTAACAGAAGCCGGAACCGACTTTACCAGCATTGTTAAAACTACCATTTTCCTGAAAGACATGGGTAACTTTGCAACTGTAAACGAAGTTTACGGATCTTACTTTACAGAGAAGTTTCCGGCACGCGAAACCGTACAGGCCGCTGCTTTACCTAAAAACGTAAACGTAGAAATTTCTGTAATTGCCGTACTTGGTTAAATGGCACAAAAGAAAGCCTCAGCTATATACCTGCTGGCTGCCATCGGCGCAGCATTTATCTGGGGTTTTCTTACTATACCTTTAAAGCGGCTGCATCACCTCAATTACAGTTCGCAGCAGATATTATATTACCGGGTGTTGGCTTCACTGGTCATTATCTGGATCTACAACCTGGCGTTACACAGAAAGGCGATCAGGACAGACCTGAACATCCTTTCGGGCTTATCACCTAAAAAGAGAAACAAAACCTTATTGCTTCTATTTTTTACGGGCGCAGCCATTATGCTCAATTGGTTTACATACATCTATGTAGTTAATCACATTAGCGTTAAAGTAGCGGCATCCGCCTATTTTATTTGTCCTTTACTAACCGCATGTGGCGGTTTTCTGATATTAAAAGAGCCTGTAACTAAATTAAAGGTAGCAGGCTTGATGATAGCGTTGGTCAGTATCTGCATATTATCAACCGGTTCTGTTATTAACGTAGCATGGGCATTTGTAGTTGCTATATTTTATGCCATTTACCTGGTCATACAACGGGTGCTTACCCACTTTGATAAAATCAATATGCTGGCCGTGCAGCTGATTATTGCTGCGGTGCTATTGCTGCCGTTTTACATACATGATTATAACGGGTTCCCAACATCGCTTGAATTTTGGGCCAACATTACTGTTGTGGCAGTTCTGTTTACGCTTGTGCCGTTATTGCTTAGCCTGTATGCGTTAACGGGTATCCCATCATCAACGCTTGGTATCACCATTTATATAAATCCCATCATTGCCTTTGTAGTCGCTTTTGTATATTTTAACGAGGGCTTTGAAGGCTCGCAGTTATCGGGCTACTTGCTTTTGCTATTCTCGGTAATTGTATTTAACTGGGAAATTATAGGTAGCTTATTTAGCAGACGAAGCCGATTAAACAGTCAACTTACTTAAACTGGTTTTGGACGAGGTATTTAAAACATCTATCGACTATTTAAAAGGAGTAGGCACTTCGCGTGCCGAGATCTTAAAAAAAGAACTCGGTATTTTTACGTTTGAAGACCTGCTGCGCTATTACCCGTTTAAGTATATTGATCGCACCCGTTTTTATAAGATTCGGGATATTAACCCCGAACTGCCACATGTGCAAGTAATAGCCCGGCTTAAACACAAAGAAATTGTTGGTGAAAAGCATACCCGGCGCCTGATAGCCATTGTACAGGATGATACCGCTTCGATGGAACTGGCCTGGTTTCAGGGTGTAAAGTGGATAGAAAAAACACTAATACCAGGCAGGGCTTATATCATTTTCGGCAAACCTGGCACGTTCAATGGCAAGGCTCAAATGGCACACCCCGAGATTGAGCCTTATTCGCCGGAGGCTTTAAAGCGTCAGGGAAACCTTACACTACAACCAGCTTACAACTCTACTGAAAGGCTAAAGCAGTTTTCGCTTGATACTAAAGGCATACAAAAACTGACCGCAACCCTGCTGAAAGGGTACAGCAAACATATCACTGAAACGCTGCCGCAGTACATCATTAATAAGTTTGGCCTCATGGGCAGGAAGATGGCTTTTCAATGCATCCACTTCCCCGAAGATGCCAACATGCTGTATGAGGCACAACGGCGGTTAAAATTTGATGAGTTATTTCTGATACAGCTCAAATTATTAAAGAATAAACTGCTGCGTAACCAAAAGTTTAAGGGATTTGTATTTGAGAAGGTCGGCCATTATTTTAATACCTTTTACCAGGAGAAATTACCGTTTGATTTAACCAATGCGCAGAAACGTGTACTGAAAGAGATACGCACAGATACACAGCGCGGCGTGCAAATGAACCGCCTGTTACAGGGCGACGTAGGCAGCGGTAAAACGGTGGTTGCTTTAATGAATGTGTTGCTGGCTATTGACAACGGCTTTCAGGCTTGTATTATGGCACCAACCGAGATCTTAGCAACGCAGCATTACCACTCTATTAAAAGCCTGGTAGGCGATGACTTTTTAGATGTTGAACTGCTTACCGGTTCAACCAGGGCAAAAGCCCGTAAAGTGCTGCACGAGAAACTGGAAAACGGCAGCCTGCAATTACTCATTGGTACTCACGCCCTACTGGAAGATAAGGTCCAGTTTAAAAACCTGGGGCTGGTAGTGATAGACGAACAGCACCGTTTCGGGGTAGAGCAGCGCGCTAAGCTCTGGAAGAAAAATATATTACCACCACACGTACTGGTCATGACGGCTACACCCATACCGCGTACTTTAGCTATGACGCTTTACGGCGATCTTGATGTATCGGTAATTAATGAACTGCCTGCCGGGCGTAAGCCGATAGAGACTATCCACTATTATGAAAATCAGCGGCTGCCGATGTTTGGTTTCATGAAGCGCGAGATTGCCAAAGGCCGCCAGGTGTATGTGGTTTACCCGCTGATTAAAGAAAGTGAAAAACTGGATCTGAAAAACCTGGAAGATGGTGTAGAGATCATGTCGCGCGAGTTTCCGTTACCGCAGTACCGTATCAGCATTGTACATGGTAAGCTTTCTGCCGCCGACAAAGAAGAAGAGATGCAACGCTTTGTAAAAGGCGAAACGCATATTATGGTAGCTACTACTGTGATTGAGGTTGGCGTTAACGTACCAAATGCCTCGGTCATGATCATTGAAAATGCCGAGCGCTTCGGGCTCTCTCAGCTGCATCAGCTTCGCGGTAGGGTTGGCCGGGGTGCCGAGCAATCTTACTGTATTTTAATGAGCAGCCATAAATTAAGCCGCGAAGGCAGGATCAGGCTGGATACGATGGTATCAACTAACGACGGCTTTAAAATTTCTGAAATCGATCTTGAACTGCGCGGCCCTGGTGATATTGAGGGCACACAGCAAAGCGGTGTGATGGATTTAAAAATTGCCAACCTGGCTACCGACCAGCAACTACTGATGCAGGTTCGCGAGTTGGTAGAATCCATATTTGAAAAAGACCCGCAGCTAACTCATCCCGAAAACCTGCCCATACATCAACTGCTGCAGGTTAAGAATGCCGGCTTAAGCTGGGATAAGATTTCGTAATTGCTTAACCGCCAATACCTAACTGCTGTAAAAAAATGTTTATCGCCTGATGATTAAGGATAATCGTAATTACAATACCGCTGATAGCCCCAAAAAAGTGAGCATCATGATTAATGGCATCATGCGAATTCTTTGAAGCATAAGCGCTGTAAATGAGGTATAATACACCAAATATAATTGCATATATTCCTATAGGAATGAACATGATATATAGCTTGGTTAGCGGGTTAAATAGTATAAAACTAAAGATAACCGCACTGATAGCACCCGATGCACCAAGGCTGCGATACCATATATCGTCCTTGTGCTTCACTACTGAAGGCATGTCGCTTAAGATTAAGCTTACCACATACAACACTCCAAATTGCCAGTGACCTATGTAGTTGATCTCGAGCGGGAAGGCAAAAAAGAAAAAAGACAGCATGTTAAAGAACAGGTGCCCCCAATCTTTGTGTATCAATCCGCTGGTGATGACGGTATACACACGCTTGCCGCGGTAAACATCATAAGGTTGCAGCAGCATGCGGTGATACAGGTCTTCATTATAAAAGGCCAATAGCGATAGCACAAGCGTTATAGCAAATATGGCCGAAGCAACCGGCGCAGCATTTATAATTTCGAGCATTAGTTTAAATCAAGTTTAACATTGGTAAGTAAACGCCCTACCGGATAGCGAAGATAAGTTTTTTCGAACCATGGTGAGTTGCGATACACAAATTCGAGCTGCATGGCAGCGCTTGCAGCCAGTTTCGGATTAGCTGCCTTTTCCTGCTCCAGTTTCTTTTGCAATTCGGGGTTGTTTTTCAGGTATTCGGCAGCAGTGTCTTCAAATACATAATCTGAATAATGCTCCTTTTGCCCAAGCATCGAATCAAAAAAGTTCCATGCGAAAAATGAATCCACGCCCTGCGGCTCAAGCGTTTCTACAATATAACGGTTGATAGGCTGATTGGTATAAACTACATAGTCTCCCGCGTAAAACTTAATAGGTGCTTCTTTGGCTGATAATGTCACGTTACTGTGCAGGTAATGGCCTTCATACGGGCGGGTTGAAGTTTTATAATCGGCAATACTGTACATCTCAACTTTTAGAGTAGTATCATGCTTTAACTGATGCATCACTACTTTGTTAAGTTTAAACAGATCAATCACCTTTCCCCAAGCCTGCGGAATAATATAAGCTACCGGCTTTGTGGCGTTTGCCGTTGCAACGTAAGTGTTATAGTATTTAATGGTTTTAGTATAAGGCTTGCTACGGTCATAATACAAGCGTGGCAAACCACTTACTTCGCTTGGTTTGTGCCCAGCCTCGTATCCTTTAAAAGTAATGGTATCAGGGTGCTTCTCGTCAAGTTCCCAGTTCAATGCAAAGGTTTGCTGTTTTGCCACCTGCGCGTCTGCCTGCTGTTTAAGCTGGCCAATCAACTGGTGGTCGCGCTGGCAAATGTCAACCAGGTGCTGCATAAAATCATAGGTAGCATACACGCGCTTGTCATAAGGTTTCAGCATATGTGTTTCGGTTACATAGCTAATGATGTTATGCTGCACAGTGTAACCTGTTGAAAAGCGCGGTGTTTCCAGGAATGCCACAATGCCCGAATCCGGCGTACCTTTCTCGCTTTCTACATAAGGGATCATTTCGTAACCGCTTTTCTTCATGCGTCGGTACAGTTCAGGCGATAATGTCTCTGACGTATATTTTGCCAGTATCGGGTTTTGCTTATCTTTTTGTGTTTCAATCAATGTCATTACATACTGGTAGTCGGCACCATCGCTGGTATGATTATCCAGGAAAACTTCCGGCTGCCAGGTATTCAGGATTTGCATAAAAGCCAAAGCATTGCGGCTATCGGCTTTTATAAAATCGCGGTTAAGATCAAGGTTACGTGAGTTACCTCTAAAACCATAAGCGCGCGGACCGTTCTGGCTAATGCGTGATACACCC
Source organism: Mucilaginibacter sp. KACC 22063 (assembly GCF_028736115.1). Taxonomy (NCBI): domain Bacteria; kingdom Pseudomonadati; phylum Bacteroidota; class Sphingobacteriia; order Sphingobacteriales; family Sphingobacteriaceae; genus Mucilaginibacter; species Mucilaginibacter florum. Next base: position 4,534,588 of record NZ_CP117877.1, on the reverse strand, counting down.
CGGTTAAGGCAACCATCAATATTATATACAGCTATAAAGCAAAGCACCACATCATTAGGCAGCTTATTATTTTTAAGCAGGTCGCGCGTCAGCATCATGCTGGCGTCAATACCTTCGGGCTCTCCGGGGTGGATACCGTTGTTGATGAGCAGCACTCGTTTGTTTTGCTTTTTAATCAGCACCGGATCAAACACTTTATCTTTTGACAGTACAACCAAGGTTAATGGTTTGCCAATATCCGTCATGCCGTAACTGATCAATTTCATTTGCGGGTAATGCGCTGCCAGTTGTTTATAGTAGGCCATCACCTCGGCATAATTTGCCGTATAGTTCTTGTCTTTACTTAATTCAAACGGCGTTAGCTGCGCGTACACAGATACAGACAATAACAGGGAAAATAAGATAAGCGCCTTTTTCATGGGGTAATTTATAGCTGCAAGATACGATGTTGATACAATGATTTAATCAGTAAAAAGCCGGCTCGTAAAGAAACCGGCTTTCAATCATTCAAATATGTAGTAAGTAAGGTTAATTGGCAGGTGCTGGTTTTGGCAGTTCTTTACGCGGCATCATTTCGGCGCGTTGCGCTGTGTTGTAAACAAATGATGCAACAATGGTAGCTGCCTGTTTCAAGTCGTCTTCAACCAAGCGATCGTAGGTGTCCTGGTTACTATGGTGTGTACGTGTATTGTAATCCATAGGCTCCTGAATAAACTGAAAACCCGGAATGCCAACGGCATCAAAAGAAAGGTGATCGGTGCCGCCCGTGTTACTGATGGTAACCGTAGATGCTCCCAAATCTTTAAACGGAGTTAACCAACTCTGGAAAATCGGGCCAATCTCTTTGTTGCCTTGCAGGTAAATACCGCGTATTTTACCTGTACCATTGTCTAAATTGTAATAAGCAGAAACTTTAGCAGCTTCAGGTTTTAACTCCATTGTTTTGGCATCGCCAAAATGGTTTTGCACATAAAACTTAGAGCCGAATAACCCTTGCTCTTCAGATGTCCATAATGCTAAACGGATGGTACGTTTTGGTTTAAAACCGATGGCTTTAAGTATGCGCATAGCTTCCATCATTACGGCGCTGCCTGCTGCGTTATCTGTAGCGCCGGTTGCTGCATGCCACGAGTCAAAGTGCCCGCCAATCATTACCAGCTGATCTTTCAGTTTCTTATCAGTCCCCGGAATTTCAGCTACCACATCATAACCGTTCAGGTCGTCTGTGTAAAATTTGGTTTGCACATCTGCTTCCATTTGCACGCTGATGCCGTTACGCAACAGGCGTACAATGCGCAGGTAATCTTCACCACTGGTTTCCAGCTCAGGTGCTACCGGTTTGGCATCTTCTGCGTATGATGCACCGTTGGTTGTAAATACTGTACCATCGGTACCGCGCCCCTGGCTTAAAACAAGGCCTACACCTTCGTTAACCAAAAACTCATTCATGGCTGTACGCAGAGCCATCATGCGGCGGCGTTGCTCCATAAAGTTGGCTGCTGGCCCACCGGGGCGGCGTGCGCCTGGTTGTGCAGGCTCTGCTTTTGCCATTTTGTCCAGGTCTTCGTCAGTATAGCGTTTCAGATCCGGCGAAGTACTGCGGGTAAGCTCGTTCTTTGTGTCCATAATCACAATCTTTCCCCTCAGCTTACCTTTGTACTGGTCAAGATCGGTTACCGTATCCGCTTTAATTAGCACCACATCGCCTTTAATTGCGCCATTTGTTGATGGTGTCCATGCTTTAGGGATAGCAATAATGGCGTGGTAATAAGGCACGGTGATAGCTGCATAGTTCTTTTGCACTTCCCATCCTTTGCCAAACTTGCCCCATTTCTCAAGGTTTACGTTTGATAATCCCCAGGTTTTTAACTGCCCCATTGCCCATTCCTGTGCGCGGCGCAATTCTGGCGAACCAGATAGTCTTGGCCCCGAAACATCGGTTAAATAGAAAGCCGTTTTCATCACCTGGGAATGATTTAGGCCTTCTTCACGGATTTTTTGCACTGCAGTCTGGTCAACGGTTTCCTGTGCAAAAGCACCGGCGCATACCGTAGCAGAAAGCATTGCAGAGAAGAGTAAATTTCTTTTCATGCTTAGTAGTTTAGTTAATAAACAAACATATTGATTTAGCACTTCCGGTTTTTTAACAAATGTGTTACAGGTTTGGGTAGTTATTGCTCTCTTGATAATAAATGCAGTGCAAACTGTTCACGCAATTCTCGCTATACTTGCATAGCAAACACACCATGCCATGAGTATTAAAGTAGTTGCTTTTGACGCCGACGATACGCTTTGGGTTAACGAACCTTATTTCCGCCGTACGGAGGAAGCGTTTTGCGTATTGCTGCAAGATTACCTTTCGCAGCATAACATTGAGCGCGAGCTATTAAAGACCGAGCTTGATAACCTGCCTTTGTATGGCTATGGTGTAAAAGGATTTGTGCTTTCGATGGTAGAAGCCGCTATACGCATTACAGACGGCACCTGTGGCATAGAAGTAATCAGCAAGATACTTGATCTGGGTAAGGCCGTTTTAAACGAACCCATTGAACTGCTTGAAGGCGTTGAGGATGTTTTGATCAGTCTGCAAGGTAAATACAGGCTGGTTGTTGCTACCAAAGGCGACTTGCTCGACCAGGAACGCAAGCTGCGCAAATCCGGACTGGCTAAGTACTTCCACCATATCGAGATCATGTCTGAAAAAGATGAGGCAAACTATCAAAAGCTCATCAGGCACCTGGACATACAGCCGCATGAGTTGCTGATGATCGGCAATTCGCTTAAATCAGATATTATGCCGGTACTTAACATAGGCGGCCATGCCATACATGTACCTTATCATATTACCTGGGTGCATGAACAGATAGACCATGCCATTGAACACGAACGTTTTAGCGTGGTAACCCATATCAGCCAAGTACTGCCTGTACTCTAAGTTTACGCGTTTTCTCTTTTCCCATATTCAATGTAGCATATGTGATACATTGCCATTTCGCGTTTGCAATTGTGTCCACATAACACTAACTTGGAGCATCCAATCAACTAACTAAATTATAAAATGAGAAAATTTGCCGCATTAGCTGCTGTAATTGTTACAATTACGCTGGCAGCATTCACCCCGCGACACAACAAAACCGTACATGCCAAACCCAGCCTTCGGCTTGGTGTACAAATGTGGACCTTCCGTGTATTTACCTTTACTGATGCCTTAAACAAGGTTGACAGTGCAGGCATTAAATACATTGAGCAGTACATGGGCCAAAAGCTCGGCGGCGACATGCAGGGATCATTCGGCCTAAACATGAGTGCCGATGACCGTGCAAAAATAAAGAAGCTGCTTAAAGCTAAAGGCATCCAAATGGTAGCTATGGGTGTGATACGCCCAAGGAACCGCGAAGAATGGATAAAAACTTTTCAGCTGGCTAAAGAGATGGGCATGAGCTACGTTACCTCTGAGCCGGTTAAGTCACAATGGGACATGGTAGACAGCCTTGCAGGCCAATACGGCATCCCGGTAGCTATACATGATCACCCACGCCCTAACGAATACTGGCACCCTGATTCGGTTCTGGCTGCTATAAAAGGACATAAAAACATTGGCGCTTGTGCAGATATCGGCCACTGGGCACGTAACGGTTTAGACCCTGTTGCCTGTATGAAAATGCTGGAAGGGCATATCATTGGCGCCCACCTTAAAGACATTGTAACCTTTAATGATACCAAAGCGCGTGACACCGTTGTAAGCAAAGGTGTGCTTAACATACCGGCAGCATTGGCTGAATTAAAGCGCCAGAACTTTAAAGGTATCATCTCTATAGAGCATGAATCTAACTGGCAGCACAATCTGCCCGATGTGATTTTTACCCGTCAATATTTCGACGAGCAGGTATCAAAACTTAAATAAACAAAGCAGCCTCTTAACTGAGGCTGTTTTGTTATATATCCCAGTTATCTTACCAGCTACATAACTAATTAATTATTGTAGCAGTCCACAAAAAGCTATACTTCGCGTTATACATTTTTGTTACTTTAGGGCATCTGGTATGAAAAAAACGCTGCTGTACGGTATAACTTTACTTGCTTTAATGATCGCCTCGTGTAACCGCGGGCCAAAACCCAAGCCCAAATTTGAGGGCGTTGTCAATATTAAATACACAGAAGTAAAGCGGCGCTTTAGCGATGGGCTGGTGTTTAATGAGACGGGCTATCAGCTGGAGCCATCATGGCGAATGTGGTTTATATCTAATGACTCGGTGAGGATATATAGCCAGGAGCGCGGTAAGTTTTATAATTTCAAAGTTTACTACGACCATGATTCGGTAATTAACATGGCCGACAACTGGCTTAAAATTAAAAAGATCACACCCGACAGCCTTTTGTTCCAGGTACTATTTGTGAAGAACAAAGAAATACTGGATGAGGAATCAAACATCTACATGACCTTTTACTCGGATAAACTGGTTTCTAAAATTCCCGATACAAAGATCATGTACATGGGCTTGCCATCGGCACGAGATACGGCATTTATCAAAAACCTGGTTGCTAAAATTTCAAAGGACAGCACAAAGTTTTTTGCAGGCAGGGAAGCCCCCAAAATAGAAAGCCGTAGCCCTGATTTGCAGGTGGAAACACAGCAGTATGTAAAATCATTTTTGACCGCCGCAGATCCTGCAGACCCGTACATGCATCCTGAATTTCATATCACAATGAATAAGGCTTATGATAACTTTTACTATCGTTTTTCTGCTTATATAGAAGCCGACGGAACATTGCGTTTTAAGGAGCCTTTGCAATTAATAACAGACTTCAGGGAACATATTATCGGCGCCATGAAAGGCATTGTAAACGGTTATTTAAGATACTATACCAAAGTAACTCCCGGCAGCACTTTAGGTATTAAACACCGTACATCGGTTATTATAGAGATTAAAGGAGTTAAAAAATGACAACTTTTTACGCTAATTTAGAGTAAAAAGGATTTACCTAAGGTTAACCAATTTCTTATAAACCTTCTATTTTTGACTCTTGCTGATATATAATTTATTTAAGGATGGACTTACAACTGCCACTACCTAAAAATGAAATGGAACGGCTGATACAATTAGCCGGATTTGATCTTGACTACTCTGACTTAAGTGTCAATTTCAAAGATCTTACAAAATTGGCAGCCAAGGTTGCAGGCACCGATGTTTCGCTTGTAAACCTCATAGACTCGTACACACAATGGACCGTGGCTAACCACGGGCTTGATGTTGACCAAATGTCGCGTGCAGATTCGGTATGCCAATATACCATTACCGAGGATGACCATTTTGAAGTGGAAGACCTTACCGCTGATGAGCGGTTTAACGATAAATTTTATGTAACCCATGGCCCAAAGCTCAAGTACTATTATGGTGTTCCATTAAAATCTGATGGGAAGAATATAGGGGCTTTATGTGTGCTTGACACGGACAGGAAGAAACTTACCCCGGAAAAGACCGAAATGTTAAAGCTGATAGCAAACGAGGTAATGAACCGCCTTAATACGTTAAAGGCCTTAGATAATTTACAGAAGGAAGCCAAAGAAGCATCTGAAAATACACGCCGCATTGCCCATGATATACGTGGACCGCTGGGCGGCATTATAGGTCTTGCCCAAATCATCAAAGAGCAGGGAAATGAAAACAATATGGAAGAGGTCCTCGAATTTATCACCCTTATCCATAAAAGCGGGCATTCTATTCTTGAACTTGCAGACGAGATCCTTACCACGCATAAAAACGCTCAGCCCGAAGTTAAGCTTGCTGCAAACAGCTATAACCTTTTATTACTGAAAGAGAAGTTATTGAAGTTATATGCACCGCAAGCACTAAACAAAGATGTTAGGTTTACGGTTAATATCGCTCCACCTAATGAAAGTGTTGCTTTTTCTAAAAACAAGTTATTGCAGATCATCGGTAACCTGATATCTAATGCTATTAAATTTACGCCTGCTGGTGGCGCTGTTTCTGTAACGCTGAATTTATTAACTGGCCAGGCTCACAATACACTTGAAATTATTGTTCAGGATAGCGGGGTAGGGATGGATCAGGATAAAGTTGACACTATTTTAAATGGCGTTGGCGAAACTACTATCGGTACAGGTGGCGAAAAGGGTTATGGCTTTGGCCTGGCCTTAGTTAAGCATCTGGTTGATAGCCTTAAAGGGTCGCTTTATGTTGTTTCTTCACCCGGTAAAGGCACCGATTTTACTTTAAAACTTCCGCAAGCATAAGAGTTGATGTAAGATGCAGTATAGGATACCTACTTTTAGGTATGGGAATGGTTAGGCGAAAATGTGTATCTTTGTACATCTATGAACGACCTGATCACATTATTGCCTGAGAAACAGGCCAGGAAATTAGCTGTTAAAACCGGATGGTATATTGGGCGTTACACGCTTAACGCAAATTCCGGAAGTTCACCGATGCCGGATGCAGGCACCACAGGATTAATTTTTATATATTTCTACAAAGGTGCCGATAAACGCACTTACAGTGTGCTTTATCAAAAAAGTACTTTGCCTTTTCAACCAAACTTGTTGGAAAAACACGGCCCTTATGCCGATGGCGATTATACCTTTAACCCGGTGGGTTGGGGCGCGGTAACTGATAACACCCATTGCGAATTCTTTTTGCCCAAAGCAGAAATGCTGCCCGGAGGTTATATCAGGTCAAAGGCAGGGCAGTCGGCAGATATTTATTATCTTAAAGACAACGAGACACTTTATTACTACCATACCAGCTGGCATGCAGAGTTTATAGGCGATAATATTGGCGATATGCTGACTGCTAATGAACTTAAAACCTTGAAAGATTATATCGGAAGCGTTAATACACAAGTAAAATTGTGCTGATAACTATCCATTAGCATTTATACTTCCTTATGTTGAACAATAAATCCCGGTGCAATATGCCCGGGATTTAATTTTTATCAGGAGTTTTTGATGATAATGCTTTCAACTACATTAACCACGTGTTCGCATTTATCTGTGGATTTTTCAAGTACGGCAAAAATATCACTGAATTTTATAACCTCCAGCGCATCAAGTTCTTTGTCTACCAGTAAAGCTTGTGCTTTTCTGTACACAGCATCAGCATAGTGTTCGGTTTGCTTAATTCGCCTGCAATATTCAGTGATTTTATCAACCTGGCTAAGGTCATTCAGTGCTTTTACACAGTCTACAAGTAAATGGCAGCAATCTACAATGATACCCGACAGTTCTTTAACATCCTGATGGGCTTGCGCGCCGTAAAAGTTTAAACGGCGGGCAGAAATGCCAATGTAATCTGAAACAGAGCTGATAGCAGATGCCAGTGCATACATATCATCACGGCTGAACGGTGATATAAATGCTTTGCCTGATAAAAAATAAACCTGATGTTTAATGCTGTCAGCCTGATCTTTCAACCTGCTGATATGGTTAAAGTTCAGTTTTTCATCCTGCATATTCTCTGCACTGGTAATCCGGTACAAAATAGAGGCCATCTCATAGGTATTGGTCGCACCCTGATTAAAAAGGTTATAAAACACCTTATTGTGATTTGGCAAAAAGTTTCCGAACATAGATGCTTTCATAATAGCCTTGTTATTTTGTTTCGGTTAGGTATTTTTTCATATCACTGTTTAGGCTTAAACCCAATGATTCAAGCTTTGCCAGGTAATATTTGCGTAATTCCTTCCAGTTGTAAAAGTAAGTTGCAATTGCCTTTAAACCATTAATATTTACAGGTTTTTCATTTAAAAGACATTGTACCAGGTATAAATTGTTCTTTTTGTAAACTACCCACCTGATATTTGAACTTAAAGGAATGATGTCTCCTGCCTTCCAGTTCTTTTCAAAGTCTTTAGCCTTCAGCGTTTTTTTACTGGCAACATTAATATCCAGTAGTGCTGCAAAAGGGGCTATGGTTTCGGCATGCGCAAATCGTAACTGTGCATTAACCGTTGGCTTATTAATAAAATTATCAGTAGTGCGAATGAAGTCTGCAAGCAGTGGTGCTGCAATGCGTACTTGTATGCCGTTATTATCAAAGCCCGGAGCTTTTTTGTAATAGTCATCGGCATCATCAAGGCGGCCAAGCGCTTTCAATTCATCGCAAGTAAAAAGAGCACTGAAATTGATAGACGATGGCTCAAGCCCTTCCATCTTTGCTTCGGTGTTAAGCGAGTAGGCAATAGCTGCAAATCCGAAAACATCGCCGATTAATCGCTCTGCTTGTGCAACTTCAAGCTTTTGCAGAAAAGCGGGTTTAAACCAACGCGCTATTATATGCTGCTGTAGTACATCGATATGCAGATCGTTTTTCAGCGAATCCATACGGCTTATCCAGGGGCCTTTTTCTTCAAAAGCAGTATAAGCGGACGACAGGTCATAAAAACGAAGGTTGACATCATCATTAAACTGCCTAATGGTCACACTATCGTTTAATTCACTTTTTAATCCTGTAATAAAAGCCTCCGCACTTTGAATGGTGCGGATCTCCTTTGTATAAGCGATCTCCAGTTTTACCGGTTTCTTAAATACTTCAGGGTGGCTTTCAACCATGCGCTCGCCCAGGCCCTTCAACTCTGCTGCCCCCTCGGCCGAGATATTTTTAACACGGCCATGCTCAACCTTATTCAGGTTAAGTATCATCTGGTGCAGCCGCTTACCGTCGGCAGTAAGCAGATCACTACTATCCGCTTTATTGAAAACATGGTAGGCAAAACTTGTGCTCACCTCTTTGGTAAGGTGCCTTGCTCCATGCCTGCCAACGTAATTGATAAATACAGCACGGTAACCTGCCGGGGCTTTAGGTTCTTTTTTTATAGGGGCTATGTATAATGTCTTAGTCCCCAAAAAAGCGGTACCACAGTCTTGCCCGGCTGCATTTAAAGCACTTGCTATAAGTAAAATTAATATAAATTTCAGCCTGCCCATTTATGCAAATATCCTATTAATGCTGGTTTCCTGTGCCATCGTTTTGATAAGCGCCTATATCTTTACCCGGCTGTGTAATGGTTGTGCCATAAAGTCCGGTAGTTTTAACCGCACCAATTGGCGTTATACCAGTTTTACCTTTACCCAAGGCAGGTGAACTGCTTTGCACCCGGAAGTTTGAAGTGCCCACAGTAACCGCAGCAGGTGTTTGGTTGGCAACAGTGATAGGTCCGGGGTTAGCCGTATAATCGTACTGGTTTACATTATAACCATAAAATTTAGGGTCGTTTTGACCTGCTGTTGTTGATTGTATATCACCCGACTGGAACTTGGCTATGCCATCGGCTGCTAAAAACAGTCCGACAATTTTAGATGTTGAACCGTAATATAAGGTATTGTTATAGGCAATATTGGCAACATCTGCATCTGGAGTGACACGCATACCAAAACGGCAGTTAACAATCATGTTATTATACATAAACCCGCGTGCACCTTTTTCATAATCAATAGAGCCACCGCGGCCTGTTTTAGTTTGGCGGAAACCGCAGTTAACCATGGTATTGTTGTACATACTTATGTTACATTGTACACCTGAGCTGCCCGCATCTGATGCCTTTAGCGCATTAGTTGCCGCGCCGATCAGCATATTATAGCCAATATCGCCAACAGTTCCGCTTTTCATGTTAAAGAACTCACCACCCGATAGTCCGCAAAGCTCAAATGTATTACGCATAACGCTTATTTTACCGCCTGATACGCGTATGGCGTCATCCTTACTGCCAAATATCCATGAATCTTCCAGGATAAAATTCTTCTTAATGTTACCGTAGAAGATAATATATCGCGGATCGCCCTGTGCGTAAATAGCCGGATCATTATTGGGGCCTGCCGGGCCGCCTGCAAATTCGAGGTGTGTCCATTTGATAATCATGTCGCCGCCTGTTGGGGTAGGGTTGGCTGCTGTAGCTGGTCCCGGCGAAGCAACTATACCGCCCCAGTATCCCTGAAATACATTACTGTACGTTTGCTGCGAAGCCTGAGTGTGCAGGTCGGCAGAGTTTTTAACCGTAATATAGTTTGGTTTGTCCTGGGTGCCTAAACTAATAAAGGTACCGTGCATAATTATTTCGGGGCTGGTTTGCCATGTTTTACCATCGCCAAGTGCAATTAACCTTACGTCATTTTGCATTAACAGGGTATCGCCATCGTTAACGGTGATATCGCTGCTGAAATAATAGGTTTTACCGCTAAGTAAAGTGCCTTTAATGGTGCCTTTAAGGGTATCAGATGTGATCACGTTGCCTGATTGGATCAATGGCTGTGATATGTCTGTCAGTTCGCTTTTATGGCATGCGCTCAACATCAAGGTGGCGCCAAACGCAAATGCTAATAATTTAAATAGTTTCATCCTTGTATGTTGTTATAGTTTATACCTTAAACCTGCTATGTAATACTGGCCGTAGGTATCGCGCCGTACAAAAGTATTTTTGCCTGCTTCCTGGTATTCAACCGCCTGTGCAGTTGCAGGGTATGCACGTTTAATTTCAAGCTTGTAAGGCGTGTTTAACAGATTGGTAGCTTTTACATACACGTAAAGGTGTTTTACGACACGTTTTTCTGCCGAAACATCAAGCGATACATAGCCTGTTTGCCAAATGTCGTTATCCAGATATGGCGACACGGTATTTATGCGTGCGCCGGTATATACTGCCGAAATCTGGGCATCAAAACCTTGTTTGCCGCTGCGATATAAGAAAGACAGGTTGCCGATGTTTTTAGACTGCCCTTGTAGTGAACGGGTTTGCGAAACCGTGCGGTGTGTTAAGAAACCGTTTGCATCGCGGTAATCCTCTAACTTGTCGGTAGTGATCTTTGAATCGGTATAAGTATAGTTGGCACGAATACCGAAGTTGTGTACATATTTTGTAAAATCGAGTTCGAAGCCGTAGTTATGTGCATTACCAAAGTTTTCTGGTTTCAGCACATAATCTGTGCCCGACGGCTCAATGGCATACTCAATCGGGTTTTTAATGCTCTTGTAAAATACACCGGCCAGTAACTGGTCAGAGCCTTTAGGAAATAGCTCGTACCGCAGGTCGAAGTTTTCGGCGGTGATGCGTTTCAGATACGGGTTGCCCTGCTCTTTGTAATCGGCATCAGGGTCACCAGCTGTATGCGGAACTAACTCATAAAAGTTAGGACGGCTAATGGCCGAGTAATATGACAGGCGGATATCCTGGTTATGCTCAAGCGAGTATTTTAAGTTTAAGCTTGGCAGCAGGTCATAATATTTAATAGAGCCTGTGGTACCTGCAACGGTAACAGGCGCACCTGTTTTCCAGCTTTGATCAGTATGTTCGTAACGCAAACCACCAATGGCCAATAACTTGCCTGCATTAAACCTGAACTGGCCGTAACCCGCACCGATTTTTTCGGTAAAATCATAGTTTAAAGCGTCGCTTCCGGTCCCCTGCGTATTAAATACATCGAAAGTGTTATTATCTATATTGCCATTAAACTGCTGTGCCGTGTTGCTGGCAGAAGGGCGCAGATCATATTCATCATAAGTGCTGTGGCGTGTTTTGTCCCTGTACATACCACCCGCTGTAAATTCAACTTTAGTGTTGAAGATCATCGGCGAATAGATCATATTCAGGTACCCGCTTTTATCCTCGTCAGAGTTTTTGGCAAACACACGGGTCTGTGCCTGGTTGGCATCAAACAAATAAGGGGCTTGCAATACAGAACCATCTGCCTGCGGTGTACGGCCTGTAGTAAGGTTCACCTCTGCACGGTCAGGCTCGTTTAAAGTAGCTTTTGAATATACACCAGACCAGTTTAAGCCAAACACGTCAGACACACGGTGATCGCCATGCAGGTTTAAGTTATAGATATTCTGCACGGTGCGGTCGCTACGGTAATCCTCTGTTACACGCCCGGTACCAATGCCCGCACGGCCAAGCTCTAAGCTGGTATCTGAACGGAAACGGTAGCTATTCTGATTCAGATTGATCAGGTCCGCATCTAATGAGATCCTGTTGGCGTCATTAAAATGATAATCAACTTTACTGATGATACCTGTACGCTGCTGTTGAATAGCATAAGTACGGCGTTGTATGCTGGTTACATTAGGCTCGTTAGTAGCCTGGTTAACTGCAGTACCAAAGAAAACGCCTTCTGTTTCGCGGTAGTTGTTCTGGTAGCTTACACCAACAATAGCACCAAGCTTCTTATCTCTTGTACGTCCGCCAACAGTTACACCTGCGATAGTAGCAAGCGGCACATTGATCTTACTGTAATGGAACGGATTGTTAGGGAAATCTGCCATTGAAGCAGTGTAATTATTGCCATTGGCTACCCTTGGTGAAGTTTTAAGGCTTGCCGAGCGATCAAACTTGGTAAAGCCGTTATCAAAAAACTTTGAGGCAAAGCCTGTACCTACGTTTGCATTAATGGTAAAGTCATCTGGTGCTTCTTTTAATACCAGGTTAATACCGCCACCAATGGCATCGCCCTCCATTGCAGGGGTTAAAGACTTGGAGATTTCCAGTCGCTGAACAATATCAGCCGGGAAAATATCAAGCGGTACATAACGGTTCTTGTTATCAGGGCTTGGTATTTTAATACCGTTAACCAGCGTGTATAAATAGCGCTGGTCCATACCGCGTATAATAGCATATTGCGCCTCGCCGTTGTTGCTGCGCTCTACCGATACGCCCGATACCCGCTGGGTTACACTGGCTATGGTAATATCCGGCGATACTTCGATGGCTCTTGCTGATACAGCATTGATTAGTTGTGGTGCGCGCTGTTCGGCAGTTTTAGCTGCCTGATCGCTTTCGCGGTTGGCGTGCGACTTAACTTTAACCTCATCAAGGCTATTTACTTTTTCAGACAAACTGAATTTCAGCGTCGAAACGCTATTATCTGCCAGGGTAAGATGTTCAGTCTCGCTTTTGAAAGACACATAATGGGCCTCAACCTCATAAGCGCCGGGCGCCAGATTTTTAAAGGAGAAGCTGCCATCAAGGCCCACACTTGTTGAGATTTTGTGGTGATTTGATTCTTTTTCGAGTGTTACTGTAGCTCCGATCAGCGGTTCGCCGGTCTTTTTATCTACAATAATACCTTTGATAATGCCACCCGCAAACGCGCGGGCCGTACATAAAAAGGATAGTAAAATTAATAGGGAATAGAGGCGTTTCATCAGCATGGATTAAATCACAGCAAATGAAGCGTTGCAAGTTGTTCTTAAAATTACGCCCGTGTTAAGCAATTATAAATTAAGCGCAATTTATGTGTTACTAAGCCCTGCTTTGTTAACATAGGCTTAGCATAAAACATCAGCACAGCTACGGCTATTAAATATTTTATATAATATGAAAGAATATTTTTTCAAAACCACAACCTACTGTTACTGTTGTAACAATACATCTTTAACAAGTTAAATATTTTAACCATGAGAACATTTAAATTACTTGCTATTCCTGCTTTATTAAGTGTGCTGTTTGTACTAACATCGGCTACTAAAATCAGCACAGAGCAGGAACGCATTCAAAAATCAACCAGAGTGATGCATGATTTTGCACAAATGAAAGAGGGGATACCTGCCGAGCTGCTTAAAAATGCAGAAGGTATCTTAATTATCCCAAAAATGCTGAACGGTGGTTTTGTACTGGCAGGCAAACGCGGAAAAGGCGTTGCATTAGTAAAGCATGAAAGCGGCTGGAGCAATCCGGTATTTGTTACCCTAACTGGCGGTAGTATTGGTTTACAAGCTGGTGTACAGGCAGTAGATCTGGTACTTGTATTTAAGCACCGTGCTGTATTAAGCAAAGTAGAAAACGGCGACTTTACTATCGGCGGTGATATATCAGCAGCAGCAGGCCCGGTTGGCCGAAGCACAAGTGCAAATACCGATTACAAACTTGATGCAGAAGTTTATTCTTATTCACGCAGCAAGGGTTTGTTTGCAGGTATCAGCATAAACGGTGCAAACATATCAATTGATAAAAGCGCTGTTAAATCTTACTATGGCGACAACCACGATTCTAAAACAGTATTTGAATCAACCAAAAGCCCTAATGCAGATGTAACTGCTTTAAAAGCAAGTATTGCAGCTTTATAATAAGCAGCATTGCTTTAGAAAAATAAAAATAATAGAAATCTTATTTCGTCAGTAAAAGACAAATTACGGAGGGAAGTAAGATTTAGGTTAAAAATTAAAGCACCGGCAAAAAACCGGTGCTTTTATATTTTTAGTAACGGTCGCCTCTTGAATAACCGCCGCCACCACCACTGTTGCCACCGCGGTTGTAACCACCGCCGCCGCCACGGTTAAAACCGCCGCCGCCGCCTCTGTTACCACCACCAAAGCCACCGCCACCACGCTGAGGGCGATCATTTGATTTACGGTTTTCTGCCTGGCTTACAGCAATAGTTCTGCCGCCAACTTCTGTTCCGTTTAATCCGTCAATTGCTTTCTGTGCTGCCTCATCATCCTCGATCTCCACAAAACCGAAACCTTTACTTCTGCCGGTTTCGCGATCAATAATTAATTTAGCTGTGCTTACTTCGCCATAAGGCTCGAAAAGATTCCTTAAGTCTTCTTCTTTCAACTGGTAAGAAAGACTTCCTACAAAAATGTTCATTAATAATATTTTTTTAATAGATGTACGGTTGATGGCCAGATAGCTTTAACGCAAATCACGGTAACATTGTTCGATAATCTTCTGCAATATATAGATAAACTTTATAAAAAAACCAAAATAAGATTTTTTATAACTTTTAATTCGCAAAACAACATGCCGACTGTACTGTGTGTATATTTTTTGTTAATTCAACTTGAAAATAAAGTTAATTGAAAAAGTCTGTAACTAAAAGTACAGACTTCGAAAGTTTTTATCGGTTGTTATTACCTTTTAGTTAAGGTCGTACTTTAATGCAACGGTAGGTAACAAGGTAGCCATATCCAGCGGTACCTGATTATTTGTAAATATTGGGGTGCGCCTGGCGTAAAATGTGGTGTAAGCTTTATTGGCAGTTGCAGCTCCGGTTTGAGGCGTATTGTAGCTAATGGCAAAGGTGATAATATAATCATGCATCTTTTCGCCGTCAAAAATAATCCACTTTTTGTCGGTTTTCTTAATCAGGTCGGCAACAGGCTGTACCAGGCTAAGATCATCAGCGTAATAAACAATTATTTTTTTGATCGCGCCTTTAGGGTCGGCAGTAAATTTTAAGGTAACTGTACCTGCGGCCCGTGCTTGTTTAATCTCGGCAGAGGGAACAAAGTTATTATTAAAAAACTGGTTCATGGCCTCTTGCCCGCCCTGGTAAGGATAATCGAGTGTTTTTTGTGCCATTGCAGCAGTGGTTGTAAAAACCACTGCCAGTAGCATAAATAGCTTTTTCATTTAATTAATCTGTTTTGGGTTGTCTTTTACTGCCGTCATACAATTCATATTCCAGCAGGCGGCAGTCCAGTTTACCGTTATAAAATTCTATCCTGCGCGCTGCACTAAGCCCAACGCGTTTGGCCAGGTCAGGGTTTCCGGTAAATACATATCCTTTATATCCGCGGCAATTTTGTTTCAGAAAATCACCTATGCGCTTATATGTTGCCTCAAGTTTGGTATGCGTACCTAAACGCTCGCCATATTCGGGGTTAAACATTACAACGCCCGGCGTTTCGGGCACCTGGGTGTCGGCAAAATCACAAACAGCAAAATCAATTAAATGTTCTACACCGGCAGTGCGTGCGTTTTTGCGCGATATTTCAACCGCATCTTCAGAGATATCGGTAGCAATAATCTTAAAGTTCAGTTCTTTAACGGCTTTATCTTTCAAAGTGCGGCGTTCGGCAAAGAATATCTGTTCATCGTATCCTAATAAGTGCATAAAGCCATAGTTCATCCTGAAAAAGCCCGGGCTTTTATCTGTGGCCAGCAGTGCAGCCTCAATAGCCAGCGTTCCAGAACCACACATTGGGTTAATGAATGTGCTTTTTCTGTCCCAACCGGTAGCCATAATGGTTGATGCGGCCAGCGCCTCCAGCATTGGCGCTTTCCCCGGTATTTTACGGTAGCTGTGTTTGGCCAGTGTTTCGCCCGATGTATCTATATATATATCGGCGCGGTCATCCTGCCAGTAAAGGTGTATTACGGTTTTATTAAGCTCGGGACCCGAGTTTGGCCTGATGCCTTTTTTCTCTTTCAACCGGTCTGCAACAGCATCTTTCACCTTTACGTTAGCAAAAAGCGGTGTGCGGATATGCTCGTTATTTACGTTTGACGTAACGGAAAAATAGCCTGCAAAATCAATAAGATCTTCCCACGCTATCTGCACCAGGTTATCATAAAGTTCTTGCGGGTCTTTAGCCGTAAAGCTTTTTAAATGATATAATACCTGGCTGGCGGTGCGTAGGTTAAGGTTAAGTGTAATACACTCGTTAACGGTGCCGTAAAGCTCAACTCCCGTTAAAAAACTGCGTTTTATATCAAAACCCAGCTCTGTTACCTCCTGCTGTAAATAAGGGGAAAGCCGCTTATTGCAGGTGATAATTATTTTACTTTCTGTTTGGAAAACTTGCATCAGTTGGGCAAATTTATGAATTAAAAATTTATAACTTTACAGCTTAAATACTTGATACATGGATATTAAAGGCAAAGTACACGAAGTATCTGCTACTATGCAGGTAACCGAGACTCTTAAAAAGCGAGAACTTATTTTAGAATATATAGAAAATCCTCAGTACCCTGAGTATATCAAATTTGAGGCAATTCAGGACCGTTGCAATTTGCTGGATAACGTACGCGAGGGCGATAACGTTGAAGTTTCTTTTAACCTGAAGGGCCGCCCATGGACCGACAGAACAGGTAAAAAGAGCTATTTCAATACATTACAATTATGGAAAGTTAACGTAATTGGCGGCGCCGGCAGCGCACCTGCACCAGAATATGCCCCACCGGTTGACCTGAGCTCGGCACCAGATGATGACGATTTACCGTTCTAAATCAGAACGTGAAACAAGATACAAGAAGCGAGAAAAAAGATTGCTTCCCTAATATTTTTTATAACCAAAACGGCACCTATTTCAGGTGCCGTTTTGGTTTACTGGTATCTGATTTCTCGCCCGGGTCTCTAAAATCAATTTTCCTTATAGATTTCCTTTACAGCAGTTTTACCGCCTTGTTTCACCTTCAGCTGATAAAAGCCATTTAAAGGCAGGGCGAAGCTTCTGTTAAACAGGCCACCGCTTACCTTCTCGTTAAAAATCACTTTACCTTCGCTATCAGTTAATTCTGCTGTTGCTAAAGTTTTAGCTGGCAAATCGAACATTAAAGTTGTTTTTCCTGAACTAAAATCAGCCAGCATACGGATGTTTGACAGGGTTAGCTCATTCTTTTCATCGGCATTTTTAGCTTCGCCATCAATTTCATGCCTCCAGGCCTGCCTGCCTTCACTCACGGTATAGTGTACCGTAGTGGTAACACCATTGTTATCTGTGTTTTCAAATGTAAACTTCTGCATGTTGCGTGGTAGGAACCTTCTCATAGGCATGCCTCTTCGCTCACGTATCCTCATTCTGTTATGTTCCCGTCCCGGAGCCAGGGCTATAGCAGTATCGGTGATTACATCAGGGCGTTCAATGAAGAAATCTACCGTCGTCTGTTTTATATTGCGGTCGCCCATCACATAACTGCGCTCAACACTGTCAATAGGCGCTAATCCGGGATCTTCCATCTTTCTTAAACGCAGGCGGTTACGAGGCATCTTTATTTTGTTGATGTCGCGCAAGGCGGCTTCCCGCTCGCGGCTGTTCATATCTTTAATATTTCTGCCGTTAATTACGGTATCGCCGTTCATAATAGAAATTTCCAGGTTTCTGGTATCCTGGGCGAATACGGTTGAGGGCAATATAAATATAGCTGCAATGCTTACTGCAAACAGCAGCTCGAAGCCGGGCATAGTGGTGATTTTCTTTACATTCATGGTAAATAGGGTTTGAGAATCAAATGTAGTAATGGGCTGATGTTCAATCAACTATTACCCTGCTAAAATATGTTAAAAAGTGTTAAAGCTGCTACAGGTCGGCTAATTTGAAATATTTTTGTTACCTGGATGAGTAAAAGAAGTATAGTTTTAATTACGGGGTTGATGGGGTTTGCGCTGCTGGGCGTAATGGCTATGCAATTGTATTTTCTGAGGCAGTCATACGTAATGCAATCTGCCTTGTTTGACCGCTCTGTAAACGAAGTACTCAACAATGTAGTTGATAAGGTTGCGCGTGTTGATGCCGTTAATTTTTTAAATGAAAAAGCCCGCTTTAATGATGAGCAGGAGTTACAGAAACGTAATTACCGTCTAATTGTAAAAAGCATACATAAAAGTACACTTGATACGCCAACCGGCGATAATCCTGAGGCCGACAGCTTAACCATACGTAAAAAGCAAACCGAACGCGAAAAGCATATTGCCATGCTGCGCGATAGTTTGAAGCATATTATTATGCGGAACAAAATGGATGAAGAGCTGAACAATATTGCAGGTTCGGTTAACTTCAGGATACGTGTTGATGAGTTTACCGATGAATTTGGGATTGTACACCAGCGTTTAACCCCCGAAATTGTAAGCATCCCGCAGAAACAGGTAATGCTTAAACGGCCTTTAAAGCTTAACAAATATGATACCCTGACGTATCAGTACACAGATCCGCAATTTGGCAGGCAAACCATTACCATTCCGCAAATAAACCCTTTGTGGCAGCGCGAGCAGGACCGTAAACAGAAACAACGCCAGATAAGACAGGTGAAACGTATGCTGGCTACTGACTCTATCGAGAACCTGAAACAGGGGCAGGGCAGCCAAAGAAGCGTTATACAAAGTATAGCGGAAGAATATCAGCACACAGGAAAACCGCTTACCAAACGCATCGACTCGGTATGGATAGATTCTGTACTGCATTTCGAGCTGCGCAATAAGGGCATTAACCTGCCGTTTAGTTACGAGGTAACCACCGCCACTAATGATTCGCTTATTTTTCAACGGGCATTAAATACCGGCGAGCAGCCAAAGTTTTTGCCGGCAAATACCTACGAAACAGCCATATTTAATAAAGAGGTAGTGAATGATCCGGGCAAGATCAGGATCACCTTTCCGGAAAAAAGCTCGTTTTTGCTTAGCCGCATGACGTATACTATGGCCACCAGCGGTGCGTTGATGTTTGTACTGGTACTTTGTTTCGGCTATACCATTTATTCGATATTGAGACAGAAGAAGATATCGGAAATGAAAACCGATTTCATCAATAACATGACGCACGAGTTTAAAACGCCGGTATCAACCATTATGATTGCCAGCGAGGCGCTTCGCGATGAAGAGATTGCCCAGGATAAAAACCGTGTATCAAAGCTGGCAGGCATTATTTATGAAGAAAATGCCCGTTTAGGCAGCCATATAGAGCGGGTGCTGAACATAGCCCGTATAGAGAAAAACGACTTTAAGCTGGAAGTAAGGCCTGTTGATGTGAACGAAATGGTATCCACCGTGCTCGATAGCATGGAACTGAAACTGCAAAAGTATAACGCAGAAACTACCATGCACCTCGATTCGGAGAACGCTGTTGTGAATGCAGATGAACTGCATTTGTCAAACGTGCTTTATAACCTGATTGATAATGCGCTTAAATACAGTAAAGATGCGCCTAAAATCACCATCAGTACATTAAACCGTAGCGGGCAGTTGATTATCAAAGTAGCTGATGAGGGCATAGGAATGACACGTGACCAGCAAGCCAAAATATTTGAGCAGTTTTACCGGGTACCAACCGGTAATCTGCATGATGTGAAAGGCTTTGGCCTTGGGCTAAGCTATGTAAGCACTATTGTTAAGCGCCTTAACGGCAGCATAACGGTACGCTCAGAAAAAGATAAAGGATCAGAGTTTGAATTAAGGTTTCCACTTGCCTGATAAATAAGATGAAAAAAATATTACTGGTTGAAGACGACCCCAACCTGGGGTTACTGCTACAAGATTATTTGCAGTTAAAGGGTAAGTTTGATGTTGTGTTATGCAAAGATGGCGACGAGGGGCTTAAGGCATTTACAAAAGACACCTATGAGCTGGTGATATTAGATGTAATGATGCCTAAAAAGGATGGCTTTACCCTGGGTAAGGAGATCAGGAAGATCAACCAGCAGATACCCATTATTTTTGCTACAGCCAAAGCAATGATCGAAGATAAAACCCAAGCATTTAGCCTTGGAGGCGATGATTACATTACCAAACCATTCCGGATAGAAGAGTTGCTGCTGCGTATTAACGCCCTGCTTAAACGTGTTGCCGGTAGCGAGGTAAAAGAGGAGCCCAAACAAAGCTTTTTTGAAATAGGGAAATATAACTTTGATTATACGCAGCAAATGATCACCACGCAGGATCATCAGCAAAAACTATCAACCAAAGAAGCCGAATTACTGCGCCTGCTTTGCCTGCACAAAAACGAAGTACTCACCCGCGAAGAAGCGCTACTGAACATCTGGCATGACGACAACTATTTTAATGGCCGCAGCATGGATGTGTTTTTAAGCAAGATCCGTAAATACCTTAAAGACGACCCTGAAGTGGAGATCATTAATGTACATGGTAGGGGCTACAAATTACTGGTTAATTAAGTCGTCGTTATAGTTATAATAACTGCAAGCCCAGTCCTGCGGCATCACTTAATTGCCACTTTCCGTCGGCAAAACCCGGCATAATAAACGGATTATTGCTTGTAAGCAATGGGCCGTCAAGGTCGGCCCAATCGCACTGCGGGGCAAGTGCTGCTGCGGCTAAGGTAGCGCAACTGGTTTCGCTCATACAGCCTATCAGTATTTTTAAGCCAAGTTCGCGTGCTTTTTGTATCATCAGGTGTGCCTCATGCATCCCTGCCGATTTCATGAGTTTGATGTTGATACCATGATATGCTCCGGCAACCTGGGGAACATCGGCCAGGCGCTGGCAGGCTTCATCGGCAATAATAGGTACAGGGCTGCGTTCGGTTAGCCAGGCATTGCTATCAAAGTCTGTTTTAAGCATGGGTTGCTCAATCAGCTCAACGCCCTGCTCCTGCAACCAATAAGTCATTTCAAGGCTTTGCTGCAAATCAGTCCAACCCTGGTTGGCATCTACATATAATGGCTTATCGGTTACAGTACGTATGGTACTGATCAATTCTTTATCGCTATCCCGGCCAAGCTTCACCTTAATTACTTTACAAGCCTCGGCCTGCTTCACTTTTTCAATAATTACTTCGGGCGTATCAATGCCAATGGTGAAACTGGTGACAGGCATCAAAGCAGGATTGCTGCCCAACAATTGCCAGCAGGGCTTTCCATGTAGTTTTCCATCCAGATCATGCAGGGCAATATCAATAGCCGCTTTAATGGCAGGCTGCCCGGGCGCAATGGTATCCAGGTAGTTTATTATTTCATCAAAGTTGAATGGATAAGTAAACCGGCTTACATCAACACTGGTTAAAAAAGCAGTAGCGCTTTCTACGCTTTCGCCCATATACGGCACCATTGAGGCTTCGCCATAACCAATATGCCCTTCATGCTCAATTTGCAAAAGCATAAGCGGTGTTGAGGTTCGCGAAAATTTAGCTATGGTAAAGCGGTGCTTTAGCTCAAGCTCATATGATTGATACGTCAGTTTCATGTTAAAAATCAAAGCTAAAAATTTAAGGCAAAAATTAGGTTTATCTTTGCAGCATGTCTGCACAGATCTATTATCCTTTTAAGAGTTTTAACACTGCAAAACGCCAATGTTTTTTGACAGGCAAGCCCATACAAAGCAGCGAAGAACAAATCCACGTTTTTCCGCAATGGCTAATGACGCGTTATAGCCTGGAGGACAAGCCTTTTAAACTGCTTGACGAAAGCTTTGCCACGTATAAGGACCTGATGTTGCCCTGTGCTGCTGATATCAACGAGCAATATATTGAACCGCTTGAGCGCGAAATAGAGCAGGCATTTACTACCGGCTACGATGCAGTTAAGCAGTTAGATGAAATGCGGATATTTCACTGGTGCGCCAAATGGCTGCATGGTATCATTTTTAATGAATTGCAGGCTGCTATGGTACAACAGTACCGCGACGGGCAGGAGTTTAGCGTATCGCACTCACTTTTGCAGCGTTTCACCAATCTACACATTATGCTCCAAAGCATGGTGTTGCCAATAGAATATGAGGGCGACTTTAAACCGTTCAGCCTGTTTTTATTCAAAGTGGATAATGAAGAAAACGAATTCAGTTACCGCGATGAAATCAGCACTGTTACTTTTTCGCTGCGTATAAATGATTTCGGGTTGATTATTTGCCTGCAAGACAACAATACCATTGCCCGCTACCAGGAAAAGGTTTATAACCGTATTAAAGATCAATTGCTTCACCCCATTCAGTTTGAGGAGTTTTGCGGCAGGGTATTTTATACTGCTTACCTGTTTAACCGCCTGCCGGAATATGAGATCATGACCGTACATGATACCATTTATATTGAAGCCCTTTCCCTTCGAGGCAATAGCATGAAACCGATCTTCGACGAATGGGAAGCTAAAACCTATGGACAAGTGCTGGAGAATTTCTGGAAAAAATGGGGCTTCCTGCTATTTGAGATCATTAAAGACCCGGACCATACTATGAGCTTTTTATTCGACAGGGAAGACCAGTTGATTAAGAGAGAAGATATTGCTCTGCCTGTTTAAAAGTTTATGCTGGCAATTACACCAGCGCCAACAAGTATTTAAGCTATACCAGCGGCAAACTGATAAATATTAAAGCCAGGTTGTTTTGAAGCTTCTGCGAGTTGCAGCCGCAGCTTGTTTTTATCTATATCAGCCATTCGCTTGTCTTTTATCAGCTGATACACCTTTTCTGTAGCAAGCCACGCTTTGCGCGGATTGTCTTTAACTACAGGCTGATTAATAAGATATGCCATATCTTTAATTCCCTTATCTTTAGAAGCAATGGTTTTTATAACAGGAATTTCACGGTGCTGATCAAATAAGAGTTTTTTTAACTTCCCCGCAAATTCGTCTGCCCCGTCGCGGTCGGCTTTGTTAATGATAAAGGCATCGGCAATTTCCATCAGGCCCGATTTAATGTTCTGGATCTCATCGCCAGCTTCGGGAACTAAAACAACAAAGGTAAAATCGGCCAAGCCGGCTATTTCTACTTCCGACTGGCCAACGCCAACTGTTTCTACAATGATGTAATCAAATTGGGCAGCACGCAGCACATCTGCCATTTCAATTGCCTTTGTCGATAATCCCCCTAATGAACCACGGGTAGCCAGCGAGCGTATAAATACCTTGTCGTTATTAAAGTGCGACGACATGCGGATACGGTCGCCAAGCAGGGTACCGAAATTGAATGGCGATGTAGGGTCGACGGCGAGTATGGCAATATGTTTGTCGTCGTTTGCCAATTCAGTGATCAGCGCATTTACCAGGGTGCTTTTTCCTGCTCCAGGCGGTCCGGTTATACCTATTACAGGTATATTTTGGTTAATATGCAAAGTGCGTAAAAGTTCATCGGCGCCATTAAGGTTATTCTCCACAATAGTAAGCGCCCGTGCTACCGAACGAAAATTATTGTAATGTGGCGCCTGTAAACTGCGTTGCATATGAATAAATTTATTGGCGGCTATTTAGCTGCTTCACAACAGACTCGAAATGATTCTGAAAATAAAAGTCGTAACCATCGGCGCCTTCAACAACTACATTTGGCGCTGCATGGTAAGCTTCCAATATCCGCGGCACTTTCAGGGCTTCGGCAATGGAGAAAGGAAATGACTGATTCCCGATAAAGAATTTAGCTCCGGCAATTATTCTCGCCATCTCCAGAAAATCGGCAACCTGTACCCACCTGATATTTGGCACCAGCTTTTTCATAGCTTCATATTCAGATTTTACTCCAATAAATGCAGTATTGCTGTAGTTATTTAGAAAGGAATAATCAATAACTGGATTGTTATATCGCTGGCTGCGTGCCACAACTATTGTATCTGAGTAATTTTTATCTGCATCAACAAACAGCCATTTTTCACTTAAATTGGCTGTTATTCCGGTGGTATAAAAGTTCCAACGGGCAATATTGCCGCGATCCTGGCGTATGCCTGCCTTTCTGAACAGGCTTAAATTAATATCAATAACTTGATTGGTAAATATATCGTAACTGCTGATATAAGGCTGAGCAACTAACAAGGGCTTTAAAAAATTGGCTGTAGCGGTATTTAGCATTACATTGTTTAAAGGGTGTGTCATGCCCTTGGCCAAACGCAATGGTTCATTTAACTTTAAAATAAGATTGAGCGGTACATCTACCAGTTCATGTAGTTTTTTAATTACCGGAAGTGCATAAATAATATCTCCGGCATTGCCCGTATGTAAAAAGTTAAGCTTGCCAGTGTTATCGGCTAGTTGCTTGATTTCCTCAAATGTTAACACCTTGTTTTCAGTTAAAAATTTATCAATTTTCTCCTGATACATCTGCTGTTTATATAAACGGTATTGCTTTTTGTTGGTGAAACGCCACCAGGTATGTGCAAGCAGATTTAATTGAAGTGGGTTCATTTAACGGGAATTTCTACTAAAATTCAAAAGTATGAAAATGATGTGAAACAGGTGGCTAAGTTATTTCCACTATTACACTGTGATAAATTTATATTTGCCCATTAATCAGCCATAAAAGTGAACTGGCAGGACATCATCATCAAGCTAAAAAAAAATAAAATATCATATTACGGAAGTAATATGCTGAGGCAGCTTGTTCCGGGCTTTTTTTACCAAAATCAACTTTTGAATAAACTTAAGCAGTTAAGGCATTATGATGAGCTGTATATTTTAGACAGGGTAAACTACTACAATAAGTTAGATCATATTGTTGTACTTGATGAGAAAGCTGTAATGCTAAAAGATATGCCCCTGTTTAAAAACCCTAAGACGTATTATCTGGATGCACACTTACATACCAGGTTTTTTAGCCCAGCCCTGAAAATCAGGTTTCTTTCCGGTGATGTGAATCATGTCGAATCGTTGCCCACAATACAAAAAAGCCGCCCCTTGTGGGATGATAATAAAAATGCTGTTTTGCTTAAGCTTGATAGGAAAAGGCACTTTGTATTTTTGAAAGATACAATACCGTTTCAGCACAAAAAAGATATACTTATTGGTCGCGGTGCTATAACACAGCCCCACCGTATAAAATTCATGGAGCAATATTTTAATAATCCGTTGTGCGATTTGGGGCAGGTTAATGCGAAGGGCGGCAATAATGCATGGATCAAGCCTAAATTGCCTATAAGCGCTCATCTGAAGTATAAATTTATATTAAGTTTAGAAGGTAACGATGTTGCTACTAATTTGAAATGGATTATGTCCTCTAATTCGGTAGCTGTTATGCCTAAGCCTACTCATGAAACATGGTTTATGGAAGCCCGGTTAATCCCAGACTATCATTACATAGCGATAGCCGATGATTTCTCAGATCTTGAAGAAAAGCTTCATTATTATATTTCGCATCCCGACAAAGCAATTGCAATAGCTGAAAATGCAAACAGATATGTACAGCAATTTAAAAGCAAGGAGCAAGAAGAGCTAATAGCCCTGCTTGTATTGGATAAGTACTTTTATTATACATCCCAGGCCTTAACCTGGGCTGGTTTATAGTGGCTTTTATGCTAAATAGTTATTACGGGCGTTATTAGTATTTTTGCGTTTTATAATTTTAAATGAAAACATATTTCAGGCTGCTTTCTTTTGCCAAACCAATTGAAAAGTTTGCTATTCCTTATATCCTGTCTACCATTATTACGGTAGTGTTCAGCACATTTAACCTTGCCTTGCTGGTTCCGCTATTAACTACGCTGTTTTCGCGTTCAACAGCTCCGGCAGTTAAACCCAGCAGCTGGTTTCATCCAATTGACATGATGAATTACTACTCGCACGAGTTTACAGTGCTTTACGGGCAGGTAGGTGCGCTTAAGTTTGTTTGCAGTGTAATTGTTGTATCGGTGTTAATCAGCAACCTGTCGCGTTATTTTGCACAGCGTGTGATGGAGAATCTGCGCATACACACTTTGCTAAATCTTCGCCGCAGTGTGTTCAATAATGTGATGGATCTGCATCTTGGCTATTTCAGTAATGAACGTAAAGGCGATATTATATCAAAAGTTGCGTCAGATGTACAGGTAGTTCAGTTTTCTGTAACCAGTACTTTGCAGGTTGTATTTAAAGAGCCGCTACAGCTTATTGCGTTTATCGTAACGCTTTTTGCTTTGTCTGTAAAGCTTACCCTGTTCTCTTTACTGGTAATACCGGTTGGCGGGTTCATTATTTCGCGTATTGTTAAGCGTTTAAAAACTCAGGCAAGGGCATCTCACGAAACCTATGGTATGATGATCAGTTATCTGGATGAGGCGCTTTCAGGTATGAAAATTATTAAAGCATTTAATGCCACTAATTATATTAAAGAACGCTTTGATACGCAAAACCGGCAGTATTCAAAAATTATACGGTCTATGGCCAAGCGCCAGCAATCAGCATCTCCTGTATCTGAATTTTTAGGAGTGGTGATGGTTTCAGGGTTAGTACTTTACGGAGGATCGTTGGTGCTACATGGCAAATCGCCGTTAACCGCCGAGCAGTTTATAACATACATAGCCATATTTTCGCAAGTGATGCGCCCCGCAAAGGCCATTTCTGATGCCTTTAGCAACATTCATTCGGGTATTACCGCCGGCGAACGTGTACTTGAACTGATTGATGAAAAGCCGGCTATAACAGATGCACCTGATGCCTTTGATATTCACGATTTTAAACAAGGCATTCGTTTTAATAATGTAAGTTTTGCTTATGATGAAAAACCGGTATTGTCTCACATCAACCTAACCATACCTAAAGGCAAAACGGTTGCTTTAGTGGGCCCTTCGGGTGGTGGAAAGTCTACCATGATGGATCTGATACCGCGTTTTATTGATCCCAAAGAAGGTGCAATTGAAATTGACGGTCATGATTTACGTAAGTTAACGCATCATTCGTTACGGGCACTAATGGGAACAGTTAATCAGGAGTCAATCTTGTTTAACGATACCATTTATAACAACATTGCTTTTGGCAAGCCGGATGCTTCGCCTGAGGAGGTTGAAGCTGCAGCAAAAATAGCCAATGCGCATCATTTTATTCAGGAAACCGAAGAAGGTTATCAAACTAATATAGGCGACCGCGGTACCAAACTATCCGGCGGTCAGCGCCAGCGGATCTGTATTGCGCGGGCGGTGTTAAGCAATCCCCCAATTATGTTGCTGGATGAAGCTACGTCAGCGCTGGATACAGAATCAGAAAAACTGGTTCAGGATGCATTAAATAACCTGATGAAGAACCGCACATCTTTAATTATAGCACATCGTTTGAGTACGATTCAGAATGCAGATATGATTGTTGTGCTTGAGGCCGGAAAGATAGTTGAGCAAGGCACACACCAGGAACTGGTTTCTGCCAATGGCTTGTACAGAAAGTTGATTGATATGCAAACATTTAATGCTTAACTATCTCTAACGCTCTATGCTAACAGGCAGATCAAATACCACTTTACTATCTGATAAAAAGCCAAAAGTTAGCATAATCACTGTTATACTGAACGGAAAGCAGTATATAGAAGGTTATTTTCAGAATGTACTGCCTTATCTTAGTAATGAAACAGAGCTTATTATTATTGACGGAGACAGTATTGACGGAAGTGTTGACACTATTGTAAACCATAGCAAAAAAATAGATTACTGGATAAGCGAACCCGATAAGGGTATTTATGATGCCATGAATAAGGGTATTAAAGTTGCCCGGGGTAAGTGGCTTTATTTTTTAGGGGTAGATGATAGGTTGATGGAGGGCTATAATACCATGTTGCCCAGGTTAATAGCTGAAAATGCCATTTATTATGGTAATGTGATACGGTTCGGACAGCCCTTTAAGCGGGTGTATGATGATTACTTTCTGACAAAGCATAACATTTGTCATCAGGCGATATTTTATCCTCGTGCAGTTTTTAATAAATATATTTACGATACGGTCTATCCGATTTGTGCTGATTACCATCTTAACCTTAAATGCTGGAAAGATCCCGATTTTAACTTTGAATATCATGATTTAATGATCGCCTCATTCTCTTCTAACGGAATCTCGACACGTATGCGCGATACCAGATTTGAAAATGACCGCGACCGTTTGTTTAAAGAAACACTTAGGCGAAAAGATTATTACCATTATGTGTACCGCACACAGGGATTATTAAATTTAATAAAAAGGGTGGTAATTAATGGCTAATATCTTGTATGATCATCAAACATTTAGTTTGCAGTGCTATGGCGGTATCAGCCGTTATTTTTCAGCTTTAATTGCAGGCATTAAGGCGTCAAAGCACTTTGATGCAAATGTGGGTTTGCTGTATAATGACAATTATTACCTGGGCATACAAAAGTTTGCTATGGAAAACCGCATGGGCAGCTTACTGCTCGGGCAAAAGCCATCACGCGCTGCAAAATGGAACAAATGGTATAGCCGTTACCTCATCGGTAAAAACAATTTCGACCTTTTGCACCCTACTTATTATCATCCCTATTTTCTTAATGCACTTAAAAAACCTTATGTAATTACAGTGCATGATATGATCTATGAGCTATTACCCGACCAGTTTTTGCCCAACGATAAAGCTCCGCAGCACAAAAAAGAAACGATAAAGACTGCTCAGGGCATCATTGCTATCTCTGAAACCACCAAGCGCGATCTGATGCAGGTTTTGGATGTTCCCGAGCATCAGATCAGGATGATCTATCATGGTATAGATCCAAACTTTACATCAGAAGCAATTTCAGGCCTGCCTAATGAATATATTTTATTTGTAGGCGATCGGTCGAGCTATAAAAACTATAAAAGGTTGTTACAGTGTTTTGCTGAGCTGCATAAACTGTACCCGGAATTACAGCTCATCTGTACAGCGGGAGGCAATTTTACTGAAGAAGAAACACAGATGCATCAAAGACTTGGCATGGAGGGTAATTGTAAACAAATGACTGTTACCGATGCCGAACTTAATTATTTATATCAGCATGCTATAGTGTTTGTTTATCCCTCGTTGTACGAGGGCTTTGGTTATCCGCTGCTCGAAGCTTTTAGGGCTGGTTGCCCCGTAGCAGCAAGTAATATCAGCGCTTTGCAGGAAATAGGTAGGGATGCTATTCACGGCTTCGATCCTTCTGATGTTAACAGTATGTTTAAAGCCATAAATGATCTGATCAACGACAGTGTTTTACAGGAAAAACTTGTAAAAAAAGGATTTGAACGGGTAAAGCACTTCCCGATACAACAGGAGATAGAAGACACCCTTAGTTATTATAATCATATTATTGCTTAATGGCATATCAAACGCAATCGGCTGTATTGTTTATGGTATTTAACAGACCCGTGCTAACCAGGCAGGTGTTTGAGGCTATCAGCAAAGTAAAGCCGCAGAGACTGTATATTGCTGCTGACGGTCCGCGGCCGGCAGTTGAAAATGAGGCGTCCGTTTGCGAACAGGTAAAGGTTATTGCGACAAATGTAAATTGGAACTGCGAGGTGAAAACTCTTTTCCGTAATGAAAATTTGGGTTGCCGCGATGCTGTATCATCTGCAATTGATTGGTTTTTTGAGAACGAGGAAGAAGGGATTATCCTTGAGGATGATTGTTTACCCGGCGAAGATTTTTTCAGGTTTTGCGATACCATGTTGTATTACTACCGTAATGATACACGGATAAGACATGTAGGCGGTAGCAATTTACAGCAGGGGAAGCAATGGGGTAATGGTAGTTATTATTTTTCGAACCTTACCCACGTATGGGGTTGGGCAAGCTGGCGCCGGGTATGGCAATCATACGATAAAAAACTGAGCTGGTATACTGAAGCTGACCTTAGGAATGTATTAGTCAATATTTTTTCTGAGCCTGTTATTATAAATGCATGGTTGCAGATATTTAATGAGCTTAAAGAGGGAAAAATTGATACCTGGGATTATCAGCTGACGTTAATCAATTTTTTAAATAACAGTTTGTCTGTACTACCTAATGTCAATCTGATCAGTAATGTTGGTTTTGGTAAGGATGCAACACATACAGTTCAGACCCAACACCCTTATGCTAACCAGGCAATAGGGGTACTTGGGGAAATTGTACATCCACATTACGTGGTTCCGCAAAAACAAGCAGATTATGCAACTTTGGCTTTTGATTTCGAAGTGGAGCGCATAAAGAAAAAACAAAGCCGGCTTGACAGGAGAATCAGGCGATGGTTAAAAAAATAGTTATTACTTTGTAGCATGGAGTTTAAGCCGCCTGCCTTTGCTAAATTAGAGAACAATGCTGCACCGACATACCAGTATGCTGTTTGCACGCTTGTAACTAACTTGGAAGAATATGGGCAAATGGTGCAATCATTTATTGATGCTGGTTTCACGCAGGACATTTGCGAATACCGCTACATTGATAATAGTAAAACTAATACGTTTGAAGCTTATGAAGGCCTTAACCTTTTCTTGCAAAAAGCGGATGCTGAATATATCATTTTATGCCACCAGGATGTACTCCTTCAGTTTGATGGCATCCTTCAACTAAACCATCAAATAGCTGAAATTAGTAAGCTTGATAACAATTGGGCCGTATTGAGTAATGCGGGCGGTTTAGAAAATGACCTTTACCGGCGCTTCGTGGTTAATATTGTTTACCCTGATGGCTTATATGAATGTAATGCGAATTTTCCTAAAAAAGTGGTAACTGTTGATGAAAACTTTATTGTGGTAAAGCGTTCAGCTAATCTGGCGTTATCGCATGATTTAAAAGGGTTCCATTTATATGGTACAGACATTTGCCTTGTAGCTGAGCTTTTAGGCTTTACTGCATACGCTATCGAATTTAAATTACTGCATAAAAGTTATGGCAACGCAGATGATAGTTATCAAGACATATTGCAGAAGCTTATAGCCAAGTATACTCATTTTATGAGAAGCCGGTATGTCTTAACCACTATTGCACATTTTTACCTATCTGCTTCAACTTGGCGAACACGCTGGTTTAAAACTAAGATGGGAAGTAAAATCTCCCGGAAATTAACCAAGATTGCCGCTAATAATGTGATGAATAATAAGAAATGAAAATTACATCGGGCAAAAGCTTCAAAAAGCTAACCGGGATCCAAAAGCTTCTGCTAAAAATCTCAGATAAAAAAAAATATAAAAAGTACAAAGAGTACTTAGGCGAATACGCACGCTTGGTGCCTATGATGAACTTCGCTTCATCGGGCGAGACATTAAACAGGGAGCGAATAGCTGAGATCGTAAAAATAAAAGACCATCTTAACATAGTGCATAGTGGCAATGCAGGTGATATTATCTATGCTTTGCCTACTCTTAAAGCCATTGCCGAAAACTTTGCTACAACGATCGATCTTTATTTAAAGCTTAACCAGCCCATGGAATACATCAATAATACGCATCCACTGGGAGGTGTAATGATGAACCAAAAAATGGCCGAGCTGCTGATCCCCTTAATTGAAGCGCAACCTTATATCAGGCATTGCAAAGTTTTAAAAGATGAAATAATTGATATAGACCTGGATAACGTGCGCCGGGCGGGCTTGAGACAAGATAGGGGGAGCATTGCCCGTTGGTATGGCTACATAACGGGTATTACGCCCAATTTATATCAGCCGTGGTTAACTATTAAACCGAATTCTGCTTATGCAAACACTTTAGTAATTGCCCGTAGCCAGCGTTATCTTAGCGAATTTATAGATTATACGTTTCTCAACAACTATCCTAATAAAATTTTTGTAGGCATAAAGCCCGAGTGGGATGAAATCAAAAAAATGCTGCCAGGCATTCAATGGGTACAGGTTAATAACTTTTTAGAGCTGGCCGAAATCATCGCCGGATGTAAGTTATTCATCGGTAATCAATCTTTCCCGTTTTCTATTGCTGAAGGCCTTAAAGTTCCAAGGTTACTCGAAACGTTTTTGGAGGTTCCAAATGTGGTTCCGGAAGGGCCGGGTGCTTACGACTTTTATTTTCAGGATCATTTGGAAAGCCAGGTTAAGTTTCTGATGCAATAGATCTATTGTCCTATAGACCATCTAAATTTGCTTCGGTTGATCAGAAAAATCAGCCCGACAGTCAACGCATAAACAATTACAAACCTGCTTAACTGATATATAATCAGCATTGGTGTACTTAAGCTATCTACACTATGCTTTAATGTGGGAAATAAAAGCGGCAGTAATTGTGCTACCAAAATAAAGTGAATCAGATAAATACCATAAGTAGTTTCGCGGGGCTTAAGATATTTGGTGAACTTATAGTTTTTAATCTTCATCAATATCATAAAAAAGCTTAAAGCATATACAATACTACTCAGGCGTAAGCTATTAAACGGGTCGGTACTGTGCCTTTTAATTAGCAAGACCTCTTCTTTAACACCCAAAATAAGTGATATGATGGCAATTGTTATAAACACCCAAATTGATGTGCGGTTTAGCCATTTTTCGAACTGTGCTAAATGGCGGTTGAATTGTGCTCCTAACCATAAAAAAAACACAAAGCCCAATATCGCAGTAGAGTGTCTTGGCTCTATCCATTCATAATAAATGTTGACAGTATAAATCAGCGTAAGTAATAAAAATATCCCTCCTAAAATTTTAGAATAAAGGTATCGCTTAAAGACAAGCAGGATTGATATGCAGATTAAAAAATTAGGAATAAACCAATAGTTGCTATACAGATAAATGCTTTCTAAGTGCATTGGCAGGTGTTCTGATACATTTTTAAAAAAATGACCAGGGTCAAATTTGATGGCTTTAACCAGGTCATCGAGCAGCATAGTGGCTAAAAAAATCAGAGACCAGAATAGCCATGGAAGAAAAGTACTATCCAAACGCCTTTTTAAATATTGTACAGGTGTGTAATCTGTAAACTTCTCCCCAATCAAAAACCCGGATAGTAAAAAAAAACTAATGGTGCCGAATTTAATAAACTGGATGAAAGTGCAAAAAATTAATAAACTCGCTGTATTTGGTGGATGATACATTTGCCTGTCAAAGAAAACACAGTGTTCCATTACAATACTCATCATGGCAATGGCACGTATAGAGTCGACAAAAGCAAAGTTTTTTTTCTTGACAGAATCGTTAACCAAATTTTGCATAGGGGTTTAGTAAGTACTATTTAAAGGTCTTAATACACCAAATAGTTAAATAGCTATTAAGTTTGCAATTATAAGAATTTGTAAAGTTAAAAAGCCGCCCATTCGGGCGGCTTTGCTCATCAATCACTTATATAAACACAAAACTTTTAAAATCTGATACCCAAGCCAAGTTGCCAGGCCTGGTTACGGTATGCCGGTACATACGCATCACCATTGTCATTGATACGGTTAAGGTCTATGGTGTAACGGCCTCTGATCTCTAAATTATTACCCACATCAAAGCTTACACCGGCAACACCATCAATCATCGTTTTATTGTACCCATTGCTGCTATTGTTGTAATAGTGCTCGTATTCGGTCTGGAAGCCATCGTTAAAGCTGTTGGTAGTAGATACCAGGAATGATAACTGTGGGCCGATCAGAAAGTTTATACCCGGTATAATGTGAAACTTTGCCAGGATAGGCACATCAATAAAATCATTACGCTGCTTAAACTGGCCGCCTGCTACAATTGCAGTATAGCCTTTTTGAGAATACAAACCCTCTAATGTTATGGATAGCGGGTAAGCTACAGGTAAATCGAAACCCACACCAACGTTAGCGCCAACCTTAGTATCAGTACTAAAATCAGGGTTACGCGAATTGATAACATTGGAAATGTTAATGCCGCCAATTAATGTAAACGTCGGGCGGAAGTTATTGTCGTAAGTGTTTTGCTGACGGTGTGGGCGGTGATAGCCGGGTTGATAATATTGTGCGCTTGCCGCGCCGGCCATTAATACCAGGCCTAATGCCATAAAGAAAAGTTTTTTCATAAATGTGAGTTCTTTAATTCATTAAAATCTATTTTTAGATGCTATAAAAACACAAAGGTTTATTTGCCGTTAAAATTTTTAATTTGATATCAATTCCATACCTCAAGGTAATGACACTCTACAGGAAATTATTCGCTCTTACTATACTCGCTTTTGTTACATCTGGTGCTTTTGCACAGCAACAATCATTTATCAGCTCGCTTTCTGCACAAAATCATTGGGTTGATTCTGTGTTCCATAAGATGAGTAAAAAGGAACGCGTTGCGCAATTGCTTTTTGTACGTGCGCATACCAATAAAGGCAAAGCTTATGCAGATTCGGTTGGTAAGGTGATCAAATGCCAGCACGTGGGCGGACTGGTATTTTTTCAGGGTGGCCCTGGCAGGCAGGCCGATTTGGTGAACCAATACCAGCAGCTGGCTAAAGTCCCTTTATTAATTGCCATAGATGGAGAATGGGGACTGGGTATGCGCCTGGATTCTACCTTGTCTTTCCCTTATCAAATGACACTTGGCGCTATACAAGATAACCAACTGATTTATAAAATGGGGCAAGAGGTAGCGGCCCAATGCAAACGGCTGGGCATAACTTTCAACTTTGCGCCGGATATGGACATTAACAATAACCCGGATAATCCCGTTATCGGTTACCGGTCTTTTGGGGATAATAAATTTAATGTAGCGCAAAAGGGTATTGCTTATTTTCAGGGGATGCAAAGCGGTGGTTTGCTGGTTACAGCCAAACACTTCCCCGGACATGGCGATACCAATGTAGATTCGCATCAGGATTTACCTCAGCTGCCATTTACACGCCAGCGCTTAGATTCGCTGGAAGAGTATCCTTTCCGCGAAGCCATCAAAGCAGGCATAAGTGGTATCATGATAGCGCATATGAACATTCCATCGCTTGATACTACCGCAAGGCTGCCTTCTACGCTGTCGCGCCCAATTATCACCGGCGTACTTAAAGACTCGCTCGGATTTAAGGGGCTGGTTGTTTCTGATGCGATGGAAATGAAGGGTGTAACCAAATATTTTCCCAACGGCGAAGCCGATGTACGTGCATTTATAGCTGGTAATGATATCCTTGAGCTATCTGAAAACTCTGAGCGCGCTATAAAGCTGATTAAAAAAGCGGTACGCCACCATGAGGTAAGTAAAGAAGAATTTGAGGCCAGGGTAAAAAAAGTACTGGCAGCTAAATATTGGGCTGGTTTAAATAACTATCAACCGGTAACTACCGCTAACTTAAGTCAGGACTTAAATAATAGCAATGCAAAAGCACTGATACAGCAACTAAGCGATGCCGCCATAACTTTATTAAAAGATGATAGCCTGATTAGCAAGCTTGACCCCATGAAGGCTACAGCGATCATTAGTATTGGCCCAGACCAGTTAACGCCATTTCAGCAGGAGCTTGGGCATTATTTTACCAGCAGCAAGATATTTAATATACCTAAAGATATGCAGGTGCCTGATATGAACAGGCTGCTATCGCAGATCAAAGGATATGACCAGGTGATAGTTGGTGTGCATGATACCCGTACGCGCCCAGGCAGTAAACTGGACTATCCTTCAAATCTTAAACTTTTAATTGCTGAGCTTGCAGCGCATCCTAATAGTGTGATCAGTGTGTTTGCTAATCCTTACACCATTGCTGGTTTACCCGGCATTGAAAAAGCAGGAGCAATTATAGTTGGTTATCAAAAAGAGGATTTTATGCAGTTGGCAGCAGCAAAGGTGATTACCCGCCAAATTAAAGCCACCGGTAAATTACCTGTAAGCATTAATACTTTCTTTACTACAGGTATGGGTGTAGCAATAAGGCAGTAAGTTTATACGTATATAGTATATTCATTTAAATGTTCCTTTTCTTGGCCGTCAAGAAAAGGAACCAAAAGAACTCGTCGCTGGCACCGCAGGCTACGGTTGTTTTTGCTTTAGCACTACCTGTGATTGCCGCCTGCGCTGAGGCGACATTTTATTTGTTAACGTTCTGCTACTACTAACTTTTAAGTAAAACCCTGCCTTCTCCACAGAAGTTCTTTGGACTTGGGAGGATTTAGGGCGCTCTTATTTTACAGGTTTCGGATATACCATCTGGCTTTCATGCCCGTCAGCATCTACAGATTGTACTGCAAAAAAGTAATTGTCTTTTGAATAATCAAGCGTGGCTGTGGTATCTGTTACATAAAACTTCTTTTCCCAGTAAGGGCTAATGGTTTCGCGCATTAATACATAATAGCCTGCCGGTTTTTTACCTGCTGTTGGCGCTTCCCATTTAAGGGTAGTTTTATTGGTTAGCCCGCTGGTTGTTACGCCTACGTTTTGCGGTTCGGCAGGAGCCAGGACCAGGTTAGCTAAAACCGACAGGTTCATACGCGCTACTTTCTGGATATATTCATAGTCGGCAAAGTCCGGCGTGTCGCCATAATCCACGCCATTTTCCTTGCGCACGTTCTGGTGCTGGCGATTAA
The DNA here is from genome assembly GCF_028736115.1 of Mucilaginibacter sp. KACC 22063. NCBI lineage: Bacteria > Pseudomonadati > Bacteroidota > Sphingobacteriia > Sphingobacteriales > Sphingobacteriaceae > Mucilaginibacter > Mucilaginibacter florum. Next base: position 4,498,089 of record NZ_CP117877.1, on the reverse strand, counting down.
AGTCTTCGTTCATTTCTGTGAAACGCACTGCGGTAAAGCCTTGCTGCAGGAATGGTGTATGGTCGCCGCCACGCAGAAAGCGGTCGCGGCGATAGATCATTTTCACATCCAGTTGCTGTACATAGCGTTCGGCAACTTCTTTAATATAGCGTGCCAGCTCGCGCGATGGACTGTCGTTTTCGCCACCATTGTTAATTAAAGCACCAAGTGCTTTTTCATTACCAGCCGCGGTTGATGGCACGCCTTCGCTAAATACCCTAACGGTGCTGTTGTCTTTCAAGTGTGTTTCCATGCCATAAGTATTGCCAACAATGTCATTGTTCAGCATGGCATCAACTGCCCAGTTCTCTGCCTTAGCGCGTTTAGCTACATTAGTTGATCCGTTAAGGCCCTGCTCTTCGCCGGCTACCGCCATAAATATAATAGTTGCCGGAAACGAGCGCTGTGCCATTACCCGCGCCAGTTCCATAGATACTGCCGTGCCCGATGCATCATCAACCGCGCCGGGAGCGAATGACTTGGCATCCATTACATCGTTTACCCGCGAATCATAATGGCCGGAAACGATATAAATACGTTTGTCGTTAGGATCGGTACCCTTTAATATAGCCAGTACATTTTTTAAAACAGTGGGTTTATCTATTCGGCCGCCTGCGGGCTGAGTAAAGGTATCAAACTCAACATGCATACGCCCGCCAGAAGCCTGCGCATAGCGTTCCATCTCTGCCTTTATCCAGTTACGCGCAGCGCCTATACCTTCGGTTTTGCTGGTTGTATCACTAAGGGTATGCCGTGTTTTAAAACTTACCAGCTTGCGCACAATGGCCTCAATGTTTTTTTGCGAAACATCATCAACCATCTGTTTAATTACCGCATCCTGCTTTATGGTTACAGGTTGGGCAGCAGCAGGTAGTGCGAAAAGTAAGGGGAGTAAAAATTTACACTTCATAACGTTAGCAATAGTTTGTATTGCAATTTAACCTATCTGCCTATAACATCAATAGGTGACACAGAAATTTTACTTCAGCAGATTTGAACGAGCTGAGCGGTAGGATGTAGAAAAGTTATCAAGTTTAAACTAAAGCGCTTTAAATATTCGTTAACTTTATATTAAGCTAACCAATAAATCCTAACGATCATGATGACACTGCAGGAATATTTTGACCAGCTTCCTGTTGAGCGCAAACAACCTATGACCCGCCTGCGCACCACTTTGCTGGAAAACTTGCCCAAAGGCTTTACTGAAGTAATTAATTACGGAATGCCCTCATACGTGGTGCCGCATTCTTTATACCCGGCGGGTTACCACTGCGACCCTGAATTGCCTTTAGGCTTTATCAGCCTGGCATCGCAGCAAAATTATATTGCGTTATACCATATGGGCGTATACTCATGCAATGATATGCTCAATTGGTTTACCAGTGAATACCCAAAGCATAGCAGTACTAAGCTGGATATGGGCAAAAGCTGTATCCGCTTTAAAAAGCCGGAAGATATACCCTATTCCTTAATAGCGGAATTAGCCCAACGCATGACGCCCGACGATTGGATTGAAGTTTATGAAAGGGTGGTAAAAAGGTAGTAGGGGATGCCTCACCCTAACCCTCTCCAAGCGAGAGGGAAATAAGATATTTTATTATGTTGGTTAAAAGCTATCAAGCACTGAAATGACATACGCTTTTTTGATGTCGCCTCAGCGCAGCTGGTAGCTATTAACAGTACTAAAGCAAAACCATTAATAAGCTGCGGTGCCAGCGACGAGATTTTTTTCTTGGTACTTTTTTTAGCGGTCAAAAAAGAAGTACATCCATAGGCTTTCGTTAAGCAATGGCTTAAATATTTTTGAAGACAATTAAATCTATTCTTCCGAAACCTCCAATATCTTACCAGGCTGCTTAAAATTAGTGCGTACAAAGCGGCACCAGTCGCAATCTGCCTTGCCGCAACCTGTGTTAAACTCATGCTTCATGATCTTTTCGTAAGTCTGCACAATTTGCTTGGTGACAGTCTCCATGTCTGTCGGTGATATCACGATCTTTTCCTGATAATACTCCTGGTTATCGTTGATTGGTTCAATAAAGTCGAAGATGGCATTGGTTACATACCAGTCGTTCGTACGGTCGTTATCCACCAATAATTTGTAGAACACAGCCTGTCGCCAGTAGTCGCCGCCAAGGTCTTCGGGGCCGTTAGGGCGAAGCAGTTTTTCGCGGGCATATTTTAAGTTGCCGGTTTTATAATCTACAACCGTAGCCTGGCTGCCGTTAAACTCAATTTTATCAATATTACCCTTAATTGGCACCCCGGCAATAGTAATGCCGCGAACAGTACGTTCGGTAACAGCTACCTTGTTCCATACAGGTACATGCAGCTGATAATAAGCTGGTAATATCTTTTCACCGTAAGCCAGGCGGCGTTTAAACTCGTCGCTGGCGAATAGATCTACGTTGCGGTACATAAACCAGCGAAACTCCTTAATGAAATCATCGACCGGCGGAAACTGGTTATTGTTGTCGCGCAGGTTACGGAATACCCGGTTAAGCGCATAGTGCACTGCTGAACCAAACGCTGCCGAGGCGCTTAATCCTGCCGGAACGCGTATCAGGTTCTGGAAATAGAATTTCAACGGGCAATCTAAGTAACTGTTAAGATGAGAAACTGATAGCGTGTAGTTTTGCAGCAGAATGTTAATATAATTACTGTCGATCAGTTCCAGCACCGGCTTATCGTCCTCATTAAACTGCGTAGCAAAATACTTGAGTAAAGAATCGGCATTTACATGCGGGCGTTCAACCTTCAGGTGGGTTTCTGCTAAAATCTCACCCACAAATTGCGATGCTTCCAGGTCTTTTTCCTTGCGGTCTTTAGCTGGGTATGAAATATACAAGTGCTGCTTTGCCCGGGTAATGGCCACGTAAAACAACCTGCGCGATTCTTCGCGTTGTGCTATGTCATCAGTAGCAGCCTGTATAAGCGTATCTGGATAAGCAAAACCCATATTGCGCCCCTTGGTATCCCATACTTTCTTATTACAACCAATCAGGAATACATGCTCATACTCTAATCCCTTTGAGCCGTGTGCAGTAAGAAAGTTAATACCACTCTCAGAATATATCACCTGGTTTAATTCTAAACGGATACCGTTACGTTTCATCAGGTCAATGGTAACAATGATATCTGCCAGCTTTGATCCGGGATTTTTACGGTGCTCGTCTTTTATAAAATTGAACAGGTTGGTAAGCACCTCCATGTGCCAGCCTTTATCGGCCTGTTTCATAATGTAAGAGAGGATGCCTAACCGTGTAATTACCTGCTGAAAGAACTGCTGCAAACTTAAACTTGCCGAAGCTTTTAACAGGTATTCAATATCACTTACCAGTTGTTTCATTTCGGCATTGTGCACCGCATCAAATAAGCCGGGTTGCTTTGGCAAACTCATATCGGCGATGTGCTGGCGTAAGGATGTTTTTTGCGAATCTTCGCTCTGGCTGTAATTTGCTTTTGAGACCGCAATACTTGCTCGCGCAATATCTACCGGTTTGATCTCGAAAAAATCATAGTGCATGATCTCGAATAGCAGCTCATCGCCACTGTAAGGCGAATCAAACTCCATTGCCAGGTAGCGCATTATGCTGATGATCTTTTCGCCAAAAGGCAAAGCAAGGATATCAATCTTTCGCTTGGTGTTAACGGCAATCTTCTGCATGTCCAGGTAGTGGATCAGCTCTTCTGCCTGGTTATGGTTACGGTAGATCACCGCAATTTCAGATGGTTCAACCCCTTGCTGTATGAGTTGCTCAATCTGGTTACCTACATCTACCAGCTCATGGTCGGGCGTGTCATATTCCCTTATTACCGGTTCGCCTGCAATTTTATCAAAGCGCGGATGCGAAGCAACCAGGTTTTTATCCAACCGCAATTGTTTGGTTAAACGCTCCTGGTTATTGTCGATAAGTATTTTTGAAATATCGAGAATCGCCTGGTTTGAGCGATAATTATTACGAAGTACAACCGTATATAAGGCTTGTGAATAATCATTCGCAAAATCAAGGATGTTTTTCATGTTGGCACCCTGGAAACGATAAACCGACTGGTCGTCGTCGCCCACCACAAATACGTTTGGCGTATCCCAGTAATTAAGCAAAAATTTCAGCAATTCATTTTGCGAACCGCTGGTGTCCTGAAACTCATCCACAAGGATGTATTGAAAACGTTCCTGGTAGCGGCGCAGCAGGTCTTCATTCTCACGAAAAGCTTTCAGCACCCACATGATCATGTCGTCATAATCATACTTACTGTCGCGTTTCATTTTGGCTTCGTAGTTAGCATACTCGGCAACAGCAGCCTGTAACTTACGCATGGTATCGGTTACTTTATCGATATCTGCCTTTTTAAGGTCCCCTTTTTGTATGCCGCGTGAGGGATTTGCTTTTTTATAGATAAACTCTTCGCGGTTGGGCAGGTCGGCCAGGTATTCGGCCACGGCCGCTTCAATCATGGCGGTATCCCAGTTCTCCTTTTTCATGGTAGAGAACAGGCTTTTCAATCGCGAGGCATCATAATATACATCGCCGGTAAAACGCTTCAGTGGATGGTCGTTAGCAAAATCATCAATCAACTCCCGGAACAACATGGCCGACTCCAGGTCGGTAAGTGGCTCGAGGGTAAGCTTGCCAAAGTAATCCAGGTTTTCCTGTATTACTTCATTACAAAAAGCATGGAAAGTATATATGCCAATGCGATAAGCATCGGGGCCAATAAAATCGAACAGACGCTTGCGCATGGCAACAGCGCCGGCATCGGTATAGGTTAAACAAAGTATCTCGTCGGGGCGGGCGTCAGTGTCCAGTAATATCTTACCGATACGGGCTGCCAAAATCTGCGTTTTGCCCGTACCTGGACCAGCAACCACCATCACCGGGCCATCTATTTTATTTACAGCCGCTAATTGTTCAGCGTTTAATCCCGCCAAAATCTCCTGAAACTTAGCGCTGTATTTCTCTGCAAGGTTCTGCTTCATTGTTAGGTAAAGGTACGAAAATGGCAGTTTAATAATTGGCGGGTGATGTTATGGATTCTAAACTACAAGAATCAATTGATGTAATTAGCATTCAATAATACAGGCTGACCCCTTATTAATGTTATCGATACCAGCAATGGCTCTGCCTTCCCCTTTAAAGGGGAACACAACTGGCAGTGCGTAATATTGTGCAGATAATAAGGGGTGAATTAAAGATTATTTTTAAAGAGATGCTTAATTCTAAATATCAGCTATAGGTTCATTCAATATTTTCCTTTCCAACCGCTTGTAAATTAAAGTAATACTCGTATCTTTGCAGTCCCGAAAAATGCGGGGATATTAAAACGTTTAATTATTTAATTTAAAGCAAGTGAATACGTTAAGTTACAAAACTGTCTCAGCCAACAAAAAGACCGTTAACAAGGAATGGGTAGTTGTTGACGCACAAGGCGAGATTTTGGGGCGCTTGTCTTCTAAGATCGCAGCGATCATCAGAGGAAAACACAAGCCTGGCTTTACCCCAAACGTAGACTGCGGTGATAACGTAATTGTTATTAATGCAGACAAGGTAAAACTGACCGGAGACAAATTTGCTACCAAGCAATATGTTTCATACACTGGTTACCCTGGTGGTCAGCGTTTCATTTCTCCTAAGGAGTTAATGGCAAAGTTCCCTGAGCGTGTGATTGAAAAAGCAGTTCGCGGAATGTTACCTAAAAATCGTTTGGGCAGAGCGTTATTTGGCAATCTGCATGTTTATGCAGGTGCTGAGCATCCACACGCTGCGCAAAACCCTAAAACCATTTAACTTTTAATTTTAAAGGAGAAAAGAAATGCCAACAACTAACACTTCAGGCAGAAGAAAAACCGCTGTTGCCCGCATTTATTTGCAGGATGGTAACGGCACCCTTACCGTTAACGGTAAAGATTACAAAGAATACTTCCCTACTTTACCATTACAATACGTTGCAACACAGTCATTATTGGTTGCAGGCGCCGAAGGTAAGTTTGATGTTAAAGCAAACGTAACCGGTGGTGGTGTTAAAGGACAGGCAGAAGCCGTTCGTTTAGCTATTGCTAAAGCTATTGTTGAACTTGATGCTGAAAAGAAACCTGCATTACGTGCTAAAGGCTTAATGACCCGCGATGACCGTATGGTTGAGCGTAAGAAACCAGGCCGCAGAAAAGCACGCAGAAGATTCCAATTCAGTAAACGTTAATCACAAGGAGGACAAACAATGGCAAGAACAACATACCAGGACTTACTGGACGCAGGTGTACACTTTGGTCACCTTACCCGCAAATGGGATCCGAAAATGGCTCAGTACATTTTCATGGAGCGCAACGGTATCCACATTATCGATTTAAATAAAACCTTAACTAAGGTTGAAGAAGCTGCTTCAGCTATTAAACAAATTGTAAAATCAGGCCGTAAGGTATTATTCGTAGCTACTAAAAAGCAAGCGAAAGATATCGTTGCCGATTACGCAAAATCAGTAAACATGCCTTTCGTAACCGAGCGTTGGTTAGGTGGTATGTTAACTAACTTTGCTACTGTACGCAAGTCAATCAAAAAGATGTCAAACATCGATAAACTGACTAAAGACGGTACTTACAGCAACCTTTCTAAGAAAGAGCGTTTAATGATTCAGCGTGAGCGTATTAAATTAGAGAGCCTTTTAGGTGGTATCTCTGATCTTAACCGTTTACCTGCAGCTTTATTCCTGATTGACGTTAAGAAAGAGCATATCGCAGTTTCTGAAGCTTTAAAGTTAAATATCCCAACCTTTGCAATGGTGGATACTAACTCTGATCCTTCAAACATCGACTTCCCTATCCCGGCTAATGATGACGCTACCAAATCAATCTCTTTGATTACAGGTCTTATCATCCAGGCTATACAAGAAGGTTTAGACGAGCGTAAACGCGAGAAAGAAGACGAAGCAGAAAAAGAAGCAGTAGCAGCAAAAACCAAAGCTGATGCTCCTGAAACTACATCAGGCGGCCGTGGCGCTAAACGCGTATCTGCTGAAGCTGAAACTACTGAAGAAGCTGCTTCTGAAGAGTAATATTTCCCCTACAGCCTAAAGGCTTATAAAGGAACCTTTTAAGAATGATGAATTGTATGAAAATTACAGTTCATCATTTTTCATAAAAACTTAAAATAAAACCGGGTTATAAGTTATATAAGATTGCTAACTCGCAACTTTAAACGGATAACTCACAACTCATAAAAAAATGTCTACAGTACAAATTTCTGCAGCAGATGTAAATAAACTGCGCCAGCAAACCGGTGCAGGTATGATGGATTGCAAAAAAGCTTTAACCGAAACTAACGGTGACTTTGAAGCAGCGATCGACTTTTTAAGAAAAAAAGGTGCTAAAGTAGCAGCAAGCCGTCAGGACCGCGAGTCAAAAGAAGGTGTTGTTATTGCACGTGCAAATGAAGATGGTTCTAAAGGTGTAATCATTGTTTTAGCTTGCGAAACTGACTTCGTTGCTAAAAACGCTGAATTTATTGCTTTTGCTAACGCAGTAGCTAACACTGCTGTTCAAAATCTTCCGGCTAACGTTGAAGAGCTTGGCCAGTTAGAAATTGATTTAGAAAACAGCCGTGTTAAAATTGCTGACGCTATTTTAGACATGACCGGTAAAATCGGTGAGAAAATCGGTGTTACTTCTTACGAAGTTTTAGTTGGCGAAAAAGTTATCGCTTACATCCACGGTAACTTCCGTTTAGGTGTATTGGTTGCTTTAAGCCAAAACGCTGCAGGTGCTGACGAAGCTGGTAAAGACGTAGCGATGCAAATTGCTGCCATGAACCCAATTGCTGTTGATAAAGACGGTGTTGATTCATCTACTATCGAGCGCGAATTGGAGATTGCTAAAGAGCAAATCCGTGCCGAAGGTAAACCAGAAGAAATGGTTGAGAAAATTGCACAAGGTAAACTAAACAAATTCTACAAAGATTCAACTTTGTTAAACCAGGAGTTTGTTAAAGACCCTTCAAAAAATATTGCTCAGTTCCTTAACGGGGTTGAGAAAGGCCTTACAGTTACCGCCTTTAAGCGGGTTGTTTTAGGAGCTTAATTATTTTAATCCCCTCGTTTAAACGAGGGGATTTTTTTTGCCCTGTAAATTTCGCCGTTGTACCGACCGTCATGCCGAACTTGTTTCGGCATCCCATAAGGTTGAATAATTATGCATGTGAGATGCCGAAACAAGTTCGGCATGACATATTTAATCACCAATCGCCTATGCAAACCATATTTCACAACATCAGGCTTATCAATAACGGGCAGATCATTGCCGGCAAAGCTATCATTGTAGAAAATGAAAAGATTAAGGCAGTTGTCAATGAAAGTGAAACCGCTGCTGAAGCCGGGAAAATTGATTGCAAAGGCAACTATGTATCCCCCGGTTTCCTCGATCTTCAGATTTATGGTAGCGGTGGCCAGTTGTTTGCAGGTAAGCCTACCACAGCTGCGCTTAAACAATTGGAAGATGATCTGATTCGCCAGGGCACTACCGGATTTTTTGCAACCATAGGCACCAATACAGATGAGATTGTTGAGCAGGGAATTGAAGCTGCAAAAGCTTACCGCCAGCAGGCACAAGGTAATTTTTTAGGGCTTCACCTCGAAGGGCCTTTTTTAAACGTAGCCAAACGCGGTGCGCATCCGGCTCATTTAATTCAGAAAGCAACGCTTGACAAAGTTAAACGCTGGATTGAATCCGCCGAAGGCGAAATCAAAATGATAACCATCGCACCCGAGCTGCAAGATCAGGAAGTGATCGATTATTTACATAGCGCAGGTGTCGTTATATCATCGGGTCATAGTAACGCTACTTACGAGCAGGGCAAGCGTTTCCTGAATAAACCAATACCGGCCGTAACGCATTTGTATAATGCAATGCCATCCATGCATCACCGCGAACCAGGATATATTCCTGCAATTTTCGAAGAGCGGCCTTATACCAGCATTGTGGCCGATGGCATTCACGTTGACTTTGCCATGATACGCCTGGCCAAACGCGAACTTGTCGATAAGCTTTTTCTGATCACAGATGCTGTAACCGCGGCAACGGAAGGCACTTACCAGCACCAGTTTACCGGCGACCGCTACGTAATGCCTGATGGTACTTTATCGGGTTCGAGCCTTACGATGTTAAAGGCTGTACAGAATTGTGTAGACCATGTCGGGATCGATTTGCCGGAGGCAATTAACATGGCAACCTTGTATCCGGCAAGGCTGGCCGGACTTAACAAAGGGCGCGTAGCCGCAGGGTACGATGCTGATTTAACAATTTTTAATGATACCTTTGACATCAGCTTAACATGCCTTAATGGCAAAGTGTATCAGTTTTAGTAAACATTGCTTAGAAAGACACAAACTAATATAAATGAAATACAAACGGATATTATTAAAGCTTAGCGGTGAATCGTTAATGGGCGAGAGGCAGTACGGTATTGACAACAATAGGGTATTGCAGTATGCTCATGACATTAAAAAGGTTCATGATGCGGGGATTGAAATTGCCATTGTTGTGGGTGGTGGTAACATCTTCCGGGGGCTAAGTGCAGAAAAATCGGGCATGGAACGTGCTCAGGCTGATTACATGGGGATGCTGGCAACTGTGATCAATTGTATGGCACTGCAAAGTGCACTGGAAGGTATCGGTGTTGAAACACGCCTGCAATCGGCCATTAAAATGGAACAGATCTGCGAGCCTTACATCCGCCGCCGCGCCATGACACATCTTGAAACAGGCCGTATTGTAATTTTTGGTGCAGGTACAGGTAACCCTTACTTTACTACTGATACTGCGGCATCGCTGCGTGCTATCGAGATTAAGGCTGACGTTGTATTAAAAGGTACCCGCGTTGACGGTATCTATACCGCCGATCCTGAAAAAGACCCAACCGCAACCCGTTTTGACGAAATATCTTTTGCCGAAGTTTACGACAAAGGTTTAAACGTAATGGACATGACAGCCATCACCCTTTGCCAGGAAAACAAATTGCCGATTATTGTATTTGATATGAACAAACCAGGCAATTTTGAACGCATTGCCAACGGCGAAACTATCGGAACACTGGTGAAATAAATTAGTATCAGGTATCAAGTGACTGGTATCAAGATGCTTCTCCGATTGTAAAGCAAAGTCTTGATACTTGATACGCACTACTTGAGTCTAATTAAATATATTTGCTGCAATAAAAAAATTGAACAATGAGCGAACTCATTAAAAAACAGTTAAATGATGCTAAGGCTTTAATGGATAAAGCCATTGACCATACTGATAACGAATTAAGCAAGATACGTGCTGGTAAAGCAAGCCCATCAATGTTAGATGGTATTTCGGTTGACTACTACGGTACGCCGACCCCGCTTTCACAAGTAGGTAACGTAAATACGCCTGATGCCCGTACTATTATTGTACAGCCTTGGGAAAAATCATTGCTTACTGCTATTGAAAAAGCAATTAAAGAGGCCGATTTAGGCATTAACCCGCAAAATGATGGTGTGGTTATCCGCCTTAATGTACCGCCGCTTACCGAAGAGCGCCGCCGCGACCTGGTTAAAAAGGTAAAAGCAGAAGCTGAAAACGGTAAAGTTGCTGTTCGTAACATCCGTAAAGATACCAACGCTAAAATTCAGAAACTGAAATCTGAAGGCGTATCTGAAGACGAAATTAAAACCGGCGAAGGCGAAGTTCAGAAACTGACCGACAGCTATATTGTAAAAGTTGACAAGCTTACCGAAGCCAAAGAAAAAGATATCATGACGGTTTAATCATTAACCGAATGTCAAATTAAAGGGAATGAGCAATTTGCGCCATTCCCTTTTTTATTTTTGTTGCATGAAATTATTGCTTTCCTATTTATCCCGTCACAAATGGGTTGTGGTGCTTGCTTTGGTATGTGCCGCATTCAATATAGGTTTCTCTTTGCTCGATCCGTATATCACCGGCCGTATTGTTGACCAGGTGATTGAAAAACGCTCGCAACTGGCTTATGAGCAATATATCCACAACGTACTTTTATTAGTAGGCGCTGCTATAGGTGTAGCTATGGTATCGCGTATTGCCAAGAATTTTCAGGATTATTTCACCAACATAATTACCCAAAAGGTTGGCGCTCAAATGTACGCCGATGGCTTAAAGCACTCGCTCGAGCTACCTTACCAGGTATTTGAAGACCAGCGCAGCGGCGAGACCTTGGGTATATTACAAAAGGTACGTACCGATAACGAAAAATTTATTACCTCATTTATTAGTGTGCTTTTTGTAAGCTTCATTGGTATGGTATTCGTTATCGTTTATTCTATTACCGTTAGCTATAAAGTAACCCTGGTGTATTTTGCGTCTATCCCGGTAATTGCCTTTGTAAGTATGGTATTAAGCCGCAGGATAAAAACCATACAAAAAACCATTGTTGCCGAAACAACATCTTTGGCAGGTTCCACTACCGAGTCGTTACGTAACATAGAACTGGTAAAAAGCCTTGGCCTTGCCAAACAGGAAATTGAACGTCTGAATAAAACAACCTATAAGATCCTCGACCTTGAACTGCGTAAGGTAAAGTACGTACGCAGCATGAGCTTTGTACAGGGTACTACTGTAAACTTGGTACGCAGTACAATGGTAGTTGTCTTATTGATGCTGATCTTTAAACAAACAATATCACCGGGACAGTATTTCAGCTTTTTGTTTTATTCATTCTTCTTGTTCAATCCTTTACAGGAGTTAGGTAACGTAATGCTGGCATGGCGCGAAGCCGAGGTTTCTTTGGGTAATTTTAGCAGGATACTGAGTATCCCGATCGATAAAAAACCCGCCAAGCCGGTATTGTTAGAAAAAGTGCGCAAGCTTACATTTAACAATGTAAGCTTTAAGCACCTTACTGCTACCCGTAATGCACTTAACCATATTGGCTTTGAAACCCATACCGGCGAAACCATCGCTTTTGTAGGTCCGTCAGGTTCGGGTAAGACAACGCTGGTAAAATTGCTTGTAGGCTTGTACCAGCCAATGGAAGGTGATGTACTTTACAACGGTATCATGAGTAAAGACATTGACCTTGACCAACTGCGCGAAAAGATCGGTTTTGTAACACAGGATACGCAATTGTTTTCGGGGACCATCCGCGAAAATTTGAAATTTGTGCGCCCTGATGCTACCGACGAAGAGTGTATGAATGTATTACACCGTGCAGCATGCCAAAGCCTGCTTGCACGAGCCGATAAAGGGCTGGATAGTGTAATTGGCGAAGGTGGCGTAAAAGTATCTGGTGGCGAAAAGCAGCGCCTGTCTATAGCCCGTGCATTATTACGCAGGCCAGACTTATTGGTGTTTGACGAAGCGACCTCTGCGCTTGATTCATTAACAGAAGAAGAGATTACTGAAACCATCCGCGATGTTTCTGTGTTGAATGATCATATCACCATTTTGATCGCACACAGGCTATCAACAATAATGCATGCCGACCATATTTATGTGCTGGAGAAGGGCCATATTGTAGAGTCGGGCAAACATCAGGATCTGCTTGCACAAAAAGGATTGTACTACGCTATGTGGCGTCAGCAAATTGGTGAAAAGTATACGACTGAACCAATTACTGACTAACTAAAGCTATGGATCTCTCTTTTGTAACCGGCACACTCGGGCTCATCGTCATGATTGTGTGGCTCGGGCTTTTAATCTTTACCCTGCTGCATGCTATCGGCAACCCAATCTTGATAAAAACAGCAAAGTGTTGTGGGTTGCTATCATGATTGTTGTGCCCATACTGGGTTCGCTGGTTTATTTGTTTTGGCGCATGGTAAAACGGGTTGCGAATTAATCTCAAATTGCTTCTCCGTCAGGCGACGGATCGCAAAGACGCATGTATTTAAACTGAATAGGGCTTTAGTACCTAACCACGTTACTTCACACTCTTTCGTTCAACAATAAAGTAACCCACAATAAATACTACTACGGCAACAATAAGGCTTACCAATATCTCTTTGTTAAAAATGTTGACATCAATTGGTGCATTCTTTTTAACAGATAAAGATATTGACATAATAGCCAGCAATGGGTGCGAATATGGAAAAAGGTAAGCAAATTGCCATTTAGTTGTTGTAGCAATAACCCCTACTATGGTACCCACGAATCCTATTCCCATAGGTTTAAGAAAGTCGGCCCAAAGCAGGCTAAGTAAAAATTGTATAGAGAGAATGCCAAGCGACGATAAAAACAGCTTTAAATAGACCTGCATGATCACACTAAAGGCATTATAATCTTTAAAGTGCAAACCCGGGTTTAGCATGCCTAGTATATGGCCATAAATAAATGTAAGTAACCCAAAAAGCAGTAAGCATAAAAATACCAGAAATAGCGCATAAAAATACTTTGCTGCATAAACAGACCATTTAGGTATGGGCAGGCTAAATAAGGTTTTCCAGGTATCTGCCTTGTGCTCTACATTATTAACAGAATAACCAACAAATACAATATATATAGGTAACAATAAAGAGCCCATTATATTAAGTATGATGCTGGTATAAGTAAACCATAGCATCATGGGGGGCAATTTACTTAAGCGATCGGCTTTGCTGTATACTCCCCAGGTAACAAGGGTACAAAGTAAAACAGGTAATATAATGGCACACCAAAATCCAAGTGTTTTGCGGCTTTTATAATATTCGGAATGGAAAGAGAGTAGAAAGCCTTTCATGCAGCCTGTGTTTTTTGAGTGATGGAAAGGAAAAGTTTTTCAAGATCCTTTTGCGTTTTGCGGATGCTGTAAACAGTATGCCCGGCTTCAACCAGTTGTTTGTTAATGCTGGCCATGTTGTCTTTTGAAGTAAACGGAACGATGATTAAATCGTTGCTGATATCTGCCACATTAACGCCGCTGCGTTTAAGGTAATTAGCTGCATCGGCGGTGTCTTGCACCTCAATTTGTACCATTGGCTGGCTAATTTTGTCCAGCTCGCGTATTTCGCCTTGAAATAAAAGTTCACCAAAATTGATAATGCCTACATGTGTAGCCATTTTTTCAACTTCAGAAAGTAAATGGCTTGACACGAATACGGTTTTGCCATGCTGGCTTACCAGCTTAACCAACAGTTCGCGTATCTCGATGATGCCATTCGGGTCTAATCCGTTGGTTGGTTCGTCAAGTATTAACAGTTTAGGATCTGCAAGCAAAGCAAGGGCAATACCCAGACGTTGTTTCATGCCCAGTGAATATTTGCCAGCCTTTTTTTCGGCTGCCTCGGTAAGATGTACAAGGTCCAGCATTTCATCAATCCGACTGCGCTTTACTTGCAATAGCATCGCCCTGTTCAGCAGGTTTTCGCGGCCGCTCATATGCGCATAAATGGCAGGTTGCTCAATTAGCGAACCTATTTGCGAAAGTATTTCAGACCGGTTATGTTGTATGTCTTTACCAAACAGCGATATACTGCCATGCTGTGTTTTCAGCAGGTTAAGCAGTAGTTTTATGGTGGTGGTTTTGCCAGCACCGTTTGGGCCAAGAAAACCGTATATGCTACCCTCGGGCACCTGCAATGACAGTGATTTAACTACCTGCTGGTTTCCGAAGGTGAAGCTTAGATCGTTAGTTTGGATTACCATAATTTTTGTTGTGCAACTTCGCACACGGTTTTTACCAAACTAACGCTTTTATAAAAAAGGGAAGTAGCATGTACAGTTGAAGTGTTTTCTGCTATTTCTTTAGCTTGTTCAAACTGATAACTTACACTCATCACCAAGGCAACCATTACTGGTATAAGTAATAGCATGAATGGGTTAAGATTAGATATTAGCTTTTTCATTTTGTGTTGTGATTGATTTAACGACACAAATAGACTTTAAAAAAATCAGGTGCTAAAATCATTTAGACCAACAGGCGGTAATTATAGATGAACGCCTGTCTGCAAATACTTACCCGTTCATCGTAACAATTTGCCTGTTCATCGATCAAAGTAGCGTTTACATATATTTAAAAGCATAAAAACAAATGCTAATATTAAATTAGTTGCATGAAAAAAGGCTGGCAGATTTTCTGGCATGTGGTGTTTTGGGTGGCTATGATCGCCTTTTTTATGTTCATGTGGTACAATAATGGCCGCATGGGTTTTAAAGCCGCGCTTGTTTTGTTTGTGCTTTATGGCAGTATTAACATCGTATTGTTTTATACCAATTACCTTGTACTTATTCCCTATTATCTCGATACCAAAAAGTATAAAACCTATGCTTTAATGGTGCTGATAGCCATTGGGTTATTCGGGATTATTAAATTAGGTGTGGCCATACTATTTAAGTCATACGTGCTTGAACGCATGAAGGGGCATGTGGTTGGCTACGGCGATTACTTTGTTAGTACCGTATTTGTAAGCCTGATCTTTATATTTTTAAGTATTGTATTACAGTTTTCGGTCGACTGGTTTTTGAATGAACGTGTACAGCGCGACCTGGAAAATCAGCGGCTTACCGCTGAATTGTCATTTCTGAAATCGCAGATCAATCCCCATTTTTTATTCAATTCGCTTAATACCATTTATTCACTGGCCTACCAACGGAGCGAAACTACGCCCGAAGCTGTATTAAAGCTTTCGGAAATTATGCGTTACATGCTGTATGAGTGTAATGATAACAAGGTAGATTTAGATAAGGAGTTAAAGTACCTACAAAATTACATCGACCTTCAAAAAATACGTTTCGGCAATAAGGCCTTTGTTGAATATACTGTTAATGGCACGGTAGACCATCAGCGCATTGTGCCGTTGTTGTTGATTTCATTTGTTGAAAATGCTTTCAAACATGGCGTTGCCAATGACCCCGATCATCCTATTGTGCTTACCTTAAATGTAACGCCAGATCATCTGGACTTTTATGTAAACAATAAAAAGCATCAGCATAACCGTGATGCTGCCGGGGGCATTGGTTTAAACAATGTACAACGGCGTTTAAAGTTGCTGTATCCTGGCAAATATGATCTTAAGATCCAAAATGGGGAGGATAGTTATTCTTGTGAATTATCATTAGTTTTATAAAATGATCAGGTGTCTGGTAGTAGATGATGAGCCTTTGGCTATCCATATAGTTGAAGATTATATTTCAAAAGTTCCTTTTTTGCAGTTGGTTAAAGCCACTACTAATCCAATTGAGGCATTAACTATGGTGCAGGATGGCGGCATTGACCTGGTATTTCTGGACGTGCAGATGCCCGAGCTTACCGGTATGCAGTTCCTGAAAATTGCTAACGGTAAGGCTAAGGTTATTTTAACCACAGCTTACCCGCAATATGCTTTA
Source organism: Mucilaginibacter sp. KACC 22063 (assembly GCF_028736115.1). NCBI lineage: Bacteria > Pseudomonadati > Bacteroidota > Sphingobacteriia > Sphingobacteriales > Sphingobacteriaceae > Mucilaginibacter > Mucilaginibacter florum. Next base: position 4,481,762 of record NZ_CP117877.1, on the reverse strand, counting down.
GACGGCTACGAACTCGATGTGGTTGATTACCTGCTGAAGCCCATAGCGTTCGACCGTTTTTTTAAGTCGGTGCAAAAGGCGCAATCGGTTATCAGGCCAGCTGTAGTTGCTCCGGCTCCTGTTAAGGAGGAAACGCAGGCACAGTATGATGATTTTATGAGCGATTTTATCTTTGTGAAGACCGAGCATAAAATTCAGAAAGTTTACCTGCACGATATTTTATTCATAGAGGGGCTAAAAGATTATATCTCCATTTTTACGCCTGATGAACGCATTATCACGCTTCAAAACATGAAGAAGATGGAAGATGCCTTACCCGAAAAACACTTTGTTCGCGTTCACAAATCTTATATTGTAGCGCTTAATAAAATTGACAGTATCGAACGCAGCCGTATCAGTATCGGTGATAAAGTTATCCCGATAGGGGATACCTACCGCGATCAGTTTTACGATAAAATTGAGGACAGGAATATATAGGGTCTATTAGACGAGATTAAGCTCTTGTTTCCTGAGCCTTGTCTCTTGATTCTAAATTTTCAGGCTGTCCTAAAAATTTCCTAATCTCGTTTTCACATTGCAATACTGCTTCATCCACATTTGCTGCTGCTTTAGGCTCTATAGGGTTAAGCACTGTAAATTTTAAATGCTCAAATGTACTTAGCGGAAATGCACCATATTGCACCATTTTCCACGAGTTTTCTACAGCAATGGGCACTAATAAAGCATCAGGACATTTTTTAAGAATGGTGGCAATACCTGCCGCACGGAAGAATTTAATATTACCATCTTTAGAACGGGTACCTTCCGGGAAAATAACGGTGGACCAGTTGTTTTCTTTCATGCGCTGCCCCAGTTTCATTAATTCTGTGATGGACTGGCGCTGGTCCTTACGGTCGATGTTTGCGCCGCCGCCTACTTTTAAATTGTATGATATAGAAGGGATGTTTTTAGTCAGCTCAATTTTAGAAATAAACTTTGCATGATACTTACTTAACCGCCATATCATTGGGGGGATATCGTACATACTTTGGTGGTTGGCTACAAATATCATCGGGCGGTTCAGTGGTAAAGGTTGCCTGTTTGTCCAGCTTACGCGGTTGCCCAGCAGGTAATAGCTGCTGGTTAAAAAGAAATTAAGGATGTCTACTGAATACTTATGCGCTTTGTAGCCAAACAGTTTATAGCAAATCCATTGTATAGGTTGAAAGATCACCAATATTAACCCGAAAGCTATGTAATGTATTGGTGATAAAATAATTCCGATAATCTTTCTCATTGTTTCGACCGGCAAATTTATGCATTTATCGCAAATGATAAAACGTTACGGCAGGCGGTTTTCCAGTATCAACAGCTGTACACGTAACACTGCTGCTACGGTAAGCGAGTCGGTGATTTCGCCGTTGCAAACCATACGGTAAACCTGTTTAAACGGGACTTTGTGTACGATTAGTTGCTCGGTTTCTTCCGGTTCGGGTTCAAACTGTTCCAGCCCGCGTGCCAGGTAAACAATGCCAAACTCATCACTTACGGAATTGGATAAATGGATACGCTGCAACTCCGTCCAGTATTTGGCTTTAAGTCCTGTTTCCTCCAGCAGTTCGCGCTTGGCCGAGTCAAGCGGTTCATGCTCATGCGGGCCGCCGCCTTCGGGCATTTCCCAGCTGTACTGGTCAATAGTAAAACGGTACTGCCCAACTAGGTAGGTGTTTAGCTCTTCATCAAGCGGTAGAACACCAATAGCCAGGTTTTTAAAATGCACCTTACCATAAATGCCTGGGTTTCCTGCCGGATTAATGACCTGATATTCGGTTAAACTGATCCACGGGTTGTCATAAACTGCTTTTTCGCCGGTTATTTTCCACGGGTTATGGGTAGGATGATGCATGTGTGTAAAGATAGTGACTTCAAACAAAAAGCGCCCCTAAATAGAGGCGCTTTGAAAGTTATTTGTGTAATTACTTATAAGCCAAATGCAGCTTTAACCTTTTCTACATAATCAAGTTTTTCCCAGGTAAACAGCTCCACCTCTTTTTCAACTTTTTCGCCGTTGGTGGCAACATAAGTTTTGGTTACGGTTTGGCTTGGTTTACCAAAGTGGCCGTAAGCAGCAGTTTCGCTATAAATTGGGTTACGCAGTTTAAAACGGGTTTCAATAGCGTAAGGGGTCATGTCAAAAATCTCTTCCACCTTTTTAGCAATGGCGCCATCGTGCAAGTCAACCTTTGCTGTGCCATATGTATTTACATAGATACCCATTGGCTTTGCAACACCGATAGCATATGATACCTGTACCAATACCTCATCGCATAAACCGGCAGCTACCAGGTTTTTAGCAATGTGGCGGGTAGCGTAAGCGGCAGAACGGTCAACCTTTGAAGGGTCTTTGCCAGAGAAAGCACCACCACCGTGCGCGCCTTTACCACCATAAGTATCAACAATAATTTTACGGCCGGTTAAGCCGGTATCGCCATGCGGCCCGCCGATTACAAATTTACCGGTTGGGTTAATGTGATATTTAATATGGTCGTTAAACAAGTGAGCGTATTTAGGATATTTCGCCTTAACACGCGGAATTAAAATGCCGATAATATCATCGCTGATCTTTTTCAGCATGGTAGTTTCTTCGTCAAAATCGTCGTGCTGGGTAGAGATCACTATCGCATCTATGCGTTGAGGCACATTGTTATCGTCGTACTCTAAAGTTACCTGCGATTTTGCATCCGGGCGAAGGTATTTGATCTCATTGTTCTCGCGGCGTATGGCAGCAAGCTCAATTAATAAGGCATGTGCCAGATCAAGTGCCAACGGCATATAGTTATCGGTTTCGTTGGTAGCGTAACCAAACATCATCCCCTGGTCGCCAGCGCCCTGTTCCTGTTTTTCCTTACGGTCAACACCCTGGTTAATATCTGGCGACTGCTCGTGAATGGCCGAAAGCACACCGCATGAGCTGCCGTCAAACATGTATTCGCCTTTGGTATAACCAATACGGTTAATCACATCGCGGGCAATTTTTTGTACATCAAGATAAGCTTTGGACTTCACCTCGCCGGCAAGTATTACCTGCCCGGTAGTAACCAAAGTTTCGCATGCAACTTTTGATTCGGCATCAAAAGCTAAAAAGTTATCAATTAAAGCATCAGATATCTGATCGGCAACTTTATCAGGATGGCCTTCTGAAACTGACTCTGAAGTGAATAAATAAGGCATAAATAAATTTAAGTTAATACGGAAGCCTGGTTAGCGGCAGCGATAAAGAAGCATGGTTTTAGCACTTTTTTATGTGGTTGCAATTCAGTCTTATAACAGGTACAAGACAACTAAATCAGTCCACTTCCGGACGTCAAAATTAAAACATTTTTAATTAGCGGCAAAATACATTTACTTTTGAAAATTATAACTAAAAGGTTTGAAAAAGAAGCTACTGTTTATTATTAACCCGGTTGCAGGCGGAAAGCGAAAAGATAAGGTGCCGGCGCTGATAGACCGCTACCTGGATAAAAGTATTTTCGATTACGACATAAAGTTTACAGAAGCACAGTCGCAGGCCAGTGTAATGGCTGCCGAAGCCATAGACCATCACGATATTATTGTAGCCGTGGGAGGTGATGGCACCGTGAACGAGATTGCATCGGCATTGGCAGGTAGTAAGGCAATATTTGGTATCATTCCTTTTGGGTCGGGCAACGGGCTTTCGAGGTTTTTACATATACCTATGGATACTGCCGAAGCCATTAAAACGTTGAATAGTGTAAATACTGAAACCATTGATGGCGCCAAGATTAATGGCCAATGGTTTTTCAATATGGCGGGTATGGGTTTCGACGCTCATATCAGTGAGGTATTTTCGCACCAGAAAACAAGGGGCTTTACCACCTATTTTAAATCATCGGTAAAAGAAATTACTACTTATAAGTCACAGGTTTATCATTTAGATATTGACGGTAAGCAATATGAGCGCGAAGCCTTTATGCTCAGCTTTGCCAACTCGTCGCAGTACGGAAACAATGCGCATGTTTCGCCGCATGCCTCTGTGCAGGATGGTTTGCTGGATGTTTGCGTGATAAAACCCTTCCCTTTATATCGTTTCCCGGAAATGGGCCTCAGGATGTTTACCGGTACCGCCGATAAATCAGACTATGTTGAGATTATAAAAGGCAGGCATATAGAAGTAAAGCGCGAAGAGCCGGGCCCTGTGCATTTGGATGGCGAACCGCAGATGTTAGGCACCGAAGCGGAGATAGAGGTAGTGCCGCATATATTAAAGGTAATTGTTGGATCAACTTTTAACGGTAAGAACAATGGCAGGTAAAAACAAAAAGTTTACAGGGGTGATCTATTCAACAGACCCTGATTTCCAGTATCAGGCTGAACAGAATGAAACACAGGAAACATTACCTCCGCAGCAGCAAAACTTAAAGATCTTCCTTGACAGGAAAGGCGGAAGCAAGCTGGTTACGCGTATAAATAACTTTTTAGGTAATAATGACGACCTGGAAGCGTTAGGTAAAAAGTTGAAATCCAGGTGCGGCACGGGTGGCTCTGTAAAGGATGGCGAGATCCTGATACAGGGCGATTTCAGGGACAAGGTACTGCTGCAGTTACAGGCCGACGGATATAAAGCAAAAAAAGCAGGCGGTTGATATGGTAATTAACCGGTGGTGTTAAAGTATTTAATAGTAAGGTATTAATTAAGAACAATTAACTGTTTAAACAGTCATATTATTGGCACTATATCACCTTAGTTACACATTTTTTATAGTATCCTGCTTGTTATTATTAAAAAAAATAGTTTTTATTGTAAAAAATTGTCTGGGCGACATGCAATTTTATGCATAGATGTAGTTAGTAAATACTAATTGCAGGCATTTTTGACGACGGATATTAAATTTTTATTAACGTATGATATTTTGATTTTTTGTAATCATAAAGTATTAAATTTGTTATCCGCTTAGTAAGCACATTAATTAACTTTTATTATAAACAAAAACTAAAACTAAATTTAAAGTAATGGCAAACGCACCAAAACCAAGTACACCGGTTAAAAAGGAAAGCTCAGGTACATCAGCCGTATTCGCTACACTTGCTATTCCAATTGCATTCGTGGTAGCAGTTCTTATCTACATGTTTATCTTAGGTGACCCAAGTCACTTCAAAGGCGGTAACCCAGAAGCAGAACCAGCCGATTACTTCGGTACTGTACACAAAGGTGGTCCAATTGTACCTATCCTTGTTACTTATCTGTTAATGGTATTTATTTTCTCTATCGAGCGTTTCATTGTTATCGGTAAAGCTTCAGGTACAAGCAGCGTTGACGCTTTCGTTAAAAGAATCCAAGGTTTCTTAAACGCAGGCAACATTGATGCAGCTACTGCTGAGTGCGACAAACAAAAAGGTTCAGTGGCAAACGTTATCAAATCTGGCCTTAAAAAATACAAAGAAATGGAAGCTGAACCAAACCTGGACGTTGACCAGAAGGTATTAGCAATTCAAAAAGACATTGAAGAAGCAACAGCTTTAGAGATGCCAATGTTAGAGCAAAACTTAACCATCATTGCTACCTTAGTATCAATCGGTACATTAACCGGTCTGTTAGGTACAGTACGTGGTATGATCTCTGCATTCGCGGCTCTTGCAACTTCAGGTGCTGCCAGCTCAACTCAGTTAGCATCTGGTATCTCTGAAGCCTTGATCAATACAGCTATCGGTATCTTAACTTCATGTTTATCAATTATTTTCTATAACATCTTTACTTCAAAAATTGATAAACTTACTTACGCAATTGACGAAACCGGTTTCAGCATTGTTCAAACATTTGCTGCTTCTCACAAGCGTTAAAATATTTAGTGCATAGTTTTAGTCCTGCCTCATACGGGGCAGGATGTTTATAACGTCCACTTTATATATTTAATTAAACACAATATGCCCAGAGTAAAAATTAAAAGAAAAAGCACCTCAACAGACATGACCGCCATGTGCGACGTTGCGTTCCTGTTGCTTACCTTTTTCATATTAACAGCAAAAACAAAAACACCGGATCCGGTTCCGATCGATACCCCGGCTTCTACGGTTACTATTAAGCAGCCGGAAGAAAACATTGCTACTTTAGTAGTAGGCCAGGGCAAGGTGTTTATTGATATAACAGGATCAAAAATACGTGAGGCTACTTTAGAGTCTATGGGCCAGAAGTACGGTATAACTTTTACCCCGGCAGAAAAGGCCCGTTACGCTAACATGCAGGCTGTAGGTGTTCCGATGAATCAGATGAAACAGTTCTTAAACATGGAATCTGACAAGCGCGAAGATTTTAAACAGCCAGGTATCCCTGCTGATACAACTGCGAATAATGAGTTGTTCAACTGGGTGCGTGAAGCGCGTATTGCCGATAAAGAGATCAATAGTGCAGAAATGCGTATCTCCATTAAAGGTAACAGCAAAGAGGAGTATCCTACTATTAAGAAAGTAATCGACATCCTGCAGAAGCAAAAAGTAAACAAGTTTAGTTTAATCACTTCTTTAAGAAGCGCTAAATAATTAAAAAATGGCAGAATTAGACACCTCCTCCAGCGAGGGCAAAGGCGGGAAGGTTAGAACCAAGAAGCAGTCGACCCGTGTGGATTTGACTGCGATGGTGGATTTAGCGTTCCTGCTGATTACCTTCTTCATGCTTACCACTACGCTTAATAAGCCGCAGGCGATGGACTTGACCATGCCGGATAAAGACCAAAAAAATCCGCAGAATCAGTTAGATGTTGCAGCTTCGCGTACCATGACCATTTTGCTTGGCAGCAATGACAAGTTAGAGTGGTACATCGGCGAGCCAGGTAAATCAGCCCCAACTGTTGAAGGATATGGCAAAAACGATATTCGTAAAACACTGATTGAAAACATTCAGAAAGTAAAGGCAAGCACAGGTAAAGATATGTTCGTGATCATTAAACCAAGTGATAAGTCAGTTTACAAAAATGTAGTTGATATCCTTGATGAAATGGCCATCACCAATATTCAAAGCTACGGTATCGTAGATATTACCAAAGCTGAAATAGAGGAGCTTAAAAAGCAAAACATCTATTAAAATATTTGTTAATTAACAACGTTAAAATTAAAAGCCTATAAAATGTTAGGATCAAAGTTAGACATATTAAAACCCGAGTGGCTTGATGTGGTTTTTACTGGTCGTAATAAGGCTTATGGTGCTTACGAGCTAAGAAAAGAAAACCCAAAGAACACTAACCGTTCTGTGGTAATAGCAGTAATCCTATTTGTCGTTATTATTTCCATACCAACCATCATCAACTGGATTGAGGGTATCCTACCAAAGGCGGATGAGAAAGTTAAAGTAACCGATGTTGTGTTACAACCACCGCCGCCAGTTGACCAAACTAAAAAACCACCTCCGCCGCCTCCTGAGCCACCAAAGCCAAGAGTTGACCAGGTGAAATTCCCACCTCCGGTTGTTAAGCCGGATAACATGGTGCGTGAGAAAGATCCGCCAACTGTGGAAGAGTTAAAGACAGCTGATCCTGGCCAAACAGACCAGAAAGGTGATCCTAACGCTCAGATCCGTATTGATGAGCCTGTTGGTAACAGTGATACTAAACAAGTAACCGAGGAAGACCCTAACCAGATCTTTACTTCTGTGGAGCAATCTGCAGAGTTCCCTGGTGGTCTTGATAAATTCGGCGCTTACCTGGGCAGAAGTATCAGATACCCTGCAGTTGCAAAAGAAAACAACGTACAAGGTAAAGTAATTGTACAGTTCGTTGTTGAAAGAGACGGTTCGCTTACAGATATCCACGTACTGCGTGGTATCGGCAGCGGTTGCGACGAAGAAGCTATCCGCGTGTTAAAGGCATCTCCAAAATGGAAACCAGGTATCCAGAACGGTAGGCCGGTTAGGCAGCAGTACACTGTGCCAATCAGCTTTACCCTGCAAGATCAATAATCTTCTTCATGTCATACAAATTACATGATAAGCAAAAATCGCTCAAAAGGCGGTTTTTGCTTATTTTAGGCATTACTACATTTATTTGTGTATTAACATTCGGCCTTATGGTCATCTTCTGGAGCCGGCTTAACCTGCCATTTAGTAATTGGCAGCGCATAGGTATCGGTTCGTTAATCATAGTGTACGGGGTGTTAAGATTTTCAAGACTGTTCAAAAAAGAACCGGATGAAGAATAGCATTAAACTTTTGCTTTCGGGCTGTGTCTTATTATTAGTATTTGCAACTTGCAGGCAAAAGCAAAATAAGAGGTTCATGGGCGATGATACTGTACATACAGGCCATGAAGTGATAGCTGTAGATGAGTCGTTTAAACCCATAATAGACGAAGAGGCTTATGTGTTTAAAGGCATATTTACAGAAGCTAAGCCCGAGTTTAAATACGTTACCGAGAATGAGGCATTGAGAGATTTACTGAATGACAGTGTAAGGGTTGCTATCTTATCACGCGAGTTAGATACTACTGAAGCAAGGGTTTTAAAAAACAGAACCTTACCTCCGGAAACTATACCGTTTGCTATTGATGCGGTGGTGCTAATTGTAAACAAAGCGTCAAATGATACGTTGATTACGGTAAATGACATCAAAAAAATGCTGAACGGGGACACTAAAACTGATAGGAATATCGTTTTTGATAATCCAAACTCAAGCTTGGTAAGATATTTGAAAGACTTTAGCGGCAATAAAGAGCTACAGCAAAAAAACATTTACGCGTTAAAGTCTAACAAAGAAGTACTTAAATATGTAAGTACACATGACAATGCTATTGGTATCATCGGCTTTAGCTGGTTAAATGATCCGGATCCGGATTATGCCGCAGATGTAAACAATGTTAAAATTGTTGCCGTTCGCGACGAAAACAGTAAAGCTTATGGCAAAGAATACTATAAGCCGTCACAAACATCGCTTGTTTTAAAGCAATATCCTTTAAGCAGGCGCCTGTACGTAATTAACAGCACAGGTAAGGTAGGGTTAGGCAGAGGGTTTGCCGATTTCGTTTCAAGCGACAGAGGGCAGCGCATCATCCTTAAATCAGGTTTACTGCCCGACTCTATCCCACAGCGATTAATTAATATAAAAGAGTAACTACTATTAAACTAAAACTATAAAATTAAGCTATGAAATTAGTAAGTAAAGTAGCGTATGCCGCATCAGGCTTGGTATTTATAGGATCATCAGTTTTTGCGCAAAGTCTTGCCGACGCCAAAAAAGCTATTGACGCCGAACAATACCAGAAAGCTAAGTCAATGTTGAAAAACCTGACTACTACTCAGCCAAACAAAGATGAAAATTTCTTTTATCTGGGTTGGGTATATGCTATACAAGATTATACAGATTCTGCAAAAGTGGCCTTCAATAAAGGTATTGCAGTAAACCCTAAATCGGCTTTAAACTATGCAGGTTTAGGCTTGGTTGACCACCTTGACAAAAACAATTCAGGTGCAACCCAAAACTTTGATAAAGCCATTTCTATGGCAGGTAAGGATAGCAAGCCATACGTTTATGTTGGCCGCAGCTATTTAATTTCAACAGCCAGCAATGGTGCTGTACCAGCGCAGGATGCTAATGCTGCTATCGCGGTTTTAACTAAAGGCCTTTCTGTTAACGCTAAAGATGCAGACCTTAATATTGCTTTAGGCGATGCATATCGCAGCCAGTTAAAGAGCTCTGAAGCGTACAAGTATTATTCAGACGCCGTTGCGCTTGATCCAAAATCAGCAACTGCTAACGTAGCTATTGGTGTGCTTTGGAAATATGCTAATAACTTCCAGGATGCTGAAAAACAATTCCAGGCAGCTTTAGCAATCGACCCTAATTTTGGTCCTGCTTACCGCGAATGGGCTGAAACAGACTTACGCTGGTCGCAAACTGACCCTAAGGTAGCATCAGAAAAAGTTAAGGCAGCGGCAGACCTGTACCGCAAATACCTGAGCTTAACAGATATGTCGGTTGAGTCACGTATGCGTTATGCCGACTTCCTGATCAATGCCGGCGATTGGAAAACATTACAGCAAGAAGCATCTGCTATTGCCTCTGCTTCAAACGCTAACCTGCGTGCTTACCGTTACCTGGGTTATGCAGCTTATGAAAATGGCGACTACCAGGCTGGGTTAACTGCCCTTAACAAATGGATCACCCAGGCTGATCCTAAACGTGTGATCTCTCGTGATTATTTGTACCAGGGCCGTTTAGAAATGAAATTAGGCCAGGATTCATTAGGTATTCAATCATTGCGTAAAGCATATGATATGGATACTACCCAGGCAGATGTATTTAATGAGATTGCAAAAAGCTACTATGCTAAAAAGAAATATGCAGAAGCTGGTGCAGCTTACAGCAAATATATTTCTAAAGTAAGCCATCCTAAATTACAGGATTACCTTAACGAGGGTATCAGCTACTTCTATGCTTATGACGAGAAAGACCCTAAAGCTGACACTACTTTGTTAACTAAATCAGATTCGGCTTTTGCACACATCGAGCACGTTGCTACTACGCCTATTGCAGCTGTAGCCTTGTACCGTGCTTATGTAAATGATACAAAAGACAAAGACCGTCAGAATATTAAAGGTTTAGCTAAGCCTTACTACGAGAAATATATTCAGATTGTAACCGCTAAAGGCGTAACTGATAACGATAAAAAATCTCTTGCTTCGGCATATGCTTACCTTGGTACTTACTATCAGTACAAGGAGAAAGATATGGCTAAAGCCACAGAGAACTTTACTAAAGCCAGGGAATATGACCCCACCAATAAACAGGCTCAGGCTTTCTTCAGCAAGCCGGCCGGTGGTAAAGGCAAGTAATACAATATTTCACAAAATGAAGGCCTCTGATAAAGAGGCCTTTTTTATTTTTATCTCATTGCTATATTTGCATCATGGAAGCACAAAGTTTACCGGTTAATTACCTCCCGATAATTTTTCAAATGATAGTGGCCATTGGTTTTGTGGTAACTACTATGTTCTTTACCCACAAATTAGGTCCTAAGAGAAACACGAACGATAAATTAACGCCATTTGAATCGGGTATTGAAGTAATTGGTAACGCACGTACACCTATTTCCATCAAATACTTCCTGGTGGCTATCCTGTTTGTTTTGTTTGATGTGGAAGTAATATTTATGTACCCCTGGGCAGTAAATTTTAAAGATCTGGGTAAAGATGGCATGATCGAAATGTTCATTTTTATGGGTACTTTATTACTTGGCTTTATCTACATTATCAAAAAAGGTGCGTTAGATTGGGAATGAGTTTAGACTGGTTCTAAATAGCTTGCACGGCGTCATAGTGTAGGGTTTACAACGTTATTTATTTGTAAGTTTGTCTATCTGGATAATCAGATATTCATCTTTTTTGAAAGTAATTCAATGAGTGATATTCAAATAGTTGATGCGCCTCCGGGTATAGAAGGGTCGGGATTTTTTGCTACGTCGTTAGACAAAGCAGTGGGGCTGGCGCGCTCATATTCTTTATGGCCTTTGCCATTTGCAACATCATGCTGCGGTATCGAATTTATGGCTACAATGGGCTCGCATTATGACCTGTCAAGGTTTGGCGCCGAGCGTTTGAGCTTTTCGCCGCGCCAGGCAGATCTGTTAATGGTAATGGGTACAATTTCAAAAAAAATGGCGCCGGTGCTGCGCCAGGTTTACCTGCAAATGGCCGAACCCCGTTGGGTAATGGCAGTAGGTGCCTGTGCATCAAGCGGTGGTATTTTTGATACCTACTCTGTTTTACAGGGTATTGATGAGGTGATCCCGGTGGATGTTTATGTTCCCGGCTGCCCTCCGCGCCCCGAAGCTATTATTGACGGCTTTATGAACATTCAGAAGCTGGTTCAAACAGAGTCATTGCGAAGAAGAGATACGCCTGAATACCAGGCTTTATTAGCTAAATACGGAATTCAATAATGGGTAAGATCAGCAACGAAGAGCTGCTTCAAAAGTTAACTGCACAGTTTGGCGAAGCTATTGCATCGCCGGTAGAGCCATATAACCTGCTTACTGTTGAAACCAGCCGCGAGCAGATTATGGATGTATTAGGCTGGCTGAAAACTCACCCGGAATTACAATTCATTTACCTGACAGATATTACAGGTATCCATTATCCGGAACAAACAGGTAAAGAAATAGGTGTTATTTACCATTTGCACAGCCTGGTTAATAATGTGCGCATCCGTATCAAAGTATATTTGGCTGATGGTGATGTAAACATCCCTTCGGCTACAGCTTTATGGAAAGGCGCTAACTGGATGGAGCGTGAAACATATGATTTCTTTGGCATTAACTTTACCGGTCACCCTGATCTGCGCCGTATTTTAAACGTAGACGATATGACTGTTTATCCGATGCGCAAAGAGTATCCGCTGGAAGATCCGAACCGTGTGGATAAAAAAGATTATTTTTTTGGAAGATAGAACATGCAGAATTTTCCGTCATTCACAGATACCGATTTACAAAGTGAGTTATCAACCCTTAACCTGGGTCCAACTCACCCCGCTACCCACGGCGTTTTCCAAAACGTATTACAGCTGGATGGCGAGCGTATTGTAAGCGGTGTTTCAACCATAGGTTATATTCACCGTGCATTTGAAAAAATTGCCGAACACAGGCCGTTTTATCAGATCACCCCGCTTACCGACCGTTTAAACTACTGTTCGGCCCCAATCAACAACATGGGCTGGCACATGACGGTTGAGAAGCTGTTGAATATACAAACACCTAAGCGTGTAGATTATCTGCGCGTAATCATCATGGAGCTTGCCCGTATCGCCGACCACATTATTTGTAATGGGGTATTAGGTGTTGATACCGGCGCCTTTACAGGCTTCCTGTACATGATGGAATACCGTGAAGCTATCTATGAGATTTACGAAGAAGTTTGCGGATCGCGCCTTACAACCAACATTGGGCGTATCGGTGGTTTCGAGCGTAACTTTAATGAAATTGCATTTGCCAAAATCCGTAAGTTCTTAAAAGAATTTCCGGCGGTATTAAAGGAATTCGAAAACCTGTTTAACCGCAACCGCATCTTTATAGATCGTACCAAAGGAGTTGCAGCGGTATCTGCCGAAACAGCCCTTGATTATAGCTGGAGCGGTCCTATTCTGCGTGCTACCGGTGTAGATTACGACGTAAGGGCCATGAATCCTTACTGCTCTTACGAGGACTTTGATTTTGAAGTACCGGTGGGTACCACTGGTGACGTATATGATCGTTTCCTGGTACGCAATGAAGAAATGTGGCAGAGCATGCGCATGATTGAGCAGGCCCTGACCAAAATAGAAAAGGAAGATCCTACTATTTTCCATGCTGATGTGCCTAAGTTTTACCTGCCTCCTAAAGAGGAAGTGTACAACAATATGGAAGCATTGATCTATCACTTTAAAATTGTGATGGGTGAGATTGAAACACCGGTTGGTGAAGTGTATCACAGTGTTGAAGGTACAAATGGCGAGTTAGGGTTCTACCTGGTAAATGATGGCGGCCGTTCGCCTTATCGCTTGCATTTCCGCAGGCCAAGCTTCATCAATTATTCGATGTATGCACCAATGAGCCGCGGCATGCTGCTGTCTGATGCTATTATTAACATGAGTAGTTTAAACGTTATTGCCGGAGAGTTAGATGCTTAAAGTAGAAAATACCCAGGTACCGGTTGAATTTTCAACACAGTTATTAGCCAAGTTTGCCGATAAGGTGAGCCGTTACCCGGAAGGTAAGCAGAAATCTGCATTATTGCCTATTCTGCATGATGTACAGGCCGAATTTGGCTGGTTAAGCGTACCTGCAATGGATAAAGTTGCCGAGTACTTAAAAATTGAGCCGATTGAAGTTTACGAGGTGGCCACATTTTATACCATGTACCTTTTACGCCCGCAAGGCAAATACCTTTTGGAAATTTGCCGTACAGGCCCTTGCTGCCTGGTAGGTGCAGAGAAGATCATGGATTACATAGAACAGAAATTAGGTGTTAAAGAAGGCGAAGTTACTCCGGACGGTTTATTTAGCTGGAGAGGTGTAGAATGCCTTGCTGCCTGTGGTTTTGGCCCGGTATTGCAAATTGGCCCCGAATATACTTTTTATGAGAATTTAACGCCGGAATCGGTTGATCAGCTGATCAGTGATCTGCGTGCAAAAGCAAGTAATTAAGATGGGACGCAAATTATTACTCGAACATATTAACGTACCAGGCATCAATACTTTTGATGTTTACCGCTCAAAAGGCGGTTACGCTTCAGTTGAGAAAGCATTGAAAACGCTTACTCCGGATGAAGTGGTAGAAGAGGTAAAAAAGTCTGGTTTACGTGGCCGTGGCGGTGCAGGTTTCCCTACGGGTATGAAGTGGAGCTTTTTGGCTAAGCCAGAAGGTGTGCCGCGTTACCTGGTTTGTAACGGTGACGAATCTGAACCGGGTACATTCAAAGACCGCTATTTAATGACTTATATCCCTCACTTACTGATTGAGGGTATGATCATTTCCAGCTTTGCGCTTGGTGCAAATACGTCATACATTTATTTGCGCGGCGAAATGATGCCTCAGATCCGCATACTGGAAAAAGCAATTGCCGAAGCAAAGGCAGCCGGCTTTTTAGGTAAAAACATCTTAGGCACCGGATATGATCTGGAGCTTTATGTACAACCGGGCGGTGGTGCTTATATCTGCGGTGAAGAAACTGCATTGATCGAGTCGCTGGAAGGCAAACGTGGCAACCCGCGTATCAAACCTCCTTTCCCGGCTATTGCAGGTTTATATAACTGCCCAACGGTAGTTAACAATGTTGAATCTATAGCTGCTACAGTACCTATCATTCGTGATGGTGGCGACGAGTATGCAAAAATAGGTATAGGCCGTAGTACAGGTACAAAACTGATCTCTGCCGGTGGTAATGTTAAAAAGCCCGGTGTTTATGAGATTGACTTAGGTTTACCGGTTGAAGAATTTTTATACTCTGACGAATATTGTGGTGGTATTGCCAATGGCAAACGCTTAAAAGCAGTTGTTGCAGGCGGATCATCAGTACCTATTTTGCCGGCTAACCTGTTTATGAAAACCGTTAATGGTGAAGGCCGCCTGATGAGCTATGAATCATTAGCTGATGGTGGTTTTGTTAGCGGTACCATGATGGGTTCTGGTGGTTTCATTGCATTTGACGAAGATGCCTGCATCGTTCGTAATACCTGGAACTTTACCCGTTTTTATCATCACGAAAGTTGCGGACAGTGTTCGCCTTGTCGTGAAGGTACTGGCTGGATGGAAAAGGTATTGCACCGTTTAGAGTATGGTCATGGTAAAATGAGTGACATTGACCTGTTGGTTGATGTTTCTAAAAAAATAGAAGGAAATACAATTTGTCCGCTGGGTGATGCAGCTGCATGGCCTGTAGCCAGTGCAATCCGCCATTTCAGGGACGAATTTGAATGGCACGTTACCGATGCAGCTACTGCAGTAACCCGTAACTACGGTTTGGCAGGTTACGCTGATCCGCTGGTGATTGCAGAAAAGGCAGGATAAAATACACTGTGTCATTGCGAGGCACGAAACAATCTCTCTGAATTTAGATTGCCACGCTAACGCTCGCAATGACAAGTATAAGTGAGAAAAGTTGTCATTCTGAACGTAGTGAAGAATCTAGTTTGAAGGTGTCATGCTGAGGTTACTCGAAGCATGAGCGAAGGGATAACAGAAAATTAAATGGAGTACCTGTTCGTTTACGGAACTTTAATAAAGGACTTTAAACACAAAGTACGCCAGCAGATCGAAGCCGAACTTAACTTCATCAGCAATGCAACGGTTAAAGGTGCATTGTATGATCTGGGTAGTTATCCGGGATTTGTACCAGGAAACGAAGGAGAAGTGAAAGGCGAACTATACAGCATATCAAATCCAGAAAAGGTATTTGAAGTGCTTGATGAATATGAGGGTTTGCACGATACGCAACCCGAATATGAAAGAAAACAAATGGTAGTGCAACTGCCGGACAGGGAAACAGTACAAAGCTGGATATATGTATACAGCCAACCACTGCAACCCGTACATAACAAGATAAAAGAAGGCGATTATATCGCGTATATCAGGAATAAAAATAATGGTTAAAGTAACTATAGACGGAATACCGGTTGAGGTTGAGCCAGGAACAACCATCCTGAATGCTGCGCGCAGAATAGGCGGCGACATTGTGCCTCCTGCTATGTGCTATTACTCTAAGCTGGAGGGCAGCGGTGGTAAATGCCGTACCTGTTTGGTTAAGGTAAGCAAAGGGTCTGAAAAAGACCCGCGCCCTATGCCGAAGCTGGTAGCATCATGCCGTACTACGGTAATGGATGGTATGGAAGTGCAAAACATTACTTCGCCAGAGGTAATTGAAGCGCGTAAAGGTGTGGTGGAAATGTTACTGATCAATCACCCGCTTGATTGCCCTATCTGCGACCAAGCAGGCGAATGCCATTTACAGGATTTAGGCTTTGAACACGGTGCTGCTAAAACCCGTTACGAGTTTGACCGCCGTAAGTTTGATAAGATCGATATCGGTGATAAGATACAATTGCACATGACACGTTGTATCCTTTGCTACCGTTGCGTTTTCACTGCCGATCAGATCACCAATCAGCGCGTACATGGTGTATTGAACCGCGGCGACCATGCCGAGATATCAACTTATATACAGAAAGCAGTTGATAACGACTTTTCAGGTAACGTAATTGACGTTTGCCCTGTGGGTGCGTTGACTGATAAAACATTCCGCTTTAAAAACCGTGTTTGGTTCACTAAACCGGTTGAAGCACACCGCGATTGCGACCACGAAGGTTGTAACGGCAAGGTAACGCTTTGGTATAAAGGCGAAGACGTTATCCGTGTTACGGCACGTAAAGATGTATATGGTGAGGTAGAAGAGTTCATCTGCAATACCTGCCGTTTCGATAAAAAGAAAACTGCTGACTGGGTAATTGAAGGGCCGCGTAAGGTTTCACATAAATCGGTTATCAGTTCAAACCATTACGATACATTGAAACCGCTTCCGGTGGTAAAAACCAATCCGGTGTTACAGGAAGCCAATAAAGACCAATTTGAAAGGGAGACAAGACTATAATGGAACTTTCAGACATCATTGTTAAAGTAATTTTAATCGTTGTAATTTTCCTGATCAGCTTGGTTGTGGCGATGTACTCAACCTATGCCGAGCGTAAAATTGCAGCATTTTTTCAGGACAGGGTAGGCCCTAACCGTGCTGGTCCATTTGGTATTTTACAGCCTATGGCTGATGGTGCCAAAATGTTCATGAAAGAAGAGATCATCCCTAACCGTGCAAGCGGCCTGCTGTTTATTGTTGGCCCATCGCTGGCTATCATGACGGCTTGTATCGGCTCTGCGGTTATTCCCTGGGGACAGTCGATGCAGATCGGTTCAAAAGTGATTGACCTGCAGGTTACAGACATCAACGTAGGTATCCTTTACATATTCGGTGTGGTATCACTGGGTGTATATGGTATCATGATCGGTGGCTGGGCTTCTAATAATAAGTATTCATTGTTAGGTGCTATCCGCGCTGCTTCTCAAAATATCAGCTACGAAATTTCAATGGGATTATCAATAATCGCATTGTTACTCATCAGCGGTACATTGAGCCTTAAAGAAATAGCGGAGCAGCAACATGGTTTCTGGGCTAACGGTTACTTCACCTGGAATTTCTTTAAACAGCCACTGGGTTTCCTGATCTTTATTGTATGTGCATTCGCAGAGACCAACCGCAGCCCGTTCGATTTGCCTGAGTGCGAAACCGAGCTTGTAGGTGGTTATCATACCGAATATTCATCAATGAAACTGGGCTTTTACCTGTTTGCTGAATACATTAACATGTTCATCTCATCGGCAGTGATGGCTACCCTTTACTTTGGTGGTTACAACTACCCTGGTATGGATTGGGTTACTGCACACGTTGGTCCGGTTATTGGCCCAATCATAGGTGTTGTAGCATTGTTTATCAAAATATTTGCGTTCATCTTCTTCTTTATGTGGGTACGCTGGACTATCCCGCGTTTCCGTTATGACCAGTTGATGAACTTAGGCTGGCGCACGCTTATTCCGTTGGCTATAGCTAACATTGTGCTTACCGGCGTAATTAGTTATTTACTTAAATAAGAAGGAACTGACCATATAATGGAATCGTTAAGTAATAAACGAAAAGTACTTGAAGCCAAACCGCTTACCTTAATGGAAAAGGCATACCTGCCTGCCATTGCAAAAGGTATGGGTATTACTATGAAACACTTTATTAAAAATGTTTTTGGTAAGGGCGAAGTAACTATTCGCTATCCGGAGCAAAAACGCGAGTTTTCTGAAAACTTCCGTGGTATGCACTCGCTTAAACGCGACGAGGAAGGCCGCGAGCGTTGTACAGCCTGTGGCTTGTGCGCATTATCATGCCCTGCAGAAGCCATCACGATGACGGCTGCTGAACGCCAGGCTGGTGAAGAGCATTTGTACCGCGAAGAAAAATATGCTGCGGTTTATGAGATCAACATGCTGCGCTGCATTTTCTGCGGATTGTGTGAAGAAGCCTGCCCTAAAGAAGCAATTTACCTGGACGGCGATATTGTGCCAACAGATTTTGTAAGGAAGGACTTTATTTACGGGAAAGACAAATTAGTTGAAGCGCCGTTAAATCAATAAAGAAGTTTTATACCTTTGCCCATCTCTTAAACGGGGAAAGGTATTTTGTAAGATAACATGAGTACTTTTTACGTAATTGCATTTCTATCAATCGTATTCTCGCTGCTGGTGATTTTTGCTAAAAATCCTGTGCATAGCGTGTTATACCTGATACTCACCTTTTTTACCTTCACCATTCATTACATTTTATTGAATGCACAGTTTTTGGCCGTGGTAAACTTTATTGTTTACATGGGTGCCATTATGGTGCTTTTCTTATTTGTGATGATGTTGCTTAACCTTAATAAAGATACCGAGCCGGGTAAGCATTACCTGGTAAAAATTGCAGGTGTAGTAGCCGGCGGTTGTTTGCTGGTAACCATTGTTGCATCGGTTAAGGCATTAGGTAAATCACAACCAATCATATTAGAAAATACTAATCTTGGTTTGGTTAAAAACTTAGGTAAAGTATTATTCGGCGAGTTTTTACTGCCTTTCGAAGTATCGTCAGTGTTATTATTATCAGCCATGTTAGGCGCTGTTCTGCTGGCTAAAAAAGAACCTAAAACTGCGTAATGGAAAATATAACACATACCATACAAACAGTTCCGCTTAATCATTACATCCTGTTAAGCGCTATTATTTTTGCAATTGGTGTAACCGGTGTACTTATCCGCAGAAACGCCATTGTGATTTTTATGTCGGTTGAGTTAATGCTGAATGCAGTTAACCTGTTGCTTACCGCATTCTCTGCCTACCGCGGCGATGCATCGGGACAAGTGTTTGTGTTTTTCGTAATGGCACTGGCAGCTGCTGAGGTTGCTGTAGGTTTGGCCATTATTGTAATGATCTATCGCAATACAAACTCGATAGACATTAACGTGCTGAACAGGTTGAAATGGTAAAGTAAAGATGTTATTGCGAGGAGGCAACGACGAAGCAATCTTAAGATAGATTGCCACACCGCTTTCACGGTTCGCAATGGCAGAAACTAAGTATATATAACGTCTAACGTATTACGTAAAACGTCTACATAACACAAATGAATAATTATCTCTGGCTTATTCCTCTGCTGCCTTTGGCAGGCTTCCTGATCAACGGACTTGGCCGAAACGTATTACCTAAAAACCTGATTGGTGCTATAGGCAGCCTGGTTATCCTTGCTGCGTTCGGTTTAAGCGTTGCTGCATTTTTACAAGTTAAATCAACAGGTGCGCCAATCAACGTTTCTATATTCGATTGGATTCAGGTAGGTAACTTTAAAGTGCCGTTCGCATTTTTAGTAGATCAGCTAAGTGCTATTATGCTATTGATCATTACAGGTGTAGGTTTTCTGATCCATCTGTATTCTATCGGTTATATGCATCATGATGCAGGCTTCGGTAAGTTCTTCGCTTATCTAAACCTGTTCGTATTCTTTATGCTGTTACTGGTTCTGGGTTCAAACTACGTAGTAATGTTTATCGGTTGGGAAGGCGTAGGATTATGCTCATACCTGCTTATCGGTTTCTGGTTTACCAATGGCAGTTATGCCGATGCTGCTAAGAAAGCATTTGTGATGAACCGTATCGGCGACTTAGGTTTCCTGATCGCTATTTTCTTACTGATTCATTTCTTTGGCAGCGCCAGCTTTGCAGATATCTTCCCTAAGGTAGCAAGCCTGCACAGCCCTAACACTACAAAAGTATTAACGCTGATTACTATGCTGCTATTTGTGGGCGCAACCGGTAAATCGGCACAGATACCATTATTTACCTGGCTACCTGATGCGATGGCTGGCCCGACTCCGGTTTCAGCGTTGATCCACGCAGCTACCATGGTTACCGCAGGTATCTACATGATCGCACGCTCAAACGTATTATTCAATCTGGCGCCGATGACCATGCATGTTATTGCCGTTATTGGTTTAGCCACTGCTATGATTGCTGCATTGATCGCGTTGTCACAAACGGATATTAAAAAGGTATTGGCTTACTCAACGGTATCACAGTTAGGATATATGTTCCTGGGTTTAGGAGTTGGCGCTTACACGGGTTCATTCTTCCACGTCATTACTCACGCTTTCTTCAAAGCATTATTATTCTTGGGTGCAGGTTCTGTTATACATGCGGTAAGCGGCGAGCAGGATATGCGTAACATGGGCGGTTTGTATAAAAAGCTACCGGTTACTTTCTGGACCATGTTAATGGGCACCATTGCTATTTCTGGTATCCCTCCGTTTTCGGGGTTCTTTTCTAAAGACGAAATTTTGTACCATACCTATCTGCACAGCCCGATTATGTATGCTTTAGGTGTGATTACTGCCATATTCACTTCATTCTATATGTTCCGTATGCTGTTCCTTACCTTCTTCGGTAAGTTCAGAGGTACGCACGAGCAGGAACATCATCTGCACGAATCGCCTGCAAGCATGACCATACCACTGATTGTGTTAGCTATACTTTCTGTATTTGGCGGTTTACTTAATGTGCCGGAATTATTGGGCGGTCATGAGATGCTGGCACATTGGCTGCAACCACTTTTTGGCGAAGGCAAACAATTACATGAAACCGGCGGCTTTAGCGAAATGGCCTTAATGGGCATTTCGGTTACTGCTGCGGTTGTTGCATTGATTTATGCTTACATCAGATACATTAAGAATGCACATGTACCGGTTGCCGATGGCGAAGAACGCCCGGCATTGGCCAGCTTATCATACCATAAATTTTACATCGACGAATTATACGATACCATCATCCGCAAGCCGCTTGATGCGTTGTCAGTATTCTTCTATAAAGTGGTTGAGAAATTAGGTATCGATGGACTTGTTAACGGCTTGGGAAGTGGTACGGTTGAAACCAGTAAAGGCCTGCGCCTTTTACAGGCAGGTAACGTTGGTTTCTACATATTTATGATGGTGATTGGCATTGTTGCCATACTTGTTTATAGTTTAAAATTTTAGCCCCGGCGTTATTGTAGTTAAGAAAAATGACGGTTAGTATATTACTTTTTCTACCCATAATTGCAGCCCTGGCTGTAATGCTGTTTAAAAATCAGGCAGCTAAACATGTGGCCCTGTTGTTCGCATTGGTCGAACTGGCGATTGCAGTTGTATTTACCGCGCGCTTTGTTCCGGATGCATCAACACAATTTGCAGTTGATTTACCGTGGATGCCAAAGCTGGGTATTTACTTTACGGCAGGTATTGATGGTATCAGTATGATATTGGTACTGCTTAATACTTTGCTTATTCCCATTATTATTCTGGCTACTTATAACCACGAATATAAAAATGCCAAAGTATTTTATGCCCTTATGCTGTTTATGCAAAGCGGTATGCTGGTTGTGTTTACAGCTATTGACGGCTTTTTATTTTACGTAGGTTGGGAAGCTGCATTACTGCCGATATATTTTATCTGCGCTATGTGGGGCGGCCAAAACCGTATTAAAGTTAACATCAAGTTCTTTATTTACACGTTCGCAGGTTCGCTGTTTATGTTGCTGGCTATTATATACCTGCATTTGCAAACACCGTCGCGCACTTATGACCTGCATGATTTCTATGAACTTAACCTTTCTCTAAAAGAGCAAGGATGGATATTTTGGGCATTCTTCCTGGCTTTTGCTATAAAGATGCCTGTATTCCCATTCCACACATGGCAGCCCGATACTTATACAGAAGCACCTACAGGTGGTACCATGTTATTGTCAGGTATTATGCTTAAAATGGGTGTATATGGAGCCATCCGCTGGATGATTCCTGTTGTGCCGCTTGGATTTGACCACTGGCAATACATTGTAATTACATTAGCTGTAATAGGTATCATCTATGCTTCGCTAATCGCCTTTAACCAGAAGGATGGCAAACGCCTGATCGCATATTCGTCTATTGCGCACGTTGGCTTAATTGCTGCCGGTGTTTTCGCGTGGACAAATACCGGTGTACAAGGCGCCATGGTGCAAATGCTAAACCACGGTATTAACGTAGTAGGTATGTTCTTCATTATGGATATCATCAGCCGCAGGCTTAATACCCGCGATCTTGACCAGCTTGGCGGCATTGCTAAAGTAGCGCCAAAATTTGCCATCGCATTCCTGATCATTTTATTAGGAACTGTTGCCCTGCCGCTTACCAACGGTTTTATCGGTGAGTTTTTGCTGTTAAACAGTTTATATGAATATAATATTCTGTTATGTGCTGCGGGTGGCTTAACCATCATTTTTGGTGCGGTATATATGCTGCGTATGTATAAACGTGCTATGCAGGGCGAAACTAACGCGCTAACTGCAGCATTCACAGACATTAGCGGTACCGAAACCCTGGTGCTGGGTATCATCTGCACTTTAATTATTGTACTGGGTGTATATCCAAAAGCAGTAATGCATATTTCAGATGCGGCAGTAACCAACCTGGTAAAAATTGTAAATAGTAAAATAACAAGCGGCGGCCTTAATTCTTCAATGCCGGTTAAAAAATAAGCGAGATCTTTAAAATGAATACCTTAATACTAATATCCGTTTTACCTATAGTACTGTTGTATTTAGGCTTATATAAAGCTAAAAATGCATTACTACCGGTTACCGTTATCGGCTTATTAGTGGCAGCCGGCTTAGCTGTTGCACAATGGAAAACTGATGCGCAGCCATTATTTAATGGCATGATTCAGTTTGATCACTTTTCAATAGCATTTTCTGCAATCACCATCTTTTCAACCATACTGATCCTGTTGCTTTCAAAAGATTATTTTGAAAAGATCAGCAGCCACGTTGCGGAGTATTATGCTATTATCCTGTTTGCTTTAGCAGGTATCATTGTAATGGTATCTTATTATAACCTTACCATGCTGTTCATCGGTATTGAGATCATGTCGGTAAGCTTATACATCCTGGCAGGTATTAAAAAGCGGGATATCGCATCTAACGAGGCGTCATTGAAATATTTTTTGATGGGTGCCTTCTCTACAGGTTTCTTGTTATTTGGTATCGCGTTGATCTACGGAGCAACGGGTTCATTTAACCTGGCTGTTATCCGCGACTGGATTTTGACGCATCCGCACAGCAGTGAGTTTTTGTACCTGTTTTATACCGGTATCCTGATGATCATTGTTGGTTTATGCTTCAAATTAGGCGCTGCTCCGTTTCACTTCTGGACACCAGATGTATACGAAGGTTCACCAACGCTGATCACTACGTTTATGTCAACTGTTGTTAAAACAGCTGGTATAGCAGCATTCCTTCGTTTGTTTTCTATTGCCTTTGCAAGCGTATCAGATTTCTGGACACCGGTATTGGTTACCATCACCGTGATTACTTTATTTATAGGTAACATCACCGCTATTTACCAGGTAAGCTTTAAGCGTATGCTGGCTTTCTCAAGTGTATCACATGCGGGTTACCTTTTGTTTGCGGTAGTTGCTTTAGGCGCATCCTCAGCCAACTCGGTATTTATTTATGCTACAGCATATTCTATTGCTTCTATTATTGCTTTCGGGGTGCTGATCCTTGTTCAGCAGCAGTCTGGCAGTGATAAGTTTGAGGCATTTAACGGGTTAGGAAAAAATAACCCTTTCCTGGCTTTTGTATTAACGGTAGCCATGTTATCGCTGGCTGGTATTCCTTTAACTGCGGGCTTTATAGGTAAATTCTTTATGTTCTCGGGCGCACTGTCACGCTACCATTACTGGTTGGTTATTGTGGCTGTGGTAAACGCGATCATCAGCATTTACTATTATTTCCGTGTTATTATTGCCATGTTCTTCCGCACGGCTAATAATGAAACCACACTGGTAGTGCCGGGTTATTACAGTTTTGTGCTGGGTTTATCGGCCGTATTGACAATTGTAGTAGGTATTTATCCGGGTATACTTTCTGATCTCATTTATTAAGCCCCCATACTGCATTTTGATATAATATTTGTAGTTTTACGAATATTGTGAATGGAAAGCTTTTGGGATCACCTGCATAATATAACCGATGCTAAAGCTATCATCAGCCAGGGGGGGTATTACCTTTTACTTGTTGTTGTATTTGCAGAAACGGGGTTATTCTTTGGTTTTTTCCTGCCGGGAGATTACCTGCTGTTTCTGGCAGGGCTTTTCTGTGCAACAGGTACGCTTGACGTACCGGTATTCCATCTGGTAGCATCGCTTATTGGTGCAGCTGTTCTCGGAAACTTTATGGGCTATTGGTTTGGTTACAGAACTGGTGATGTGTTGTTAAGCAAAAACGATTCACTGTTCTTTAAAAAGCGATATATCGCAATGGCCGAAAAATTTTATGACAAATATGGCGGTATGGCACTGGTGTTAGGTAGATTTTTTCCCATCATCAGAACTTTTGCCCCTATCTTTGCAGGTATTGTAAAAGTAAAGTTCAGGAAGTTTACACTTTACAATATTGTAGGTGGTATTGCCTGGGTATCAACTTTAACCTTATTAGGTTATTATTTAGGCAAACAATATCCCCAGTTAAAAGATTATTTGCATTATATCATACTTGGTTTAATAACAATCACAACTATTCCGTTGTTAATTGCGTTTTTAAAACGTAAAAAGGCGGATGAAGAAAATTAATATTATTCTATAACTTTTTAACTTAAATGAGTACACAACATCCCTGGCACCAGGTTTCAACCGGAGAGAATGTTCCGGAAATTGTAAATGCGATTATTGAAATTCCTAAAGGATCAAAAGCTAAATATGAAATTGATAAAGAGTCGGGCCTTTTAAAGCTTGACCGCGTTTTATTTTCATCAGTGATGTATCCGGCCAACTACGGCTTTATTCCTCAAACATATTGTGACGATAAGGACCCTTTGGATATCTTAGTCATATGTTCTGTTGATGTGTTCCCGATGTCAATTATTGAGGCTAAAGTAGTGGGTGTGATGCACATGGTTGACAATGGTGAGCAAGACGATAAAATTATCGCCGTAGCTAAAAATGACATGTCTGTTAACTATATTAATGACCTGAATGAGCTGCCTCCGCATACGATGAAAGAAATTGTACGTTTCTTCCAGGACTATAAAGGCCTTGAAGGTAAAAACGTTACCATTGAGCATCTGTTAGGCAGGAGATATGCGCATAAAGTAATTCAAGAAAGTTTAGATTTGTATAAATCTACTTTCCCGTCGTACCAATAATTATTGAATGGGCCCCGAGATCGACATACACATAAACGGTTTTCACATTTTCCTTACCATATTTCTGGTTCTGCTGAACGGCTTTTTTGTGGCGGCAGAGTTTGCAATAGTCCGCGTACGCGGATCGCAAATAGAGATCCAGGCTAAAGCGGGTAGCCAGATGGCAAAAATAGCCCGTGGCATTATGCACAACCTTGATGGTTACCTGGCCGCAACCCAGTTAGGTATTACCATAGCCTCGCTGGGCCTGGGTTGGGCAGGTGAGAGCGTGGTCACTAATGTAATGTTGAACCTCTTTAAAGCGTTTGGGCTTACCATTACTTCTGCTTTTGTAATTAACACCAGCCACGTTGTGGCTTTCGTTGTTATCACCATATTGCATATTGTATTTGGTGAACTTGCACCTAAAACGCTTGCTATACAGCGGTCGGTACGTACAGCAATGGCTGTGGCCTGGCCGCTGCGTTTTTTCTTTGTGATCTTCAGGCCGGCGATATGGGTATTAAACACCTTCGCTAATTTTATCCTTAGCCTGTTCGGTATTAAAGCCGTGCATGGTGAAGAATCGCACCACAGTTCTGAAGAGCTGCAATATATATTGGAGCAAGGCAAAGAAAGCGGTGCGCTTGATTCATCAGAACATGAGCTGATTAAAAACGTGTTTGACTTTAACGAACGCGTAGTAAAAAATATCATGGTGCCGCGTACTCGTATTTCGGGCATTGATATTGATTCTACACGTGATGAACTGGTAGACTGCCTGATTAATGAAGGTTATTCGCGCATGCCGGTTTATGATGATACCATAGATAAGATCGTAGGCATTGTACACGCCAAGGATGTATTAAGGCTTTTGGCGCGTAACGAAGAGATCGAACTTAGAAACATCATCCGTAAACCGTACTTTATACCAGAAACCAAGAAGATCAATAACCTGATGGCCGAACTGCAACAGAAACGCATTCAGATTGCCATTGTGCTGGACGAGTTTGGCGGTACGGCAGGTATGGTTACCCTGGAAGATATTGTTGAGGAATTGGTGGGCGAGATACAGGACGAATACGATGAAGAAAAGCCAATTGTAGAAAAGATCAACGACCGCGAGTACGTGGTAAATGCGCTTGCACCGATTTACGATGTAAACGAGCACCTGCCGCACGATCTGCCGGAAGACGGCGACTTTGATACCGTATCGGGCTGGTTAGGCGATATCTTTGGAAAGATCCCTGACGTTGGTGAGCAGAAAGAAGCCAATGGCTACAACATCACCGTCCTTAAAAAATCAGACCAGAACATTGAGTCGGTAAAACTTGAGCTGTTGCTTAATGAAGAAGATACTGTAGATTTACATTAATCTGCTTGCAAAATGCATCTCTTCTATACACCCAATATTACAAGTCCCCAATCTCATTACCAGCTTAGCGAGGAAGAAAGCAAGCATTGTATCCGTGTGTTGCGTTTACAAAAAGGTGATGAGGTGCAGTTGATCGACGGCAGGGGAGGGTTGTATGTTTCAACTATAGCAGACGATCATCCGAAACGTACCTTATTAGAGATTACATCTTCGATACAGGAATATCAAAAACGCAACCACTACCTGCACATAGCAGTTGCACCTACCAAAAATATCGAACGGCTGGAGTGGTTTCTGGAGAAGGCCACCGAGATAGGCATTGATGAAATATCGTTGATCATCTGCCAGCGATCTGAGCGTAAGGAGGCCAAAACAGACCGCCTGGATAAGATCATTACCGCTGCAGTTAAACAATCCTTAAAAGCATATCATCCTGTATTAAATGAGCCTGTTAGTTTCAGTAAGTTTTTATCAGCTGATTTTGATGGTCAAAAATTTATAGCTCATTGTGAGCCGGGCGAAAAGATAAATCTCAAATCTGCGTTAAAGTTACAAGGCAGTTCATTAATATTGATAGGCCCCGAAGGGGACTTTACACCGCAGGAAATTGATATGGCTTTAAAAAATGATTATAAAGCCATAACTTTAGGTGAAAGTAGGCTGCGTACTGAAACCGCTGCTTTGGAAGCCTGCTTTGAGGTGAATTTTTTAAACCGTTAATGAGATTTAAGATTGGCATATTGTTTTGTGGCTTGCTGATTGCACTTTGCAGTTTCAATAAGCCTGCATACAAACTTGCCCGTTTAAAATACAATGGCGGCGGCGACTGGTACGGTGACCGTACGGCACTTACCAACCTGATCCGGTTTTGCAATAACAATCTGCACACTAATTTTCAGGCCGATGAAGAAACCGTGGAAGCTGGGAGTGCTGAGATCTACAACTATCCTTTTATCTTTATGACGGGTCACGGCAACGTGATCTTTTCTGATGTTGAAGTACGCAACCTGCGTAAGTATTTAACAGGGGGCGGCTTTTTGCATATCTGCGATAACTATGGGCTCGATCAATTTATACGCCCGCAGATGAAAAAGGTATTTCCAGAGCTGGATTTTGTGGAGTTGCCACTTAATCATCCGGTATATCATCAAAAATATGACTTCCCTAATGGGCTGCCTAAAGTGCATGAGCATGATGGTAAACGCCCGCAGGGATTTGGATTGATCTATAAAGGCAGATTAGTTTGTTTTTATGACTATCAGTGCGATTTAGGCAACGGTTGGGAAGATTATGGTACCTACGTCGGCGACAGCCAGGATGTACGCCAGAAAGCGCTTAAAATGGGTGCTAATTTAGTTCAGTACGCTTTAATACAATAGCTAATGTATCAGATCAAGGTTAACGATAAATTTGAGTTTAATGCCGGCCGTAAAAGCGGAGCGCTGTATATAAATGATATAGCCACTAATGCAGACGTACAGAAAACAGGTGCATCAAGTTATCATTTAATCAATGATAATGCATCTTACAATTTAGAGGTAGTCAATATTGATATACAGCAAAAAATAGCGGCCATAAAGGTAAACGGCAATTTATACCATCTTACCGCTAAAGATCAGTTTGATATGCTGCTTGATCAATTAGGGCTAAGCCAGCTAAACAGCAGCGCCGTTGCCGACCTGAAAGCCCCCATGCCAGGGTTGGTGTTAAAAGTATTTGTTAGCGAAGGTGATGAAGTAAAAAAAGGCGATAATCTTTTTGTACTTGAGGCAATGAAGATGGAAAATATAATCAAGGCTCCTGCTGATGCCGTTGTAAAATCTGTAAAAATTAAGCCGGGAGATAAAGTGGAAAAGGGACAGGTGCTTATTGCTTTTTAAGTATCTATTAGATAAACAATAAGGCCCGGAATTCCGGGCCTTATTGTTTTGGTATGTTTAATCTAATTACTTGCTCTTAAATGGCTTGGGCTTTCTTTCATTGAAGTGTTTGCCGCCGCCAGGGTGCAGCTCTGTTTGGCCAACCATGGTCATTGCGCAACGGAAACCAACTTCGGCACTCGTAGCATCTTCATCCATAAAGCGGCGTGTAGCAGGATTTAACCAATAAGCACGGTCATTCCATGAACCACCCTTGTATACTTTAGAATGATCGTTAACTAAGGTAGTTGTTCCGTAAAGAACGGTATTGGTACTGTCATTAAAACCCCTCATATCTGCGTTAAATGGTTTTGAAGCCAGTTGATCTTTAGTAGGGACCGGGGCTGTGTTGCCAGCAGTGCCGGTAGGTGCCTGTTGATCTGGATTAGCAATGCCTGCCGGTAATTGCCCGTTAGCATTGTTTGCGCCACCCATGCTTGCAGTAGATGCAGCCTGTTGCTGTGCATTAAGCTCGCTCCATTTTAGTTTTCTGTTAGCCTTAGCCGGATCTTTAATAGGGCGGCCATATTTATCTTTTGCCAGCAGGCCTTTAGAGGCATCGGCATAACGTTTGTCTTTATACTCGTTACCACGGAAAGGGTTAAAGTCATCCACATCCTCAAATGACATCTGGCGGTAAGTATCGGCAGTCCATTCGTTAACGTTGCCTGCCATGTTAAATAAGCCAAAATCGTTTGGCATGTATGAGCGTACAGGTGCAGTAATATCTGCTTTATCGTTAAGTGATCCGCCAACACCCATGTTATCACCGTCGCCGCGTTTAAAGTTGGCAAGGATCAAACCGCGGGTTTTTCTTTTCGGAGAGCGTACGCCCATGCCATTCCATGGATACATCTTGCCGTCAGAAATATTTTCGTATTCAGTATTACCAATTAAACCCAAAGCCGCATATTCCCATTCGGCCTCAGATGGCAGGCGGTAACCTTGTTTCAGTATGCCGTCTTCCATATTTGCAGGGCGTACAGGCCTTTTACCTCCATTGGCGGCTTTAGCGTTCGGGCTCAGGTCCGGTATCATGTGCTTACCATCAAAACCAGGGCCTTTAACCTGTCCGTTCAGATACATTTCGGTATTGAAAGGCTCATTTGAGGCAGTAGTATTACCGCCGGCTTGTGTACCACCTTTGCCTTTTCCAGAGGCATCTTTCCAGGTTGCAAGGATGTTCTTACTGCGTAAGATTTGCTCGTTCATGCGGTCGGTACGCCAAACACAATAATCCTGTGCCTGATCCCATGATACACCTACAACAGGGTAGTCCTGAAATGCAGGGTGACGAAGATAATTATCTACATAAGGTTCGTTGTAAGATAACGGACGGCGCCATACCAGTGTATCAGGCAAGGCATTATAGTATAATTCCCTGTCATTAGGAAAATTTACCGCAAGCCAGTGCAGATATTCGCGCCAGTCAACGTTGGCTACCTCTGTTTCATCGATATAAAATGAAGGTACAGTAACCCTGCGGCGAACATTGTTGTATTCATAGTTTACATCCTGATCAGCGCTACCGCCTAAAACAAAAGTACCACCTTCAACAGGTACCAGACCGGGGCCGGGTGCCGGATGCGTTTTCTTAAATACCTGGAAACCACCATTATATTTATCATTATAACGCATTCCAGTTTTTTGTGACGACTGATGCTTACTACAGCTGCTTAATAAACCTCCTGCTCCTAACACGATCAAAGCTAACCTTGTAAAATGTATCTTCATAGTTTAAGACTGTGTGCTTTTATTCAGAACGTAAATATAATAAAATTGAAATTACTTTATTATTGAACTTTTTGTTAAATATTTAAAAATACAGATAAAAAATTAACCTTTTTACGTCAAATTAAGTATTGTGTTACACATATTTATACAAATAATCCCACCAGTTAAATTGCAGTTGCTAAACTGCGGGATTAACTTTAATATTGTGAAAACACTTAAATAAGGGGTGAAAATATATTTTCCGCTAACATTAAGATACGCTGTATCTGTTTTTTTAACGCTGTCAACCGCCGCTGCCTGCGCCCAAACTACGGGCGGAGTTAATACCAATGGCAGTAACAGCAGTGCTTTGGTTACGGGCGTCCCTTTCTTAAATATTACACCTGATTCGCGCTCAGGGGCAATGGGTGATGCCGGTGTAGCGTTGTCTCCGGATGTTAACTCAACCTACTGGAACCCTGCGAAACTTACTTTTATAGAAAACAATGATGCACTATCGGCTTCATATAGCCCGTGGCTGCATCATCTGGTGCCTGATGTAAGCTTATCTTATTTAAGCTATGCCCATAAGTTAAATGACAGGAACAGCATAGGGGCATCTATCCGGTATTTTAACCTTGGTTCAATTGACCTGGTAGACCTTAACCAGCAAAGCCAGGGCAGTTATACACCAAACGAATTTTCAATTGATGGCTCATTTTCCCGCAAGTTTGGAAATAACTTTTCACTGGGTTTAACCGTTCGTTATATTCATTCAAGTTTATACAGTAATATAAGTGGTACCAGCGCACAGCTTAGCCCTGCAAATGGAGTAGCTGCAGATGTATCGCTTTATTATCGGAAACCGGGCGAATTATTCGGCAAGCAATCGCAGTTTGCTTTTGGTACTAATATTTCAAACATAGGCCCGCGGATAAGTTATGGCGATAGCAGCCCTAAATATTATTTGCCCACCAACCTTAAACTTGGTGTAGCCGAAAACGTTGATCTGGACGATCTTAACCGCATTACTGTAGCATTTGATATTAATAAGCTATTGGTGCCAACGCCGCCCATCAGGGATAGCGACGGCAATATTATTAAAGGCAAAAGCGACGACAGGTCGGTTCCTTCGGCCATATTCGGGTCTTTTTCTGATGCGCCGGGTGGTTTCAGCGAAGAGCTGAAAGAGATCAGTTTTTCGCCTGGTGTAGAATATTGGTACAACAGGCAGTTTGCATTACGGGCTGGCTATTTTTATGAAAATCCATCAAAAGGGAACAGGCAATACCTTACCCTTGGTGCCGGCCTGAAGTATGATATCTTTAATCTTGACTTTGCCTACCTGGCAGCAAGTCAGCAAAAAAGCCCGCTGGCTAATACTTTAAGGTTTACCTTGCTGGTAAACTTCGAATCTGGTAAAAAGAAATGAGCAAAATACGTGTAGGATTTGGGTTTGATGTCCACCAATTAAAAGAAGGGCATCCATTTGTAATGGGGGGTGTTAAGCTTGAGCATCATAGCGGCGCTTACGGGCACTCTGATGCTGATGTTATTTTACACGCCATTTGCGATGCATTATTAGGTGCAGCTAACCTGCGCGATATTGGTTATCATTTTTCAAATAAAGATAACCGCTGGAAAGGGATCAGCAGCTTGGTCTTGTTAGAGCATGTGGTTGCCCTGCTTAAAGAAAAAGGCTGGAGCATTGGTAATATTGATGCCATGATTTGCCTGGAGGCCCCTAAAGTGAACCCGCATGTACCTGCAATGAAAGTTAATATAGCTAAAGCAGCCGGTATAAGCGACGAAGATATTTCTATAAAAGCGACTACCAATGAACAGATGGGATTTATAGGCCGCGAAGAAGGTGTGGTAGCTTATGCCGTTTGTTTGATTGAGAAGTAAATCGGATATCTGTTGTCTTTGCAAGCAGAGCCATCTATTTACTTTAATTTTAGTGCCTTATTATACATTATGGGATTAGATCCTTCGCTAAGTTCAGGATGACAAAAAACTAAGACTATTAATCATTAGTTCTTCTGTGCTTTAACCAGTACCAGCCAAGATTAAAGGCAATAACCAGATGATTAAAGATGGTGGGTACCAAACCGTAATGTTCGCGCATGATGTTGAAACGCTCCTTTAAACTTTGGCGGTGCTTTTTTTTGGACATCCCTCCAACCAGGTACTTAGCCACATACTGATTAACATTAACGATCTTTTTTGCTTTTTTAGCAGCTCTTAAAATCCAGTCGATATCGGCACTTAGCTGGTAGCGTAGATCGTAAGGCTCAATTAAGGCTCTCCTGATATAAATGGCTTGGTGGCTGATGCTCATGCCGTATTTAAAATCGCGCCAGGTGAAGTTTGTCGGGGCAGTATGCCTGCGCTGGCCCAGGCTTTCGCCGGCATCATTAATCATTTCTGTTTCGCCATAGTAAATGTCAGCATCATTTGCGCTGGCAAAAATATTGGTAACTGTGGTGGGCGCATAGATTTCATCGCCCGAATTCATAAATAATACGTAATCACCAGAGGCTAAAGCCAGCCCTTTGTTCATGGCATCGTAAATACCTCTATCAGGTTCGCTTTTTAGTATGGCGATATGATCGATGTATTTTTTCAGAATCTCCAATGTGCCATCAGTAGATGCACCGTCTATAACAATATATTCAATGTTGGTATAAGTTTGGCCAACAATGGATTTAACCGTCCGCTCGATGTCCCGGACGTTATTATATACTATAGTAATTACGCTTAATTTAGGCTGAAACATTATCTGGTTTGCTGGGCAGATTTCACGGCCTGCTCATAAAGTTTAATATGTTTTTGTGCAACTGCTTTTTCGCTGAAATGCTCCATCACCGTTTGGCGAGATTGATTCTGCAAAGCAATAGGATCAGCATGATTAATCACCCAATCCATGCCATCAGCAAAACTTTCTGCTGATTGATAAATGGCCAAATACCCATTATATTCATGCTGAACCATATCGGGAATGCCGCCGGTGGTAAAGGTAATGACCGGTGTCCCGCATGATAAGCTTTCCATTACAGTATAAGGCAGGTTATCTTCCAGTGAAGGAATTAAAAAGGCATCTGCAGCGTTGTAGCATTGCGCCAGTTTTTCTTCACTGCCTAGAGTGCCCAAAAAGGTAGTTTTAAATGGAAATACAGGGAGATCCTTAGTATCGCGATTGCCAAAAATTACCAGTTCTATATCAGAGGCATTAAGGCCTTTTCGCTCTTTTAGCAATTCAAGCGCATCCATCAAATATTGCGTTCCCTTGTGCAGATCCTTGCGCGAAGGCATAAAACCGCTTAAAAAGATAAACTTATCCTTGGATAAACCCAGTGCCTCTTTTGCCTGCTTTTTATCCGACGGTTTAAATACTTCTGTATTCAATGTATTGGGAATCTGCTTTATCGCCTTATCTTTCATCAGGCTGCTCATTAGTACCGAGCCCAGCATCCACGAGCTTGGTGCCACCACGCTAAAGTTCAGCTTTTGGTAAGCGGCATTCTTTTGCTGCCATTGCTTGTTCGACTGATCGTCTTCCGCCGGATTTTTCAGCAGAGGGCAATAACCGCAGGCATGCTGGTAATGGTCGCAGGTATAACGTACATGGCAGCCACCCGTAAAAGCATTGCTATCGTGGAAAGTCCAGACCACCGGTTTGTTCAGCGATGCCAGTTCCGCCAAGTGATTAGGATTTAAAAAGCTATGATTTACCCAATGCAAGTGAATCACGTCGGCAGCTTTCACATCTGGGTGATTGATCACAGAACGGCCGAACCAGGTAAAAGAAAACGGTGTGCGCTTTTGAGGTTTCAGGTATCGCTTTGCGATAACCCTTTCCAGCACAATAGTAGCTGCAGTATATGCCTTTTGGATAACAGATTTGCTAAACTCCTGTATAGCCGGATTTTTACCGAATTTGTAGTGTACAATTACTTTAGAATCGATATTTTCGTTCAGTAATGCACGGTTAAGCCGAAGGCAGGCTTTGCCGGCCCCGCCATTACCATCATAAGTGTTTAAATGCACTACTTTCAGCATGCCCAAAAATACATTTAGTATCTATTAACTTTTATTGTACATGAAAAAAGTTTACTTGTTTTTGCTTTCGGCGCTAATGTTTAAAAATGCTGCCGTTGCACAAAACCAGGAAGTTTATTTTACTTCTTACCCCACTCTTACACCCGATGGTAAAACCGTAATTTTTAGTTACGAGGGCGACCTCTGGAAAGCTGACCTTAACAACCCGGTTGCAGTAAGGCTTACCGCCATGCAAGGGCAGGAAACCAACCCGCATGTGTCGCCGGATGGCCAGTGGCTGGCTTTCTCGTCTA
Source organism: Mucilaginibacter sp. KACC 22063 (assembly GCF_028736115.1). NCBI lineage: Bacteria > Pseudomonadati > Bacteroidota > Sphingobacteriia > Sphingobacteriales > Sphingobacteriaceae > Mucilaginibacter > Mucilaginibacter florum. The sequence continues at coordinate 4,446,644 of NZ_CP117877.1, read as the reverse complement.
ACCAATTTGGCAATAACGATGTATATGTGATGCCCTTAGCCGGTGGCGATATTAAGCAGCTTACCTACCACGAAGCCAGTGATGAAGTTGACTCATGGAGCTGGGATTCAAAAACTATTTATTTTACATCAAGCCGTTACAATGGCTTCAGCGCCTACAAAGTGAGCCGTAGCGGCGGTACACCTGAGCGCTTATTCGGTAACTTTTTTAACACCATACACGGTGTGGTTGAACATCCGAAAACAGGTGAGCTATATTTCAGCAATACCTGGGAAAGCTACCGTTTCCCCACCCGTAAGCACTACAAGGGCGCCTACAACCCGGATATACAATCATACAACCCAAAAACAAAAGCTTATAAAAGATATACCGACTGGATTGGTAAAGATTTCTGGGCTTCAATTGATCAGAAAGGCAATGTGTACTTTGTATCTGACGAAGCCAATGAAGAATACAATCTTTACACGTTTGTAAACGGTAAAAAAACAGAGCTTACCAGTTTTAAAACCTCTATTAAACGTCCTGTTGTAAGTGCAAACGGCGCTAAAGTAGTATTTGAAAAGGACTATCAACTGTTTGTATATGATGTAGCCAGCAAACAAACGCAGAAACTTAGCTTCACTATTTTCCGTAACAACGTACTGCCTAAACAGCAGGAGTTTGACCTTGCCGGAAGAGTGGAAAGCCTGGATGCATCGCCCGATGGCAAAAAGCTGGCTTACGTTTCACGCGGCGAACTTTTTGTAAGTGATATCGACGGGAAATTCACGCAGCATATTGACCACGGTAATGCCGAGCGTGTTACCGAAGTGAAATGGCTTGCCGATAACCGTACCTTATTGTTTAATCAAACATCAGGTGGTTTCCTTAACTGGTATACCATTAGCGCCGACGGTAAAGGAAAAGAAAAACAACTGACTAACGAGCAGCGCAATAACCGGAATATCGTCTTCAATAAAAATCGCACGCAAGCGGTATACCTAAGCGGCCGCGACCAAGTGCGCATGATGGACCTTAAATCGTTAGACAGTAAAACCATTACTACCGATGAGATCTGGGGTTTCCAAAATAGCCAGCCTTATTTCTCCCCAAACGGCGAATATGTAGTCTATACCGCCTATCGCAATTTTGAGCAGGACATTTTCATTTACAGTACAGAGTCTGGTAAAATTATCAACCTAACTAATTCAGGTGTTACCGAAACAGATCCGTTCTGGTCGCCTGATGGTAAGTTCATTTACTTCGCATCGTCGCGTACGCAGCCAGCCTACCCTTACGGCTTACATGATTCGCATATTTACCGCATTCCCCTGCAAAAATTTGATACAGATTTTAAATTGAGCAAGTTTGATGACCTTTTCAAAGAAGAGAAAAAAGAGGAAACAAAGCCTGCCGATCAGAAAGACAAGAAAACAGGTGCTAAAAAGCCTGTATCGCAGCAACCTGCTCCGAAAGCACCGTCTGACATTGTGATTGATACCAATGAGCCGATGAAACGCATTGAGCAGATCAGCCAGGATTTCGGTAATCAAAACAATCCTTATGTCATTCAAAAAGGCACTAAAACTTTTGTTTACTATTCATCAGACCAGGCCGAGGGTAAACGCGCTGTTTTCCGTACCACTATTGAGCCGTTTGAAAACAACAAAACAGAAAAAGTAGCCGGCGCTGATTTTTATGGGTTCGATATTGTGAACACTGGTGATAAGTACTATATGCTGGCTGGCGGTAATGCTTATAAACTTAACCTTGACCAGAATAAGGTAGAAAAAGTGGATGTAAGCGCTAAGTTCGACCGTAACCTGGAGGGCGAGTTCCGCCAGATGTTTGATGAGGCATGGGCAGATTTAGATGAAAACTACTATGACGGTAACTTCCACGGCGTAAACTGGGATGGTATTCATAAATTATATGCTACCTACCTGCCTTATATAAACAACCGTGCCGACCTGCGCCTGATGTTGAACGATATGCTGGGCGAGCTTAACTCATCGCACATGGGCTTTAGCAGCAGTGGTATGGAAGAACGCACCAACCTGCGTTACCGTACCATGGAAACCGGTATTGCTTTCGATAATGACGAGCCTTACAAAGTTGACCATATCATTACCCGCAGCAATGCCGACCGTAAAGGTATTAACGTACAGCCAGGCGATAAACTGGTTGCCGTAAACGGTGTAGACGTTGATCCGCAGCAAGACCGTAACTTCTATTTTACCAAGCCATCACTTGATGATGAATTGCAACTAACCTTCCAACGTGGCGGTCAAAATATAAACGTTAAAATTCATCCTGAATCGTCTGGCGAATTCAAAGACGAACTGTACGACGAATGGATTGACGGCAACCGTAAGATGGTTGAGAAAGAAAGTAACGGCCGCATAGCTTACGTTTACATGAAGGCTATGGGTACCGATAACCTGGAGCAATTTAAAGAAGATATGGTTGATTATGCCTATCAAAAAGATGCGCTGATCCTTGACTTACGTTACAATACCGGTGGTAACGTACACGATGCGGTGTTAAACTTCCTGTCGCAGAAACCTTACCTGCAATGGCAATACCGTGGCGGTAAACGCACGCAACAGCCAAATTTTGCGCCATCGGCAAAGCCAATTATTTTGCTTATTAACGAGCAAACGTTAAGCGACGGTGAAATGACCTCGGAGGGCTTTAAGGCTCTCAATTTGGGCAAAATTGTTGGTACTGAAACTTACCGTTGGATCATCTTCACCAGCGCCAAAGGCCTGGTTGACGGATCGAGCGTACGCATACCTGCATGGGGTTGTTTCACGCTTGACGGCAAAGATATTGAACATGAGGGGGTGAAACCTGACATCAATGTTAACACCGATTTCAAAGACAGATTGAATAACAACGACCCGCAGATTGACCGGGCCGTTTCAGAAATTATGAAACAACTGAAATAAACAGACGAGGGCGGTAAATTTACCGCCCTTTGTTTTTACGCTACATCAGAAATTTTCTTTTTATTTGCCCACTGATGGGAAACGAACTTACCGACAGGAATTTCTGGGCTAATTATTGGGAATCAAAAGAAGGGCTGGCATTTAAAGTATCTGCTCATTATACATTCCATAAACTTTTAAAAGAGATACTTGGTAACAAAGAGATTAAAACCGCTATTGAACTTGGCGGCTTTCCGGGTTATTATGCCATATTTCTTAAAAAGTATTTTGGCCTGGACACCTCGTTGTTCGATTTTTATATCCATCCTTCTACCTTAAAACAAGTACTGGCAGCCAACGATCTGCAGGAAAAAGATATCGAGGTTATTGAAGGCGACCTGTTCAGCTACAGCCCTAAAAATTTATACGATCTGGTATTGTCTTGCGGGTTAATTGAGCATTTTAACGATACTAAAGATATTATCGCCCGCCATGCCGCTTTCCTGAAACCGGGAGGCACCCTGTTTATCACGCTTCCTAATTTTACCGGCGTTAACGGTTGGCTGCAACGCAAGTATGATCCGGAAAATTACAGTAAGCATAATATCGATAGCATGAACCCGCAGCTGCTTGCAGATTATTGCAAAGCTTTAGGTTTAAAAAATGTAAAATCGGGGTATTATGGCAAATTCTCTATCTGGTTGGAGAATAAAGCGCAGCAACCATCATCTGTAAAAGTATTCTTTAAAGGACTTTGGCTTGCCGGTAAAATTGCCACTAAAATCATCCCGGTTGATAGCAAACGCCTGTCGCCATACATAGTGGTAACCGCTACAAAATAACTAAGTTTTCAGCTTTTGATTAATAAAGCGCACTATTCGTTGCAATAGATTGCCTTTGCGATTTTTTAAGAAGTTACGGATAGCCTGGTAAGTTTTCTTATGCTCTTCAATCGCATCGGGGAAGGCAGTAACGGGCTGTTGTGCCGGTTTTACATTATAGATATCTTCGAGGTTTGAATGAACCCCTGTACCATCGTGCCCGATGTTTTGAATTAATGATTTGGAAGGGTTGAGCGTTAAGCCGCCCTTTAAAAATATAGAAGCATACCAGCGTATAGCCCACGAGTTATTTTTACCAGCCTTAAACTGCTGCATCTGCTTCCAGAAATTCATGGTGCCATCAATAGAAAAGGCGTTAATCTTTTCCTTGTCAAACTGGCCCATGAGTTTATCAACATCCGGTTCAAAGTTTTTCCAGGCACGTGCCCATGTGGCCCAGCCCCAGCTGGTTGCTGCACGGTAAAAAAAGGTCTGCGGCAGGTCGGGTGTTTTTAAGTCATACATATAAGCGCCGATATGCATCACCTTTTCTTCGTCGGCATAGCGGTCAAGCGCCTCGTTAAAATATTGCAGGGTATAAGGGGACGAAAGCAGGTCGTCTTCAAACACAATCACTTTGCCGTACTCATTCACCAGCTGACTAACGCCATCTATGATTGATGCCGCCAGCCCCATATTCTGTTTACGCTCAACTACTTTTACTGCCTTAAAGCCGGTGACGTTTTTCAGCATATCGCGTACTTCATTTACTTTCTGCTCATCGGCTGGTGTTTTAGCCGCATCAGAGAAAATATACAGGCGCGAATCTTCTGCCAGCAGGTTTTTTTGCAGATAGCTTAATGTACGGCGGGTATGATCTGGCCGGTTGTAAACAAATAATGCAATAGGTGCAAGTTTCTGCATCAATAGAAATTTGATAAGTTGATCGGATACTGAACCTTATCTCAAAAACAGTACGTTAAAGAAATGTTTTTAAGTGCTTAAAAATAATAATTAGCCTTGCGCATCAGGTGTTTTAGATACCCAGACAGTTGTTTTCTTTATAAAATATCGAAGTTGACTTACGGTAAAACAAGCCGGGCGATATGCCGCTGAATGACAATTGTTTAAAGCCTTTACTGGTTAAAAAGTCGATCCCTGGTTTATAAAATTCGCGTTCAGAATCATCAAGCACTACAACACCGTTTTCAGACAGTGCCTCTACTGCCTGTTTACAACAATTAACACGGTCGCGGCCGTCAACAATGATGATGTCAAATTTTTCCTGAAGCTTAACCGGCATACGGCAGTAGTCGCCGTCTTTCTTTAGTTCGCAAAATATAATTTCAGAGTTGGCCGGGCGGTTATTGGCAATCGAATCGTACCAGCCTTTATCATGCTCAACCGATACAACAATGCCTGCATACTTTGCATAAAAGAAGGTTGAATTGCCTGAACCAAACTCAAATACGGTATGCTGCTTACCAATGCGCTCTTTTATAAAATCAATAAAGCTGTAAGTTACCCACGGTATAGGGTTACCTTCGGCATCAACCGGTTTTTTATTATCAAAAGCGTTAAACCAGCCTATTTCGCTTAAATAGCCTTTGCCATTGAAAGAAAGTAAAGAACGTAATCTTGCAGGCTTTTTAGCCAATTCTATTAGTGATGAAATGATACTCAACGCTTTAATATTTTTTGAATAAGTGAAATTAAGAATAAAGATTTTAACATCATTACCCCCTGCCTGAAAGTTTTGGGGATAAACAATAGTAAAAATGTCGCGCTTGCATAAGCAACCAGCGTAGCTATAGCTGCCCCCATCATGCCCATTTTAGGAATAAGCACCAGGTTCAGTAAAATGTTTACAACAGCACCGAAACCTGTGCGGATAAAGGTAAGCTTGTTTAAGTTTTCGGTGATCAGTTGCTGGCTGCTGGCCACGCCTAAAAACACAAATATCCCCGACCATATATGTACCGATAGTACCGGTGCGGCATAAGCATATTCGTGTTTGTAAAGTGTATAGATAAACGGTGCCGCAAAGGTTATGACGATGGCCGTTGGCAGGCTGATGTATACCATCAGGTCGTAAAGGTTTTGAACGCGCTTTTTGTAACGCTGTTCGTCATCACGCTTGGCATTTAAAATTGCCGGAAAAAGCGACGACACAATTATTGACGGGATAAAGTTCCAGGCTTCGCTTAGTGAAGCTACCGTTGCATAGGCACCCGCCTCCTTTGCACCGCTCATGTTTTGCAGCATGATTTGGTCTATCTTCATATAAACCGAAACCATGATACCTGCAATGATCAAAGGCCACGAATAAGTAAGCAGCTTTTTAGCCAGCTTGCTTTCAAAGCCCCACTTAAAAATGCTTCGCCCCTGCGATTGGTAAGTAAAAAAGTAGCCGGTAGAAAGAATTACGATATCAAACAGGTATGAATAGATGAAATATACCAGCGGATATTTAAGCAATACCAGTATAAACTTAATAGCTGCCGAGATGATATTGCCGATCACCTGCACACGCATAATATACTTTGACTGTACCTGCGCCTGGTAATACGAATCGATGACGTTAAAAGCTTGCACCAAACCCGTAAACGACAGGATAAAGACATAGCTATAAGGCGTTGCCTTAGCCGGATAAATATGATATGCCGCAAAGATCAAAGGGATACACAACAGGCCTGCCATTATCTTCATCCAGAAGGAGGTCCCTAAAATAGCATCGCGGTTTTCGGGATATTGATGCAGCTCTTTTACAATGTACTGGTCTAAACCAAGCGTAGCTATAGCCGCGAAAAATGATAAGTAAGCTAAGCCGCCGTTTATTACACCATTTTGGGTTGCGCCTAAGTAATTGGCCAGCACTATACCCACCACCATTTTAATAGCAAGGCTGCCAATACGGCCTATAAACAACCACCCGGTATTTTTAAAATACTTTTCTAAAGCTTGCTGGTCAAAACCGGGAATGTTAGGTAAGCGCATATTTATGCAGCAAATGTATAAAATGTTAAATAGTATGCCTGCATAAACGGTGGTATAGTAGCATTAGTGTTTTATAATTTGTTATTTTGCCCACGGATATAGCCCCAAGGCCATTACTATGTTTACTGAAGAAAATAAATACCCTGGTTTTAAGCCGCGCAACTCTTTCTCGCAAGACGGTGAAGACATGATTTTAAGATCGCTGCTGAGCGAAAGCATTGTAGATTTTGATCATTATAAAGGTTTTTTCATCGACATAGGTGCGCATCACCCTTTCCGGTATTCCAACACGGCATATTTTTATGAGCAGGGTTGGCAGGGTATTAATATTGAGCCTACCCCGGATGCGATCAACCTTTTTGAGCAATACCGCGTTCGCGATAAAAACCTGAACGTTGGTATTGGTGCTGAAAGGGAAAAGCGCACATTATATCAGTTTAAAGAACCTTCATTAAATACTTTTGATAAAGAGCTGGCCGATAGCCAGGCCGCAACCGACGAACGCTACCAGGTTGTAGGGACTGCCGAAGTAGATATTTATCCGTTATCTCAATTACTGGATGAGCACTTACCAGAAGCTACCGTAATTGATTTTATGAGCATTGACGTAGCTGGTTTGGATATCCAGCTATTAGAATCAAACAACTGGGAAAAATATCGCCCTGCTTATTTATTGGTAGAAGATGTGGATAATGAATCGGGTAAGGTTGATGCTTCTGAAATTTACAGCTTTCTGCACGATCAGGGGTATGAGCAGTTAGGATATAAAACTCCGCGTACGCTGATATTTAAAGTGAAGTAAAGATCATTTTTTATTGCTAACGGATTTTAGATTGCCACGCTTCGCTCGCAATGATACATAATTAACTACCTGCACTGCCGGGGATTGCTTCGCCACCAGCGGATCGCAATGACGTTTTGATTTATCTCCTCTTTAATCTAAGAGACTAACAACTCCCTCTCCAGAAGGAGAGGGTTGGAGGTGAGGCATAAACACGTACGCTAATATTTAAAGCGAAGTAAAGCTCTCCAACGATTTTTAGTTTAGATTGCCACGCTTCGTTCGCAATAACAAATAGTAGATACCAGCATGGCCGGGGATTGCTTCTCCGCTAAGCGCGGATCGCAATGAGGTGTTAATTTAAGGGAATCAAAACTCCCTCTCCTTTTGGAGAGGGTTGGGGTGAGGCATAAATGCGTACGCTGATTTTTAAAGCGAAGTAAAGATTGCCACGCTTCGCTCGCAATGACAAATAAAAGCGTGGGTGAGGTTAACAAAAAAAGCCCTGTTGGTTACCAACAGGGCTTTGATATATTTTGATTGTAATAACCGATTATTGGTTTACAAACTTTTTAGCATTGATCTTTCTTTCGTTTTCGTTCAGATAGATTTTACGAATACGGATGCTTTGTGGAGTAACCTCGATGTACTCGTCAGCCTGGATGTATTCCATTGATTCTTCTAACGAAAATTTGATAGCAGGAGCAATACGTACGTTGGTATCACTACCTGATGCACGCATGTTGGTTAACTGCTTGCCTTTAGTTAAGTTAATCACCAAATCATTATCACGGATGTGCTCGCCTAATACCTGTCCTTCGTAAATATCAACTCCCGGATCGATAAAGAAACGGCCACGGTCCTGCAATTTATCAATAGCAAAAGCAGTAGTTTTACCAGTATCCATTGATACCAATACACCATTTAAGCGGCCAGGGATCTGACCTTTCCATGGTTCGTATGCTTTAAAACGGTGTGCCATAATGGCCTCGCCGCCAGTAGCAGTTAATACGTTATTACGTAAACCAATGATACCACGTGCAGGGATATCAAATTCTAAGTGTTGCAAGTCGCCTTTAGGCTCCATCACTAACAGGTCGCCTTTACGTTGTGTTACCAGCTCAATTACTTTACCGGCAACATCACCAGGTACGTCAACAATCAGCGTTTCGACCGGCTCACATTTAACACCGTCAATCTCTTTAACAATAACCTGCGGCTGGCCTACCTGTAATTCGTAACCTTCGCGGCGCATGGTTTCAATTAATACAGATAAGTGAAGGATACCACGGCCATAAACCAGGTATGCATCCGGCGATTCGGTTTCTACAACCCTTAACGCCAGGTTTTTCTCCATCTCTTTGTATAAACGATCGCGCAGGTGGCGTGAGGTAACAAATTTACCTTCTTTACCAAAGAACGGCGAGTTGTTGATCGTGAACAACATGTTCATGGTAGGCTCGTCAATTTTGATGACCTCCAGTTGTTCCGGTTTTTCGAAATCGGCAATAGTATCGCCAATATCAAAACCTTCTATACCTACAACAGCGCAAATATCACCAGATTGTACTTCGGTAGCTTTAACCTTACCTAAGCCTTCAAAAGTGTAAAGCTCTTTAATTCTTGTTTTTTGAATAGTACCGTCGCGTTTAACCAAAGATACCGGCTGGCCTTCTTTAATAGTACCACGGGCAACACGGCCAATAGCGATACGGCCAACAAATGATGAATAGTCAAGCGAGGTGATCTGCATTTGCAAAGTACCTTCGCTGATAGGAGCCGGTGGAATGTTTTCCAGAATGGCATCCATCAATGGAAAAATATTATCAGTCGGAACTTTCCAGTCGGTATTCATCCAACCTTGTTTTGACGAACCGTAAATTACCGGGAAGTCAAGCTGTTCTTCAGTAGCTTCAAGGTTAAAGAAAAGTTCAAATATCTGCTCATAAACCTCTTCAGGACGGCAGTTTTCTTTATCTACCTTATTTACAACCACAATAGGTTTAAGGCCTAAAGCCAATGCCTTTTGTGTTACGAAACGGGTTTGAGGCATAGCGCCTTCAAATGCATCGCAAAGCAGCAATACACCGTCAGCCATTTTAAGTACACGTTCAACCTCGCCACCAAAGTCGGCGTGGCCCGGAGTATCAATAATGTTAATTTTTACGTCTTTGTAACGAACAGAAACGTTTTTAGAAACGATGGTGATACCACGTTCGCGCTCAAGATCGTTGTTGTCCAGTATCAGCTCGCCTGTTTCCTGGTTGTCACGAAAAATGGCACAACTGTGCAGGATTTTGTCAACCAGCGTAGTTTTGCCGTGGTCAACGTGTGCTATGATAGCAATATTGCGGATTTTATTTTGCATGAAAATGCCTCTAAATTTTGCGCAAAGGTAAGCTTAATTTATTGAATTTTAAAGCAATTGCAAGTAATTGCAACGTCACATTACCAGCCTGTAAATATTGTGTTAAACAATTATCAATCAATTGCTTTTAATCCGTCAATTGCCTGTTTTAAAAATCCGGGTATTATAGTGTCGTATGTTGCTCCAAGTATTGATGGTTTATTCAAAAGGCGCAGCAGTTCATGGTAGTGCGCTTCGCCATGTGCTGTTATTACCTCATTTTTACGCGTAGCTGTAAGTAAATTATTTTTTAAAGCCGCAGGCTCCGCTTCGGGGTGAAATTGTGTACCTATAAAGTAAGGCGAAAAGCGGATAGCCATCATGGCTGGTTCTGCTTCAGAAATGGCCGTGCCCTGTTCAATGGCTAATAATTGTGCACCCATTTTTTCAAAAACTTTTTCATCCGGATTAATTACCTGCCAGCTTCGCGAGTCGAGTACGTAGAACGGGTCGTTCAGGCCGTTGAAAACGGTATCGGCATTTCCGTTATTAACAAAGGTTGCCGGCACAATGCCATAAACGGGTTTTTTACGCAGGCATACTGTTCCTAAATTATATTGCCTGCACATCAGTTGAAAAGAGTGACAAATAAAAAGCGCATACTTTTTACGGGTAGCAGATGAGCGGTTATGCCTATCCAGCGATTCTATAAGTTCAAAATAACGTTTGTCCCATTCCTCATGTGCCGTAAATGGGTTTCCCGGCCCGCCGCTGCATATATAAATATCGAACTTATCGCCGGGTAAAGCTGTGTTTTTCCTTACATCAAATACCTGCCAGTCCATATCTGCCCCATGCAGGCTTTTACAGTCTGTAAGCAGCTTTTCAAAAGCACTTATTGCGGTATTTGAAATACCGTTGTAAAGATCTAATACGGCAACCTTTATAGGCTGCTTTTTGTTAATCATATATTGCTTAATAAAGCGATCAGGAACCCTGATAGGGTTTCTAATTGCGAAAGATATTAAAACATTAATTAAGCTGAAATTATATTTTATATTTAGCGAACCAAAATAAACGCATATAACCTATTGATGAAAAAAGCAATCATCTCAACGCTTCAAAAACTATTAGGATTCGAAAATTACCTGTACTATTTTTCACGGTTTAAGGCCTTTATGCTCAAATATGATAAGTATGAGCGTGGTTTTCTGCAATTTTTAGATCTTATCCCACCCGGTACCACCTTGTTAGATATAGGCGCAAATATTGGCATTACCACGGTGCCTATGGCTAAAAAGTTTCCATCATTAACACTTCATTCTTTTGAGCCGGTGCCGCCCAATATCAATGCCCTTAAGCGTATTATTAAACACTACAAGCTTAAAAATGTAGTGTTGCACGAGATTGGTTTGGCTGATGCGCCCGGCGAATTAAAAATGGTGATACCGGTTATTAACGGTGTTAAAATGCAGGGGCTTTGTCATGTGTTTAATGAGGCAACCGATGACCCTAATGAGGGTGAGATAATCTCAGTGCCGGTAAAAAGGCTTGACGACCTTGCTGAACTGCAGGTAGTACAAAAAATTGCGGGTATTAAAATAGATGTAGAAAACTTTGAATACTATGTACTTAAGGGTGCGCAGCAGCTGTTAACCAAGCATAAGCCGGTAATTTATTGCGAGTTGTGGGCCAACGAAATGCGTCAGGTAGTAATGGACTATCTTAAAGAAATAGGTTATATTGCAAAAGTTTATGAAAACAACAAATTAGTTGATTTTATAAACCAGGAAGAATCAAACTTTATTTTTATAAACGAATGATTCGTCGGGAATGTTCCCAACGAATCATCCGTTTACATAAGAGAATATTTATTTAGATAAATTTATGGAGTAAGCAACCTGTAATGCAATCATACTTACATAATTACCTTGATGGTGCATATTCTCATACCTTAAGCTAACATCAAGTCCTGAATCCAGATCTTCATATCCTAAACCCGGCGCAATGGTTTTAGCGAAATGTGTATTATTACCTATATCTGGCGTGGCATAGCCTAAGCCAAATTCACCTGCAAGATACCATTTAGGGACGAAAAAACCTCTTACGCCAAGTTTTAATGGTACAAATTGAAAATTGGGCTGTTTAATTTCCGTACGATTTACGGTTCTTTTCTTACCCGGTAAATCAAAGTATCCGGTAGTTAAAGTTATTCCTACAAATTCATTAGGATAGTAAATCCCGGCTAATTGTGCACCAAAACCTGCTGTGTAATACTTTTTACCTGGGTTAAGATCGTATAATCCGTTTGCTCCTACCTCCAAATGCCAGGTATTTTCTTTTTTAGTTGCAACAGAAAATTGAGCTTTAGCCGTGTTAAGCTTAAAGCAGAACGCAATAATTGTTAATGAGAATAAATATTTTTTCATTGTAATGGGGTCTAATAGTTTTTTTTGCAAATTAGTTAATATTGGCCCCTTCTTTTTTGAATTATATCAACATAAAGCGTTGATTATTATCACTTTTTCTTAAATTCGTGCAATGAGTATTGCCGGAATTTTCCCCATTGATGAGTGGATCTTTGACAGCGGATCTGCACTTAATGCCTTGGCAGAAGAAGACTATAATCGCCTGATGATTAATAGTAGTTTGCACACTTATAAAAAGGGCGAAATAATATTTAGAGAAGGAACTGTGCCGTCCGGGATTTTTCTTGTACACGCTGGAAAAGTAAAAAAGTACAAGACCGATCATTTGGGCAAACAGCAAATCATATACATTGCTAAAGCAAAAGAACTGATAGGCTATCATGCTGTTCTGTCAGAGGAGCGGTACCCGGATTCGGCAGCTGCGATTGAAAACTGCATGATTTATTTTATACCTGCAGTTGATTTTATGTTCATCATAAAAAAATGCCCGCTTTTCGCCTTAAGACTAATTAAAATATTAAGCCACGATATTAAGGTATTATCAAACAGTATTTCGGTATTGGGCCAGCGAACAGCAACAGAACGATTGGCTATAGCTTTAATAGTACTGCGCGAAAAGTATAAAGAGGAGGATGAGGACTTTAAAAAAATCTATTTAACCATCTCCAGAAGCGACCTTGCCTATATAACAGGGATCGCTAAAGAAAATGTGGTAAGGATATTGAAGGACTTTAAACAAGAAGGGCTGATAGAAACAGACGGCCATAAAATTAAAATAACAGACATTAAATTATTAATCAAACGCGCTAATTACCGGTAGTCTTCCACATAAGGCACCATATAACCTTGTTCTCATTGCATCGCAGATACTACTTCGCTGATTAAGATAGTCAATCATCCAGGGCATAGCTTTATCCCCAACATTCATACAGAATGAGGTGGTAACTCGCTGACAGGTATATTATTTAATGCCTGTGTAATAATATATACCTGCCGTAAGCGTATTAAAATATAATCATACCTTTGTATCCATGATCCAGACAGTAATTATCGTTTTACTTTTTGCAGCAGCACTGTTTTATGTAGGCCGAATGATCTACAAAAGCTTTACGGCTAAAAAGGGTTGCGGTAGCAATTGTAAGTGCGGCGTGGATTTTTCTAATATAAAACCCAACTAATCAGCCTTTTACTTCTTTAATAATTTCCTTTTTTATAAGGTTTATCATAACTTCATTTCAAACTTTTTAAATTAGTTTAAAGTTTAACCAATTTAATGGCTAACAAACAGATATTTCAGGCAGATACACCAAAAAGATGGAACCGGTTTAAATGGTTAAGTCGTATACTTGTTATCATTTTAGCAAGTGCGGTGGTAGCTGCTGCCATAACAATTACTTCTAAACAATACCCAAGCCTTCCAAATTTAGATCCTGCCCCAAAAAAGTTAAGTAACCAGGAGATAGACCAGTTAAAAAAATCTAAGAAGTTTAAGGATTTCAAAATACAGAAAGCAGAAATTGAAGCGCTGGCCCGTGCCAGGAAATTGCATCAACTGAAACACCCCAACAATAAAGACCGGCTTAACGCTGCCTTTTACCGCGCATGGGAGCCACAGGCTTACACTTCACTGGTTGATTACATTGGCCGTGTAGATATGATCGTAAGCGAGGGCTTTTCTATCTCACCCAATGCCGATACCGTTAAAGCAGCTATGGATACAGGCTTGCTTAATCTTAATAAAAAGTACCACAAGCCGATAGTTGTCTCTATTACCAACTACATCAATTTTAACGCTACACAGGGTGCGTTTGACAGTAAAGATGTTGTACGAATTGTTAAGAACAAGGCTGCGCGAACCACCTTTATCAACAGCCTTATCGGGCAGCTGACCAAATATCAGTTCAAAGGCATTAACCTTGCTTTTGATGATATTCCAAACCGCAACACTAAAGAATATTTTGCCTTTCAGCAGGAACTTTATAATGCCCTTCATGCAAAAGGTTTTCTGGTAACGCAAAACGTTATACCGGATGATGAGCAATATGACCTGAAATCTTTGCAAAAAGTAAACGACTTCCTTTTTGTAATGGCCATTGACCAGCATAACGAAACCAGTAATGCCGGGGATGTATCGCACCAGCACTGGGTTGAAGAAATACTGGATAGAGTGTGCAGTATAGTGCCCAGCGAAAAGATTATCCTGACTATTGCGGGCGGGGGGTATGACTGGCCTGAGAACAGCATCGGAAAATCAATCGGCTATCAACAAGCGGTAAGTACGGCCAAAGAGCATAGTAAAGAAATTATCTATGATCCGGTTTCTGCCAACCTGCATTTCAACTATCTGGATAAGGACAGCCTTCAGCATACGGTGTATTTTACAGATGCCGCTGCTAATTTTAATATCGTTCGTATGGCCGACGACTGGGCTACAGGCGGCGTTGCTTTATGGCGTTTTGGCTCTGAAGATCCGCGTTTATGGACGTTCTTCCAGAAGAATTTATCTATTGATTCGTTACGTAAAACAGGTATAGATATTAAACATCTGGAAACTGTAGGCTTAAATAATAAGATTGATTACGACGGCACAGGTGAGGTGTTGGATCTGATCACCAGGCCAACCATAGGCCAGATCAAATTATCACTGGATACGAATAGTTATGTAATCACCAATCAAAAATATATTAAGCTGCCTACCAAATACGTGATCAGACGGTATGGTTACAAGCCTAAAAAAGTAGTGCTTACTTTTGATGATGGCCCCGATCCTGATTACACGCCGCGTATTCTGGATATATTAAAAAGAGAACATGTTCCGGCTGCGTTTTTTGTGGTGGGTTCAATGGCCGAAAAGAATATCCCTATTCTTCGCCGGGAGTTTGACGAAGGGTATGAAATTGGTAATCACACGTTTTTTCACCCCGATATTTCTACCATTAGCCTGCAAAGGGTAAGCCTTGAGCTGAATGCCACCCGTAAGCTTATCGAATCTGTTACCGGGAAAAGCACCATTCTGTTCCGGCCGCCATTCAATGCCGATGCCGAGCCAAGTACGCTTGCCGAAGTTATACCGGTAGAAGAAAGCCGTAAGCAGAGCTATATCAACATTGGGGAATCTATTGATCCTTGGGACTGGCAGCCCGGGGTTACTGCTGACAGTATTATTGCCCGTACCATTCGCGAATCAAAACGTGTGGAAGGGTCCATGATCCTGTTGCATGATGCCGGTGGCGATACACGCGAAGAAACGGTAAAAGCATTGCCTGCAATTATTCATTACTTTAAATCGCAGGGTTACACTTTTACCACCATTGCCGACCTGATCGATAAGAAAAAGGATGACCTGATGCCGCCTATTAAAGACGAAGCGAATAGCGGTATTACGGGCAGCCTTTACAATATGTTTATTGTTGGCTATTTCCTGGGCAACTGGTTTATCATGTATCTGTTTCTTACCGCTATTTTCCTGGCAATTGGCCGGATCGTACTTATTGGTATTTTAGCGGTACGCCAGCATATAGAAGATAAAAAGACAATGCAGAAACGGCTGGACAATGCCGTGTTAAGGCCGGTTAGTATTGTTGTGCCTGCTTATAATGAAGAAGTTACGGCAATAAAGACCATTGAAAGCCTGCTAAAGCTTGAATATCCTGAATTGGAGATCATTTTTGTTGATGACGGATCAAAGGACCGTACTTTTGAAGTGGTAGATAATGCTTATGGCAACCACCCGCTGGTACAGGTACTTACCAAGCCTAATGGGGGCAAGGCCTCGGCATTAAACTTTGGCATTACCTATGCCAAGAATGAGTACGTGGTATGTATAGACGCGGATACACAGCTGAAGAATGATGCGATTTATCACCTGATGACCTATTTTACAGATGATGAAATTGGTGCAGTGGCGGGTACGGTAAAGGTAGGTAACGAGACTAACCTGATCACCAGATGGCAGTCGATAGAATACACCACCGCTCAGAATATGGATCGCCGGGCTTTTGATTTACTCAACAGTATTACGGTAGTGCCGGGCGCGATAGGTGCATTCAGAAAATCGGCCATATTTAAAGCCGGTGGTTTTACTTCTGATACCTTAGCCGAAGATTGCGATCTTACCATGCGCATCCTGAAACAAGGTTACATTGTTAGAAACTGCGCCGAATCCATTGCTTACACAGAGGCGCCTGAGTCGTTAGGTATGTTGCTGAAGCAACGCTTCCGCTGGAGTTTTGGTGTGATACAAAGTTTCTGGAAAAACCGCGATGCGCTCTTCAATAAAAAGTATAAATTTTTTGGGATGGTAGGTATGCCTAATATCCTGATCTTCCAAATCATATTGCCATTATTTTCGCCGCTTGCCGACCTGCTAATGATCATTGGCTTATTCAGTGACAAGCCGTGGAAGATACTTACCTATTACCTGGTATTTATCCTGGTAGACTGTGTTGTATCCTTCATTGCATTCTGGATGGAACGAGAGGATTATAAGAAACTGGTTTACATTATTCCGCAGCGTTTTATCTGGCGACAGCTGATGTATTACGTTTTATTTAAATCTATTCGCAAGGCAGTAAAAGGCGAATTAAGCGGATGGGGAGTGTTGAAACGTACGGGTACTGTTAATGTAAAAGAGACCGAAGAGAAGCAGGATGCTGGTAGTTAGATCGTGATTTATTCGCCTCGCCGTTCCCTGGAAAGTGTTATTAAATAAGAGGGTTGCGCTGTGCTTTATAGCATATCCCGCAATTCTCTTAAATGTGAAATTTGCACAGGTACATCTTGGGGTTTGGGCAGGCTGTTAGGGTTAAAATAAATGGCATCCATGCCAAAATTAAGCGCACCATAAATGTCGGCTTCCAGGCTGTCGCCGATCATGACGCTTTCTTTTTTCTGCGCATCGGCCAATTGTAAGGCATGTTCAAAAATAGCTTTGTCAGGTTTATTTACACCAACCAGTTCTGAAATTACAACGTTATCAAAGTATTTAACCAGATCAGTATTGCTTACTTTTATAGTGGTTGCCTCTTTAAAACCGTTTGATATTAAATGCAGTCGGTACTTTCCGCTCAGGTACTGCAGGGTTTCATGCGCTTCGGGAAACAGGTTAAGCTTGGTAGGGCAAATGCGTACATAGTCATCTTCAAATCCGGCAGGTATTATATCAGGGTGCATGCCCAAATCCAGAAAGGTTTGCTTAAAACGCAGCTCACGTAAAGTAGCTTTGGTGATTTTTCCTAAATGGTATTCAGCCCACAGGCGGTGGTTGTTTTGTGTATATGTTTCAATGAAAAGCTCCGATTGCAACCCAAGTTCGCCCAAACCGTATTGCAAAAAAAGTTCTTGCAGGGTTTCTTCAGCGTTTTTATCAAAATCCCAGATGGTATGGTCAAGGTCGAAGAAAATGTGGCGGTATTTCATGTAGCTATATTAAGAAGCAAAGGTGGTCAAATTTTTCAAATCAAAGTCGACTCGCTTTGGTCAGGTGACCATGAATTGATCACAAGCAGAACTTTACCGAGCCTTTAACCGTTTATTAAGTTGATGTAATATTTGCTAAAACCGTTAGCTATTGCGTTCAACAAACCGTATTTTTGATATAATGGATTTCAAACTAAATTCGCATTATTTCCCAACCGGCGATCAGCCGGAAGCCATCAGGCAACTGGTTGAGGGCGTTAACACCGGTGAAAACTATCAAACATTATTAGGGGTAACCGGCTCTGGTAAAACGTTTACTGTGGCCAATGTAATTGCGCAAACGCAAAAACCTACGCTGGTACTTAGCCATAACAAAACACTGGCTGCACAGCTGTATGGCGAGTTTAAGCAGTTCTTCCCTGAAAATGCGGTTAACTACTTTGTATCCTATTACGATTATTACCAGCCCGAGGCATTTATCCCAACCACCAATACTTACATAGAGAAAGACCTACAGATAAATGAAGAGATAGAAAAGCTTCGTCTGCGCACTACTTCGTCTTTAATGTCGGGCCGCAGGGATGTTATCGTGGTGTCGTCTATCTCATG
This sequence comes from Mucilaginibacter sp. KACC 22063, assembly GCF_028736115.1. Taxonomy (NCBI): domain Bacteria; kingdom Pseudomonadati; phylum Bacteroidota; class Sphingobacteriia; order Sphingobacteriales; family Sphingobacteriaceae; genus Mucilaginibacter; species Mucilaginibacter florum. The sequence continues at coordinate 4,428,333 of NZ_CP117877.1, read as the reverse complement.
TATCTATGGTATGGGTAACCCCGAAGACTTTTCCAATTCGGTATTTAAATTTGCGGTAGGGACACGCATTAGCCGCAACGCCTTTCTGCACAGGCTGGTGGAGATACTTTATTCGCGCACAACAGCCGAATTTAAACGCGGTACATTCCGTGTTAAGGGCGATACAGTAGATATTTATCCGGCTTATTTGGATTACGCTTACCGTATATCTTTTTTCGGTGATGATATTGAAGAGTTGAGCAGCTTTGATCCGGGCACGGGTAAAACTATAGAGAAAATGACCCACATGGTGCTGTTCCCGGCTAACCTTTACGTTGCCCCACGCGACAGGTTCACGCAATCAATATGGGCCATACAGGAAGAACTGGAAATGCGCAAGCAGCAGTTTATAGATGAAAAACGTTTCCTGGAAGCCAAACGACTGGAAGAAAGGGTTAACTACGATTTGGAAATGATCCGTGAGTTGGGTTATTGCTCGGGTATCGAAAATTATTCACGTTTTTTCGATGGCCGCAAGCCTGGTGCAAGGCCGTTCTGTTTGCTGGATTATTTTCCGGACGATTACCTGATGGTGATCGATGAGAGCCACGTGACCGTTCCACAGATCCGCGCCATGTATGGCGGTGACCGTTCGCGTAAAATATCCCTGGTTGAATATGGTTTTCGCTTGCCTGCGGCTTTAGATAACCGTCCGCTTAACTTCCAGGAATTTGAAAGGCTGGCACCTCAAACCATTTACGTGAGTGCAACGCCCGGCGATTTTGAACTGGAGAAATCTGATGGTGTGGTGGTGGAACAGGTGATTCGCCCTACGGGTCTCCTTGATCCGGTAATTGAAATTCGCCCCGTAATTAACCAGGTGGACGATCTGCTGGACGAGGTGGACAAAACCATTAAAATGGGAGACCGTGTACTGGTAACCACCTTAACTAAACGTATGGCGGAAGAACTTGCCAAATACATGGACAGACTGGGTATCAAATGCCGTTACATTCACTCGGAAGTAAAAACCTTGCAGCGTGTGGAAATATTACGTGGCTTGCGATTAGGTGAGTTTGATGTATTGATCGGTATCAACTTATTACGGGAAGGCTTGGACTTACCCGAGGTATCGTTAGTGGCAATTTTAGATGCGGATAAAGAAGGTTTCCTGCGTTCGGAACGCTCATTGATACAAACCATTGGCCGTGCTGCGCGTAATGACCGCGGCCGTGTGATTATGTATGCTGATACGATTACAGATAGCATGCAGATCACGATTGAGGAAACTAACCGCCGCCGGGAAAAGCAGATTGCTTATAATGAGGAGCACGGCATTGTACCTAAAACGGTTGGTAAATCTAAAGAAGCGATCATTGAGCAAACTTCGGTTGTCGACTTTAAAGGAGGTGTACAGCGCCCTTATATTGAAGAGGAGGATGTGATAGCTAACATAGCGGCCGACCCTATTGTACAATACATGAGCAAAGCCGACCTGAAAAAAGCGATAGACAATACCAAGAAGGATATGCTTGCCGCAGCTAAAGACATGGACTTTTTACAGGCCGCCAAACTGCGCGACGAGATGTTCGCTTTGGAAAAAATGATGGCGGAGAAATAATTGCTTAGAAGCAAGAAACAAGAGTTGAGAGGCCAGAGATAAGAGACCAGAAACAATAATAGATAATTGTCATTGCGATCCGTCGATAGACAGAGAAGCAATCTCTTAGCTTTAATTTATTAGATTGCTTCGTCGAAACTCCTCGCAATGACAAATTTATAAGATTCTTCACTTGCGTTCAGAATGACGATTTTGCATTTACAAAATGAAACCGTTTAGAGCTATTCATATTTTCCGTATCGGCTTAGGCATCAACATGTTGATGCATGGGTTAGTTCGTATCCCAAACCTTAGCGGCTTCGTCAATAAGATGCTGCCCATGTTCGCTGATACCTTTATGCCCGCAGCTTTAACAAGTGCTTTTCTGCATGTGCTGCCTTTTATAGAAGCATTGGTGGGGGTAATGATTTTGATAGGAGGGCAGCTCAGTCGCATAGGTTATATAGTAGGTGGTGTGCTCATTGCTGTTCTTATTTTTGGTACAGATCTTCGGCAGGATTGGGCAACGGCCGGGCAGCAAATGATCTATATCATCGCTTTCGGATTAGCTTTGTATCTGCACGATAAAGAAAACACAGTACCAGTTGCCTGACGATTCAATAGTCACGTAATTGCCATTGCTTTGGCATTAAAAGCTATCGTTGTAACAACCAGACACTTTTTGCGTTTATTAGTATATTTGTAAACTAAAATTTATAAAATGCTTTTGATCCGTTTTCTGATCATTTCCATATGTGTGCTTTATATTGTGCGTAGTTTAGTGCGCATATTTTTGCCTATGCTGTTTCAGGGCATGGTAAATAAAGCGCAGCAGCAATATAATAACCAACAGCAGCAACAATACCGTCAGCAAAAGCCAACTGGCTCTATTAAGGTGGAGTACATGCCGCCTGCAAAAAAATCAAGCGTGCCCGACTCTGAAGGCGAGTTTGTAGACTACGAAGAAGTAAAATAATTAAATGATACCCGAAGAGGTTTTTAAACGCAGGCATTACGGTACCCCGCAGATATTTACACTTATTGTAACTAACAGCGTACTGATTTGCCTTATCGTTCCGTTTTTTGCTACCTGTGGTTACCCCAATATTTATTTCTGGATTTTTGTACTGGGCTTAACTATCTATAATATTTTTACAGTAAGACGCTTCCGCGACGAATTTAATAAAGTGACTATTATTGCCTATATAATTGGTATACTGGTTGATGTAGCCGGCATTTTATTGCTGATACATAAAAACTGTAATCCATCCTCATAAAAACTTATCGTTCCTATTCTCGCTCAAATTTCTATTTTTGGAAATTGAATTAAATTATTTTTTAAACACAGATGGGCAATTGGTTTAAGCGGAATGCTACGCACTTCGCTGTTATCGGAGTATTTATTGTTATATGTTTCCTGTATTTCACGCCGGCATTTCAGGGTAAAACACTGGGGCAAAATGACGTAACCCGCGCACAATCCACTCAGAAAGAGATTATGGATTACCGTGCAAAAGGTGAAACCATTTTATGGACTAACCAGATCCTTGGCGGGATGCCAGCATACCAGATATGGGCGCCTTATTCAAACAACATCACCACGCACATTATCTCTGGCTTAAAAGCCGTTTTTCCAAGCCCTATTGATACGGTATTGCTGCTCTTATTAGGCGCATATCTGCTTTTCTGTGTCTTAAAACTTAACCCGTGGTTGGCTGCTGCGGGTGCTGTAGCAATAACTTTTTCCACCTATAATTTTATATTGCTGGTTGCAGGCCACGCTAACCAGGCTTATGCAATCGCATTCTTTGCACCTATACTGGCAGGTATCATTCTTGCGCTAAGAGGGCGACTGTTTATTGGCACTACGTTAACGGCGCTTTTCCTGGCATTGGAGATCAGGGCTAACCACTTGCAGATGACGTATTACCTGATGATCGCCATTCTGCTTTTAGTGCTTTTTGAACTATACAATGCTTTCAAAAATAAAACGCTTCCGGCTTTTGCTAAATCAATAGCTTACCTGGCAGTAGGTGCTGTACTGGCGCTGGCTGTCAACGCATCTACCTTGTGGAGCACTGCCGAATATGCAAGCGAAAGTATCCGCGGTAAATCAAACCTGACTAAATCTTCTGTTAAAGAACCTGCTAACGGTTTGGACAGGGATTATGCCTACGAGTGGAGTGAAGGTATTGGCGAAACCATGACCATCTTGGTGCCTAACCTTTATGGCGGTAGTTCATCTGGTATTTATTCGCTGGATAAAAATTCAGAAACAGTAAAGGCTTTTACCACAAAAGGTATTCCCGAAGACCAGGCGGTAGGCTATGTACAGCAATTAGGCAGTATTGGCGTATCAACCTATTGGGGAGACAAAACATTCACCGAGGGCCCGTTCTATTTTGGCGCGGTTGTGTGCTTCCTGTTCCTGTTTGGCTTGCTCATCATCAAAAACCGGATTAAATGGTGGTTGCTGGCGGCCATTATTTTAAGCATGCTGCTGTCATACGGGCGCAACCTGCAGTGGTTCTCCGATATCTTCTTTAACTACTTCCCGCTGTACAATAAGTTCCGCGCGGTTGAATCCATCATGGTGATTGCTGCTTTATGCTTCCCGATTATGGCTTACTTAGCTATTAAGGAGATCATCGAAACAACTGACCGTACAGAGATTTTTAAAAAATTAAAGCTAAGCTTCTATATTGTTGGTGGTATTACCCTGGTTTTAGCTGTAATGCCCGATCTGTTCTTTAGCTTTAAATCAAAGCAACATCAACAACTAATTGATTACTTAACCCAGGCGCTTAAAGGCGACAGCGGATTTGCAAATTCAATCATCAATGGCCTGGTGCAAGACCGTATCAGTATGGCGCGGATGGATGCCATTCGTACGCTGATCTTTGTTGCAATTACGTTCGGCATAGTTTGGGCTTTCATTAAGCAAAAAATTAATGTTATGGTGCTTTCAGTGGCTTTGCTTGGCTTAACACTGATTGATATGTGGCAGATCGATAAGCGTTACCTGAAAGACGAAAGCTTTGCTAACAGGTCTGATGTACAAAAACCACAGCCGCGTGAAGTAGACACGTTCATTATGCGTGATACCGATCCTGATTTCCGTGTGATTGACTTAACCCAGCCACTTAAACAGGATGCTATTACACCATACTTCTATAAATCCATAGGTGGGTATTCTGCCGCGCGTATGAAACGCTATGATGAGTTGATTGATAACCAGCTGACCAAAAGCGTTAACCAGGATGTTTTAGACATGCTGAACACCAAATATGTGATCAATACAGATGCTAAAGGCCAAAGCCTGGGGATGCAGGTGAATAACACCGCTTGCGGACATGCATGGTTTGTAAAGAGCGTGAAGTATGTTAACAATGCCGATCAGGAAATGCAGGCCATCAGCAGCTTTGATCCTAAAAATGAGGCCATTGTTGATCAGAAGTTCCGTAAGATGATTGACGAAAAACAGATCAATCAGGACCCTAACGCCAGCATTACACTTACCAGCTACAATCCAGATCACCTGGTTTATCAAAGCGGTTCTACAGCAACAATGGTAGCTGTATTCTCAGAGATATATTATGATAAAGGCTGGAAAATGTTGATTGATGGTAAAGAGCAACCTTATTTCCGTGCCGATTACGTATTACGTGCGGCTCAGATCCCGGTAGGTAACCACAAAATCGAATTTATATTCCACCCGGCATCTTACTACACCGGTGAAGGCATTTCACTCGCAGGGTCAATTATCCTTGTGCTTGCCCTTGGTGGTGTGGTGTATGTAGAAAACAAGAAGAAACCGGTTAAAGCATAACAGCTATAACGCTATAAATAAGCGCTCTGTAAAGGGCGCTTTTTTGTTTTACGGCCATTTGCATATGCTGCAAAACTTGTCGACCTTAGTTCTGTTACGTATTCGTAAAATATTGTGAAGATCAATCATCAACGTAAGCTGTTAGAACTAACACTGGATAAGTACAGGCACGAGCTGGATCTTATTCCGGATGAAATGTTTGATGTTACTCCGCCCAAAGGCGGCTGGTCACTTGCCGAGCTATACTCACATATTTTGCAGGCTGATTATATGTCGCTGATAGCGGTTGAAAAATGTGCGCATAAAACATGCGAGCATACCCGTAAAGGATTAAACCTTATTGGTTATTACGTGTTTTTAACCGGCAAATTTCCACCGGTAAAAACAAAAGCGCCCGCCAGTATTATTGCCAAAAAAATCACCAAAGAAGAAGCCCGTAACTTTATTATTAAAGTGCGCAGCAAGTTAGATGAGTTGTCGGCTGTTTTAAACGCCGCACCTGCTGATTATAAGGTTAAGCACCCGAATTTAGGCATGCTCAATGCCGGCCAGTGGATAAAATTTATCCGTATCCATACAGCGCACCACTTAAAGCAATTGCAAAATATTAAAAGCCAGTTGGGGCTATAAAATATATTGCTCCTTTATTAAACTTTTATCGGCTTTCAATGTCTTACATTGTAGTTGTGGATTATCACTGCAATGTGGATAATTTTCTTTTCCAGAAGTTGTAACATATTGATAATTAATACTGTCTTAACAATCAGATAATTTAGTCAACTTAACTTTGTCATTAATCGATTTAAAATGAGTTTCAATATTGCTTATTTGGTCGTTACATGTTTGCTGCTGTTAGTGGCCCTGCTTTACTTCAGTCCGTATGAACTGAATGTGGAAGACGAAGCAGAGGAAGATTAACAACGATATAGCGAATATGAATTATTATAGCTGGTGAAAACCGGCCTTCTATGATACGCTATATTGAATGGCAAAGCGCGAAGTTGATATTGTGGTAATTTCTGATGTGCATTTGGGCACATACGGCTGCCACGCAAAAGAACTCCTTAAATACCTCAAAAGCATAAAACCCAAAAAACTGGTTTTAAATGGGGATATCATCGATATCTGGCAGTTCAGTAAATCTTACTGGCCCGAAAGCCACATGAAGGTGGTGAGGCGTATTCTTAAATTTGTTACCGATGGTGTGCCGGTATATTACCTTACCGGTAACCATGATGAAATGCTGCGTAAGTTTGCCGATTTCAATCTGGGCACGTTTCAGCTCATGAACAAGCTTGTTTTAGAGCTGGATAATAAAAAAGCGTGGATCTTTCATGGCGATGTATTTGATGTTACCATGCAGCATAGTAAGTGGCTGGCCAAGTTGGGTGCGGTAGGATATGACTCTCTGATTGTGATTAACAGCATGGTTAACTGGTTTTTAACTGCGATTGGGAAACAGAAAATGAGTTTCTCGCAAAAGATCAAAGGCAAGGTAAAAGAGGCCGTTAAGTTTATTAATCACTTTGAACAGACTGCTGCCGACCTGGCAGTAGATAAAAAATACGATTACGTGATCTGCGGGCACATCCACCATGCCGAAATACGCACTATAAAAGCTACAGATAACCCGGGCGAAGTATTATACCTTAACAGCGGCGATTGGGTAGAAAGCCTTACCGCATTAGAATATTACCAGGGTAAGTGGGAAATATTCAAATATCAGCCTGCCGATTTTATGGTTGAGCATGATGATGAAGATAAAACCGACGCTGAAGACCTGGATAATAAGCTGGACGTAAGAAATCTTTTAGAGAAGTTTAAACAAGAAGCCCATTAAAACGCTTTATGGGTAAAAGCATATATTTGCTATTACACTACCCGCGTTTATGAAGATATTGTTTGCAATTCAGGGAACCGGAAACGGCCATATCAGTCGCGCACGCGAAATTGTACCCCTTTTGCAGCAATACGGCGAACTTGATCTGCTGATTAGCGGTACACAGGCCGAAGTAGCATTAGCACAACCCGTAAAGTACCGTTATCATGGTTTTAGCTTTGTGTTTGGCACAAACGGCGGAGTGGATAAATGGGCAACCTATAAGATCATGAACCTGCCGCAGCTTTGGCGCGATATGCATAACCTGCCATTAGCACAATATGATCTTGTGGTAAATGATTTTGAACCTGTAAGCGCATGGGCCTGCCGCATACAAAAAGTGCCTTCTGTATCATTAAGCCATCAATGCTCATTTGTATCACCCAAAACACCAAGGCCTGCCAAATGGAATTATGCCGAATGGCTGTTTAAGTATTATTCGCCTACTACGCACCATATCGGGTTTCATTTTGAGCAGTATGATAGTTTTATACATACACCCGTTATCCGCAGCGAAATCCGCAGCCTGCAACCCCGAAATGACGGGCATTACACGGTTTACCTGCCTGCCTATGATGATAAAACGCTTGTTAAACATTTGAGCAGGGTAAAAGATGTGCAATGGCAGGTATTCTCAAAACGCCAGAAAAATATCCATAAGGAGGCTAATGTGACAATATTGCCGATTGATAATGCAGCCTTCAATAATAGTTTATCCGCATGTGAGGGGCTGCTTACCGGCGGCGGTTTCGAAGGCCCGGCCGAAGCGCTTTACTTAGGTAAGAAGGTAATGATGATACCCATGAAAAACCAGTATGAACAGCAATGCAATGCACTTGCGGCATCAAAACTGGGTGTGCCTGTTGTGCATCAAATCGATAATAAGTTTGAGCAGCACCTGCATAGCTGGATCACCGGCGGTAAAAAGATCGAAGTAAATTTTAAGGACGAAACTGCTGCCATAGTGGAGAACATGGTAAAAATGTATGCCAGGCCACAGGCAATTTTAGCATAAGCAGTTTTTGTAGTAATATTGCTGCGCAGCTGATGCATACATGATCAATATCCTCAGAACATATAATCCCCTTAACATCATATGGTTAGTGCTGTTGATTATTGTTATGCGTTTGGGCTACATCATTAAAGCGCCAGATCATGTTAACTTTATTTTTGTCGAGTCGTTCACACGCTCGCTGGTGCCGGTAAACTACGAGAACCTTTTTTCTACACCCGTAAACATATTTTTAGCGGCGCTGCTGGTTTTTGGGCAGGCCTTGTTAGTCAACTTTATGGTAAATGGCTACAACCTGATGGGGAAGCCAAGCTTTATGCCTGGTGCGCTGTTTATTGTGGCATCCAGCATGTTTACGCCGTTTTTGGTACTAAGCCCGCCGTTAATCTGTAATTTTCTGGTGATATGGATGTTATTCAGGTTGTTCGGGCTTTACAAAGCCGATAACTCAAAAACTATCGCTTATGATTTGGGTATTATGGTAGCCGTAGGCTCGCTCATCTACCTGCCTTTTGTATACATGGTATTGGTGGTCTGGATAGGACTGATGCTTTTTAAACCGTTTGATCTTCGCGATTTTATAGCAAGCATATTTGGTTACATTACTGTTTTTTTCTTTTTGGCTGTTTATTATTATCTGAACGATAAACTTGATCGTTTTTTTGAAATATGGCTGCCGTTAGGTACAAAGTTTCCGGTAAGTATACATATCAGCCAGTACAGTTATTCGGTACTAATTGTAGTACTCGTTATATTCATACTCTCTTTTTTCAAATTAAGGCAGGTTTTCTATAAAAGCTTTATACATGTCCGTAAGTCGTACCAGCTATTAGGGTTGTTGTTTGTTATAGGCGGACTGGCATTTTACGTTAAAGCCGATTTCAGGCTAAGCCACTTTTTGCTGTGCGCAGTACCTGCCAGTATCTTCATGGCTTACTATTTTTTGTATGCTACCAGGCGCTGGCTGTACGAAATTTTGTTTTTAATCCTCATTTCCAGCATTATTTACTTCCAGTTTAACACTTTTTAACTTTTACATTCGTTCAGGTTCAATACGTTGTATTAGTTTTGTAACATGAAGTTTGGTGTAGTCATATTTCCCGGTTCCAATTGCGACGAAGATATCATTTATGTGCTCGAGCATATTTTGGGCCAGCAGGTTGTAAGATTGTGGCACAAAGACCATGATCTGCAAGGTGCAGATTTTATTGTTTTACCAGGTGGTTTCTCCTTTGGTGATTACCTGCGTTCAGGTGCAATTGCGCGCTTTTCGCCTATCATGCAGGAAGTGATCAAATTTGCCGGTAATGGTGGTAAGGTAATGGGTATCTGCAACGGTTTCCAGATATTGGTTGAAGCCGGTTTGTTGCCAGGTGCTTTATTGCATAACAAAAACCGCAAATTTATTTGCCGTAATGTGCATTTAAAAGCAGAAACCACTAACTCGTTGCTAACATCAGGTGCAGATTTACAGCAGGCTTTAAAAATCCCTGTGGCGCACGGCGAAGGCAACTACTTTGCTGACGAAGCTACATTGCAGCGTTTAAATGAGAACGAGCAGATCCTGTTCCGCTATTGCGACGAGTTTGGCAATGTAACTGACGAAGCTAACCCTAACGGATCATTACAAAACATTGCAGGGATCTGTAACGAAGGCCGTAATGTGTTTGGCATGATGCCTCACCCTGAACGTGCAGCGGATACGCTGGTAGGTAACCAGGATGGCTTGGTTATCCTTGAATCTATCGTGTCATTGGCTAATGCCTGATGCCGAACCTGGTCATTGATATTGGTAACACCCAGGCCAAGCTTGCTGTATTTGATGGTGAGCAGTTGTTAAGATTTGAACAGGCTGTTAATGTTACTGATGCCATGGCGGATGAACTGATAAGCCAGTACAATGTAGATAAGGTGATTGTTTCATCTGTAAGAAAAGATGAAGAACTTAACCTTGGCCATATTGATAGTAAAAAGATTTATCGCTTTAACCGGCACATGGTAAAAAATATCAATAACCATTACCGCACTCCGGATACATTAGGTATAGACAGGCTTGCGGCAGTGGCCGGTGCGGCTGCCTGTTACGCCGGGCAAAACAGCCTGATCATAGATGCCGGTACCTGCATAACTTATGACGGTATTGATACGAACAACAATTATTACGGCGGCAGTATATCGCCGGGCTTGCGCATGCGGTTTAAGGCAATGCATGATTACACAGCCGGTTTACCGATGATTGAACCAGTGGTTGAGTTTGATAAAACATTTGGTGATGATACCGCCTCGGCCATGCGCTCGGGCGTTCAAAACGGAATAAAATATGAGGTAACAGGCTTTGTACAGCAATACTTTGCCAATAGCCCATCCCTTAACGTGTTATTAACTGGCGGCGATGCTAATTTTTTGGATACTGTGCTGAAAAGTAGCATCTTTGCGCCCTATATTAAAATTGAGCCATACCTTGTTTTAAAAGGTTTGAACGCAGTGATACAACAGCATAATGATTAAGTTTACCCGGTTTATAATGATATTGTTTTTCGCCCTATCTGTAAAAACAGTGATGGCGCAAAATACGGCTACTACAAGTTCACCTTACTCAAGATACGGACTGGGCCAGCTCAATGACGATCAAAATCCGCAGACCAGCGCCATGGGGGGGATAGGTACGGCCATCAACCGTATCAGCGGTTACAATACCGCAAATTCGCTTAACCCGGCATCATACGGTTTTATCAATCTTACCACAATTGATATCGGTATGTATATCAACAGTGTTAAGCTGAGCCAGGACGGGGTAGGCTCACAATCCAATCTTAATGCCAGGCTAAGCCATATCGCTTTTGCCATCCCGGTAACTTCGCGTTCGGCACTAAGCTTTGGTTTAAAACCATATTCAGAGCTGGGTTATAATTACCAGCAGTCCAAATCAAACTTCGGCACAGGTCTACCATCAGATACCAACCAGGTAAATTATATCTATAATGGTGATGGCGGCCTTTCAAAAGCTTACTTGGGTTACGGTTTTGGTTTAGGTAAGCACATCTATTTCGGTGGTAACGTTTCTTACATCTTCGGTAACCTGCAGGAGTATGCTTCAACAGAAATTCCTAACCTTTACGGTGTTTTAAACTCAAGGGTTGAAAGAAGCAACCAGGTAGGCGGCCTTAACTACGACGTAGGTACGCAAATCGCTTTTGATTTTTCTGAAAGCGAGCACCTTACCTTTGGTTACTCGGCATCGCTTTCAACAAATCTGAATACCAAAAACAAATATATCGTAAGCCAGTACCAGAAAAACTTCAGCACCAGTAATGAGTCTGTAGCTGCCGATACGGTTGTTAACCAGCAATCTGACAACAGCAAGATCAAACTTCCATTAATTAATCACTTTGGTGTAACTTACCAAAAGGATGGTGCTTACCTGATCGGTGCTGACTATACGACAGGAAAATGGTCAAACCTTACTATTGCAGGTGTTAACCAAAGCCTTCAAAATTCTCAAACATTTAATGTTGGTGGCCAGGTTACACCAAACAGTTTGTCTCTTAATAATTATCTGGCGAGGGTTGATTACCGATTAGGTTTTAAATACGAGAAAACTTACATTAATATTAACAGTACCGACATTAAGGCAAAGGCTGTAACCTTTGGTTTAGGCTTGCCGCTAAGCTCCAATTCTGGCAGCTTTTATAAGATCAATTTTTCTGCTGAGATTGGTACCAGGGGTACTTTACAGAACAGCCTGATCAAAGAAAACTATTACAACTTCCATCTTGGTTTCTTACTGAACGATAAATGGTTCAGAAAATACAGGTTCGATTAATTTTCTGACATATGTTTCACAGGCTGAAGTATACGGTTAACACTTTTTGGCCGGTAATGCTTGCCGCCTTGTTGTGCTGTGCTTGTGAAAACGATATGAAAAAGATTCAGGAAATTTCCGCAAAAGAAGTAAGCAGCCCGGTTGAACGTTCATTAGGAGTAGAGGTGCTTTACAGCGATTCTGCCAAGGTGAAGGCAAAACTCATTACACCTTTAATGCTGCATTACAAAGTGTCAAAGCCTTATATGGAAATGCCTAAAGGTGTTAAGATCATTTTTTATGATGTAAACCTGAATGTAACCAGTACAATTACATCAGATTATGCTATTTACCAGGAAGGCGATAAAAAAGTTGAACTGGATAAAAATGTGGTAGCTGTAAATGAAAAAGGCGATGTTTTTAAATCAGAGCAATTGAAATGGGATCAGGCAACCCGTAAGGTAGTATCAGATAAACCTGTTACTATTACTACAAAAGATGGTACGGTGATTAATGGTTCGTCGCTCGTAACTAACGAAAAATTCAGCCCCTGGGATATTCCGCAAACCACAGGAACCTTTCACGTAAACCAAAACATTTCCCAATAAAAATATGTTTTAGCGCACGCAAAAATTTGTGGTGCAGAATTTTAGTAAAAATTGTATCTTGCGCCCTCTTTTAACTAAATAGAAAATTTTAGATAGAATAACAGATATATGGGTATCATGAGTTTTTTGCGGAACCGGATGGGGCTTATCGTAGTCATCGTCATCGGTCTCGCACTTTTTGCATTTGTTGCGAGTGAAGCAGTGCAGTACGGAAGATCATTTTTTGCAGGTGACCGTACCACCGTTGGTGAAATTGCCGGAGAGAAGCTTCAGTATGACGATTTCAATACTAAACTTGATCAGAACACCAAACAGTATCAACAGCAGTTTGGTGGAACGCTGAACAGCCAGATGACCAGTTATGTTCAAAACTTTACCTGGAACCAGTACGTAAGCCAGATCATCTTCAAAAAAGAAGTTGACAAATTAGGTATTGTTGTAGGTGATGATGAAACCAACAAAATGATCCATGGCGGCGACCCTGAAATTGCCCGTAACTTTGCTAATCAGCAAACCGGCCAGTTAGACCGCAACCAGCTTAACCAGTTTTTAACTTCATTACAAAGCGCACCTGCTAATGACCCGATGAAGGCACAGTGGGCAAGCTATGTAGCTACCCGTATAGAAGCTAAAAAAGTAGAGAAATATCTTAACCTTGTACGCAACGGTTTATATGTAAACTCGCTTGAGGCAAAAGACGATTATGAAGCAAAAAACAAACTGGCAAACTTTAAATATGTTGGCCTTGACTATGCTTCTATCCCTGATAATAAGGTTACGTTAACCGATGCCGACTATCAGTCATATTATGACGAGCATAAGTCACAGTTTAAAAACCCTGAAGAAACCAGAAGCTTCCAGTATGTAGCTTTCAATGCTGCCCCTTCAAAAGAAGATAGCGCTGAAGTTAAAAAGCAGGCTGACAAATTAGCCGCTGACTTTAAAGCAAGCAATAATGATTCGCTTTTTGTACAGATCAACGCTGTTGATAATGCTAACAAAGCACCTCTTGTTTACCAGCATAAAGGCCAGCTTGATCCGAAACTTGATTCTGTAATGTTTACTGCACCTAAAGGTTTTGTTTACGGCCCATACCTGTCAAACGGAAGCTATAAGGTCTCTAAACTGATCGACGAGCGTGTTGGTCCGGATTCAGTGAAAGCACGCCATATCCTGATCAGCCCTCAAACCGAAGGATCAATGGCAAAAGCACAAGCTAAAGCTGATTCAATTAAAAAATTAATTGCTGGCGGCAAGTCATTTGCTGACCTTGCAAAAATGTATTCTATCGACAAAGGTTCTGCTGAAAAAGGTGGCGAGCTTGGTACTTTTGGCCGCGGAGCTATGGTGCCTGCATTTGAAGAAGCAGCATTCAATGGCAAAAAGGGCGACCTGTTAACTGTTGAAAGCCAGTATGGTGTTCACATCATCCAGGTAGAAGATCAAAAAGGTTCTTCAAAAGTAGTTAAAGTGGCAACCATTGATCGCCCGCTACAGGCCAGCAGCACAACACAATCTGCAGCTTTCAGCAAAGCACAAAGCTTCCTGTCGGGTGCTAACGGTAACAACTTTGCTGCTGAGGCCAAAAAAATGGGCCTTGAAGTAAAAACTGCTAACGATGTAAATGGCCTTGCTGCTGCATTGCCAGGATTAGATAACGCACGTGAATTAGTTAAATGGGCTTTCAATGCCGAAAAAGGCGACATTGCTGACAAAGCATTTACCGCTGGCGACGTTTATGTAGTTCCGCGTCTAACTGAAATTAAACCAAAAGGTGAATTATCACTTGAAGCCGTAAAAACGTTAATTACACCGGCAGTACGTAACCAGGTAAAAGCTAAACAACTTGCAGAAAAACTGCAAGGAAGCACTATTGATCAGGTTGCACAAAAAGCAGGTTCAAAAGTGGTTCCGGTACAAAACATTGTGTTTGCTAACCCGGTGTTGCCAGGCATTGCACAAGAGAACAAATTGATCGGTGCTATATTTGGTTCAAAACCTAATAAATTAAGCAAGCCAATAGATGGCGACCATGGCGTGTATGTTTACGTGGTTGACAGTTTTGTAAACCCTGCTCCATTGACTAATGCGGTTAGAGAGCGTGAACAAATTGGCCAGGCAATGTTACAGCGTGCTGATAACCAGATATTCGACGCGCTGAAAGATAAGGCGAATGTAAAAGATTACAGGGCTAAGTTCTTGTAATTTTAAATAACCGTACTTTTACATCCGGAACAGCGTTATATCACTGTTCCGGATTTTTTATTTTAGGGACTTATGGAAATTCAGGAAAATTTTGTGAATAAGGTTGCCCAAAGTGGCTTGGTTACTTTGGATCCGGCAGACTTTTATCCGGCAGGTGAGCGTGTGATCTATGATATAAAAGAGAACTTATTTCATGGATTGATACTACGCGAAAAGGATTTCCGTGAATTTGTGAAGGGGCATGATTGGTCGCAATACCAGGATAAGATAGTGGGTATAACCTGCACTGCCGATGCTATAGTGCCTGCATGGGCCTATATGCTTTTAGCTAACCGCCTGGCGCCTTATGCTAAAGAGGTTGTATTTGGCGATGCAGATGTAGTAGAAGCAAAGCTTTTTGAAAAACAGATAGATAAGTTTGACTTTGAGCAATACCGTGATCAGCGTATTGTGATCAAAGGCTGTGGCGATACACCGGTACCGGTTGATGCTTATGTAGCGCTTACCAGCAAACTTACACCTATAGCAAAAAGCCTGATGTTTGGTGAGCCATGCTCTACAGTGCCGATATATAAAAGAAAAGATTAACCTTTTTAATGAGAAGAACCCTGATAATTTTTAGCGTATTGGTAGCCGTTGGATTATATGCTTTTAAGCAACAACTGCCATTACCAGACAAAGTTGAAGATACTGTATTTAAATCTGGTGAAGAACTGAATTATCGCCTTAAGTACGGCTTATTTACCGCAGCAGAAGCGCATTTAAGGGTTGAAGACAGTGAGGTGAAGTTTGATGGCCGCCCGGCTTATCATATTATTGCTGATGGCAGTACTGCCGGCACTTTCGATGTGTTTTATAAGGTGCGGAACCGGTACGAAACTTATATTGACAAAAGCACTTTGTTGCCCTATTTATATACCGAAAATCGGCATGAAGGTAGCTGGCACCACACGGATAAGGTTGTTTTTAACAGGGAGGCAGATAAGATAACGGCTAACAAAGGTTCCTTCCCGTTGAAAGGAAAAGTGTTTGATTTCCCGTCTGCGTATTATTTTGCACGTAACCTTGATGTATCGAAACTAAAGGTTGGCGATACGTTTGATATGCAGTATTTTTTGGATGACGGCACCCAAACGCTTAGCATTACTTACATAGGCAAAGAAAAGGTAAGCTGCCCGCTTGGGAAGTTTAATTGCCTGAAATTTAATCCTACCATTATCCCGGGCCGCATATTCAGAAAGAACAGTAAATTGTATCTTTGGATCACCGATGACAAAAACCGCATACCTGTTAGGGCTCATGTGGAAGTTGTTGTCGGCAGTTTAACAATGGAACTTACCAATGCTAAAAATTTGAAGTTCCCGATGACCGCACAGACAAAATAAAATGATAGAGGTTGGAAGTACTTTGCTGCACGAGGATGTAGTGAAAGAGAATTTTGTGTGTAACCTGAACCGTTGCAAAGGAGCTTGCTGCGTTGAAGGTGATTCCGGCGCACCGCTTAATCATGATGAGCTGGGGATACTCAGGGATATTTATCCTAAAGTAAAGCCTTTTATGACAGCTAAAGGCATAAAAGCAGTGGAAGAGCAAGGTACCCATGTAACCGACTTTGAAGGAGATTACACCACCCCTTGTGTAGATACCAATAAAGAGTGTGCTTACGTAACCTGGGAAAACGGCATCACCAAATGTGCTATTGAAAAAGCCTATGAATTAGGTGTTGTCGACTGGAAGAAACCGATCTCATGTCATTTATATCCTATCCGTATAACAGCATACCCGGAGTTTGATGTGCTTCATTATGACAGGTGGAATATTTGCAGCCCGGCCTGTTCATTTGGAGATGAGCTTAAAGTAAAAGTACACCAGTTTTTGAAGGAACCATTGATCCGCAAGTATGGCGCCGAATGGTATGCAGAACTGGAAGACTTTTTAGAAGGAGCAGACCTTTAATCCATGCAAACTGAAGATATCTATAAAGCCATAGAAATGGTAGCCGCGGGTAAGCAACCATTTGTTGCCGTTACCGATTTAGAGCAGCCAGTTACTATGGAAGATGACGATGAACCTGAAACGTTAAGAGATTTTATCCGTTCGGCATTTTCTGATATTGGTGTCGAGATTGAATTTAGCGGTAAGCAGCAAAACGAGCGCGGCGTGGTAATTGATATCAATGAGGAAGTATTTGAAGGCTTAGGGTTTGATGTAAACACACTTCGTTTTGGGCAAACGGTAGTAAGGGTGGTATAAATCATCTTATATTTTGCAGTCATGCCGAACTTGTTTCGGCATCTCATCAGCAAATGCCGCACTTCGACGAAGCTCAGCGTGACAGTTGTTAAAACACATCGTTTTATAGTGTAGTCATTGCGATCCGTCGGTAGACGGAGAAGCAATCCCCAAAAAGATTTTCAATCTCATCCAATATACCCTGCATGTGAGATGCCGAAACAAGTTCGGCATGACGGGCAGTGCTATCAACAAAAAAAGCGGCTTTAAACCGCTTTTAAATATTTAGTACAACAAATGATCGTAAGGATACCTTGCGGTGTGCAATGCCAGCACATGGTCATACAATAACTTCCTGAACTCATCTACATTCTCTTTCTTCAAAGCGGAGATAAATATGGCAGGGCTGTTATGGTGTGCCATCCAGCTGTGTTTGAAATCTTCAAGCGTTAATTGGTGAGCCGGATCATCGGGGTGTGTTTGCACGGGCTGATAAGCATCAATTTTGTTGAACACAGTAATGATCTCCTTATCTATGGCTCCCAGATCTTTCAGCGTTTCGTTAACGGTATTTATCTGGTCTTCGAAGTTAGGGTGCGAAACGTCCACAACATGAATTAAAATATCAGCTTCGCGCACCTCGTCTAATGTCGACTTAAAGCACTCTACCAGGTGGTGAGGTAACTTGCGGATAAATCCTACCGTATCAGAAAGCAGGAAAGGCAGGTTTTCAATCACTACCTTACGTACAGTAGTGTCCAGCGTAGCAAACAACTTGTTCTCCGCAAATACTTCTGATTTGGAGATCATGTTCATGATGGTAGATTTACCAACGTTGGTATATCCCACCAATGCCACACGTATCAGTTGATGGCGGTTTTTGCGCTGTGTCTCGTTTTGGCGGTCGATGCTTTTAAGCCGCTCTTTTAACAATGAGATCTTGTTTAAAATCAAACGACGGTCAGTCTCAATCTGCGACTCACCTGGTCCACGCATACCGATACCACCTTTCTGGCGCTCTAAGTGGGTCCATAAGCGGGTTAATCGTGGTAGCAGGTATTGCAACTGTGCAAGCTCAACCTGCGTCTTTGCCTGTGCGGTTTGCGCCCTTCCGGCAAATATATCCAGGATCAGGTTGCTGCGGTCGAGGATCTTAACACCTAATTCATTCTCGATATTACGTAATTGTGATGGCGATAACTCATCATCGAAAACCACTATATCAATTTCTTCAGCAACAACATACTCTTTTATTTCTTCCAGCTTACCTGTACCTACAAAAGTAGCGCGGTCTGGCCTTTGCATTTTTTGGGTGAACCACTTAACCGTAGCTCCCCCGGCAGTCTCTACCAGAAACTGTAATTCCTCTAAATATTCTTTTTCCTGTTCTTCAGTTTCATTCGGTGTAATTACACCTACCAGAACAGCTTTCTCCTGCTTCACAGCAGTATCGTAAAACTTTTTTCTCATTAATTACTAATGTACAATTGAAATGCCAAGTTAGCAAACAGGCAAATTGGCAGATGTCTAAAAAGAGACAAGAAGCGAGAGACAAGAAACAATCACTAATAGATTTTCGAATAAACAGTCGGGGATCGCTTCTCCGCCAAAAGGCGGATCGCAATGACAAAGTTTTGTCTTATCTCTTGTTTCTCGCCTCTTGTCTCTTACTTCCCGTCTCTCACATCTGACCTCACGCCTCTGAACTATCAAAGTCCCTTTACAAATTCTGCCATTGATAAGCCGGGGTTTTCGTGTTTCATGAAGTTTTCGCCAATTAAAAAGCCTCTAAACCCGGCTTCCTTTAATTGTTTAATCACCTGGGTATTGCTTATCGCGCTTTCAGACACTTTTACGATCTCGTCAGGGATATATTCACCTAACGTGAAAGATGTCTCCACAGAGACGCTGAAATCGGCCAAGTTGCGGTTGTTAATGCCTATCGCATCAACATTGGCATCCAGGTTAGGGCGAAGCTCATCCAGGTTATGTACTTCAAGCAATACGCTTAGGTTTAAACTTTTGGCTAACGCTGCAAATTGCTTAATCTGTGCAGGTGTTAAAATTGCAGCAATTAAAAGGATCACATCTGCACCAATTGCTTTGGCTTCGATGATCTGGTATTCGTCAATGATAAATTCTTTTCTCAGAACCGGGATATCATTTACACGGCGTGCTTTAATCAGGTCATCATCGGCGCCCATAAAAAAGCCGCGGTCGGTTAAAACAGACAGTGCCGAAGCGCCCGCCGTGTTATAACCTGTTGTTACGTCCTCCACAGACGACCGGTCGTTTATTATTCCTTTTGATGGCGACTTACGCTTAAACTCAGCAATAATGCCGGTACGGGCAGGATCAAGCAAAAATTGTTTAAGTGAATAAGTATTGCGGTTAAAAAACTCCGACTGCTCCAGTTGGGCTACCGTTTTAAGCGCTTTTGCTGCAGCAACCTCGGTTGCTTTATGTTCCACAATTTTATCAAGTATCGTCATAAAAAATAAGAGTATTTAAGGGGTATCCCTGCTATTTAATTTATGTTCCTTTAAGATGTAAGCCAGTTTTTAAGCATTTCCTTGCCGTATTCTGTTAATACAGATTCGGGGTGAAACTGCACACCGCGCACATCATATGATTTATGGCGTAATGCCATTATCGATTGATCGTTCTCGTCAATTGCCGTAACTACCAGATCTTCCGGTAAGTCTTGCGGATTAACCACCCAAGAATGGTAGCGTCCAACATTAATTTGTTCGGGTAAATCATTGAAAAGGCGTTCCTCAGCATCGGTCACTTTTACTGGTGTAGCTATGCCATGCATAGGGCGGCTAAGGTTATGCAGGCTGCCGCCAAAAGCTTCGGCAATGGCCTGCTGCCCAAGGCACACACCTAATATGCTTTTTTCAGGAGCATATTTTTTGATCACATCAAGCAATAAGCCTGATTCTGAAGGGATGCCCGGACCGGGAGAAAGGATGATCTTATCGAATTGTGCTACATCCTCTAACTTAAACTGATCGTTTCTCCATACCTCACATTCCAGGCCAAGCTCATTAACCAAATGCACCAGGTTGTAGGTGAAAGAATCGTAGTTATCTATGATCAGTATTTTCATACTTTATATTGCTGTGCATATAACTTTTAGACGTTATATGCGGGGTTTAATTTTACGAGATTGAAATTTTAATAGTTTTTTAATATTCGGCTTACAGTTCTTCGGCCAGTTCTACCGCTCTGCGCAAGGCGCCGATCTTGTTATTTACCTCATTTAGCTCGTTCTGTGCAATAGAGTCGGCCACAATACCTGCACCCGCCTGGTAATGCAAAACATTGTTTTTGCTGAGGAAGGAACGGATCATGATAGCATGGTTAAAGTCGCCGTTAAAACCAAGGTAGCCGATAGCGCCGCTGTAAAAGCTGCGCTTGATGTTTTCATTCTCATCAATAATTTCCATAGCGCGGTATTTTGGCGCACCGCTTAAAGTACCTGCGGGGAAAGTATCGGCTACAATTTTAAATGAGGATACGCCTTCACGCAGTTTGCCGCTTACGTGCGATACCAGGTGAATCACATGCGAATAATACTGTACTTCTTTAAATGCCTTCACAGCAACGTTCTGGCAATGGCGGCTCAGGTCGTTACGGGCAAGGTCGACCAGCATTACGTGCTCTGCTGATTCTTTGGGGTCGTTTTCCAGTTCACGGGCAATGGCTGCATCTTTTTCATCATCACCGGTACGCTTAAATGTGCCTGCAATAGGATAGATGCTGGCAACGCGGTTTTTGATGGTGATCTGTGCCTCTGGCGATGAACCAAAGATGCGGAAGTTGCCATAATCAAAATAAAATAGGTAAGGCGATGGGTTTACAGAGCGCAAGGCGCGGTAAACGTTAAACTCGTCGCCTAAAAACTCACGTGAAAACGCACGAGATGGAACGATCTGAAATACATCGCCACGGAAAATATGCTGCTTTACTTTTTCAACCAGTTGCATAAAACCCTCGTCTGTCAGGTTTGATTGCTCTGCCTCTTTAGTCTGGAAGTGATACTCTGGGAAATTCTTGTTCTTGATCAGGTATTCGATCTTTTCCAGTCCGCCATTAGGGTCTGTACCTTCGGGCAGGTTTTGGAAGATATACAGTTCATTTTTAAAATGATCTATCGCAATGATGTACCTGTAAATGTGGTACTGCATTTCAGGTATGCGGCGCAAATCGTTTTCAACCTTCTTAAGTTTTATAGTTTCGTAGTGTTCAACCGCTTCATGGGTAAAGTAGCCGAACAAGCCATTTGATATAATTTTTAATGGAACCTGGTCAACCTCAAAATCAGCTAAAAAGCCATCAATTTCGTTCACCAGTTCAAACTCTCCGGCAGCAGCATTTTGTTGCGTACCGTCAGGATAAAACTTTTTCAGTTCGCCGTTGGTGAGGGTTAGCCCGGCTATGGGTTCGCAGCAAACATAGCTCATGCTGTTTTCGCGGCTATGGTAGTCTGAGCTTTCGAGCAGCAGCGAATTTGGGAAAACATCGCGCAATCTTAAAAAGATGCTCACGGGCGTGGTAGTATCAGCCAGTAGCTTTTTAAAGGTCGTTCGGATGGTGTGCTTTTTCATTTTTGTGTTGTTATCAGATAATCTTAAAATAAAAAACCCGGCAAAGGTTGTTGCCGGGTCTGTATGAGGTTTACAATTGTTTAGTAAAGTCCAATCAATAGTCGCTTCCGGCATTGGTATTACTACCTTGCCACCAATTTTTAGATATGAAGCTGATATTGATCATGTTGGTTAGCAAATATTAAAAAGTTATTTGAATAAGCAAATACTTTATGAAAATAAATGCAAAATAATTTCGTTGCTATAGGCTGCTTTAGTGCGTAATGCCCAACATTGGGCGGTGGCTTTGTGCAATGGCCACTAATACCACAATAACTGCCAGCGTATAAAAAATAGCAATAGCCCTGTGTTTTAAGACAGGAGTGGTTGCTCTTTTAGCACGTGCATGGCCCACCGTAATTAAAACGATAGCAAAGATCATCATGGTAAGGTGCTCAACCGTCCAGTAGCGGGTGGTAGCATCTTTCATGGTGTTTGCACCAAACTGTACCAGCGGGCTGATGAAATAAAGCACAATACCTATTAACAGTTGCGTGTGTGCCGAGATCATGGCAAACAGGTTAAGCTTGCGGTTACCCTCGCCGTATTGCTTATTGCCCAGCCAGCCTGCAAAAGCCTGTACAATGGCTAATACCAATAGTATGATGACAACGAAACGTAAACCCGAGTGCAGGTATCTGAAAATGCTATATGCGTTCATTTGTATGTGTTTTATGATTTACAAGTATATCGGTTTTCGGCCGGATTAAATAAAACGATGTAACAAATGTATGATGAAGTACTGATTATGAAATTTTAAGCTAAATGTTAAATAAATTAGAACGATTTAAACTTAATTAAACGCAGGATGAAAAAACTTTTACTTTTTTGTTTTGCCTTATTGGTCGTACAGATTACGCGTGCACAGGAAACTTATCCTGTTAATGGCGCGTGGGATGTAAGGCCGGGGCAATACGCTTTTACCAATGCAACAATTGTTGTAAGCCCTGAGCAAACTTTAACCAATGCTACCCTGCTGGTTAAAGACCGCACTATTGAAGCGGTAGGCCAGGGAGTAGCCGTGCCCAAAGGCTACGTTACAGTTGACCTTAAAGGCAAATACATTTATCCGGGACTTATTGATGCATTTACAACCTATGGTATGCCCGAGGCTCCGCGCCAGACTGCTGCATTCAGCTTTGGTGGTGCTCGTGTATCTGTACCGGTGTCAACCAAACCGGGTGCTTTCGGTTGGAACGAAGCCATTCGTCCGGATGTAACAGCTAAAACTATTTTCCATGTTAATGCTACCGCTGCCGAAGATTACAAGCGTAATGGCTTTACGGCGGTACAATCATTAGTGAGGGATGGTATTGCCCGTGGCACTTCTGCCGTGGTGTCATTAGGTGATGAGCGTGATAACCTGGTCATGATCAATGATCAGGCGGCGGCTAACTACTCTTTCAGCAAAGGTACTGCTGCTACCAACTACCCATCATCTTTAATGGGGACTATCGCATTGATCCGTCAGACTTATCTTGACGCTGCCTGGTACAAAAATCAAAAAGAGGAATACAACATCTCTTTAAATGAATTTAACCGCACACAGGCATTGCCGCAGATTTTTGAGGTAAGCGATATGCAAAGTGTTTTACGCGCCGACAGGATTGCGAAAGAATTTGGTAAGCAATACATCATCAAATCTGATGGTAAAGAATATCAAAATATTACAGCTATTAAAGCAACCGGTAGCAGCTTTATCATTCCGCTTACATTTCCTGCCGCTTATGATGTAGAAGATCCCATTGAAGCGCGTAATGTTAGCTATGAACAGTTGAAAGACTGGGAGCTTGCGCCGACAAACCCGGCCGCTTTGGAAAAAGCAGGGGTGAAGTTTGCCATTACTTCATACGGCTTAACTAACAGCCGCGATTTCTGGACAAACCTGCGTACCGCAATTACTAATGGCTTAACAGAAAAGCAGGCGCTTACTGCCTTAACCCAAACTCCTGCCGAATTATTAGGTGTTGCTGATAAGGTAGGTACACTTACCAAAGGCAAGCTGGCAAACTTTATCATCACGTCTGATAATCTTTTCAAAGCAGACAACATCATTTACGAAAGCTGGGTAGAAGGCCGCCCCTATGTTGCCAATAAGATGGACGTTGCCGACCTGCGTGGTACTTATAGCTTCAACAGCGATATTATTTCAAACGGCAGCTTGGCTATCAGCGGTACACCTGGTACATACAATGTTGCTATCGGCAATTCTGCTACAGACAGCACACGTATCAATGGTACCATTACCCGCACCGGCGACCTGGTAAATATCTATTTCAACTCTCGTCAGCAGCCTGCTGGTGTTATCCGCTTAAGCGGTTACATATCTTCCATGTCGCCTGTTACATTAAGCGGCACAGGTACTGCGCCAGATGGTTCTGTATTTAAATGGACGGCTGCTTATACAGGTCCTGCACCTGCAGGTAACGGTGGCGGTTTCGCGCGTAACGGACAGGGGCAGCCACGCCAACCAGCAACAGGCCCGGTAGGAGCAGTGGTTTATCCTTTTGCTGCTTTTGGCTATACCGAAGTGCCTAAAGCCGAAAACGTATTATTTAAAAATGCTACCGTTTGGACCAACGAAAAGGAAGGGATCCTGAAAAATGCTGACGTATTGGTTGAAAATGGTAAGATCAAAGCAGTTGGTAAAAACCTGGCTGCCGGTAACGCCAAAGTTATTGATGCTACAGGCAAGCACCTGGCTCCGGGCATTATTGACGAGCACTCACACATTGCCGCCACAGGTGGTATTAATGAGGGCACACAGGCAGTAACTTCAGAAGTACGTATCGGTGATGTTTTAGATGCAACCGACGTAAACCTTTACCGCCAGTTGGCAGGTGGGGTAACAATCTCTCACATTTTACATGGTTCTGCAAACCCTATCGGCGGACAAACATACATTATCAAGCACCGTTGGGGCGTTACGCCAGAGCAAATGAAATATGAGAACGCTCCACAATTCATCAAATTTGCATTGGGCGAAAACGTAAAGCAAAGTAACTCACCGCAGCAATTCGGTAATCCTAACCAACGCTTTCCGCAAACACGTATGGGGGTTGAGCAGGTTTATATCGATGCCTTTACCCGTGCCAAAGAATACAAAGCCGCACGTGCTGTAAAAGGCAACAATGTTCGCCGCGATCTTGAATTAGAAGCTTTAGCCGAAATTCTGGACGATACACGTCACATCACCTGTCACTCTTATGTACAATCAGAGATCAACATGCTAATGCATGTGGCCGATTCCATGAACTTTAAGATCAATACCTTCACACACATTCTGGAAGGTTATAAAGTGGCCGACAAAATGAAAGCACGTGGTATAGCTGCCTCTACTTTCTCTGACTGGTGGGCATACAAAATGGAAGTTCAGGATGCTATTCCTTACAACGCCAATATTATGCAGTCGGTGGGCTTAAATGTGGCTATCAATTCTGACGATGCTGAAATGGCACGTCGCCTTAACCAAGAAGCTGGTAAATCGGTAACCTATGGTAAAATGAGCGAAGAGGAAGCTTTAAAACTGGTTACGCTTAACCCCGCTAAAATGCTGCATATTGATAACCGTGTAGGCAGTATTAAAGTTGGTAAGGATGCCGACCTGGTGCTATGGTCTGCCGATCCGCTTTCTATATACGCCGTTGCAGAAAAAACTTATGTTGATGGTGTGCCTTATTGGGATTACGATAAAGATGCGCAACGCCGCAAAGAAATGGCTGCTGAAGAAGGTCGTATTATTCAGAAGATGCTGCAAACTAAAAATGCAGGCGCTGCTACACAACGTACAGGTGCACCGCGCCGCCGCCAGTTATATACTTGCGATGATGTGGAAGAAGGCGCATATGTAGTTGCCGATGCCTACAATGGCATGGTACAAGATCAGAGCATAACTCAGCAGTCAACTCAAAATAAAAAGTAATCCTTACACAGTTCAATCATGAAAAAGAAGATTTTATTAGGTTTTGGAGGATTGCTGCTTAGTTCGGTCCTCGCATTCGGACAGGAGACCATGTCGCCTGCAAAGCCACAAAACGCCCCTGTCGTAATTACAGGCGCTACCATACACATTGGCAATGGCCGCGTGATTAATAACGGTTATATCGCCTTTGATAAAGGAAAAATTACGGCCGTTGGCGAAGGCAGTGCACCTGCAATGGCTGGTGCAACTGTAATTGATGCCGC
The DNA here is from genome assembly GCF_028736115.1 of Mucilaginibacter sp. KACC 22063. Classification (NCBI taxonomy): domain Bacteria; kingdom Pseudomonadati; phylum Bacteroidota; class Sphingobacteriia; order Sphingobacteriales; family Sphingobacteriaceae; genus Mucilaginibacter; species Mucilaginibacter florum. The sequence goes on along the minus strand of NZ_CP117877.1, from coordinate 4,402,350 downwards.
AGGCAAACAGGTATATCCGGGCTTTATCTGTCCTGTTACCACTTTAGGTTTGGTGGAGATTGAAGAAGGCGCACGTGGTACGGTAGATGATACCGAAACCGGCGACTTAAACCCGCATGTGCGCTCGCTTATTGCTTTTAATACCGATTCAAAGGTGATACCTACCGTGCGTTCAAACGGTATTTTGTTGGCGCAGCCAACTCCGGAAGGCGGAACTATTTCGGGCCAGTCATCAGTAATGATGCTCGACGGCTGGAACTGGGAAGATGCAGCCTATAAAAAAGATATCGGTATCCATTTAACATGGCCGGTGGCTCGTGCCCCAAGAGGCCGTCGTGGTTTTGGTGCAGCAGGCCAAAGCCAAGAGTCGCCTGCCGACCGTGCGCAAAAACAAATGGATGCTATTAACAGCCTGTTTGCACAAGCGCAGGCTTATGCTGCCGAAAACAAGCACGGCGTAAACAATGTGCGTTTTGCAGCAATGGCTGGTTTGTTTAACGGGACTAAAAAGCTTTTTGTTAATGCCGATGGCGCAAAAGAAATTGCACAGGCCGTATCATTTGCCAAAAAGTTCAATTTGCAGGAAGTAATTGTAGGTGGTAAAGAATCATACTTAGTTTTAGACCTGTTAAAGCAAAATAATGTTCCGGTGATTTTGAAAGAAACACAAGCTTTGCCTGATAAGGATGAAGACGATGTTTACCTGCCTTATAAACTGCCGCATATTTTACAGGATGCAGGTGTGCTTTATGGTTTAACAGGCATTGGTTTCTGGCGCCAGCGTAACCTGCCTTTCGAGGCTGGCCAGGCTGTAGGCTACGGTTTAACCAAAGAACAGGCTTTATCAATGATCACGCTTAACAACGCCAAAATTTTAGGTATCGATAACACTACAGGTACGCTTGAAGTAGGTAAAGATGCCAATCTGTTTGTTTCAACAGGCGATGCGCTGGACATGCTTACCCTTGATGTCACCAACGAATACATTAAAGGCCGTAACATAGACCTGAACAATAAGCATAAAATGCTTTATAAAAAGTTCAGCGATAAATACGGTACGGCTGTGAAGTTGTAAAAGAGAACCCAAGCCTCACCCCAACCCCTCTCCGAAAGAGAGGGGCTTTTAAGTCCTCCCTACTCCAAAGGAGTCCATTGGACCGGTGAGGATTTAGGAGGGGTTACACCGGAAAACTAAACTTCCCCATCAAAACTGCGGGGTTATTGCCTATTTTAATCGGTTCGCCGGCTACGGCTTCATTAGCTAACAACGCAAATAAAATCGCTTCCTTAGCGTCAGGATCTATGCCTAATGCGTTGGTATCATTAATAGTAATTCCGGGCAGACTGCTTTTAAGTTGATTAATAATAAATGGATTTCTTGCCCCGCCACCGCTTACAAAAAGCGCATCAACTTTTAAATCTTTTACTGTATTGATAATAACCCGGGCTGTAAACATGCTTAGCGTTGCAACAAGATCATTTAATGCAATGTCTGTTGTATTGCTTAGTTGTTGAGCCTTTAACACGTAGTCTAAATTGAAAAGTTCAGGGCCAGTTGTTTTCGGCGACTGTTCTTCAAAAAAAGGATGCCTTGATAATTCGTTCAGCAATTGCTCGTTTATGGTTCCGCTAAAGGCGATTTTAGCATCCTCGTCAAACGGAACGTTAAAATACTTGCGGCATGCGGCATCAATTATTGTATTTCCTGGGCCAATGTCAGTGCATAAGATCTCATCCCTTTGACCCGGTAAGTAAGTAATATTGGCAATGCCGCCAATGTTTAACAATAAGCGATTTTCTCCGGCTTTGCTGCCTAAAATTACATCACCATACAAGGCAAGCGGAGCACCCTCGCCTCCGGCTGCAATATGTTTTTGCCTGAAATCACTGATGGTAATAATTCCCGTCTTAACCGCTATATGGTCGCCATCACCTATCTGTAAAGTGGCATTGAGGTAATCGGGCAGTCCGTGCAATCTTTTAGGCGCATGGTAAATGGTTTGCCCGTGGCTGGCTATTAGGTCAACATCCTTTGGCTCAACCTCCCACTCGGTTAAAGTTTCAAGGATCATTTGCGCATGTAAATCGCCAATTTTTGCATTTAACAGAGTCAGTTTTTGCAGGTCAACCTGTTTTTTAGCAAAGATTTCCAGCACATCTTTTTTAAGATCAGAGGTATAAACAAAGGTTTTAAATTTTTTAAGTTTAAACTTTGTGTTAAAACCACTATATTTAAAGCTACACAAGGCAATGTCAAGTCCGTCTAAAGATGTGCCTGACATTAAACCAATTATTAGCCGTTCATTTTTTTCGGCAATGTGATGCAACCTTTTAATGTTATGAATCATACAGCTTAAAGTTATGATTTGTGATACATTATACGTGTGCATTACTTTTTAAAATATTTTAAAAAGTATTTTTTAGTTATTAAACGCAATTAGTAAGTTTGTATAAAATGGAATTTAAGACAAAGGTAGATAAGCAAGCAGATTTGAAAGACAGTGTCTTAAAGCAATTCTATTTTAATCATGAGCTTTCGTGTGCAGAAGTAAGCGAACAGCTTAAAAAAAGCATACCTATGGTGGCTAAGGCCATTAATGATCTGATAGCCGATGGCATGGTTACAGAGCAGGGCTATGCGCAATCGAGCGGTGGGCGTAGGCCATTAATGTATAGCATTAAAGCTAATGCCGTTTACATTTTGGCGATTGCAATGGATCAGCTGTCATTTCGCATTGCACTGCTTGATCTACAAAATAAACCGGTTCATAAAGTTAAAGAAGTTGAGTTAAGCTTGCAGGATAATGACGAGGCGCTAAGCAAGCTTATTAACTATATAAATAATTACATTGTAGAGACTGGTATCTCTAAAGATCATATCGCCGGAGTGGGTATAGGTATGCCGGGTTTCATTAATACCAAACAGGGCATTAATTATACGCACCTTAACTCGGGCGGCGAAGATTTGCGCACCTATATTGGCCGTGCGGTTGATCTGCCTGTATATATTGATAACGACTCGAGTCTGATTGCACTGGCTGAACAAAGGTTTGGCGCTGCCAAATCTCAAAAAGAAGCAATGGTGATTAACCTGGGTTGGGGTATAGGCCTGGGCATGATAGTACACGGCAAATTATATCGTGGTAATGATGGTTTTGCAGGTGAACTTAGCCATATCCCGCTTTCAGAAGATGGTGCTTTGTGCAGTTGCGGAAAACAAGGTTGCCTCGAGGCTGAAGCTTCGATGCTTACGGTTGCTAAAAAAGCAATGGCAGGTATAAAGGAGGGTAAAATTTCCAGCCTTAAACACATAGCCGAAGACAATTCAAAATTGCCTGGCGAAGCCATTATGGATGCGGCTAACAACGGCGATCATTTTGCCATTGACCTGCTGGCCGAAGCCGGATACAAAATTGGTAAGGCATTGGCAATACTGGCCCATATCATGAACCCGCAGAGTATCATTTTAAGTGGGCGTGGTGCAAAGGTTGGTAAGATACTGGAAGCGCCGATACAGCAAGCCATGACCAAATATTGTATACCGCGTTTGGTAAGCAACGTCGTATTGAAAATATCAGAACTTGGGTTCGATGCCGAATTAATTGGCGCGGCGGTTTTGGTAATGGAAAATTTTAATCAGGAAAAAAGTTTAAGCTCCGTTCAGTAACGGGGCTTTTTAGTAAAATAATAATATATGGCACGTTTAAATCTTCTTGAAGAAACACGGTACGAAAAATTGCCGGTAACCATTTATCCGGATCAGCAGACAGCCTCAAAACAGGTGGCTAAACGCATTGCCGATCTTATTAAATCCCGCCAGGAAAAAAATGAGCCTGCGGTGTTGGGTTTGGCAACCGGCGTAACCCCGATTGGCGTTTATGCCGAGTTGGTAAGGTTGCATAAAGAAGAAGGCCTTAGCTTTAAAAATGTGATCACCTTCAACCTGGACGAATATTATCCGATGAAGCCTGATGCCGTACAAAGCTATGTTACTTTTATGAACGAAAACCTGTTCGATCATATCGACATTGATAAAAGTAAGGTGCATATTCCAGACGGAACTTTAGCCGCGGAAGATGTAGCTGCGTTTTGCCTTGATTATGAAAAGAAAATTGAAGCACTTGGCGGCCTGGACCTGCAAATATTAGGTATTGGCCGTACCGGTCACATCGGGTTTAACGAGCCGGGTTCCGCACCAAACTCTGGTACCCGCCTGGTTACCCTTGACGACCTTACCCGCAGCGATGCTGCCCGTGATTTTGGTGGTAAAGCTAACGTGCCTACCAAAGCCATAACTATGGGTATCGGTACCATTTTCAAAGCGCGTGAAATTATATTGATGGCCTGGAACCAGAAAAAGGCATCCATCATTAAAAAGGCAGTAGAGGGCGAAATTTCAAGCGATGTTCCGGCAACATATCTTCAATTGTCAGAAAATGTAGAGTTTGTGCTTGACGAAGGCGCAGCCTCTATGCTTACCCGTATTGATACACCTTGGTTAGTAAAAGATTGTATCTGGACAAACGAGCTGAAGAAAAAGGCGATCATCTGGCTGGCTACCACGCTTAAAAAACCGGTGCTTAAACTTACCGATGATGATTACAACAACAACGGTATGGCGCAACTGGCTACAGAGCAAGGCCCGGTTTACAACCTTAACATTGATATCTTTAACCAGATACAGCATACCATTACCGGCTGGCCGGGAGGTAAACCAAACGCTGATGATTCGCAACGCCCTGAAAGAGCGAATCCTGCTAAAAAACGTTCTATTATATTCTCGCCACACCCTGACGATGACGTAATTTCAATGGGTGGTACTTTTATCCGCCTTGTTGATCAGGGGCATGATGTGCATGTAGCTTATCAAACTTCGGGCAATACAGCAGTATGGGACGATGATGTATTGCGCTACATGGAGTTTGCCATAGATTTTGAGGATAGCCGCGGTGGCGACAGTAAAAGCCTGAAAGCTATTTATGATGGCATGCGCAGTTTCCTGGCTTCAAAACAGCCTAACCAAATCGATACGCAGGAGATCAGGAATGTGAAAGGCTTCATCCGTAAAACCGAAGCTATTGCAGGTGCACGTTATGCCGGGTTGAAAGACGAGAACATTCATTTTATGGCCTTGCCTTTTTACGAAACCGGTAAAACCAAAAAGAACGCAGTAGGCGAGGAGGATGTTCAGCTTACAATTGACTTATTGCAAAAAGTAAAGCCACACCAGGTGTTTGTTGCCGGTGATTTTGCTGATCCGCATGGTACGCACGTTGTATGTTTCCACATTGTGTTAGAAGCTTTACAACGGCTTGCAAAAACCGAAGAATGGGTTAAAGATTGCTGGATGTGGTTATACCGTGGCGCATGGCACGAGTTTGATATTTACGAAATTGAAATGGCCGTTCCGCTTTCACCGCAGGAAGTTATCCGTAAACGTAACGCCATCTTCAAACACCAGTCGCAAAAAGACAGGCCGGTATTCCCTGGCGATGATGCACGCGAGTTTTGGGTTAGGGCCGAAGACCGTAACCGTGATACCGCCAATCGTTATGACGAACTTGGCCTTGCCGAGTACGAAGCAATGGAAGCATTTGTACGTTACAAATTCTAAAATATCAACAAAGCCCGGATGGTAAGCCTTCCGGGCTTTTTCGTAATGTATTATTTTTATTGGAAACCGAAAAGTACAGCCATTCGGCTTGCAAAGCTTTAACAATATAGCTACATTACAAATTAATATATCGCCGTTAGGCAAAACCAGTTAAACGCATAATGACCGCAGAACTTACCCCTAAAAAGCCCCGCCTGCTTTCGCTTGATTTTTTTCGTGGATTTACAATAGCTGCCATGATCCTGGTTAATGACCCGGGCAACGAGCATGCTTATGCACCATTAGAACACGCCGACTGGAACGGTTGTACACCAACCGACCTTATTTTCCCGTCGTTTTTATTTATGGTTGGCGTAGCCATTGTTTATGCCCTACAGGCTAAAAAGCATGAAAGTAACCATGGAAAGATCATTCTGAATGCATTTCGCAGGATGGTTACGCTGATACTGATCAGCTGGGCAATCGGGTTTTTCTATAATCACAGCTTTGCAACGCTGCGTATTCCTGGTGTATTACAGCGTATTGCAGTGGTATATTTTATTTGTACCATACTATATCTTAAAACTACCGAGAAAACACGTAACTGGATATTTGCGATTGCATTAATTGGCTACTGGTTGCTCATGACCTTTGTCCCGGTTCCCGACGGTCACCCGGCTAATCTTGAAAAGGAAACCAATTTAGGGGCATGGTTAGACAGGCTTGTTTTCGGAACCAACCACCTTTGGCGTCATTCTAAAACCTGGGACCCGGAAGGCTTATTGGGTGTCATCCCATCCATCGGAAGCTGTTTATTTGGTATCAGTGTTGGCCGCTGGATAAAAAGGACGGATGTTGACAGCGGCGTAAAAACATCATGGTTGTTTTTTTATGGTGTAATTGCCATTATCCTTGGCCTGATCTGGAACTTGTTTTTCCCGATCAATAAACAACTCTGGACAAGCTCATTTGTACTTTATGCAGGTGGTATATCAACTTTAGGGTTAACATTATCTTACTGGTTTATTGATGTGCAGGGTAATAAAAAATGGGTATGGCCTTTTGTGGTTTTTGGTATGAACTCTATCGGGGCTTATATACTTGCAGATTTTGTAGGCGAGCTTATTAACTATATTAAAATACCTTACAAAGGCAATCATATCGGCTTATTAAGTTATATAAACAGCACTGTATTTGAGCCGCATTTCTCTGCGCCTAATGCATCACTTGCATTTTCACTGATGTATGTACTGTTATGCTGGATTATTATGTATCCGTTCTATCGTAAAAAAATAATTATTAAGGTATAAATAATACGGAAGTTATTGATTTAGTTATAATTTTGGTCGACCTTATCAATTAGGTGCCTTAATTAATTATGCAAATCAATAAAAAACAGTTAGCTATTGCCGTAGCATTATTTGTTGCGGTTAATACTTCTTTTGGCCAGGTACGTAAAGCGCCTGTCTCGCCTAAAAGTAAACCCGTACCTGCCGCTCAGCAAATCAAAGGAGAAGTTATCCCGGTTGATCCCAATGTTATTATCGGGAAACTGCCTAACGGGTTAACTTATTACATCCGCAAAAATGCTGAGCCAAAAAATCGGGCTGAACTTTATTTGGTAAATAAAGCCGGTTCTGTATTGGAGACTGATGACCAGCAAGGCCTTGCACACTTTACCGAGCACATGGCATTTAACGGTACCCGCGATTTTCCTAAAAACGAACTGGTAAATTATCTGCAAAAATCAGGTGTGAAATTCGGCGCCGATTTAAATGCCTATACCTCATTTGATGAAACTGTATATCAGTTGCCTTTACCAACTGACAGCACCAAAATATTTGAAAAGGGATTCTCTATTTTAGCTAATTGGGCTGGTTATGTAAGCTTTGATACCGACCAGATCAACAGTGAGCGTGGTGTAGTACTTGAAGAAGAACGCCTGCGCGGTAAAAATGCACAACAGCGTTTACAACAGCAATGGATGCCTGTTGTGCTTAACAATTCGCGTTATGCACAGCGCCTGCCTATCGGTAAAATCGACATCTTAAAAAACTTTAAGCCAGAAACGATAAAAAGTTTTTACCATGATTGGTACCGCCCTGATCTGCAGGCTGTAGTTGCAGTAGGCGATTTTGATCCGAAAAAGGTAGAGCAGTTAATTAAGGATAACTTTTCCGCTTTAAAAAATCCTGCTAAAGAACGCCCTCGTACTAAATATTCGGTTCCTTATGCCGCTGGTACAAAAGTGAAAATTGCTACAGATAAAGAGTTTCCATATACAATGGCTCAAATCTTTATCAAGCACCCGGCAGATGATGACCACTCAACCGTTGGTTACCTGCGCGACGTTAAAACGCAACTGTTTAACCAGATGCTGAATAACCGTTTAGCAGAATTAACGCAGAAAGCCGATCCGCCGTTCTTGTTCGGACAGGTAAGTTATAGTGGCTTCTTAGGTCATCAGGATGCGCTGACAGAAGTAGCTGTTGCAAAATCTGCTCCGCAACTGAAATTAGCTATCGATGCTGTTTTGGCCGAGACCGAGCGTGCCGATAAATTCGGCTTTACTGAAAGCGAGTTTGCCCGCGCTAAACAAAGCACGCTTACTGCTATGGAAAATGCCTATAAAGAACGTGATAAAACACGTTCATCATCATTTGTGGGCGAGTACCAGCGTAACTTCTTGCAGGGTGAGCCCATCCCGGGTATCGAATGGGAGTATAATTTCTATAAGGATAACCTTGATAAAATTAAGCTGAGTGATATCAATGCTCTGGCTTCAAAGTTTATCAGCGACCAAAACCGCGATGTAATTATTCTTGCTCCTGAAAAAGAGAAAGCGAACCTGCCAAGCGAGGCGACTTTATTAAGCTGGATCAGTTCGGCAGGTAAAGGTGTTACTGCTTATGTAGATAATGTAAGCAATAAACCATTGCTTGCCAAAGAACCTGCACCGGGTAAGGTAACAGCAGAGCAAAAAGATGCAGCCATAGGTGTTACTAACCTTACACTATCAAACGGTGTAAAAGTTATTCTAAAACCAACCGATTTCAAGAATGATCAGATATTGATCCGTGCTTATGCCAAGGGTGGTACATCACTGTCAAGCGATGCTGATTTTGTATCGGCTAACATGGCTGATGGTATTATTGGTAGTAGCGGTATTGCTGATTTTAACCAGATACAGTTGGGCAAAATGCTTGCAGGTAAAATTGTTAATGTATCGCCATACATTAACGAAACAACTCAGGGCATATCTGCCAGCACATCGCCAAAAGATTTGGAAACGGCATTGCAACTGGTTTATCTATACTTTACAGAGCCGCGTAAAGATGCAGACATCTGGCAGTCGAACATTACGCAAACCAAATCTGTATTGGCCAACCGTAGTTTAGACCCACAGGCTGTTTTTGCAGATACGGTTACCGCTACGTTGAGTAATCATAGTTTCCGCCGCATGACAACCACTGCAGCGCAGTTAGATAAAGCCAGCCTTGATAAAGCGTATTCATTTTATAAAGACCGCTTTGCTGATGCCAGTGGATTTACCTTCACTTTTGTAGGAGCGTTTGATGCAGATAAGATCAAGCCTTTGCTTGAAAAATACTTAGGCAGCTTACCGGCAACCAATAGCAATGAAACTTATAAGGATTTAGGTATACGTACCCCTGAAGGCCAGATCACTAAAACTGTATACAAAGGCATTGGCGATAAAAGCGTGGTTGACCTGGTATTTACAGGCGATTATGATTACAGCGAAGCCAATAATGTGCAGTTAGATGCATTGGAAGAAGTAATCAACATTAAATTGATTGAGCGTTTGCGCGAAAAAGAAGGTGGAGTTTACTCACCTCAGATTCGTGCGTCTTACAGTAAGATTCCGGTTGGCCGTTACAATATTACCATCAGCTTTAGCTGTGCCCCTTCTAACGTAGATAAGCTGATCGCAGCCACTATGGAAGAAATTGGTAAAGTGAAGCAAAATGGTGCAGAGGCAGTGGATATTCAAAAATTTGTTGCCGAAGAGAAACGATCTTCAGAATTGCAGCTAAAGGAAAATAGCTTCTGGGCTTCGTATTTAACCGGCAGCTCTGAAATACAAGCTAATCCCGACCGCATCCTTAATCATGTAAAAGACCTTGACCAGGTAACAGTGCAAAGTACAAAAGAAGCCGCTAACAAATATTTAAGCGGTAAAAATCTGGTTAAATTGATATTGATGCCTGAAAAGAACAGCCAGGCGAAGTAATCTATAAACGATTTATAAAATAAAAAGGGGCGCAAATTTGCGCCCCTTTTTATTTAGGCCTGTTAAACTGCATTTTCGGATGCATGGATATGTAGCTTGCCGAACTATCCTTTGGGATATGTACCAATATAGCGGCGCACTTATTCTGTTTAACCTCAAAGGCAATACCTTGCGGTATATCATCATAGATCTGTAGTGTATCAGTACCATTAGCATAGTTGGCGGTATACCTGGCTTGGTAGTATTTGGTGATACTGTCTAATAAAGAACCATTATGTATACGTTCTACGGTTTTAAACCAGGGCGATGTTACGCGGATGATTTTTACGCGGCTGGTACTTTCATCTTTGCCCCCAAAATTACGATGCGAATAAATATCTGTTTGGTAAGTGGCCGTATCGGTTTTGTGCATCCAGGTGTTCATAGCAGCTCCCATTGCAGCGTCTGATTGCTGCGGCTTGCCTAACTGATCCATTACAGAATCCACATTTTCGTTAATATAAGTTTTACCGATACTTTTACCCGGCACAATAAGCTGGTTAGCGCCTATAAGCGTGTCTTTACTTACGTTTGAAGTATCTGCATGCAGGTATTTCTTATTTTCGTGATGGCAACTGGCCATGGTTGCCATTGCAGCTAAGGCAATAAAAGATCTCTTAAACATAGGATGTTGTAAACAAGTATCATACCGTTAATGTATTAGTAATTGACATGACGCAGGGACAGCAAATTATACGCGAATGGTTTAAGCATAAAGACTGGAAACAGTTTCCGTTTCAATTAGAAATGGAAGATGCTTACCTGTCTGGTTGTTCTGGTTTGCTAAATGCGCCAACAGGCAGCGGTAAAACATTTGCCTTATTTCTTCCCTTTCTTGCAGCTTATATCAACCGTTATCCGGATAGCTACCAGCGCCGGGAAAACAACGGTCTACTAATGCTATGGATTACACCCCTCCGCGCACTTACCAATGATATACGTAAAGCCATGCAGGAGGTGTGCGATGATCTGGACATTCCATGGCGCATTGCTACCCGGACAGGGGATACTCCGCTTGCCGAAAAACAGGCATTAAAGAAAAAGCTTCCGGAGGTTTTGTTAACCACGCCCGAAAGTTTACACTTAATGCTGGCGCAGAAAGATTATCCCAAGATGTTTCAGCACCTGGAAGTGGTCGTAATTGATGAATGGCACGAACTGCTGGGAACCAAACGCGGTGTACAGGTGGAGTTGGGATTATCGAGGTTGAAGAACCTCTCAGTTGCCGGTAATCAGTTGCCTGAAACTAATCAGCTAAATAGAAACCCGCACCTCACACCTCGCACCACACAACTCAGAGTGTGGGGCATCAGCGCAACCATCGGAAATCTGGAACAGGCGGCTGAGGTATTGCTTGGTAATAGTTTTCCGCAGGATCAGATTAAAATGGTAAGGGCTAATCTCGGAAAAAAGATCGTTATCAAATCTGTTATCCCTAAGAGCATCGAAAACTATTCTTGGACGGGCCACATTGGTTTGGCTTTGCTGCCTGAAGTGATGGGCATTGTAGCTAAAAGCACTACCACGTTGCTGTTTACCAATACAAGGGCACAGTCAGAAATATGGTACCATGCTATTTTAGATAAGTACCCCGAATACGCAGGTATTATTGCCATGCACCATGGTTCGCTGGACAACGAGTTGCGTAACTGGGTAGAGCAGGCACTGCATAGCCAGGCTTTAAAGCTGGTGGTCTGTACGTCCAGTTTGGATTTAGGGGTAGATTTTCGCCCGGTTGATACTGTTATACAGGTAGGCAGCCCAAAAGGTGTTGCACGCTTTATGCAGCGTGCCGGGCGAAGCGGTCACCATCCGGGAGCAACCTCACGTATTTGGTTTATCCCTACACATTCCATGGAATTATTGGAGGGTGCAGCCTTAAAGCAGGCCATGATCAATGGCAACTTTGAAAGCCGCGACCCTATTCTGCTAGCTATAGATGTACTGATACAGTATATGGTAACGCTGGCTGTTTCAGAAGGCTTTAGGGCCGACCAGCTTTTTAATGAAGTTAAAAGCACCTATGCTTTTGCTGATCTGCGCCGTAGCGAATTTGGGCAATTGCTGGACTTTATAACCACCGGCGGAAGCACGCTTTCGCAGTATGATGAGTTTTTAAAAGTAGAGGTGGAGAATGGATTATATAAGGTAAACAGCCGCCGGGTAGCTATGCGGCACAGGTTAAGCATTGGCACCATAACCAGTGAAGTTAGTTTGCGTGTTAAACTGCTGCACGGCGGTACATTAGGTACAGTAGAAGAATATTTTATATCTAAGTTAAAACCTGGAGATGTGTTTTGGTTTGCCGGCTGTAGCCTTGAGTTTGTGAATGTAAAAGAGATGACGGCTTTCGTTCGCAAGTCGAACGCAAAGAAAGGGCTGATCGCGAGTTACCTCGGTGGGCGTATGCCGCTATCGTCGCAATTGTCGGCAGTATTTCGGGATAAGCTTGACGAGGTTGCCCGTGGGTTGGAAACGGATGAAGAAATTATAGCCTTAAAACCATTGTTTAATCTTCAATCGCAATTATCACATTTACCGCATAGTAGCGAGTTCTTGATAGAATCATTCCAGTCGCGTGATGGGCACCACCTGTTATTTTATCCTTTCGAGGGCAGGCTGGTTCATGAAGGTATGGCATCTTTGTTTGCTTACAGGCTATCTAAACTTAAACCTGCTACGTTTTCCATTGCCATGAATGACTATGGCTTTGAGTTACTGACAGATGATGAAGTATTGTTGCAGCAAGCTTTGGATAATGACCTATTCACGATCAATAACCTGATAGACGATATACAGCATAGCCTTAACGCTAACGAAATGGCAAGGCGCAGGTTCAGGGATATTGCGCACATTGGCGGGCTCGTGTTTACAGGCTATCCTGGTCAGCCGGTAAAAAACAAGCACTTGCAGGCTTCCACTTCATTGCTCTTCGAGGTATTTAGCGAGTATGAACCTGATAATTTACTGGTACGGCAGGCATATAATGAGGCGCTGGCTTTCCAGTTAGAAGAATTTCGTTTACGGGCTGCCCTGCAGCGCATAAGCCAGCAGAAAGTAATTGTTAAACAAATAGAAAGGCCTACACCCTTTGCCTTCCCGATAATGGTGGATAGCCTTCGCGAAAAACTGACTACTGAAAGCCTTGAAGACCGTGTTAATAAAATGGCACGCGAGTATAATGTTGAGGTAAAAACAAAAAAAGAAGTTAAAGAAGAGAACAACAAACCTGCTGAACCCCGCCGTCAAGGATTTTTTATCGGACCGCCAAGGGGTAGGGGCAGAAGAAAGTGATCCTTTTGTTTTGCGAGGACACCCCTCCCAACCCTCCCAAGGGAGGGAATAAGATTATAAATGTCATTGCGAGCGTTAGCGTGGCAATCTAATAATACATGTTGGTATATTTGAGATTGCTTCGTCGTACCTCCTCGCAATGACAAATCTTTTGTAACTCCCTCTCCATTTGGAGAGGGTTGGGATGAGGCTCGCTATCTCTCTTCCAGGGCAGCCATGCGGCTGTTTTGTCCAAGTTGCTGTTGAAAGTAAGCGTTCCAGCTGTTTTGCTGCTTACGGTCCTGCATGTGGGCAGTATCCTCATCATAGTCCAAATTCAGCTGGGTATATTTCTTCTTTATAGCAGCAAATATATTATGTACCTGCTGTTCATAATTGCTGCCGAAACGTGTGCGGTTAAATACGCTTATCATTTCCTGCTGCATCATGTAAGCCAGGTTATAATGCCCTTGTTCATGTTGTAAAACATCGGCCAGCATAGCTTCAGATATGATGCGCGAACGGTCTAGCCACGATTGATCTTTGTTCATGCGCAGGTTAACATTAAAAGTAAGCTGGTAATTACCCCTGTTGTAAACCGGCTGATAGCTGAAGTCGACCGTACAATTGGTATAAGCTATCTCATTGCCTGCTCTGGGTTTAGCCTGGAAATCACTTGTATGAAGTTGGTGGTATGCCTGTGCATTAACGGCGCACATGCCGATGAAACAAAAGGCGATCGCACAAATCCCCCGCACAACTTTTGGACTCATAAATTAATCAGGCGTATTAAATGTCAATAGTTTAATGGCTTATTTACCATCAGACTTCGGCATATGTAAATGGTTTAACGCCATCATTTCTTTCATGGTGCGTTCCATTGCTTCTGATGATCCGTCTAAGAAAATAACGTTGCCTTTCGAGTTTTCAGAAAAGTGTTTGATGGCCTCTGTCCACATCGTAAATAGGATAACCGAGGTATCCATGTTGGCATGCTGCATTTCTTTGGCAGCAACAGTCATACCCTTTGCAACCTCTTCGCGGAATAAGGCTACACCTTGTCCGCGTAACTGCGATGCCTGGCGCTCAGCTTCGGCAGCAATTTTAATCGCGTTACCTTCAGCTTCGGCAGCTTTGGTTTTAGTGATCAATAAAGCCTGGCCTTCGTTTTCGGCAGCTGCTTTCAGGTTGCTTGATGCTACTACCTGGCTCATCGATTTCATAATCACTTCGTCAAAAGTAATATCATTCAGCTGCAGGTCTTGCAGGTGGTAACCCCATCCTTCTAATATCTGGTCAATTTGTTCTTTTACGTGCTCAACTATATCCTTACGTAAAATCAACACGTCCGACTGTCTTTTGGTGGCCACAAACGCGCGGATAGAGCCCTCAATAGTACGCACCAGCGCCTGCATCAGGTTACGGTCGTCAACAAACTTAAAAGCTACGTTCTTTATAGTTTCTTCGCTCTGATCCAGTACCGAGTACAGTAACATGGCTTTGAAATAAACATTGGCCTGGTCTATGGTCACTGCCTGAAATTCAAGCTCAACAGACCTGTTCTGGATAGAAATACGCGTATAAAGCTGTTCTATAAAAGGGATTTTAAAGTTTAATCCCGGCAACATTATGCGGCGATATTTGCCGAAGACGGTTACAACCCCTATGGTACCCTGGCGAATAGTTACGGCGGTTGATAGAACGGCGATGATTAAAATTATGATAATTACATAAAACAATATGGCTCCGGTTGTCATTATAAGCTTTTAAAAGTGATTAATATATTTTGTTAAGTTACTCATTTGAATACAATTACCTAAAAACATTTACCATGAATTTAAAACGTACTTTCGGTGCAATACTTACTATTTTAGGCATAGTTGGTTTAATTTATACCGGCATCGGTATTATTCAGCACAGCTCGCAAATTACTACCCTTGTAGTTGTTGGTGTTATTGCTATCATCTTCTTTTTCTCGGGCATGAGCCTTGTAAGAAACACGGCAGATAATGCTAAATAGTATCAGGAAATTAATTGTCAAAAAAAAATCCTTTCGGCTGAAAGGATTTTTTAGTTTAATCAGGGTTTATAATTGGTAATTATTGTACATCTCCTGTTTTTTCCAATTCCTCTTTAAACACATCCAGCATGCGACCGCCGCGATAAAAATAACGGCTGTAATATGGATCGTCTAAATTGCTTACTGCAACACCTTTCATTGAGGCGTGGGCAAAGCGGCCATCACCTAAATAAATACCTACGTGCGATATGCTGCGGCTGTGGATTTTAAAAAATACCAGGTCGCCTTCTTTCAGTTCGTCCTTTGCAACCGGACTAACCATGCTGAATATATCGCGTGAATTTCTTTTTATCGTTAAGTTGAAAACCTTTGTATAAAGCTCTTTTGTAAAGCCAGAGCAATCAATGCCTCTTTTAGAGCTGCCGCCGAAATGGTAAGGAGTACCAATCCAGTCATACACAAATTGAAAAAGCTTTACGTTTGAAGTAGCATTAAGGGCAACACCCATTACTTGTGAAAAGTAATCTTTTGCTAATGACTGTTCTTCATCAGATGGTTTGTCGGCAGTCTGAGTTGGAACGTTTTTTGTTTGCGCCTGCGATGCTAAAATACTAAGGCACAACGCAATAGCCAGGATAATTTTCTTCATTTAATCAGTAGTTCGTTGGTTTTTTCAACAACAAATCGTTTATTAAATCAGACACTTATGTCTATTGTTGAATACAAAGATATAGTTTTCCCAAAACATACCAAATCGGAAAGAAAATATATTTTTAATTAATTATCCACAAACAATAGTTAATTGCAAGTGTCTTGTAATGCGGTTGTAATTATTCTTTATAACAAATGTGATGCAGTTTCCTTTTTTAATGTGATATGTTTAGATTTGCGCATTCTCAAAAAATAGAAAAGATTGTTTAACAGATGAGTTCAATCGAAATAAATAAAGATACCTACCTTAAATGGTACGAGTCGATGCTGTTAATGCGTAAGTTCGAAGAAAAAACCGGGCAAGTATACGGACAGCAAAAAATCAGAGGTTTTTGTCACCTGTATATTGGCCAGGAAGCTGTATTAGCCGGAGCAATGTCTGTACTTAGACATGAGGACAGCATGATTACAGCTTACCGCGACCACGCGCATGCTATTGCAAAAGGTACACACCCTAATGCAGTAATGGCCGAAATGTATGGCAAAGTAACTGGCTGCTCTAAAGGTAAAGGTGGTTCAATGCACATGTTCGACAAAGAAAACCGTTTCTTTGGTGGTCATGGTATCGTTGGTGGCCAAATCCCGCTGGGTGCCGGTATTGCATTTGCCGAAAAATATAACGGTACAGACAATGTATGCGTTACCTACATGGGCGATGGTGCTGTACGTCAGGGTGCGTTAAACGAAACCTTTAACATGGCAAGCCTTTGGAAACTGCCTGTAATTTTCGTTTGCGAAAACAACGGTTATGCAATGGGTACATCTGTTGAGCGTACTACTATTGAAACTGATATCTATAAATTAGGCTTACCATATGGTATTCCGTCATCAGCAGTTGATGGTATGGACCCGGTTGCGGTTCACACTGCCATGAACGAGGCTGTTGACCGTGCACGTGCAGGCGAAGGCCCAACCTTCCTTGAAATGCGCACTTACCGTTACAAAGGCCACTCTATGTCTGATCCTCAGAAATACCGTACTAAAGAAGAGGTAGAAAGCTATAAGGCAAAAGATCCGATTGAAATTGTTAAGCAAACCATCGAAAAGGAAGGTTATGCCGACGAGAAATGGTTTGAAGAGATCGAAGCTAAAATTAAAGGACAGGTTGACGAGGCAATTAAATTCGCTGAAGAATCACCATGGCCAGATGCTTCTGAACTTTATACTGATGTATATGTTCAGCAGGATTATCCATTTATCAGAGAAAACGTTTAAAACAAAAAAATTTCATCTATAAGCTATGGCCGAAGTAGTTAAAATGCCTAAAATGAGTGACACCATGACCGAAGGTGTTATTGCAAAATGGCATAAAAAAGTTGGCGATAAAGTAAAATCAGGTGACCTGTTAGCCGAAGTGGAAACAGACAAAGCCACCATGGATTTTGAATCGTACCAGGATGGCACCTTATTATATATAGGTATTGAAGAAGGCAAGGCCGCACCTGTTGATAGCGTTATTGCCGTTTTAGGTAATGAAGGCGAAGACTACAAAGCTGCGCTTGACGCAGAAGGTGGTTCTGCTCCTGTAGCTGATACTGCTGCTGCACCAGCTCCGCAGCCTTCGGCAGCTCCTGAACAAAAAACTGAAAGTGCACCGGCACCTGCTGCTGTTGACACCTCAAATATCCCTGCCGCTGTTATCCGTATGCCGCTGTTAAGCGACACCATGACCGAAGGCGTTATCCAGAAATGGAACTTTAAAGTAGGTGATAAAATAAAATCAGACGATTCACTTGCTGACGTTGAAACCGACAAAGCAACAATGGAAGTAGTAGGTTACGAAGAAGGTACCCTGCTTTACATTGGTGTTAAAGAAGGTGAAGCCGCTAAAGTGAACGATATTATTGCCATTGTTGGTAAAGAAGGCACAGACATTACTCCGTTATTAAGTGCTCCAGTAGCAGGATCGAGTAGCAGTAGCAGCGCAAATGCACCTACCGCTACACAAGAAACTGCTCCTGCAACCGCCGCTGCTACCGAGTCTGATTCAACCGGTTCAACCGGGGATGATAGCCGCGTAAAAGCATCTCCATTGGCACGCAAAATCGCTAAAGATAAAGGCATTAACCTTAATGACGTTAAAGGCAGCGCCGAAGGCGGCCGTGTCGTTAAAAAGGATGTTGAAGGCTTTACGCCATCTGCTAAACCGGCTGCTGCCACTGCTTCTGCACCTGCAGAACAAGCTGCTCCGGCTAAAGATGCAAAACCAGCACAAACTATTTCATTGCCAACTGTATTAGGCGAAGAAAAATATACTGAGAAACCGGTTACCCAAATGCGTAAAGCAATTGGCCGCCGTTTATCAGAAAGCTTGTTTACTGCTCCGCATTTCTATGTAACTGTTAAAATTGATATGGACGCTGCTATTGCTGCACGTACCAAGATCAATGAAGTTGCGCCGGTTAAGATATCATTTAACGACTTTGTTGTTAAAGCTTGTGCTGTTGCCTTAAAACAACATCCGGCTGTTAACTCATCATGGCAGGGCGATACCATCCGTGTTAACGAGCACGTAAACATTGGTGTAGCTGTTGCGGTTGACGAAGGTTTGCTTGTACCGGTTATTAAATATGCCGATAGCAAAACTTTAAGCCACCTGTCTGTTGAAGTGAAAGACTTTGCCGGAAAAGCAAAAGCTAAAAAGCTACAGCCAAACGAAATGGAAGGCTCAACCTTCACTATTTCTAACTTAGGTATGTTTGGTGTTGACGAGTTTACTGCCATCATTAATACACCTAATGCATGTATCCTTGCGGTTAGCGGTATACAACAAGTGCCTGTTGTTAAAAACGGTGCTGTAGTACCAGGTAACGTAATGAAAGTAACCTTAAGCAGTGACCACCGCGTGGTTGACGGCGCTTCTGCAGCCGCTTTCTTAGGTACACTTAAATCATTGCTTGAAGAGCCGGTACGTTTACTGATCTGATAAGATTTAAAATCTGAATAGCAAAGCCTGTTGGTTGATACCGACAGGCTTTTTTTGTTTCCCATCAATTTCTGTAAGCCGTACAAAACCACTATTTTACTGCACCGAATGAACTGGCTTAAACGGAAACACAATATTGATGATACCGATGACGAAAGCTTATTGAAAAGCTATCGTGATGGCGGTGATATTGATATTCTCGGCCGTTTGTTTGAAAGGTACATGGCGTTGGTATATGGCGTGTGCCTGAAATACCTGCATGATGAGGAGCAAAGTAAAGATGCCGTAATGCAGATCTTTGAGGAACTGATTATCAAAGCCAGGCAGCATGAGGTAAAGCAATTTCACAGTTGGTTGTATGTGCTTAGCCGTAATTACTGCCTAATGCAATTGCGTTCTGCTGGCAAGCACCAGGCAATTAATATTGATGATGTTATGGAATCGGCCTTCGTTTTGCATCCTGAAGATGGAAACAAGGAAGAGCATTTGAAACGGCTGCATCATTGCATGGAAAAGTTAGTGGCGTCGCAAAGGCAAAGCATCGACCTTTTTTATTTGCAGGAGAAGTGTTATAAGGAAGTAGCCGAGCAAACAGGCTTTACCCTTAACGAGGTAAAAAGCTTTATACAAAACGGTAAAAGGAACCTTAAAATTTGCATGGATAAGCAAAGTGAGTAAGCAAAGGCACGACATATCGCAGATTAAGAAGTATCTCAACGGAGAGCTTGATGCCCGCGCCATGCATAAACTGGAACGCGAAGCCCTTGATGATCCTTTTTTAATGGATGCCTTGCAAGGTTATGAGCAGCTTAATTCTGATCCTGAAAATGATCTTGCCAACCTGCATCAGCGTTTAAGTAACAGGGTGCAGCAGCAACAGAGAAAAATTGTGCGTTTATGGCCGCTGATATCTGTTGCTGCTTCTGTGTTAGTATTTGTAATGGTGGGTGCATGGTGGCTGCTACGTAATCAGAAAAAAGGTCAACTGCCTGTACCAGTTAATCAGGTAGTAGTAAATCCTTCAATAATAGAGCCTCCAGTAGAAAAGAAGCCTTCGCCAATACCAATAGTTAAACAACCGGTAATAGCACAGGCAAAGCCACGTTACAATAAGCCGGCAATTGTTGCTGAGGTTGCGCCGGCAATACAAAGTAGCGCTACAGATAGTAGTGCGCTTGACTTTAGAACTAATTTAGTTGCAGCAGCCAAAGCGCCAAACAGGGTAGCACTTCGCGGAGGTAATCGCATCAATATTCGTGGCATATCCTCCATAGATACTTCAAAACATCCGCTTTATATAGTGGATGGCATCCCGGCAAATAATATCGATAAAATAAATCCGAACGAAATTGCTTCTATTAATATCCTTAAAAAGGATAGTGCTTCAACGGCTTTATATGGCTATAGGGCGGCTAACGGTGTTGTGCTGATTACCACAAAACATGGTCAGCAGGCGTATGCCAGAATTGGAACAAAGGCTGATAGCAGCAAAATGCTGAATGAAGTTGTAGTGACGGGATATTTACCACAAAAAAAGCAAGAGGTAAGTATGGCAGCTGCAACGGTAATCGGCCAGTCATCAAATTATGCATTACAGGGCAAGCTTGCCGGTGTTGAAGTGAATAGCAAACGACTTACTAAAAAAGATTCGTTGATTACGGTAACGGGGCGAGTAATAGACAGTGATGATAAACAACCGCTACCAGGCGTAAGTATCAGCGTTGCAGGAAAAGATAAGCACGCAGTTACCGATGCCCAGGGCAGGTTTACGTTACAGGTAAATAAAAAGGACGTGTTGAATACCGGCTATGTAGGTTATGAAACACAACAGGTAAAAGTAAGAGGGGATAGCTTAAACATAGTGCTTAATCACCAATCAATGGCTTTAAATGAAGTTGTAGTTGGCTATGGCGAACAAAAACAGCAAATCATAACCGCCCATCCGGTAAATGGCTGGAAAGCGTTTAAAAACTATCTTAAAGCAAATGCTGCTGCTCAAACAAAAGGCGGGGTTGTAAAAGTTAAGTTTACTGTCAATATCGATGGCTCACTAAGCGATTTCATAATTGTTAAAAGCCTGAATGAAGTTGCCGACATTACCGCAATAGCTTTAATAAAGAATGGGCCTAAGTGGCAGCCTAACGCAAATAATAAAGCTGAAAGCATTAAAGTAAAGATACGCTTCCCACAAAAGGACTAACCTATTTCAGCCCAATTTTTACTTTGCCGGTGCCATCGTCCTTAGCTTTAAGGTGCAACACTATGCCTTTATATCTTTTCTTTTCTAATTCCGCTTTATCTGTAATGGAGGTGTCTTTCTTCGGGTTCCTGAGCGGTACATCTAAAGAAATATCCGTACCCCTGCCCAAGCTATAGATACCAGCCACATCGGCATTAATTACGCTTGACGTAATCTGCATAGGATGAATGGTGATCTTTTCGCCGTTGATGTCAAACTGAGCATCAAGCTTTGGTATCTGGATATTATTTAAATCACGGAATGGGAACGCAATTTTACCAACCGTTTTCAGCGGATTAAAGTTTAGTAATGCGCCATCGGTAAGGTTCAGAAGCACTTTACCATTAAGCGAACGCGGAACCAGATCTCCGGCAGATGTTAGCGTACCGCTTATCTGTGCCTTTGCTGATAAATAACCACGAAGGTTTTGATAAGTAGGGCCTGTTAAGCCGAAATTGTTAAACTGGTAAAAGAACTGCTGAATGTTGGCCCGGGTAACAACGCTGGTAATATTAAACCGGTTTGATGTATTGTCCTGTAAAATCCGGCCGCGTATAGCCAAAGAGCCTCCTGCGTGTTTTACATTAAAGTCTTTGATCTCTATGCCGTCTTCAGATAAGTTAACATCCATAACGGCGTTGGTAGCCACAAACTTTTTGTAGTATACTTTGGCAACGCGCATATGGAAGTCTGCCTGTGATTTATTAAGTACCGTACTCAACTGGTCTATCAGGTCGCGGCTGTTTGCCGTTCTTGATGACCTGCCACCTGCCGACTTTCTGGAAGCATGATTATTAAGATATCCTAAAAACTCAGCAATATGTATCTGAGGGCTGTTGATGTACCAATTAATCACAATTTTCTCCGGCGCATCATAATACAGGTTCATCAGGTTTTCTGCTTTGCCCTGCATAGTTACAATGCTGTGTCCGCTTTGTAAACGCAGGTTATCAATGGCCAGGTTGCCGTTTTCTATTGAAATAGCCACGGAAGAGTTTCTGAAATTTAGTCCTGACGGTACATAATTAATATCAGCATTATTAAAGTTAATATGACCGGCAATAAATGGTTTATTGATTTGCAGGTTTACCACATCAGCCTTAAACCGCATATTGATATCAGCATTACCGGCACTAAACTTGGCCACCTGCGGCATCATATAGTTCATGTCAGAAAGCGGGAACTTCGCCCTGAAATTACCCCTGATGATAGGCGTGGTTAAGTTGATAACGCTGGCCGTGTCCGTTGTAAAGGGAACATGCTTGTAGGTGCCAGTGAATTTATAAAAGTTGATGATCGAATTTTCGTCAGTTAAACCTTTACCTTTCAAATACTCATTGGTAAACAATCCGTTGAAGCTGCAATTATCAATCACTATACCCGGAGCATTAAGCTTATTATTTTTAACAACTGTGGTTATGTAAAGCAAGGGATCACCACCACCAAAATTTCCTGAGATGGTAGCATCTATTGATATAGGTTTCTCCAGGTTGAATTTATAAAGCGTTTTAGAGATATTATTTGATACCAGCGATGCCGCATCTTTCCATAGGATCTGGTCGGCAATTAAGTGAAACTTAAAGTTGCGCGATTTAGGTGCAGGAGTGAAGAGGGCATTAAGTTTAAATACATCGCCGCCAATGCTCAGGTTATCCGAATGTACATTGATAATATCCTTGCCTTCATTGTAGCCTGCTTTAAGATCGCCCTCAATCAACTTATCTTTTATAAAACTGCCGTTGGATGTTTTGAATGCCAGACTGCGGGATCTTACTTTTAAATGTACATTACCCACCCAGCCAGAATCGGGGAAATCCATTTTACCGTTTAGCTGATCAACATCAAACTTATATAGCTTATTAGCTTGTTGATTATTAATAGTCAGGCTGACATTATTCAGGTTAAAACGGCTCAATTCGGCATCGGCACTGCTGCCACTTTTATCAGTTTTGTTTTCTTTCTTATTCTTCTTTTTAAAGATAGATGTATTGCTGTAACCGGTACTGTCAGAGTAAATATCTATAGCTGCATTGTTAATATCAATATGATCAATACTTATTGTGCCAGATAATAGCGGCCCTGTATTTACAGCTACATCAAAGTCTTTGGCATCAAGCAAAGTATGTTTATGCTCGGCCCATCTTTTATCCCTTATCACCACATTGCTTAGCGATAAAGAGGCATGCGGAAAGTTTTTGAAAAACGATGCCGACATGTCGCCGATCTCAACTTTGCCGTCAAGGCTGCTGTTTAGCTTTTGATTAATAAGCGCAATTACTTTGGCTTTGTGCGTGTTAATATAGATGCCCAAACCTGTGAGCAATAAAAGCACAAACAGGATGACACCTGCCAGTACTTTTAATAGAATTTTTAACCATTTGGGCATATCAGGTAGTTTAATGATAGATAACACCAAAAACCCTGCCTTTGTGTGTTTTATGCTTCTAAACCAATGTTTTACAACAATCAGGTTTATAAATCAGGTGAAAATTTCGTTCTGACAACTGCTTAATAACTAATACGATAAATATATGTGCTATGCTTGCTGCATTATGTATCTTGTGTGATACAGTATCAGGAACAGTTAAAATGATAAAAGCCTCTGGAAGAGGCTTTTATGTGTAATTGGATATCAGATTACTCTCCGTAATGGTGGAGGTATTTGTAATGCAGTTGTTGTAAGGTATTTGCAGAATCCTCGTCTGTTGAGTTGCCGTAACCTGATACCAGTAAGCCCTTTAAGCCTGATTTAGAAGCCAGCGCATAAACAATGGATTCGTCCGCAGGGTCTGACGGGCCTTCGTAACGATACAGGTCAACAATCTCAAACTCATCGGCAGGATATGCCTGCTCGCCCACTAAAAACTGGTTCTCTTTTAAGTTAAGGTCGAGTGTGAAGCCTTGTTTCTTTAACTCTTCAATAGCCTGGGTTATGGTAGCATAATGAAATTTCTGTTTCATAGGTATAGTATCTGTTTGTTTTATAAAGTTACGCAACTCCGTTTAAAAACCAACCCTCTACCTGCTTAAATATCCAATTCCATCTGGATATTGCAGCGCTCATAAGGGGAAGGCACACCGGTGATTTTCTTAAAGCCAAGCTTTTGGTAAAGGCTTAATGCTGGCTTTAAAACGGTGTTACTTTCCAGGTAGAGTTTGTTTGCTCCAGCCGATTTAGCTTTTGCAATGGCAGCTTTACCCAGTAACTCACCAATGCCTTTGCCCTTAGCTTTTGGCGATACCGCCATTTTAGCCATCTCAAATTTATGCTCGTCCATTTTTATTAATGCACAGGTGCCAACAGGTTCTCCGTTATAAAGGGCAATTAGTACATAGCCGCCTTTATCAATGATATATTCCTGCGGATGATCGAGCGAACGGTAATCAGCTTCTTCCATTTTAAACCAGGTTGAGATCCATTCTTCATTGATCTCCCTGAACGCACTTTTAAATTCGGGGCGATATGCTACTATTTCTACTTCTTTACTTTCTCTCATTTTCTTTTCTTCGGCTACACGTTTATCCAGACTTTTTTGCTCGAGCAGGTATTCCCACTCTTCTATGGCTTTCCACAGGTTGTTGTTGGTTTCGCTTAATGCTTTTTCAATAGCTGCATTCACATCGGTGTACTGGTGTTGTATGCGGTCATTTATTGCCAGCCCGCTTTCGGTAAGTTGAACATAATTACGGCGTGCATCGCCGGTATGTTTTGCCTCTTCGGCAATGCCTTTGCGCATCATTTCTTTTATAATTGTACTTACCGAAGGGTGCGAATGCCCGATCTCCTGTGCTATTTGCGTAATGGTTTTCTGTTCGCCTGTAGATAAAGCGTAAAACACAGGAAACCACTTCGGCTGCAGATCAATATCGTAAAAGCCATATACCTGGCCGGCCTGTTCTGTTATTTTTTCGCTTAACCGGCGCAGGCGGCTACCAATAGCCATCTTACCCGTCTTATCATAAAATTCCATAATAAATCAATTACGTAATCAATTACGCAAATTTAATTTTTGGTTTGATAAATACAAACTTTAAGTGAAAATCTGAGCATGCAATGTATATTTACCCTGTGAGCAGGTTAAAAGCATTTGCAAAAAATAAGGTTGTCATCATCATATTATTGGCAGCAATAATTGTAATCATCACCAATTTGCCGCCGCAATTTGTAGAGACTTTTTACAGCGAAGGCTTATATAAAGGTATTAGCTGGATCCTGCACCCGCTTTTAGGTTGGTTGCCCTTTAGCGTTGGTGATTTGATTTACATCGCAGTGATTGGCTATTTAATTTATGCGGTATTCAATTTCTTCCGCTTACTCTTTACAGCCAGATTTAAAGCCGTTGGTACTGCGGTACTAAAGTTCTTTATTGGTTTTGAAATAGCTATTTGCTTGTTTTACCTGCTTTGGGGCATTAATTATTCGCGCCCGGCAGCTGCCGACTTACTTAATCTGCGAGACACCAGTTATACCATTAAAGATGTTGCCACAGTTACAAAGCTGCTTATTGATAGTACCAACACCTTACGGAATGAATTAAAGCCGCAAGATTTTAACCGCGACAATAGCGCTATTTATGATACTGCTGTTAGTGCGGTAAAAAGATTAAGTACCGTATCTCCTAAATACCAAAGTATAGTACCGCGAATAAAACCATCGCTGATTACGCCATTGCTTAATTACCTCGAAACGTCAGGTTATTTTAACCCGTTTACCGGTGAAGCACAGCTGAACTGGCAAATGCCTGTGTTCGACCGTCCGTTTACAGCCTGCCATGAAATGGCACACCAGATAGGTTTTGGCAGGGAGGACGAAGCTGACTTCGGCGGTTACCTGGCAGGTATACGTTCGCGGGATAAACTACAGCGATATTCGGCTTACTATGCAGGCACAATCGAATTTTTACGCTACCTGCGTCGCCGTGATACCACTGCACATCACCAGTTAAAAGCCATGCTGAATACCGGTGTGCGGCAAGACTTGAAAACTGATAGTCTGTACTGGACAAAATACGCCGGACAGATCGGTATGATCAGCGGCCGCTTTTACGATAATTTCTTAAAAGCCAATAAACAACCCGCCGGCCTGTATACCTACAACCGCATGATCAGGCTGACCATGGCTTGGTATAAGCGCGAGGATGTATGGAAATAAGCAGTTGAAAGTTTAAAGTTAAAAGCAATAAAATTTAGCTTTAAACTTTCAGCTAAAAGCTATTTCTTCTCTGCTATCCAGGCGTTGATCTTGCTTTCCAGTACGCTTAAAGGCATTGATCCGTCCTTAAGTATCTGGTTGTGGAAATCGGCGAGGTTAAATTTGCTGCCTAATTCTTTTTCGGCTTTATTGCGCAACTCACGTATTTTAATCGCACCTATTTTATAACCCAAAGCTTGACCAGGATTTGCCATGTAACGTTCAATCTCAGCAGTGGCGCCCTGCTCGTCGATGGCCTCGTTGCTCATCATATAATTGATAGCCTGTTCGCGGGTCATGCCCTTGGTATGGATGGCAACATCAACCACCAAACGTACGGCGCGGTGCATTTCATCGCCCAAAGCACCCATGTGCTGGTAAGGGTCGGTAAATAAACCAAGCTCTTTGCCTAAAGATTCGCAGTAAAGCGCCCAGCCCTCTACAAATGCATTATCTACCTCAAACCTGCGGAATTTTGGAAGCGATGTATTTTCCTGTGCTAAAGAAATCTGGTAATGATGTCCCGGTATCGCTTCATGCAAAAACAGCGACTCCATGCCCGACGTCACGTTAAACTGCGTAGCATCTAATATCGGCACATAAAATATACCGGGACGCGTACCGTCTGCACTGCCTTGCAAATATTCGGCGCTGGCCGATGCTGCACGGAAGGCTTCTGTCTGCCGTATCTCGAACGGTGTTTTAGGCACATTTGTAAACATTTTCTTCAGGTTGGGCTGCATTCGCTGGTGTATATTCTCGAAAGCATCTAGCACCTGCTTAGGGGTTTTATAAGGTTTAAATTTAGGATCGGTGCGCATGTATGCAAAAAACGCTTTCAGGTCGCCTTTAAAGCCAACTTTATTTTTAATGCTGTCCATCTGGCTTTTGATCCTTGCAACCTCGCGTAAGCCTAACTGGTAAATCTCTTCGGGCGATTTGGTAGTGGTGGTATTTTGTTTAACCATGTAAGCATACATGGTTGTGCCGTTTGGCCATGCCGACAAGCCAGACGTGCTAAGCGCATGCGGCAGATACGTGTTTTTAAGATAGTCGCCAAGCTTTTTATAGGTAGGTACAATATCAGCCATGATCGCTTTTTTATAAGCGGCCGTTAGCCTGTTTTTATCTGCCTCGCTGAAAGATTTAGGCAGGCTGTCAATCGGTCCGTAGAAAAGGCTTTTTTCAGGCGATGCCACTACCATGCTTTGCATCTGCGGAATCATTTTTACCACATTGGCCTTTGGCCAGATGATGCCCAGTTTTATGCCTTTATCCATGTTGGCCATAGCGGTATCAGCCCATAATTTAAAAGCGCTTACACGTTTCAGCCAGTTGTCGTAATCTGCAACGGTTTTAAACGGCTGTGCCCCGGTTCCAGATCCTAACTGGCCCATGGTAAGCGGAATGCTCACCATTTGGTTAAATGGCGTATATACAGAATGTGCAAAGTTTAGCACATCATAATAAATATGTAGCTCCTGACCCTCAAGTGCGGTATTCAATTGGTAAAGCAGAATATCATAAGATAATTTATCCTCATCGCTGAGTTTATCGCGATCAAAGGCTTTGAGCTTTGTTAAATAACCGGCAAAAAAATCATGCGATTGTTTTTGAAATGCTGCAGAGCCATCGTTCTTTAATTCGCCGTTATAGCGTTTATCGCCATTGAAAGTAGCTTCGAGTGGATAAAGCTTCAGGCGGTCCTCATAATAATTGTCGAATAGCTTGGCAATATCCTGGTTTGATGAAGTTTTGTTTGCAGGTTGTTTACAGCCAGCCAGTGCTGCTGCACATACAAGGGCTAATAAAATCTTACGCATGATGTGGGGTTAAAGGCTAAAAGTAACCAATATCATGCTTGCAACAAAATGAATGGAAATTGGTCAGACGGCCAGCTCGATCCATACCGGGGCATGGTCGCTTGTTTTTTCCCAACCGCGAACATTTTTATCAACGCCTGCTACTTTTAGTTTGCCTTCAATTTGCGGACTTAACAAAAAGTGATCGATGCGCAGCCCGGCATCGCGGCCATAGGCATTGCGGAAATAATCCCAAAAGGTATAGATCTTTTGATCCGGATATAATTTGCGGATGGCATCCGTCCAGCCCTGATCAACTAAAGTTTTAAAGGCCTGGCGAGTCTCCGGGCGGAACAAGGCATCGTCCACCCAGCGTTCGGGTTTATAAACGTCAAGCTCGGTTGGCATCACGTTATAGTCGCCTGTTAGTATAACGGGGACTTTTTCCGATAACAGACCTGCTGCATGAGCTTGCAGGCGTTTAAACCAACTCAATTTGTAATCGAATTTTGGCCCTGGTGCAGGGTTGCCATTCGGCAGGTATAAACCACCTATGATGATGCCGTTAATTTCAGCTTCAATGTAGCGGCTGTGCAGGTCTTCATCATCGCCGGGTAGCACACGGCGGCGCTCTATGATATCATGATCTTTTGAAAGAATCGCTACGCCGTTCCAGCTTTTTTGGCCATGCCATATGGCTTTATAACCGGCATCATTAATCGCTTCCTCGGGGAATTTCTCCTGCGGGGCTTTTAATTCCTGAAGGCAAACCACATCTGGTGCGGTTTCATTTAACCAGCGAAGTAAAACAGGCAGGCGGCCGTTAACGCCATTTACATTGTAGGTAGCTATTCTCATGATAATTTATAACGCACAATAAATGTAGCTGTTCTTACCGAAGTAAAAAAGTGTAGTTACACTGCTTGGGGCCGGTTGAATTTTAAGGTTAAGAATCTTCTTACCGGCTTATCGTAAAAAGTCATGACAAGCCAGGCAAATACTACAAGCAAGATAATACTGCTTACAATAACAAGTGCAAGCGTTGTACTATCCGGTTTTTGCGATGCATAATAATTGCCAAACATCCATAACACGCAATAATGCGTCATGTATAAAGGATAAGATATTTCACCTGAGAAATTGCAAAGCTTTTTCAAACCTCCTGAAACTGTACCTGCTCCCAAGGCTACAATCAGCGGATAATAAATAAGCACCACAAATGGTTCGGTAAGCCAGTTCCATTTGCCAAAAGGCATTAAAAAAGTAAGCAGTAGTAAAATACCCATACCAATAAAGCCAAGTGGATTTTTGATGATGAGGTTAAAACGATAAATGATAAGCCCGGCAAGGAAAGAATAGGAGATACGTGCAGAACCATCCCAAAAGCTGGGGCCGCCCCAACCACCCATTACCGAGCCCGAGCGGTAAGCCACATAGCAAATACTACCCGCGGCAATGATAACCAGCGGAATTAGCCATTTGCGGTTTAAGCGGCACAGTACAAGCGCATAAATAATGTTTGCGATATACTCCCAGAACAGCGACCATGCCGGAGCATTGAGTCCGAAAAGATTATTTGCCCGGTCATTCATCACCGGGAAGGGGATCAATAAAACAGAGGTAATGAAAAGAAGCAGTATGCGGCCGGGGCTGTAAGCAGATAAATTTCCGCCAAACGGATCAAACAAAAAAGTAATCAGCCCTAATACCGACCCTAAAAAAACTAACGGGTGCAGCCTTATCAGCCTCGACTTGAAAAATTGGCCTAATCCTATTTTGCTGATACGATCGTCATAAGCGTAACCAATTACAAAGCCCGACAGGCAAAAGAAAAAATCTACCGCAAGAAAACCATGACCGATGAAGTTTTTGCTGTAATCGGTGATAAACATCTCCATGAAATGAAAGGTAACTACAGCTAAAGCCGCAATACCCCTCATGCCATCCAGTACTTCAAAATGCTTTTTGGTTTGCAGCAGATTAGTCATACCGGTAAGTATACAAATAACTTTACCGCATGTAGCGAACCGTCTGTAACTTTATTAATGCAAACTGATTACCCGCGTCATTTGCCACTTGCCATCTTTTAACCGCCAGATAATGACAAATTTATCCGGACGACTTTCGCCCGGTTCCTGAATGTTGCGAAAAGTATGATAGCCAAATTCTACGGCACCATAGCCCTTTATTTCATAAACTTCGATACTGCCTTTAACCAAGGTACGGGTCACTTTGCCGCAAATGTTGTTTTTAATAGATTGTATTAATTCCTTTTTTGAAGTGGTTAGTCCGCCGCGATCATGATAAAACTCAATATCCTCGGCAGTAAGCGAATCCATCTTTGACAAGTTACAATGATTGTAAGTATCAAAGTAAGTGCTGTCCAGTTTTACTATGGTATTGTAAAGTTCTATAGAAGCCGGTTTGTAAGCCTCAGGTACGTAAGGTTTATCGGCAGCACCTGTTTGTGCAAAGCTATTTGTACTTGCAATCAGTCCCAGGCAAATGGTAAGTAATAAGGATGAGATTAATGTTTTCATACTTATTAGTCGGTTGTAATATGCTGATTGTTACACGTTAGACTAAAAACACAAAAGGCGCCTACCATAGTAATCGCCTTTTATATAGTGGCTTGTAGGCCTTTAATCCCAAACGCCGTTTTGTGCCGTAAATATAAACGGCTCGCCGCCGGTTACCATAATGGTATGTTCGTGCTGGGCAACAAAGCCGCCCCTGTTGCCGGTTAATGTCCAGCCGTCAGCTTCTGTTTCAGCAATGGTCGACTTGGTAGAGATAAAAGTTTCTATAGCCACCACCGAATTCTTTTTAAAACGGGTTAGGTTAAACCTGTCGCAATAATTGGCAATCTCATGCGGTTCTTCGTGCAGGCTGCGGCCAACGCCGTGGCCAGTAAGGTTTTTGATAACGGTATATCCTGCTTTTTTAGCTTCGGTTTCAATCAGTTTGCCAATCTCCGAGATCCTGACACCGCCTTTGATATTGCTGATCGCTTTTCTTAATATATCTTTAGATGCCTCTACCAGTTTGCCATGACCGTGTATATCTTCGCCTAAAACAAAGGAACCGCCATTGTCGGCCCAATAACCATTAAGTTCGGCAGATACATCGATGTTAATTAAATCACCTTCCTGAAGGATCTTGTTTTCAGATGGTATGCCGTGCGCTACTTCGTTGTTAACACAGATGCATGTATATCCGGGGAAATTATAAGTAAGCTTCGGTGCCGATTTTGCGCCCATTTGAGCCAGTAACTCACCGCCATATTCGTCAAGCTCTTTGGTAGAGATACCCGGTTTGGCATACTCCCGCATCTTTTTTAGCGTGATGGCTACAGCATCGCTGATCTGCTGCATTCCTAATTTCTCGTTTTCGGTGGATATCGACATCGTGTAAAATATTAACAATACAAAATTAGCGATAAATCAGCTTGTAAAGGTTCATTGAATGTCAAGTTACGCAAGTATGATTTACAAGTGCTTACCCCGCCTCAATCTTCGTTTTTGAAAACCATCGTTTTCATTTTGGAGATGTTCTATTTCATCTTTAACTATCAAAGGCTAAATAAGGTATTTCAATTACTTAATAATCAATAATTTATTTGTTAATGGTGGCTGGTGGCACTCTGTTTGACAAGCGCATATCAAATTGAGAGGATGATATCTCATGATCGAAGCTTTCAATTTTTACAAAGATTTAAACGAGATGCTTTAAAACAGACAGTCATAAATAAATACCCCCCTGTTAAATGAAAAAAATAGTCTTTTTAGTGGCTGCGTTCGCAGCAATTACTTTTAGGGTCAAGGCCCAAAATTCTACCGTTAAAACTGATACTGTTGCACGTTCGCTGCCATCTCCGCTGGATTCGCCGCCTTTTCCTTCGAGCGACTGGGATGGTATGCCGCTTGTTGGTGTGGATGCTACTGCACCCATTTATCCCTTACAAAAGGCACTTGGCGCTACCAATACCCGTTTCAGGTTTTATGGCTGGGCTGACGGCGGCGGGAATATCAGTTCTTCAAAGCATTCCAATGCGCCAATGTCATACGGTATTATTCCTAACCAGGTAGTGCTTGACCAGTTGGGTATTAAAATGGAGCTGCAACCCAATACCGTACAAACAGACCATGTTAGCGCAGGCTTTTTGTTTACCAATATCTTCGGTACTAATTACCGTTATACTACTGCTAAAGGCTATTTCAGCGATCAGTTATTACAGCATAACAACAAGTACGGCTGGGATCCGGCTGAAATTTATGGCTTGGTTTACTTTCCTAAAATTGCCGATGGCATGCTGCTTAAATTCGGACGTTTTATCTCACCTGCCGATATCGAGGCGCAATGGGCACCCGACAACTACCTCTACACCCATTCTTTGATGTTCAGTGTTGACCCCTATACATTTACAGGTGCGCAGGCTACCTTTAAAATCGGATCGTACTGGCAACTGGAAGTGGGCGTACATGCCGGTAATGACGTAGCGCCCTGGAGCAATTCGGCCAGTGTAAATGGTTTGTTAATGGCACGTTGGGTATCGCACGATAATAACGACTCGTTTTACGGCGGTATCAATTCGCTTGGTGCAGGTAAATACAAAAATAACCACGACGACCTGCAAATGATAGTAGGTACCTGGGGGCACCGTTTTAACAGTACCTTCCACATGATGACCGAGGCTTATTACATGTGGCAAAAAGACGCCTTGGTTGGCGGAACAGTTGTTGATAGGCCGCCTCGTCCGTTTTTTACTGGTGTAGGCCCGGGTTCCATGATTCCCGGCTTATCGCAGGCTGTAGGTGCGGTTAACTACTTCCAGGTGAAATTGTCTAACAACAACTACCTGTCTATCCGTAACGATTTCCTGAGCGACCCGCAAGGTAACCGTACCGGTTACGCCACTACTTACAGCAGCCATACCATTGGTTTTGTGCAATACCTGAACAAGTATATGCGCATTAGACCAGAGATCCGTTATGAGCGTGCTTATGCCGATGGCATTACACCGTATGATAACGGCGCCAAAAAAGATCAGTATACTGCCTCAATGGACCTGATTGTAAGGTTTTAATATTCGAGTTATAGATATTTACGGAAAGCCGCTTTACGAAAGTAGGGCGGCTTTTTGTTGTTAGTAATTTGGGTTACATATTAATAGATAGTATATTTATTTAAATATCTGTATATCAGATATGTTCAATTTAGGCGCACTAATAGCAACACTAAAACCAATTAAACCATGAGAGCAATTAATCCCTGGATCAACTTTAATGGTAATGCCGAAGAAGCATTCACCTTTTATAAATCAGTTTTTGGTGGAGAATTTACCAAGATTGTCCGTTTTAAAGATATAGCAAGCGAGGATTTTCAGCCATCAGAAAGTGATACGAATAAGATCATGTACATCGCTTTGCCGCTTGGTAAAAATAACTTGTTAATAGCTAACGATGTTCCTGAATTTATGGGCCGGGTAAGCGAAAATGAAAACAGGTCTAAAATATTATTGAACGCCGAAAGCCGTGAAGAAGCAGATAAAGTATTTAACGATTTATCAGCAGGTGGAGAAGTTGAAGGCCCGATTGGAGACAGCCCTTGGGGGACTTATGCCGGAATGTTCAGGGATAAGTATGGCATTGAATGGATTATAGAGTTTGATCCTAATTACAATGGGTAAGTAAATATAAAGGTGGCTACTGTTCAACGTTAAATCTTGACTAAGTATCAGCTTGTAATTATGAAGAACCATATCTTATTCCTGCTATTCACAATATTGTCTTTATTATCTGTCTGTAGTTGTAACTATGGTAAAAGATATAATGAGATCACCAAAATTGAAATAGCCACAGGTAGCTGCTTTGGGCCTTGCCAGCCAACTATAACTAGTATTGATAGTTCTCTTAAATATTATTTTTTTGGTGATAACATTCCCTTTGAGTTGAAATCAAACACTGTTAAAGGGATTAAACTTGTAGGACACTATTCAGGTAAAGTGAGTAAGGAATTTTGGGATACTTTAAATATTAAAATGGAGAGTATTAATTATAAAAATCTTGATACGTCTTATAACCACTCTATAGATGATCAAAGCTTAGAAGTATTCATTCATTACGGCGATAAAATTAAACACATAAGGGCTCAGTCTGGTAGTTTACCAGATAACGTTGCAAATGTATTTTACTATGTGATTTATAGTTATAAAACAATAAAGCTTAAACCGATTAAAGATACAATTCGATTTGAGTCAGAAGCTCAGCGGCCTGTGCACATGCTGAATGTTAAGAAGATCAAGTTTCCGCCTAACGGTAAGTAATTAAAACAGAAAAGCCGCTCTGCAATAGCAAAGCGGCTTTTCATTTAGTAGCCCGTAGGGGAATCGAACCCCTGTTTCAAGAATGAAAATCTTGCGTCCTAACCCCTAGACGAACGGGCCTTTTGTTAAGTTTCGAGTTACTGAATCGTGAGTTAGCGAATCATTTAAAATCCACTCCTTCAAAATTCTAAATTCAAAGTAGCCCGTAGGGGAATCGAACCCCTGTTTCAAGAATGAAAATCTTGCGTCCTAACCCCTAGACGAACGGGCCTTTTATCAAGGCAATTTTTTAGTTAAAGAACTGCTTTCCCTTATTTTGGGATTGCAAAGATATAAACTTGTGGCTTAAATCAATAGCCTAAAATAAATTTTTTTAAAAAGCTTAATTTTTATGGTTTCAGCATTACAAAGCAAGCCATACGGTATCTAAAAACCAGCCTTTACTATCGTAAAAATCCTGCAGTGGTTTAAAGCCTGCCTGTATAGCCATACGGCGTGTTTGTTCAACAGTATATTTTTGCGATACTTCCATGTAAATGTATTCGTCTTTCTTAAAGTCGAAGGTTTCATCACAAAGGCTAATGTTCTGGTCGCAAAGGCTGATCAGGTAGCTTTTGCAGGCCCCGGTTTCAGGATCGTAAGTGGCATAATGCTCAAACTGGTCAGGTTTAAAATCTGCGCCAAGCTCGTTATTAATGCGGTGTAATAAGTTGATATTAAACTGCTTGGTAATGCCCTGCTTGTCGTTATAAGCATCCAGAATTACTTTCGGGTCTTTCTTCAGGTCAAAGCCAACCAACAGCATATCTCCGGGCGAAAGATACTTACGCAGGTTTTTACAAAAGGCTTCTGCATCTGCAACCGGCATATTGCCAATATTTGATCCCAGGAATAGCACCACTTTGCGGCGGTTAGAATAATGCTGCGCTTTATCCAGTGCCTCAAAGTAATCACCCTGTATACCTTCCACTTTCAGGCCGGGAACGGCAGGAGGCAAGGTTTCGTTTAGCAGGTCTATTACATGTCCCGAAATATCTATCGGTACATAATTGAAATCGGCATGACTATTTACCAGTCCGCGCAACAGGTGAATTGATTTTGTAGCATCCCCCGCACCCAGTTCGATCAAATCGAACGGGCTGTCGTCTTTAAGTAGTTTGCTTAAATCGGCAGTTTGCTCCGAAAATATTTCCATCTCGCAATCAGTCGGGTAATATTCGGGCATGTTCATGATCTGCTGAAAAAGCTCATCGCCTTTGGCGTCATAAAAATACTTGGCATCCAAATGCTTAGGTACCGAGCTTAATCCCTCTATTACATCACGGCAAAACTGGCCGTTAGTAATGTCAGACTGATCATTTAAGTGCAGGTTTTTTACAGGTTGCATGTTTTATTTTGCTAAGCGCAGGCCGCTAAACAGCCAGCGCAGGTTTGGATGAAAAAAATTGCGGTAAGTAACACGTTCATGGCCCGGTGGCGTAA
The DNA here is from genome assembly GCF_028736115.1 of Mucilaginibacter sp. KACC 22063. Lineage (NCBI taxonomy): Bacteria > Pseudomonadati > Bacteroidota > Sphingobacteriia > Sphingobacteriales > Sphingobacteriaceae > Mucilaginibacter > Mucilaginibacter florum. Next base: position 4,366,497 of record NZ_CP117877.1, on the reverse strand, counting down.
CTTCTGATGCCCCACGCAGCACTTTTTGATTTACCATAAACTTACCATTGTATTCGCCGATGGCACCGGGTGCTTTTGTAAAGCCCGGATAGGGGAGATAGGCACTTTCTGTCCATTCCCAGCGTAATCCCCAGTTAAATTTGCTGGCAGCGGCTTCCCACTCAAATTCGGTAGGCAGGCGCAAGCCTTTCCACGATGCATAGGCATAAGCTTCATAATAGCTGATGTGGCAAACCGGTTCATCAGCATTCAACGGTTCAAGTCCGCGGTACGTGTAATTGTGCCACTGCTCGTCTATTTTGTACCAGTACAGCGGTGCTTCAACCTGGTTGTTCTTTACCCAATCCCAGGCTTCGGCGTGCCAGTAACGGAAATCATGATAGCCACCGGCTTCAATAAACTTTACGTACTCTTCGTTAGTTACCAGGTTAGGGCTGATCTCGTAAGCGTTAAGATATACCTTGTGGCGGTTAAGCTCATTGTCGAAACAAAAGCCTTCGCCCTGGTGGCCAACTTCATACACGCCTTCGGGCATGGCAATAAAATTGCCGCTTGCATCGGCTTCTACTTTTGGCGACGAATACTGAGGGTTATAAGCAGGAAACAGCGGGTTATGCCCTAAAATATATTTAATGTCGTAATATAAAAGTTCCTGGTGCTGCTCTTCATGGTTGAAGCCAAGAATCAACAGTTCCTTTAATTCTTCAGACGGCTCATTGTATAGGAAATGAAACATCGCCTCGTCAACATAAGCGCGGTATTTATACACGTCCTGCACGGTAGGGCGGCTTAAATTGCCGCGGTCTGTGCGAATAACCCGCGCGCCAACACTTTCGTAATAGCTGTTGAATACATAGTTGTATTCGGGATCGTATTCCTGGTACCCGGTAACATAAGGCTTCAGGATAAAAGTTTCGAAAAACCAGGTAGTATGCCCAAGGTGCCACTTCGGCGGACTAACGTCTACAACAGGTTGTACCACATAGTCTTCCGTTTGCAGGTAGCTGCAAATTTGTTCTGAGCGTTGCCTTAATGTTTTATAGGTATCGGAAAACGACGACATATTAATTATTATTCAAATAGCGTTTTAAATCGGAAATTGTTTTAATGTTCAGTTGGGCCGCCTGCTGCCCGCGCATCATCAAAGCGTATGCATTATTAAAGCCGATGGGTTTTAACCACTGCAGGTTGTATTTTTTTGCGAACTCATCTTTAACATAAGCATAAGTTTTATCCGGATCGTGGCTTATGGCATCAACAGTTTGCTGGCTGGGTTGTAGCATTACCAGTAGGCCAGTGCCGGTATATTCGGGGTAAAAATCAATCTGGTCGTTGTTCAGTGCATCAAAGCAGATTTTGGTTCCGCCTAATCCTGTTTTGGTTGATACCTGGTAATCGGTATAGCCGCGGATCAGCATGCTGTACATTGCTGCCAGGATATATTGCTCGCCGAAGATTTTTGAGCCGATGCGTACTACATCGCCATGCCCGTTTCTTGACGGTTTATAGAGGTGTTGTGTTATTAAAAAATCCTTTGCCACTTTTTCGGGACTTTGGTGCAGGTAATCGGTTCGGTAATTCAGTTCGGTCATTACCCCATCCGTGATATGGCCCGATAGCAGGTTCAGCGTTTTCTCTAATTCTGGGAAACGGTGTAAAGCGCCTTCGCGCACTAATGGTGCTGCATAATAAGGTGGAAAAATGCCTTTATCATCTTTAAGTACCGTAAGGTTGAAAGCTTTAAGGCGGCCGTCTGTTGAGTAGCCGCTGATTACATCCAGTTGTTTTTGGTAAGCCGCCTTATACATAATGGCATCGCTTAAAACAAGGGTGTGTATTTTAAGACCATACTTTTGTTTAAGACCCAGGTCGCCATCCTGCCTGCCCATAAACTCGGGTGTAAAACCGGCTTCAAGCTTACCTGCATAGGCTGAAGGAATAATGTAAAGCATAGCCAGTGCAACAATAAATATTGGCAAGATTTTAACAGCAGTTTTAAAACGTTTTACATCCAGTTTTTGTAACAGCGCTAAGAGGGTATCAAACAATATCGCCAATATGGCTGCGGGAATAGCCCCGGCCAATATCATGTTGGTATTGTTAAGCGATATTCCGCCGAAAATAAACTCACCCAAGCCACCGGCAGCTATTAATGAGGCCAGCGTGGCAACGCCAACGTTGATAACCGCAGCGGTGCGTATACCTGCTAATATTACGGGCATAGCCAAGGGCAGCTCAACCTTGGTTAATATCTGTGCCTGCGACATGCCCATCGCCTGTGCCGCTTCTTTAACCGAGGCATCAACCCCGGAAATGCCAGTGAACGTGTTGCGAATAACCGGCAGTAGTGCATAGATTAATAATGCAGCTATGGCAGGTTTGGGGCCTATACCTAATACGGGGATCATAAACCCAAGCAATGCTATGCTGGGTATGGTTTGTAATATACCGGCTATGGTTAATACAATGCCCGAGTATTTTTGCCTGCGCGCTATAAATATGCCCAATGGCAGCCCCACAAGAATAGCTAACAGCAATGAGATAAACGTAAGGCCGATATGCTGCAAGGTTTGGGTCAGCAGCTTGTCCGACTCCTGCACCATAAACTGCCAAAGGTTTTGAGGTTGCTCGTTCATGCGGCAGATTGCGTTTGTTTTTGATACTGGTTAAAAGCCGACATCAACTGCTGAAAGGTAATTGCTTTATACCCATTCTGATATTGCACCGTAACAGCATCATGCTTTTGACCAAATATGTTAAGGCAATCCCAAACGCTGGTTTTAGCATTGACATTAGGAGCAGATTGTGTAGTTGGGGTAGCTTCCAAGAGATACCAAAGCTGCTCCATTGTGATCAGCCTTAACTCTAATTGCAGGCGTTGCCCTTCTAAGAATTGCTTTACAAAATCATTAGCAGGCTTGAATAGCAGCTCTTGCGGTTTACCAATCTGAATGATATGGCCCTGATCCATCAGGCAGATCCGGTCGGCTAATTCAAATGCCTCCTGAACATCGTGCGTTACCATTACAATGGTTTTGCGCTTCAGCTCGTCCAACTCTTTAAATTCTGTTTGTATCCGGGTGCGGGTGATGTTATCCAATGCCCCGAAAGGCTCATCCATTAACAAAACAGGAGGGTCGGCAATTAATGCACGTGCCAGCCCAACCCGCTGCTGCTGTCCACCGCTTAATTGAGATGGGTACTGTCGAAGCATCTCTGTCGGTAAATGCAGTTTTTGCATTAACTCGTGCATACGTTCAGTGGTTTTTGCCTTATCCCATTTCAAAAGGTTGGGTACAATGGCAATATTTTGCTCTATGGTATAATGCGGAAACAGCCCGGTGTTTTGTAGAACATACCCAATGCCGCGGCGTAATTCCTCCGGCGATTGTTTTTTGATGTTGACGCCATTTACAGCCACATCGCCACTGGTGGGTTCAATCAGGCGGTTAAGCATCTTCAGCGTAGTTGTTTTCCCGCACCCGCTTGATCCTAAAATGATCAGCGTTTCCCCTTCATTAACATCAAAGGAGATGCGGTCAACTGCTATTTGTTGATTGTAATGTTTGCTTAACTGGCGTACAGATATCATGGCTTAATCATCAAGCTTCATGAATAAATTATTCAACGATTCTGAGTAAGTAGGGTGCGCAAAAACACAATACCGGATACGGTCATACGTAATGCCGCCTTCCATAGCCATTTGCATTACTGACATAATTTCGCCGCCTTCTTCGCCAAGTATGGCTACACCCAATACCTCTTTAGTATCAGCATTAACCACTGCTTTCATCACGCCGCGCGTTTCACCGGTTTCAATGGCACGCGCCACGTGTTTCATTGGTAATGTCGCGATTTTAATATTCAGTCCTTTTTCTCGTGCCTGTTTTTCAGTGATGCCGACACGGCCAAGTTGCGGATCGGTAAACATGCAATAAGGTACCGGCCTGTCGGTGGTGCTGTAATACGTGCCTTCAAAAAGGTTTCGGTAAACTATGGTGTAATCATTATAAGCGATGTGCGTAAATGCAGGGCCTCCGTTAGCATCACCCAAAGCGTAAATGCCTGGTGCTGTAGTTTCCAGCTTATTATTTACTTTAATGAAGCCTTCTTCGTCGAGTTCAATTCCGGTTTTGTCCAAGGCAATGGATTGGGTTTGTGCCTTTCGGCCGGTTGCTATCAATACGTCTGAGCAGGTAAGTTGCTTTATATCTTCACCAACTTTTACAGTGGCTTTAATGGTTTCGCCTTCTTTTTCAAAAAGCGTAACATGGGCATTGGTTAACATATCAAGCCCTTCTCCAATCAAAATTTCTTTCAGTTCATCGCTGATATCTTCATCCTCATGCGACATGATACGCGGGCCACGTTCCAATACGGTTACCTTGCTGCCAAAGCGGTGAAACATCTGTGCAAACTCAAGTGCCACATAATTGCCGCCGATAATTAGTAGGCTTTCCGGTATCTGTTCTACATCGAGCAGGGTAGTAGAGGTATGATAATTTATGGTATCAAGTCCGGGGATTCCTGGAATAATTGGTGTTGTACCGATGTCGAGAAAAAACAGGTCGGCCTGCAATTCTTCTTCACCGCCATTGTTCAGCAGTACTTTTACAGTTTTGTGCCCGGTAAATATGGCTTCGCCCCATATCAGGTCAAGGTTCTCGGTTGCTTCTATGGCCTTTTGGCCACCATTGCGCGATTGAAGCACGATCTCGTCCTTACGGCGTTTGATCTGCTTCATGTCGATATGATAGCTGTCTATACTTACCCCTAAGTTACTGCAACGTTTAGCTATGTAAGCCGCCTTTGCCGATGCCACCATGGCCTTTGTTGGCGTGCAGCCATCATTAACGCAGGTGCCGCCAATAAATCTTTTCTCAATAAGTGCGGTTTTTTTGCCCGCCTTCGCCAACTTTTTGCAAAGCGGCGAGCCTGCCTGCCCCGAGCCTATTACTATGGCATCGTAATGTTTCATTCAGTTACCTTAACCCCTTTCCAAAAAGCCACATAGTTTTTAATGTTTGCTGCTGCTTCTTTGGGTTCGGGGTAGTACCATGCTGCATCTTTGTTTTCCCGGCCATTAACATTTAACGTGTAATAAGAAGCCAGTCCTTTCCATGGGCAGGTAGTGTGTGTGCTGCTATCTTGCAAAAAGCTTTTATTTACACTTTCTGCGGGAAAATAATGATTGTTTTCTACAACAATGGTGTTATCGCTCTCGGCAATAACCTGATCGTTCCATATTGCTTTCATGGTATAGTTTTAAGGTATCAGATTTACTAAAGATACAATTTCTGCATAATGTTTTCAGTCGCAGAATAATTATTACAACCTCCTTTTGTTATATGTCAAATAATTTTTTGATGGTTTAAAACGTAATTATTTAAAATACTTATGACTATATATGAACAACTATGGGTTGTAACAAAATATAATCTTTTATAAAAGTTTTGTGTTAACATTAACCTTGGGTGAGGCGGTTATCAAAAATAAGTTAACCATTAATTAAAATCTGAATCCAAATCGAGGCACGCTCCGTATCTATACTTAAAATTGTTATTACAAAATGGCAGACATATCATCAAAAATAAAATCTGTAGCTTCTAACATACGCCAAATAAGAGAAAGAAAAGGGTATACGCAAGAGTACCTGGCCATGAAACTGGGTATATCACAAAATGCTTACAGCAAAATCGAATTGGGCTATACTAAAATTACTTTAGAAAGATTATTTCATATTGCCAGACTGATTGAAACTGATGTGATCAGTTTATTGGGCGAGGAACCGGCCGAAGAGCAATTACATCAAAGGCGCGCTGCTTCAATGTAGATATCAATAAATATATTTGCAGCCTGAACTGCAAATATGGACAACCTTAATTTAATAAACCTCACTGTTAATTTCGTAAAAAAAGAACTGCAGAATGCGGAAGCCGGACACGACTGGTGGCATATTTTGCGCGTATGGAATAATGCCAAACTAATTGGCAGTACTGAAAAGGCCAACATGCTGGTTGTTGAACTTGCTGCTTTGCTGCATGATATAGCAGACAGCAAGTTTAATAACGGCGATGAAGAAATAGGCCCACAAACAGCGGCTGATTTTTTACGCTCTGTGAATGCTGATACATCTGTCGTTCACGAAGTGGAAATGATCATCAGGCATATGTCTTTCAAAGCCAGCTTTGATGAGCAGTCTTATTTTTCTCCCGAACTGGCTGTGGTGCAGGATGCCGACCGCCTGGATGCCATAGGCGCCATTGGTATTGCCCGCGCATTTACTTACGGTGGTTTCAAGAACCGTGAGCTTTATAATCCTGAAATAAAGCCCGATTTAAACTTAACCAAAGAGGCTTATAAGAAAAGTACCGCACCCACCATCAACCATTTTTACGAAAAACTTCTTTTACTTAAGGATAAGATGAATACCGTTACAGGTAAGCAGTTAGCCGCTCAGCGTCATGATTTTATGCTGCAGTATCTTGATCATTTTTATAGGGAATGGAACGGAGAGGCTTAAAATTTAGATTAGTCTAAAAAAAACTTTAGATTGATTTAATAGTTTTTATATTTGCAGCAGGTAGTCAATAAAAAATTGAACATTTATGGTGAAAAAATTACCCCTATTATTGGTATTAATCATTTGTGCAGTAAGTGCAAATGCACAAGATACACTAAAGCAGCAACGCTTTAACTTTCATTTTCAACAAACGGTTATCACCCAGTCAAAGCTTGGTTTTAGTGCGCCTTACACCGGTCAAAATAGTTTGTTAACACAAAAAGAAACGCAAACCTCCATAACCACGTCGTTATTTGGCGGTGCCAGGTTATGGAAAGGAGCGCAGGCATTTTTTAATCCTGAAATGTCGGGTGGTTCGGGTTTAAGTAAAACGCTTGGTGTAGCGGGTTTTCCAAATGGTGAAACCTTCCGTGTAGGATCTGCTGAGCCTAAAATCTATATTGCACGGTTGTTTCTTACCCAGAATTTTGAATGGGGTAAAGATAAGGACACACTTAATGATGATTTTAACCAGTTGGCAGGCTTAAAAAGTAAGCGATACTTTTCTGTTACTGTGGGTAAATGGGGCATGGCGGACTATTTTGATCAAAATAGCTTTAGCCATGATCCGCGTAGCCAGTTCATGAACTGGTCGCTGATGAGCAACGGCGCATGGGATTACCCAGCTAATACGCGTGGTTATGCTATTGGTGTGTATGCCGAGTTAGGCCAGCCGACGTGGACATTGCGCTATGCCATGACGATGGTAACAACACAACCAAACGGCTACATTTGGGACGAGCGCATTGGTAAAGCCAATTCGCAAACAGTGGAATTCGAGAAGCGCTATGCCATCAGTAATAAAAAGGGGGCTTTCAGGATACTTGGATTTGTAAACAATGGCAAACCTGGAAATTACAACCTGGCCCTGGCCGAATCTCCGGTTGCGCCTGATGTGGAATCAACGGAAAAATATGGCCGCAATAAATATGGGTTCGGTTTAAATGCAGAGCAGAACCTGACAAAAGACTTCGGTGTATTTGCACGCGCCAGCTGGAACGATGGGCACACAGAGACATATTTCTTTACCGAGATTGACCGGTCGTTGAGCTTTGGTGGTGTATTGAACGGACAATCATGGAAACGTAAGTACGACGAGATCGGGCTTGCATTTGTAGGTAACGGTTTGTCAGGCCCGCACAGAAATTACCTGGCAGCAGGAGGCTATGGGTTCATCATTGGTGATGGTAGGCTAAATTACGGTACTGAAATGATCGGCGAGTTGTATTACAAGATCAATGCTTTCCAGCAGAAGTTCTTTATCTCGCCAGATTACCAGTTTATCCTGCACCCCGCTTACAATAAAGACCGCGGACCTGTAAACGTGTTTTCACTCAGAGCGCACGTTGAGTTTTAAGACATTGACCCTCTCACTCGAGAGGATTTTTTGTTTAGGGGTTGTGAGTCGGATAAGAAGTTATGAGGGCCTCATGCCAACCCTTCTCCAAAAGAGAAGGGTTTAAAATAAATATTTATAAAACTGAAGTCCTCTCCAAAGGAGAGGACTTAGGTGAGGCTATATGAATTTCTCTTTTTTTTAAGAGGATTTAGGTGAGGCCAGTTAGCTGAATATCCGCACAACCATTAATCCGCCAAAGTAGAGCAGCATACAACCTGCGCTGATAAAATTCATGCGCATGGCATTTTTGTAATTGGCGTTTGCTGTTGATTTGCCCACCAGGTAAAACCAGTAGTTGAAAAAGATAAATACTGGCGCAGAGCAGACTAAAAATACGTAAAAGGGCAGTAAGGAAATATGGTGCCAGTAGATAAAAGTAAGCGCAATAGCCGTTGCAAACAACGCTCCTGAAAATATAAACGAGCCTTTATATCCCAGCACAATGCTTAAAGTACGGTCGCCTCGGCTGCTGTCTTCCTCGTGTTGATAAACCTGGGTTAAGGGATATGATGCGCCAATAAGCAAAGAGCTTATGACACCGGCAATAATAAAATGGGTATCCCACTTGTTAAAAATACTAACGCCTGCAAGGGCGGTGTAGGTAGTCCAGTATATAAAACATCCCTGAAAGATAAACACAGTTAAAAAGCTGATGACTGGATATTTTTTTAACCGGGTTGAGGGGTGGCTGTATAACTTTGACATGATACCATAAAGCAATACGGCCGCGGCAAATTGCCAGCTTATGAATAAACCGAGTAAAAAGGCAAGCGCTTCGATAAATATCGAAAAATAATAAAGTGATATATCTACGGCTGGCGGTTTCTCGAGTAAGCCTATACTATCTTCATCCCTGTCAAAATAGCTGTTATAACCATTGCTTGCCGGGAAAGCCAGAAAATGCCAGATAAAAAAGATCAAAACGGCTTTTCCGGTTATTATCTGCGGCGCCTGGCTGTATGCGAAGCAAAATACAGGCAATAAAAAAAGGGAAAATACAAAGCGCAGATGTGCAATTGCCGAACGTGTGGGAATTAAATGTTTTAACATTAGTAAACCAAGGTAGTAATACTTACGTCATATATTTTATATATGTTTGAATACATTAGTAAAAATATGAAAAAGTATATTCTTATTACGTTGATGTTGGCAGCTACGGTTGCCTTTGCACAGGTAAAACAAACAGTAACCAGATCATCTGTTAAATACCAGATCAAAAATATGGGTATCAATACCGATGGTGTATTTGGCGAGGTTGCCGCTGATATCCGTTTTGATGATGCTCATCTGAATACCAGCAGCATTGATGCCTCAATTGATGCGGCAAGCATTAATTCTGAAAACAACATGCGCGATAACCACCTGAAAAGCAATGACTATTTTGATGTGCAGAAGTATCCGAAAATTACCATGAAGTCGGTATCATTCAAACGCAAAAGCGCAGGCAACTATACAGGTGTTTTTAACGTAACTATAAAAGATAAAACAAAAAGCATTGAGGTGCCTTTCACCTATACTGAAAAGGGTGAAGCCGCCGTTTTTAAGGGAAGTTTTAAAATTAATCGCCAGGATTTTGGCGTAGGTGGTAAAAGTTTAATGCTTAGCAACGAAGCTACCATAACCATAGAAGTAGAAACAAACAAGATACCCTGATTATATATGAGCAGTTGCATAAGCGCAATAGGTACAGCCAACCCTGAAAATAAAATTGACCAGACAGATATTTTTCAGTTTATGGCCAATGCTTTTGCGCTGAATGACATTAACAGATCACGCCTTAAAAGTATTTATGACCATGCCGGAATAAACTATCGTTATTCGGTAATTCCCGACTTTGGTTATACCAATCCGGATGATTTTTCATTCTTTGAGAAAAATGCCGGACTGGAGCCCTTTATTCCTACAGAAAAGCGTATGCAGGTTTACCAGCAGCAGGCAATTAATGTTGCTGTTGAATCTGTTAAAGATTGTTTAAAAGGCCGTTCGGAAGATATATATCAGCAAGTTACCCACTTGATTACCGTTAGCTGTACGGGGATGTATGCACCCGGGCTGGATATTGACCTGGTTGAACGCCTTGCGCTTAACCGCCATACCGAGCGTACCTGTATTACATTTATGGGTTGTTATGGTGCAGTAAACGCACTTAAAACGGCTGATTACATTTGCCGGGCAAACGCAAACGCTAAAGTATTAATCGTAAGTGTTGAGCTATGTACGCTGCACTTTCAAAAACATAATACGCTTGATAACTGGGTGGCTAATTCGCTTTTTTCAGATGGGGCAGCGGCCGTATTAGTTGAAAGCAACGCCCAAGCCGGCAGTATTGCCATGGAAAGTTTTTATACCGAATTTTTGCCGGAAGCCCGTAATGAGATGGGCTGGTATGTAGGCAATACCGGTTTCGAGATGCGTTTAACATCGCGGGTATCTAAACAAATCAAAAATTATATTAAGCCTATAACACACCGTTTGCTTAAACATGCAGGTTTGGATATAGGCAAAATTGGGGCTTATGCCATCCACCCGGGTGGTAAAAAAATACTGGAAGCGGTGGAGCATGCGCTTGAGCTGCCCGAAGAAAGTAATACCTACGCTTACGAGGTATTGCGCGAATACGGAAATATGTCATCAGCCACAATATTGTTTGTGCTTAAAAGAATGATGCAGTCGGGGGATTTTTCCGGCAAACGGATATTAAGTTTCGCCTTTGGTCCAGGCCTTACGGTAGAGGGTATGGTACTTCAAATGCATTAATTATACTGCCATGAGCGATGTAATTATCATTGGCGGGGGGCTTGCCGGTTTATTTAATAGCCTATTGCTTAACCGTGCAGGGCTATCGGTAACTGTAATTGAAAGAAAAACTTATCCTTTTCACCGGGTTTGCGGCGAATATATTTCTAACGAGGTACGCCCGTTTCTTAAAAGCCTTGATATTGATGTTGACGATCTAGGTGCCTCGCACATCAAACGGCTACAGGTAACTTCGGCAAACGGAACAAAGCTATCTCAAACACTTGATTTGGGTGGTTTTGGGTTAAGCCGCTACACGTTTGATCATTATCTTTATCAAAAGGCAGCAGCCGAAGGCGTGAAATTTTTGCTGAATACCCGTGTAGAGGATGTGCAATTTGCCGGTGACGAATTTCAGGTAACTATCCCAAATGAAATTTTGGAAGCTCCCATGGTGATAGGCTCATATGGTAAACGGTCCAATCTTGATCAGAAACTGAAACGGGACTTCTTTTATAAACGCAGCCCTTACCTGGCTGTAAAGTTTCATATTAAGACTGATTTTCCGGATGATGTGATCCAGCTCAATAATTACCAAAATGGGTACTGCGGTATCAGCAGGGTAGATGGCGATAAATATTGCATGTGTTACCTGGCACACCGCGATGATCTGCGTAAATACGGCAACCTGGCAGAGCTGGAACAAAACATAATACTTAAGAACCCGTACCTGCGCCAGATTTTCACCAACGCAGAGTTTTTGCTGGATAAACCTGAAGTGATCAATGAGATCTCTTTTGAAAAGAAGCAGCCCGTTGAACAACATATTTTAATGAGCGGTGACACTGCCGGCATGATTGCACCGCTTTGCGGCAACGGCATGACGATGGCGATACACTCGGCAAAGATCCTATCTAACATTGTCATCAAGCATTATCAGGCTGGCAATTTCAATGCGCAGCGCCGTGGCTTGCTTGAACAGGAATACACAACCGTTTGGAACAAGCACTTTGCACAGCGCCTTTGGATAGGCAGGCAATTGCAGCGCTTGTTTGGAAATAATACCACAACCGATCTTACACTCCGCGCCCTGAAAATGTTGCCTCCGGTAACAAATTATCTTATTAGTAAAACGCATGGCAAACCTTTTGCCTGATGCGTCGATTTATATAATAAAGATAATTTATGATTGACCTGAGCGAGCGTTCGGTAGCAGCCGAATTAATGGATGATTTTAACCTGCCCTCAAGCGAGATTGACCCGGTATTGGCCGGCCTTGCTAAAATGAATGCATTGTTTGGCGGCCATCAGTCCATCATAAATGCTTTAAAACAATTTCCGGTCGATAATAAAAATATCATAAGCGACTGGGGTTGTGGAGGCGGGGATGTGCTGATAGCCATTGCGCAATGGGCGCGAAAACTTAATATAAATTTAAAACTGACCGGTGTTGATGCCGCTCCTGCTGCTATTAACTTTGCCCGGCAACAATCAGCCGCTTTTCCTAACATCGGTTATGTAAAGGCTGATGTTTTGCAGGATAATTTTGCAGAAAATCAGTTTGATGTTATTATCTCAAGCTTATTTACGCATCATTTTACAGATGATGAGTGGGTAGCCCTCATCAGCAAAATGTATCGGGCGGCTAAAAGGGGCATCATTATTACAGACCTTCACCGGCATTGGGTGTTGTATTATGCAGTTGTAGCTATAACAAGGCTGTTTAATAATAAAATGGCCAGTTATGACGGGCCACTTTCTGTGCAGCGCAGCTTTACACGCAAAGAATTAAAAAAACTGCTGGCAATGGCCGGTATAAAAAATTACAGATTACAATGGAGATGGGCCTTCAGATGGCGTATCGTAATTTATAAGTCGTAGATTTAGATTATGAAATTTCGTGTACTCATATTTATTAATGCCCTTGCGGTAGCCCTCGCGTTGTCGGCCGTTAATTACTACTTCCGGCATAATTGGTACGACATGAGCATCACCTTTGGCGCCAGCTTTCTGATCAGCTTTGTGGTCTTCTATTACCTTATCGAAAAATATGTTTACTCGAAGATCAAGATCATCTACAAGCTGATTCACAACCTGAAGCTTGGCCGCGACCTTCGCGATGCCTTAGGTGAGAGTACCAGCGCTGACCCGATCAATGATGTAGAAAAAGAAGTGAAGGAATGGGCTCGTCAGAAAAAAACGGAAATTGATGCGCTTAGAAGCCAGGAGAAATTTCGCAGAGAATTTCTTTCCAATATCTCGCACGAGTTTAAAACCCCGCTTTTTGCCATACAGGGTTATATTGATGCCATCGTAGACGATGATTTTGAAGATGTGGACATGGCACGCCAGTTTCTGCAAAAAGCATCAAAAAACGTTACCCGCTTAACTTATCTGATTAAGGACCTGGATGAAATTTCAAAACTCGAAAGCGGAGAGATCCCTATTAACTACAGCAAGTTTAAAATTAACGACCTGATTAAGGAAGTGCTGGAATCCATGGAAATGAAGGCGAGCCAGCACCATATTAGGCTTGTTTTTAAGCAAAAATATGATGAACCTATTTTGGTTAATGCCGACAGAAATAAGATTACACAGGTGCTTACCAATTTGTTGGATAACGCGTTAAAATATGGTAAAGAAAATGGTACTGCTGCCGTAAGTCTTTTTGAATTGCATGACCAGGTTTTAATTGAAGTAACAGATGACGGCCATGGTATTGAAGAAAAAAACCTGAACCGTTTGTTCGAGCGTTTTTACCGTACCGACTCCAGCCGATCACGCGAGATAGGTGGTTCTGGCTTAGGTTTAGCCATTGTAAAACATATAGTTGAGGCACATCAGCAAACCATAAGCGTACGCAGTACAGAAGGTATTGGCTCTACTTTCGGCTTTACGTTACAGAAAGTACATCAGGGTTTGCCGCTTCCTTTTCAGACTTTACCTGGATTAAAGAGTTAACATTAACTTAACATAGTAACCGTACATTTGTCAAAATTAGTATCATGTCACTAAACAGTATTTTCCAGTATTTTGTACCGAAAGATAAAAAAGTATTTTTCCCATTGTTTGAACAAGCTGCAAGTAATGTAGTTGCTATGGCAACTGTGTTAGTAGAAGCAGTGAACACTAACAACACCGCTACCCGCGAAGAGCTGTTTAAACAAATTGACAAACTGGAAAACAAGGGTGACGAAATTACGCACCAGGTTTACCTTGAATTAGGCAAAAACTTCATTACTCCTTTTGACCGTGAAGACATTCACGCTTTAGCCTCAGCTATTGATGATGTGGCTGATAATATTCAGGGTTCGGCTAACCGTATGTTACTGTACCGTATAGAGGAGGTGAACGAGCCGATTTCAAAACTGTCTGAACTGATATTGCAGGCAAGTATTGATTTAGAGAAAGCCGTACGCGAACTGAAAGATCTTCGTAATGTGCGTAACATTGCAGATTCATGCATCCGCATCAACAGCGTTGAAAACCAGGCAGATTATGTGTTTGACCGCGCCGTTGCCGACTTGTTCCTTTACGAAAAAGACGCACTAAAAGTAATTAAGCATAAAGAGATATTGGCAGCCTTAGAGACAGCCACAGATATGTGTGAAGACGCAGCCAACGTTATGGAATCTATCTTAGTTAAAAACGCCTAAGCAATATAAACTTTTCATGGTTACTACGATACTCGTTGCAGTAGTTATACTGGCCCTTGCGTTTGATTTTATCAACGGCTTTCACGATGCCGCCAACTCAATAGCTACCATTGTATCAACAAAGGTACTTACGCCGTTTCAGGCTGTGTTATGGGCTGCTGCATTCAACTTTCTGGCCTTCTTTTTAATTAAAGACCATAAAGTAGCAAATACCATAGCCAAAACAGTATTTGAACAGTACATCACCATTCATGTAATTCTTGCCGGGCTTATTGCGGCAATTACCTGGAACCTGATCACCTGGTGGTTTGGTATACCTTCAAGCTCGTCGCATACGCTGATAGGTGGTTTTGCAGGCGCAGGTATGACAAATGCCCTGTTTTTGGGTGTAAACCCGATGCATGCGGTAAACTTTGGTCCTATCATCAGCATTGTACTTTTTATATTTCTGGCGCCAATTATCGGCTTAATTATCGGTGTAATCATCAATATCCTGATCTTGCATATCTGTAAAAATGCCCGCCCGGCAATAGCCGAAAAGTGGTTTAAGCGTTTACAGTTGGTATCGTCAGGTGCATTGAGCTTTGCACACGGTGGTAACGATGCGCAAAAGGTGATGGGTATTATTTACGTAGCCCTGGTATCGCAAAAGGTGATTTCAAGTGATCATAAAATGCCCGACTGGATCCCGCTGGCTTGTTATACTGCTATTGCGTTAGGTACCATGTCTGGTGGTTGGAAGATCGTTAAAACAATGGGTACTAAAATTACCAAAGTAACACCGCTTGAGGGTGTAAGTGCTGAAACTGCAGGTGCGGTAACTTTATTGATCACCGAGCGTTTCGGTATCCCGGTATCAACTACACACACTATTACAGGTTCAATTATCGGTGTAGGTTTAACTAAACGTGCTTCGGCTGTACGGTGGGGTGTCACCATCAACCTGATCTGGGCATGGATAATTACCATTCCTATTTCAGCTATAGTAGCCGCCCTGGTTTATTCTGTCATTCATTATTTATAGTCTCAAACTAAGCGGCAAGTATTTCGTTTCTTTATTTGCTATGAAGAGAGGGATTTTTACGCTAATGCTGCTGATTGCAGCTATTTCATTAAGTAGTTTTGATAAGGCACCGGCAAGAGTATTGCCCTTGCCTACCAATACCGAAATGATCAGCGGCCTTAAACAGGCGCTTGAACAGGGAACCACTAAAAGTTCAGATCAGCTATCGGCGCTTAACGGCTTTTTCGGCAATGCAGCAGTTAAAATTTTAATGCCGCCTGAAGCTAAGAAAGCAGAAACCACATTGCGTAAGTTGGGATTAAATAAACTTTGTGATAATGTAATTCTTTCGCTTAATCGTGCGGCAGAAAGCGCTGCAGGGAAAGCCAAACCCATCTTCATCAACGCGCTTAAACAAATGACCGTGCAGGATGCTGCCAATATTCTTTTAGGCAGCCAGGATGCAGCTACTCAATATTTCAAACGGACTACTACAGCACAGCTAACTACGCAATTCAGGCCGGTAATCCATACCAGCCTCTCCAATGTAGGCGCAACCAATTTATATAGCCAGCTGGCAACACAGTATAATAAAATTCCGTTTACCTTTAATAAGGTCAACCCCGATCTTGATGATTATGTTACTCAAAAAGCCATTGATGGCCTTTTTTATGAGATTGCGCTGGAAGAACTGAACATCCGCAAAAATTTATCGGCCCGTACAACGCCATTGCTGCAAAAAGTATTTGGCTTTGTTGATCAGAAATTAAAATAATTTAGAAAGCTGCCTGTTTATATGGTGCTTATATCTGACCTTAGTTACTGTTTAACAAGAGATTTTTTCTAAATTTACCAGCTATACATTTGCTCAAATAATAAAAATTTGCCCATGATCGTAATTGGACAAAGTACGCTTCCTTTACAAGACTTTGCTGACATTATTTTCAATAATCAAGAGGTTTCTTTAGATCCTGCTGCTTTAGAAAAAGTAAAAACCAATCATAGTTTTCTTAAAAGCTTTGCTTCAAACAAGCTTATTTACGGTATTAATACCGGTTTTGGGCCAATGGCTCAATACAAAATCAGCGACGAAAACCTGTTGCAGCTGCAATATAATCTGATCCGCAGCCACTCGTCTGGCAGTGGTAACCTGATACCGGCCCATTTGGTTAAAGGCTTAATGGTTGCCCGCTTAAACAGCTTTATGCAAGCCCGTTCAGGCGTGCATCACGAAACTGTTGAACTACTGGTAACGCTGATTAATAAAGGCATAACCCCATGTATTTATGAACATGGAGGAGTGGGTGCAAGCGGCGACCTGGTGCAATTAGCACATTTAGGATTAACACTTATCGGTGAGGGCGAAGTAACCTTTGAAGGTCAGATTCGTGATACTGCCGAAGTGTTTAAAGAGCAGGGAATTAAACCGCTTACCATTTACGGCCGCGAAGGTTTAGCTGTACTTAACGGTACATCAGCTATGACGGGCATAGGTATGATCAACATCATACGTGCTAAAAAGCTGTTGAACTGGTCGGTAATGCTATCGGCCTTAATGAATGAGATCGTTGAAGCTTATGACGATCATTACTCGTACGAGTTAAATGTGGTGAAACGCCACAAAGGCCAGAGTGATATCGGCGTGATGTTGCGCGATGTGCTGAAGGATAGCCAAATGATACGCGACCGTTCTGAGCACTTATATAATCCGGATAACCTGGATCAGGAAGTATTTGAAGATAAGGTACAGGAATATTACTCGCTGCGTTGCGTTACACAGGTTTTAGGGCCTGTACTTGATACCATAAGGCATGCGGAAGAAACCGTAACTAATGAACTGAATTCGGTAAATGATAACCCGGTAATAGACCATGAAAATCAAAACGTTTTTCATGGCGGTAACTTCCACGGCGACTATGTTTCGCTGGAAATGGATAAGCTGAAAACAGCTGTTACCCGTTTATCCATGCTATCAGAACGCCAGTTAAATTATCTGTTAAACAACAAGCTTAACCAGAAATTCCCGCCGTTTGTTAACCACGGCATCTTAGGTTTAAACTTTGGTATGCAGGGTGTGCAATTCACTGCGGTATCAACGGTTGCCGAAAACCAAACACTATCGTTCCCGATGTATGTACACAGTATCCCAAACAATAACGACAACCAGGATATTGTGAGCATGGGTACCAATGCGGCATTGATCGCCAAAAAGGTGATCGATAACTCGTTTGAGGTATTGGCTATTCAGCTGATGTCAATCACGCAGGCAATAGATTATTTAGAGTGTACCGACAGGTTATCCAGCCATTCGTTAACGGTTTACAATAAAGTACGCGAGGTATTCCCGAAATTTGTGGAGGATGCTCCGCGTTATAAAGAACAAAAACAGGTAAAAGAACTTTTAGAAAATAACGATCCATTATAATTAGCTATCTACAATGAAATGTGCATTGGTTACAGGCGGTTCGCGAGGTATTGGCAAGGCAATTTGCATTAAGCTTGCCGAGTTGGGTTACTATGTACTGATCAATTATAAAAGCAATGCCACCGAAGCCGAGCGTACACTTGATATCATCAAACAAATTAACGGCGAAGCAGAATTATTGCCGTTTGATGTGGCTGCTAAAGAGCAGGTACAGGAGGTATTGGGTAAATGGATAGATACCAACCCGGATAAGCACATTGAGATATTAGTGAACAACGCCGGTATCCGCGATGATAGTTTACTGGCCTGGATGAGCGACGAGCAGTGGGACAATGTTTTAGATACTAACCTTAACAGTTTCTTTTACACCACCCGCTTGGTACTTAACAGCATGATGATGCAGAAGTATGGCCGGATCATTAACATAGTTTCATTATCAGGCTTAAAAGGCTTGCCTGGGCAAACCAATTATTCGGCTGCCAAAGCAGGTGTAATTGGCGCTACCAAAGCACTTTCACAGGAAGTGGGCCGGCAAGGAATTACTGTAAATGCGCTTGCTCCCGGTTTTATCAAAACTGATATGACCGAAGGGCTGGATGAAAAGGAGTTGCGGGCTTTAATCCCTGTTAGGCGTTTCGGTTTACCCGAAGAGGTTGCCCATGCGGCGGCATTCCTGGCATCGCGCGAAGCGGCGTACATCACCGGCCAGGTGTTATCAGTTAACGGCGGTTTATATTCTTAAATATGTTTCCGCAAAACGCTGTTCCGCTTATTCCGCAAAAGGAGCCATTTGTATTGGTAGATACCTTGCTGTATGCAGATGAAACCTCAGCAAGATGTGGTTTCACCATCCCCGAAAGCCATGTACTGGTAAACAACGGTTATTTTACCGAAGGTGGTTTGCTCGAAAACATAGCACAAACAGGAGCAGCACACGCAGGCTATCTTGCTCAGCAAAACAATGAAGAAGTTAGGGCCGGATTTATAGCATCGGTAAAAGACCTCGTTGTATTTTCTTTGCCCAAAGCAGGTGATGAGCTGCAAACAGAAGTAACTATTGAAAATAATATTGCCGGTGTAAACGTTGCTTTAGGTACTGTATGGAACAATGGCGATATAGTTGCCACTTGTGAAATGAAGATATTTATACAGGAGGCAAGCGAATGAGTGCAGGTAGAGATTGTTACATTATAGCCGATAACATATATGCTCCGTTAGCCAATACCACGGCATCTAATTTTGAGCAGTTGCTGAAAGGCGAGTCTGCTGTACATGTTCATAACCGCCCTGATTTATCAGAAGTACCATTGGCTGCATCTTTGTTTAATAAAGATGAATTTGCAGAAAAGGAAATATACTCAAAATTCGAGCAACTGCTTATCGCTTCTGTTCAGGAAGCATTAAACCAAACTGATATAGCAGTTAATAGTCCGCGTACTGGATTAATTATCTCTTCCACAAAAGGGAATATCGCTTTGCTGGAAGATCACCCTTACAGCGCGGAATTGCAGAAAAGGATTGCGCTTACTACTTCGGCAGATCTTGTAGCAAATTATTTTGGTTTTGTGAGCAAACCTGTTGTCATATCTAATGCCTGTATATCGGGTGTTATGGCAACGGTAACAGCCATGCGGTTAATTAAATCAGGGTTATATGATGATATTGTAGTTACCGGAGCTGATGTGGTATCAAAATTTATTGTTTCAGGCTTTCAATCGTTCCAGGCGCTAAGTGCTACGCAATGCAAGCCATTTGATAAGGATCGTACAGGTTTAAATTTGGGAGAAGGAGCAGCTACGGTGATCTTATCTTCAAATGAAAAATATAGGGGTAGCATCAGGGTTACAGGTGGCGGAATCAGTAATGATGCCAATCACATCTCCGGGCCGTCAAGAACCGGCGAGGAATTAGCGCATGCCATAAAGCAGGCTATGCATACCGCCGGCCTTAAGCCACAGGGTATCGACATGATATCGGCCCACGGTACCGCTACGCCATACAACGATGAAATGGAGGCTAAAGCGTTAACCATTGCCGGGCTTGCCAATGCGCCTTTAACAGGTTTGAAAGCGGTTTACGGGCATACGCTGGGAGCCGCAGGGCTTATTGAAGCTATTATAACTGCGGAAAGTATGCGGAGAAGCATTATTTTGCCTACTGCCGGGTTTCATGAAACAGGGACGGCTCCTTTAAATATCAGCACATCAATAACCAGGACAGATATCCATAATGCGGTAAAAACTTCTTCAGGATTTGGGGGATGTAATGGTGTATTAATTTTGAGCAAATAAGATGGCAGAAGCGTCTTTACATATCACAGGTAGCTGTATCATTCAGGAGAATGCCATATATCGTAATGGGCAACAAGTACTGAATGTTCCAGATGCTGATATGAATACGTTTTTATTAAGCGCTTATCAGCAGCTTGAACTCAATTATCCAAAGTTTTATAAAATGGATAATCTGAGCAAGCTTGGCTGGCTGGCCTCAGAAGTTTTATTGAAAGATAAACTGCTGCTGCAAATATATCAACCAGAGGGAGTAGGGTTGTTATTAAGTAACCGAAACTCAAGCCTTGATGCCGACGTTAAATACTGGGCATCGGTCCATGATTTTGCAAGCCCGTCGTTATTTGTTTACACCTTGCCAAATATCGTAACGGGTGAAATTTGCATCAGGAATGGGTTTAAAGGCGAAAACGCTTTTTATATTACCGAGGGCTTTAATGCAGATTTTATTCACAAGCAGGTTGCTTACTTAATGAATAATGATATTTTGCAGGTATGTATCTGTGGCTGGGTTGATGTAATAGGAGAGGAATACAAAGCCGCATTGTTTTTAGTAGAAAAAGACAAAGAAGGTGCTGTTTTTACAGATGAAGCATTGGAAAGAGCTTTTAAGTAAAGCACTTAATATTTCAAACAATAGCGTCATTGCGAGGTACGAAGCAATCACAAACTATATAGCTGATCTCATAGCGAGATCAGTAAATGATATAAATTATAAATGAGTTCAAAGGTTTACATAGCAGGATTAGGTGTAATATCAGCCATCGGCAACAATGTTGACGAGTGCTTTGCGGCATTGAAAAGCGGCGAAGCTGGCATAGGCGATATTAACTATCTAAAAACCATTTACAAGCATGAAATCCCTGTAGCCGAAGTAAAGCTTGATAATACAGCGCTTGCTTCAATGGCGGATATGCCTGAGCATGTAAGCCGTACAGCATTGTTAAGCACTGTTGCAGCAAAAGAAGCACTTAACGACTCGGGTGTTAAAAATATAGAAGGCCTGCGTATCGGGTTTGTATCGGCTAATACGGTTGGTGGTATGGACAAAACTGAGCGGTTTTACGAAGAGTTTATCACCGACCCCGATGCAGGAGAGATTGAACAGGTACGCAACCACGGCTGCGGGAATATTACAGAATTAGTTGCCGACCAATTAGGGGTAAACCACTATACCACTACCATCAGTACCGCATGTTCATCATCTGCTAATGCCATATTTTATGGTGCAAGGCTAATCAGGAGCGGTATGGTTGATGTCGTGATAGCGGGTGGTGTGGATGCCTTTACCAAGTTTACCCTGAACGGCTTTAATACCTTAATGATCCTCGACCGTAATTTTTGTAAGCCATTTGACGAAGAGCGTAAAGGCCTTAACCTGGGCGAAGGCGCAGCTTACGTAGTTTTAGTGTCTGAACAGGTGGCACAGCGTTTAGTCAAAAAACCTTACGCAACACTTAGCGGTTATAATAATAGTAACGATGCTTATCACCAAACGGCATCGTCGCCGGATGGAGACGGACCTTACTTAGCCATGCAGGGCGCACTTAAAAAAGCTAACCTGCAACCGGCAGATATCGATTATATTAATTTGCATGGCACGGGTACGCCTAACAACGATGCCTCGGAAGGCAGAGCTATTACACGCATTTTTGACGGAAATTACCCGCCTCTAAGCTCTACCAAATCATATACTGGTCACACTTTAGGCGCAAGCGGTGCTGTTGAAGCTGTTTTTTCTGTATTAGCGCTTCAGCATGGGGTAATTTATCCTAATTTACGTTTCGAAACACCAATGAAGGAATTGCCTTTCACTCCTCAAAAAGATTTGCTGCAAGGCCAGGAAATAAATCATGTACTGTCAAACTCTTTCGGATTCGGCGGGAATTGTTCATCATTAATATTTTCAAAAGTATAATGGCGAAGATTTATATCCGGTCGGCATCTTGTATATCGCCGCAAAATACTTTTGGTGATGTTCCGCTTTTGACTGACATTGTTCAATACAATGAACCGCGCTTAAGGGTAATAGAGCCAGACTACAGGCAATTTATGGATCCCAAGCAGAGCCGCCGCATGAGCAGGGTCATCCGCATGGGGGTAGCTGCCGCGAAAGATTGTTTGCAACATGCAGGGGCAGATATGCCTGATGCTATTGTTACCGGAACTGCCTATGGTTGTGTTGAAGACACTGGGATATTTTTAACACGTATTATTGAGCAGGAAGAAGAGATGCTGTCGCCAACGGCATTTATTCAATCAACACATAATACGGTGGCAGCGCAAATTGCCCTGGCGTTAAAATGCCATGCCTATAACAATACCTTCGTTCATAAGCATTTTTCTTTTGAAAGTGCTCTGCTGGATGCTGCCATGCTAATGGAAGAAGGCGAAGCTGCAAATGTACTGGTAGGCGGAACAGACGAAATCACTGATATTAACTACGCTATATTTAAACGTTTTAACCTTTTTAAAAAAGGCGAGTTCGTAAATACCAACCTTTACGCCGACAAAACACCCGGAACTGCAGGTGGAGAGGGGGCGGCTTTCTTTTTATTAGCCAATGAAGCATCAGAAACGGATTTAGCTTGTATCAAAGGTTTTGAAACAGTTTACAAGCCAGCCGATATTAAAAAGAATATCAGCCAGTTTTTAGAAAGATATGAAACAAGCCTTACTGGTATAGATCTGGTAATTTCTGGCCGAAATGGTAATGAAGCCACAGATATATTACCTGCCGAGCTTGAGAATGAATATTTTGCCGGTATCCCCGTTATTAATTATAAACATCTGTGCGGTGAATATCCGGTGGCATCGTCATTTGCACTGTGGCTTGCAACCAATATTGTAAAGCAGCGTAGTTTACCGCCTGTCTTTAATCCTGAAGTTGCTGTCTTGGGTGAAATTAAAACCGTGTTGATCTGCAACCAGTATCAAAATAAATATTGGTCGTTAATGTTGCTTACGGCATGCTAAAAGGAAATCTGTATCAAATTTCTGATCTGCAATTTCAGCATGGCATTGTCAACGCCACCATAAGGCTTGATGCAGGGCATGAAATATTTAAAGGGCATTATCCTGCACATCCGGTATTACCCGGCGCCTGCATGCTGGAGATGATCAAAGAAGTTTTGAGCGATGCGTTGGTCAAACCACTCATGATGCACAAAGCCACTCAAATCAAATTTTTGAAAATGATTGATCCCCGTGAAAATAGGGAGTTAAAGTTGGAAATAAAGCTAAGTGAGGATGAAGGTGCTTACAAGGCTAATGCTACGTTAATAGTAGCAGGCTCAGCAGCTTTGAAATTTCAGGGAGTTTTTAAGTAGATAGTTACCTTTTGTCATCCTATGTTTGTGAGGAATCTATAAGTTAGGTTAAGCATATCTCAGAAGATCTCTCGCCATGCTCGAGATGACAGTATGGTATCCAAATTAATTTGGGATTCTGAGCATCGCGAAGAATCTGTATTTTAAATCACAATAGTTATTTATAGATTCTTCACTTCGTTCAGACTAACAGGACGATCTTTATAATTATTAATTTGAAACTTCAGGTGGAATAGCTGTATAGTTATTTTGTCATTCCGAACGTATGTGAGGAATCTATTAATTAAACAAGATTCTTTACATACGTTCAGATGAGTTTTGTTATGCAATTACTTTGTAGAATGCTCTGCAATGTAATCAGCCATTGAGTTTACGTCGGTTAAAATCTTACGGCCGTCTTTAGGATCTTTAATGGTAATGCCGTATTCTTTTTTTAACAGAACAATAAGTTCAAGCGAGTCGATAGAGTCAAGCCCTAAGCCATCACCAAACAACGGTTCATCATCTTTAATATCTTCTGGTTTAAGGTCGGTAAGGTTCAAAAATTGTATGATCTGTGCTTTCAGCTGTTGTTTCAGCGCTTCTTTTTCCATTATATCAGGTTCTTTCTTTTTAATCCAATAAACGACACTAACTGAAAAATTAGTGTAATTATGAGCAAAGGTATAAGATTAGGAATTACATCGGCTAATCGTCCGCCTTCTAAAAATAATTTATAATAAGCCTCAAGGCACCAATGCAACGGCGAAATTGCGGCTAATGTTTTAAAAAACGCAGGCATAGCAAATATAGGTACCATTAACCCGCCTATGGCCGCTAATATTACTATGGAAATTGCGCCAAGGCTGTTGGCCTGTTCCTGCGTTTGTGCATATACGCCGATACAAATGGCAAAACTTACGGCGCACCATCCGCATAACAATGATACTACGATAAGGGCGAGTATATCTGACGGTGGGTTCAGTATCGGCAACCCTAGATGCGGGAATAGCCACAAGCCCAAGGCAAAGATGACAGCTGCCTGTAATATGGTAACAGCCATATAGCTGATTTGCTTGGAGACAAGATTAATCACAAAGCTTGTAGGCAGGGTTTTAAGCCTGATAAAGCTGCCGCTTAGTTTTTCGCGCACTACGCTGCCACCAAGTGACACCGTGATAAAAAACATAGCAAATACTGTCCATGCGGGTACGTTATGCTGCGATGCATTAGGCGTTGCACTGCTGCCGCTGATAGATACGGGTACCTGGTTGATCTTGGCCTGATTGCTTAATAATTCATTCTCTAATTTAGCAGGTAATGGCGCATTGTTAATAGAGAAGTAAAGCTTGCGAAGTGTTTCGCGGCTTTCTACAATCTGTAACGCGCTCATTAAAGCACCCTGCACCGAAAGCCGGTATGATTCCTGCATTACGGGCTGGTAATATACCGTAAGCGGACTTACCTCTGTTCTTTTTTTTGTGGTGTCACCTTCTAAACCAAAGCTGTTGAGCGCTTTGCCTGTCAGGTTTTTTGCCTTATCGGCAACCTTTACAGAAAAATCTGATGGTATGATAACTGACAGCAAAGCATCATGATCATGCATGCTGATTTTTATTTGCTCATCGGTTTCATTTGATGCAGCGTTTATCAGTTTAAACATCCCGATATGGTCAACAGCCTCTACAAATTGTTTACTGGCTTTTCCTGTATCGCGGTTGGCAATAATGAGCGGAAGTTTGTTTTTATTAACCAACTGAAAGGTACTGCTTTGGATGGCAGTAACTACAATTACCAGCAGTATGGGCATGGCAAACATCAGGATAAGCCCTACCTTATCGCGAAGTAAAACCCTTACATCTTTTTTTATGGCTGCCCAAAGTTTATACATCAATCGCGGTATTTACGGCCGGTTAAATTTAAAAATAAGTCTTCGAGCGAATGTTGGTTATATTGAGCTAAAAGATCATTAAGATCACCACGTGCAATGATCTGTCCCTCGTCAATCAGTGCAACATCATTACAAAGGTCTTCTGCCTCATTTAGCTGATGCGAAGTATAGATAAGGGTAGTACCCTGCTCATTTAACTGATGGAGGTAGTTGATGATAGCATGCCGGCTTTGCACGTCGACACCTACGGTAGGTTCATCGAGTAACAATATAGCAGGATTATGTATAACACCTATAGCCAGATTTACACGGCGTTTCATACCGCCCGAAAACTGCCCCACGGGTTTATTGCGTACATCATCAAGCCCCAGAATTTCTAATAGCTCTACTATACGACGACGTATCTGCATCCCTGATAGCCCGTACATTGCACCGAAAAATTCCATGTTTTCTTTAGGGCTCAATTCGTTATAAAAAGAAAAATCCTGCGGTATAAGCCCGAAAAGTTTATTAACCGACTTATCGCTTACGCCCACCTGCTGCCCAAGCATACGCACGGAGCCTTCTTCTGTACAAAGTAGGCCGGTCATTAAGCTCATTAGCGTGGTTTTACCGGCACCATTTGGACCGAACAACCCAAAGCGTTCGCCTTTGGGTATTTGCAAGCTAAAGCCGTTAAAATGCACACCTTCTTCGTCGTTGTACTGGAACCGGAGGTTCTGTATGTCAATTGCAAAGGGTGCTGTTACGTCCATTTGATGTGATTTAGCGCGGTGAATGCATTGCGCTCAATTTCAGATATTTCTAACAGATAATCACCCATTTTGTTATAATCTTCCTGGCTGCCCAAACGGCCTTTGTAAATACCCGCCGCCTGGATAGCGCCTTCGCGCCACAGGTCGCCTGCCCGGGTAAATTCGTTAGAGATATCCATTAACTCATCTATGGGCCACCATTGAGTAGCTTCCTGCAAAAATGCGGCATACATATACCGGAAACCACCACCACCGGTACCAATTTCTTCCTGCATGCGCACTAACTGCGCCAAGTATGATCCCGCACGTTGCGGCCCCAGGTTATCGCGCCATTTTTTAATGCGCTTGCCTGTAAATTTGATACCCTTTGTCCCTGCAAACCATCCCGGTATGCGTAGCATGTTATCGATGTTTTGTTTGATGCCATGCTTGATGGCTTTTTTTATTACTTCGTCTGTCACTTCTACATGAGCCGCCGGGTAATAAATTTGCCCTTTAGGCGCTAAGGCCCCTTTCGCAAAACGGACCCGCTCCAGTTCATAGCTGGTAAGCATGGTAGGCGTTTCCATAATCGGGTCGCTGATAAGGTAATTGTCTTCCTCTTTGCCAAAAACAATTAAATTATGGGCATTAAAATGAAAACGGTATTCGCGCGGAAAGTAGGACAGGTAATAAACACCTACCTGGCAACCAACAGGCTGGCCGCTTTGCAGTGCATTCTGTAAGTATTGTTCGGCTTCTTCCTTGGATCTGAATTTTTTACGGATAATAGGAATACCGAGTGCTTTGCAGGTACGCTTAAAAATTAAGCCCGGTAACGTGCGGAACGCAATGGCTGGGCCATTATTCACCTTGATAAGCGGTATATAAGCGAAAAATAAACCAGCGCCAATACCAAAAGCCAAAGGCTCGGTAATTTTTTCGGCACCGGCATTTTTTAATAAACTGGAAGTAACACCTGATTCGCAATGAGCAGACTGGCGGTGTGTAAAATCAACTTTCATGCACGGTCATGCTTTTAAGGTCGTTAACCTTAACATTAAACGCTTCGGCGTATTTTTGTAATTTTTTATCTGATAAATTCTTAAACACATCGGGTTTTAAGTGCCGCTTGATCTGCCATTTCCAAAAGCCGGTATAATCGGCCACCAATTGCAAATCCATCAACCGGTATTCCATGAAGAACAACAGCTGACTGGCTTCTCCTGCCTCCACTTTTTTACGCGCTTCTGTGATGCGATTGTCAATGTCATTCCAGGCAACATCAAGCGCCCTGGATTTAATGTCCCAGCCGCTGCTCAGTTCAGTAGTATACTTACCGGTACTATCGGTAGCATAGCATACTTCACGGGTTACTTTGCCCAGTGAGCCATTATCCTGCGGAACATCCTCTTTCTTCATCTGATCAACCTAATGTTTAAACCACGGTAAGCATGGCATACATATAAGAGAAACGCGAGCTTTCTGGTACTAAAAGCAATAACTTTTCACCTTTTTTAAGGCGCCCGCTGTTAAACAGCTCATTTATCATCAGGTATATTGATGCTGCGCCCACATTGCCTACGGTATAAAGGTTGATAAACCATTTTTCGTAAGGGATGCCACCGCCATAGATCTGGATCAGATCATAAATTTTACTGCGGAAGAAATCGCTTGATATGTGTGGCAAAAAGTGATCGATATCATCGGCAGTTAAACCTTTGCGCTCAAATATCTCTTTGATTTTCTGACCACCTAAGGGAACAATATTGTCGCTCAATAAACCAATATCCTGCTTAACGCTGAAGATAGACTTGGTCATTACTTCTTCGGGTGTAAAATCCATGAAACCTTTTAATGTACCGTCTGGCTGTTTCTCGGCACCCATGTACATGCAGGTTTCCATTTCATTAGCGAAAGATACTCCCTCGATCCAGTCGATACGCAGGCTGATGCCTTCCGCGTTCGGCTTGTCGCTCATTAAAAATGCCGATGCACCGTCAGAAAGCATCCAGCGAAGAAAATCTTTTTGAAACGCGATGTACGGATTCTCGTTAAGCTCTTTCAGTTTCTGTGCTTCTTCTTCAAAAACATCAGAAACCAGCAAACCTGAAAACCGCTCAGAACCTGTAGCTACTGCTTTAGTAACATCACCTGTTTTAATAGCAAGATAAGCGTATTTTAAAGCGTGCATGCCAGCACAGCAAACGCCTGAAGGAGATACTACTTCAACAGGGCCAATTTCAGGCATCCATCCGTGTGTCATTACACCGTGGCTAGGCATCATCTGATCTGGCGACGATGTACCGCATGATAGCAGGTCGATCTCTTTTATTTTATCAGGATCATCCTTGAATAGTTCTTTAACGGCAGATGCTGTCATCTGCGCATTGGTATGCGTAGGTTTGCCGCCTTTTGTTAAAGCGTAATAACGGTTGGTAATACCATTATTGCGAAGTACTATTTTCTTTGATTTAGAAGGTTTATTATCGATATAACCCAGGTAAGCTTCCATTTCATCGTTTGAAACAGGCTCGTTTGGGAAATATGCCGATGTCGCATTAATATATACCGTATTGCCAGACATGTATGTTTTAATTAAGTAGCAAGTAATGTTTTTTCTTGTTCCGTATTTGTTTCCCTGTAAAAGGGCGTATTAAAAAAGCATCTAATGTAAGCAGAATAGGGGCGCCCAAAAATAGTGCAATAAATAGATAATATTTAAAGGCCTCTGTCCACGGCAGCTGGTTTTTGCGTTTAACAATGATTTTGGCCCATGCTTTAAAAATATGTTTAGCCTTGCCTTCAATTACCATTAATGGGTATTTGATCATCACTGCGCCTTTATCAACCAGTTGCTGCTGTAGCCCTTCCCAGTTTCCGCTTAGTAAATGTTTATTTACTATTTCGCCATAAACAGCTGTTTTTTTGATGTCCTCATCAGAAACACCAGGTTTGGGGAAAATGTTGAGGTAACGTTCTTTTTTTCCTTTCAGCATCCAGTAAAAAATAGTGACGAAGCTTACCGGGTTCGAGTGCCTGTCTACAAGCGCCACGTTGCCCACATGTTTAGCGCCTGCGTCAGCAAGTAAAAGCTTAATCTTGTCAAAAGCATTAAGCCACATGTTGCGGCCGGCACTGATGGTTACAACAGGTGTATCTTTAATTACAGCTTTAAATTTTTCGTCCTGAAGTAAGGTACTCGATGGGATACTTGGTGATAAAAACCAGGGCTGATAGCCTAAAATGATCAGGTCGTACTTGTTTTCGTTTAGCGTGTAAGGCTGCAATGGTCTTGGGTTACCCATCACGCAATCGGGCATTACGCTGAAAAATCGTTTACCGGTCCACGGGAAATCAAAGTTGGTAACCGGATGTACCTGTACCTTTTCAACCGTTACATCAGGCGCAGCAATTGTTGATGTAAAGGCATCAATAATTTCCTGCATCTGCCCCGACTGGGTATAGTATATAGCTAAAACCTTTTTTCCCACGTTACAAAATTACAAATCTTCCGGACGTAACACTTTAGAGGTTTTGCTATACTCTTTTATGGCATGTTGTACTACCGGCGACTGGTTTTTAAAATGGGCAATTACATAAGCCTTATCAGCACTGATGTCGCTTTTATATTTTACAATGTTGGGGGCGTGTTCCTGAATGGTGAGGCGCAAAAAATGAAGTTCTGTATTGGTGCTATCAGTATTATAAGCCTGCTGAAATTTAATGCGGCCATTTTTAAAGTATTTAAGCTTGGTTTTAGGGATGGTTACCAACCCCGCTTTACGCATTAAAAGCGCACCTTCATAGCCGTTATATTCGCTGCCTGCATTTTCAAGTATAGTTAGCATAGCATTTACCTGTTTTAAATCACCAGAAGCCATAGCTTCATAAAATGCTGATTTTTCAAATTTTTGAAATAACCCGGCAGCATGCGCTAAACTGCAAAACAGTAATACAAAGGAGACGGCTATTAACTTTTTTCTCATAGATAGATACAGTGCGGTATCAAACATAATAAAATATAAACGGGTGTACAACCTTAATGTGTCGCCCAATGTTTGATGCCGGAAATGCGCGATGGTTTAATTGGGGGTGGGTGATGTATTACTTGCTAATATTTTGACCCCTTGTGAAAGTTATTGCCATAGCAGTGACGGTGCTTTCCCCTTTCAAGGGAAGACTATTAGCTGTGGTGTTTTTACTGTTGTTGCTAAAGGGGTATGTAAGTAGCTTTTGACCCCTTATGAAAATTTGTGCCCCGGCAGTATCAGTGCATTCCCCTTTAAAGGGGAAGTTTACAGGCAGTGCGGTATTACTGACTTTACTAAAGGGGTAATGTGAAATATGTGTTTAATTCTTAACCCCTTGTAAAAATTATTGCCATAGCAGTATCAGTGCACTCCCCCTTAAAAGGGGAAGTTTACAGGCATTGGTATATGTACTGCCTTTAATAAGGGGTATTGTTTAAAGTATGATCAGTTTTGACCTCTTATGAAAGTTTCTGCCTCGGCATTGTCAGTGAATTCCCCTTTTAAGGGGAATACTATAGGCTTTGACGTATTGCTGCCTTTATTATAGGGGTAATTATCCAGTTTATTGATCCCTTATGAAAGTTTCTGCCATAGGAGTATCGTGCATTCCCCTTTTAAGGGGAAGACTATTGGCTGTGGTGTTTTGCTTTTGTTGCTGAAGTGGTATTGTTGAAGTTTACCCCTTATGAAAGCTTCTGCTATGGCAGTATCATTGCGTTCCCCTTTTAAGGGGAATATTACAGGCTGTGAGTGTATCTACTGCCGTTTAATAAGGGGTATAATATTTACATTAACCATTATTCAAAACTTCAACATTCCTCAATTTTTTTTCACATCTTCAGAGGCTAAATATTAAATGACAAAGCCTGCGCCTAAGAAGCTTCGAGCTATACAATTGGTGTTCATCGTGTTTTTTACGGTGGCAGGTGGCCCTTATGGTTTAGAGGAACTGATCGGCTATGCAGGTCAGCATGCATCGTTATTATTACTGGTTGTTACTCCTTTTTTGTGGGATATGCCAGCCATCTTAACCGTTGCCGAGCTTAACAGCATGATGCCGGTTGAAGGCGGTTATTATCAATGGGTAAAACAGGGGCTAGGTACCCGATTTGGGTTTTATGAGGGTTGGTGGACCTGGTTGTACACCTTTATAGATTTGGCCATTTATCCGGTAATGTTTGTACAGTACGGCTCTTTCTTTTTCCCGTGGATGCAGCAGCACCAACTAATGGTTTGCCTGGTGTTTGTTTGGTTATCTGCCGTTATTAATGTACTTGGCATTGCGCAGGTTGGCCGCACATCTATGATATTAAGTGTTGCTGTTTTAGGCCCGGTCTTGATTCTTTTGATAACCGCACTCATTAATCATTCGTTATCTCCTACATTGCCTGCACCATCATTAAAGCATTTGACCTACCCATCGTTGGCTATGGCCTTGTATACAGTAATGTGGAACTGCCTCGGGTGGGACAATGTAACCACTTATGCGGGCGAGGTAGAACGGCCGGTTAAAGCCTATCTATTTGCTGTATTTACAGCCTTCGGCATGACGCTGCTTATTTATATCATCACCATTGTGGTGGCGCAGCAGTCGGGCATAAGCACAAAAGTATTAACCGAACAGCGTTTCCCGGCATTAGGTGTGCTGATAGGTGGCAGATGGCTGGGCATATTTATCGCAGCCGGGGGCATGGCCTGTGCAATGGGTATTTATACAGCCGTATTGTTGTCTGTTAGCCGCATACCCAAGGTAATGGCTGATGATGGTTTGCTGCCAAAAGCTTTAACAAAATTACATCCAAAATTTAATACACCCTACTTATCTATCATTGTTTGCTCGCTGGTGGTTAGCGTGATGGTATTATGGTCGTTTGATGAGTTATTGATTATAGATGTTACTGTATATGGTGCAGGTTTATTTTTAGAGTACCTGACGTTAATTGTACTTCGCATTAAATCGCCGGATGTTATCCGCCCGTTTAAAATACCTTTAAGCACTAGGGCGCTTTGTGGCTGTCTTATCATTCCGGCATCTGTTTATGTGGTTGCATTAACAGGTGCTTTTGTGTCGAAAGAGCAGGCGATTATCCCGGCAGTTTTTGCTTTGCTGGCGCTTTGTACCGCCGAAGTTGCGTGGCAGGTGATTATGTTGGTGAAAGGGAGGGGAGAAGTTCGCGTTTAAATGCTTACTCCGCCTTTAGCCGCGGGGCGCTTTGTTACTTTTTCTTGATAAAAAGTAACCAAAAATCAAGACGAAAAAATCCTTCCACCCGCTCTGGCGTTTTTACGCTTTTGAGTAACGCTATCGCGCCAAAAGCTAAAACGCCATTCACTCCAACGCATGGCCCGCGTTTTTCGTCAGCCCTGCGCACATTCTAAAAACTTATTTAAGAAATTCTTTATGTTATTTAATATTATGACAGCAAGCAGCTTCTGGGTGAAAGCCGGAAGATTTGGTGCGAATGCCTTGCTGCGATTCCGGGATTGGACGGCTTTGCAGAATGGTATATTGCGATAAAGAAGCATTTTGCTGTCTTGGCCTTTTGGTTACTTTGTGGCTAAGACAAAGTAACATCCTGAACTGTAATTGAGTGGCGGCCGACAATAAGTAATATTAAGGGTAAATTGTCAAGCCAACAATTTAAATCTAACTTTACCCCTCCAATTATTACACCATGCTTTCTAAAATAATAAGATTTATAAGCTTTGCTTTATTATTCACCCCAGCTATTGTTAATGCGCAAGCAGGTAGTCCGGCTGAGGTAGTGGTAACGCCCTATAAAACCACCATGCTTGCTAATGGCAAAGATCTGGCAAAGATTAAAATCACCATTATCGATAAGCAAGGGCACACCTTAACCAATGCCGACGAACATATTGTATTTACCGTTACAGGCAATGCTAAAATCACCAGTTTTGGCGATAAAAGGAATTACTATACAGCAGGTAAAACTACTGAAGGGCACCTGGTTAACGGAGTATTGTGGGCAAACCTTTTGGCTGGCAATAAGACAGGTAAAGTAAAGTTCGAAGCTAAGTCGGGTAGCTTGTGGCCCGGTTCAACACAAATACAATTAGTGCATACAGGTAAGCCCCATGTGGTGACCAACGCAAAATACACCCCTCAGCATGTTGCGGGTAAAATTTTAGGTGCCGATATCTCTTTTCTGCCCGAGCTGGAAGCAAAAGGCTTTAAATTCTCAGACAAGGGCAAGCAAAAAGATGCCATTGAGATATTGAAAGATCATGGCTTTAATTATATCAGATTACGGATTTTTAATAACCCTGCGCGCGATAGCGGCTACTCTCCGGGTAAAGGTTTTTGCGATCTGGAGCATACCAAGCAAATGGCTAAACGCGCAAAGGCTGCCGGCTTTAAACTATTGCTTGATTTTCATTACAGCGATTACTGGGCAGATCCGCAGCAACAATATAAACCATTGGCATGGCGTAAAGCCAGCTTCAGTGCCTTAAAGGACTCGGTTTATACCTACACCGTAATGGTGCTTAGCCAATTAAAGGCACAAGGTACATTGCCGGATATGGTACAGGTTGGCAACGAGATCAATCACGGCATGATATGGCCCGACGGTAGGATTAACCACCTGAATAGTTTAGCGCAATTAATATATGCAGGCGTAAGGGGAGTTAAAGCGGTAAACAGCAAAACGCCTGTTATGCTGCATGTGGCGCTTGGCGGACAAAATGCCGAATCGCGTTTCTTTATGGATAATATGCTTAAACGTAATGTTCCTTTTGATGTGATCGGATTGTCTTACTATCCTAAATGGCATGGCACACTTACCGATCTTAAAAATAACATGGGCGACCTGGCATTACGTTACAAACGTCAGGTAATGGTAGCCGAATACACCCAGCTTAAAACCGAAGTCAACGATATTGCCTTTAATGTGCCGAATAACCAATGGTTGGGTACTTTTATATGGGAGCCGCTATTTACCTGGGAAAAGATATTTGATGATGATGGTAAATCAAATCAACTGATCGACCTTTACGATCAGATCGTCAAAAAGTATCACATACCGCCTGCAAAGTAATCTCGATCATAATTTACGGAATTCAAAAATTTACAGAATGTGGTATTCTGAAAATCCTTCAATCCTGTAAATTCTGATCGAAACCGTTTTGCCAATTTGATAGTTATAGTTAGACGTAAATCATCTAACTATGAGATCAATATGGAAAGGCTCGATAGGCTTCGGGCTGGTCAACATTCCTGTTAAATTATATTCTGCAGTTCAAAACAGCTCTATCGACTTGGACATGCTGGATGGCCGCGACCATGCGCGTATCCGTTTTCAGCGGGTAAACGAGAATACTAAAAAGGAAGTTCCGTATGATAAAATCGTGCGTGCTTACAAAATGGACGATGATTATGTGGTTGTGGAAGAAGCTGATTTCGAGGCAGCCATGCCCGAAAAAACAAAGCTGATAGAGATAGAAAGCTTTGTGGAAATGAACGAGGTAAACCCCATGTATTATGAAACCTCGTATTATGCCGAGCCCGAGCAAAAAAACAGTAAAGCCTATAATCTTTTAGTTAAAGCGCTTGAGAAAAGCAAAAAAGCCGGCCTTGCCCGCTTTGTACTGCGCAGTACAGAAAACCTGTGCATCATTCACCCGGAGAACGGTGTGCTGGTGGTTACACGAATCCGCTTTGCGCAGGATATACGCGCAACAGATGAACTGAATATCCCTCAAAGCAAAGACTTGAGCAAGAAAGAAATGGATATGGGGCTGGCATTGATCAACCAGTATTCTGAAAAATTTGATGTCAAAAAGTTTAAGAATGATTACGTAGACGAGTTGCTAAAAATTATACATGCCAAAGCGAAGGGTAAACGTCCAACCATTAAGAAGCTGAAGGTGAAGAAAACGTCAGAAGATGATTTGTACGATCAACTGATGGCCAGTTTAAACAGGAAAGGGGCATAGGTTATGGGCTTAAAAGAATATGAGAAGAAGCGTGATTTTAATAAAACATCCGAACCCAAGGGCGGTAAAAGTGATAACAAAGAGCTGAAATTTGTGGTGCAGCGGCATCATGCCTCGCACCTGCATTACGATTTCAGGCTGGAGCTGGATGGCGTGCTTAAAAGCTGGGCTGTGCCCAAAGGCCCATCCATGAACCCGGGCGATAAGCGCCTGGCTATGATGGTAGAGGACCATCCCTATGATTACCGCACTTTTGAAGGTGTTATTCCCAATGGCGAATATGGTGCAGGCATAGTAATCGTTTGGGATCAGGGTACTTACGAGTCATTGGCCGAAGACCCTGCTGATAACATTAAAGCCTTACATGCTGGGCTTAAAAAAGGCGACCTGAAATTCAGGTTGCACGGCGAGATTTTGAGAGGTGAGTTTGCTTTGGTCAAGCTTCACTCAGATGAAAAGTCGTGGTTGCTGATTAAGCATAAGGATGATTATGCCGTAACTACGGCTTATAACAGCGAAGACTTTGTGCCTGATAATATAAAGGAACTGCTTAATAACAAAAGCGGTAAAACCAAAAAGCTGCCCAAGCACCAGAATGCTGCTGACATATATCACGAAGTTGCTGGCGATGAATATGTTAAACAAGAGGCTGATGTAGATAATCCTGGCGAGGTAAGTGTTGATGAAGCGCCTAAGTCGGCTGCCAGATCTTACCAGCCCATGATGGCTAAGCTGGAAGCCAAATTATTTGATGATGCCGACTGGATTTATGAGCACAAACTGGATGGCTACCGCGCAGTTGGCTATACCGGTAAAAAAGCTAAATTAATATCGCGCAATAACATCGACTTTGGCGACAAGTACAAGCAAATCATGGATCAGGTAAAGCTGATTGACAGGCCTGCAGTTTTAGACGGCGAAATTGTAGTTGAGGATAAGCATGGTAAAAGTAACTTCCAGGAACTGCAGAACTACCAGAACAGCAGTAAAAAGCTTCCGCTGAAATATTACGTGTTCGATTTACTGATGCTGGATGGGCACGACTTGCGTTCGCTCGAACTCTGGAAACGCAAGCAATTGCTTAAAACATTACTCAGCTCATACCCTAATCTAAAAAATATTATTTACCATGATCATGTGGAAGGTAAAGGCGCCGAACTGATGAAAGAAGCCCGTGAAAATGGATGGGAAGGTATCATCGGTAAAGACAAAAACAGTACTTATGAAAGCGGCAAGCGCAGCGATCGCTGGTTGAAGTTCAAACTCCAAAATTCGCAGGAGGCAATTATCTGTGGCTTTACCAGGCCCGAAGGTTCGCGGCATTATTTTGGTTCGCTGATCTTAGGCATTAAGGAAGGCGGTAAGCTGCGTTATATTGGTAACGTAGGTACGGGGTTTAATGATGTATCACTGAAAAATGTGTACAACCGCATGGAGCCGCTGATGACTAAAGACCGTACACTTGCCGAAAAGGTACACCAGCGTGGCCCGGTTACCTGGGTTAAGCCCGAATTAGTTTGCGAAGTTTGGTATAGCGAATGGACTGGCGAAAATCATCTGCGCCACCCGGTATTTAAAGGGTTAAGGTTGGATAAACAGCCAGAGAACGTTGT
The DNA here is from genome assembly GCF_028736115.1 of Mucilaginibacter sp. KACC 22063. NCBI lineage: Bacteria > Pseudomonadati > Bacteroidota > Sphingobacteriia > Sphingobacteriales > Sphingobacteriaceae > Mucilaginibacter > Mucilaginibacter florum. The sequence goes on along the minus strand of NZ_CP117877.1, from coordinate 4,329,892 downwards.
TCCCGAAACGCCGGATACCCAACTTGCGGACGACCAAACTATTAAACTCAACGGCCACAGCATAAAGCTTACGCATCAGAATAAATTATGGTGGAAAAACGAGGGCATTACCAAAGGTCAGCTATTGCATTACTACATGCAGGTGGCCGACTATATGGTGCCCTATATGAAAGACAAGCCTATCTCTATGCGCCGACAGCCCAATGGTATAGAAGATGATGGCTTTTTTCAGAAAGATGTTGATCCCGGCCAAATCCCTGCATGGGTTAAAACGCAGCCATTATATTCAGATAGTATCAAAAAAGATGTTAACTGGATCATTGGAAAAGACGCAGCCACGTTAGTACTACTTGCTAATATGGGTTGTATAGAAATTAATCCGTGGTTAAGCTCTTATAAAAAGCCGGAAAATCCGGAGTTTGTGGTCATTGATATTGACCCGCACGATGTGCCCTTTACCTGGGCAGTCGAGGTAGCTTTAAAAACCAAGGAAATATTTGACCGAATGCAGCTGGATGTTTTTATCAAAACATCCGGTTCAAAAGGATTGCATATATTTTGCCATGTAGGCTCAAAATACGACTATGATTTCATCCGGGTATTTGCAGAGTATGTGGCCAACCTGGTGCATGATGAGTTACCTGATACGACAAGCATTGAACGCAGCCCTGCCAAACGGCCAAAAAAAGTATATATCGATTTTTTGCAAAACAGGCGCGGGCAAACTATTGCGGCTCCTTACTCGGCAAGGCCAAAGCCGGGGGCTACGGTTTCCATGCCTTTGCACTGGCATGAAGTAAATGATAATTTAAAACTTTCGGACTATACCATTTTCAATGCGCTTGAACGTATCAAGGCTGTTGATGATCCCTGGGCAAAAATTCTTGACAGTAAAGCAGATCTTAAAAAGGCATTGAAACTGATGAAAGAATCCGAAGTTTAAATTTTAACTAATTCATCAAACTTTAATAAGTAGTTAAGTGTTGATATTATTAATTAAATATAAGACACATCTACTATGGCAACTAAAACTAAAACACAAGAGCCGGTTGAAGCAACCGGTGTTGAAGATTCAGCATTAAACGAATTATTTGTTGACGAATTAAAAGATATTTACTGGGCTGAAAAGCACCTGACCAAGGCTTTAGCCAAAATGGCAAAAAACGCTACATCTGACGAATTGCGCCAGGCATTGGAAACCCACATGACTGAAACCGAAGGCCAGATCGCCCGTTTAGAGCAGGTATTTGAATCAATCGGCGAAAAAGCGTCAGCTAAAAAATGTGAAGCGATGGAAGGCCTGATCAAAGAAGGCGAAGAGATTATGAAAGATACCGAGGATGGTACCATTACCCGCGATGTAGGTATTATTTCAGCGGCTCAAAAGGCAGAGCATTATGAAATTGCTTCATACGGTACCTTAAAAACGTTAGCCTCTACATTAGGTTATAACGAAGCTGCTGATCTGTTAGCACAAACTTTGGAAGAAGAAAAGAAAACAGACGACCTGCTTACTCAAATTGCGGAAGGTAACATCAACCAATCTGCTAAAAGCGAAAAAAAATAAGTACGGGATAAGATGTTTAACTTGTTCAAAGGCGCCAATTTTGGCGCCTTTGTTGTTGATCAGCAGTTGTAAAACCTGCCATCAACCCAGTTTAAGTTTAAGCCGGTATCCAGAAGGCCGCGCATTACCACTGAGTTTACAATTAAGGCAAGATCAAATTTTTGAAAGCGGATGCAGGTATTGTAAAGTGCTTCTGTTAGTTTAAGTACGGTATCAAAGTTTCCGTTACTGATTTTAGTTAAATTGTATTGGCCCGAAACATATTCTTTCGGAAAATGGTGCTCAAATACAACACCGGTACTTTTGCAAATATCAGTTAGCATGTAAACATTTACAGGCTCGTCATCATCTAAAATGTCAAATAAAGTTTTTTCAATTTTTTGTGTGAATAGGGATTTAGAAGACTCTTCGCTAACTTTCGTTATAATTGACATTGTTTATTTCTAATTAAAAAACGAAGATATATTATTCTCTTATAATCACTCATAATATTTTTTAAATGCTCAAAAACTTTACAAAACACAAAAACCCGGCTTAACCGGGTTTTGCAATGATATTTGTATGATACTTTATATTGTTGTTGGCCTTCTGATAATGCCCAGTAATAAAGCAATAATAGCAATTACTAATAAGGCATGTATTAAACCAGTTGCCGAATAAACAAATACACCTAATAGCCAGCCTATAATCAGGATTACAGCTATGATATACAATAATGATCTCATGACAGATGTTTTTTAAAGGTTAATGTTTTAAGTTACTTATATAACTACAAGTTAAAAAACACCAAAAAGTTTTAAAAAATTTCACTACATCATTAAAGAGAAAGCCATTTGTTGCGCACAGCTATTTGTTGGGCTGTTGGTGCAGCAACGCTTTCAATCTTAGTTTTAACATCGTTATTGCGTAACAGGGTAACCGGTATCTGTAAGCTTTGTCCGTCACGGGCAACAGTAACAGTAATCTTATCGCCTACCTTTTTACCTTCGAGCATTTTCTTAGGGTCAGTAATTGGCTGGCCGTCTATAGCGGTGATCTCGTCGTTAACATTCAGCCCATCAACCCATGCTGCACTGCCACGCAATACACCTGCTATACGGGCAACATTGCCTTGTGCGAGCCTTACACCTAACGATGGTACATTGTTATCTTTATTCTGATCTACTAAATGATAACCGGCATAGCCCAAGTAATGATCATAATCAATCGGGCTTAAACCGTTTATATATTTTGCATAAAAGCTATCAAGGTTTTTACCGGCAAACCTCTCAAGGCCTGCTTTAAATTCAGCATCAGTATAACCACGTTTCTTAAGCTTGTAATACTCGTTATACATGTATTTCATGACATCATCAAGGCGATATTTGCCTTTGCTATCGTTAATGATTTCAAGATCAAGCAACAGCGCCATTACAGAGCCTTTGTTATAATAAGATATTGCGGTGTTGATGGTGTTTTCATCCGGGCGGTAAGCTTTTATCCACGCATCAAAGCTCGACTGCGACAATGGCTGAACTTTGGTGCCGGGTGTATTTTCAACAATATCAATATCCTGTGCCAATACATTCAGGTAGTTCTCGGTAGAATAAAGCTTGGTACGATGAACAATCATGTTATCGTAATAAGCAGTAAAGCCCTCGGCTATCCACAGATCGGTGGTGTAGTTTTCGTTATCATAATCAAACGGGCCTAAAGCAATTGGGCGCAGGCGTTTTACATTCCATAAATGGAAATGCTCATGCGATACCAGGCTCAGGAAGTTTTGGTAACCGGCGTCTGTATTGTAATTGTTTCTTGAAGCGCCTAAAACGGTTGAGCTTAAATGCTCCAGGCCGCCGCCACCTCTGTTGTAGTTATGTACAATAAATGTATAATGCTTATTTGGGTTTTCACCGTACACAGCGGTTTCCAGCTCTACTATATGCGCCATGTCTTTTTTAAGGCGTTCTTTGTCGTAATTGCCACCACCGTACATACACACTTCATATTTAACGCCCGCTGCATCAAAGTAAAAAACATCCTGGTTGCCTACTTCAATCGGCGAATCGAAAAGGATATCGTAATTAGGTGCAGTACGTGTAAACGGATCATTATTTACCATTTCTAAACTGGTAGAAACCTTATCCCAGTTTTTGTAAGGTTTGATATGAATAGTTGAAGGATTTTGCAACATGCCAGCCGGATACAGGAACATTCCCGATGTTGACAGGAAAGCATGGGTAGCATCAATAAACGCTGTACGTACAGAGATCTCGAAGCAGTACATGCGGTATTTTACCTTAATGCTGCTCAGGTTGGCGGTATTAATATGCCAGGTATTTTTACGTGTTTTAACAAAAGGGATGGTTTTGCCGTTGGCCTCAACCGCAAATGATTCCAGGTTTTTAGCAAATTCGCGCACCAGGTATGAGCCGGGTGTCCATACCGGCATTTTTAAGTCAATTGATTTTTGAGCAATACCGCTGATGTTCATTTCAATATCAGCATAATGTGCCTGTGCTTCAGGGAAGCTTACCTCATAGCTGATCTTCAAATTAGCGGCAGCAGCTTCGCTATTCGTATAGTTCGTCATCATTATAATTAACAGTACAATAGATAAAGTAAATCTCTTCATGCCGCCAAGTTATAAAAAACTTTTTAGCAGTATCAGGCTAAGCTGAAAGTGTTGTAAAATGGTTGATACACACAACTATTATGCTTTTTAACCAATTATCTTAGATTCCGCATTTTATAAATGGAAATTACAATACCGATATCGCGTAAACTTTTTCAGTTAGGCCGCATCTATGTTACTGCGTTAGCAAAACAGGTGGCTCATCTGGATATTTCGCGCTATATGGATATACTGGTAATTATCCATTTGCACAATGGCTGGCTTACACAAAAAGGGCTTTCGCGTTTGCTTAATAAGGATAAGTCTGCCTTGGTAAGTATCATTGACCAGCTTACCCAAAAAGGTTACGTTTATCGCGAAACCAATCCTGCCGACCGCCGCGAACATTTGCTGAAAACCACAGATAAGGCAGCTGAGGAAGTGCCGCAGATACTGGAGGCATTTAAGCAGATGAACCAAAACAGCACAGAGAACATATCTACAGATGATCTTGAAACCTTTAATCGCGTGCTGTTGCAAATAGAGCAAAATTTAAAAAACCAAATCTCCGCTGAACCAAGTACATACACCCAAATAAGCGATACCAATAATTTATGAAAACGAGGTACATCGTATACATTGCACTGGCCCTGGTAGTAGGGTTTCTGATCTTTAATAAATTTCATGGCGCCAAAGACAAAAATGGCGGGCCTACGGCATCGGGGGGTAAGGGCAAGCGTAAGAACGGGCCGGTTCCTGTTAACGTAATGATTGTTAAGGACACCAGCGTAAGCAATAGCATTGATATTACAGGTAATGTTGACCCTAACGAAAAGGTAAACCTGATCAGCCAGACAGCAGGCAACATCACCGGTATTTATTTTAAAGAAGGCGGCCACGTATCTAAAGGGCAGGTGCTGGTAAAAGTTTATAACCAGGATCTTGTGGCATCCTTAAAGCAAAACCAGTATCAGATTGCTTTAGCTAAAGAGAACGAGTACCGCAGCCGGGTATTGCTGCAAAAAGAAGCGGTAAGCCAGCAGGAATATGATACCTCACTTTCAAATTATCAATCGTTGAGGGCGCAGGGGGAAGTAATCAAGGCACAAATTGCCAAAACAGAGATACGGGCTCCATTTTCTGGTACTATTGGCTTGCGTAGCGTAAGCCCGGGTGGTTATCTGTCGCCAACTACGCCGATTGCTACATTGGTAAGCACCGACCCTATGAAACTTACCTTTTCGGTAGCCGAGCGTTACGGGCCACTGATTAAGCCCGGAAGCAAAGTTAATTTTACCATAGCCAGTTCGCGCGAAACCTTCAGTGCTACGGTATATGCAATTGATCCTTCAATAGATCAAACATCGCGTACACTTACCGTACGTGCAAAGGCATCTAACCCGGATGGCAAGATCACAGCAGGCGGCTTTGCTAAGATCACCCTTACGCTTGACCAGATCCCAAAAACCATTATGGTGCCTACCGAATGTGTAATACCGGATATCAAATCGAGCTTGGTGTATATCGCTCATAACGGAAAAGCCGAGCAGAGGGCTGTACAAACCGATTTGCGTACTGATACCAAAATTGAAATTACGCAGGGCTTAAAGGCTGGTGATAGCCTTATCGTATCCGGCCTGATACAGATGCGACCAAAGGTGCCGCTGAAAATTGTAAAAATTATTAAATAATAACGAGCAATGAGTTTATCCTCAACCAGTATAAAACGGCCGGTGCTGGCAACGGTGTTGTCGGTAGTGATAGTCGTGTTCGGTATTATTGGCTATAAGTTTTTAGGCGTACGCGATTTCCCGTCTGTTGATCCGCCTATTATTACGGTAAATACCAGCTATTCGGGTGCAAATGCCGAGGTAATTGAATCGCAGATCACCGAGCCGCTCGAAAAGGCGATTAACGGTGTGCAGGGTATCCGTAATATTTCATCTACAAGTAGTGTGGGTAACAGTAGTATCACCGTCGAGTTTACCCTTGATGCTGATTTGGAAACTGCTGCGAATGACGTGCGCGATAAGGTATCACAGGCGCAGCGCCAGTTACCGCAGGATATTGATGCGCCGCCGGTAGTAACCAAAGCCGATGCTAACGCCGATAATATCATCACCCTTACGGTAAGCAGTAATACGCGTAATATTATGCAGGTAGATGATTATGCCGAAAACGTATTGCAGGAAGGTTTGCAAACCATACCGGGTGTAAGTTCTATCAACATACAGGGCCAGCGCCAGTACGCTATGCGTATATGGATTGATCCTAATAAACTATCTGCACTTGGCCTTGCCGCTACCGATGTAAGGGACGCTATAAATAATGAAAACGTGGAGTTACCTGCCGGTAAGATAGAAGGTAACAATACCGAATTAACGGTAAGGGCATTGGGTAAAATGTCGAGCCCGAAAGAGTTTAATAACTTGATCATCCGTGCCGATAGTAACCGTGTTATCAGGTTTAAAGACATTGGCTACGTGGTAATGGGATCAGCCAACGAAGAGACCTCGCTTCGCGAAGGCGGTGTGCCCGAAGTAGGCTTGGCTATTGTGCCGCAGCCCGGCGCAAACTATGTGCAAATTGCCAAAGACTTTTATAAGCGTTTAGAGCAAATAAAGAAAGACCTACCGCCTGATATACAGGTAAAGGTAGCACTGGATAATACCAAGTTTATCACCCAATCGATTGATGAGGTGGAAGAGACGCTGATCGTAGCGTTTGTACTGGTGGTTATTATTATCTATCTCTTCTTCCGCGACTGGCTTATCGCTTTCCGCCCGCTGATCGATATTCCGGTATCGTTGATCGGTACGTTCTTCATCATGTACATATTCGGGTTCTCTATCAATATTCTTACGCTATTGGGTATTGTTTTAGCTACGGGCCTGGTGGTGGATGACGGTATTGTGGTAACGGAAAATATCTATAAAAAGGTAGAAGAGGGCATGCCAATACGGAAAGCCGCGTTTGAAGGTTCGGCCGAGATTTTCTTTGCCGTAATTTCCACGTCGGTTACGCTGGCGGCGGTGTTTTTACCTATCGTTTTTCTTGAAGGGTTTACCGGGCGGTTATTCCGTGAGTTTGCAATAGTAGTAGCGGGTTCCGTATTGATCTCTGCATTTGTGTCGCTGTCGTTAACGCCAATGCTTAACGTAAAACTGATCCGCAAGAACCAAAAGAAATCACGTTTCTACGAAAAAACAGAGCCGTTTTTCCAACGGATGAACAACGCTTATACCGAAACGCTGATATCATTTATGAAACGCCGTTGGATCTCAGTTGCGTTAATGGTGGTGTCATTGGTGATCATCGGCCTTTTGGTTAAAAGTACCCAATCAGAGCTGGCACCGTTAGATGACCGCAGCTTATTACGTTACCAGGTTACGGGTACAGAGGGCGCTACTTACGACTTTATGTCGAAATACATGAACAAAGTATCGCAACTGGTAGACGATTCCATACCTGAAGCTAACGTAAATATTTCGGTAATTTCTCCGGGTAGTGGTGGCGGTGGTTCGGCTAACAGCGGCTTTGGCCGTATCGGTTTGGTACCGCCAGATCAGCGTGGGCGTACCCAGCAACAGATAGCCGACTGGCTTACAAAAAAATTAAGCCGTTTCCCGGATGCCCGTGCCATTGTGGTGCAGGAGCAAACCATATCGGGTGGTGGTAGCGGTGCGCGTACATCTTTGCCTGTGCAGTTTGTAATCCAAAATCAGGACTTTGAAAAGATCCGCAAAGTATTGCCCGAGTTTTTCTCTGAGGTGCAACGCGATCCGGTTTTCGCCACATCAGACGTTAACCTGAAATTTACCAAGCCCGAAATTACGGTAGTAACCGACCGTGACCGCGCGCGCGATTTAGGTGTACAGGTAAATGATATTGCGCAAACCTTACAGCTGTATTACTCAAACGGTCGTTTGAGCTATTTCCTGCTTAATGGTAAACAATACCAGGTAATTGCGCAGGTTGACCGTGCAAACCGAGATCAGCCCTTGGATCTTAAATCCATTTACGTGCGTAACAACCGCGGACAACTGGTTCAGTTGGATAACGTAGCACATATAGCAGAGGATGCCACCCCGCCGTCGATCTATCACTTTAACCGTTTTAAATCGGCAACTATACAGGCTGGCTTATCACCGGGTTATACGGTAGGTGATGGTATTGCCGAAATGCAGAAAATTGCCGACCGCCTGCTCGATCCAAGTTTTAGTACCGCATTAAGCGGGCCATCGCGGGATTATGCAGAAAGCTCGTCAAACATCCTGTTTGCGTTTGGCTTTGCCTTGTTATTGATCTACTTGGTACTGGCCGCACAGTTTGAAAGTTTTATAGATCCATTTATTGTGATGCTTACCGTGCCATTGGCTATTGCCGGTGCATTTATATCGCTATGGTTGTTTAACCAAACGCTGAATATTTTCAGCGAGATCGGTATGATTACCCTGGTAGGTTTGGTAACCAAGAATGGTATCCTTATCGTGGAGTTTGCCAACCAGCGTATGGAGCATGGCCTGTCTAAATACGAGGCAGCTATTGAAGCAGCAACAGCACGTTTACGCCCCATCCTGATGACCAGCTTAGCGGTGGTTTTAGGTGCGGTGCCGATTGCGTTCGCTTTAGGTGCAGGTGCAAAAAGCCGTACTTCGCTGGGTATCGTCATTATGGGAGGTATGTTGTTCTCTTTAATCCTGACACTTTATATCATCCCGGTGATGTATGTAATGATGGCATCTAAAACAAGGCATAACCCGGATGAAGAACCACCTGAAGAAGCTAATGAACAAAAAGAAATTAAACTGATCGAAAATTTATAAGCAGCATGAAAATCAGATTAAGCTTTTGCCTCACTATGGCGGCCTCCCTTATCATAGGCCGTTTGCATGCGCAGAATGCTCCACTGCTTACAATTAAAGATGCGGTTGAGATTGCGCTTAAAAACAACTATAACATCAAGCTATCGCAGAATAATGCTGCCATAGCAAAAAACAACGTTACCCCCGGTAATGCCGGTATGCTGCCTAATGTAACGGGCGATTTCACGTCGAGTAACAGCATACAAAATACAGTTCAAACCCGTGCCGATAATACGGTTAACCGGATTTCGCGTGCGAACAATACCGGTATTAATTATGGTGTAAACCTTAACTGGACCATTTTTGATGGCTTCGGCATGTTTGCCAATTACGATGCCCTGAAAAGACGTGACGAGCTTGGGCGGGTTTTGCTGCGCGATACCATACAAGCCACGTTGGCCAATGTGCTCGCCAGCTATTACGACCTGGTAAACCAAAAAGAAATTATCAAAGCCTTAAATGGCGCTATTGATATTTCGCGGATCCAATTGCGTTATGCTAATGATAAGTTTAAAGTAGGACGTGTTTCCCGCCTTGATGTGTTGAATGCTCAGGTAAATTACAATACAGATACTGCAAACCTGATCACCCAGATGCAGCAGTTTAAAGCATCTAAGATCAAGCTTAACCAGTTATTGATCCGCGAGCCTCAGACTGATTTCACCGTTGTGGATACCATTACCGTTGATCAGCATGTAACGCTTGGCGAGGTGCTGAATAAAGCTCAAAACCAAAACCCTGCCATACTGGCTTCGCAGATCAACCAGCGTTTAAATGAAATTGCTTTAAAACAGGTACAGTCTACCCGGTATCCAAATGTGGCTGTAAGTGCCGGTTATACCGCAAGTAACAGTAACTCACCGGCTGGTTTTGCGCGTACGCAAAGAAGCAATGGTATAAATTATGGGCTGGCAGCTACCATTAATATTTTCGACGGTTTTAACCAGTGGCGCAGGGAGCGTAATGCCAAGCTGCAGATTGATAATGCGACTATCAACCTTAATCAAACAAAACTGGATATTAATGCGCAGATCAACACACTTTTCAGTAGTTACCTGAGTGGTTTGGATTTGATTCAACTAGGTCAGTCGAACGTGGAAATAGCCAAGAAGAATCTTGACATCTCGCTCGAAAAGTACCGGTTGGGTAATATTACTCCGCTGGAGATCAGGGAAGCGCAGCGTAATTACCTGACTGCACAATCCACGTTTTTTAATGCGCAGTACCAATCAAAAATTGCAGAGATTACGCTTAAACAAATTACGGCAACTGTCGACATTCAATAAGCGTAAAAGTTATTTTATTATATTTAAAAATCAATTACATTTGACTAATGTCTTTGCCATACAAAACCTGTTTATTAATTGACGATAATTATATCGACAACTTTGTTACGCGGCGGATTTTAGAAAGCGGAAACTTTGCGGAGGAAATTGTGGTGAGCCAGTCGGCTAATGAAGCTATTGCTTCATTAAGGGATGGTGAGATCGTTCCTGACGTAATTTTCCTGGATTTACGTATGCCGATGATGAATGGGTTTGAGTTTTTAAGCGAGATGGATAAAATTGAGTTTGAAGGCAAAGACAAATTGAAAGTTTTTATGCTTTCTTCGTCCCTTGACCCTAATGATGTAAGGCGTTCATCTGAGAACAAATACATTATACAGTTTATACACAAGCCGCTTACCCATAAAATACTGGAAGAACTCGGTTCATGATTTTAGTTGCTGATAGTGGTTCGTCAAAAACAGATTGGTTGCTGTCTTTGCCAGATCAGGAGCCAATAGAATTTAGGTGTAGTGGGCTCAACCCTTATTTCCTTACCGAAAAACAGATCACCAAAATTGTACAGGAGCAGGTGCCCGAGCTTGTTGCTTATGGTCCGCAGGTTACTGAGATTTACTTTTTTGGTGCAGGTTGTTCAAGCCCCGACAGGCATGAGATTGTTTCCAATGCACTAAGTCAGGTTTTTACAAAAGCGTTTATCAGCGTTGATAGTGATTTGCTGGGTTCTGCTTATGCTACCTGTGGCAAGGAAAAAGGTTTTTGCTGCGTTTTAGGTACAGGTTCAAATATCTCTTTTTTCGATGGAGAGGATATTCATGAAGGCAAGCATGGCCTGGGTTTTGTATTAGGCGATGAGGGTTCAGGGACATGGATAGGCAAAAAGCTGGTAACTGATTATCTTTATGGCAATATGCCTGGAAATATAGAGGCGGCTTTTAGGAAAGAGTACGATCTGCAAAAAGATGCACTGATGGAACGGGTTTACCAAAAACCCAATGCCAATACCTATTTAGCATCTTTCTCGCGTTTCCTTGCGCTTGTACGCGATACCCCTTACGCAGATAACCTGATCAGGGACACGCTGCAAAGCTTTATTGAAACCAACATCAAATCATACGCAGATCATCAGCGTTATAAGTGCCACTTTGTAGGCTCTATCTCTGCTGTATTTGAACATGAATTGCGCACCTTATGTGCTGCACAGCATATAAAGGTGGGTAAGATCATGAAGCATCCTGTTAATGATTTGCTGCATTTTATCTTGAATAGGGAGTAAAAAAGCCTCACTAAAATTCCTCGTACCACTTTCGTCATTGCGAGGTACGAAGCAATCTATAGCTAAGTAACCATTTAGATTGCCATGACCTTTCAGGTTTCGCAATGACAACATTGGTAAATACTGATCATATATCTCACCAAAGCCGCGCCTCTAGTTAGAGCGAGTTTAGGTTAGGGTTACTTAATTGTCATTCCGAACGAATGTGAGGAATCTATTAAGCCTACTTAATTACATTGTATAATTAGATTCTTCACTTCGTTCAGAATGACAAGGCGGTTTATCGTTCCCTCCCCTGGGAGGGTTAGGGAGGGGTTTAAAGAAGCGCTTACGCTACAACATTCTTCCTGGGTAGCCTGATCTTAATGGCAATCCATAAAATGCCGAGCACTGCTAAAAAGCAGGCCGTTTTAGGAATATAATCGCCATAGCGCACATAAAAAGTAAGATCAGAATTAAGGTTAATGTCCTGCTTAATTGCTGTACGCACCCACCAGCCGGTATGTTTAACAACATCGCCCCGCTCATTAATAAAAGCCGAAATGCCGGTATTAGCCGAGCGGCATACCCAGCGCCGGGTTTCAATAGCACGAAGCTTAGCATAATCCATGTGCTGGTCTTTTCCTGATGAGTTACCAAACCACCCGTCATTGGTAATCACAGCAATAAACTGTGCGCCGTTGAGTACAGCTTGCCCTACATATTCCCCATAAATGGATTCATAACAGATCACCGGATCTGCACCTATGCCGCTTTGCGAATGGAACACACTTGGCCCGGATTGAACGCCATAGCTGCCTGTAGCGCCGCCCAAAGCTGCAAATACAGGTTTTAAAAACGATAATGAGCTGAAAGGGATGCTTTCTACCCCAGGTACCAGTTTCGATTTATGGTAAAACTGTACCTCGTCTGAGTTTTCAATATTAACACCAGTGTTAAAAGAATCAATATATTGGTTAGTGCCCCGCGCCTGACCTGCTGTTGCTGTAACCGGGGAATTATAGATCTTGTAAGTTTCGGCACCGGTAATGACGTTTCCGTTTTTGTACTTATTTAAAAAAGCTTTTGCCTGTCCATAAGCAACGCTGCCGCGGATACGGTCTTCGTCTATGGGTTCGGGTATAGCAGTTTCAGGCCATATAAAATATTCGGTATTGGGTTGTGCAAGTGAGTCAGACAGGTGTGTTAAAATACTGATCTGCTGCGGAGCTGGTATAGCGCCATATTTTTCGTAAGGGTCGATATTAGGTTGGGCAACAACAACGTTTGACGGATTGGGCTGCTCGTGGTAACTATAATATCTGAACAGCGAAAAACCAATTGGTAATATTAAAAAAGTAAAAAAAGCTACAGATAGTATAGCCCTGTATTTATTGGGTTGTGCCTCACCAAGGCTGACGTAGAACAAGAAGATCAGGATATTGATCAGCCACACCCATACCGTACCACCATATACACCGGTATATTCATACCATTGCACCCATTGATGGCTAACAGCGAAACCGTTACCTAAGGTCATCCACGGGAAAGCCAGCGGCCAGGTTTGGTGGATATATTCGTAACCGATCCAAAAACAAACCAGGCCAAATAAGCCAATATTTCTGTTCGTAATTAACCGTAAACGGTAATACAGCCAGCAGGCAGTTGACATCAGCAACGGACCAAGTGAATATGGGATAAGGGTGATAGGTATGGCTATAACGGGGCCTATGGTTTTGATCGAATTATATACCCAGTAGACACATAAGGTGTTCCAGATGAAAAAGCCGATAAAGGTAACTCCGAATATTTTGCTGCCTTTGCGTTTGTCGTCAGACTGGATAATGTTTTCCATTGCCAGCAGCATAGGTACCAGCCCCACAAAAAGCAAAAAAGTAATATAGCTGGTTGGCGGCCATGCGAGCCACATCAACAAACCCGAAAATATAGCGAGCAGTAAGTTTTTTTTCATTGGTTTATTCTTTCCCTTTAATACAAATCACAAACTCCCCTTTAATGGGATGTGTTTCAAAATGGGTTTTCACTTCAGCAACAGTGCCTCGTACTGTTTCCTCAAACATTTTAGTAAGTTCCCGAGAAACAGAAAGCAGTCGTTCGGCACCAAAATAGGTTGACATTTCTTCCAGTGTTTTCAGTAAACGGTGCGGCGATTCGTAAAGTATAATGGTGCGCTCTTCTTCAGCCAGAAATTTGTAACGCGTTTGCCTGCCTTTTTTTAGTGGCAAAAACCCTTCAAAACAAAAACGGTCGGTAGGGAAACCCGAGTTAACCAGCGCCGGCACAAACGCTGTAGCGCCAGGCAGGCATTCTACATGCAGTTCGTGTTTTAAAGCTTCACGTATCAGGTAAAATCCCGGGTCAGATATGGCAGGTGTGCCCGCATCTGATATCAGCGCCACGTTTTTGCCTTCTTTTAAAAACTTTACAATCTCGCCCGACGATTGATGCTCATTATGCTGGTGATGGGCATACACCTTTTTATCTATCTCAAAATGCTTAAGCAATGGTGCAGAAGTGCGGGTATCTTCTGCAAGTATAATGTCCGCCTCTTTAAGTACACGGATAGCCCTTAGCGTAATATCTTCAAGATTACCAATAGGGGTAGGTACAAGGTATAGTTTGCCTGCTTCGCTGTTCATGGTTTATTGCTGATAGTTCATAGTGCGATATAGTTTTGCATGTAAAAGGCCATTAACAATGAACTATAAACCATGAACTAATTATATCTTTGTTGTTCAAAAAAATAATTTCAATGCTGCAAGTTAGTTATATCCGCGATAACCGTGAACAGGTTTTAGAGCGTTTGGCTGTAAAAAATTTCAAACAGCCTGAATTGGTTGATGAAGTGATCAAGCTTGATGACAGCCGTCGTCAGGCACAGAACCGTTTAGACAGTGTATCCGCCGAAGCTAACTCCGCAGCAAAACAAATTGGCGAACTGATGCGCAACGGCAAAAAAGAAGAAGCCGAAGCCATGAAAGCTAAAACCGGTGCCTGGAAAGAAGAAATTAAACAACTGGGCGAGCAGTTAAGCCAGGTTGAAGCCGAACTACAGCAAAAGATTGTTTTGTTGCCTAACCTGCCGCATAGCAGTGTGCCTAAAGGATTGACACCTGAAGAGAATGAAGTGGTGCTGGAGAATGGACAAAAACCAGAACTGCCTGCCGATGCTTTGCCACACTGGGAACTGGCCGCTAAATACAACCTGATTGATTTTGAACTGGGTGTTAAGATCACCGGTGCGGGTTTCCCGGTTTATAAAGGTAAAGGTGCCAAACTGCAACGTGCCTTGATCAGTTTCTTTTTAGATGAGGCTGAAAAAGCAGGTTATGACGAGCGTGCGCTGCCATTAATGGTTAACGAGGCATCTGGATTTGGTACAGGGCAATTGCCAGATAAAGAAGGCCAAATGTATTTTGTTGGGCAAGATAATTTATACCTGATCCCTACTGCCGAGGTGCCAATCACCAATCTGTACCGCGACGTAATTTTAAAGGCTGACGAAATACCTGTTAAAAATTGCGGTTATACACCATGTTTCCGCCGCGAGGCTGGTTCTTATGGTGCGCATGTGCGTGGTTTAAACCGTTTACACCAGTTTGATAAAGTAGAGCTTGTACAGGTGGTGTATCCTGAAAAATCATACGCTACGCTTGAAGAAATGAGCCTGCATGTACAGGGTTTGTTGCAAAAGTTAGGCTTGCCATACCGTGTGTTGCGTTTATGCGGCGGCGATATGGGCTTTGCTTCTGCGCTTACTTATGATATGGAAACATGGAGCGCTGCACAGCAACGCTGGCTGGAGGTGTCATCTGTAACCAACTTCGAGACATTCCAGAGCAACAGGCTTAAACTACGTTTCCGTAATGCCGAAGGCAAAACCCAGTTAGCGCATACCTTAAACGGAAGCGCCTTGGCATTGCCGCGTATTGTTGCTACCCTGCTGGAGAATAACCAAACAGAAAAAGGCATTAAGATACCGGAAGTACTGGTGCCTTATACCAAATTTGAGTGGATCCACTAAACGTTACTGTACCGCTACGTTAAGTACAGCCGACTGAAATAATTTACTGATAGCTTCCGGCAGCGTAAAGTTGCTGGTAGCTTCTTCTACTTTTTTAGCGGCAGGTTCATGTAAAAAATAGTTTACACCCAGTGTTGATAAAAGGCTGTCTACCTTACGTTCTGCTTTGGGTTTGTAGCAGCAAATTTTGGTGCGTTTGTAAAAAGTATTGGTCCTGATACGTCTTAATATCCGCTCAAAATCGGCTCCCAGGTAATCATAATCAAAAACAATCAGTTCGGGATTGTACTCAAAAATCACGGGGAATAACTTTTCTGTCTGAACGACGTGTCTAACTTCTTCGTTGGTATCAAGCAGTTGCTTAGAGAAAGACTCCGGAGCAACTAGCAGTATCTTCTTTGCTTTTATACGGATCACGCTCAAAATAATTAGGTAGTGTAAAGTTAAAATGTAAAAGTCACTTTGTCAAGCACTTAACAAAATGTTAATGCAATTTGATTTTACCTTCTATTTAGATAACCTTAGTAGGGTTTAAGGATGCGGGTTTTTAGCTTTGGGTACCGTATCATTTTCGATATGACCCGTTGGATTTGCATTGCCGTTACTGGTCGAATCTTTACCACGGTTTTTATTACCGTTATTAGATGTGTCTGCTTTATCGGCAGTATTCACAGCGCCGGCATCAGACCCGGCGGAAACGTTTGTAGTATCCTGTGAGCCGCCCAGTGTGGCTGAATTGCGTTTTTGATCACATGCAGAAAGACTAAAGGTGAGTATCCCCGCAAATCCGATATATTTTAATGTTTTCATCATTAACTCTCCTTGTATTTTCTTTTAACGATAATTTGTAACTTATGTTTTAAAGGCTAAATTTTTAGCTCGTGCCGTAATTGATTAAATAGTTTAATTTTGCTAACGTAATAAACACTGCATTAGTGCTGTTTATGTTAAAGCATGACTCAAAATAAAATCAGCTCATCCACTTATTTCTGGCTTTTTATAGCATTATTGGTTGCCTATATCTTTGGTTTGGGCGTGCCTTTGATGGACGAAGATGCATCGCACCATGCCAATATTGCCCTGCATATGTTTCAGCATCACGACTATGTGAATCTGGTTGATGATATGGGGAAAGATTACCTGGATAAACCGCACCTGCATTTTTGGTTAGCAGCACTCTCTTACAATATTTTTGGTGTAAGCGACCTGGCTTATAAGGTGCCGTCATTTTTGATGACCATACTGGCCGTTTATGCCACTTACCGTTTAGCCAAACTGCTTTACAGTCACGAAACAGGTTTATTAGCTGCGCTTATTGTTGCCTGTGCCCAGGCAGAGTTTTTGGCCAACAATGATGTGCGTATGGATGCTTTGCTGATGAGCGGCATTGCATTAGCAACGTGGCAACTGGTAGAAGCAGCTTATTTCAGAAAATGGTATAACTACGTTTTGGCAGCACTTGGCTTAGCTATAGGCTTCACCACCAAAGGAATGATCGGTTTTGTTATGCCCTGTGTGTCGCTGTTCTTTTTGCTGCTTTATCAAAGAAACTGGAAACGGATGTTCGACTGGCGTTGGATTATTGTTGCTATTCTATGGGCAGCGTTCATTGCGCCATGCGTATATTGTTACTATTTGCAATATGATCTGCACCCTGAAAAGGTGGTGCGCGGCATGAGCCATGTATCTGGCGTTAAATTTATTTTATGGAACCAAAACACAGAACGCCTGGAAGGCAAGCATTGGGGTAAGGGGCATAAAGATTATTTCTTCTTTTTTCATACCATGCTGTGGGCGTTCCTTCCTTTCTGCCTGTTAACCTATTATGCGTTTATAGACAGGATTACCGGTTTCTTTAAAACACGTTTTGCCTATGTTAAAGGGTGGGAAATGCTTACCGTAGGCACCATCGTTATCATTTTCGTTATTATTTCATCGTCCGGTTATCAGCTGCCACACTATTTAAATGTATTGTTCCCGATTTTTGCCGTACTTACCGCCGGGCATTTAATGGAAAAAGCCGATCATCACGAGCGAAAAACTTTGATGTTCAGCTTGTATGTACAGTATTTTGTTATCGGTGCTGTTTTGTTACTGCTGATACTTTTAAACTTCTGGTGTTTCCCGGTAAGCTACTGGCTGGCAGGTATCGTAGCAGCCATATTATTCGGACTGTTGGTGTACGAGCTGGTTAAAAAATCAACAGCCTTTAATAAGCTGGTTATTGCTTCGGTGCTTTTGGCCGCATTAACAAACGTTTTGCTGAACGGCAATGTATATATGCAGTTGCTTAACAAGTATCAGTCGGGCATAGGATTGGGGAAAGTAGTAAGGGAAAAGCACATTCCCACTGACGAAATTTATAGCCTGGGGATGCACAGCTCTTCGTTCAACTTCCATGCACAACGCCTATCGCCTATTATTGAAAGCATAGATACTGTTAAGGCAATGGTTGCAAGCGGTAAACCGGTATGGTTGTTTACCACCCAGCAATTTAAAGATGAACTGCAAAAGCAGGGTGTAAAAATTGATAGCGTTTACACGCATGTTAATTATGGTATAACAAGATTGACACCTAAATTTCTAAATCCGGCTACGAGAGGTGAGACATTAGAAAATCATTATCTCTTAAAAGTAGAATAAAACAAAGAAGCCCATCAATTGATGGGCTTCTTTGTTACGAGCTAATTGAGTTGTTATTTTACCAACTCAAAAGTTGCGCGTATCTGGTAACTTAATTTGATGGTTTTAACATCTATATCTTGTGGCGCTGGTGGCATAGCCTCGGCATCAGCAGCTTTTGACATCATCATGGTGCGATATACTGGTTGAGGGAAGGTTTCATTATCCACTTCCTGAATATCCAAAGCGTTACCCACATGGTCGCCTATGCTGCTGGTAAGGTAAGTAGCCTTCTCTTTTGCAGCCAGTAAAGCCTTGATCTTTAAGTCGCGTTTTAGCGCCTCAATTTTTGAATAGTCGTAGCTTTCAATACCTGTTGACTGAATTGCTTTAGGGTCAACCGCGCTTATGATCTGGTTGTAACGGTTAAGATCATGTAATTTGATCCGGTATTGTTTGCTGGCTAAAAAGTCGGGGTTCTTTTTCTTTTGAGCATAGTTATAAGCAGATACATTGCTGATGGTAAAGTCTTCTTTTGCAACCCCTGCATTGGCAACTGCGCTTTGTAATTGGCGTTCAAGGGCATCAATGCTGATATGGTTCCTGCCATCCATGTATTCTTTCAGCGAAACTGATACATATATAATATCTGGTGTAACTTCCTGTTCGGCACTGCCACTTACTTCAATTTTACGGCGAAGATCAACAGACTGGGCAAATGCACTTACGGTAAACGTAAATAAAGCAGCAATTAAAAATATTCGTTTCATATCCTATTTGTTTTAAAGTTTTAGACGAGTTGTGTTACCCGAGTGTAACCATCAACAGTAATTTTTTTTTATTGTTTAATGATGTGACTTTAAAGCAGGCAAAAGGATTAACGGATTTTAGCATCAACGAATGAGAAAATGTTTTAGCTTAATTGTAAAATAATTGTTGCAACGCAATAAATATAAAAGGGCGTTATATCTTCGCGCTCAACTTAGTCCTTATACTAATTAATTAAATGCGCTTCCCTATACCTTTACTTCTATTAGCTGAAAAGCTTAATTCTACTATTTTATTTTTCTGTACCGGATTGGTTTTATTGTCAAATATTACAAAGGCTCAGGACACTTCCCATAAAACTAAAGATTCTGTCAAAGTTGATGACCATAGAATAATTGAACTGGGTGTAAGCGGCGGCCTAAGTTTGAACAGGTTTACAAAAGAACAGCCTCAAACAGGATATAATGTAGGTGCCGTAGCCGGAATTTCAGCTCATTATAATTTTTATAAAGGATTAGGTTTGCAAATCGAAGTAAATTATTTACAGCAAGGTGGGCAGATGATCACTTTTAAAGATGATACAAGACTTGGGCTACCTGAAAGCTTCAGCACAAAAAATGTAAAAAATAGTTCTTACGAGCTTAATAGTATAGAAATACCACTTTTAATAAATTATACTTTCGATATTAAAAAATCCTGGAAGCCCTCGTTGTACACAGGTGCCAGTTATGCTTACACTTTTAATGTTACAGAAAGCTATAGAAAAACCGGGAACTTACTGACCGGTGAAGATATTATAGCTACTGTTAACGGCAAGCAAAGCGTAACAAACCAGTTTGACAGAAACAGGTACAATTTTATTGTAGGTGCGAACTTAAAGCTTCCAATAAGCAATAGGCTGAGTTTACTTGTTGATTTCAGATACCTTAACGGTATAACAGCCGCCCGTCAGAATTATTCCTATATGGAAAAAGTTGGTTTCGGCAGCGATGTACGGAGCAACTCATTTTTATCTAAAATCGGTTTAATACTTTCTGTAAGGTAACCGGGCTTTACCCCTAATTAATAAACACTTTAATCATAATGAAATCTAGATTTTTACTAATCACAATTGCCTTTGCTACGCTTTTTGCAAGTTGTTCTAAAAATGAGTTTAATGAGCGGGATGCCATTGATGCTCAAAAGGAACTGTTGAACCTACAATATCAGCATGAATTAGACCTTGAAACACTTAAACAAAAAGGAGCTACTGCATTACAAGAACTTATTAATACAGCTGCCCTTAATCAGTTAAAATTAGCAGACAGCCTGCAAAAGCAAAATGCCATTGCAGCTAAACGCCAGGATTACACAGTAAGTGTAGTTGATGTTGTTACAAATGCTCCTATTGCAGATGCAGATGTAACTGTATCATCTGAGGGTAAAGTAGTTTCAGCAAAAACTAATGCTCAGGGAGTTGCATCATTTACAAGTTTGTACTTATTTCCTACATCGGCTTTTCTGGTAACAAAGTCTGGCTATGCGGCTACCCAAATTCTGCAGCAGAATATTACTTTAGGTACTGCTAAATTGTGGAATACCACCGATTTAAGCAACCAGATATCTGGTAATCTGTATATCGATACAGATCTTACTAATGCAACACCCGAAAAGGTTGGCGCAAATGTACTGGTAACAGCTTCTGCAATAATACCTGGCAGCCCGTCTGGCACTTATACCGTATATTTCCCAACCTATACTGCTGCAGATGGCTCTTATTCAATAAAAGTTCCTGCTGCACCAAATGGCTATAATCTTTCTTTTGAGCAAATTGCTGCCGACCAAAAATTATATGTTAATGCAACTGAGGATGATGCAGGTACCTCTTTCCCTGTTGCTTTACCACGCAAAACAACCATTAAAACCTATTTCAACGTAAACAGGTTTAATGCGCCTCTTCCAAATGTAACTATGAATTATTATTTTAAGGTGGCTGCAGATAATGCTGGAAAGGTTTTATATGTTCCGGGCAATAATTACTATTACGGGTATAATCAGATTTTCCTGTCAGCTATTAATGGTAAATACCAGGTTGAAAGATTAAATACAAACAACTACAATTATTACAGCGGGACTTACATAGACTTTAATTCATTCACTTATACACCTAACAGTAAAATTGATGTTCAACTTGTAGACGTTGCCGGTAATATTATAGAATCTGCTCCAAAACTATCTGCTACTACTGATGCTTATGGTAAGCTTTTGTTCTACAATTCTCCGGAGGGAGGCTCAGGCTACATACATTTAAAAAGAGATGCTTCAGGAGCATTGGTTGCTAATGCTAAAGGAAGTATTTTAAAAGGTGTAATTTATGATAGCTATAACAATATTTATACTCTTAATTACTCCAATAATTTAAATGCGGCTAATAATACCATCAATGGTAATACCTACTTGTCGCTTAACAAGGGTGATAAAAAAGTAGTGAACTTTTATTATGGTTCTGGAGATAGCAGAACAAAGCAAGTATATTAATATTAATTACAGGATTAAACAAAAAGCCACTCTGCGATTGCAGAGTGGCTTTTTTATATGTTGAATCTTTTTTCCGGAATCTCATTAATTTAAATCATTCTTCCAGTACTTCGCTGTGCGGGCTATTTACTTCTTCCTCCTGGTGCTTGAAATAACGCTTCTGATATAGCAGGATCATAATAACGCCAATGGATATGGCCGAATCGGCAACGTTGAATATCGGCCTGAAAAATTCGAAATCCTGCCCGCCCCATATTGGCACCCATGCCGGGAAAATACCCCTCACGATAGGGAAGTAAAACATATCTATTACCCGCCCCTGAAATACCGGTGCGTAACCGAATATCATACCATAAAAAGTGGAATCAATGATATTGCCTACAGCACCCGCAAAAATAAGCGCCATGTTCATGATGAGCCCGCGGTGGTATTTATGTTTGATCAGGTACCACAAGCCATATCCAATACCTATCACAGCACCAATGCGGAACAATGTTAAAGCAAGTTTACCCAGTTGGCCGCCAAGTTCCCAGCCAAAGGCCATACCGTTGTTTTCGGTATAAAGTAACATTCCCCTGCTGCCCAAAAACTCAATGCGCTCGCCCAGGTACATATGTGAGTGTACCCACAGTTTAACTACCTGATCGATAATAATTACTATAGCAGCAGCTGCAATAGGTTTAGTATAGGTTGCCTTCATTTAATATTGCTTCATTTTTGCTTCCATACTTAAAGTAGTATGAGGCACAGCGCGCAGACGCTCTTTCTGGATCAGTTTGCCTGTTTCGCGGCAAACACCATAGGTTTTATTTTCTATACGCACTAAAGCTGCTTCCAGCTGCTCAATAAATTTTTTCTGACGTGCAGCCAGCTGGTTGATCTGTTCTTTCTCTAAAGTGGCCGAACCATCTTCAAGTGTTTTGTAAGTACCTGCCGTGTCATCAGTACCATTTAAGTTGGGGTTACTTAATGATGATGCAAGCGCATTTAATTCTTCACGAGCGCCACGTACTTTTTCTATGATGATCTCTTTAAACTCTTGTAATTCTGCGTCAGAATACCTTGTTTTTTCTGGTTGTTGTTCTGCTTTCATTATTTTTTAGTTATAGCAATCCATATTTGATTATCATCAATAACTGCGGCTTCCGCGTCGGTTAATTGATCTTCGAACTGAATGTTATCGGCTAAAATTTCGGCGCAAATGTAAGATGAGTTGCTTTTTACGGCTTCATTAATCTCGCCACTATCGGTTTTTAAACGAACGTCTATCTTATCCGTCACCTCAAAATTTTTGCTCTTACGCAGGTTTTGTATACGGTTGATCAACTCGCGCGAAATACCTTCCTGTTTCAGTTCGTTGGTTATGGTAACATCTAAAGCTACGGTTAGTTTGCCTAACGTTGCAACTTGCCATCCCGGTACATCTTCGGCTAATATTTCAACCTCTGATGACGATATCTGATATTTACCATCCAATACAGCAATTGAACCTTCATTTTCCAGCTGACTGATGGCCTGCTGATCGAGGGTGTTAATTGCCTCTGCAACGGCTTTCATGTCTTTTCCAACCTTTTGGCCAAGGGCTTTAAAGTTAGGCTTGATCTTTTTCTTGATAAGGCCGGCAGTGTCGGTAATATACTCAATATCCTTAATATTTGTTTCAGTCAATATCAAATCTTTTACCTGTTCAACCTGTTGCTCAAAGCTGGCGCTTAATACCGGTAGTAAGATTTTGCTTAGCGGTTGGCGCACATTAATGCCGATCTTTTTACGTAACGACAGCACAAGCGATGATATATCCTGTGCCAGTTGCATGCGCTCTTCCAAGCTGGCATCAACCAGTTCTGACTGGTAAGCAGGGAAGTTGGCTAAATGCACTGACTCAAATTGCTCTTTGCCGGTAACGCTGTTTAAATCGGTATATAAACGCTCGGCAAAGAATGGCGCTATCGGCGACATCAGTTTAGAAATGGTTACTAAACAAGTGTATAATGTTTGGTATGCAGAAAGCTTATCGTTAGAATTATCTGATTTCCAGAAACGGCGACGGCTTAAACGTACGTACCAGTTGCTCAGGTGGGCATCCACAAAATCCTGGATGGCACGGGCTGCTTTGGTAGGCTCGTAATCGGCATAATATCCATCAACTTCCTTGCTTAATGTATTTAGCAGGGAAATGATCCAGCGGTCAATCTCCGGACGATCGTTGATGTCTGCTTCGCTGTAGTTGAATTTATCAATGTTAGCATACAGCGCGAAGAACGAGTAAGTGTTGTACAATGTACCAAAGAACTTACGGCGAACCTCGTCTACACCTTCAATATTGAATTTAAGGTTATCCCACGGCGATGCATTGCTGATCATATACCAGCGGGCAGCGTCGGCACTGTATTTTTCAATGGTATCAAACGGGTCAACCGCATTGCCTAAACGTTTAGACATTTTGTTTCCGTTCTTATCAAGCACCAAGCCGTTTGAAACTACGTTTTTAAACGCGATGCCTTTGTTGCCTACACGCTCATTAACCGCTTTTACTTCGTCGCTTGTTTCGCTTAGCATTACGGCTATCGCATGCAGAGTAAAGAACCAGCCGCGGGTTTGATCCACACCTTCGGCAATAAAATCGGCCGGGTAAGCATTCTCAAATTCGGCTTTGTTTTCAAACGGGAAATGCCATTGTGCGTAAGGCATTGCGCCGCTATCAAACCAAACGTCGATCAGGTCCGGCTCGCGGAACATCTTTTTGCCGGAGGCAGATACTAAAATCACGTCGTCCACATAAGGGCGGTGCATGTCTTCCAGCTCAAAGCCTTCGGGCATAAAACCAGCTGCTATAGACTTAGCGATCTCGGCATTCAGCTCAGCTATTGAGCCGATACATTTTTCTTCGCTGCCGTTTTCTTCGCGCCAGATTGGTAGCGGCGTACCCCAGTAACGTGAACGCGAAAGGTTCCAGTCTACCAGGTTTTCCAGCCAGTTACCAAAACGGCCTGTGCCAGTAGCTTCCGGTTTCCAGTTGATAGTTTTGTTGAGTTCGATCAGTTTATCCTTAACGGCAGTAGTTTTAATAAACCAGCTATCCAAAGGATAGTATAAAATAGGCTCATCTGTACGCCACGAGTGCGGGTAGCTGTGCTCGTATTTTTTAACGTCGAACGCTTTATTATCTTCTTTCAGCTTGATAGAGATCAGCACGTCAGTCGGTCTGAAACCTTCTGCTTCGCGCTCTTCCTTGCTGTAATATTCTTCTTTAACGTAACGGCCTGCAAAATCAGTTACCTCATCAACAAACTTACCTTGTTTGTTTACCAATGGTACTTCTTTTCCTGTCTCGTCAAGCACCATTACAGATGGTACATTTTGCTCTTTACAAGCCCGGAAGTCATCCGCACCAAAAACAGACGCGGTGTGTACGATACCTGTACCATCTTCGGTCGTTACAAAGTCGGCAGGAATAACGCGGAATGCATTTTTCTCCAGCTCGTCATTAGTGACATAAGGCATCAGTTGATGATAGCGTAACCCAACAAGGTCGCTGCCTTTAAATTCGGCTTTTACGCTCCACGGAATAACTTTATCGCCACCTTTATAGTCTTCAAATGAGGCATTCTCGCCTTCGGCTTTAAAGTATTTTGATACAAGCACCTTAGCTAATACTACGTTGATTGGCTTGTAAGTATATGGGTTGAAAGTGCTTACTTTAACATAATCGATATCTTCGCCAACGGCCAGCGCACAGTTTGATGGCAGGGTCCACGGGGTAGTGGTCCAGGCAAGTACAGCTACATCATCAGCATCATTGAAAAGGGTAGGGATCAGCGGATGCTGCTGGTCTTTCTTTAAAAAGAACTGCGCTACAATGGTGGTATCCTTTACCATTTTATAGGTACCCGGCTGGTTAAGCTCGTGCGAGCTTAAACCTGTACCCGATTTTGGCGAATAAGGCTGTACCGTATAGCCTTTGTATAGCAGGCCCTTGTTGTAGATCTCTTTTAAAATCCACCAAAGCGTTTCAATGTACTCGTTTTTGTAGGTGATGTACGGGTCGTTCAAATCAACCCAGTAACCCATTTTTTCGGTCAGGTCGTTCCACACGTCGGTAAACTTCATTACCTCTTTGCGGCAGGCCTCGTTATAATCTTCTATCGAGATCTTTTTGCCGATATCGTCTTTAGTGATACCAAGCGTTTTCTCCACACCAAGCTCAATCGGCAGGCCGTGGGTGTCCCATCCGCCCTTACGTTTTACCTGGTAGCCTTTCAGCGTTTTATAACGGCAAAAAATATCCTTAATTGACCTTGCCATAACGTGGTGTATGCCGGGCATACCGTTAGCAGAAGGTGGGCCTTCATAAAACGTAAACGGGTTATTAGCAGGGCGGCTGCTGATACTTTTCTCGAATATGTTGCTCTGTTTCCAAAACTCCAGTACTTCTTTGCCTATCTGCGGTAAGTTGAGTTGCTTATATTCCTTGTACATCAATGTATTTGCCTCAAAATTAAGAGGTGCAAAAATACGTAATTAAACCTGAAAAATATCAATTGCATTTGGATTTAAGCATTAAAATACGTATTGACGCAGATGTGTTAAGTGTATGTAAGGATGTAGTAAATTAATCAATTGCTGCAATCAGTTTTTCAGGTGTGGAAGCGTTGTCCATGTCAATGATTTTGTCCGGGCGTAAAACATTGTCTTTTGATTTACCTGTTGGCCTAATCCATTCTTTTACACCAAATCGAAATGGTAGTTTAGTGTTTGGTAATACATTGTTATACATTTCACCAAAATGGTCAGGGTGTCCGCTGTCAGGTATTTTGCCAACAAGCGTTGCAATGTGATTGTCTTTGATGGTTGTAGCAAACATAATGGCACTCGAAAAGGTACCATCGCCAATTACAATGTACACTTTACCATTAAACCGATAAGGATTATGTACATCAGGGGTAATTTTTTCTGAATTGCTGTGAATAATAGTACCCACAGGCCGAGCCTCATATTCGGGATTGTTTAAGCCCCATGATTTTATCAATTTCAGGTAATCGTCGCTACGCTTAAAATTACATTGATAGCCATTGTATGGCTTACCATAAATATAGTTGATCAGTAGCTGACCTACGGATGAGTTGCCGCCCCCGTTATGGCTTACATCTATCACCAGTTTTGAAACGCCATCATCCTTCACTTGTTTAAATATTGCTTGTAAGCGGGTATTAATGGAATCTAACTGACGGTCTGAAGCAGTAAATGAGCATGATGTAATGTAACCTGTGTTGCCATATTTTCTGTAAGAAATCAGCTCATCGCATTTGCTGTTCCAGCCAGTTTGACGATTAATCTCAGTTTGCCAAACTGAAAATGCCACACCTGTTATAGTCAGCGATTTACCATCATTTGTTTTAAGTACATAACTTGTAACAGCACCTGGTGTTATACGTGAATATAGCAAGCCGAATTGATCAAGTGCTTTTTGCATACGCTGATCTTTGTAGCCACTTGCCATTAGCGAAGCCTGCTCAACTGCTTTATCAACCGGGACGCCATTTATAGATGTAATATTTATATCTGCAGCCAAGCCATTTTGGGGTACTAATATTTTGCTAACAGTATATTTGTTCCCTTCCTTTAAAAGTGTAAAGGGTAAGTAAATAGTGCCTGTCTTATAAATCTCGGGTAATATCTTTTCTGGAACCGACAAGCCGGCATGTTCATCGGATAAATAAGCAAAGCAAGGCCTGATTAACTTAAAGTATTCTACTGCATTAAGCGAATCGGTAAGCTTACTTTCAATGTTGGTAAATAGCTGTTTATACTGCTGCTGATTTAATTCTGTATATGGATAGGCATGTACACTATAAATCTGATTTTCTAAAAAATGAAGATCAGATTTGAGTTGATCAGTCGAAAACTTATTTGCAGGCTGGCTAAAGACTGTGGTTTGTAAAATGATTAGTGATAAAAAGGTTAGGATCAATCGTTTCATATGGATATAAGATGGCAAATAATTAAAAAGGTTACAGCAATTGGGAATATTACTCATGGTACACATGCAACGTTGTTGACCAGGATGTTGATCACCTGAATGATTTAAGTTTTACACGGATGTAGTGTTGCAGTAAATTAGGGTAAACATTATAGAATACATTTGCGATTAAAACAAAGATAGCCCATAGCCAAAGCGCATTAATTAATGCATATACCATCACCATAATAAAAAACATAAACATACACCAATGGAACTTTTCATTAACGTAGGTTTGATTAATCAGCCGGTTTATAGATGACCGATTATACCTGACGCCCTGATAAGCCGGATACTTTCTTTTGATTAAAGCGTTAATAAGACTGCCGTTTTGAGCCAAATCATTAATAACATTTACGCCAAGCTTTTTATAGATAACCGTCGATTTAAATTCAAGCTTATGGAGATAAGAGTTAGGAATAATTGCAGGAACGATGCTGACAGCAATAAATGTATATAGTAGTTGATGCGAAAGATAATTGTAGCATAGCCAGGTTACGGGTGTAAATGCTAAAACAGACCATAATACGCTGGCTATGGTATTATACCAGATGAGTTGGAGATTGTTGGCAGATAACTCCTTGTTGCTAAGCCCCATGGAATTAAATATAATAAAGATTTCAAAACAGGATTTGGCTGTTTTAATGGCGCTTAATAAATACTTCTGCTCGCGCCGCCGTCTACCTGTATAGTGGTGCCGGTAATGTAGGATGCTTTTTCTGAAGCCAGAAAAGCCACAATGCCTGCAAATTCTTCGGGTTTGCCAATACGTTTCAGTGGAATAGCTTCTGCACGCTCTTTAAGTATCTGTTCAGCCGGTTTATCTTTTGGTAAGGTGTCTTTTACTCTGTCTGTTAAAATAAGTCCGGGCGCTACGTTATTCACCGTGATGTTATACGCACCCAATTCGTCGGCCATTAATTTGGCCATACCCACAACACCCATACGCATACTGGTCGAAAGAACAGAATTGGCCAACACCGATTTAGCCGAACCGCTAATGATATTAATGATACGACCGCCCCCGGTTTTCTTCATGTGCGGCAACACCAGGCGGCTGTTGCGCGCAAAGCTAAGCAGTATGTCATCGAAAGCTTTGCGCCATGCTTGGTCGTCAAATGTTTCAAACTTATCAAATGGCGGCCCGCCGGTGTTATTAATGAGAATGTCGATCCGCCCAAATTTCTGAACCGTTGTATTAATCAGGTTTTCAATATCCTTTGGTTTTGAAACATCAGCAGGGATGCAGGTGACCTTGCTCCGGGTGGCTTCTTTAATTTCAGCCGCTGCTTCGTTCAGTTTTTCGGCATTGCGCGAACTGATAATTACGGTAGCGCCTTCGTTAGCTAATGCAGTAGCAACGGCTTTGCCCAAACCTTTGCTTGCAGCCAATACAATGGCTATTTTGTTAGTCAGTTTTAAATCCATAGGTGTGTTTAAAAACCGTATGAATATAACACTTAAAATGCTGACTTGTTTAGCTTAAAGCTCCTGTGCTTCCAGGTCAATTACGGGTTCCTGCTCAGCGTTCTTAGCGCGGCGTTTCTCCATGCTCAGTAAAAATGCAGGCAATAAAGTAAGGTTCGTGATCATGGCAATAAGCAGTGTGATAGACAGCAATATGCCTAAGGCCACAGTACCACCAAATGTTGATGCCGCAAAAATACCAAAGCCAAAGAAAAGCACCGTTGCGATGTAAATCATGCTGATGCCGGTTTCCCTGATGGTGTCTGACACTACCTGCGAAATGCTCTTTTTGCTGTTGCGTAGTTCCTGGCGATAGCGGGTAAGAAAATAAATGGTCTGGTCTGAAGATATACCCATAGCTATGCTAAAGATCAGGATGGTAGAAGGCTTTAACGGAATGCCGAAGAAACCCATAATGCCGGCTGTAATAACCAATGGTATCAGGTTAGGCAATAAGGAAATGGCAATCATCTTAACACCCCGGAACAATACCCACATCACAATACCAATAAGAAAGATAGCAAGGGCAAGGCTTTCGTAAAGGTTTTTGATAAGGTAGTTATTCCCCTTCACAAATATGACACTTGAGCCGGTAAGCTCGACATGGAAGTTCTTTGGATTAAATATCGAATCGATACGTGGCTGCAGTTCAGTAAACAGGCTGTTCAGTTTTTTTGAACCTGCATCCACCATCTGGAAACTGATCCGCGTAGTTTGCTTGGTGCTATCGAGGTAATTCTTCAGCATGTTGGTGCCTTTGCCGCTGTTGGCCGCATAGCTTAAAATAAAGTTTTGCTCAAGGCCATCAGGCAGGCGGTAAAACTCGGGCTTGCCACCATAAAAAGACTGTGTCGAAAACTTAAGCACCTGTATCAGCGACAGCGAACGGCTAAACTCGGGGTAGGATGAGATCAGGTTTTCCAGGCGTTCAACCTTGCGCATTACAGCTACGTTTGCAAGTCCGTTTTTATGTTTTGATTCTACACTTACTTCAAGTGGTAATACACCTTTAAAGTTGCTTTCGAAAAAGCGCATGTTACTTAATACGGAGCTTGTTTTAGGAAGGTCGTCAACAATATAGCCGTTTACGTTAATGCGGCTCATGCCGTAAAAGCAAACAGCCACCAGTGCTACTGTGCCTATGTAAATCGCCGGGCGATAATTATGGACCAAGTGGTCAAGTTTAGCTAAAAACAGCTGAATAAACTTGCGGTCTTTAATACCGCTTTGACGCGCTTTAGGATCGGGCAGGTAACTGAATATTACCGGCACTAGCACAATGCTTAACGCAAAAGTAGCCATGATGCTTAGTGAAGCCACAAGGCCAAACTCCATTAATATCTGGCTGTTAGTAAAGCAAAGTACACCAAAACCAATAGCTGTAGTAACGTTGGCAATGAAAGTGGTGATACCTACTTTCTCAATCACGGTATAAAGCGATGCCATTTTATCGCCGGTGAGGCCATATTCGCGATAGTATTTGTTAAGGATGAAAATGCTGTTTGGGATACCGATCACCACCACCAACGGCGGAATGATACCCGTTAGCAAGGTAATATTAAAGTGATTGATCACTAATAAGCCAAGGCTCCAAACCACACCCAGCAATACGACAAGTACAGGGAATATGACTGCATAACCTGTCCTGAAAAATATTAATAAGATTATTGCGGTAATTAGCAACGATAAGCCCAGGAACAAAGCAAACTCATGCGATACCAGGTCGCTTACTACAGTGCGGATCAGCGGCAAGCCCGAGGCATGTACTTCGATACCATGTTTTTGCTGGAAAAGCTTTCCCTGGCGCAATATCTCATTGATTACCGGTACGCGGGCAGGTGAGTTAACTACTTTGGTATCAAAGGTAATGGCCATTAAGGTCGACTTATGGTCTTCACTTAAAACCAGCCCGTCGTAAAATGGTAAATCTAATATGCGTTGTTTTACACTGTCAACACCCGCC
Source organism: Mucilaginibacter sp. KACC 22063 (assembly GCF_028736115.1). Lineage (NCBI taxonomy): Bacteria > Pseudomonadati > Bacteroidota > Sphingobacteriia > Sphingobacteriales > Sphingobacteriaceae > Mucilaginibacter > Mucilaginibacter florum. Next base: position 4,298,925 of record NZ_CP117877.1, on the reverse strand, counting down.
TGTGAAGCAAGCTGATGCGTAACCAGCGGTTGTAATATAAAGCGGTGTTGTAGGGTGTCTTTATTTAGATTGTAAATATTTGCGAGTGAGATAACGGCTTTGATGCCATGCAGGTGCTGTACATTTACGCCTAACTGGTACCAGTCGTTAAAAATATCTTTATTAAAAAGCTTGTCAGATTTAATGCCCAGCACCAGTGCGGTACCATCCTGTCCAAATTTTTTCTGAAATTTTGTGAAGCGGATATAAGCAGAATCTGTAACCGGAAGCACCTTGCCTGCATTGTAAGTAAGCTTTACCTTACTGGCTTTCCAGCCCATGAACGCACTCAATAAACCAACAATGATGATAACCGCTAAACGGTTTTTGAGGATAAGTCCGGCAAGTTTTTTCCAGATCATGCTATAAGTCAAAATAGTAACAGGGCGACAAAAGTACAAATTATATTAATCAACCGATTGATTAAACACGATTGTGACATTCAAGTGGATGTTAAATTTCAATGCTTACCAGTAAACGTATTTATTGTGTTGGTATTGCCCTTTTGAGATTGCTTCGTGCCTCGCAATGACAAGTAGCCCCAACCTAAATCCTCCCCGGAAGGGGAGACCTTTAAAGAAGCGAGAGTCATTAAAGGATAATGTCTACCACTATTGTCATTGCGAGACCTGAAAGGTTGTGGCAATTTAAGTGGTTACTTAGTTAGGGATTGCTTTGTGCCTCGCAAAGACGAAAGTTAATTGAGCCAGGTTTTATTTAATTGTCAATATCCGTCATTGCGATTCGCCTTTGGCGGAGAAGCAATCCCTAATTTGCAAACGATCTGCATTGCAGTTATCCCCCAACCTAAATCCTCCCCAGAAGAGTACTTACGCTGCTTTTCATCCCACATCAGTAATAATTAATTTATCTTTGAATTTCATGCGCAAATTTATCAATGGTTTTAAGTACGCCTTTAAAGGGATGGGGTATGCTACGGCAACGCAGCTTAACTTCAGGGTACACCTTGTGGCTACACTTTTAGCTATTGTGTTGGGTTTTTATCTGCATATATCACCCGCCGAGTGGTGTTGGATCACTGCCTGTATTGCGCTGGTATTGATAGTAGAGCTATTAAATACAGCCATTGAAATTTTAGTCGACCTTGTTTCGCCAGGGTGGAATGAAAAGGCAGGCCATATTAAAGATGTATCGGCGGCGGCTGTGCTGCTCACTGCTATATTTGCCCTGATTGTAGGCGCTATTATATTTATTCCGAAGTTGTAATATGCTGCAAAAGACCCGCGGAATAGTTTTTAAGGTAACCGACTACCAGGAGAGCAGCGTTATTGTACAGGTATTTACCGAGAAGTTCGGCATGCAATCATACATTATCAATGGTGTTAAAAAGCCGAAAGCAAAGATCAGCCGTAACATATTACAGCCACTGCACCTGTTGGATATGGTGGTTTATAATAATGGAAGCGGAGCCATACAGCGCGTTAAAGAATTAAAAAGCCAGCCGATATTACAAACCATCCCTTACGATATTATAAAAAGCAGCCTTATCATCTTTCTGAATGAAGTTTTGTACAAGGCGATAAAGCAGCAATCTGGCGACGAATACCTGTTCAATTATATCTGGCATTCGGTAGAGTGGCTTGATCAGAGCGATGGCAATCTGAGTAACTTTCACCTTATCTTTTTGCTTGGGCTTACGCGCTACCTCGGTTTTTATCCGCATGTCAATAGCCCGGAGCACGATTATTTCGATTTAAAGGATGGTGTGTTCGCACGATACAGGCCCGAGAGTTTGCATTACCTGTCTGCCCCACACAGCCATAATTTTTATCGCTTGCTGCAAAGCAGTTTTGATAACATGCAACACCTGCGTTTACCTAACGACGAACGGCGCTATCTGATCGGCAAACTGATGGACTACTATGCCCTGCATATCGAAGGCTTTGGTAATATCCGTTCTAACGAGATTTTGGAAGAAGTACTTGGCTAATCGTCGCTACTGCTGAATATCTTACTGAAAATACTCTTATCATCACTTGCATTCTCCTGCGAGCCAATAAGATAGCCATACGGTTTCAAGGGTTCAACATTATCACATAAAACCTTAAACATACCCAGCAATGGGATGGCCAAAACCATACCCGCAATGCCCCATAAAGCTTCGCCCACTACGATAATTAAAATAGTGAATAACGGATTCAGGCTAACCTGTTTGCCTACCACTAATGGTTCTAATAAATAAGTTTGTACAAACTGCACTATGCCATAAGTAATCAATACACCTATCGCCATATTTACGCTTCCGCCTTGTGCCAAAGCAATAAGTACGGTAATGGTTGTGCCCGTAATGTTACCCGCAAATGGTACAATCTCAAGTGTCCCGCAAAGTATGGCAAAGAATATGGCTCCCTTAATGCCTACTATGCTAAAGCCAATGCCATACATCACCCAAAGCATCACAATCATTAAACCTAAGCCACTGATGTACTGCTGTGTTACCATGCTCGATTTGCGCATGATCTTTTTTGCATCGGCTTGCTTGTCGGCATTGGTAAGCTTCAATACAAAACTTTTGAAACGATCGCGGAAGTAAATAATCACGAAGGTATACACTAACACCAGCAAGGTATTTACCATTAACCCGGCAACCGAGTTTAAGGCAGCCATAATGATGCCTGCAATTTTACCCGCACCGTCAGACTGTTGGTCTTTCAGCATTTGTTTTTGCTGCTGCGGCGATACATCAAATTTTTGATAGATATAACCCGTTACCTGGTCAATGAGCTTCTGTAATTGCTGTTCTATTTTCGACATGTCCTTTACCAGGTCGCCTACCTGCCAGTTCAGTAAAAGCACCAGGGCTGCAACAATGGTTAGCAGGAAAAGCAGGCTACCGGTAGTAGCCAGTCCACGATTTAAACCTTTACGCTCAATCCATTTGCAAACAGGTGTTAACAGCATGGCAAATACCAGCCCAAATGTAAGTGGTACCAGTACCGGAGCGGCAAAATAAAGGATTAATGCGGTGAGGACAAATAGGGCTAATACCTGGAGCGTACGGGTTAACTGCATAGCTTGGAGTGAGTATGAAAATAAAATAGCCGGTACCAAGGATACCGGCTACAAAAACTTATTGATTAGGTGATGCCACCAGGCTTCCGGTTGCATCATGTCCTAAAACATGTTTGCGTATAAAATCAATGTTAGATGGCGGCAGTTCTGGTCCCGATGTTTGCACCAGTGTGCCATCCTGCTGTATTTCTAAATCTGCATTGATGTTATTGTCAATGTGCAAATGCAATATGTTTCCTTCTTTTTCTACAGTACATGATAATTCACGCTCCGAATAGTTCATGGTAAACTCTTGTTTACCGTCTGGGGTGTTATTTGTGTTGTCAGCCATAGCGAGTGATATTTATTGTATAACATCAGCTGTATATGCTATGTTTTAATTACCCGCAAGGTTATTGTAAACGCTGCATGTTACTTTATTCCGGCACCATCTGCCTGGCCTCGTTGTACGGCGTATTGTCCAACCTTTGCCCCGGTAACCAGGCCTGCATCGCAGTCGGTACGATAATGTATCCCGCCATATAAGCGCGACATAGCAGCCTCATGAGCCATATCAGTAAACTTGCTTCCACGGTCGGGCAATAAATAGCTTAACACGGTAGATGCCGCTGCACTAAAGTTAGAGTGCCCTGAAGTGTAAGCCGGGAAGTTCGGAACACCTGTAAGCGTTTTTATCTGATCATTGATCTGCGAAGGCCTTGCGTTGAAATAAAAATATTTGGTATCCCAGCATACAATACCGGCATCCATCAAGGCCATATTTAATAAAGCCAGGTTACGTGCCCAGCGCACCTCGCTATAGTTTTGTTTTACGAATTCGTCAGCCGCTATGGCATTCCAGTGTCCTGCCGGGGTGTAAGTGGCTACTCCATCAGCCCAAAAGGCAACCTGTGCATTATGTTCGCGGGTTACGTTCTTCGAGTAATATAAAACCTCTTCCGTTTCCTTTTTAAACTGTTCTGATTTTACTGATGGCGGCGGCCCCGGCCTTAAAGCGATCACGGTTAAAGAATCAAACAGAAACGGCTTAACCTTGCTGAACAAAGGCAGCATTGGCGGGCGTTTAGGGGTTTCAAGGCTTTGCCAGGGTGTTTCGCCTGTTGCGGCTGTGGTCGTAACAAACTGTGCCCAGATAGCAGGTGTACCTATGGCAGCACCGGCGCGGTCGCCGCGGGCACGGGTAACAAATTTTGCAGCTACCTGCTTGCCCAAAGCTTCGCCGGCATCCCAGTCGCTGCGGGTATTGGCACCAACCAGCATGCGGTAAGTTTTAGCATCCTGCTCTTTTTGCTCAATGTAAGCTAACTCTGTCGGGAACAGCAATTTCATCATTTCAACTACTGTACCGGCTACCACTGCATCTTCGCTTGGGTAGGCAGGCAAGTCTGATTTAGGGATCAGTGCCTGAACGGTTGCATCATTTTTATATGGAGCTGCGCGGTTATATGATTTTTTAAAGTGCCATGCAGCTACCAATGCATCATATTGTGCTGCGCTTACATAAGCGTATGAGCGTGCTGCATATGGCGGATTAGAGAACGGAAACTGCGGATAAGCAAACGGGTTAGCCGAGCTTGGGGCAGGGTAGGTGCCGTCGGGGTTTTGGTAAGGCGGCAGGTTATATTTAGCCACCAGTTCGCGTAATATTTCGTTCCAGCGTAATACCGCCCCGGCACTCCAGTAATTGATCAGGTTTTTTTGATCGGTTGATATATTTCTTTGCAGGCCTTTTATTTCATTAAGATCTGCCTGGTATGCAGGTGATGTTACCGCATCTGGTGTAGCTACGGTAAGGTCGTTAAAGCCAGTGATTAAAATAGGTTTCCAGGTATCTGCGTTTAAATCAATATTGCTTGGGCTAAGCGCCGGATATTCCATATTGGTTTCAACAATATCCTTTTTACACGATGAGGCAAACATGGCAGTTAAAGCCACTGCTGCAAGTATTATATAATTGGTAAATCTTTTCATGTCTGTATCTCCTTATTTTTTTGCAGCTGCTTTTTTAGATGATGTGTCGAACAGGTAATAAATACCACCGTGGAAAACGGTGCTTTGGCCCACATTACGGCCGGCTATAGTGTAGTTGCCGCCTCCGGTAAGTTCTATACCTGAGTCGAAAGAATATTTGAAGTTAACGCCCGCCATGGTCGAATTCATTTTGTTGCTTGGAAAAGGCATGTCGTTTTTACGGATGTCAAAACCGCCATAAGTGGTCATGTTAGATAATACAGCTTCGGCAATAATGCGCTCGCTGCGGTAGCCTGTCCTGAAGTTGAACATTCCTGCATTAGGCATATGTACCTGGTTAGAGTAGATCAACGATGTGGTGTAGTATGACTCACGATCAATAGTAATATTACTACGCTGAACATACTGCCCAGATCCGGTTGCAAAGAAATTGTTGATCTGATAATCGACCATTAAACGTATAGCTGCGGTCTTGGCATGCAGGCCGATAGACAATGGCTGAAAATCGGCTACATAATTGCTAAGCGGAATGCCTATAGTGCCAATTCCATAAATTGAAAATACACCTTTGCCCAAGCTGGTTTCTACAGGCATCCACTTTAAGCTGGCGGTAAGGTCCTGAAAACCTTTTTGCCCGGCCAATGTACCGGCAGATGCATGTGTGGTAACATAAGGTACACTTGCCAAAATGTTAAGGTTATTTGTGATACCATAATTCACCATAGCCATATAAACATTGCTGCTTAATGTGCCAATGTTTTGGTTGTCGCGTTTAAAGGTGCCTTCCCAATAATCTTTCCAGCTGCTGTTGCTATACATCACACCGCCGCAGAAATATTTTTTAGGGATCATGATCGCGTCTTCGTCGGTCTGGGCATTTGCAGCGCCAAAAAACATAAGCGCCAATACGGTAATTATAAGCCTTTGTTTCAGACCCTTTTTTAAATGAGGATGCATTTGTTTAAGTAAAGTTTGTCGATAGTTTAAATAGTAAGGTTAATTAGATTTAAAATGGAGCGGGTGCTTTACAGCCGAATGAATCATGTTGTCTTCTGTTCGCAATACCATCCATAAAGCCAGGATGCAGCCGTAGCTTCCGCCGCGCTCTACCCATTCAAATAGTTCATAGTGCGGGTAAAATAATTCGCTGCCAGCTTTCCAGATCAGGAATATGATCAAGATACTTCTTGCGGGTTTAATCAGTACGGTCAATGCGGCAAATACCTCAAACAAGCCAACGGTTAACGCTACCTGCTGTGGGTTGTGGAAGCCCAGCGATTCATACTGCTGTAACAGGCCTTTTTTATCCATGAGGTTTAGCCAGCCATGCCCGCATAACAATAAAAACACCGCCGTACGTAGCACCAGGGTAAGCTGTTTTAATTGTTGCTCATTCCCTGCGATTTTATGAGTGTCGATCAATTTGAACCAGCTTTTAATTTTACTGTCGGCACCGCATAATACAAGCAATGCTAATGGCGCGCCGTAGTTGCCTGCCCGCTCTATAAATTCGGCAAATGGTTCTCCTGATAAAGGTCTCAGCATGGCGGTCATTAGTCCCCAAAGCACCAGCCAGCCGGCAACAGTACGGATAGGATAAAATAGCATGACAAGGCCTAATAAAATATCAATGGTGCCAACAACAGGCATTAATTGATAAGCAGTATCATGCCCAATGCCAAATACCGCAAAGTAATTGGCCCATATCGGTTTGGTAATTATGCCGAATGCACCGTGGCCTATAAAGCACATGGCTACAGCTAAGCGAAGTATGAAATATGTTTTTTGTTGTGTAGAATAAGTACGCATAATAATCAATAGTGGGCACATGCAAGCAGGTGCCTCCCCGCAGCTAAATCGTTAAAAATGAATGTGTGCCTTACCTAAAGCGGTTGGCAATGGTAGATAGGTGTATCAACAAAAAGAATCAGGCGGCATGTATGGCGTATCTTGCAAGGCGCTTTTTATACCTGATACCTGCCTTATATTATAGGCTTTAGGAGCCTTTATAGGCTTGATAAAACTAAATATCAATGTAGCATGATCATAATAATCAATGCCTGATTTCTTTTGTGATGGGAAATTATTGCGCTTATTTACAGGCAGGTCGGCTATATTTTTGGCGCAAATTACATTTGCGTTGATAAGCCGGGTTTTCTCGTAATTCGGGATACATTTTACAAAGAGCGTATCGCGGGTAATTTTAAGCTTAACGTAGTTATAGCATGCTTCGCGAAACTGGATCTGTCCGCTTACCGGTTGGTAGTCCGTCCATTCTGTAATGTTTTGAAAGTGTACCGGCACCTTTACTTCAACCAGGTCATGCACGTTATACATATTGTGAGCAATATGCTCATTCATTACCCTGTCAGACTGGTAAATGAAATACTGATAAAGCAAGTGGTAGCCACCTAAATTAAAAAGGTGGATGCTCAATAACAATGATGCAATTAGCTTTCGCAAAACAGTTTAAATAATTAGTACACTAAAAGTAGCATAAATTTTACAATTAACCCAAACCGAAGTTGAAAATTGATTATCAGCGTTATAATAGCATACTGACAGCTTTATTTGTAGTAAATTTATAGCATGATGAAAAAGACCTGTTACACTTTACTTATCACAATTCTTCTTAGCATTTCTGCTAAAATGCTTTACGCCCAAAATACAAGCGGCGATCTTATTAAGCAAGGTATAGCATTGCACAATCAGGGCAAGTATGATGATGCTATTGCCAAATATAATGAGGCTTTAAAGCTTGACCCTAATAACGAGTACGGCCATTATGAACTTGCTTTTTCTTTATATGCCGAAAATAAATACGATGATGCCATACCGCATCTGGAAATCTCTGTCAAGTCGGCTAATAAAAATTTGAGCGTTGCTTCTTATAGTTTATTGGGTACTATTTATGACAATAATAAGCAAGGCAAAAAAGCAATAGAAACTTATAAAAAGGCGATTGAAATCGATCCGGATTACCCACAGATCTATTATAACCTGGGTATAACCTACTCACGCAACCAGATGTATCCAGAGGCAGAAGCAAGTGCTATTGAAGCCATTAAGCACGATCAAAAAAATGCCAGCAGCCAGCGCTTGTATGCGCTGGTGTGTTTTCATGAAAATAAAAGGGCCAATGCTTTATTAGGGCTGAGCAGTTTCCTGTTGCTGGAACCAACCGGCCAGCGGGCTGCTGAAGCTTATGGTAATATTCAGCATATTTTACAAGGCGGTGTATTGAAGGATGCTAACGGCAATAATGCAATTGCCGTTTCAATAGATGATGAAAAGGAAAACAATACCCTTAATACGGCTATCAGCATGGTTACCCTGGCTGCGCGAACCCAAAAACTGACAGGTGCTGACCTGTTGGAGTACCAATTGAAAAGCATATTTGCTATTACAGGCGAGTTGTCTGCTAAGAAAACAGAAAAGACTTTTTTTGACAAGTTTTTTGTAGATTACTTTTACAAGCTATCGCAAAGCGACAACATGCCTGTTTTTGCACATACTGTTGCTTTGCAAGGCCCTAACCGCGATGAAAGTGGTGCATGGTTAAAAGCGCATACAGATCAGATACATGCTTTGGGCGAGTGGATTAAAAACACACCACGCAGCTTTTAACTGCGTAGGCACTATTTGTTTACTTTTGCTGTTCAATTATTTTTTATATGCAACTTACGGTACTGATTATAGATGACGAAACTAAACTGGCTGGTTTATTAAGCCGGATTATTGAATTAGAAGGGTACCGTACCTTACAGGCGCATACCGCTAAAGATGGCTTAAAGATATTGAGCCAGCAAACCGTACATGTAGTTTTAAGCGACGTGAAGCTGCCTGATGCCAGTGGTGTTGAACTGGTAAAACAGATCAAGGAAAAATACAGTTACATAGAAGTGATCTGTCTCACAGCCTACGGCACCATAGCTGATGGTGTTACCGCTATAAAAAATGGCGCCTTTGATTACATTACAAAAGGCGATGATAATGACCGTATAGTGCCGCTGCTGGCCAAAGCATCAGAAAAAGCAGAAGTGCAATACAAATTGTATCAGTTGGAAAATAAGCTGATTGATGCGCACGGTTTCGATAATATCCTCGGTAATTCTCCCGTAATAAAACATGCGGCTAATATGGCGCAAAAAGTATCGCAAACAGATACTACTGTGCTGCTGCTGGGTGAAACCGGAACAGGCAAAGAGGTTTTTGCACAGGCCATACACTATAATTCATCGCGGAAACATAAAAACTTTGTGGCGGTTAATTGCAGCGCCTTTGCACGCGAATTATTGGAAAGCGAATTATTTGGATATAAAACCGGTGCATTTACCGGTGCTGTAAAGGATAAAAAAGGCTTGCTTGAAGAGGCAGACGGCGGCACGCTTTTTCTGGATGAGATTGGAGAAATGAATATAGACCTGCAGGCAAAATTACTGCGGGTACTGGAATCTGGCGAGTTTATTAAGGTAGGCGAAACCCGTACGCAAAAAATAAATGTGCGGATAATAGCCGCCACTAACCGTAACCTGGAAGAAGAGATCGGGAAAGGCAATTTCAGGGAAGACTTGTTTTACAGACTGTCTGTTTTCACCATTAACCTGCCCTCGCTTAACGAGCGTAAGGAAGATATTGCACTGCTGGCCACGTACTATCTGAAGCAGTTTTCAGACAAAACAAATAAGAAGATTTCTGAAATTGAACCTGGTATGCTGGCCAGGTTAGAAAACCACCATTGGAAAGGCAATATCCGCGAACTTAAAAATGTAATTGAGCGCTCAGTTATATTAACAGATGGACAAGCTTTAACTGCCGACAGCCTGCCCTTTAATACGAATGACGTTTACACGGGTACACCATTTGAAATGGCAGAGGTAGAAAAACGCCACATCGCCTGGATGCTTAACCACACTAAAGGCAACAAAGCCGAAGCCGCCCGTTTAATGAAGATTGGCCTTACTACGCTTTACCGTAAGATGGAAGAGTTTGGGCTGAATTAAAAAGCAGAACTTATTTCTGGTGTCCTGCCTGAGCCCGTCAGCATGTTGCAGGCCCACCTCCATACCTTTCGACAAGTTCAGGGTGACAAGGCTCTATTGCGGTGTCCTGTTGAGCCTGTCGAAGCGTGATGTTAAGGTCTTAATACCGATCTTCAATTCATGTTGCGTATTACCCTAATTTGTTACCTTGCCATTGTTATAAACAAGCCTATGCAAATGAAAAATATTTTAACCGCTGCTGTGGTAATGGCTTTGGGCTATACTGCTACATCTGGTAAGTATCACACAGTTAAATTAAATTCGGCAGAGCCTGACAGTGCAAATTATATCTATGACACTACTGTACGGGCGAAGTTGATATCAAATCAATTCAGTTTTACCGAAGGCCCGGCGACTGATAAAAAAGGTAACGTTTTCTTCACCGATCAGCCTAATAATCAGATATGGAAATATAGTACCGATGGCAAACTTACCCTTTTTATGGCCAGCGCAGGCCGTAGTAATGGTATGTATTTCGACAAAAAAGGCAATCTGATCTCCTGCGCTGACGAGCACGATCAACTGTGGTCGATTTCGCCGGATAAGAAAGTAACCGTTTTGGTAGCAAACTTAGACGGCAAGTTGCTAAACGGCCCTAACGATGTATGGGTTAACCGTAAAACAGGCGGCATCTATTTTACAGATCCTTATTACCAACGCGATTACTGGACACGTAAACAACCTGACATTGACGGGCAAAAAGTGTATTATTTAGCACCCGGAAGCAAAGTGCCGGTGGTGGTTTCAGATCAATTAAAAAAGCCAAACGGCATCACCGGAACGGCCGATGGTAAATACTTATACGTTGCTGATATCGGTGCTAACAAAACTTACCGTTTTGAAGTACAGGCAGACGGCACACTTAGTCAACCTGCATTGTATGTTAACCAGGGCAGCGACGGCATGACCATCGATAATCGTGGCAATATTTACCTGTCGGGCAAAGGGGTTACGGTTTACTCATCTGCCGGTACTAAGCTTGCACATATCGATATCCCTGAACCCTGGACCGCCAACTTGTGCTTTGCAGGGAAAAACAAGGATATTTTATTCATCACTGCTTCAAAAGCGATCTATATCCTGAAAACCAAAATGAAAGGGATAGAATAACCCAAACAAAAAATGTCTGATCAATTGATCAGGCATTTTTTGTTATTACTGCGCTTCTACGCGCCTTAGATTAACATTATTAAGCGGGTTTACCACCAAAGGGATTTTCTCAACCCGGGTTTCGCTGGTATCCAGCCCGAAAGCCTTGGCTTCGCTAAGCCCCCAACTTTTGATGGCAAAATAACTTTTCAAAATAAAGCCTTCGCTAACGCTAAACTCATTATTGTAGGAAAGGTATTTCTCCATAATCACAAACTGGAAGTCGGCAGGCAGGTTGTAGCTTCCCAAAGACTCGTACCTGCTGGTAATATCCAGTTCGCCGCGTTTGATCATGTCCTCAACTACCTTACGGAACAACACATTCACACGTGGGTTGATTCGGAAGCCCAGCCTGAACTCAACCCTTATTACCTTGTCATCCTCCAGTTCTTCAACCGAATATTCCATGGTAAAAGGTTCATCGGTTCGTTCTATATGTACAAACCAATACACATCTGCACGTTTAGGTTTGCGGCTTAATATCGAATAGATAATCTTTTGCTCTACCTGCTTGCTGTTATTGGCTTTTGTAAGATAGATAAGGTGTGTAGCATATTTAGGGATGCCCTGATCCTTACTCATAGAGTTAAGCATGGGGATATAATCCTTCAGATCCACAAACGACAGGAACCTGTTATTAATCTTACGCGCCCTGAACCAGATGTACATAGTAAAGATCAGCCCTACCTCAAACACCAGGAAGAACAACCTTTTAAGGATTTTTACCGCATTGGCCACAAAGAAAGAGAACTCAACTGACAGGAATACGCATAGGATGATAACCACCAGCCATAGCGGCCAATGCTTCACATATCGCATAAAATAGAACATCAGTATGGTGGTCATCAGCATGGCAATGGTAATGGAGAAACCATAAGCAGCTGTCATGGCCTCAGATGTTTTAAAGTAAAGCGTTACCGCGATACAGCCAAAACATAAAATCCAGTTGATGCTTGGAATATAGATTTGCCCACGAATGTTTGACGGGTATTTGATAGTGATCTTAGGCCAGAAATTCATACTCACCGCTTCGCTGATCAGCGTAAATGAACCACTGATTAATGCCTGGCTGGCAATAATGGTGGCCATAGTTGCAATAGCAACGGCAGGTATCAAAAATTGGTGCGGAACAATTTCAAAGAAAGGGTTTACCCCCGAAAAATCGCGATACTTATGCTGTGTAAGCACCCATGCGCCCTGGCCTAAATAATTAAGCACTAAAGCTGTTTTTACAAATATCCAGCTTACCTGTATATTCTTACGTCCGCAATGCCCAAGGTCTGAGTATAAAGCTTCGGCACCTGTTGTACATAAAAATACGGCACCTAATAACCAAAACCCTTTAGGGTGTTCGGTAAGCAAATGCCAACCATACATAGGATTAATGGCTTTAATAATTTCAGGATAGTGTGCTATTTGTATAGCCCCCAGGCTGCCCAGCATTACAAACCATATCAGCATGATAGGGCCAAAGGCCGCGCCAACCACGTTGGTGCCAAATTGCTGAAAGAAGAATAATAATACCAAAATGGTAATTACAATACCAATAATCAATTCATTACCGGGAATAAAATCCTTTGAAAATGCAGGCACCAGGCCTAAACCTTCAATAGCTGATGTAACCGAAATAGGGGGGGTAATAATACCGTCGGCCAGTAGTGTACCGGCGCCAACTATAGCAGGTATGGCCAGCCATTTGCCATAACGGCGTACTAAAGCATACAGGGAAAAGATACCACCTTCTCCGCGGTTGTCTGCTTGCAGGGTAATAAAGATATACTTGAATGTGGTTTGTAAGGTAAGTGTCCAGAATACGCAGGAGATGGCTCCTAATACCAGGAAAGCGTCTGACCGGCCGCCTTCTTTTAATAATGTCTGGAATGTGTAGAGTGGCGATGTACCGATATCGCCGAAAATAATACCTAAAGTTATAAGCAGCCCGGCAGCTGATAGTTTCCTGACGTGCGAGCTCATTTAACAGTAAATTTTAAGGGAAAGGGCAAATGCAATACATTAGTACTGCACAATAGCGTATGAAAAACAGATAATTGCATAAACAATAGTTTTCAACCGCTTGTCAACCCTTGTGCCACTTATATAGCTTAGGCTTTAAATGTAGTTTTAACGCATATTTTCAGGCAATAAAATCCCTGCAACCTTTTCATTTTGAAAAGATCGATTTTCATTTTGAAAAAATGAGCTCAGGCTAGGCCTGATAAGCCGGCAGGCTAAAGTAAAATGTACTGCCTTCGCCTATTGCACTTTCTACCCAGATATGCCCGTTTTGCGCTTCTATAAAGTCTTTAGAAATAGCTAAACCCAAGCCTGTTCCCGCCTTACTTTGCCCATCGGTCGGCACCTGGAAGTATCGTTCGAATAAACGTTTCTGATATTGCTCGTCAATGCCTTTACCAAAATCTTTCACAGAAAATATTACCTGGTTCTGGTGAGCGCTTACGCCAATAATTACTTTTGATTTTTCAGAACTGTAACGTAACGCGTTTGATAAAAAGTTAACCAGCACCCACGCGGTTTTCTCTACATCAACCTGCACCTTTGGCAATTGCGGTTGTGCTTCAACCTGCAAGCTAATTGATTTCTGTTCTGCCGGGAAACGAACTGAATTAAGTGCATAATCAACAATAGCAGCCGGATCTGACGGTACAAAGTTGAGTTGAATGTTACCTGTTTCTACCTGCGAAAGGTCAAGCAACTCACTGGTAATCTTCAACAACCGGTCGCTATCATCGCTAATGTGCGCTAACAGTTCTTTTTGCTGACTGTTCATTTCGCCTATACGCTGATCGTTCAGTAGTTTCAGGCTCATTTTAATAGCCGAAATAGGCGTTTTTAATTCGTGAGAAATGGTAGCGATAAAATTCGTCTTAGCCTCATCACGCTCCTTAAACTCGGTAATGTTGCGCAGCATATAAACCTTACCTGCCGATTTTCGGGAAATTACTACCCCCTCAGACTGCTGCCCGCTCATATTAGGAATCACGATCTCGCGGCTTTCTAATTTAAAAAAAGCTTCCTTGCCATTCAGTGCAATCTTAAACGGATTTGCGGTGTCTTTGCTTTCCAGTATCGATTTAAAAAGATCATTGCTTACTGTAAACTTGGCAGCAGGCTGGCCAACCAGCTTTTGCTCGTTAAGGTTAAGCACATTTTCGGCTACTTTATTAATGAAAAGGATCTCCTGCTTTTCGTTTAACCCGATAATGGCATCATCCATCTGTTCAATAATCGTCTCGATACGTTGCTTATCAGATAGTACCATAGCCAGGTTACTGTTTTCCCAGTCGTTTAACCTGGAGGCCATATCATTAAAAGCGGTGGCTACTTCGCCAAACTCGTCGTCCTTGTTAAAGCGTAAACGCTGGCTGTAATTTTTGTGGCTGATTTCGCGGATACCTTCAAGCAGTGCACGCAGCGGGCTGTTAATAATATCCGGAAAGTTTACACTAAAGCTAAACAGGATCAAAAATGTAAAACCGCCAACAAAACTTAAAAATATAGTTGCCCTGTTCACCGAAGCATGGGCCTTATCGTTCTTTTTAACAATGGCCTGCATGTTTAGCCCTTCTATGGTACGCAGGTAGTGGCGTATCTCGCGTTCATCACTCTGTAAAGCAGCAGCAGAAGATTCGCTTTGCATTTTTATAAATACGGCTCTCAGCGCAGCAGTAGCCTGGCTTTCGCCGGGTTCTGTAATATTATGCTCCTGCCTGGTAAGTTGCTTGTCAAATTCAGTAAGTGATGCCTTATCGAGCGGCAGGTTATGCTCATCCAAAATAGTACGCATACCCTTGGTATAGCTAAGGGTTTCATAGTTATTTTTTAAGATCACTTTCGCACTTTTTGATATATCCTGAATGTAGTACAGTGATGTTGCTCCAAAAAACAGCACCACGATAAACAGGAATGCGAAGCCCAGCCGGAGTTTATTTTTGATTTTCATGACGTTTAAATTTTATGATAGTATAACCAGGTCTATTTCTTTTTTGGCAAGGTGCTTCAACAGCTGATTAAATATCGCAGTTTTAATAATTACCTGAAACAGATTTAAATGCGGCTTACCAATGCAAATGGTCGTAATGTCGCGTTCATCTGCTATTTGCAAAATGGTTTCGGCAATGTTATCGCTCTTTAACTTTACCACTTCTGCACCAAGTTGCGTTGCCAATTTAAAATTATTGATGAGGTGGCGTTGCTTATCTAGTTTAATACGGTCGCTGCTTTCGCTGCTGCTTTGCACATACAGCACTACCCACGGCGACCTATAGTAAGATGCCAGCCTTGCCGTTTTGCGGATCACAATTTTTGCAGTTATTTCATTGGATGAGATACAAGCCAGAAATTTTTCGGGCCTAAGCTTGATCTGTTTGGGTATCTCAATATCAATTTTTCGCTCAACGTGATGCGCTACCTCCTTTAATGCCAGTTCGCGCAACTGCAGTATTTTATCTGCCTGAAAGAAATTCTGCAAAGCAGTATTCACTTTGCTTTTGTCATATATCTTACCCTCTTTAAGCCGGTCAATCAGTTCATCGGCGGTAAGATCAATGTTTACGATCTCATCTGTCAGTTCCAGCACCTTGTCCGGTATACGTTCGGTAATAGGTATACCAGTTATCGACTCGATCTCTTCATTCATGCTCTCGAGGTGCTGAATGTTTACCGCAGATATAACGCTGATGCCCGCCTCAAGAATATCTACCACGTCCTGCCAGCGTTTTATATTCTTGCTTCCCTCTACATTGCTGTGGGCCAACTCGTCGACTATTACTACCTCCGGGTGCCGGTTTAAAATGGCGTTCAGGTCCATTTCTTCCAGCTCTTTGCCTTTGTAAAAAATTTTACGCCTTGGTATTGCGGGTATACCGTCGAGCAGGGCATGTGTTTCGGCCCGGTTGTGTGTTTCTATATAGCCTATTTGTATATCAATACCATTACGCAAAAGTGCATGAGCTTCCTGCAGCATACGGTAAGTTTTGCCGACACCGGCACTCATACCTATATAAATCTTAAACTTTCCACGCCTTGACTTTTTTACAAGGTCGAGGAAGTTTTTTACTGATGTATCCTGCGGCTGTTGCTCTGCCATGATCTTTGTTAAAATGATACTGCTATACTTGCTGTAATAAGCGGACTGTTACTTACCGTAGCTCCGTTCTTTAAAAATACATTGTCTTTACTGCTATAATTTTTATACTCTAAACGTACCAAGGCATTGCTTATTGGTGCGTAATCTATATTAACCGAATACCCCGAGGTTTTAAACCCATCAGGTGTGCCTGTTACTATGAATATGCCATTCTTATCATGATAATATTCATATCTGCCAGCTACGGCCCATTGCTCTGCAAACTGGTAACGGCCTATAATTACAGGCGAAACAATGTGATTATAATCACTGCTTCCCTTTGCTTTTTCCTGCTGGCCGTAATCAAACCCGGCAGTTATGCCAAACTGTTTTGTAAGCTGGAACACGCCATATAAGTTATGGTATATCCGGCGTACGCCAACAGTATCTGCCCCCTCAACACCTAAATAATTACTGTAATTTAGAGTAATATCATCAGATGGTTTCCAGGTAAGCTGTAAGCCCCCTGCGGCCTTGTTATTACCATCCTGCCGCTGAATGCGCTGCCATCCGTTAAGATACAGCCCCGTGGCGGTAAAACTGCCGTCGTTAGTGGTGTATGATAACTTTGCCCCGGTTTCAAAGTACGGCGTATTATCAGATGCGATGTTGCGTGTAAGCACCCAGCAGTCTTTTGATACAGCGCTTTCAAACCCGATGTGCGATGCGAATACACCTGCATCCAGCCATAGGTTAGCGTTTTTTGCCAGCTTAACCCCGGCATTGGCTTCATAAATATTTTTAAGAACGCCCGGCTCTGCCGCCAGGTTGGCATTAGTGTAAGTGCCTGCCATAAAGGCCAGGTTTGCCCTTACCCTTTCATTATCATAATTGGCTTTTATAAATCCTAAATTCAGGTTCACCTCATTAGTCCGGTTATGTGAATACACAAAAGGCGGACGGTTATGATTTTCCGGCTTATTAAAATCAAAGCCATAGTAAAGCTCAGCATAACCACTTATGGTAAGCTTGCCTGTTTTTGTGCTGTCTTGTGCTTTTACACCAATAGCGATGCAACACAACACAGCTGCGTAAAGTAGTTTCTTCATCGAGTTTTTAAAGCTTCCCCCAAAGCTTTTTAACAACTTATTAATAAATATTCCCCTCCTTGCGAGGGGATGTTAAGAGGATAGTAAATACTATCCTCCTCTTTTTTCTTTCGTTACGAAGGATCAGTTCACGGACATCAGGCCAGCTTATTTCAGCTGATCTAAAGCGACGTTAAGTTTCAGCACATTTACTTTTGCAGGGCCAAATAAGCCAAGCAAAGGTTTTTCGGTATTGGCGGCAACCAGATTAGTTACTTTTTGTTCGTCAAGTTTCCTGAATGTGGCTACACGTTTTACCTGAACCCTGGCAGCCTCGGGAGAAATGTCCGGATCAAGTCCGCTACCCGAAGCTGTAACCAGGTCGGCAGGTATATCGCTGCGTTTTAAATAAGGATGGTATTTTAAAAGTGTATCCACACGGTTATTTACATTCTTTAAGTAGTCTGGGTTGGTTGGCCCTTTGTTTGAGCCTGCAGAACCTGCTGCATTATAAGCTACCGCTGATGGCCTGCCCCAGAAATATTGTGGCTTATCAAACTTTTGGCCCAGGTTGGCATAACCTACCACTTTACCATTTTCGGTGATGGTTTCGCCATTGCCACGTCCCTTTGAAAGTTTACCGGCAAAACTGATAATTACCGGGTATATGATGCAAAGCAACACAGTAAGCACTACTGTAAGCCTTATTGATGTGAGGATGTACTTTTTCATTTTTTTGTTTCTGAGTTGCGTGTAATGAGGTGTGAGTTCTGAGCCCTAATTAGTTTTATTTAATAACCTGACCTCACCTCTGATTATATAAATAGTGCTACAACAAGGTCAATTAATTTAATACCTATAAATGGTGCTACTACACCGCCGAAGCCATAGATAAGCAGGTTGCGGCGAAGTAATGCACTTGCTCCAATTGGTTTATACTCTACACCTTTAAGTGCCAGCGGAATCAGCAACGGAATAATGATTGCGTTGAAGATCACCGCAGAAAGTATGGCGCTTTCAGGACTGTGCAAATTCATGATGTTGATACTTTGCAACGCCGGGATTGATGCAATGAATAATGCCGGTACAATTGCAAAGTATTTAGCCACGTCATTAGCGATAGAGAAGGTAGTCAGCGTACCACGGGTAATCAGCAATTGCTTGCCTATCTCCACAATCTCGATCAGCTTGGTTGGGTCATTATCCAAATCCACCATGTTTCCGGCTTCTTTAGCTGCCTGGGTACCACTGTTCATGGCAACGCCAACATCAGCCTGTGCAAGTGCAGGGGCGTCATTGGTACCGTCGCCCATCATGGCTACCAGCTTGCCGCTGTTTTGCTCATGTTTAATGTAGTTCATCTTATCCTCTGGCTTAGCCTCGGCAATAAAATCATCCACACCTGCTTTTTGCGCAATAAATTTGGCCGTAAGCGGGTTATCGCCGGTAACCATTACCGTTTTCACACCCATTTTACGCAGGCGTTCAAAACGTTCTGAAATACCGGTTTTAATGATGTCCTGTAATTCGATAGTACCTAACACCTTTTCGTTTTGCGATACCACCAATGGCGTACCACCGTTTGAGGAAATGATCTTCACACGGTCTTCCACTTCTTCAGGGAAAGGGTTGCCAGCTTTTTGAGCAATATTACGGATGGAATCAAAGGCGCCTTTACGGATCCGTAAACCATCAGGTGTATTGATGCCGCTTGAACGGGTTTCGGCAGTGAATTTCACAAACTCTGAACCCTGCGGTGCTTTAGGTAAAGCAAAATGAGAAGACGCTAACTCTACAATTGATTTACCTTCGGGTGTTTCATCAGCAAGTGAAGATAACACACAGGCCGTGATCAGGGTATCAGGCTCGATACCTTTTGCAGGCCAAAACTGTGTGGCTTTACGGTTACCTATTGTTATCGTCCCGGTCTTGTCTAACAATAAGGTATCAATATCGCCAGCAGTTTCAACAGCCTTACCTGATTTGGTAATTACGTTGGCGCGTAAAGCACGGTCCATACCGGCAATACCAATGGCAGATAATAAACCGCCGATTGTTGTTGGAATAAGGCAGACAAACAACGAGATCAGCGCTGCAATTGTAATTGGCGTATTGGCATAGTTAGCAAATGGCTGCAGGGTAACGCAAACGATAATGAAGATCAGCGTAAAGCTGGCCAACAGAATGGTAAGCGCAATTTCATTCGGTGTTTTCTGGCGCGATGCTCCTTCTACCAAAGCAATCATTTTATCCAGAAAGCTTTCGCCGGGCTGGGTGGTTACCAATACTTTTATTTCGTCTGATAATACCTTGGTGCCACCGGTTACTGATGATTTATCACCACCAGACTCTCTGATCACCGGAGCAGATTCACCTGTAATGGCTGATTCGTCAATGGTAGCAATACCTTCAACAATTTCACCGTCGGTAGGGATGGTATCGCCGGCAATACAGGTAAACACATCGCCTTTACGCAGTTCGCTTGATGATTTTGTAACGACCTCGCCGTTTTCCAGAACCACCTTAGCCGGTGTTTCTTCGCGTGTTTTGCGCAGGCTATCTGCCTGTGCTTTACCGCGTGCCTCGGCAATGGCTTCCGCGAAATTTGCAAACAGTACAGTTAAGAACAGAATTATAAATACCGCCAGGTTATAACCGAAAGAACCCTGGCCATGATGTGAAAGGCTGTAAATGGTTACGCCAAACATTACCACAGTGCCAATTTCTACCGTGAACATCACCGGGTTGCGTACCATAGCCCGGGGATCAAGTTTTATAAATGATTCTTTCAAGGCAGTCTGCACCAGGGCTGGCTCGAACAATTTATTTGATTCAGATTTCATTTTTATATTTTTTGAAGCCCTCTTGTAAATCTCCCTAAATGGGAGACTTTAAGCCCTCCCTTCAGAGGAGGGTTGGGTGGGGCATTTTTTTATTTCATTGAAAAATATTCTGCCAGTGGCCCTAAGGCCAGTGCAGGGAAATAAGACAATGCATTTAATACAAGTATTACGGCGAAGGTCATGATACCGAACGTGGTGGTATCTACACGCAACGTACCGGCAGATTCGGGCACATATTTTTTCTGTGCCAGCAAACCGGCAATTGCCACAGGGCCAATAATTGGTAAATACCGGCCAAGTATTAATACAATACCGGTGGTCACATTCCAGAAAACGTTATTATCACCCAGGCCTTCAAAACCAGAACCGTTATTGGCGTTTGATGAAGTATATTCATACAGCATCTCTGAAAAACCATGATAGCCAGGGTTATTTAACCAGGCGGATGGTTTTACTGACCAGTTTGCATCCGGCGCTGTTTTAAAGACATAGGCTGAAAGTGCAGTGAATGCCATAATCAGGAATGGGCTCAATAAAGTGATCAGCGCTGCAATTTTAACCTCGCGGGCCTCCACCTTGTGGCCAAGAAACTCAGGCGTACGCCCAACCATTAAACCGGAGATAAATACTGCAATTATGAGATATATAAAATAGTTGAGGATACCTACACCGCAACCACCAAAGAAACCGTTAACCATCATGGCCAGCAATTCCCAGCAACCGGTAAGCGATGTCATGCTATCATGCATGCCGTTTACAGAACCTGTTGAAGTAACGGTGGTAAGCGTGCTCCAGTAAGCGGTTGCCATAGGGCCGAAACGTACTTCCTTGCCTTCCATGGAGCCGGTTGGCTGGCTGATATGCATTTTTGTGAGCATGGCGTTGCCGCCTGTTTCGCTGATGATAGACGGGATCATAAACATCATTACCCCTACCATCATCACCCCGAAAATGATCCAACTCAGCTTTCTACGGTTAATAAAGTAACCGAAAGCCAGTATCATAGCCACAGGAATAATAAACTGGGCAATGATCTCGGTCATGTTGGTCAGGTAGTTCGGGTTTTCAAGCGGGTGGGCAGAGTTGGCGCCAAAGTAGCCGCCACCATTTGTACCTATATGCTTAATAGCAATAAACTGTGCAGCAGGGCCGCGCGAAACGTTTACGGTATCGCCCTGTAATGAAATAAATTTATCCTTACCTGCATAGCTACTTGGCGTACCGTTAAATGCCAATATCAATGCTACTATTGCCGAGAGTGGCAGTAATACACGGGTAATAGATTTAACAAAGTACTCCCAAAAGTTACCAATGTTGGTTGTAGTTTTATCTTTAAATGCTTTGAACACTGCTACTGCTGCAGCCATACCTGTTGCACAACTGGTAAACTGCAAAAACATAAAAATGAATTGCTGGGTAAAATAAGTTGCCCCGCTCTCGCCGCTGTAATGTTGCAGGTTACAGTTAACCACAAAGCTGATAATACTATTAAAAGCAAGGTCTGGGGTTTGGCCTGCGTTACCATCAGGGTTAAGTGGTAATTTATCCTGATAGATGAGTACAAAAAAACCATAAACCAACCAAAGGATATTAATGGTCATCATGGCTTTCAAAAACTGTTTCCAGTTCATGGGTTCATTCGGATTGATGCCCGAAAGCTTATAGATGCCTTTTTCGAGTGGTTTAAAAAAGTCGGTCCACACTTTTTCGCCGGCATACATTTTAGCCAAGTACTTACCCAGCGGTATGGCGATTACAAGTGTGATGATGAACGAGGCAAGAATGCCCAGAAATTCGGTGTTCATAGCAAAGTCAGATTAGAATTTTTCGGGTTTTAGCAGCACGTAGATCATATAGATGAATACGGCTATGGAAATGATGAATAAAGTCAGCATAACAATCAGATTTTTTCGAACCAGTCAATTGATTTAAAGATGATCCAGCAGAGTAATATCAGTGCAAGGAAGAGATAAAGCGTTAGCATAGTATTGTGTTTTGCTGCCATTTGCCAAACGCAATGCCATTATACATCAATACTTTAATAAGTAGTTGATTTTCAAATAATTGATATGGAAACACATGCATTTAGACGGGGTTATAAACAAAAAGACCTTACCATTTTGGTAAGGCCTTTTTTCAAATCAAGATTGTTAATATAATATGTCGATTAACCCTTGGATGCTTCGACAGGCTCAGCATGACACTGCACAATGGTTTATATGTTTGCTTTTGAAGTGTCACCCTGAGCTTGTCGAAGGGTATAGAGAAGGCTTGCCATTCGTGCTTCGACGGGCTCAGCATGACCCCAGATAGCGCCTTGTCACCCTGAGCTTGTCGAAGGGTATAGAGAAGAAATTCGCACCATGCTTCGATAGGCTAAGCTTGAGAGCCGCACTATAATTACTGGTTTCTGGTCACTCGCATCTGTAAACTATAGCATAAATTACACGCTTTCAACACTGCAAATGAGTGCGCATATCTATTTTTTAGCTATGTTTGCTACCGTTAAATACCTTTTGAGTTTAAATGCTGAGCATTAACGAGATCAAGAAACCTATAGCGGCCGATATAGATGTGTTCGAAGAAAAGTTCAGGTCTTCGATGCAAAGCTCAGTACCGCTGCTCGATCGCATCACCCATTACATTGTAAAACGCAAAGGCAAGCAGATACGGCCGATGTTCGTTTTTTTTGCTGCCAAATTATGCGGCGGCATTAACGAGTCTACACACCGTGGTGCAGCCTTAGTGGAGTTATTGCATACTGCAACCTTAGTGCATGACGACGTGGTTGATAACTCATACCAGCGCCGTGGCTTTTTCTCTATCAATGCGCTCTGGAAAAATAAAATAGCCGTACTTGTTGGCGATTACCTGCTTTCAAAAGGTTTACTGCTTTCGCTGGATAATAATGATTTCCAGTTACTGAAAATTGTATCTGAGGCAGTGAAGCAAATGAGCGAGGGTGAGTTGCTGCAGATTGAAAAGGTGCGCCGGATGGACATCAGCGAGGATATCTACTATGAGGTGATTCGCCAGAAAACGGCTTCGTTAATTGCATCATGCTGTGCCTGTGGGGCTGCGTCGGCTGGAGCAGACGCAGAGACCATTGAAAAAATGCGGCTTTTTGGTGAAAAGGTGGGCATTGCTTTTCAGATCAAAGATGATATGTTTGACTTTGGTACCGACGATGTGGGCAAACCACTGGGTATCGATATCAAAGAAAAGAAAATGACCCTTCCTCTGATCTATTCGCTTAATACAGCTACAAATGCCGAAAAACGAAGAGTGATCAGCCTGGTAAAGAACCATAACAACGATCCGAAAAAGATTGAAGAAATCATCCGTTTTGTAAAAACCACAGGTGGCCTGCAATATTCTGAAACCCAAATGAGAAGGTTACAGGATGAGGCTTTTACCATATTAAACACCCTGCCAGATAACGATGCCAGGCTCGGCCTTGAGCAATTAGTGCGTTTTACCACCGAAAGAAATAAATAATGGCCAGCGAAATAGAATTTATAGCCGGTTTTTTAGTGTTCATTGCACTTATGCTGGCTATTGACCTGGGCCTGTTTAGTAAGTCGGACAAGCCGGTGAGCATGAAGCAGGCCGGTATCATGAGTGCGGTATGGGTTGCTTTGGCTTTAATATTTTACGGCTTAATCTATCGTTATGGGCACCTGCTGCATCATATAGATAGCTTCGAAGCTTTAAAGGAGATCAATCAGCGGCATTTACACAGGCTAAAGCTTAACCCGAACGATTTTGAGGGTAGCCTTGCTTTATACCGTAAAAACTTATCACTCGAATTTATTACCGGTTATATTGTTGAATACGCACTTTCTGTCGACAATATTTTCGTGATGATACTTATTTTTTCGGCTTTTGCAGTTGATCAGCGGCATTATCATAAGGTATTGGTATGGGGTATTATAGGCGCGGTAATCATGCGCTTCCTGTTCATATTCATTGGTTCGTCGCTTATTGCCAATTTCCACTGGATTTTATACCTGTTTGGTGCATTCCTGGTTTACACGGGTGTCATGATGTTTATTAACCGTAACAAGGAAGACGAGATTGACCCGCAGCATCATCCTATTGTTAAGTTTGCTTCAAAATACTTTTCGGTACATCCGCAGTTCTCGGGCAATAAGTTTTTTGTCAGGATCAATGGTAAAAAAATGATTACCCCGCTACTTCTTGTGCTATTGATCATTGAGGTGACAGACCTTGTGTTTGCAGTAGACTCAATACCGGCAATATTTTCGGTGACGAAGGACCCATTCATCGTCTTCTTCTCTAACATATTTGCCATACTGGGCTTACGGTCAATGTTCTTTTTGCTGGTAAATATTATTGATAAGTTTCACCTGCTAAAGGTGGGATTGTCAGTCCTATTAGCATTTATCGGCTTAAAGATGCTTGCAGGGGAGTATGCCGAAAAAGTTGGAATAACCACTGCTACATCACTGTATATTATTCTTGGGATATTAGTTATCAGCATTGTTGCTTCATTGATTTTCCCGAAGAAAGAAGAAGCGGTATAGATATAAATAGTGTGTCATCCTGAGCAAAGCGAAGGATCTTATCAAATTAGATTCCTCACATACGTTCGGAATGACAAACTTGTTATTTTACTTTCTTAGCAGATATAGTCAATAGCTTCTCTCCATTTATCTTACTTGCCTTAACACTTAAAACTTGCTAACTTGCAGGCAATGCATTTGTTCGACTTCAGCTTTCTGAAATTCAACTTCTTTAGCGCGCTTGATATTGTTTTAGTGGCTATTATTATCTATCAATTGTACAACCTGATACGTGGTACCATAGCGGCTAATATCTTTATCGGTCTGGCCATCATCTGCATATTGTATTTTGTAGTGCGTGCCCTGCACATGCAATTGCTTACAGGTATCCTGGGCAATTTCATGAATGTGGGTATCATCGCAGTAATCGTAGTTTTTCAGCAGGAGATCAGGCGGTTTCTGTTATTGGTAGGGAAGAATGCCTCCTTGCAGCGTAACAAAGCCTGGTGGCGATATTTTTTCGGTAAGGCAGAAACTGAAAAAAACAACTACGCACGCATTAAGCCTATTATTGATGCCTGCAAAAGCCTTAAACAAACCCGTACCGGGGCATTGATCGTTTTTGCCAGATTTTACGACGAACAATTTTTTCAGAACAGCTGCGAGGTTTTAGACGCCAAAATATCCAAGCGCCTGCTCGAAAGCATATTCCAGAAAACCAGTCCGCTGCATGATGGGGCAGTTGTAATATCGGGCAATAAAATCCGTTCGGCCAGTTGCATTTTGCCACTGACAGATAATACCGACCTTCCCCCGCAATTTGGTTTGCGCCACAGGGCAGGGATTGGCGTAACAGAAAACAACGAAGCTACCGCTATCATCGTATCTGAAGAAACCGGCGAGTTATCTTATGCCAAGCATGGCCGGGTTAAAATGGATATCAGTTTCGCGGAATTGGAAAAACTGCTGAACAAGGATTTTTAAAAACGTGTAATCGCGTATGTTTAATTATGCAGAAGTAACTCCTCAAAGTAATTTCAGCAATTACATAAGAAAATTCTGGGTTCTTGATAATCTTAATCATCCTTTAATTTCAGAAGGAAGGTATACGCTTCCCAACGGTTGTTTCACTATTGCATTTGTAAGTGGTCAGGGTATTATTTGGGAAAACAATGCTGGAATTAAGCACATCGGTGATGGTATTTATTTAGTAGGGCAAACCACCAAAAGGCTTAAAGTATCATTGATGCCTTATACAAAGGCAATTATGGTGCAGTTTAACCCGTGGGCGATATCGCTTGTTACAAATTTGCCTTTGAACGAAATCACAGATCGATATGCTGATCTTAAAGACATTAATAATGCTGCTTACTTGAAATTTATGGATGCAGGTAAACTGGATGTAAATGCTGTTGAAGCGAAATGTTATGACGTTTTTGGTTCATTTTTTAATAACAGCACTGCAAATTCAACTTTAGTACAGGCTTTATGCCTGCGGTTATCCGGCGATCTTTTAAATCCTTCATTAAAGATGGATGATGTTGCCAATTATGCAGGATATTCAAAAAGATATATAGAGAAGAAATTCAATGATCATATCGGTATGGCGCCTCAAAGCTTCCGGTCTATTTTACGTATGCGCAGCCTGGTTAATGAGCTGGATAAAGACAAATCACTTGCTGAAGTTTACTATAAATATGGCTATTACGATCAGTCGCACTTTATCAAAAGCTACAGCAAAATAATGGACAGCCGGCCGACAAAGTTTGACAGCCACCAGTACATACTTCCTTTTTCAAATAATACGTAGTTCGTTTTTATACAATTATTGATTTACCAGGTAATTTATCTTGCAGCATGAAAGATAAAATCAACGTTGTTTCCCACCGGTTTCTTTTTTGCTGTTTGGTATTGACCCTGCTTATCCCTCATCATTTAAAGGCTCAGGCTAAGTATGGTTCATTAACCGCAAATCTTCAAAAAGTAGTAGTCCAAGATAGTCTGCCGGGGCTTTCGGTGATGTTGGTAGATGCGGATCATGTCATTTATAAAAAGAACTTTGGGTATGCAGATATAAAAGGTAAGGTACCATATAGTTTTAAAACCATACAAAACATCGGATCAGTAAGTAAAACGATTCTTTCGGTTGCTTTAATGAGGGCGATAGAGCTGCACTATTTTAATCTGGAAACTGAGATAAACGATATCCTGCCATTTAAAGTCATCAACCCTAATACTAATAAGGGAGGCATCACCATAAAACAGCTGACCGATCATACATCGGGTATCATAGATAATCCTTCGATTTATCCGAATACTTGCCACTTTTACCCTGCTCTGCGGAGTTACAGCCAGGACGCTTTGAGCAAATTGCAGGCAATTGGATATAACCAGGCCATTCCTGATAGCGATTTAAAAGATTTCCTTTTCAACTATCTGTCAAGTCAGGGCAAATATTATAACGATAAGAACTTTGTGAATGCCGAACCGGGGCAGGCATCTGTTTACAGTAATATCGCTTCGGCTTTAATTGCCTATCTTATTGAGATCAAATCGGGAATGAGCTATGCCGAGTTTACCAATAAGTATATTATTAAACCATTAAAAATGGTTCACAGCGGATGGTTTTTATCATCGGTAAATTTGAAAAACCATGCTTATTTATATTATGACCTTAAAGAGTATTTTCCTTTATACGATGAGATCACTTACCCCGACGGCAGTTTTAAAACGTCTCCTGAAGATTTAAGTAAATACCTGCAAGCAATTATCCGCGGGTATGCTGGCGATACCACATTGTTATCAAAAGCATCTTACAAAGAAATGTTTACCCCGCACTTTGAGTTAAGTAAACTTCCTGCTGGTTTTAATGCTACAAAACGCAATAAAGGTGTTTTATGGAATTTGTATACTAACGGTATGATAGGGCACGATGGCGATGACCCGGGAGTAAGTACCTTTTTGTTTTTTAACAAGACAACAGGTAAAGGCGGATTATTTATCTGCAATAAGTATATGGAAGATAAAAGTGCGATTGTAAATCTTTTATACCAGGCTACTAACAAATGATCAAATAACCCATAACAGAAGAGGGCCGCCATTGGCAGCCCTCTTCTGTTTAATAAGTAAGCTCTTTATTTGATAGTAACCGGAACAACTAAGTTATCCCATGCCATTTCAAAGCCGGTTTTAGTAATGCGGTAAACCAGTCTTTCTTCCATAGTGGCAGATTTTTTAGGTTTTACGGTTACCACTAATACATCTTTAGTAGCATCGTCAGTTGTTGAGCCATCACGGTTAATGCCCCATTGGCCGGTTTGTGAATTAAAGATCACTTTCCATTCGTTTTCACCAGGAGTAAGGTACAGGCTGTATTTACCTGCAGGCAGTGTTTTGCCTTCCACCTTAATTGCTTTGCTGGTTTCAAAAATGGTGGCTTCATTAGCGCCTGCGCGCCAAACTTTATCAAAAGGCACCAGGTCGCCCCATATCTTGCGGCCTTTTACAGCCGGGCTGCTGTATTTAATGGTGATGGCTGCGCCGTGGATAGTGCCTTCGGCAGTAGCTGCCGGGCTTTGACGTTGTGGCTTATCCTGTGCAAAAAGCGATACAGACATCAGCATAGCCATTAAGCTAAGCATAAATGATTTTCTCGAAATTAAGTTTTTCATGAGATTATATGTGTTGTTATGTATGAGCAAGTTACAAGTTAGTTGTAAAAAAAGCAAAGCCCTCCGGGGTTAGGGGAGGGCTTGCAGATTATTGTAGTTCTTTTATGCCATCTTCGGCTGCTTTAGCCGAAGCCTGATCGCCAAGTTTTTCGCGTCCGGCTTTAACCGTGTTGATGTATTCAATAATACGCGGTGTCTGGCCATATTCTTTAAAACGTTTACCAGCTTTTACCAGTTCGCTGATACCTTGTTGAGCATAAGCAGGGTTATCTACTTTGGCAGCCATATTAGCAAAGTTGCGCATCATACGGGCTTTGGTATCTAACCTGCCTTTAGTAAACTGCTCGTAAACAAAAGGCCAGTCGGCTGATTGTCCGTTGGTGGCGTAGATGTTTGCAATTTCAAGTTTAAGCGGTCCGTCGCTGTCTTTTTCCAGTTTGTGGGCATAGGTTAAAGCTTCGGCGGCATCTATTTGCGCAATGCCACGTAAAGCAGCCGCTTCCACCATGTATGATTCGCTACCGATTGCATTTTTAAAGATATTTAAGTTCCCTGCGGCTTTAAGATCAGCAAGCTTATGTAAAGCAGCGGCCTGCACTTCGGTGCGTTTGCTGGTTTGTGCCAGTTTGGTAAGTATTGGCAGGGCGGCATTGCGCACATCATCATTTTTCATGTTGAGTGCATTAATAGCCTCTACCTGTAACGACCAGTATCTGTCGTTCAAAGCAGCCAGTACCACTTCGCGTGCGCCTTTGGTATCTTGGTGCGGGCTTAAGGCGGCTAATGCCTCGTGCCTGTCGAGGTATAAAGGCCCGTTAAAGTACTGGTATGCAAATTCTTCCGGCGTGTGGTTATCTACTTTAATACACAGTAAAACTTTATCGGCATCAACGTTCACCAATTTAGGTTTGGCAGCAAGTTTAAAGGTAAGCGTGTCTGATTTGTCACGCATCCAAACTTGTTTACGCTCTTTACCGTTAGCGGTGTATATATCAACCTTCAGGGGTAAAATAAATGCATTGCCGTCCTGCGATTGGTTAAGTATCACACTTTGAGTCTTGGTCGCTTCGTCCCACTGGTAGTTAATTGATAATACCGGGTGGCCGGCGCCGTAATACCATTGGTTAAAGAACCAGTTGAGATCCTGTCCGCTTACTTCTTCAAAAGCTAAACGCAGTTGCTGTGCTTCAGCGGCTTTAAATGCGTTGGTTTTTAGATAAAGGTTTAGCCCTTTAAAAAAAGCATCGTCGCCTAAGTAATGACGCAGCATGTTAAGGATACGGCCGCCTTTGCGGTAAGTAACCATATCAAATACGTCCTCTTTGTCATTATAATAGAAACGTACAAGATTGCGTGTTGCTGCCCCCGGTGTTTGAAAATAAGGCTCAATGGTTTTATAGTTGTATTCGTTACCGGCATCAGCACCATATTTATGCTCCATCCATAAGGTTTCGCTCAGGTCGGCGAACGACTCATTAACGGTAAGGTTGCTCCAGCTTTCTGTAGTTACATAATCGCCAAACCACTGGTGGAAAAGTTCGTGTACGATGTCGATTAAACTTTCAGAACCGCCATCAATCAATTGGCGGCGGGTTAGCTGTACTTGCTCACCATGCAGCGTAGCGGTAGTGTTTTCCATAGCGCCGCTTACATAATCGCGCACAACAATCTGCGAGTATTTATTCCACGGATAGTCAACACCTAAAATATTAGAGAAGTATTCCATCACTTCTGGCGTAAAGCCGAAGATGTCTTTTGCATAAGGTGCATATTTAGGTTCCAGGTAATAGTTCACTTCTTTATTGCGCCATTTATCATGGTAAATGCGGAAATCTCCCACCGCCATCATGATCAGGTAAGGGGCATGAGGAAGGTCCATCACCCAGGTATCCGTACGGGTGCCATCAGCATTCTTTTTCTGCGAAGCCAGGCGGCCGTTGGAAAGGGTCACATACTTACCCGGAACAGTCATGCTGATCTCGTCGGTGGTTTTTTGGTTGGGCTTATCAATAGTAGGGAACCAGGCCGAGTTGCTTTCAGATTCACCCTGTGTCCAGATCTGTACCGGTTTGCCTTTTTCGGTACTGTCCGTGTTAATGAAGTATAAACCCTTGGCATCATTGATAGCAGCGCTGCCCTGTACTTTTAGTTCATCGGGTTTTGAGGTGTAATCAATATAGATGGTGTACTTCTCTGAGTTGAGATACTTTTTATCCAGCTTAATGTTCAGCGACATGTTATCGTATGAATATTTTAGCGGAACGTTCTTGCCATTTTTTACTACGGCTATCTGGTGAATGTCCATACCCTTGGCGTCAAGGCGTAGTGAATCCGTAGGGTAAAAATGTGGTTTTAACGTTACCCATTCTTTGCCGTACAGGTACCGTTTTTTGTAATCGAATTTTACATCCAGCTTAGTGTTTACCAAATCGTTTATTTTGGTAGCAGTTGCCCTGTAAATGCTCATAGGGTCTTTATGCACCGGCTCCTGTGCAAAAGCGCCGTTGTGTGCCGAAATAAAAACGCCTGCAATTAAAAGCGCAGGCAAGGTTTTCTTAATAAACATCAGATTTATAATTTTTTCGCTTTTCATCTTATAACACTATAACGGACTGATCCATACAATAGTTATAAGGGCTACAATATCAGGATATTTTACATTTTATAAGATGTAAATTTTGCTTTATGCCTAAAAAGTCAGCGAACGGCTTTAAAACACAAAAGGCCGGAGTAAAACTCCAGCCTTTTATTATTTTGTTAGGTATTGCTTAGCAATATTGCTCGAAAGCGTGAACCAGGTTATCTGCAATCATTTGTGCAGAACGGCCTTCAATTTGATGGCGCTCGATCATGTGTACTAATTTTCCATCTTTAAATAACGCCATTGATGGTGATGATGGCGGATAAGGCAGCATGTAGTTACGTGCAGCATCAACTGCATCTTTTTCCATACCGGCAAAAACAGTTACCATTCTGTCGGGATGTTTTTCAAACTGGGCAGCAGCTTTAGCAGCAGGGCGGGCGTTAGCAGCAGCACAGCCACAAACTGAGTTAACAACTACTAAAACGGTTCCTTCGCTTTCCACTGCATTCTTAACAGCATCAGCATCTTTTAACTCTTCGAAACCGGCGTTGGTAAGATCTGCTCTCATCGGAGCAACTAAATATTCTGGGTACATCATTGCAAATCAATTTTTTGAATAACAAAAGTAAAAATCATGAGCCAAAATTTTCATAATTCGCAAAATATTAACATTTTGTTGACGTTTACTCTTAACCTGTGCAACGGCAACGGTATGCAAGGTAAGGTTTACAACCCTGATTAAATTTTTTAACTATTGTATGAACTTAAAACAAGCAGATTTAGGTGTGAGCGGCGTATATGATGAGGATCAGCTTCAGACCAAAGTAATACGAATAAAAGTAAAACATTTTAACGGACTTAAGCTAACGGTTGCCATTGTGATATGCCTTGCCATGGGCCTTATGTACAGCGTTAAAGAACTTGAGGCTACAGCAGATCTTAAAACGAAGGAGAACTTACGCCTGCAATCGCAAATTGCGGCTTTAAAAGAACAGGTTGGTGCAAGTAATGAGAAACTGGACGCCATTTCAGCTTCAAGTGACAGCAGTAATAATAAAGCTTTAGGATATATCGAAAGCATCCAGAGCAAGCTTAAAAAAATCAACGATTATTTGGGTAAACGAGGTTTAAGAGGAATTTCCTTCCATACCATTAACGTAGCCAAAAAGAACAGCAGTAAAAAACAAGACAACCTGAAGTTGTATGCTAAATACAATAATTACCTGGAAGAATTTGTGACCAACGTGGCTATGGTGCCTATGGGTTACCCAAGGGTAAGCAGCTTTACTTCTTTTTTCGGATACCGCAGCAACCCGTTTGATTTTGGCGGTGGCGAGTTTCATCCCGGTATCGACTTTAAAGGTAATACCGGTGACCCGGTGAAATGTACTGCCAGCGGCAGGGTAGTATTTACAGGCCGTGCAGGCGGTTATGGCAACTGTATCCGCATACAACACATGGGTAATGTGCAAACCTGGTACGGCCATCTTTCAAAAATACTGGTGCATGAAGGCCAGCGAGTAACCGTAGGCGAGGTGATTGGCAAGGTTGGTTCAACCGGGCGTTCAACAGGACCGCACCTGCATTACGAGGTAAGGCGCAATGGCAAGCCGGTAAATCCCAAACAATACCTTACACTTAACCAGTAAAATATAAAACGGGCCTGTTTATCAGGCCCGTTTCTCTTTTACATACCTATTGGTTAACTTTGCAGTCTAAATATTTAAGTATGTCATCATCGCTTGAAACTACCTACGTTAAAAATAAAGTAAAGGACCCATCGCTTGCAGCATGGGGCCGCAAAGAAATTGAATTGGCAGAAGCAGAAATGCCGGGTTTAATGGCACTACGTGCAGAGTATGGCCCGTCGCAGCCACTTAAAGGTGCGCGTATTGCAGGCTGTTTGCACATGACCATCCAAACCGCGGTACTTATTGAAACCCTGATTGCATTAGGTGCAGAAGTTACCTGGTCATCATGTAATATTTTCTCAACCCAGGATCATGCTGCTGCTGCTATTGCAGCTGCGGGTATTTCAGTTTATGCCTGGAAAGGTATGAATGCTGAAGAGTTTGACTGGTGCATTGAGCAAACTTTATTCTTTGGCGAAGACCGCCAGCCGCTTAACATGATCCTTGATGATGGTGGCGATTTAACCAACATGGTATTTGATAAATACCCTGAACTGGTTTCTGGTATCAAAGGCCTTTCAGAAGAAACTACTACTGGTGTTCACCGTTTATACGAGCGCATGAAAAACGGCTCATTGCCAATTCCTGCTATCAACATTAACGATTCGGTAACCAAATCGAAATTTGATAATAAATATGGTTGCCGCGAATCATTGGTTGACGCGATCCGTCGCGCTACCGACGTAATGATGGCCGGTAAAGTTGGTGTTGTTTGCGGTTACGGCGACGTTGGTAAAGGTTCGGCAGATTCTTTACGTAATGCAGGTGTACGTGTTATTGTAACTGAAATTGACCCAATCTGTGCATTACAGGCAGCAATGGAAGGCTACGAAGTGAAAAAACTTTCAACCGCTATACAAGAAGCTGATATTGTAGTAACAGCTACAGGTAACTGCGATATTGTACGTGAGCAACATTTCCGTGCTTTAAAAGATAAAGCCATTGTTTGTAACATCGGCCACTTTGATAACGAGATCGATATGGCATGGTTAAACGGAACTTATGGCAACACCAAAGTTGAAATTAAACCACAGGTTGATAAATATACCATCGACGGTAAAGACGTTATCGTATTGGCAGAAGGCCGCCTGGTTAACTTAGGTTGTGCAACCGGCCACCCAAGCTTTGTAATGTCAAACTCTTTCACCAACCAAACATTGGCACAGTTAGAGCTTTGGACCAACTCAGATAAATATGAGAACAAAGTTTATACCCTGCCTAAACACCTTGACGAAAAAGTAGCGCGTTTACACTTAGCTAAAATTGGTGTGGAACTTGAAACCCTTGAGCAGCACCAGGCTGATTATATCGGCGTAGCTGTTGAGGGCCCATTCAAGCCAGAATATTATCGCTATTAATAAGCAATAATTGATACAGTAAAAAAGCGTGAAATTTTTTCACGCTTTTTTTGTTTCGGGCTGTAGCGGATGGTACTTAGCTTACGTATTGGATAATAGTTTAGTATGAAGTCCTAAAACCTTACACAATCCTGTCAATGATAAAAGGCATGCCTCCCATGTATGCCTTTTATCTTTTTTATACTTTTCAGCCGGGTTTATTAATCTGTAGCTGTCAACTTCACATTTTAATTGTAGCCCAAAATTTAAAGTTCTATCTTGCTCAGGTAACCGCTCTGACTAAAAACTTTATAAATCTGCATTAAATGAAAAAACGTTTTATCAATCGCCTGTCTTTAGCGATTATTTGTGCCGCGCCTTTGTTTTCGCAAAGATCCGATGCACAGGTAAGCAAAATGCCTGCTTATCCTTTAATTACACACAATACTTATTTCAGTATCTGGTCAAATACAGATAAGTTAAATGAATCTGTAACGCATCACTGGACGGGGAAAGACCAACCATTATTAGGCATGATAAAAGTGGATAACAAATATTACCGATTTATGGGCGAGCCGGAAAAGCAATATGAAACGATTTTAAAAGCCGGTGATGAGCAGCCTTATACCTGTAAGTTTACCAATAAAGAGCCTGAAAAGGGTTGGGAAGATCTATCATACGACGATAAGAACTGGCAGACCGGGGCCGCACCTTTTGGGGATGAGCGTGCGCTGAAAGGGACTAAGTGGACAGCAGAAAATATCTGGGTACGCCGCACTTTTAACTTGACCAAAGTCCCGCAGGATGCCATATTGCTAAAGCTTTTTTATGATGATAATGTTGAAGTTTACATTAACGGTAAAGAGGCTTTCAGCCGTGTTGGCTGGAATAACGATTATCAGAACATTCCGGTAAAGGGCAATAATCTTAAATTCGGCGAGAATGTTATTGCCATCCATTGTAAAAATACAGGCGGAGGTGCTTACATCGATGCAGGTATTGAAGCTGAAATTAAAGATCAAAAAACAGATAATGTTGAACTTGCCCAGCAAACCAGCCGTTGGGTAACAGCCACACAAACTGTTTATGGCTTTAAATGCGGCCCGGTGAATCTTAAGGTCACCTTTACGTCTCCTTTGGTGCTTAATAATCTCGATCTGTTATCCATGCCGGTATCTTACATTACTTATAATGTTAAATCGGCAGATAGCAAAAAGCATGAGGTAAGCATATTGCAAGGCGTATCGGCAAATGCGGCTGTTAACAATGCGGTGCAAACAGTAAATGTTAACGGCTACAACAAAAATGGCTTAAGCGTATTAAAGGCAGGTACTGTAGAGCAGCCTGTTCTGCAAAAACGCGGCGATGACCTGCGGATAGACTGGGGCTATTTGTATGTAGCTTCTCCATCAAATAATGGCGCCAAGCAATATATTACTACCAACGCGGGTGCCGAGCAGTCGTTTTTAAGTTATACTAAAGAAAATACTATTAGCAAAACCGGTACCCGTTTAATGCTTAATACAGTGCTGCCATTTGGTATGGTAAGCAATACTGCTGTATCTAAACATTTAATGGTGGGTTATGATGAGCTGTATTCGGTGCAGTATTTTAAAGCTAACCTTCGCCCGTGGTGGCGTAATACGCCGGGTGCAACTATGGACGGCCTACTTAAAAAAGCCGCTACCAACTACGCTGTCTATCTGGCTAAAAGTAACGCGACTGACAAAAAAATTTATAATGATGCCTTAAAGGCTGGCGGTGAAAATTACGCCCGTTTATGCGTAATGGCTTATCGCCAGGGGATAGCTGCTCACGCTTTGGTAAAAAGCCCGCAGGGTGATCTATTATTCCTGTCGAAAGAAAACTTCAGCAATGGTTCTATCAATACTGTTGATATTACTTATCCATGCGCACCGATGTACCTGGTCTACAATCCTGAATTGCTTAAAGGGATGATGAACGGTATTTTCTATTATAGTGAAAGCGGTAAATGGAAAAAGCCTTTTGCAGCGCATGATCTGGGTACATACCCTTTGGCTAATGGCCAAACTTATGGAGAGGATATGCCGGTAGAAGAAAGCGGCAACATGATTATTTTAACCGCTGCAATAACAAAGGCGCAGCACAATGCTGCCTATGCTAAAAAGCACTGGAAAACTTTAACCACTTGGGTAAACTATCTTGCTGAGGCAGGCTTTGATCCGGGTAATCAATTATGTACCGATGATTTTGCAGGTCACCTGGCGCATAATGCCAATCTTTCGGTTAAGGCTATTGTGGCTATAGGCGCTTATGCACAAATGGCACAGCAGTTGGGCGAAGCAGCTACTGCAAAAAAATATAGTGCAATGGCTGCTGATATGGCAAAAAAATGGGTAGCTAAAGATAATGCAGGCGACCATTATGCGCTGGTATTTGATAACAAAGACACCTGGAGCCAAAAGTATAATATGGTTTGGGATAAAGTTTTAGGATTGAACCTGTTTCCTAAACATGTATATGATACGGAGATCAAATACTATCTCGGTCACCAGAATGAATTTGGCTTACCGCTTGACAGCCGTAAAACCTACACCAAATCAGACTGGATATTATGGACAGCCGCCATGACGGACCAGCAAGCAGATTTTGATAAACTGGTAAATCCGGTATATAAATATGCTACGGAAACATCATCAAGGGTGCCATTAAGCGACTGGCACGAAACAACCGATGGTAAAATGGTGGGTTTCCAGGCGCGCAGCGTAATCGGGGGCTATTGGATGAAACTTTTGAGAGATAAAATGTCGACTGCCAAATAAAAGCAGTGATATGATAGTAAAAAAAGGGTTGCCCAAACGGGCAACCCTTTTCTATTTATATACTCGCAATACAATCAATTACTTAACCGGAGTTGTCGGTGTTGTAGTAGGTGTTGTTGTTGGCGGAGTGGTTGGTGATGTAGGTGATGGCGAAGGCTGCGGTGATGTTGGCACCGGGTTTGGTGATGTTGGATTCATCGGCGTTGTAGGCGATGGATTTGTTGGTGTCGTCGGCATAGGGTTAGTAGGCGACGGGTTAGTTGGCGATGTTGGCATCGGGTTGGTAGGGGTTGGCGTTGTAGGAGTTGTCGGTGTTTTTCTTGTACGTTTTTGTGGTACCGTATCCGCTACTGCTACTTTCCCATTCTCTGCTTTTACTGCATGATTACTTGCTGATGCATATTCAAAGGCACAGGCAACTGCCAGTGCGGTGATCATTAAACTTGCCTTTTTCATAACGAAATTATTTTATGGTTTATTAATTTAACCATAGAGATAACGTATTAAATGAAACGCAGGTTTTAAAAAAATGAAATTAGGTGAATAAGTAACTCATATAGGCTCTAAAGCTATTTATTTTCTGTCTCAAATTCCTGATCTATACTCTCGCGCAGGTCATAAAGCAGCCATTGCTTTTTCGTAATAGCTTGTGATTTTGTTCGAAGCAGGTTGATAAAATCATTTACACCAACAGGTTCGTTGCCGTTGCCATGTATCAGTACAATACTGCCGGCCTGTGGTTGCTGCCCTTTAGCCAGCCATGCATCGGTACCAATAGGGATCAAACCAAAATTGGTGATATCGTAAACCAATTGCTGGTCAGAAACCAGCCCCGGGAAGCGAAAGAACACAGAAGGCAGCAGCCCATTTTTAAGCATCGCTTTCTCTGTTTCCAAAACTTCATAACTGATATTGGTTCCGGGTTCTAACAAAAAGTTTTCCTTTAAAGGTTTGGTTGCGCTTACCCGATGCGTAAATGAGTGATTGATCCAGGTAATATAGATCTCCCTTTTCTGCTGCATTTGCTTTAGCCACTCCAGGTCCTGCTGGTGCTGGCGCATCCATACACCGGTAATAGATAAAGCAATGGGTACCGGTTGTTCCACCTTTTTAAATTCGGTAAAAATATCTGTAAATATTCGGCGGTCTAATGGCCGGTGCGATGGGCAAAGATCTGCCGTTAAACTGATGCCTGTTTCTTTGGGCATACCCCGCTCAATACCTGCATCCTGTATCATTACCGATTTTCTTTCGGCTTTTGTTAAGGCGCGTTCGTATGGCGTATTTTTAAATTGGTTACGCACTTGTGCAACCGTCATTGGGGTTACCTGGTAAAAATTGCTCTCGTCGATTTTAGTGACCAGCGTCTGCGGGTTCACCAAAAGAAAATAATGGCGCTGATGGTCGTCAAACTGGCGTAGTATGATCCAGTCTTGCGGGTAATGATGCGCCCATCCATAAAAAGCCTTATAGTTTGTTATCTCTGTGAAGTTAGCTTGCGCAAAAGCGCCGGTACTGCATAGTAGAAGTAGTATGATAATCCTGATCCGCATAATTGAATGATTGCAAATTTCAAAATAAAATAATCATAAATATGTTTGTGTTGTTAATGGGTAATTAGATATTTACCACCATTAAATTAAATACATACATTGCTGATATGACGCGTTTATCTGTAAACATTAATAAAATAGCTACCCTGAGAAATTCGCGTGGCGGAAATAACCCGGATCTGATACAGGTAGCAAGAGATTGCGAGGCCTTCGGCGCTCAGGGGATAACTGTACACCCACGCCCGGACGAACGCCATATCCGCTACAATGATGTTTACCAGTTAAAAGAAATTCTTACAACCGAATTCAATATAGAAGGTAACTGCCAGGAACAAAAGTTTGTAGATCTTGTATTAGCTGTAAAGCCAGCGCAGGTTACCCTTGTGCCTGATGTTTTAGGACAGATCACTTCTAATCACGGCTGGGATACTATCACCAATAAAAAATACCTGACTGATATCGTAAAAACATTTAAAGATGCAGGTATCCGCGTTTCTTTATTTGTTGACCCGGTAGCAGAAATGGTTGAGGCAGCTGCCGAAACCGGTACCGACCGTGTTGAACTTTATACCGAAGGATACGCTTCGCAATATCACAACGGAAAAGAAGCCGCTATTAAGCCTTATGTTGAAGCGGCTGAAGCTGCCAAAAAAATAGGCTTGGGTTTAAACGCAGGGCATGACCTTGACCTGAATAACCTTCGTTATTTTGCTCTGGAAATACCGTGGCTTAAAGAAGTAAGCATAGGCCATGCGCTTATTTCAGATGCCATATATTTTGGCCTGGAGAATACGATCCAGATGTATTTAAACCAGCTATCTGATATTGCAAATCCGCTTGAAGAGATCGGCATGCAGGGTAAGGTGTAAGTAAAAATAATTATTCCTGGATTTATCCCTGTAAACCCATTGTCACTATTAAGTTAATGCATTGGGTTTCCGGTAATAAAAGCGTAAATTTGCGGCACTTAAAATCTGGGTAGCCCTAATGAGCATCAACATTAATTATCAGGAGAAATTCCAGGCCCGTCATATTGCGCCAAACCCGGCGGATACGGCCAAAATGCTTACAACAGTTCATGCCGAAAGTTTAGATCAGCTGATCGACCAAACCGTTCCGGCAAAGATCAGGCTTAAAAAGCCGCTTAATTTGCCCGCGGCAAAAAGCGAATTTGATTACCTGAACACGCTTAAACAAACTGCATCAAAAAACAAGGTCTTTAAATCATACATTGGCCAGGGTTATTATGATGTAATTGTACCTGGTGTTATCCAGCGCAATATCCTGGAAAATCCGGGATGGTATACGCAATACACGCCTTACCAGGCCGAAATTGCACAGGGCCGTTTACAAGCCTTACTTAATTTCCAGACGATGGTCATTGACCTTACCGGTATGGAAATTGCCAATGCATCATTGCTTGACGAAGGTACCGCTGCTGCCGAAGCCATGTTTATGCAGTTCAGCCTTCGTAAAAATCAAAAAGCTAATACCTTTTTTGTTTCTGAAGAACTGTTTCCGCAAACTATTGATATTCTTAAAACCCGTTCTGAGCCTTTCGGTATCAACCTGCAAATCGGCGACCACCGTACTGTAGCGCTTACCGAAGATATGTTCGGTGCTATTGTACAGTACCCTGCCGGTAACGGTGAAGTATATAATTATGCTGATTTTGCAGCAGCTGCACACGCTAAAAACATTAAGCTGACTGTGGTTGCCGATATCATGAGCTTGCTGTTGTTAACGCCTCCGGGCGAGTGGGGGGCTGATATCGTTGTGGGTACTACCCAGCGTTTCGGTATACCAATGGGCTTTGGCGGTCCGCACGCAGCATATTTTGCTACTAAGGAAGAATACAAACGCTCAATGCCAGGCCGTATTATCGGTGTAACTATTGATAGTGCCGGTAACTATGCCTTACGCATGGCGCTGCAAACCCGCGAGCAGCACATCCGCCGCGATAAAGCAACTTCTAATATCTGTACTGCACAGGCATTACTGGCTATTATGGCTGGTATGTATGCAGTTTATCATGGCCCGCAAGGCTTAAAACTAATTGCCGAGCGTATACATGGTTTAACTAATCTGCTTGCACAATCATTAGAGCAGTTAGGTTATGAGCAGTTAAACAAAGCTTACTTTGATACTGTAAAATTCGACGTGGGTAACCTTGTCGGCCCATTACACGGTGAGGCTTTAAATAACGAAATGAACCTGCACTACAATGGTTCTGTTGTTACCATCTCATTAGACGAAACCACCAACGTTAGCGACATTGAAACTTTAGTGCGTTTCTTTGCTAAGGTTAAAGGCAAAACTATTAACGACGTTAGCTTTGAGGATTTAAAAGCGGGCATCGAATCAACTATTCCTGCTGATCTGCAACGCAGCAGCGAATACTTATCTCATGCTATTTTCAACACGCATCATTCAGAGCATGAAATGCTGCGTTATATTAAGTCGCTTGAGGCGAAAGACCTTTCATTATGCCACTCGATGATTGCCTTGGGTTCATGTACCATGAAACTGAATGCAACTACCGAAATGGTACCTGTTACCTGGCCTGAATTTAGTAAGATGCACCCTTTTGCACCTGTTGACCAAGTTGGCGGTTACATGCAGATCTTTAATGAGTTGGATAAATGGTTGAGCGAAATCACTGGTTTTGCGGCCATGAGCTTACAGCCAAATGCCGGTGCCCAGGGCGAGTACGCTGGTTTAATGGTGATCCGCGCTTATCATCAGGATAGGGGCGATGCTCACCGCAATATTGCATTGATCCCTTCTTCAGCTCATGGTACCAACCCTGCATCCGCAGCGATGGCCGGAATGAAGATTGTAGTTGTGAAATGCGACGAGAACGGAAACATTGACGTTGCCGACCTTGAAGCACGTGCCGAGCAATATAAAAATGAGTTGTCATGTTTAATGGTAACTTATCCGTCTACTCACGGGGTGTTTGAAGAATCAATTATCGAGATCTGCGAGATTATCCATGCTAACGGCGGCCAGGTTTATATGGACGGCGCTAACATGAATGCCCAGGTTGGTTTAACAAGCCCGGCTAATATCGGTGCCGACGTTTGCCACCTTAACCTGCACAAAACATTCTGTATCCCTCACGGTGGTGGTGGCCCTGGTATGGGCCCAATTGGTGTAGCAGCACACTTAGTGCCTTACCTGCCCGGCCATGCGGTAGTTGATATTGATAAAGGCAAATCTATCCCTGCAGTTTCTGCTGCTCCCTGGGGTTCTGCTTCTATTTTGTTGATCTCACATGCATACATCGCAATGATGGGTGGCGAAGGTTTAACTAATGCTACCAAATATGCTATTCTGAATGCCAACTACATTAAGTCGCGCTTAGAGTCACATTACCCGGTATTATATACTGGTGCAAACGGCCGTTGCGCACACGAAATGATTTTGGATTGCCGCTCGTTTAAAAACTACGGTATCGAGGTAACAGATATTGCTAAACGTTTGATGGACTATGGTTTCCACGCGCCGACTGTATCGTTCCCGGTTGCCGGTACGGTAATGGTTGAACCAACCGAATCTGAGCCTAAGCATGAACTTGACCGTTTTTGCGATGCCATGATCGCTATCCGTCATGAAATTGAGGACGTGGCCAAAGGCACCTTAGATAAAACTGATAACCCGTTGAAAAATGCACCGCACACTGCGGCAGTGGTTACCGGTAATGAGTGGGAGCATCCATACACCCGTCAAAAAGCGGCATTCCCATTACCTTATGTTACCCAGTACAAATTCTGGCCATCAGTTGGCAGGGTAAATGACACTTACGGCGATCGTACGCTGATCTGCTCTTGCCCTCCGCTTACTGAGTATGAGTTTGAAGAAAGCGAAGTAACCACACCAGAATACGGTACCTGATCTTCGAATCAGGGTTTATAAAAATATGAATGCCAGGATACTCAGTACCCTGGCATTTTTAGTTTATGTTTATGCGTCATTCCGTCCAACGGACTCCTTGGGAGAACTTGTTTCACCATCCCAATATGTATTTGTTAACTGATTGCAGATGTCAAGAGTAGAGACACAAGATCTTGGCAACTATATACTACTTTACACAAAAATCTTAAAAAATATATTTGCAATTGGTGTAATTAACTTCTATATTTATATTGTAATTCAAACGCAATGATAAATATAGAGTTTAAATCAATAAGAGAGTTAATCAAGGCATTCCCTGATGAACAAACTTGTATTAGCCATTTGGAGCAACTGCGTTGGAATGGCAATGTGGTTTCTCCTTTCGATGAGGCTTCTAAGGTCTATAAAACCGCTCGTGGTTACAAGTGTAAAAATACTGGCAAGTATTTCAATGTGCGTACACAAACTTTATTCGATAATACTAAGATTGAATTGCAGTCATGGTTTATTGCCATATATCTTGTTACAGGCCACAAAAAAGGTATCTCTTCTCTTCAGTTAGGGCGTGATCTTAATGTAACGCAAAAAACAGCATGGTTCATGTTACAGCGCATCCGTAACTGCTTCGGTATAGATGCTGCTGAAACAGATATTGATAACAATAATAAGTTAGGTGGGTCTGGAATCGCTGTTGAAGTGGACGACACTATTGTTGGCGGGAAGGTCAAAAACATGACTAATAAAAAACGTAAATCTATTGCAGAGAATAAGAACGAACGCTGGAGTAACAAAACCACTATGGTAGGTTATTTAGAGCGTCAAGGTCGGTTACGCTTACAAGCCGTTAATGGCTATCATTTTATACCCGACTTAGTTAGGGCAAACGTCGATGCCGAAAGCGTTTTAATGACCGACACCGCCAATACATTTTACAAGGTAGGTAAAGACTTCGCTTACCACGGCGTCGTTGACCACGGCAAAAAACAATATACAGACGGCATTAATTCTACTAACGGTATTGAGGGTGTATTTTCTTTATTTGACCGTATGGTAATAGGTATTTATCATTACGTCTCACCAAAACATTTGCAGAAGTATGCAAATGAATTTTCATTCCGTTACAATAGCCGTAAAACATCTGATTTAGTTCGTTTTAATACACTACTTTCAAATTGCACCAATCGTTTAACCTATAACCAATTGACAAAATGAGTGACATAATAATTAATTACCACGACAGCGAAATAAGTCTTTTTTCTGATGAACGAAATGATTATGTAAGTCTAACTGATATGGCACGGGCATTTAAGGGTCCTAAATCTATAGAAAGCTGGATGCGTAACAAAAACACCATTAATTTTTTGGGTGCATGGGAGCGATTATACAATGCGAATTTCCTACCCCTCGAATTCGAGGGGTTGCTATCAAAGGCTGGTAAAAAACATTTCAATTTATCAATCAAACATTGGATTGACACCACTAATGCAAAAGGAATATTTACAAGGGCAGGCTTAAGAGCTGGAACTTATGCCCACAAGGATATTGCTTTAAAGTTTGCCTCTTATTTAAGCCCT
The DNA here is from genome assembly GCF_028736115.1 of Mucilaginibacter sp. KACC 22063. NCBI lineage: Bacteria > Pseudomonadati > Bacteroidota > Sphingobacteriia > Sphingobacteriales > Sphingobacteriaceae > Mucilaginibacter > Mucilaginibacter florum. The sequence continues at coordinate 4,255,037 of NZ_CP117877.1, read as the reverse complement.
GATTTTGAAATATTTCTCATAAATGAAGTTCAACGTTTAAAGAAGTTAGAAGAGCAAAAAAATTCTTACGAACTACTAACTCATAATCAAATTCTTTATTTGGTTAGATTAAAAGAGGTATTCAAATATGTAGCACATCAAAATGCTGTTGAAGATGCTAATAGAGATGTATTTGCCGCTGGAAGTTCTCAGGAAAACGCATTTGCGGCCTTTCACAGATGGAGAAATAAAATCTTGGATATTGCACCTCAAACTATAAATGACCGTATTAAGCAATACTGTATTGATAACCACATAGCATTGACAAATAAAATGCTAAGCAAGCCAAAGAATGAAAAAATACTTCTTTTAGATAGTTACGAATCAGTTAGAAATGCTGTGTGGGATTTCTTACAAATTCAGGGAGAGGTGAACGCACTCAATTTGGCAAACCTCGTAGGTGATATGATTAGAACAGAAAAGGGAGAGGTTAAACGCAAAAACGAAACAGACCTTTTTCACGAGAAACAGAATTTAGGAGAATTTTCAGAGTTCACCGAGTCATTAAACAACATTCCGAAAGTTAAGACGGCAAGGGAAGTTTTAGAATTTCGTCAAAAGCAATTAGAGGCTTCAAAAAAATCTTTAAATGCAGCATCTTTATCAGATTTCAATAAGAATCTTTTAACAGCACTAAGCCACAATCCAAAAGATAAGGACAAGGAATAAAAAAATGCCCTGCGATTTACAGGGCATTTTTTTATTTTACAATTAGTGTAAACTAATATATAGTTACCAAGATCTTGTGTCTCTACTACTTTGATGATCTTGTCATTCCGAACTTATGTGAGGAATCTTAAGTAATAGGACGATCTCTCACATTCGTTCGAGATGACAAAACTAAAAGATATGTCATAGATTTAAGTTGAAATTTTAATTCTAAACGAGCATGGGGTTTCAAATCTTAAATTTAATATGCTGTTAGTAAACAAGAAAAGGAAGATATAAAGGATCGGTAATATGAGTCAAAAATATATTCTTGGAGGGGTGATAAGTTTAATTTTAGGTCTATACATTGTAATTGTTCAAATAAAAAGATTTGTTAGTGGAAAACAAGATCAGTTAGGATTTGATATCAAATTACTTAGCGGCGGAATAATGTTCTTGTTACTCGGAATATTTTTGATAGCGCAATTTTTATAGTAGAGACCTAAGATCCTGGGTCTCTAATACTTTTATGGTCTTGTATTCTGAATGAATGTGAGGAATCTTGATATGTGTATTATTAAATGATTACTTGTGAGATGCCGAAACAAGTTCGGCATGACAATTTAGCGTTTGTCAGCTAAAAGCAAGTTCTATAAATACGTGTTGCAACATGTATTTTTGTTGTATATTTGTATCATAATTTAAACGATAACAAAGAATGAAAGCTTTAAAATCAATCTTAGCCGCTGTTGCAGTAATCAGCGCATTCGCATTTACATCGGCTAAAACCGAAACTTACAAAGTAAACACAGACAAAAGTAACATTGAGTGGACCGGCAAAAAAATTGGAGGCCAGCACAATGGCAGTATCAAATTAGCTGGTGGTACTGTGGTTACCAATGGTAAAGCGCCAGTTAGCGGTAACTTTACTATTGATATGAAATCAATCTCAAACAAAGACATTACAGATGCTGATTACAACAAAAAACTTGTTGGTCACTTAACTTCTGACGATTTCTTTGGTGTTGCTCAGTATCCAACTGCTCAGTTTGTAGCTACTAAAATTACTCCTGCTGGTAACGGCGTTGCTAACGTAACAGGTAATTTAACAATCAAAGGCATTACTAACCCTATCAGCTTCCCGGTAAATTATACTATTAGCGGCAATACACTTACAGCGGTTGCTAAAGGCGTAGCTGTTAACCGTGCAAAATATAATGTTAAATATGGTTCAAAAAGTTTCTTTGAAAGCATTGGTGACAAAGCCATTGACGACGACTTTTTACTTGACATTTCGTTGGTTGCAGAGAAATAAAAACATTACAACGCAATTATTTATACAAAAAAGCCGGAATACTATTTGTTCCGGCTTTTTTATTTATCACATTTGAGAATAAAACCTTTTATTTGCGACTGCGTATAACAAATAGTATGAGTATCAATCCCCGGACAGTTAGTATTTTACTGGTTGATGATGATGAAATCAACAATTTCATCTCTATTAAGCTGATAAAGAAAGCATTAATTAGCAGTGATATAAAAGCCTGTCTGAACGGTAAATTTGCTATTGACGAGTTGTTGAAAATGAAGGAAGCAGGGCCGGAGCATTTACCCGACTATATACTTCTGGATATTAACATGCCGTTAATGAATGGCTGGGAATTTTTAGATGAATATGACCGCCAAAACATTGATCCTACCGGCAAAACCAAGATATTCATTATTTCTTCTTCGGTATTCAGTAATGATATAAACAAGGCTAAATCGTACCCATTGGTAAAAGATTTTATCTCTAAGCCTTTGAACATTGATAAAATCCGTGAATTGTTTGAGCAGGAGAAACTGGCTTAAGCCGGTACGATACTAAAAGCATCATTTTCCCATTTTACATTTCCTATAGGGTTGCGCTTTGCATGATAAAATAAGCATGTCCAGCCTTCGGCTGCAGCTTTATGGCCATATATTTCGCGCAGCTCCATTGCTTTACGCCCGTCGAAATCATATTTAGCAATAAATTTCCTGATCAGTTGTTCTGGCTCCGGCAATTCGTCGCCTCCGAAAAAGCATTTTTTGCCGTCCATGTCAATCCAGAAAACCTGGTGAAAAGGGCAGTGCCCGCCCGAAAGTTCGAAACGCAGGCCTGGAATAATCTCGCCGCTTCCTTCAATAAAATGCAGGTCTGCCGAGCGCTGTAAAACATCAAAGATATCGGTATGGTATGAGGATGATTTGCCTGAATAAGCATATTCCCATTCACCGCGCTGAATGTAATGCTGTGCTTCCGGAAAGCTCGGTTCAAAACGGCCGTTGCGTTCAACCACTAATCCGCCCGAATGGTCATAATGTAAGTGCGACATCAGCACCATAGTCACGTCTTCGGGTTCAAAGCCTGCTTTACGGATATTGTGGTGTAACACTAATTCGCCATCCTCTGCTTTAAAGCCCAAGCCGGTGTCTAATAGCATCAACTCGTTTCCGGCTTTTACCAGAAATGGGTTAACATGGATAAATAGTGAGCCCGGGCGTGAGCGGAAATCATCCTTTGCAGGGTCAAACGGAATAAATTTTTTACTCGAATCAACAGAATAAGACCCTTCGCCCAGTGCAAAAATTTCCATAGTGATGCTTATACTTTTTTGTACTTACCTTTGTTAGTTATTAAGCCCGTATTATATTTACGGTTTAAACGGACAAAGATATGCAAAAACGGTGGGCAGTAAGGGAAATGCCGGATAACGATAGTGTAAAAAAACTCGCTGCCGAATTAAATATCGATCCTGTTTTAAGCGCTTTATTATTACATAGAGGCATCACCACCTTTGATGAAGCGCGCTACTTTTTCAGGCCGGATATACGCCATCTGCATGACCCTTTTTTGATGGCAGGTATGGAAAAAGCCATAGCACGTATTGAGCAGGCAATTATTTCCAATGAAAAGGTAATGATCTACGGCGATTACGATGTAGACGGCACCACGGCTGTATCTGTCGTTTATAGTTTCTTCAAAAGCTATATCCGTAACATAGAATACTACATCCCTAACCGTTACACCGAAGGTTACGGGATATCAACACAGGGGATAGATTATGCAGCAACTAACGGGTTTTCGCTTATTGTGGCTTTAGATTGCGGCATTAAGTCGGTTGATAAAGTGGCTTATGCAAATGAACTGGGCATTGATTTCATTATTTGCGATCACCACTTACCGGGCGAACAATTACCCGACGCTGTTGCCATACTTGACCCCAAACAACTGCATTGCGAATACCCTTACAAAGAACTTTCGGGTTGCGGTATTGGCTTTAAGCTGATCCAGGCTTTTGCTGAAAAAAACAATATCCCATTTGAACAGGTAAGCAGGTATTTGGATCTGGTAGCCATTAGCGTTGCCTGCGATATTGTGCATATTACCGGCGAAAACCGGGTTTTAGCACATTACGGACTGCAAAAAATTAACAGCAACCCATGCACAGGTGTTAAAGCCCTGATGGATGTGGCCGGTAAAAAGGAGAGGCTTACAATATCCGATATCGTTTTCTTTTTAGGGCCGCGCATTAATGCTGCCGGCCGAATTGACGATGCAAAGCATGCTGTAGAATTACTGATAGCAAGTAATTTTGAAGCAGCGCAGGAAAAAGGCCTGCTTATTAATACCCAAAACCTGGAGCGTAAAGGGCACGATCTGTCAATTACGGACGAGGCGTTGAGTATCATTAAATCCGACGAAATATTGGTGAACCGCAAATCGACGGTAGTATTTAACGAGAAATGGCACAAAGGGGTAATTGGTATTGTGGCTTCACGGCTTACAGAGAAGTACTATCGCCCTACGGTGGTGCTGACACACTCAAATGGGCATATTGCAGGTTCGGCACGTTCTGTTTTGGGCTTTGACCTGTATGAGGCCTTGAGCGGTTGCAGCGACCTGCTGATACAATATGGCGGGCATAAATACGCCGCTGGTTTAACTATGCACCCTGAAAATGTGGATGCCTTTATGGATCGCTTTGAGGAAGTGGTTAGCCAAACCATTACGCCCGACCAGTTAATACAGGAAATAAGGATTGATGCCGAGATAAAGCTTGACCAGATCGATAGCAAATTTTTCAGAATACTAAGCCAGTACGGTCCTTTCGGTCCTGAAAATATGACGCCTGTATTTTTAAGCAGGAACGTAAAGCTTTGTGGGCAACCTGCTATTGTAGGTGTAGATCATTTGAAGATGAATGTGATGCAAGATGGCTCGGCGGCCTTTGATTGTATTGCCTTTAGCCAGGCGGCCTGGTTACCGCAACTGAAAAACAATATTTCTTTTGATATTTGTTACTGTATTGAAGAACATGTATGGCGCGATAAACGTTCTATACAATTAAATATAAAAGGGATCAGGCTTTCTGCCGGGTCTGTAAACTAATTATGAGATTACGTGCCGAGCACCTTATAAAAAAATACAAACAGCGTACTGTTGTAAACGATGTATCATTTGATGTTTCGCAAGGCGAAATTGTGGGATTGCTTGGCCCTAATGGCGCCGGTAAAACCACATCGTTTTACATGATCGTAGGGTTGATTAAGCCCAATGAGGGGCGCATCTTTTTAGATGAAGAAAACATCACCGGCGACCCGATGTACCGCCGTGCCCAAAAAGGTATAGGTTATCTTGCCCAGGAAGCCTCTGTATTCCGCAAGTTATCTGTAGAAGATAACATCAAAGCCGTATTGGAAATGGGTAAGATGGATAAGGTAAGGCAGGAAGAAAAGCTGGAAGAACTGATAGACGAGTTTAGCTTGCATAAGGTGCGTAAAAACCGGGGCGACTTGTTATCTGGTGGCGAACGCCGCCGTACCGAAATTGCCCGTGCCCTTGCTGCAGAGCCAAACTTTATTTTATTGGATGAACCTTTTGCCGGTGTAGACCCTATTGCGGTAGAAGAGATCCAGAGCATGGTAGCCAAACTTAGGCACCGCAATATTGGTATACTTATCACCGACCACAACGTACAGGAAACGCTTTCTATTACAGACCGTGCTTATTTGTTGTTTGAGGGTAAGATATTAGAGTCGGGCGTACCAGAAGTACTTGCAGCAAATGAAATGGTGCGTAAGGTATACCTGGGTGCTAACTTCGTGCTTAAAAGAAAAACCTTTGCTTAAACTGCACCCTGCCCATGACCTTTATTAACTCGATGTTCACCTGGTTCATGAAAAAGCGTATGCATCAGATAGAGCTTTTTATGAAATACCCCTATGAGGTTCAGGAAGAGTGGTTTGAGCAACTGATTTCAGGTGCGGAGAACACGGAATGGGGGCGAAAATATCATTACAAAAGTATCTCCAACCTTAATCAGTTTAAGGAGCGGGTACCTATACAAACTTATGATACGCTGAAACCTTACATTGAGCGTATGCTGCACGGCGAACAAAACGTACTGTGGCCGTCAGAAATTAAATGGTTTGCTAAGTCGTCAGGTACAACCAATGATCGTAGTAAGTTTATCCCCGTTAGCGAAGAAGCGCTGGAAGAGTGCCACTTTAAGGGCGGTAAGGATATGCTTACGCTTTATTGCAATAACCGCCCTGATGCACGTTTATTTACCGGTAAAAGTTTAACGTTGGGTGGCAGCCACCAGGTAAGCCAGCTGAATACAGATACCTTTTTCGGCGACCTTTCTGCCGTGATTATGAAAAACCTGCCCATTTGGGCCGAGTTTTACCGCACGCCGGATCTGGACATTGCCCTGCTCGAGAACTTTGAGGAAAAGATAGAGAAGATGGCCTTTGCCACCAAAGATGTTAATGTTACCGGCATCAGCGGTGTGCCAACCTGGAATATCCTGCTCTTCAAACGGATACTCGAAATTACAGGTAAAAGTAACCTGATTGAAGTTTGGCCTAACCTGGAGCTTTACTTTCATGGTGCAGTTAACTTTACACCATACCGCGAGCAGTTTAAAAAACTGATCCCGAATGATGAGATGTATTACCTGGAAACCTACAACGCGACAGAAGGCTTTTTTGGGATACAGGATATGGAGCAGCCCGGTGAAATGCTGCTGATGCTGGATTATGGCATATTTTATGAGTTCTTGCCTTTAGACCAGATCGGCGAAGAAAACCCCAAAACGCTGACACTGGATGAAGTGGAGCTGGATAAAAATTATGCATTGATCATTACTACAAATGCCGGTTTATGGCGATATATGATCGGTGATACCATTCGCTTTACCTCGCTTTCGCCGTTCCGTATACAGATTACAGGCCGTACACGTCATTTTATTAATGCCTTTGGCGAAGAAGTAATTGTTGACAATGCCGAACGTGCATTGGACGAAGCTTGCCGCCAAACCGGTGCCATAGTAACAGAATATACCGCCGGCCCGGTTTATTTCTCGGATAATAAGGCAGGAGGCCACGAATGGATCATTGAGTTTGAGCAAAAACCTGCCGAGTTTGACCGTTTTGTTGACCTGCTTGACGAGACGCTGCGAAGAATCAACTCTGACTACGATGCCAAGCGGTTTAAAGATATGGCCTTGGTAAAGCCGGTTGTACACATGGCACCGCAGGGTACCTTTTTTAAATGGATGAAACAAAGAGGGAAAATTGGCGGCCAGCATAAGGTACCCCGCCTGGCCAATAACCGCGAGTATGTAGACAGCATACTTCAATACATGAATTGATTAACTTGCCGGAAAGCCGCGGCATTTATATTACCATGCTTCCGACTATTAAGTTAAATATTGTGAACCTAAACAGGACCGCCGCGATCTTTTAAATATAGTAGCTATGCTCAACAAAAATTGGTAGATCAATCTTTGGTCTTCTTAATTACGCTTACCTCGCCGCTGGTTTCCATATAAATTTCGTTCACATCTTCCAGGCGGTTCACATTGCCAATATGCCGAACATCGCTTAATAGGTCATCCTCGCTCATCAGGCTTCTGGTGAGGTGTACATGGTCAAGCTTACCATCCTTGTAAAGCGGTATGGCATTCCCTTTTATCATTCTGCTAATAAAACTACTTTTAATACTTAACCAGGCTAATAGCCGATGTATGCCTACCAGCATCAGGCTTGCCGCAACGGTGGGTATAAATGGCGATGCGCCTACAATGGCACGGCTTAATATAGCGCCAAGTATAATAGCGAGCGTGTTGTCAAATGCCGAACGCTTACCGAACGTTCGGCGGCCGGATATACGGACCAGCACTAAAGCAATAAAGAAGACTACAAATGCACGGCTGCACATTTGCAAGGTATTCAGGTCTTTTCCTTCACCGAAGATTTGATAAAGTAAATAGTCCATAATGTAAAGAATTTATTATCCTATTGTTGCTGTAATATTAACAGCCTCTATAGCTTCTTTTACATCATGTACTCTTAAAATGTTTGCGCCTTTCATCAGTGCTATGGTATTAACTACTGTGGTTCCGTTAAGCGCATCGGCTGCTGCGCCGCCCGTAAGGTTGTAGATCATGCGCTTGCGCGATACACCCACCAGAACAGGAAGCCCAAGGATATTAAAGTCTTGCAGTCGGTTAAGCAAGGCATAGCTATGCTCAGCCTTTTTTGCAAAACCGAAACCGGGATCCAATATCACATCATGTAAGCCCAGCTTTTTCAATTGGAAATATTTTGCTTCAAGATCATTAAATACTTCCTGGAACACATCTTCGTATTGTGCATGCTGCACCATGTTTTGTGGCGTGCCTTTCATGTGCATCAAAATGTAAGGCACCTGTAGGCGGGCAACGGTGGCAAACATTTGCTCGTCTAAAGTGCCGCCGCCAATATCATTAATGATATGCGCACCGGCTTTAATTGCTGCTTCGGCGACCGCCGAACGAAAGGTATCTATTGATAAAATGGCATCGGGCAGTGCTGTGCTTATGGCTTCTACAACGGGTAGCAGCCGGTCCATTTCTTCCTGAACAGAAATATCCTCTGCTCCCGGGCGTGACGAGTAGGCACCCAGATCAAAAAATGTTGCCCCTTTGCTTATCATTTGTTCAGCCTGTTTTACAGCATCATCTGTAGCCGGTTTACGGCTTTCACTATAAAACGAATCGGGGGTAAGGTTGATGATGCCCATTACCTTTGGGGTGCTCAGGTCTATCAGCTTTCCGCCGGCGTTAAGGGTTGTCTTTTTATGAAAAACTGTATCTTTAACCACTTAATAACGTTGTAAAATTTATGTGGTAAAATTACATTGTTATACGCATAACGTTATATTCCAAATGGCGAAACTTCTTTTTAAAGGAGCGCAAGATGAGGCAGGGCCTCTGCACCGCCGGATAACCGAAATAAAACAGCATAACCTTGAATAATACATCAGCAGAATACGACGCGGTTATAAATACCTGCAGAACACTTTTCTTAAAAAAAACGCGTGATTACGGCACAGCATGGCGCATATTAAGGCCGCAGTCAATCACCGATCAAATATTTATAAAGGCACAGCGTATACGCACGCTTGAAGAGAAAAAGATATCAAAAGTGGGCGATGATATTACAGGTGAATATATCGGTATTGTAAACTACTGTATTATTGCCATGATGCAGCTTGATGCCGTGAATACCAGCCTGCCGCTTGAACTGGATGCCGATGTGGTTGCCCAACAGTTTGAGGAGAAAGCAAAAGAGACAAAAGACCTGATGTTTGCTAAGAACCATGATTATGGCGAGGCATGGCGCGATATGCGTATCAGCTCTTTAACAGACCTGATACTGATGAAAATACTGCGTGTAAAACAGATAGAAGACAACCAGGGGCAAACGGTAGCTTCTGAAGGTGTGAAGGCTAACTATCAGGATATGTTGAACTATTCGGTTTTTGCACTGATTAAACTGGGCGTAAAATGAGAAAAGCGATAGTTTGGTTTTGCCGCATAGCTGTAGGTCTCCTGTTCATATTTTCAGGACTGATAAAAGCTAACGACCCGCTTGGCTTCTCCTATAAATTGCAGGAATACTTCGAGGTATTTCACATGACGTTTTTTAACGGTCTTGCACTTAGCCTGGCTATTATTTTATGCGCCATTGAAATGCTGCTGGGTTTTGCATTGCTTATTGGAACAAGGGTTAAAACCATTGCATGGGGGCTACTATTGCTGATCATTTTCTTTGCCTTTCTTACATTTTATTCTGCGTTTTTTAAAGTGGTACAAACCTGCGGTTGCTTTGGTGATGCTATTCCGCTTACCCCTTGGCAGTCGTTCAGTAAAGACTTGGTATTGCTGCTGTTAGTATTAGTACTGTTTTACAACCGCGACTTAATTAAGCCGGTATTTAGCAAATCTGTAGAAAACAGCTTGCTTGTTGTAGCTATTGTACTATCTTTCGGGGTAGGGCTGTATACTTATAACTTTTTACCCGTGCTTGATTTTCTTCCTTACAAAGTTGGCGCTAACATTCCGCAGGAAATGGTTACGCCGCCTGGTGCCAAGCCCGATGAATTTGAGCTGACTTATCAGCTTAAAAACAAAAAGACTGGCGAAGCTAAAACCATGACGGATAAGGAATATCTTAAAACCGGTATCTGGAAAGATAGTAACTGGCAGGTGGTGGGCAACCCTGAGTCGAGGTTAGTTAAAAAAGGATTTACACCCAAGATCCCCGATCTGTCAATTCAGGATGCACAGGGAAATAACTACACACAGGAACTATTGGCTAATCCGTTCTATAACCTGATTATTGTGGCCTACGATCTTCAGCATACTAACGAGGCTGCTATTAACCGCATTAACGCGCTGGCGGTAAACCTGACTGATAATTACAACATCCGTACGGTGTTCCTTACCTCAAATTCGGCACCGGATGCTACGGCTTTTGCAAAGAAACATCACCTGGTATCGGAGATATTTTATGCCGACGGCGTTCCGTTAAAATCAATGGTAAGGTCAAACCCCGGTATTATGCTGATGAAAGGCGGAACCGTAATTGCCAAGTGGCACTACCATAGTCTGCCTAAATATGACGACATTGTTAAAAAGTACCTACGCCAGCAGTAAATGAGAATATTTTTAGTAGGATTTATGGGTTCGGGTAAAACCACCATTGGTCGCAGGTTAGCGTCCAAGTTGAATTATCGTTTTATCGATCTAGACGAGCTTTTCGAGTGGCAGGAATCCATGACCATTGCCCAGTATTTTACAAAGTACGGGCAGGATAAGTTCAGGGAGCGCGAATCGGAAGTGATGAGGAATGCCAACTATCCTGAAAATTGCATTGTATCTACGGGCGGGGGGCTGCCTTGCTATTTCGACAATATGGAGTGGATGAAAGCCAATGGGAAAGTAATTTATATACAGCTTAACCCTAAAACGCTTGCCCAACGTTTAGAACATGGTAAAGAAGAACGCCCATTGTTGCATGGCAAGCATGGCGACGAACTGGTAAAATTTATTACTGAAAAACTTGCCGAACGCGAGCCATTCTACTATCAGGCTAATATTGTAGCTGATGGGTTAAGCATCAGCACAGAATATCTGAGTGATATTGTGCTAAACAGTTAATCAGCCCAGATAAACCGCATCGTTTTCGCCATTCTCAGATAATATCACGGCTACATGCTCATTCAACAAGGTGGATAAAGCAATGCCTGAATAATCTGTACTTACCGGGAAGCTTTTGTGGTTACGGTCAACCAGTACTACCGTGCGCAGTTTTTTGAGCGGAACGTCTAAAAATACACCAAAGCCGTAAGCAAGTGTTTTGCCGCTGTTTAAAACGTCATCTACCAAAATCACTACTTTATTGGTGCACTCTTCAATAGCGGTATCCAGTTTAAACTGAAGGCTGCTGCCATGCTTATCAAGCTCTATATTAATCATTTTGCTTTTAAACGGCGCAATGTTATCCAATATGGCTTTTAGCCTTACTGCAATATTGCTGCCCTGCGGCAAAATACCGGCAATCACAATTTCTTCTTCCTCGAAATTATCTTCCAGTATCTGGTAAGCAATACGATCTATCTTTTGCTGTATCTGTTGCGGATTTAAAATGAGCAGCTTTTTATCAGACATAACCTGTGTGCTGTTTATGCGTAGCTAAACTACCAATTATTCTTTGTTATAAGGAAAAAATACAAAGTTTGCGCCTTCGGGCACTACCACAAACACACACATAAAATCGTGCGCGTTTTTATAGTTATCAATAAAGCGTTGTTTAAGCTCCTTTTTTACAATACCACGCTCTACAAATTCTTCCAGCGTTGAAGCATGGATGCTCCATTCCGTGTTCAGTTCGGCTTTATCTAAGATCAGCTCACCCAGCTTTAATTCATGCTGGTGAGCAATAAATATCGGATAAGCTGATAGCCCTTCCACCATTATCTCCACGGCCACTTCACGCAACGATTCGCTGAAAAGCTTCAGGTCAACCTCAAGGCTTTTTAACGGGCTTTCTTTTTTAGGCTGATTGCCTTCGTTTAATAGTTCTTCAGGGTTCATGTACTTTGTTATTTATCTTGTCATTCTGAGCGTAGGACTCCGTTGGAGAACTTGCTTCAAAGTCTCTTAGGGCAAAAAATGCCCTATATGTGAGATGCCGAAACAAGTTCGGCATGACAATTCATTTATAAATTTGTCCTGTCATTGCGAGGAATATAATGACGAAGCAATCTCGAATCATGTAGTTAAGAGATTGCCACGCTTCGCTCGCAATGACACTTGTTCTTACTTTCTTAACTGTAATAACACCACATTCTCCACATGCTGTGTATGCGGAAACATATCCACCGGCTGAATTTTTACCGTGTCATACTTCTCTTTTAAAACAAGCATATCGCGGGCTTGTGTGGCAGGGTTGCAGCTTACATAAACAATTTTTTCGGCTTCTATCTCCATCAGGCGTGCTACCACATCGGCATGCATACCTGCGCGCGGCGGATCGGTAATAATTACATCCGGTTTACCGTGGCGGGCAACAAATTCTGCATCCAGCACATCTTTCATGTCGCCTGCATAAAACTCGGTATTAGTAATCTCATTGATCTGCGAATTGATCTTGGCATCTTCAATGGCCGATGGCACATACTCGACACCTACCACATGCTTAACACTGCCTGCAATAAAGTTGGCAATGGTACCGGCACCTGTGTAAAGGTCGTATACTAATTCGTCGCCTTTAAAGCCTGCAAAATCACGGGCAATTTCATAAAGGCGTTGTGCTTGTACCGCATTGGTTTGATAGAATGATTTCGGCCCGATGCGGAACCTGATCTCATTCATGGCCTCATGGATGTATTGCGGGCCTTTCCAAGCTAATACATCCTGGTCAAATATGGTATCGTTCTTTTTCTGATTGATGATATAAAGCAATGATGTGATTTCCGGGAAACCCGCCTCAACAAAGCTCATCACTTTATCAATTTCTTCCTGACTGACGTAAGCAAACACTACAATCACCATCAGCTCGCCGGTAACCGACGTGCGGATGATGAGGTTGCGCAATGCACCCTCGTGGCGTTTGAGGTTATAAAAGCTGATGTTATTTTGTTTTGCAAAATCACGGATGCTAAGGCGTAACTCGTTTGATGGATCTGCCTGCAGGTAGCAGTGGTTTACATCGAGGATCTTGTCAAACCGTCCGGGAATGTGAAAACCAAGGGCATTCATGTCCATCACTTCATCGGTACGGTTTTCGCCGTCGGTAAGCCAGCGTTTATCAGAAAAAGTATATTCCAGTTTGTTACGGTAGTAACGGTCGGCAGGCGAGCCTACAATGGGCAGCATGTCCTGCACGTCAATTTTTGCCAAACGGCCAAGTGCATCGGCAACGGTTTTTTGTTTAAACTGCAGCTGGGCAGCATAGGTCATGTGTTGCCATTTGCAGCCGCCACAGGTGCCAAAGTGCTCGCAAAACGGTTCGGTACGGTATTCGGAAGCTTTTTTTAAAGCTGTGATCTTTGCTTCGCCAAAGTTTTTCTTCTTGCGGTAAACTTCTGCATCAACAACATCGCCAGGTACGGCTTTGTCGATAAAAAGGACAAAATCATCTGATTTGCCAACACCCTTACCTTCTTCGGCGATGTCAATTACATCGATATTTTCAAAAAATTTATTACTCGCAGGCTTATTCATTCGGGTGCAAAGTTACCCAAATATTTTAACCTGTAATAAAAAGCATAACGGCTGTAAGCGGTTATGCAAACAAGTTGATGATGAATTTCCAGAAATCTGTTCCTTCAACATCTTCCAGATCGAATACCTCATCGATCAGGATTGAAAAATCGGATAATTCGCGGCTCATAGGTGGTAAATTTTACTATGCTAACATAATAAAATTTATACCGAAAACCAAATTGGTATAGTGAATATTTTAACAAAATAAAGCCGCCTGAAAAAGGCGGCTTTACGTAACACAGACTACTTATTAAAACTGCCCGATATAGGCATAGACTTAATTGCTGTTTGAATTGGTTTAGGCAATACACTAAAGGTGGTTTGTGAATCTGACGATCCATCTTTATCTGTAAAGATTCGTGTTGAGCCGACAGGTATAATCATGTTAAGGGGATCAGCATCTTTTGATACCAGGTAGTGGCTCCAGATCAGGTTTTTCATGGCACCAGCATCTACCTGTCCGCTAATTACATCAAGCGTTACATAGTTGATGCCCTTGGTTGCGCCTTTTGATTGCGCAAACACGGTAAACAAATTGTTTTGCCCCGCTATATAAGTCGCATTATTGTCGGCAGCGGCATCCCCGCCAGACTGTACATCTTTATAAGCCAGGTTAACAGTGTATTGGGTGCTATTCTGATTTTGAAACTGAAGTTTGTAATCATCAAAAATATAGCCTTTGCGGTTATCGCCAGAATTGTCAAAAGTGCAATAAGCCGGGCTGAATAAATATATCCCGTTAATGCTTGGCGGTGTTAGGCCGCTGTTGATCACCATGCCATTCTTCTTCAGGCTATCGATAATAGCAGGCGTTACAATATTATTTAGCGCCTGCGGATAATTTGGGCCAAGCGGACCGGTAGGCGTGTTGTCGTCTTTTTTGTCTTTCTTACAAGCTGCAAACGCTAACACAAAAAGCATTAAGAATGCAGGTAATTTTAGGGATGTTTTCATATGGGTAGTTTCAGATAAAAATTAAAGTTTAAAGGCAATGCCAACATTTAGTACTGCAAGGCTTTGGTAGCCTAATTCTGCAAATACGGCTGTGTTATTTGCGAAATAATATTTGCCGCCGGCAAATAAGCCGAAGCCAACACCGCTGCCGGTAGAGCCGCTATAGCCTTGATTATCTTTTACGTTTACGATTACATATCCTAAGCTTGCGCCTCCATAAATATCAAATTTTGGGTCGAGCTCAAGCAATTCATTAAAGTGGTATGAACCGCGGGCGCCTATATAAATGGCGTTTTCTTTAAAGCTGTAGTTTCCACCCGGAAAGTTTACCTTGTATTTAGAGCTGGCAAATGCCACCTGGCCGCCCACACTTATCTCATTAGTAATGCCTTTTTCATAAGATACACTTGGATTTACAGGTAATGAGGATGAATAGCCTGAGCCAAAGAAAGGGCTGCCAATACCAATGCCAATATTCAGCAGGTTATCGCCTTTGCTGAATGCTCTTACACTGGTTGATCTTTCTGTACTGGCAGGCTTTGAATAAGTTGTTGCTTTCTGCGTAGTTTTTGCCTTTGGCGTCACCTTGTTTTTCGGCTTTGTTTGTGCTGAAGCACTAACAACAATAGCCATGGGAAGCAGCATAAAAATTAAACGTTTTTTCATTTTAGATAGGATTGAATTATTAAATAAATAGATTTTACTGGCTATAATAGCGTGTGCTATAGTCGCTTAAAAAGGGGGAAGCCAAAGATAGAAACCATACATTTATCAATCCTATACCAGTTTTTCAGTATTTTTTATGCTGCTGTAGTGCCATGTCTATCTTAATATCTATCCCAGTTAATCTTTCTGGAGAAGTACATTAATACCGCTATAATGATGAATAATAATACACTGCCTACCAGTAAAGCAAGGTCTTCCAACTGAATAATGATGTAAATAAAAGTGTAGAATAAGGACAGGATGAAGGCGAATAGGAGCGCCGCTTTTTTGTTGTGCAGTAATGATGATATAAACAACGAAATAAGCGCGATGGTGGCTATAGATGCAACAAGATAGGCCCACATATAACCGATCTGTTCTGAAAAGGAAAGCAGCAACACATAGAAGATAATCATTGCTGCGCCAATAAGCGCGTAATTAAATACGTGTACCTTTTGCTTGCCGATAAGTTCTGTTAAAAATAGTGATATAAATGTAAGGATGATGATGAGTATAGCGTATTTGCTTGTGCGTGTAGTTTGCTGGTACTGGTCTACAGGTATGCGCAGCTTAACACCGAATATGGCTTCCTCGTGCTTGCTCATGCTATTCAAAAGGCTATCATTCATGGTCCATTGCTGCGGAAACGGCCTGTTGTAGTATAGCATACGCCATTTGGCTGTAAAGCCATTCTTGTCAATTTTGCGGCTATCGGGTAAGTAGCGGCCGGTAAAGCTTGGGCTGGCCCAGTTGCTTTTCACGTCTACTGTAGTAGTTTTCCCAAGGTGCACAAAATTGAGTTCCTGGCTGCCTTTTAAATCAAGTGTAAAATTGAAAGGGAGGTCTTTATCGGTTAGGCCAGTGATATTTGTCCATGCCTGCAAGCCGTTATTAAATGCTGATGCATTATTCAGTGCAGGTTCAACTGCAAAAGATTTGCCTGCTAAATTCACTACAGGATTAGTTTTTAATCCTTTAAGATCTGATATATTAAATGTAACAATAGCTTTTTCAGGGATCAGCTGATCGGCTGTGATACCTGCCTTTTCCAGGTCGGCTTTCGGGAAATTGCCTTTAATATCAATGCGGGTATTATAAACCGTTGTATTGAATATGCCGCGGTGCAGGGTTTCAACGTTTAAGCCCGAACTGATGTGCAAGTCGTCTGGCAATACATATAAGTACTCTGTACTGGTTTTGGTTACTTCTTTCGCTGTACCCTCGTTTTCTTTATAAATGCGCTTGTATGGCATTACCAATACAGGGCCGGCAACCAGCTGTTTCCCCGACCATTTATCAGATACATCGGTTTCCATTTCCTGCTGGCGGCCGGCGCGTTCCTGAATTAGGTTTTGTACCAGGAATGATGGGATCAGTAATACCAGTACAAGTCCGGTAATGAAGATAAGTTTAAGAGTGACCGATTCCATAATACGGCCGATTGTCGATTTTGGTTCTTGTTCTGTTATCATGATTGTTTAATTAAAAGTACTTTGTATTTCAAAGTATATGTATAAAAAAATTTAGTTTGATTTCTGTTGATTAATTAATTGTTCCAGGGCATTAAGGTGATCTTTAAATGCTTTTTTCCCTTTAGTTGTTGCTTCATAAGTGGTATTAGGTTTTCGCCCTACAAATGATTTAATAGTGGAGATATATTCTTCTTTTTCCAGTCCTTTTAAGTGCGATGCCAGGTTGCCGTCGGTTACGTTAAGCAACTCTTTCAACGAGTTAAAATCGTAACGGTCGTTAACAGCCAATACGCTCATTATTTGCAGCCTGATGCGGTTTTCAAAGGCCTTGTCGAGTTTTTCAAACGGTATTTTCACGGTCGTATTTAAAGTACATTACACTGCCATAAACAATGTGCAGTATGCCAAAACCAATAGCCCACAAAACTAATCCATAACCCGGAAAACATGCCCCTATCAGGCCAATAATTATCTCGCATAAGCCCAGGTACTTAACATCGGTATAAGTAAAGTTGCCCGCATTTACCAGTGCAAGGCCGTAAAATATAAGTGTAGTTGGCAGCAGCAAACTAAGCTCGCCTTTGTTAAGCAGCACCAGCACCAATACGCCACCGGTAATAAGTGGTACAGCCATATTAAACAGCAAATTGCGACTTGTTTTACCCCACATGGGTATGCACTGTTTTCGAGCCTTACGATACGTAAGCGCAACGCCTGTAATGATTGATGCAATAAGAACACTTATTGCGATCAATACGATCTTATTAAGATCATCTATGGCAGTCATTAGTCCGCTGATAAAATCAGCAGGGGCAGGCTTGTGTAAGATGATATAAGTTGCCGCCGCACCTGCAAGCGCGTAAACACCGGCTAATATACCCGATAAGCCGCTGAGCGATAAAAACTTTGATGAGCGTTCCATCATGGAACGGATCGACAGCAGATCTTCTCTTAATTGTTTTTCTTCCACTTTAAAGTACTTTGTAATTCAAAGTAAATAATTAAATGTGAAACTTCAAAATATCGACATAAATTTTATACAGCAATAGCTGCTTTAACTAAGTAGGGTAGGATCTCCTTTTGGAAAGAAACGAAGTTTTTACGGACGTCAGAATCGCTTACCGATGTAAAGGCAAAGCTAAAAACAATGCTTTTACTGCATTTGATCAGGAAACGCAGGCGCTGGTGATAGCTTTCCATTTTGCGCATGCCGCTTAATTTGGTGAATGAGCTAAGCAGTAGTTCTTCGAGTTCGTTAGAAAGATTTTTTAGAAATTCCTGTGAATTGGTTGATTCGCGGATGAAATCCCAGCCGATAAATTCATTACAAACGGTGTAAGAGAGGCGGCTTGTTTTAAGGATAAGGTTGGTTAGGTGTGCTTCTTCATCAAGTTGATGGCTATCGCTGTTAATCAGTTCATCCACACTCACGCGGATGTAATCCATCAACAGTGCATGCAGTATCTCCTCTTTGCTTTCAAAGTATTTGTAGATGGTTGCCTTGGCTATTTTAGCACGTTTGGCAATCTCATTAACGCTGGTTTTATGGTAGCCGAATTTGCGGAAAAGTTCCTGAGCGGCGCGCTTTATACTTTCTTTGATTTTATCAGCTTCCATTCACTAATTATTCACAATAATACTATTATTCACAACCTGAACATAATATGATCTTAAAGACTTGCTGGCCGGTCCCTTTACAGGCGAGCCGTCAGTAAGTGCAAACTTCGAGCCACTGCAAGGGTCAACCGCCTGCGATGACAGGTCTGGATCAATATTTACGGCACATTTTTTTTCAGGCTGATAACTGCTGCAACGGTCATAAGCGGCAAAGCCGCCGCTTGGATTATGAAATATAACCAAGCCTGCTACGCCATATCCGTTTACTACTACCGAACCACCTATACTGTTCAGTCTGCTGAGATTAGGGTCAGATAACTGGCCCTGAAAATTTACAGCTACATAAGGTATGCCAGATGTATCGCCTTTACCGCACGATAACAAACCCACCATCATCAACAGCAATACACCTAACTTAAACCTCATATCATTTCTGTTTTAAACTGTTTCAGGAAGCGTACGTCGTTTTCTGAGAACAAGCGCAAGTCGCGGATCACATATTTAAGGTTGGCAATACGCTCAACACCCATACCAAAAGCAAAGCCTGTGTATTTAGCGCTGTCGATGCCACAGTTTTCCAGAACGTTAGGGTCAACCATACCGCAGCCTAAAATTTCTACCCAGCCGGTATGCTTACACATGTTACAGCCAGCGCCCTTACAAATGGTACATGAAATATCCATCTCTGCTGAGGGCTCGGTAAACGGGAAGTACGAAGGGCGAAAACGCACCTTGGTACCTTCGCCGTAAAGCTCCTGCACAAAGTGATATAAAGTCTGCTTTAAGTCGGCAAATGAAACGTTCTCGTCAACGTATAAACCCTCTACCTGGTGGAAGAAACAATGTGCACGTGCCGAAATAGCTTCGTTACGGTAAACACGGCCTGGCATAATGGCACGGAACGGTGGTTTGCCATTCTCCATCATGCGCACCTGTACCGATGAGGTATGCGTACGCAGGGCAATGTCATCCTTACCTGTGTTTTTCTTAATAAAGAAGGTATCCTGCATATCGCGGGCAGGGTGCTCGTCCGGGAAGTTAAGCGCCGAGAAGTTATGCCAGTCATCTTCAATCTCTGGGCCTTCGGCTACTACGAAGCCCAGGCGTTTAAAGATATCGACGATCTCGCTTTGTACTAAAGAAAGCGGATGGCGTGAACCAACTTCAAGCCCGCTGCCAGGCAAGGTTAGATCAATGTCTGATTTTGTGCTTACCGTTTGCGAGTCAAATTGCTCTTTAAGTTCAGTGTACTTAGCTTCGGCCATTTGCTTAAACTGGTTAAGCACCTTACCATAAGTGCGCTTTTCTTCGGGTCCTACACTTTTAAACTGCTCAAATAAATCTTTGATCAATCCTTTGGTGCCTAAATACTTTATGCGGAATGCTTCAAGCTCGTCGGCATTTGCCGGGCTAAAAGCATTAATCTCTGCGGTGTATTGATCTATTTGTTGTTGCATTATATTATCGTCTTTAAAAGTTGCTCGGCCGTTAAAACCGGTAATGCCGAGTGCTTATAATCTTTCAAATTTCTTGTGATAATAACATCACAGTTGTTTTTAAGTGCTATAAAGTGTTGTATGCCATCTTCAATGTCACCAAACTTGCTATCTAAGGCTGATTTAAAAGCCTCTGCTTCAAAAGGCAGCACATCCAATATTTCGAGTAAAGCACTTAAACTCTTTTTCGCCTGTGCTTTTCCAATCCTGCCGGTTATTACATAATTAATATTTGCCATAACCAATGCCGACGTTGTAAGCACCAAACCATACTTACTGTATTCAGATAGCAGGTACTTTGTAAAATGAACATATGGCTCTCGTTCCAACAGCAAATCCAAAAGGATATCGCTGTCGATAAACAATTTTTTATAAGCCATATTTCTCTTTCATGTATTGATCCTTTGCGCTGTCAGTATCAAAATTGTCAGGCACTTTAATAATACCTGTAAGCGATTTTACTGTATCAGAAATTTCTGCTTCTTTAATTTTGTTAAGCAGCGGATCAGTACCTTTTTTGTTATCCCTGGCAACACTTTGTAAATATCCCTGAATTAGTTTCGACAAGCTGGTATGCTGCTTTTTTGCATATTGCTTGGCTTGCTCTATGGTATCAGTTTCTATACTTAATGTCAGTTTCGATGTTGCCATGATCTTTTAACTATACGTACAAATATAATTAAAGCATACGTATTATTTAATTACGCCCAGCTCTTTGCCCACTTTAGTAAAGGCTGCAATTGCTTTGTCTAAATGTTCGGTATCATGCGCTGCTGAGATCTGTACGCGGATACGTGCTTTGCCTTGCGGAACAACCGGGTAATAAAAACCGATCACATAAATCCCTTCTTCAAGCATTTTAGCGGCAAACTGCTGTGCAAGTTTAGCATCATAAAGCATAACCGGCACAATAGGGTGCACGCCCGGTTTTATATCGAAACCTGCTGCGGTCATTTTCTCACGGAAATACTGCGTATTACGCTCCAGCTTATCGCGCAGGTCGGTAGTTTCGCTCAGCATATCCAGTACTTTGATGGAGGCACCTGCAATTGAAGGTGCCAAAGTGTTTGAAAATAAATATGGGCGCGAACGCTGGCGCAGCATATCAATAATTTCTTTACGGCCCGATGTAAAACCACCAGATGCACCACCTAATGCTTTACCTAAAGTACCGGTGATGATATCGATACGGCCCATCACGTTGTGGTGCTCATGTGTACCGCGGCCTGTTTTGCCCATAAAGCCAGAGCAGTGGCTTTCGTCGATCATGACCAATGCTTTGTATTTATCAGCTAAGTCGCAAATTTTATCTAATTGTGCAATGGTACCATCCATTGAGAATGCGCCGTCGGTTACAATAATACGGTGACGAAGATCCTGTGTAGCTTTCAGCTTTTCTTCCAGGTCAGCCATATCATCATGTTTATAACGATGGCGTTGTGCTTTGCATAAACGTACACCATCAATAATAGAAGCGTGGTTTAACTCGTCAGAGATAATAGCATCCTGCTCATTAAACAATGGTTCAAATACACCGCCGTTAGCATCAAAAGCAGCTGCATACAAAATGGTATCTTCTGTACCCAGAAACTCTGCCAGCTTTTTCTCCAGCTCTTTGTGGATATCCTGCGTGCCGCAAATAAAACGCACTGATGATAATCCGTACCCATGCGAGTCAATGGCTTCCTTAGCAGCCTCAATCACTTTGGGGTTCGATGATAAGCCCAGGTAGTTATTGGCGCAAAAGTTAATCACTTCTTTGCCACCCTGAACCTCGATATCGGCTCCCTGTGGTGAAATGATGATCCGTTCGCGTTTGTAAAGCCCGGCTTCTTCTATTTGTGCAAGTTCTTGCTGCAGTACAGGTTTCAGTGTATCGTACATCGCTTAATTATTGTAAGATGTCAAAAATAAGCAATTACAAGCCCTTTAAAAAGTATAAAGTACCGCTGTATTAAATATTTGACACTTAACTAAAACATTTTCACGCTTTAAACCTATTATCAGTATTGCATGAAGAAATCATTACTCTTTTTAACATTGTTGCTGATATCGGTATGGGGATATGCCCAAACCTATACGCTGTCTGGAAAAACCACCGATAAGCAAGGTAATCCTATTGGCTTTACATCTGTTTATATCCGTAACTCTACTTACGGCAGTACAGCCAATGAAGAGGGTTTTTATCAGTTTAAACTTTCACCGGGTACTTATGATGTTATTTACCGCTTTGTTGGCTATGTAGAACACATAGAGAAGGTAACCATTAAAAGCCAAAACACTGAGGTAAACGTACAGCTTGAACCCGAGGTGTTTAAGCCGAAACAGGTAAATGTGGTATCCCGTAAGCGCGGACCTGCCGATACGATCATGAAGCAGGTAATTGCCAAACGCAAATTTTACCTGGAAGAGGTAAAAGGTTATTCCTGTGCGGTATACGTAAAGGGTGTACAAAAACTAATAAGTGCGCCTAAAAAGCTAATGGGGCGCGATGTAGCCCGTGCATTGGAATTGGATACCAGCAGAAAAGGCATATTATACCAGTCAGAATCTCTGTCTGAATTTAATTTTCAAAGGCCCGATAAAGTAAAAGAGGTAATGATTGCCTCGCGCATTGCAGGTCAAAATACGGCATTCAGCTACAACAAGGCATCAGACCTGCAGGTTAATTTTTACAACAACTTATTTGAGATAGAGGGTTTAAGTGCGCGTGAGTTTATTTCGCCTATAGCTGATAATGCCATGCGCTATTACCATTATAAACTGGCGGGTGTATCGGTTGAAAATGGACGTACTATTGACAAAATCGAAGTGATTCCGCGCCGTGAACATGACCCGGTTTACAGGGGATACATTTATATTATTGATGGCGAATGGCGTTTATACAGCGTTGACCTGAAACTTACCAAACAGGACAACCTTAACCTGGTTGATACACTGAGCATCAGCCAGCAGTATATTCCTATTGAAGATAATAAATGGCTGCCGGTATCAGTACAATATACCTTTAACGGCAATGTACTGGGCTTTAAATTTGATGGTTATTACGCGGCTATTTATAATAACTACAAGATCAACCCGCAATTTCCTGAGCACTTCTTTACCGGTGAGGTAATGCGGATAGATACTGCTGCCAATAAAAAAGATAACAGCTATTGGGACGTTACGCGGCCTGTGCCACTTACAGCACAGGAAGCAAGGGATTATCATCGTAAAGATAGTATAAACGTCATTAGGCAATCGGTTGAATATCAGGATTCGTTAGAAAATGCTAAGAATAAATTTTTGCCGTTGCCTTATCTTGTTTTTGGCTATGGCCATACCGACAGGCATAACGCAAGGAGCTATTATGTATATCCATTCAATCAAACCCTGTTTTACAATACGGTTGAAGGTTGGGGTTTAAACTTAAAAACTGCATTTACTCATTTTTATGCCAATAATCAATCGCTTACGGTTACACCGGCGGTGCGCTATGGCTTCGGTAATAAAATGTTTAATGCCAATGTGCATATTACTTACAGCTACAACCCGCTTAAACAAGGCTATTGGTATGGAACCTTTGGTACTGATGTGCTTGATTTAAGCAACGTCGGTACGCGTTCGCTTTTCTTTAACACCTTAAGCAGTTTGCTTAGCGAAAACAACTTCGTAAAATATTACCGCTCTAAATTTGGTCTGGTAGGTTATCAGCGCGAACTGGCCAACGGCATCTTGCTTTATGCACAGTTGTCATACGCAGACCGTGAGCAGCTTTACAATACTTCGTTCAATCACATATTTGACGATAAAAACAAGCATTATACATCAAATAATCCTTTAACGCCTGATGCGCCCGAAACACCAAATTCATTATTTCCGCAAAACCAGGCGTTGAGTTTACGTACATCACTGACGTTTACATTTGACCAGCGGTACACCACACGTCCGGATGGCAGGTATCTCGAACCATCGAAGTATCCTAAAATCCGTGTAAATTACCGTAAAGGGATCAATGCCTTTGGTTCTGATGTAAATTATGATTTTGGTTCGGTAGATATTTTTGATGACCACGTATCATTGGGTACCATGGGCTATTCGGCGTTTAAAGTAACAGGTGGTGCATTCTTCAACAGGAAATCACTGTACTTTATGGATTACAACCATTTCCAGGGCAACCAGGGTACTGTGTTTGATCCAACCATAGGCAGCTTCCACTTCCTGCCTTTTTATGATTACAGCACCAGCAAGGCATTTTTAGAAGCACACTATGAGCATAATTTCACCGGCTCATTATTTGGCAACATTCCGCTGTTGAGAAAGCTTAAACTTGAAGAAATTATCGGCGGTAATTATTTGACCGAGCAGCAATATCATCGTAATTATTCGGAGTTTTATGTAGGCGTAAAGCGTTTCTTCTTCCGTGTTGATTATGGCTTTGCCTTTAATGATTCACATAAGCTGATCAATGCCTTCAGGATATTTTATGGTATAAAATAGTGCCTTACATAGCTTAACAGTTATTTTACTAAAAGGGAAATTTTGTATCTTTGTAGCTCATTTAACGCTGTTTGCAGCAGCATCGATGATTTTATGAAGAAGTACCAAACCCTTTTGTACTATTGTTATTCAACAATAGCAGATGCGGAGCAATTTGCCGCAGACCATCTTAAATTTTGTAAAAGCCTTGGCTTAACCGGTCGAATCATTGTTGCCGATGAAGGCCTTAACGGAACTGTATCTGGCACGCCTGAGGCATGTAAAGCCTATATGGATGCCGTACATGCCGATGAGCGCTTTGCCAAAACGGAGTTCAAGATCGATAATGTAGACGAGCCTTCGTTTGTAAAAATGCATGTGCGTTACAAAAGCGAAATTGTGCATTCGGGCTTACGCGACCCTCAGATGATTAACCCGCAGGTTAAAACCGGCAAGCACCTGGAACCACAGGAGTTTCTGGCCATGAAAGATGATGAGGATGTGGTGATACTTGATGTGCGTTCTAACTACGAGCATTCTTTAGGCCGATTTAAAAATGCCGTAACCCTTGATATAGAAAACTTCCGCGATTTCCCTTCAAAGATTAATGAGTTGGCTAAGTATAAGGATAAAAAAATCCTGACGTACTGTACAGGCGGTATCAAATGCGAAAAGGCTTCGGCTTTGCTATTGCACGAAGGTTTTGAAAACGTTTACCAATTGCATGGTGGCATCATTAAATACGGCAAGGAAGCAGGAGGAGAAGATTTTGAAGGCAAGTGCTATGTGTTTGATAACCGTTTGGCGGTAGATGTTAACAGTGTGAATCCGGTTACTGTTTCCACTTGTTTTAACTGTGGCAAAAAAACCGAGAAAATGATCAATTGTGCTAATCCCGAGTGTAACGAGCATTTCACTCAGTGTGACGAATGCGGCTGGCAAATGGAAGGTTGTTGCAGCGATGCCTGCAAAGAACATCCGCGCAAAAGGGTATATGATGGAACTGGCTACTATGTAAAAGTGCCGCAGCCAGTTGCACCTAAAAAAGCGAAAGTTCAATTAGCAGAATAATATGAAGCCCTTCAAAAAGGGCTTTTTTTGTTTGTTATTGTCATGCTGAACTCGTTTCAGCATCTCATATCTCGATGAAATTAATATAAGTCATGTACTTTCTTTTTTTCTCCAAAAAGAAAGTACCGCCGTTCATAATTTAGCACTACCTGTGCCTGCCACAACAAGCCCGATGTCACATTTAAAAATAGCTTATATTAATGCACTACAGGCATAATGTTGTTTATGGACAGCATTTTTATGTTTCCTCGTGTAGCCTGCAATTATCGCCTGCGCTGAGGCGACATTTTAAGGTATGTATAGTCTCTGCAAGCGATTATTTTCTTTTAAGTCTTAGTATGCCTGATTTTTTTAACCCATAGGTAAATGCTTTTATCTAAAAAATTATGCTTAAAACAAATCAGTATAAATCGCAGTATATCATACATATAGTACTTGTTTAAGGTAAAATCCGTAAATTTTAACAAAACCTAAGCAAACAACCACACCTAAAGGTTGTTGCTCATTCCATCCATACACCCTAACATTTCATTTATGAATAGAATCCTTACTTTCACAGGGTATGTACTTTTGTTTCTTTTTTTTACTTCAGCAGCATTTGCACAAAATGTTACTGTTAAAGGTAATGTTACAGATGCCACCAGTGGCGAAACCCTCATCGGCGTTACTGTAACTATTAAAGGTACTACCGCAGGCACTCAAACAGATGTAAACGGCGCGTTTACACTAAGTGCACCGGGCACGGCAACATTGGTTTTTACCTATGTTGGATATGCGTCTCAAGAGGTTCCGCTTAACGGACAAACAGCAATAAACGTAAAACTTGCACCGCAGGCCAAAGAATTACAGCAGGTAGTTGTGGTGGGTTACGGCGTGCAGCGTAAACGCGATGTTACTGGATCTATCGGTAACGTAAGCGGCGAACAATTAGCCAAGCAGCCGGTACAAACGCCTACCCAGGCATTACAGGGCAGGGTATCAGGTGTGCAGGTACTTTCTTCGGGGCAGCCAAACTCGGCTCCACAATTACGTATCCGTGGTACAGGCTCTATACTTGGCGGTGCAAACCCTCTTTATGTAGTTGACGGGGTTTTAACCAATGATATCCGTAACATTAACAACGCCGACATATTAAGCGTCGATGTATTAAAAGATGCATCTGCCGCTATTTATGGTGTGCGTGGTGCAAACGGTGTGGTGATCATCACTACCAAAAAGGGTAAAAAGGGGCCGCCTTCTGTTAGCTACGATGCCAACTTTGGTTTCCGCGAAGCAGCTAATACCATTAAAATGGCCAACCGCGATCAGTATCTTTCTTATGAAACTGATGTAAACCCAAGTGCGCTTGCGGCAAATAGTGCGCCGTTAACTTATGGCGGCACCACCAACTGGTGGGATGTTGTTTTACGCAAGGGTTTCACCATGAATCACAACGTTTCATTATCTGGAGGCGGCGACAACAATACCTATTTTGTAAGCGCCAGTTACCTGGATGATCAGGGTATTGCTAAAACCAATGATTTCTCACGTTTTACGTTACGTGCAAACAATGACGTAAACATCACTAAGAAATTAAAATTCAGCGAACAGTTATCATTAACCCGCTCAATAGAAAACCCGATTACGGCATCCAGCATCTTCGGTAACGTTTACAGGGCTGCGCCAATTGTAATTGGCCAGGCAGATGACGGCCGTTACGGTAATACATCGGCTTGGGGTAACGTTGGTAACCCGCTGTTACAATTAGACAAGGCAAACAACTTTACAGGTGCTAACCGCGTACAAGGCAACGTTGCTTTAGATTACGACATTGTAAAGTCGCTTAAGTTCCACACCGCATTTAATGTTGACGGTGTTTGGGATAACCAGCGCAACTACCTGTACCAGTTTGGTGCAAATTCCTCAACCTTTACAACAGGCGGCGGTAACCAGCGCCAGGACAATAGCTCGCTTTTCATCCAGCAGGATAATGCGTATAACTTCAACTGGGATAACACCTTAACATACGATCACCGTTTCGATAAACATCACGTTACAGTATTGGGTGGTTACACCAGCGAGAAATTCCGCTACAGCTATCTGAATGGTACACGCCTGAACGTTCCTCCAATATCAGATCAGTGGTATCTGGCATTAGGCGATCCAAGCTTGCAAACATCATTAGATAACAATGGTGATAAATACACCCGCCAGTCGTTAATTGCACGTGCGAACTATGATTATGCCGGCAAGTATCTGTTAACAGGATCGTTCCGTCGCGACGGCAGCTCTAAGTTTGCTCAAAAATGGGGTAACTTTTATACCGTAGGCGGTGGCTGGGTTGTAACCGAAGAGGACTTTATGAAAGATCAAAAGGTTATTAATTATTTAAAACTACGTGCCAGCTACGGTCAGCTAGGTAATGATAATATTCCGTCGAGCCTTTATATTGTAACTGCTACTTCAAACCTGCCTTATTATTACAATGGACAGCTTACAAATGGCACAGCAATACAGCAAATCAAAGATCCTAACTTAAAATGGGAACTTACCGATCAGTTAGATTTAGGTTTCGAGTATGCTTTTTTAAATAACCGCTTAACCGGTGAGTTTGATTACTATCGCAAAAAGGTAAAAGATGCACTTACCCAGGTAACTATCCCAGCTATATTAGGGTCAAATGAGGATACTTATACAACCAATGCGGCCTCATTTCAAAATACAGGTTTTGAGTTTGGGTTGAAATGGAGTGACAAAATCAACGATAAGTTTTCTTACTATGCAGGTGGTAACTTCAGTTTCAACACTAATAAAGTTATTGGGCTTAATGGCGGTCAGTATTTGCAGGATGGTAGTGTTAACGGCCAGTTTGTAACCCGTACCGATAATGGCCAGCCAATAGCAAGCTATTATGTATTAAAGGCTGTAGGGGTTTTCCAAAACCAGGCAGAGGTTAATGCTGCACCACCTAATACCTTTGGTGAGGCAAACCACGTAGGTGGCTTACGCTATGCTGATGTTAATGGCGATGGTAAAATTGATGCCAATGACCGTATTTATGCAGGCTCATACCAGCCTAAATATTATGGTGGTTTTAACCTTGGTTTTACCTATACCAGCTTTGACCTGAGCGCCGATTTGTATTACAATTTTGGTAACAAGATTTACAACGGTAACAGCAACGCACGATCTGACCTGCGCGACAATATAACATCAGATTATGCCGATAGCCGCTTTACTACAGCAAGGCCATCAACCACAGATCCTAATGTAATTACATCAAACACGCCACCGTCAACTTACTTTATTCAATCGGGCTCATTTGTAAGAATGAACAATCTTACTTTAGGTTACACTATTCCCGCAAATGCTTTAAAAAGATTATATATTTCAAGGCTGCGCATTTTTGCAACTGCACAAAACCTGTTTACCATTACCAAGTACAAAGGCATATCACCAGAGTTGATACCAGCCACCAATAACACTGCTAATGGCTTGGTTAACGTGGTTTCATCATCTGGTATATTGGCCCAGGGGGTAGATCAATCAGTTTATCCGGTAGCCCGCACCTTTTCGTTCGGTGTAAATGTTCAATTCTAAAAAGCTTGAGATCATGAAAAAGAAATTTAACATAAAAATTGCAGCTGCGGGCGTAGCTGTTGCATTGGTTTCAATGACTTTTACCGCCTGCAAAAATTACCTTGATGTACCGCCGCAAGGGCAGGTTACCCAAGGCCAGATTATTACCGACCCAACACAGGCAGCAAACCTGGTTACCGGTATTTACAATGTATTTTATATAGGTGGTTTTGATCCGGATATCGACAGTTTCCAGTTTGTAGTAGCAACAGACATTGCCTCTGATGATGCAGATAAAGGAAGTACACCCTCAGATTTTGGTGACGCAGACCAGATTGATAAACTGCAAGCTACATCAACAAACGGAGTAGCAAATAACCTGTGGAGTGGCTACTATCAAGGCGTAGGCCGGGCAAACCAGGCAATCGGGGTTTTGCAAAATGCCCAGTTTGATGTTGCCACAAAAAACAAGCTGATAGGCGAAGCTCGTTTTTTAAGAGGGTTATTCTATTTTAACCTCGTGCGTTTATTCGGAGGTGTTCCGTTGCTTAACCGTGTACCGGCAGCAAGCGAAGCAAATAACGATGAGTTCCAAACCCGCGCTACTGCCGATGCTATATATGCCCAAGTCATCAGCGACCTTGATTTTGCAGTTGCCAATCTGCCGGATAAAGGCCAAACAGATGTAGGCCGTGCAACTAAAAGTGCAGCACAGGCATTAGAGGCTAAAGTTTACCTGTACCGCAAAGACTATCAAAAAGCTTACGATCTTTCACAGGCTGTGATATCAGGCGGTAAATATTCGTTGGTTAAAAACTATGCCCTTATCTGGCGTGAGAATGCGGTTAACGGCGATGGCGGTATCAATAACTCAGAATCAATTTTTGAAATCCAGGCTGGCGTAAACCAGGATTGCAGCGCTGGTCCCAACCTTTATGTAGTATCACAGGGCCCGCGTGCCGGTGGTAAATTCGGCTGGTCTGATTTGGGTTTTGGTTTCAATAATCCATCACAAAGTTTAGTTAATGCTTATGAAGCTAATGATACCCGTAAAGCAGGTACCATCATCTTCATCCAACCTACAGGTACTGTTTTATTCGACGGTTTCCGCATACCTGGACAAGATTCTGTTCAAAACTCTACCTATAGCTATAAGGCATATCATAGCCGTACGCAGGAACGAAATTGCGGTGGTAATACAGACCACCTGCCAAAACAGCTACGCATTATCCGTTATGGCGAAGTGTTGCTGATCCATGCCGAAGCTGCGTTCCAGTTAGGTAAATCTGGTGAGGCTGCCAGCGATATTGCCGCATTGCGTACACGTGCAGGCTTGTCCCCAACGCCTTCTGGTGGTATTACTTTGAATACGATCTGGCATGAGCACCGTATAGAAATGGCAGAAGAGCATGACCGTTTCTTTGACCTTGTTCGTCAGGATGCGGTACAGCCAGGTACTGCTGCTGCTGCGTTTGCTGCAGATGGCAAAACATGGAGCTCGACAAGGGCATTATTCCCGATACCTCAGCAACAAATTGATTTGAGCGGAGGCCGTTTGAAACAAAATCCTGGATATTAATTACTATTTGTACTTAAACAAAAGCCACCCTATGGTGGCTTTTGTTGTTAAATTATATAGAGATTTGTAAACGCATTTATCTCTGCATAACATCATGAAAAACGTCTTCTTTACATTGGCATTTATTGCCGCTTTTTTATGTGCAAGTGCGCAAAAGAAAAAAGCCGTATCTACAGAAACAGGGATTAAGCCGGTAGGCATTATTAAAAACCTTTCTGATAGCGCATTGCTTGATGTAGTGCAACGTCAAACATTCAGGTATTTCTGGGACTTTGGCCACCCCACAAGCGGTCTTGCCCGCGAACGCAGTAATGTGGCTTTTGATTACGGCAACGAGGTAGTAACAACAGGTGGGTCGGGCTTTGGCATCATGGCGCTTATTGTTGCCGATCACCGCAAGTGGATCAGCCACGATCAGGCTGTTGCACGTATGGTTAAAATCGTTGATTTCCTGTACAAAGCCGATTCATTTCATGGGGTGTTTCCGCACTGGTTAAATGGAGAAACCGGTAAGGTGATCCGCTTTAGCCGTAAAGATGATGGTGCAGACTTGGTTGAAACCTCGTTTCTTTTTCAGGGTCTACTGTGCGCAAAGCAATATTTTACAGCCGATAATCCGCAGGAGCGCCGCATACGTGATGTAATCAGCTGGATGTGGGGCGAAATAGAATGGGATTGGTTTACCCGTGGTGGGCGCGATGTGTTGTACTGGCACTGGTCGCCAAATAATGGCTGGGCCATGAATTTTCCTTTGCGGGGCTTTAATGAGTGCCTCATTACGTATGTACTGGCTGCTTCGGGTCAGCGGTATCCTGTGTCGGCAGACGTGTATCACCGTGGCTGGGCGCAAAGTGATTTCTTCAAAAACGGGAAGACCTTTTATAACCATGTGCTGCCCTTAGGCTTTGATTATGGCGGTCCGTTATTTTATACCCATTATTCGTTTATGGGTTTAAACCCTAAAGGCTTAAAGGATCGTTATGCTAATTACTGGCAGCAAAACTTAAATCATACACTGATTAATCACGACTACTGTGTTGATAATCCAAAGCACTTTAAAGGCTACGGGGCAGATTGCTGGGGCTTAACAGCCAGTGATAATTACGAAGGTTATAATGCCCATTCGCCTACTAATGACCTGGGGGTAATAACACCAACAGCAGCTTTATCAGCATTTCCGTATACACCTGAGTTTTCCATGAAAGCACTTCGCCATTTTTATTATGATCTTGGCGATAAAATATGGGGTGAATATGGATTTACAGATGCATTCAGCGAGAGTAATAATTGGTATGCAAAATCGTATCTTGCCATCGATCAGGGGCCTATTGTTGTAATGATAGAAAATTACCGTAGTGGCCTGATCTGGAACTTGTTTATGAGTTGCCCGGAAGTGCAGCAAGGCTTAAAAAAGCTCGACTTCCAGAGCAGCACTTACCATATCAATCAACAATAACGTCAATATATATACACCATGAATTACAAGAAAATCAGCTGTGCGCTATTTTTTGCCGCGCTGACAGTAAATGGCTTTTCACAAAGCAAGCCGGCTCCAAAAAGTAAAATGGATCAATACATCAGTAGCCTGATGTCGAAAATGACATTGGAGGAAAAGATCGGCCAGTTAACGCAATACACAAGTGACATGGCGCTTACGGGTCCAAGCATCCGCGCCGGTTATAAAGATGATATTCAGAAAGGGCTGGTAGGCTCTATCTTCAACGCCTATACACCCGCTTATACGCGCCAGTTACAAGAAATGGCGGTTAAAAATACCCGCTTGCATATCCCGTTAATTTTCGGGTATGATGTAATCCACGGGCATAAAACTATTTTTCCTATTCCGCTTGGCGAAAGCTCGAGCTGGGATCTGGCTGCTATGGAAAAAAGCGCTCACATTGCTGGTGCAGAAGCATCGGCAGATGGTTTGCACTGGACCTTTGCCCCAATGGTTGATATTGCCCGCGACCCACGCTGGGGCCGTGTTGCCGAAGGTGCAGGCGAAGATGTTTGGCTGGGCAGCCTTATTGCCAAAGCACGTGTAAAAGGTTTTCAGGGTGATAAATATGATGGTACCTCGGTAATGGCTTGTACCAAGCACTTTGCCGGTTACGGTTTTGTACAAGGCGGCCGCGATTATAATATTGTTGATGTAAGCCAGCGTACGCTCGTTGAAACCATTTTACCGCCGTTTAAAGCAACGGTTGATGCGGGTGTAGGCAGTTTCATGACCTCATTTAACGAACTTGCCGGTGTGCCTTCAACTGCTAATAAATGGTTGCTTACCGACCTGCTTAAAAAACAGTGGGGCTTTAAGGGCTTTGTGGTAACCGACTATACCGCCATTAACGAAATGGTTAACCACGGTAATGTGGCTAACGATAAAGAAGCAGCTGAAGCCGCTTTAAATGCAGGTGTTGATATGGACATGCAAGGTGCCGAGTTTGCTCGTTACACCAAACAATCTGTAGCAGAAGGCAAAGTAAGCGTAAAAACGATTGACGAGGCTGTTCGCCGTGTGTTGGAAGCAAAATATAAATTGGGCTTGTTCGACGATCCTTACAAATATTGCAATGAAGACCGTGCGCGTACCGAGATCATGAGCCAGGCTAATCTTGATGCCGCCCGTGATATTGCACGTAAATCATTTGTGTTGCTGAAAAACTATCAGCAAGTATTGCCGCTTAAAAAATCTGGTTCTGTTGCAGTTATTGGCCCGTTGGGCGATGATAAACGAGATATGATCGGCAACTGGTCTGGCGCAGGCGACTGGAACAAAGCCGTGTCATTAACAGAAGGTATTAAGAATGTAGCAGGTAACAGTGTACAGGTTACTTATGCTAAAGGTGCCAACATTACTGATGATGCCAATATCTTACGCCAGTTAAATAACTCGGGTGGAGATATTTCTGTTGAGGATCCTGAGAAACTCTTGAAAGCAGCAAAGGATGTAGCTTCAAAAGCTGATGTAATTGTATTGGCAGTAGGCGAATCGCAAGGTATGACTGGCGAAGCTGCAAGCCGTTCAGATATCAGCATCCCCGAAAGTCAGAAACGCCTGATGCGCGAAATTTATACTTTAGGTAAACCGGTAGTGCTGGTATTATTCAATGGCCGCCCATTGACTTTAGAATGGGAAGATGCACATTTCCCTGCGATACTTGAAACATGGTTTGCAGGTACCGAGGCAGGCAATGCCATCGCCGATGTGTTATTTGGCAACTATAATCCTGCAGGAAAATTAACTATTACGTTCCCCCGCAGTGTTGGTCAGATCCCGGTTTATTATGGCATGAAAAATACAGGACGCCCTGCAAGCCCTGAAAATAAATACTCATCAAAATATCTTGATATTCCTAACGATCCATTGTATCCTTTCGGTTACGGTTTAAGTTATACTACGTTTACTTATCGCCGCCCTGTTTTGGATAAAACAACCATTAAAACAACTGATAAGCTGAATGTATCAGTAACGGTGACTAACAATGGTAATTATGATGGCGAAGAAGTTGTACAGCTTTACATCCGTGATATGGTAGGTTCTGTTACCCGCCCGCTCAAACAGCTGCGCGGCTTCCAGAAAGTTTTTCTGCGTAAGGGTGAATCAAAAGAGATCAAGTTTACGTTAACAAATGAAGACCTGAAGTTTTACGATGTAAACATGAAGTACACCAGCGAGCCTGGCGACTTTAAAGTATTTGTGGGAACAAACTCACGCGATACCCAGGAAGCAAGTTTCAAGTTAACTATATGATCAAAATAAAATTCATAATCGGAATGCTGGGCCTGTGCCTGGCATTTCCTGTTTTTAGCCACGCCCAAAGCACTACTTTTGATAAGGGCATGTATGTTAATAAAACGGATACATTGCCTTACCGCATACTGATGCCGCGCGATTTCGATCCGAAAGTTAAGTATCCGCTAATAATTGTACTTCATGGTTCAGGCGAACGCGGGACTGATAACGAGGCGCAGCTTAAATATGGTACCGGTTTATTTTTGAGTGATGGTACGCGTACCAATTTCCCCGCCATTGTGGTATACCCGCAATGCCCTAAGGATAGCTACTGGAGCAATGTGAAGATACAGCCCGACTCGGTTACGCATAAAAGGACCTTCAATTTCCAAGAGGGCGGCGAGCCTACCAAAGCGATGCATGCTTTAATGGGATTAATAGATAACCTGCTTGATAAGCCCTACGTAAATAAGCACCAGGTATATGTTGGTGGTTTATCAATGGGCGGCATGGGCACTTTTGAAATACTACGCCGCGAGCCAAAAGTATTTGCCGCTGCCTTTGCCATTTGCGGTGGCGATAATACTAATAACGTAAAGATTTATGCTAAGAAGGTGCCATTGTGGATCTTCCACGGAGCAAAAGATGAAACGGTTCCATTAGATCATTCGCAGGTGGTTGTGGAGGCGTTGAAAGCAGCAGGCGCGGATCCGAAATTTACCATTTATCCTAACGATGGCCATAATAGTTGGGATGACGCCTTTGCAGAGCCGGAATTATTGCCCTGGCTGTTTTCGCACAAGAAGTAATTAATCAAGCTTGTCATTTCGAATGAAGTGAGGAATCTAAATCTATATTATTGAGAACGTAATAGATTCTTCCTTTTTGCTCGAAATGACAAGCTTATATAATCCTTTTTAGAAAGGGCTTACCAGTTCATCAAAAGTTGAAAGCAGTTCGTCTTTTGGCGATAGTAGTATTTCAGCTTCATTAACGCCCCAGCCAATACCTAAAGTAGGGTCGTTCCATATAACGCCAATCTCAGAGTTTTTGTCGTAATAGTTTGTCACCTTATACATAAAGATGGTGTCATCTTCGAGCGTTACAAAGCCATGTAAAAAGCCGGCAGGTACCCAAAACTGCTTCTTATTTTCGCCGGTTAATTCAACAGTATAATGTTGGCCATAAGTAGGCGAATTTTTGCGGATATCAACGGCAACATCCAGTACGCTGCCTTGTAATACGCGTACCAGTTTGCCTTGTGCAAACGGATTAGCTTGTGCATGTAAGCCCCTTAAGGTGCCTTTTTGCGAAAACGATTGATTGTCCTGTACAAAGTCAACATCAATGCCGGCATCGGCAAATTTCTTTTTGTTGTAGCTTTCGTAAAAGTAACCGCGGCTATCCTGAAAAATCTGCGGCTCAATAACTAAAAGGCCTTCAATAGGGGTGGTAGTAACGTTCATAAGTAGTTAGTTTATTTTCTCCATAAGCGTGTTGAACAGCACAAACCTGTTTTCAAATGCCTGGTTATGTGCTATGTGTAACGGATTTAGGTGGTAAAGCATGAAGTGCTCATACTTTTCAATATCATCTGTGAAATACTGTATGCAGTAGGTAACACCTTCGTTAGGCGAATTAAGCACACGTAAAATCTGATAAGAATCGAAGTCTTTGGTAGCTAAGAAAGCCGGTATATGATTTTCTTTAATCCAGCTAAACCATTGCTCGTGTATATCTTCTTCAACAACGTAGGTTTCGTTATATACTATCATGCCGCAAAGGTATAAATATTATGAAGATGTGTCGGGTTGGTCGCCGCGGAGTATACGGAAGCGTTTACGCGCTTCGTTGATCCATAAACTACCCGGATAATTGGTAATTATTTTCTGATAATAACTTTTGGCCTGTACCTTATCGTTCAGCTTGTTCTCATAAATATCACCCAGCATAAAATTTGCATCATCAGCCCACAAGCTATAACTATGTAGTTCGGCAATAGTTTTCAAGGACGTTATAGCCGCTTGATAATCCTGCTGCTGAATGTATATCCTCGCTTTCGACATCATGATATCATCGTCGAGTGGGTTGTTAGGATATTTTTTAGCAATACTATCAAGTGTTAACAATGCCTTTTCAGGTTGTTGTTTGAAAATGAGCAGATCAGCACGTGCATACATTTTCAATGCTGCACCGGTAGTGTCAAACGTTATATTATCGCTGATCAGCAATGAAAGATTTAGCGCATCATTGGCAATCAACTGCGAAGTGGCAGCTTTAAGTACATCCAATTGCCCTTTAGCCCAGTTAAAGTCGCCTGTGTAGTAAGCCAGCTTTGCGTTCCTGTATTGTGCTTCCTGCCCAATGGCTGTTCCGGGGTTGGCCTTTTCAACCTGGCCGTAAATTAAGGTAGCATCCCAGGGCTGATTACTCATCAGGTAAATATCGCCTAAGTCAAGCTTGCATTGTGCAAGCAAGTTGGGGCGTATCAGTTGTATATTGATCGCTTCTTCCAGTAATTCCTTAGCCTTAATAAGGTTATGCAGTTTAAATGCTTCCAAGTTAGCAAGCCTTTGCATGGCAAATGCAGTGCTGGCATTGCGGCCAAACTCGTTTAGCAAATTAATATAATCCTGCTCAAGGCCTGTAAGGTCTGCTTGTGTAAATTTCCCCGATGTGATCTTTATATTCTTGGCATCCAGGATATCAATTTTCGACGGGATATAGAAAGGATCGGTTTTGGTGGAATGCTCAATGATAAATTCATAACCTCGGATGGCCTCATCATAAGCACCATTACCAATAAGTGTGCGGCAAAGGTCGTAAATACTGCTGCCTTTGTCGTCAATACGCCTGCTTAATGCCAATGCCTGATTAAGCGCCAGCCCGAACTGTTTTTGTTGCAGGTACTGCCAGGTAAGCAAATCGGCATAAACGGTAGCATCAGGGTCTTTTTGTATGCGCTTTAGCAATTCAGTTTTTAGGTAATTGTAATCCTTGTCGTCGTTGTAAACGGTAGACAGTGTATTCTCTGCCTGGTTTAAATAGCCGGGATTTTCGGGTAAAAAATTAACATACTCATTAGTAAGGGCCACGTTATCCCGCTTAAAGCGGTAAAGGCTGATTAGTTCGAGCGAATAAAGCCGGTCGTTTTTTAAAAGCTTACGTCCCTGGAGAAAGATCTTAATGGCATAGTCAGTATTCTCTGCCTGGTAAAATCCTGTAGCAAGACTACTGATCAGGGCCTGATCGGGTGGCAGGTTCTTGATCAGGTTGTCATACACCTCATCAGCTTTGCTGTTATTACCTTCTTCGCGATAGATGCGTCCGAGTGTGATAGTGTATTGATAATCGTTAGGGTGCTTACGCTGAAGTTTTTTGGTAATACTTTCGGCTTCGTCGAATTTCTTCAGCCCGATGAGGCTGTTAACATAATAACTGTAGTAGTTTTCGTTGTCCTGTTTGTAAAGTTTTTGATAGATATCAAACGCTTTCTGCGCTTCTCCGTTCATGGTATATTGCTGTGCCAGTTGCAGGTCGTTAACCTGTGCAAAAAGCCCGGCAGCAGTAAGCAAACACCATAATAGCAGAACACAAAATCGCTTCATCTATCCAAAATTACTCAATAATTATCAATCATTTGTGTTGTTTTTACAACGTAATTAACGGGTAAAATTGTAGTGACAATTTTGTCAGGAACAATTAAATTTAACTACTTTGACCTAATTGATTAAGCGCAGAAGTAGGGTAGAACCATGTTGAATCATTTGAAAATATTTTTGCTGAGCCTGTTCGTTTTAGTGCTGTGCGCCTGCCACCGTCAGGATGTAAGGCAGATCCCTGTGCTTGATTTTTTTAAGACGCCGGAAAAGAGTTATTATAAAATTTCGCCCGACGGCAAATACATCTCGTACCTTAAACCATACAAGGAAAAACAAAACCTGTTTATTCAGTCGCTGGCTGATGGGAAAGAGGTAATGTTAACATCTTTTAATGATTATCCTGTAAAAGATTACTTCTGGACCTATAACAACCAAATTGTTTTAAGCCAGGACATTGTTGCCGAAGACCAGTTTAAGATGTTTGCCTTAGATGTGGCTACGATGAAATTGCGTGATATACTTTCGCTGGGTAAAGTGCAGTTACGCATGCTTAACCGCAGCCGTATCAATCCGGATATTGTAACTGTGGCATTAAATAAACGCGACCCTGCCAACTTCGACGTTTACCGTTTAAATATACGTACCGGTGAACTGAAAATGTACATTCAGAACCCCGGAAACTTTACCTGGTGGTTCCCTGATCAGGATGGGAAGATTCGTTTGGTAAAATCATCAGACGGTGTTAACGAGGCCATACTTTACCGTAAAGATGATAATGTACCGTTCAGGCCAATCATCGTTAATAATTTCAAAAATCAGGTGCAACCTATAGGTTTTACCGCTGATAAGAAGGTTTTTTATGCATTGTCAAACATCGGCCGGGATAAATCAGCCCTGGTAGAGATCAATGCTGAAACAGGAAAAGAAGAAAAGACCCTGTACTCAAGTGATGACAGCGATATACAGGATTGGGGCTACTCAAAAAAGGAGAGTAAGATTGAATATGCTGCCTGGAATGATGAGAAACCGCAGATACATTTTTTGAACAGCGGCGCCGAACATATTTATAATGACCTGATACAGCAGTTGCCGGGTAACGAGGTTAAAGTAGCCGACCGTGACAGCGCGGAGGTGAAATTTATTATTTACAGCAGTAACGACCGTAATCCCGGGTCATACTATCTGTATCAAAGCAATACAAAAAAGCTGACCAAACTTGCCGATATTAATGCAAGTATTAAGCCCGACGAATTATGTGCTATGCAGCCGATCAGTTATAAGGCCAGCGACGGGCTTACTATTAATGGATATCTCACATTACCCAAAGGCAATAAAAAAACTAATTTGCCAGTGGTGGTGCTGTTGCATAATGGCCCCTGGACCCGTACCACATGGGGCTATAATGCCGAGATGCAGTTTTTGGCTAATCGCGGCTATGCGGTGTTCCAGGTTAATTACCGCGGATCGGTAGGTTATGGCAAGGCTTTTTACAGTGCAGGCTTTAAGCAGGTGGGCGGTAAAATGCAGCAGGACATTACAGACGGTGTGCATTGGCTTATTGATCAGAAGATAGCCAACCCTAAAAAGATAGCCATTTTTGGCAGTGGTTTTGGCGGTTTTTGTGCATTGTATGGCATGTCTTTTCACCCCGAGTTGTATAACTGTGGTGTGGTGCAGTATGGGCTGATTAACTTTTTTAATTATATTAAAGATGCGCCTCCATTTTTTAAGCCAAAGCTTAAAATGACCTATGAGATGGTTGGCAACCCCGAAACCGATGCAGATGCCCTGCGTGCCATTTCGCCGGTTTTTCATCCGGATAAGTTTAAATCACCGCTTATTATTTTTCAGGGCGCAAAAGATCCGCGCGCAAACATCAGTGAGTTAAACCAGTTTGTACGTGAGTTGAAACGACACAATGTGCCGGTTACTTATGTGCTGAAAGAAAATGAGCGTACTTACTTTAGGAGTGAGCATAACCGTACGCAGATGTACCAGCAGATTGAGGAGTTTCTGGCTAATAATATGAAAGTAAAACAGTAGCCGCAGTTTATGAAACCAGCACAGCAGGGCTACCGGAAAAACTTTTTACTCATCATCTTTTTCTTTATACTGGTATCCGTATTACTGGTTGCAGGGCTTATTATAGCGCATTACTTTACCTCTAAATATGTAGAAAACGAGTTTACCTCCAAAAAGATCGACGTTTTGGAGCAAACGCTTAAACCTTATAATGACCTGTATCTGAATAAGGTTTACGAAATCACTTCTTACCAGGGTTTCCTTGATTCATCTTCTGCGGGTAAGTATTCGGCTTCGGTGTTTAAAGATTATCCGTTTGTAAAACGTACTTTCTTTTACAATATCCAGATCGGCCAGCGCCCGGCGAACAAAAAGCGGCGTTTGGGTATCTCACTTAAAAATGTTTATGAGTATGTTTATCGGCAGGGTAAAGTAGTTGGCACAAAAAGGCCTGTTATTGAAGACGCCGATTTCAGGCAGATGGCAGAAAAGTTCAGGAGTTATGTGCTACAGGCAGATACTTCCATGCTGCCTAACCAGGATGAGGTATTCAGGACCTTTTATGATATTAAGCCTGATAAGATCAGTTATTTAAACATACCTCGCCGCGAGGAAATAAAGGCATACAAGGCTATGCAGCAGGGTACAAGGCCGTCGTCATTTTATCCGCAAAATATGATGACCTTTTACCTTGATCCATACGCTTTACAAGTTAAAAATACCCATCCCGAACTTTACCAGCATATCAGTATTAAGCCGGTGGTCTATTATCCGCTCGATGCAGAAAATCAGGGCTATGTGACGGAACTGGCGTTCCCGGGTGCATTCTCAGATTTTAAACTGTATTTCAGTTCAAAGCCCGATTATTTGCAGGGAGAGATCAATCGCAGGTTTATGCCTACAGCTGCCATTGTGCTGCTGGTGTATTTGTTCCTGTTGCTGATCGGCTGGCTTATTTACCGCAACCTAAGTATCAATTTACGACTGTTTAAACTGCAGTACGACTTTATAAACAACTTTACCCACGAATTTAAAACGCCGGTAAGTGTGATAAAAATTGCCGGATCGAACTTGCGCAGCGAAAATGAACTTACCGAAAGGCAGCGCAAGCATTACGGCCGTATATTGGACGAGGAAGCCGACCGCCTGAATGAACTGATGAATAAATTGTTATCATTTACGCAGATTGAAAACCGGTCGATCAGGTTAAAAAAAGAAGAGATAAATATTGAAGAGTTTGTAAAAGGATTTATCGAAACATTCAGAATAAAATATCCGGACTTTAAAATGGACTATAGCGTAGATAAGGTCTACAACTTTTATTCGGACCCGGTGCTGCTGGGCAGCTTGTTCCAAAACCTGATTGAAAACGCTTATAAGTATTCAAACCCCCACCATAAAGAACTTTTTATAAATGTTACACACGAAAAGCGCGACATTGTGTTTACATTTATTGATAAAGGAATAGGGATACCTAAAAACGAGATCAAAAATATTTTTAAGAAGTTTTACCGGATAGAAAATAAATATAACCAAAATGGCAGCGTCGGTTTAGGTTTGGCTTTTTGTAAAGAACTGGCTAATTTTATGAACGGCGATATAACAGTAAAAAGTGAAGTAAACCACGGATCAGAATTTACGGTTACGCTGCCTTACGAAAACTAATATATGAATCAGGAAATAAAAATCGCGCTTGTTGAGGATGATGAAAATTTACGCTTTCTGGTAGCAGAACGTTTAACATCAGAAGGATATAAAGTACTGGAAGCATCAAATGGGGATGATGCAGAAAAAATGATCATGGCAGAAAATCCGGACATTGTACTGCTCGATTGGATGCTGCCCGGTAAACAAGGCTCTGAAGTTTGTGAAGGCATCCGTAAAAGCGGTTTTGAAAAGCTGGTGATTATGATGACCGCCAAAGCACAGGACCTGGATAAGATAGAAGCTTATAATTTTGGTGTTTCTGACTACATCACCAAGCCATTTAATATGGATGTGCTGGTTGCCATGATTGACAGCAAGATCAAATTCCAGCTGAATAATGATAAGCCCGAGACTTATCGTTTTGCAGGTATGGAGCACCATCCTAATACCCACCTTTTAATAAAGGATGGCAAAAAGATAGAGCTTACCATATTGGAAAACCGTATCCTGTTATATTTCCTTAAAAACCGCAACAAGGTAATTAACCGCGAAGAACTGATGATGGAAGTTTGGGGTTATAATACCGATGTAAATACCCGTACGCTGGATATGCACATTGTTAGGTTACGCAAAAAAATTGAGGATAATCCGGATTCGCCACAATACCTGCAAACCGTAAGGGGCATAGGTTATAAGTTCGCTAACGATTAAGTTGCCTGCTGCCTGTCAAATTTGATTTGGTATGTAACCTTTTGGTGGATAAGTGCGTCTAATCCCTAAACAAGACTTGACCATGAAATCACTGACCACAATCTTATTTGCCTTTTTATTTATTACAGGCATTAATACTGCATTTGCCGATAGCCAGGTGCGCAGCATAACAGGCTTTAACGGTGTAACGCTTAGCTGCTCTGCCGATGTTTATATTACACAAGGTAATACAGAGTCTGTAAGGGTAGAAGCACCGTCTAATGTAATTAACCGCATTAAAACAGAAGTAAAAGATGGTGTATTAAACATTTACTCTAAAGGTGATTGGGACTGGAACTTAGGCGACCTGTTTGGCGGTCACAAAAAAATAGCGGTATATATTTCTGCCAAGCAGCTAAACAGCCTAACTGTTAGTGGCTCGGGAGATATGTCTTTTAAAGACGGTATTACAACCAATTCTTTGCGTTTGCGTGTATCAGGCTCGGGAGATATGACCGGACGTTTACAAACAAAAGATTTGGAATGCACCGTAACAGGATCTGGTGATATGAAATTAAGCGGCCGTGCAGAAACCTCAGCTGTACGTATAAGCGGGTCTGGCGATTTTAGCGGACGCGACCTTGTTACCTCAATTACAAGAGTGCATATCACAGGTTCAGGCGATGCTACGGTTAATGCCAATAATACAGTAGATGCATCTGTAACCGGCTCTGGTGATATACGATATACAGGCAGTGCAAAAAACGTTTCCTCATCAGCAACCGGCAGCGGAAGCGTACACAAAATATAATTATGAGTTGTTGAATTAGTGGGTTATGAATAATAAGAGATCAGAGTGATTAATATTAAAATGAGT
Organism: Mucilaginibacter sp. KACC 22063; assembly: GCF_028736115.1. Lineage (NCBI taxonomy): Bacteria > Pseudomonadati > Bacteroidota > Sphingobacteriia > Sphingobacteriales > Sphingobacteriaceae > Mucilaginibacter > Mucilaginibacter florum. Next base: position 4,211,742 of record NZ_CP117877.1, on the reverse strand, counting down.
GAGTTATAAATAAATTATCTATAATTCACTCATTCACTAACTCAAAATTACTTATCATCTCGCACCTCAGACACCCGTAACTCAGAACTTAATTATCATTCCATTTTACCAGTTTTTTTCTTCCAAGGTCATACGTTATCCTGAAAGCTTCCTGGTTGTCATTAAACTGACCGGGTGAAAAGTGAAGGCTTAAAATGAATTGCCCTTTAATGTTGTGGAACAGGAAAGGCGTGTATATGATGTCTAACCTGTTATACATTTTCTTTTCGTAATAAGAGTCGCCATAAGTAACCATGTGGCCCTGACCTGCATAAAACTCATCAAAAAATGCAAAACGGCGATAACCTAAGTATGCGCTTGCCACAAAGCCTTTCGGAGTTTTAAAGCCTCCGCCGTCATTTTCACGTGTGCGCTCCAGTGAAAGCATTCCACCAGCCTCGAACGATAAAGAGTCGAGCGAGGTGTGCTTGGTTAAGTCGAGCCCCAGGCGTACCTGTGCAGCGCCATTATCGCGTATATGATCGTTAGGGATGGATACTGCCGGGCCTGCATCATGCAGCATCATAAAATAATCTTTGATATAAAAATCGCCATTTACTGAAGGCGTATATTTCATGGATTGGCCAAAGATAAACTGCTCGCGATCGGTAGCTGTTTGGCGGCTTACCCAATCTAAAAAGCCTGTAAAGCTGATATGCGCATTCTGATAGCGGGCTAATAATCCTTCGATATTTGGCCGATAGTACATCAGCGTATCATTTAGCATAGCTCGCGGAAAGTTGTCTATCAAGCCTGCACGCGGGAACATACCGGCACTAAATAACCAGCTATGGCTTTCAAATTTGTAATAAGCAACCGGATCAACCTTTAAAAAGTACGGCTTAGCACCAAACTCGTGTATACCGTTAACACCTACCACAAAATGGTTAAGGCTATCAAGGTTTAAACCAAGATCAAGTGCTGTACGTGCACCCGAATAGGTACGCGAGCGGGGAATGAAAGCCTTGTATTCGCGGTTATCTAAAAAGCCAAAGCCATTAAAATGGATATCAAGGCTGCCTTGTGCAAACGAGCTAATGCTGGTAATAAGGCAAAAACTGAGTAAGAGGTAGAATTTTTTGTTCATCTATTCAACGGTAAAATTAATGATACGGCTATTGTGCCCTCCCTGGAAAGGAGTGGTCCTTAAAGAAAATATTAAATCGTAATGCCCTTTTTGCGGCGGTGTTTTTACTGTAAATGTATAGTTAGCAGATTGATGCGGCTGTAACTTAATGCTGTAAAAAGAGGTATCGGCACGCTGCGCAAAAGGCTGTGCATCATCCTGCATAAAACAAGCGCCTAAAACCAGCTCATGCAATTTGTTCTTATTGCTGAAATCAACCGCACGTTCTGTGGGGTTAGTCACCTTTAAGTAGAAAACATGCTGCTGTCCCGGTGCTGCGCTCACCTTGTACTGATCGCTTTCAATTTTTATACGTTGATAAGTGCGTGTGCTATCTATTTGTACCAGGTAAAACTTTCCCTGTGGTGTAAAAATGGAATCTGTTTTTAGTTTTATAGAAGGCTTGGTTTCCAAATAAAAGGTACGCTTGTTTTGCAGGCTATCTTCAAGCGGCCAGATATCAAATTGTGTGCGCCGGTAAAAGCGGGAATCATAGCTAAAGCCCTTGATGGTATGGGTGTAAAAGCTGTATTTTGATGGATCCTGAAAGCTATTCGGGAAGATGACATAAGCGTCGCCTGCCTTTTGCTTAATTTCCTTTGCCCATTTGTCGTAATTATAAAAGCTTTTTACCGCGCCTAATTTGGTAACAAAAGGCAGGTTACTAATGAGCAGCAGGCGTATCAAAACAACAAACACCAGGTTGGCTACAGCCAGTTTCTGATACCATGCAGGTATGGCCGGTTTCTGGTTAAAATAGATCAGCACCAGCATGGCTAAAGGTGCAAAGGCAATAAGTGTCCAATGCGGTTGTACGTTGCCCTTAAGCGTATTGATCAGGAAAAAGATCAGCGTGCCTACACAGTTAACCAATAAGGTACGGATAAAGGCATCCTTGATTTTAACGCGGCCTAAAAGGTAAAAAAACAACCAGCCAATAAGCGGCCCTGCCATTAGCAACTGCCCCGGAATAAACAGATAGGTATGGGCAAAGTCGTAAACCTCGGATGACCGCTCGAAAAGGTGGTAATTAACCGATGGATAGCCATGACTGATCTGCCAGTAAATATGTGGGATATAAAGAGTGGCTGTGATTGCCGGTATCAGCCAGAAAGTGCCGCGTTTAAGCAGTTTGATATTTGCCGCAACCGTAAAGCCGATGAGCAGCACTGCATGGTACTTACTGTATAAAAGGCAAGCTAAGATAATGGCTAATAAAATGGCTGTTTGCCACTTATCTTCTTTAAGGTATCGCTGAAAGCAGTAGTAAAATAATATGGTAAAGAAGAATAATGGTGCATCGGGCGTGGTAATGAAGCCATAGATGTGAAAAATAAATGTGCCGCCTGCAACAAGTATAAACCACCTGGCATCGGGGTTGTAATTGCGGATAGTGAGCCACAACACACGGAGCGCAACGGTACTGCTTAAAATTGTGATCAGCCGCAGCCCGAATTCGTTAGCAAAAAGCGAATAACCTATGCGTATAAAAACGGCCACCATCGGTGGGTGGTCATAATAGCCCCAATCTAAAAAACGTGAATAAAGCCAGTAATATGCTTCGTCTGAGTGAAGGCCCAGTGTGGCTGCCTGTACAGCGTTTAGTAAAGTCCATCCCAGCAGAAAAAGCCAGATCAGTTTTTCGGGGTTTTGTTTTACCGGGGATAGTGTTGTAGCCATACAAGCAGATGCGCTGCAAAAATAAATGAAAAACGCCTGTTTAACGTTATAAACAGGCGTTAAGTATTGTTAAAATTGAATTTAGGCAGTGATCTCAAATTTTGACAGGTGCACAAACTCCTGAACGCGTGCATTTACCTCTTCGTCGGTAAGATTTTTAATTTTTTCGGTACCGAATTTTTCAACGCAGAATGATGCCAGGGCCGAGCCATAAATGATGGCATTTTTCATGTTGTCGAAGTTGACCTCGCCAGCTTTAGCCATATAACCGATAAAGCCGCCTGCAAATGTGTCGCCTGCACCGGTTGGGTCAAATACTTCGGCAAGCGGAAGGGCAGGCGCAGAGAAGATTTTGCCTTCGCCAAATAACAAGGCACCGTGTTCGCCTTTTTTAATGATCAGGTATTTAGGGCCCATGGTAAGGATCTTGTTAGCCGCTTTAACCAATGAATATTCGCCCGAAAGCTGGCGGGCCTCGGCATCATTAATAGTTAAAACGTCGATCATTTTCAGGGTGTCCAGCAAATCGTTTAATGCAATATCCATCCAGAAGTTCATGGTGTCCATTACAATAAGCTTAGGGCGGTTATGCATACGCTTAATCACCGTTTGCTGTACTTGCGGGGTAAGGTTGCCCAGCATCAGGTATTGGCAATCCTGGTAACTTTCGGGAACGATAGGGTCGAAATCGGCCAATACGTTTAGCTCGGTCACCAGCGTATCGCGGCTGTTCATGTCGTTATGGTACTTCCCGCTCCAGAAAAATGATTTTTCTCCGGCTTTGATCTGCAAGCCTTCGGTATCTATATGGTGATTTTTAAAATCGGCAATTTCACTCTCCGGGAAATCGTCTCCCACAACGGCAACAATTTTCACCTTATCATAAAAATAAGAGGCGGCTAAACTTGCGTAAGTGGCTGCACCACCCACTATTTTATCTGTTTTCCCGAAGGGAGTTTCAATGGCGTCAAACGCTACGGTACCAATTACTACCAGGCTCATGAAATATTTTTTAAAAATTTTTTATGCAAATATTGTGAAATATTCCGGGAAATTATACCTTTGCACCACTCCAAACCGGAAAAGATTCCTGAATAGCTCAGCCGGTTAGAGCATCTGACTGTTAATCAGAGGGTCGCTGGTTCGAGTCCAGCTTCAGGAGCAAAGAAAAAGCCTTTCAGTTATTGCTGAGAGGCTTTCTTGTTTTAGTGAGTTCGACCAAGTGGAACCCTGAGCCTGAAATGTTTGCACATTGTTTGCACAACTATAAATAAGCGCTAACCACAAACCCGTGGTTTTATGATTACATACAAGGTATTTCTGGACAACAGGAGACCAAAAGCAGGAGAGAAGTATCCGTTAATGTTTAGGATAACTTACAACCGAAAGACAACAACTTACGCTACCGGCATATCTATTTGCAAAGGACATTGGAATGAGGATGGTTGCTTAATCAATAGTCAATGCCCTAACTACAAAGAACTAAACAAGAACCTTACAAGCAAATTTCTTAAAGTTCAAAAGTTACTTCTGCAAATGGAAGATGAAGGTAGTTTCTCGTTCGAGGCATTTAAAGAGAAGTTTCATGAGAAGCCGATAGAACTCAAAAGAAAAGTTACCTTTTTTACCTATTCAAATCAAGTTATTGCAGAGCTACATGAGGTGAAAAGAACGGGAAACGCAGTAGTATATCAAACTGCGGTAAATAGGCTAATGGCCTTCTGCAATGATAAGCAGTTGAAGTTTGAGCAAATTGATTACTCATTACTTGATAGATTCAAACATCAGCTTATAAAAGAAGGGGCGAAGCCTAACACAATAGGAAACTATTTCAGATCCATACGTGCAATATATAACAAGGCAATTAAGTCTAAGCTGGTCGATCGGTCTCTTTATCCATTCACCGAAATCTCAATCAAGACGGAGAAGACGGCTAAACGTGCTATTGCCTCAGATGCTCTAACCGGCCTGGGTCAACTTGTAATCAAACCAGGCTCGAAAGAGTGGAACGCTAGAAACTACTTGTTCCTAAGTTTTGCTTTTAGAGGGATGTCTTTCACTGACATGGCCTATCTTAAGCACTCCAATATAGTCAATGGTAGAATGCAATACTGTCGAAGAAAAACGCATAAGTCGTATAGTATCAAAATGACTAAGCTTGCCATTGAACTTTTGAAAAGGTTTAACAGCAACAGTATCTATCTTTTGCCGGTGATGACAAGTAAAGTTGAGGAAGACTCCTTAGAAAGTAAAAAGGTAATACAGCAATGGATAAAGACTACAAATAAGTACTTGAAGCGTTTAGGTAAACAGTTAGGTGTTGAGAATCTTACAACATATGTAGCACGTCATACTTGGGCTACAACAGCAAAGCGGCTTGGATACTCGAACGAGCTTATTGCCGAGTGCTTAGGGCACGAGTACGGTAACAAGATTACAAACATTTACTTAGATAGCTTTGAGCAAAGTGTGATTGATGAAGTAAATGAGAAGGTTGTAAAGCTTATTGAATAAGTTGTTAAGCAGGATGGGTAACTGTCCTGCTTTTTTTATATCATCGCAGCGTGAGTCATGTATTTCATTTGCAACCGAATTTAGAAGTCCTGATCAAGGAAGGTTACATCAGTAAGAGCCAAGCTAAAAGTATATCAGCTAATGGTTCATTGCAGGTTGAAGTCGATGCTGTGTGGGATGAAGATCAGCGTAAACACATAGAACAGGAATTTAAAACGCTTGCAAGAAGATTCAAGCTGACACCATATTTAGATACACTACTTTTCATTTGCTTAGTTGAAAGCAACAAAGCAGACCAGCAATATCAGTATAAGTTTCAAGCCTACGAGCAGCTAAAAAGGGATAAAGAGATTGCTCAGTTCTTGCTTATAAATAAACCTTACAACAAGCACAAGCCTAATAACATTAAGATAACTGGTGTGATGGACTCTGCTAAAGTAACTGATCCCTTATTAATAGACTGGCTAGGTAAGCTTGTAAAAGAAGCGATCGAGAAGCAGGAATTTGATCTTTCAGTATTTGGCCAATCATGGTTGCGTTTCGTTGCAAATGATGATGGCGAAGTAGGCACAGAACCATTTTCAATTAACTACACTTATGTTGAGCAGGTTGCTAATACTAAAATGCGTAAGCCAGGGATCAGAGAACGAAACAGATACTTAGCTTTGTTCTTATCCAATGTACTATCTTACCTTAACACCTACACACCTCTATCTAAATTAGGGGATAAAGGCTACACAGATGATCAAGTGAAATTCCTGTTTGAAGTTGCTTGCATATTTGAATGGCTTAATGAGCTAGACTTTGATTCGGAACCTAAAGACTACGTGTATACACTCCTTTCAAATTATATACGCTAACGACTTGATTATCTTTGCTATAGAAAGTTTCGAAACTTGAAATTTAGTATTGCCTTTTACGCTTCCTTATATTCTGACCTTTGACCTGTCATCTAATCATATGACAGAACAGACATGAATAGTCAAATATTAACAGAAAGACAATTAGAGTATTTAAATGCAAACAGAGCGGTATCAGATCCGTCTTTTCCTACTGAGGGGTATTACTTTATCCGCGGGATTCGTGAGCGGGAGGACCCCGAAGGAAATGTATATCCATTTGCCAGTGTAAATTGGAGAAAAACCGAAGATGATGAATGGGAACATGCAATTCCTGGTAACAGCTTTTACTTGAGACTCGACCACCTATTCACGAAGTACAGCTTGCATCCCGACGTAAGTCTGCAAGATCTTAAACATCAGGTGATTCATGTTCAATCAGCTAAAGCTGAGCTAAGCCTTTTAGGAGGCAACGCTGTAAGGAACGTGTATACAAATTGGAGCATTACCGGATTTAAAGACGAGATGCTTGATGCGCTGCCTTACTTCAGTCTCTTCAATCCTTTGGTGATGGCTATGGAGGATTGTCAACTGGAAGCTGAGGAAGTTCACATTGCTGCTTTATCGATGGATGACGATATCGATGACTTGCCTGAAGATGAGGTCATTGATATTGACGACCAAGACATCGACGACATGTTTGATGACAGCGATTATGATAGTGAAGATTTTGACAACGCTTCTATTTAAAAACTCGTGAAATAAGCTGGATGGAAAATACTGTCCAGCTTTTAAACTAAAGCTATGAAGAATCTTAAGTACGGGCAGCCACGTTTATGCTCAATAACCGCTGATCACAAGCACTTTACTGATGTTAAAGGGCTTCATCCTATACCATCAAACTCAATCATAGACAAGACTATTACGGGATTTGGTGCGACTTACAGTGAGATATCTTATCTCGGAAGAAACAGTATCATAGTTATGTCTAACATTGCGCTTGTAAAAGCGAAAGAGCAATTACACAAAAAAGAATTCAATGTGTTCGCGGTATGGGGTGGAGTAACTAACCGGCAACTTAAACATTATATAATAAATACAGGTACCCCCAAAAAGTTACTTATCACACCGGAGGCTTATAAGCGGGTAAAAAAGGTCATCACACAGTTGAAATTAAACTTATTTGATGATTTTTTCATACTCATAGACGAATCTCACAAGCTAACCAAAGACGTTCATTACCGGAATAGAATTGTAGAACCGATGAATGACTTTTTTCAATTTAAGGGGAAGGCAATGATATCGGCCACACCACTGCTTCCTAGTGATCCACGATTTGTTGAGCATCAATTTCAGCTTTTAAAAGTTGACCCAAAGTATGACTACAGAAAACCGCTAAGGATAATTCATGTAAGCAATATCATATCTGCTCTCAAAAGATATTTTAAAGATAACTCCGATCGACAATACTTTATCTTCTTTACAAGCATTACAGGTATCAAGTCCATAGTTGAAACCCTTGATATCAAAAATGAAAGCAACATATTCTGCTCCTTAGAAAGCGCTGCAAGGTTACACTCGGACGGTTATAGGCAGGCATATTCTGAGCTAACAGATTTTAACAAATACAATTTTTTAACAAGCAGCTACTATAACGGCCTTGATATTGTTCCTCTTACACCTGCCGATGTCATACTCATATCGGATGGTTCAGCAGATCATACGATGATTGATCCATTGACAGACAGTGTGCAAATTATTGGAAGATTCAGAAGCGGTTATAGCAAGGCAACGCATTTTTATACCACCAACTGGAAAGTAAATGCGCTAGACGACAAAGCTATTGATACCTGGATAAACGTTCATTGTAAGATCTATGAAACATTGAGAACGCTGAAACTTGCAAATCCACGAACTTCTCATGATCAATTACATAATCAAATACTTGAACAAGCCTCAAACAGATATGCTGAATTTGTTACAGATAATCAGCTTGACCATTTCAAGATCGACAATTTTGTAAATGAACAACGAGTAAAAGGATATTACAAGTTTAATGACAATTTAATTGCAGCTTATAAAAGCAACTACAGTGCTTTTGATCTAACCGTCCTTGATTATGTGCTCATACCCAATAAGCAGGATAAGCTAAAAATCAGGGGAGGAAAACGCTATTCTATCGAAAACAACAGGCTTGTCGCAGACACGCTTAGACAGCTCGAAGCATTTAAAGACAGAACTGCTTACAAAGAAGCGATACGGCATTTCGAGCAAAAGGCGCCTTTGATTCTTCAGGCGTATCATAAATTAGGCTACGACAAACTACATGAGCTTGGTTTCAAAAAATCGCTAATCCATAGGGCGGTGATAAAAGCAGACTTTGAAAATGAGATTAACTATTATCCACTTATAGATGCGGTACAAAGTGCTTTTACTCTAAACGTCTTTTATCCTGCTACAATTAAAATTAAGCCTCTGCTGGCAGCAATTTACCGTGATTTTGAAATAGACCTAGTTGCAGAGGCAAGGCACATCAAGTATTTTTTCTATTGTGTATACATCACAAAAAGAGTAGATAAGAAACCTACTAAAGGCTACATTTTGATCCGACCTAAACAACAGGCATATCCGGACTATCAAAGAAACTGAGTTACCAACCATCGAAAATGAGAATATTGTATAATACGCTTTTTGTGATTTTGGTAACAGTTCTACTGAACCTTACTCAGTTCACCAAAAATTATTTTAAACTTACTATATTCTATCTTCGGTAAGGCCTTGAAGATCCAGGTTAGTTTATCACTTAAGCGCAATACCCTTCTATGATAATTCGTTTTATATTCTTGTTCCTCATCAATGACGTAACCCTTTTCAACCAAAACATCATATTGGGCTTCGATAGTGCGATAGCTTAACCCGAGGTGTTTGGCTATATCAGCAATGACCTTTGTGAACATGCAAGTTAGTTCTTCACCTATGTAAAATTGCCTTATACATATAAGCATTGCTTTTTGGTTGGCAGTAAGGTCATCTGCTTTAAATAGCTTGAAAGGAATGGTGTAGGACTGATCTAGGTCAGGGAACCAATAATGATTAGCAACTTTCACTTTCTCAGAACGTGATATTGTAATAAGCTTCGCAGCTTCTAAACGCTTAACTGCATTGACTACAGTCGGCTTTGAAAGCCCCGATTGTTTTGCTATGGTATCATAAGAAGGGTAGCAACCTTCTTCGTAAATCTTGTTGGGTTTAAACCATTTGATGTCTGCAAATTGGCTATTGAATGACTTTAAAGCCGTATAAACAAGTACATCTATATATTTAAGACCTTTATCTTTTAGCTTTAAAAGCGAGGGAATGGTAACGAATCGATCCGGCAATCTGTAGGATTTAGATTGATGTGGCTTTGACATAATTAAAATTAAAAAGTGATTAGAAATCTCTGTTATCTTGTAGGAGATACGATCTAAGAATCTGGAGTCTCTGAGCCATCCATTAATGTTTACAAAGATACTAAATTGGCAGGACATTTCCTAAGATTAACGCTAACTATAACCTATTTAAATTACTTATTACTAATCAGTTATAGTTAAAGTAAGACTCAGGAAAATTTTAAACTAAAAATTTAGTTTAAAATTTTATTATCGTATCTTTGTATCACCAAAGCAAAGCAGCTGATTAGATTATCTCATTTGACAAGTTCGACCTTCAACAAAGATCATTTTTATTAAAAAATGTAAATGTTATAGAAATTTATGAGCTACTTATATACAATGCCAGAGTGCACGATTTATGCTGAACAGATTAGATATAAAGCCTTAGATAATTACTTGAGAGATGAATTTAATGCATGGCATAAAATGTATAAAGATATTTATTTCAATTATGATACAGGAAGGAACGATCTAGTTCGAGAATTACCAAGATTCATTTGGAATGAATTTATACAAAATGAGTTTGATTTGATATATGACTTATTTATGAGTAAAGTGTCGGTTTATAACATCAAATGTTATATGGAGAAAACATTTAGATCTCAAAAAATAAGGAAGAATGACGTGTTAATAAATTACGCATCTAATCCAGATCAAGTGGATAATTATGCTGGATTTTGGATGTGGATAGACTGTGCTATCAGTCGCTTCAAAAGCACCGGCTTCGTAATTAATATACCCGCCAAGTCCCATATTCAAAGTATAGAAAAGTTTGGTGAAATCAAAAAGGCCAGCATCTTCCCCGAAGATTAGAAATCATACTTTAATTTCATGTTGTTTATTGAAGTTGGATTAAACAAACTTCAATTTTAAAGAAGCAAGCATGCTTGGGTTACTTTATTATACGTTGAGGCATTAATGTAAGATGAGGAAAGCTCAGTACTATATAACCAGACATTGGTTAGCAATAATTGTGTATGCATTGTACTTATGTTTATGGCTTGCTTCAGTTCCTTTACAAATGGCAAGTCATAAAAGGCTCTTAGCTGATACTCCACATCCCCATTGCGATTTCACATCAATTATATATATACCTATTATGCTTATTGTATTGGCTTACGCGTTTGTAATGTTCATCAATATGACATTTAAGAAAGATGATGGTGGGTTCTACTGCGCCATGTTCTTCTTGACACTTGCTCCGTTCCTGTTGCTTTATTTATAAGCTAACTTATCTCATATTAGCTTATAAAGAGTTACAGCTAGGATGTAATTGAAGGTGTTATTGCTATATTGTCCTCTAAACTTACCATTTAGTGTGAAAGTATATCGATTACTGCTTCTATTGCTACTACTTATACCTGGTAGAACAGCCTTTGCTCAGGACTTTTTGAAAGACTATAAACAGTATCTAAAGAGTTGTGTCAAATATCCAAGTGACACTGCTGCTAAGTTGACCGATGCCTCAATAGAAAGGCTTAAATTAACTTTCTCAAGGTTTGAGCAAGACTACAAAGAGATGTTTACAGCCTCGGCTGATACTGTCTACCTCGTTGATTACTATATGGTTGAAAGCGGTTGGACATCCGCTTTATTATGGACACGAAGTCACTCATGCTACTACCGCTACGAGTCTGGACTTAAGAACTGGAAGTTAGTGAAAGAGAAAGTATTCATTGAGACAGACGCTCATGAAAGACTTATTAAACTGCTTCCAGCCTTTAAAGATTGGGTAGAGGCAGCGGACACTTCTAGTTATAGCAAGTATGCAAGACGAAAGTTGGTACTGGACGGAAGCTTTATAAGCTTCACCAAGGCTGTCAAAACAAATGGCCATTGGCAATTCGTATCGTCTGACTCCTACGAGACGGACGTTGATAAGCTTTAAGAGGGAGTAATTAAGTACGCTTGCTTATAGGCGGCAGCTTGTAGAATAATACTGCGATGCCAAGTATAATACAAGTCAATATCATAAACTTCCATACTGTATCTAACTCTAATGTGTAGGCGTGTTTAACTATGCAGAACGTTAACATGCATTCTGCTTCAGCTATAATCAAACAGAATAACCTTAAGTATCTTCTACTTGCCTTAATTGATATGAGCCATGTGGATAGCCAAAACAATAGCCAGGCAGGTATAGAGAAAGTGATAGTCAATATTGATAGCAGAAATAATTCCGAAACAAAAAGAGGTAGCCTTTCAGCCCTGTTAGAAAACAGTTGATATCCTATAGCCCACATGATTGTTGAGGACAGAACTGTGGTCAGCCATACATTACTACAATACTTGAAGGCTGTATCTTTCATACTTGCTTATTATTGATAAATATGGTTTGTTCAGGCAGCCTTAACCCTCTGCTGAGAGTATTACCTTTTTCTATTTGAGATGGGTGAGCGAGTTACTTGAGTGTGATTTTCAAGCCTTGTAACGTTCTCGATTGATCCACTCCAACCGTTCATATGTCCTGTCGTTTTACTGAAGGTCCCTTCCATAAGTACATAATGGTGGTTGTACTCGGCCTTTTCAAGTAAATGTGTACTGTCTGGTTTGAATTCAATCCACAAGCCGTTTTTGTCAATCGACTGTCTATAATCATCCTCATGTAAGTAGATAGAATTGGCTTCAAACTCTAAGTTTAGATAACCAATTACACGTACCTGCTTGCCATTGTATCTATCAGGATTGGCAATCAAGGTAATCAGTGACACCTCATTAACAATACTGTGATGGGTGCTGTCACCGTGAAAAGGTTTAGTTAGGTCTGCTTGAATAGGCTTGCTTTTACAAGCAGCGAAGGTTAGTAGAAGTAAGCAAATTGTTATGCGATTAAGCACTTTCATTACAAGGTTCATTCTACCTACTAAGATACATACTTACATAATAGGTACAAGCTTTCCTGCCAACTTGCAAAACTTGCTTTGTATATGCTGTTACAAGAAATTCAGTTTGAGAGGAAACGAGTTACATCATTTACAATTCATACATTGCTTCAATCTAAACACTACCCCCTCCCCATTAAGTTATCTAAAGCGTTTTCCATTCTACAGATTTGATGATGTGATGAGCTCCCGCAAGTAGCCCCGATACTTATCCCCGCCCTTGTTGAAGAGTTTAAACGAATAATATATCAAGGATGCGTTGCCGCTGCTTGTCAGCCAATGAAAAAGCGAAGTGCTGGCCAAACTTTGAAAGTGCTTTACTACTCTTTAACACCAGTGCCTGAAGGTAAAGTCAACTTTCATTCTTCGCTTTTAAAAGCTACAGCTGCAACCCTCTTTGATATACTGCCCACCATCAATTAACCCTTACCTATTAACAACAAGAACGTAAAACTATGCGTAGTGAAATCGTTAGAGAAGTAAACAGTGAACAGCGACAGCCAGCTAAGCAGTCATATGCCAAACGCTGGAAGGTTGCTGAAGGAAGATCAGTCGCCCTGGACAGAGTAAACGGAGCAGTCTCCGGATTTTATCGGGACATGCTTAGTAAAGTTAAGCAACTACTTGCCCAGCAACCACAGATAGTATTCGAGCGTGATCTGCGCCATGATAACACTGATGATGCGTTTACGATGCATGCATTCATAAGTAATAGTATCTACCTCTGCCTCGAATGCGCTTACAACTATGAGTACAATATTGAGTATGCTTTCAACAACTGCCCATTTGAAGCGCAGGTAAGAGAATGGCTAAGTGTCTATCCTGTTGCTGACAGATCAAGGGAGATCGCTTTACAGCCTGATTTCAACACCTTCTTTAAGGCAGTACAGGCATACCAGCCTAAAGAGTTTACTTACCTTCTACAAGCTTAGCGGCTTATAAAAGAACAACAAGTTAAAGCTTGGTGCAGTGGCACCAGGCTTTTTTCATTTAACACCAATCCATAACTATGAATAAGAAGCCAACATTAACAACCAATAATGAGCAGCTTATAAAGAATCAAGCGATCATTAAGTCTTTCTATGCTATTTTAAAAGCTGCAAAGGAACTGCTGTCAAGCATCGAAGATGAACCTTTACGTTATACACTGACAAGGATAGATAAGCACAAACGAACAAGACAAGTAATATTACACGAAGTCGTATCACCATTAATATATCTGCGCATAGAGCTGCACGAAACAAATGATTACAGTATTCACTACGGCTATGAAACGCTGCCAGCGTTTGCACCTTACTTCAATATTACATCAGCTTTCATCCGCTTGGTTTATAAGCTAAGTATGAAAGACAGTACTGATATCAATATTGAAGATGCAGTCAGAGCCGATTGGGTCATTGACAATTGTAGTGAAGCATACGAATACATTGAGGAACGGAACAAGCACCACAGGTTTCAACTTATAAAGCATAAGCCTAAGCAGGTCAAAAGAAAGTTGATGCGGGTTGCTTAACTTTAGTTGATAACTCACTAACTTTACAGCAAACAAAGGAGGAATCACTACATAGTAACCATAACTACTACATATTAAAATATAAAGCGTTAAGCTTTGTTTGTTCAGCTACTACAGAAAACCTAGGAAATTTTCAACACAGCAAGAACAAGCGAGTTCGACGTCCACGCGCAAGCGTAGGGCGAAGACTTGTTTGTTGCTGTGTGGGTTCTCCTAGGTACCTCTGTAAGCTCAGACTAAGTTCAGTCCTGCGCTTTCGTGTTTATTAACCTACCGTGAGGACTGCCCGGTAAAGAAACTCAACCTCACACCATGAGAAAACTTATTCTCTTACTAGCCATCACTACATCCGTTACTCTTACAAGCTGCTCATCTATTCGCTGGCAGATGGGGCAAACATCAAGTGACTTTTTACAAGCCAATCACAAACGCAACTTTGAGCTGGTTAGGACTTCAACGGAATGGACAGTCTACAAATGGCAAAACAACTGGTCTTATACAGAACAGCCTTACTTCTTCTACTTCCATAATGATCAGCTTTACAAAGTTGATCGTGGAATGAGTCCATCTGATATTGTTATAGAACATCGTTATTAACCCTACAACCTTGAATATGCTTAACCGATACATCGCCACAATTGCCTTCTGCATACTTACCACCACAAGTTTCTCACAACACATTTCACCTACAGACCTGCTGCAATTACATAGGTACTGGCAGATGAATGACCCGCGTGCAGACAAATCAGTTTACGATTATCTAATGACAGTAGATAATGGTTGGCGATTAAGAGAAAGACCAATCTTGAACGAGAAAGGCTTTACTGCAATCTATGGCTATAGCCGTGACCATAAAGAATGGTACAAGCCCGAAGAATGCAACTTGACGGTAGCTTTGGATGTCGGCCCTCCTTATGTAAAAGCTATTCTTTACGGGTTTACAGATCCTGACACTTGGAATGAGTATAAGAAGCAGATGCAACTAATGGAAGCTACGAAACTTGGCACAAGGAGTGCTAATGGCGGACAACAGACAACATACACGATAAACGATATTGCTTTTACACTTACCGAATTTCCTCCGGGAATAAACGGGGCTGACAGATGTTATCAAGTAAGTATCATGCGCAGTAAATAGCACTGATAGCCTACCTTCAGGGATAGGCTATTTTGTTTTACATGCTAATTATCATATACTTGATAATATTATTTAAACCTTATGACAAGACCTACAATCACATTGATATTTTCCCTTATAATATTTCTATTCTTTGGAATATACTTATGTGTGCAAAATTGGTCAGGGTGGTATTTGAACTTTGACGAATTGAACAATTTTGGCACCCTTATAGGAGGAATTTTTTCATTTATAAGTGTCATACTTATTTACTTTACCCTTCAACAACAATTTCAAAGTTTCAAAATTAATCAATTTGAAAATCGCTTTTTTGAACTTATTCGGTATCACAGGGATAATGTGAGTGCCTTAAAAATGAGAGCCCCTGACACCGCTAGAGAACAGTATTTTGAAGGGCACAAAGTAGCGAGAGAAATTCATAAGCAGGTCCTAGAAATGTTCGACAAAACAAAAGAACTTCTAAAAAACTATAAATTGGACGACCTTTACAAAGACACAGAAACAAAGTTGAGAGATATTGAAAATTTAGCTGTAACTGGAGATAAAAACCTTCTGGACTTAAATTATGCTAATATATCTTATCTGTGTGTTTTTTTTGGCGGCTCAGAGGATGGACTACTTGCCCTACGAGATAAATTAAGTAGTAAATACAATACGGAAAACCTTAATTCACTATTTCTTTATATAGCTAGCAAGAGGGCAAAGTGGAGTAAAAATCATCCCTTTGTTAAATATTACGGTGGTCATCAATATCGATTAGGACATCTTTTTCGCCATTTGTACCAAGCAGTTACTTATATTGATGAATTGGAAGGCTTAAATTATAAGGAGAAATATAGTTATACAAAACTGCTTAGGGCGCAACTATCGACTTACGAGCAATCTTTGCTTTTTTTTAATAGTTTATCAGATTTAGGACGTGTTTGGGAATTGAAAGTGGAATTATCGGAAAAGGAGAAACTGTTACCGGCCAAAAAACAATCGGAAAGAAGAAAGCAAAAAATGCTTATGACGAAATATAATTTTATAAGAAATATTGTAAATGAATTTACGATTGGGATCAGTGTTAGACAATTCTATCCTTATCTAGTATTTGAGGGCGATAGGAACACAGAGGAAAGGAATAAACTTGAAGAAATTTATGACAAAAAGTTCTGAAACATTTTCTAAATTATAGGATAAAATAATAGCTATTGTTATTCGAATAGAAATATATTGAATAAGCGCGTGGTTCATAAAATCGCTCTCGTCATTATTATCTTTAACTGAATACCTGTTTTTATCACCGTCTTGTTTATAAGCCTTCACTTGCCTTACCTCATTTGGTTGCTTAGATGCGGAAAGACAAGCTCTGCTTATTCTTGCCATCCAGCATAGGCCTTTGCCCTCCAGGAAGATAGGAGTTCGTTACTCGTAATCGACTCATCAATAGCGCCAGGCTTCGTTCAATTGAGTAAGCCACGGCACACTCAATGCTCACCGCTTACCATCGCTCATAGTGAACATTTTCCTTTTATAAGCTATGTAATACACCTATTCTTAAAGAAATGTCCACCATTGGCCTCCCAATAAGCTGCCTGTCACAATTGCTGAAGGTCGAAAAGTCGCTACTCACATTCGCTTTCTCTATCTTCTAAATACATCCGCTGCGCTTATTCATTTAGAAGCTAATCGCTCATCTATATTTTGCTCACCTGCGTCTCGTCGAAGACTTTAAAATTGTAATAGCATTTGAAACAGCCACCCGCAGTCCATCCAATCAAACGCAATCCCAATTTCTTGTGTGAAGCATTCTTTGTAGTCGTACCTTAAAGATACTCTTTCTACAAAGATCTTCTCCTCTGTTCGCAGCGGTTCGCATAAAAAATATTTTGCTAACTTCACACCTCAATCCTAAACAAAATCACTTAAAAATGAAGAGAGCAATTATAGTTAAAGGCCGTTCTAAGGTCGGGAAGAGCAGTATCATATATCAATGTTATGATTGGATTATTAAACACTATACTGTGACCCATCTTATAACGCCCAGTACCTGGATGGATGGTACTGTCCAAGAGATAAAGGCTATTATACAAGTTGGCAGGTTAGTAATTGGAATATGCAGTGCAGGAGATGAGCAATCTACTGTTGATAAGCATCTGGATGATTGTATGATGCATAGCTGTGATATAATAATCGGTGCATGCAGAACACGCGGAGGAACATTCAATACTGTTAGATCAAGACTATCGTATCCAAATTATATAACTGAATGGTGCATACCTGAATGGATTGCTCCAGCTGGTAAGATGTCGACAAGGATTCGAATCGGTGCCGATGAACTGAAAGCAAGGCTTACTGCACTTCCTAAACTATAATTAATGACATAAAGCCTATAACTTATAGGCTAACTCATTTGGTTGTTAGCATTATTTAGTATATCATGAAATCTACTAAAATGGTTGTCATCTGTTTTGGCGCCGAGTTAATGAGATTTAATAAAGATGTTTTTCGTTAAATGCTATTTCCTTTTGTTAATTTGTTAATTATTTAGTAAATATATAGTATAATGTCCTTGAACGTTCAGCATTTAGAAAATGAAATTATAGATCAGTATCTATATGACGAAAATCCTGATAGGCCTTGGATAATCGGTTTTAGTGGTGGTAAAGACAGCACTATGCTACTTCAGATAGTTTGGAATGCCTTAAGGAAAATTGAGCCTTCGCTTCTGTCAAGGCAAATCTACGTTGTTTGTAATGACACGTTAGTAGAAAATCCAAGAATTGTTAGATTTATAAATCATACTTTAAAAAAAATACAGCAAGCGGCAAATGAGCAGCAAATACCTTTGATTGTAGCCCAGACTGTTCCTAAGCTGGAAGATACGTTCTGGGTAAAACTAATAGGCTTAGGATATCCAGCACCTAACAAAGTACATCGTTGGTGTACTGATAGATTAAAAATTGATCCTACAACTCGGTTTATTTTGGATAAAGTTGATGAGAATGGAGAAGCAATTATCTTATTAGGAACTCGTAGTGCTGAAAGTACTAATAGAGCTGCTCAAATTAAAAGAAACGAAGTAAAAAATCAACGTTTACGCAAACATATACTTCGTAATGCTTATGTATTTGCACCAATCAAAGATGTAACAACAAAAGAAGTTTGGCAGTATTTGAATCAAGTCTCTCCCCCTTGGGGAGGAACTCACAAGGAGCTTGTAACTCTTTATAGAAATGCAAACGCGGGTGATTGCCCTCTTGTAATTGATGATACAACACCGAGTTGTGGTAATAGCCGCTTTGGATGCTGGGTATGCACTGTAGTCAACAAGGATAAAAGCATGGAGGGCTTAATTGAAAATGGAGAAGAATGGATGGAACCACTTTCGGAGATTAGAAACTTTTTAGTCGAAGCAAGAGAAAATCCGGAAAGATACAGAGAAAAGCGCCGAAGGAACGGCTCTATTAGTGATGATAAGTGGGGACCTTATAGTTTTGAAACACGAATTGAAATACTTGCTCGTATTCTTGAAGCTCAAAAGGAAATACAAGCAATTGAAAATATTGAATTGATAACTCATCAGGAAATGGTATTAATTCAGTATTATTGGTATCGTGATAACCATTTTCATACGAAGGTATCAGATATTTACAATAACGTTTACAAGCGAAACCTAAACATGAGTCGCCATCATAAGAACACGAAGAAAGAAACTGATTTATTGTATTCAAGTTGCCAAGAAGAACCTAAAGACGTTGGGTTAATTCAAGATTTACTTGCTTTACAAAAAACAAAAACGTTGATGATAAAGAAACGTGGATTACAAGCTGACATAGAAAGCAGAATTGATTTATTTGTTGAAGAAAATCAACAAAAAGGCGAAGTGTATAAATGACAATCAAGGAAATTGAGCTTTACAATTTCAGGATCTATAAGGATTCCAATGTAATAGACCTGTCTCGAACGGACAATAAGAACATTTTTATTATAAGTGGACGTAATGGGTTTGGTAAAACAACCTTTTTAATGTCAATGGTTTGGTGCCTGTATGGTAGAAACATGCAGGAAGTTGATGACCTATATAAAAAGGAAATTGCTGATCAAGGAGGTTATAGCAAGTATATAGTCAACTCCTTAAACCGACTAGCAAAAGCAGAAGAAAATTATAATTTTCATGTTGCTATCACCTTTACAGATCTAAATATTCCAGAAGTCCCTTGTAAAGAGGTTACTGTTAAGCGGACATATAACTTAAAAACCAGCTCTAATGAAGATGTAGAAATTCTAATAGATGGGCGTCCTAATGAACTATCGAGAGAAGTTGGTCCTGAAATATTCATTCGGGAATTTATTATGCCTATTGAAATTGCCAAATTTTTCTTTTTTGACGCTGAAAAAATTGTAAGCCTTGCTGAGGTTAATACAGCAGAACAAAGAAGGAGTTTAAGCCAGGCATACTCAGAAGTTTTAGGTATTAAAAAGTATGAAGATTTAAAAAAGGAGCTCGAAAGCCTGCAAATTAAATTGCGCCAAGACTCGGCTAGCGTTGCTGAAAAAAATCAATTGCAACAGCTTTACACAGATGTAGCTAAGTGTGAAAACGAGATTTCTGAACATGAAGCTACTATTCTAGAATTGCGAGAGAAGAAAAGTGAAAAAAGTAAAGAATCTCGCGACATACAAGAAAAACTTATAAAGGCAGGTAGTTCGATAACTGTCGAAGAGCTTCAAGCATTGCGTGTTCAGGAAGAAGAGCTAATTCAAAAGCAAAGCGAAATACAAAATCAATTAAAAGAATCTTTTGAGATTATTCCCTTTGCTATTGCGGGTGGCTTATTTGTTGAGCTAAGCAATCAGCTAAACAACGAGGCAAAGTTTAAAGCCGCTCAGTATAAAGAAGACAATGCTAAAGAGGTATCAAATAAAATATTAACGGAGCTTCTTAAAATTGAAAAGCCAAGCAACTTAGCAATTGATTTTAAAGTAGACCGGTTTTATATGGATGCTTTTGATAAGCTTATTCGAAAATATTTAGTTAGTGAGACGCTAGATTTACCAGCTGATTTTAAAGTTATTCATGAGTTTTCAGAATCGGAAAAGAACGAGCTTCAGACAACCTTAAGCAATATTCAGTTATCGTTTAGAGAATCTTTTAAGCGGATTAACGCAGATTATAATGAAATCCGAAATCAGCTAGGTGCTATTCGTCGTAAAATTAGGGATGCTGAAGCAAACCAAGAAGACGCGATGATCATCGAATTTCGCAAGCAGAAGGAAGAGTTGGACAAAGAGATCATACGGATTGATGATACTATCGACTCATTGAATCGAGAAATAGGTCAATACGCTAATGATAAAACCCAAAAGGGAAAACAGATTGAAGTTCTATCTCGTAAGCTTGCGGTATCAGAGAAAAACAAAGATAAATATACCGTTACTAGCCGTGTAATCAACGAGTTAAGAAGTGTTATAAGTAACTTTAAGGCACAAAAGAAGCATTCATTAGAGAGTCAAATTTTAAAAGGTTTGGATACCCTAATGCACAAGAAAGGGTTTATCCAAAATGTTGACGTTGATATTATAGGTGAAGATATTGATATCATACTAAGAAATATCAGAGGTGAAGAAATTAGAAAAGAGTCTTTATCAAAAGGCGAACAGCAAATGTATGCTACTGCTTTGCTAAGAGGTTTAGTAGAAGAAAGTAATATTCAGTTTCCGGTCTTCATTGATTCACCGATGCAGAAGTTTGATGAACACCATGCAGAAAACATTGTAAAATATTTTTACCCTCATATTTCTGACCAAGTTGTTATATTCCCTCTTGTAAACAAAGAGTTAACAGCGCGTGAGTATGATATGCTATTGCCTAATATTAGCAAAACTTACTTGATTAATAATGTACATGAAGATAAGAGTGAGTTTGTAGCAACAGACACCGAAACCTTTTTGCAAACCTACAATACGATGTATAATAATGCTGATTAATATCAGAACCTCGGAAGCCAACAAAAACGTTGTCCGAGAATTAACACAAAAACTAAATTTAGGAACCGAAAACTACATATCACGTATTGCCTTTGCCTACTCTTTATCCAAAAGGATAAAGCTCAGTTTGGAAACAGACTTACAAGATAGTAAGGGTAAAGAATATAAGGATGATATTTTGTTTGGCAAATACCGACATTATTACATGGCTTTAGTTTGCCAACATTATGGTTTATATAAAACCGATAAGGATGTTGGCAAGTACATAAAAATGCATATTGACCATGGACTAGCTTTGATGAATAAGCTGTTCATAGACAATAAGAATTTGACCGGACTTGACTTTATGTTGGAGTATATCGAAGCTGGCATAGATAAGATGGAAGAAGGTGACGTTTCCAATGATGCAATTATTTTTGATGAACAAACGCGTACTAGTAGAATTGCAAGCAAAGGTTATTTCTCTGGTTTAATTCAATTGTTAGTGGGTAAAACCTTTGATAACGAACCAATTTACTTTAACTTAAATGATACAAATATTCACAACAATGCTCACATTGCTGTAGCTGGTAATTCGGGGACAGGTAAAACCTTCTTCGCAAATAATTTAATAAAGCAAGTAGTAGAAAACTCTAAAGGTGAGGTAAACTATATATTTCTAGATTTTAAAGGCATCTCCGAGGATGACGAGAAAAAAAACTCGGCATTTTTTGAGGGTACTAAAACTACCTTAATCAAAGCGCCATTCAAGCCTTTCCCAATCAACCCACTATCTTTTATAGATAATGTAAATGATAAGAAAAAAATAATGGGCATCAACAAGTTTGTTGATATTATAGCTAGTTATAGCGGTATTGGTAAGAACCAACAGCAAACTTTGAAAGACGCTACACGTGATGCTTTTGGAAGTATGAAAAACGGTCTGTATCCTTCCTTCAAAGACATTTACCAACGTGTAATTAACATGGAGGGCGACAAAGCCAGTACCTTAAAAGAAGTGTTACAAAGTTTAGGGGAACTAGATTTGTTTGAAACATCGGCAGATTTGAAAAATGAGTTTTTGAACCGAAATTACTATTTAAGTTTATCTGGTGACTTACCTAATAACGTTCGCTTTACTTCAGTATTTCTAATCATCAATTACATATATAATACCTTTATGAACATGGACAACGCTCCTATTGAGGGCAATTGTCAAGCCATGAGGTATGTGTTGATTATTGATGAGGCACATACCATATTTAAAGAAAAGAAGTCTCAGGAATTGTTAGAAAAGATTCTTCGTGAAATACGATCTAAGGGTGTATCAGTGATGCTCTTGTCACAAGGTATAGAAGAGTTTAACCAACCATCTTTTGATTTTAGCAGTATGTGCGAAACTGCTTTCCTATTTGATATAAAGGATAAAACGAATATCAAATTGATGCAGAAGTTTTTGGGAATTGGAGATAAGGATGTCCAACGACTAAAAAACACTATGGAGAAAATTCAAAAATATCAATTAACGTCTAATCTAAAAGAGTATAAAACCTGCGAATTATTTAAATCTTAAAGCTGGTATAAAGATTCCAGTATTTTTTAGATTTATTAATTGCATATCACTTTTTATTATATATTAGCAGAAATAAACCTATTGCAATTTTATTATGCCTGTCTTAACCAGGAAGGAATTGTCGGAGCTTAACCCCGAAAAGATTTATAATATTCAAACATTTGTATTGCACCATGAACTATGGGCTAATATTGACCCCGCATTAAATGCTATCCTAAACGCACCAGTTAAGCTTGCTTTTGATAGTACAATTCGAACGCGACTTGGGGCTTTGAGAAATAGTAGGGGTATATATATGTTCTTTGTGGAGCCGGAATTCCCTTTTATACCTTCTTGTAACTACTTTATGTACGTTGGTCGTGTTATTAGTGGTAACACATTTTTTAAACGTTTTTACGATTATGTTAGCAGTATCGGAAATAAAAAAAAGAGAAGGAACCTACAATTATTAACAAACCTTTGGCCAGGTAAGACGTGGGTTTATTTTTTCGAATTAAATCTTTCTGACACGAGAATAGCTGCAATCGAAGCAAACTTATTCGATAATATCGTCCCACCGCTGAATAATCAGTTTCGTGCAAAAAGGGCTTTGAATTCACGTAGCATTTACAATTAGTATGGCAACTAGACAAATACATTTACCATGCCTTCGAGGTAATTTTGGAGCATGGAATTATTTTTCAACTATTATGAAAGTAAAAGATATTGTTGAAAATAAACGGATTATAACCGTGCCAGAATCGGAAGTATTATATACAAACAATATAAATCAAATACTCCAGCGAGAGATTGATGCCAGTCGGATTGGAAAAATTAAAGAATACCTAATAAATAGTAAAGAGCGTTTTTTTAGCTCTATTATCGTTGCTATACATAAAGGCGATCCGCAATGGGCAGATTTCGATTTGGAAAGACAATTTCGAGTTGATAATGACATTGTTGATGAAGAAGATGTCGATTTTATTGAGAACAAATTAGGTGTATTAACTTTGTCAGGTAGTGAAGAGATATTTGTTCTAGATGGTCAACATAGATTATTGGGTATTAGGAAGGCGTTTGAGGAACAAAGTAAAATTGGTGATGATGAAATATCTATAGTATTCATTGTGCATAAAGAAGAACTTATTGAAAGAACTAGAAGGTTATTCACTGTTCTAAACAGATATGCGGTTACCATAAAACCAGCTGAGAAAGTTATTTTAGAAGAGGATGATGCGGCCGCTATTTTAACACGGAGATTAGTGCAGTCTTACCCCAAATTTTTATTGGATAAAGCAGTTTCCCCTAGTAAAATTTTTAGTTTAGGTTCCACAGATACCAAGCATTTTACCACATTAGTTTGTTTATATGAAATTAGCAAGGTCTTAATAAATTACAACGAGCTTTACAAAAGCAAGGTAATCATCCGCCCAACTAACGCAAGTTTAAATAAGTATTACAAGCTAATCACAAATTTTTGGGATCTTTTCTTTTCAAAGTTTCCAGAGGTCGTAAAATTTGTGGAAGGGCAAGAAGTGTCAGCTACTTTTTTGAGAAACAAACAAACAGGAGGAAGTTTATTGCTAAGACCAGAAGGGCAACTACTAATTGCCTCTGCTTATAAAGAATTTAGCTCCGCTAACGACAATGATATCTTTAAAAACAATATTGCTAGAATTAATTACGACTTAAGTAGTTTCAATTGGAAATATGTTTTTTGGACAGGCGAAAAAATGGATCATAAGAACAAGAAATTAAAACGTTCCATTTTGCGCATGCTTTTAGGAAAAGAGTCCGAAAAAAGCTATGTCACACATGAAATGAAGAAAATTTATAAAGAACACAACCTAACTTATAACGAAGAAATCAAAAGCGTAGTTATCACATCATAGCTACGAGTTTCAAAATAATTTCTTTTATAGATTTAATGGTAATATCTAATTCATCTTTAGTGTTATCTTTTCCCAAGCTAAATCTGATGGAATTAAATGACTCCGCTTGCGTTAGTCCCATACTGGTTAACACATGGCTTGGCTCAATTGATGTTGACGTACATGCACTACCATTACTTACAGCCATAAGTGGTAAGTCGCTTTCAGGATCACTTAAGCCCATGATAAGAGCTTCACTGTCTATCCCCTTAAAACATATGTTACTTACATTATAAAGTCTTTTGTTGCAATTTCCATTCACGAAAGTATTATCTATTTTAAGAAGTTCAGCCTCTAAACAATCTCTTAATTTTTGAATCTTGCCTGCATTAAATTTCATTTCTTTAATTGCAATTTCACAAGCCTTGCCAAAGGCTACAATTCCAGGTACGTTTAACGTGCCGCTTCTTAAACCTCGTTCATGTCCACCCCCATGTATTAAAGCAGGTAGCTTAACTCTATTAGGGCGCCTTTGCCTTACGAATAGAGCACCTATACCTTTTGGGGCATAAAACTTATGCCCACTTAAGCAAAGCAGATCAATGCCATCTAAGTTTACATTAACGGGCATTTTGCCAACTGCTTGTGTAGCATCGGTCATAAACAGTGCTCCTGCATCGTGAGTCAACCGAGCTATTTCTTTTATAGGTTGAATAACACCAGTTTCATTATTTACATACATCACTGATACCAAAATCGTATCTGGCCGTAATGCTGCTTTCAAGGCGTCTAGGTTAATTAAGCCATCCGGTTGTACCGGTAAGTAAGTAACTTCGAAACCCTTTGTTTCTAGGTATCGACAAGTGTCTAATACAGCATAATGTTCTGTAGTAACTGTAACAATGTGTTTGCCTCTATCTGAATAATTTTCCGCAATACCTTTGATAGCTAAGTTTATCGCTTCTGTAGAACCACTTGTAAAAACTATTTCATTAGTCTCTGCACCGATCAAGTCAGCAACTTGCTTCCTAGCAGTTTTAACAGCTTCATAAGCATCCACTCCAAATTGGTGAGTGCTATTAGCATTTGCAAAATTATTGGTTAAATAAGGCATCATTGCCTCTAATACTCTAGGATCAACAGGAGTAGTAGCGTTATTGTCTAAATAAACTACTGGTTTCATTTATCAAAGATAAGAGCATTAGCGTATAGAGCAATTAGATTTAAGAATTCAATCTTTTTGTATGCATGATTAAATCTTTAAAATTAAAGTAGTAGATGAATTACATTCAGATTAATCAAGTAATTATTAACTATGGTTGAACTGAGTATATTTGATGTTATAAAAGAACTATGCGTTCGCTAGTAGTGAATGTAACTTCTGAAAGGGCATGATAAATAAGCAAGAAATAAAAATTTACGAGTCTGAGTCTAATATTATAGACGGGCTCCCCAAAGAACCAGGAAGTAAGCATTACAAATTTAACTACGGCGACAAGGAGTATATAATTGGTGTCGTTTTTAAAGTTCCGAATCAAGGGATAGGATTTGCATTTCATATTCATCCTGATTTTCAAGGAAATGGGATTGGGAAACAGGCTTTCGTTATGGCTTATAATGCCTTCAGTAAAGATTTCGATATAAATTCATTGAAGGTAAGTGGGAAAGAAAAATGGAATATTGGGATTATGAGAACGGCCGCTCAATAAATTTAAATGAGTACTTTAAAAATCTAGATCAAGGGCTCAGATCTGAAGAAGCTGCTGCTAAGACACCAACTGGAAAATATGCAAATTATCTAGATTATAATCAAATCAGGATTATTGAAGAATTTGAAGATCGAGTCATAGTAAGGTTTTATAAAAATCAAAGTGATACGGAATCAAATACTTTAAAAAAAAGAACAATGACAAAAAAAGAATCTGATTTAAACGATTTTTTTGAATCGCAAGGCCTTTAAATTTAAACATCTTTTCGACACATTAAATCAGTAGCTACATAAGGTGTTTTACATAAAGAGTCGATAGTTAAATAGCTTTCAATGATATATAAAGTTTATATATTGTCACTTAAAAATTATTTAGCAAACACTTCTATATAATTAGATCTAAAGCATAGCTCAGCAATTCAGAGCGGCGTGAATAAAAGGTTTTATTGTCAATTCTCACTCGTTAGATCATAAGCTGAGATGGAGCTGATAATAAATAACATTAATCATTGAAGCAAAGTTAGGGTTTCGGCTGCTGAAGCACATGAAAGACTACGGCATAAACACTTTCTCTAGCACTACCCTTCATTTATTCCGTTTCCTTTCTTGCTTGATTGCCTCAAACCTAAGTGTTGCTCCATAATTAATTTATGGTTTAACTTAATCACTAAAATATGAGAAGTCCACCGAATACGTGTATTGCTTTACAAGCTAAAGCATCTTAACTTAGCATTACAGTTCATTAATTTTTAACAAGGTTAGTGTTTGCACATAGTTGGCACACATTGCAATAGAAGGCTTAAAATCATTTGAGGGAAGCTGTAAAGGCAAGAAAGGCTTCAATCTGTTAATCAGAGGGTCGCTGGTTCGAGTCCAGCTTCAGGAGCGAAAAGCCTCACAGAAATGTGAGGCTTTTTTTGTTTAATATATTAAAGCTAATTTTAGCTATAAAAATTTTAGATTTTCTCTCACTTTATCTGTGGGAAGTTCACAATATGAAGCTTTCAACTTAGTTATCTGAAATTCAAGTTGATTAATCAAAGCATCCTTTTCTAAAATTATATTGGTTAGTATTTTTATCAAGTCGTTAGACGTAGATAGATCAATCAATAAGGTTTCGTTATGAGAGGTCTGATGTTGGGTTCCTTGAACAATATTATTGTTGCTCTCTAAAAAATATTCAGGCTTAACTTTAAATAATTTAGACAATTGGTAAATACGATCTTCGTCTAATTTGGTTTTTCCATTTTCCAAGAGGCTATACGCATTTTGACTAATGTTGAGTTTATCTGCAACTAACTGTTGAGACAGTCCGTTTTTAGTACGCAGATTTTTTAATTTTTGATGGCTATGCATTTGATAAGGGGTATTATTTTATTCTTTAACGAATCAAATAATTAAAAGTTGCATTAAACGAAAAATGATTAATAATATCAGTTTTTTGGTTTGTGAAAAACTAAAATCTTTTTGAATTTGGGATATTCAATTTGGCCAAATATGGATGTGGGATAATCTGAAACCCATGCATTTGCAAAATAAGTAAGAAAAAAATAATTAGCATGAAAAATAGCCTGAACTTAAATCAATTGGGACTGGAAAATCTGTCTCAATACGATCTTGTCGCAATTAATGGAGGCGATACCAATGGTTTGATGACCGATGGCACTCACGACAAGGCCTGGAACCAAATGGTAAATGGGATATCAACTACAGCAGGATTTGTTGTCGGTTTTTTTAAAGGACTTTTATCATAAAATTTAAATCATGAACACATTAAACTTGGAAGAAATGAATCTTACATCACTTACTGCAAGTGAATATGTAAGTATTGAAGGTGGTGATTACAATTCTGGTTACTCTGCTGGTCAGGCGGCTGGACAATTAGTAAGGAAAGTAGTCGATGGCGTGGGAGCTTTAAAATTTATTTGGGATCTTTTATAAAATTCTCTATAGTTAAAAAGGTCTTATATTATGTTAACGGCTTATTTGGGTTTTAAGGTACTCAAATAAGCCTTTTTAAAATGAGCACGTACTTAAAACAAATAGCTTCTTTTACAACTAATCCTGACAGGACTTACATCGGACAAACTTTTTCTGTTAAGGAAAAATGCTATGATGTAATAAAATCTGTTGTATTGTATTTGATGCTATCATTGATAGCATGTATCCCCATATTTAGTGTATTGAAATTAATTGATTTTCTATTTAAAATAGATATGGCTCAGGTTAGAGATAATTTTGTTAAAAAATCTATCAATAAATCTGACTTTATTTGGGTAGCTGCACTACTTGCCCCGATTATAGAAGAAGTTGTATTTAGATTGTGGCTTTCATTTAAAAAAAGAGACATTGTAATAAGCTTAACATTAATTTCTCTTTTAATCGCCGTTAAACTAAACGGACATCATATTTATCAACTTCAAGTTGATGAAATTATTAAACTTTTAGGCATAGCAACTCTTTCAGGAATTATTATTTTATTTCTGAGTAGGCGTATACCTACGGTGGAGATCACTAATTTAGCTTTCAA
Source organism: Mucilaginibacter sp. KACC 22063 (assembly GCF_028736115.1). Classification (NCBI taxonomy): domain Bacteria; kingdom Pseudomonadati; phylum Bacteroidota; class Sphingobacteriia; order Sphingobacteriales; family Sphingobacteriaceae; genus Mucilaginibacter; species Mucilaginibacter florum. The sequence continues at coordinate 4,182,964 of NZ_CP117877.1, read as the reverse complement.
ATCAATTTATTGGATCTCCTGTGCTTTATTTGGGTTATTACATATCACAAACTTTGGAACCTTTAATTGGAAAATTGCCTGGGCTTACCCATTTTTTGTGATACCGCAATTACTTTTAGGATGCATATTGGGTTTCATACGCATAAAAGATGGTTTGATCTGGGCTATTATGGTTCACTGCCTAGTAAACTTCATTCTAGTGAAATTATAGCCTAAATATCTTTTAATCTTCAATTTATAAAAAATATGATCCATCCTGTTTCTGCATTAGATAATACAGCAATATCATATTTGCCTAAATTCCGAAAAACATACTTTCTGATATATTGGCTAGCATTATTAATAACGACAATTTCTTTAATATCTCTTCCTTTTATTTATACCACCATATCGATTACGGCTCAAGGTATTACAAGACCCTTAAACGAAAGAACCGAGATTAAATCTGTAGTTGGTGGTATTATAGATGTGATAAAATTTTCTGAAGGTCAACAAGTAAAAAAAGGTGATACCCTTTTAACAATTAAAGATCAGGGTACAAAAAGCAAGAAAATTTATAACAACTATGAAATTAATTTGCATAAAACCTACATTAAGGATCTTTTGCTTTTAACTTCCAAGCCACTCGAAGAATCTCTTATAAAAAACATTTCATCACCTCTTTATAAAGAACAGCTTAGGAAGTTTTTGCGTCAAAAAGCAGAACAAGATATATCCCTCAAGAAAGCAGCTAGTGAGTATGGTAACAATACTACCCTTTTTAATGAAAAGGTTATAACAAAAAAGGAATACTTTGATTCACAAGTAGTTTATGATAAATTAATGGCTACCAAAGAAGCCTTTACGATAGAGCAAAAAGAGCAATGGCAGCAAGACCTATCTAAATTTAAGTTGGAATTATCTCAACTTAAAGAAGACCGGAATCAAGTTGATATCAATGCTTCATATTATCAAATAAGAATTCCAGTATCTGGTACATTACAAGGAATAAATAACCGTTATCCGGGTGGATTAGTGCAGCCTAATGAAACACTATGCACAATTTCGCCTAATGGTACAATCATAGCCGAATGTTATATCAATACGAAAGATATTGGTTTGATAAGATTAAATCAAAAAGTTGAATTTCAAATTGATGCTTTTGATTATAAATACTTTGGATTATTGGATGGTAAAGTTATTGCCATAGACAATGATTTTTCTACATTAAATAACAGTACATTTTTTAAAGTCCGGTGTCAATTTAATAAAAATGGTATTTCTTTAAAAAATGGATTTACTGGGAAATTACAAAAGGGCTTATCCTTTCAAGCCAGATTTATTATAGGCAGAAGATCTCTTTGGCAGCTCTTATGGGACAGCTTAGATGATTGGCTCAATCCATCAGCACCAAAAATAAAAGCAGTTTAAAAATGAACCTCTTATTAGCTGCGTAAAATGCGAAAAGGAACTAGAGTAAAGCAGAGAGACATTAGTGATTGTGGGGCAGCTTGCCTTGCATCGGTTGCTGCATATTATCAACTTCAATTACCTATTAGCAGGATAAGGCAATTTGCAGGCACTGATCAAAAAGGGACTAATGTTCTTGGGATGATAGAAGCCGCGGAGAGATTAGGATTTCAAGCCAAAGGAGCAAAAGGTGTTAGAGATAGTTTGGAAAAAATTCCTCTTCCTGCAATTGCTCATTTAAACTTGAAAAGCGGATTGAATCATTATGTAGTTATCTATAAAGTAGATACAAAAAACATTGTTTACATGGATCCTGGCGATGCTCAAATTTACAAAAAAAGTATCCATGACTTTTGTTTAGAATGGACGGGAGTAATTATCCTACTTTTACCCAGTGAATCTTTCAAAGCAGGGGCTGAAAGCAATTCTAATATGAGCAGATTCATCACATTGCTAAAACCTCATCGATCTTTGATTTTGCAAGCCTTTATTGGGGCATTATTATATACAGTTCTTGGACTTAGTACAGCTATCTATGTTCAAAAAATTGTTGACTTCGCCTTAGTAGAAAACAATGTCAGATTGCTTAATCTGTTAAGCATAGGGATGATTGTAATTATAGTTTTTCAATTTATAATAAACTATGTGAAATCCATTATTGGATTAAGAACTGGGCAGATAATTGATTCGCAATTAATACTTGGATATTATAAACATTTGTTGAAACTGCCTCAGCGCTTCTATGATACAATGCGTGTTGGAGAAATAATTAGCCGTGTGAATGATGCTGTAAAAATAAGATTTTTTATAAATGATGTTGCGTTAGGCATGGTTGTCAATGTGCTAATTGTTGGGTTTTCGGTTTCTATAATGTTTTTTTACTATTGGAAACTTGCGCTAATAATGCTTTCCATCGTTCCTGTATATGTAGCGTTATATTTGATTAGTAATTATATAAACAAAAAGTTGCAGCGTAAATTAATGGAAAATAGCGCTGACTTAGAGACTCAATTAGTTGAGAGCATAAATGCTACAGCAACCATAAAGCATTTTGGACTTGAAGAACATGCCGTTTTAAAAACAGAAAGTAGATTTATTGATTTACTTCGTTCAATATACGATAGTAATGTTAAAGGATTAAGGATATCTAACTTCTCTGACTTTTCCACTAAATTTATGACAATCATAATATTATGGATTGGCGGATATTTTGTCATTCAGCGTGAATTATCACCAGGTGAACTATTATCATTTTATGCTTTAATTGGCTATTTTACAGGACCAGCCATTTCATTGATTGGAGCTAATAAAAGCATTCAGGATGCGCTCATTGCAACTGACAGACTATTTGAGATCATTGATCTTGAAACAGAATCGTCCACTGATTTATTAACGGTAATGACACCAAAACTAATTGGAGACATTCAGTTTATTGATGTGTTATTTAAATATGGCACTAGGACTTTGGTATTTAATGGCCTGAATTTAAAAATAATAAAGAATCAAACAACAGCAATTATAGGAGAAAGTGGTAGCGGAAAGTCGACATTATTGTCTTTAATGCAAAATATTCATCCGGTTTCTGGTGGAAAGATAATGATAGGAGGTATAGACATAAGATTTGTTAACAATAACAGCTTAAGAAAGGTTATTAGCGTAGTACCTCAAAAAATTGATTTATTTGCTGGAACAATTATCGAAAACATTGCAATTGGAGAATATGAGCCGGATTTGCAAAGAATCCTGATGTTATCAAAATATCTAGGAATTGATGAATTTATCGAAAAGATGCCAAACGGTTTTAATTCTTTTGTTACCGAACAAGGAACCAATTTTTCGGGTGGTCAAAAGCAAAGAATTGCAATCGCCAGAGCTTTGTACAGAAATCCAGAGATACTTATTTTGGACGAAGCAACATCCTCACTTGATCCTGTTAGTGAACAAAAGGTTCAAGCAACTTTGACTTGGTTTAAACAGCTAGGTAAGACTATTATTATTATAGCACATAGATTAAGTACTATTAAAAACTGCGATGAAATTCTTGTTTTAAGCGATGGAAAACTTGTTGAACAAGGCACTCACGAAAGTTTACTAAAACTAGAAGGAGCTTATACCAAGCTATGGAGGTATCATTCTGTATAATTAAGTATTAGATTAGACACAATCTTATTTATGAGAAATAATCTCCGTATACCTTTCATAAGGTAGCTAGTCGTCTTACTTAATTACAAATTGTTTTTCAGCGTGTATTGATTAGCTTTATCATCTGTAATCTGCCCGAAACATGAAATTCTTATATATTCTTATCTTACTACTGCTGATGCAGTTAAGTTACGCCCAACTTAAAGTGATGAAGCTTGCTAAAACCGGTATCCCGGCATCAATTCGATATACTGGTAAACTGATTAACGCGGTTAAGTTCACAGACAATGATGGCGAGCATATGGTGATCACTACTGAAACCGGGGAAACGCCAAGTAAATCCGGTGAGGGGGATGATTACAGGGATGCTGCATTGTATGCTTATCATTATCTTGTTAAAGGCGGTACTCCAACGCTTACCTGGCAGGTGCATGATTTTGTTAATGATTGCCCGGTTGATATTGCAGCCAACTATGTGCCCAACACCTTTGCCGTTACTGATGTGAATAAGGATGGAAAAGCAGAGGTATGGCTGATGTACAAAAAAGTTTGCCACGGTGATGTAAGCCCGAGCGAAATGAAGATCATTATGTATGAGGGCGGAAAGAAATATGCCGTACGGGGCTTAAACAGGGTAAAGATCTCGGCTACAGCATATGAGGGCGGCACTTATACTGTTGATGAAGCTTTAAAAAAGGGGCCGCAAGAGTTTAGGACATATGCGACTCAGCTATGGAAGAAGCATATACTGGAGACATGGCAGTAAGTATATAAAGCATCTCAAATATTCAATTGCTGGTTATCATAATTGCTGATACAAATTTATATGAGCCTATTGAAAGCTAAAATTAATGCTACAAGGTATTGGCTAATGGTAATGCCTTTAACTATAATTTTCGGGTTGTTTTCGTCCTGCTCATCTGTAATGGAAAACTCAAAGGTAAATGCCCTGCGCGATGATTACTGCGCCCCGGCGGTACAGTATCAGCAAGAGGATACGCTTGCGGGAAATGAAAACAACACTGTAAACCCCATAGTTGCCGGTAAACTAAATACGCATGATTACAACCTGGCAAGCCGGATTGGTTTAACGCCATTAATTGCTGATTATTTAAATAGTGCCTCTCCAACTGACAAGTTAGCCGCTAAGCAAAAATTAACGGATAAAATTATTCTTTTCAATACCCAGGTTGAGGCCGTAGTTGCTGAACTGGATTGTAATGGGGAGCGGTTTGACCAATTGGCCAGGTTTATACATGATAAAATGGCCGTACCACTACCCGTTTAACAGTAGCCTCAATTGTTACGGCAGCAGCTATTACCATCTCTACTGCGCTAATAAAAAATAACAGTCTAAATAAGGGAATTAATATCAGTGGAGGCGTAGTAGGTGCCGGTTTGGGTTTTGTATTGCTAAATCCAAAAGGGAAGAAGGTGAAATTACAAACAAGCAGAAGTCTTTTGGATAATGTTTGGTTTGAAAACAATGCGGATATGGCGTTTCCACCGGCATTGTGGAGTGTGATGACAGACAAGGCCTTTAGTAATGAGGGCAGGTTTTCGCTGGTTCAGACTTTGAAAAAGAGATGGATGCTTTTTGTGTTTGACGAAAAGATCAATACCGAAGACGAACAAAGGTTTTTTAAAACCGGCGGTTATTTTTCTGAGGAAGATATACAACACCTGGCCGACATGCATAACCAGCTTCAGGCAAGTGTAAGGTCGATTCAGCAGGACATGCGCAGCCTGATTGAAGCAATTAATAAGCTTTGATTTAGAAAGGGTATTAGTTGTATTAACGCTACAGTTGCTATTCCTAATCAATCAAACAAAAACCTTAATTAGGCTGTAAACGGCCTCTTTCGTCATCCAAACCGTTGTTATCATATTTTCTTTTGCGTTTAAACAAGTCTTTCCCAAACCTGTAGGTAAAGGCTAAGCCAAACCGGCGTGTATCAGATGCTGTAGTCTGGGTAAATGCTGCCTGTCTTAAATCTGCAGAGTAGTTATGATACACCCACGAATGAAAAATGTCATCAACATTAAATCTGATGCTTCCTTTGCTGTTTAAAATCTTTAACTGTATAGCCGCATTGGTGCGAAACATGGCATGAGTATAAGCCTGTCCGTTTAAATCACTGCTGATATAATAACCAAAAAGTTCGGCGCTTAATCTTTTGCTGATACTAAACTGGTTTTGTACCCCACCACGCACAACAGAGTTTTTAACATCTAATGTTACGCCGTCTACCTGCCCGTTTAAGCCCATGCGCAATATTTGCATATCTAAATTAAAATACCACCATTTATATGGCGAAAGTGAAGATCCTACATTTAATATGTACATAAAGCCCTTACCAATATTTTGAGGCTTGGTAATAAAAATGTTATCAGTTACTGTAGTAGTTCTAAAAATCACGTCAGTGAAATCATTGTAGCTTAACCCTAACCGCAGGGCCTGCCGGTATTGGTATTTTATTTCATAACGGTATTGATACTGCGGCGTTAAGAGCGGATTGCCAGATGTGTAAGAATACTGATCGCGGATAAATACAAATGGGTTTAATACCTGGTAACTGGGCCGGTTGATGCGGCGGGATATGCTGAAGTTAAATGATTGCCGGCCTACAGTATCCAGTTTATAGTTAATAAACAGGCTTGGGAACAACCGCGTATAATCTTTAGTGAATTCTGTTCCGGCAACTTCGGCATTGCCCAACTGCCGGCCTTCGGCATGGGTATTTTCAGCCCTCAACCCAGCCTGTAGCGCTAAGTATTTCCAGCTTTTTTGTGCGTTGATATAGGCCGCATTAATGTTTTCCGAATATTTGAAGTGATTGGAAAGGCTGTTATCAATTGTAGCATCCTGATTAATGATAGTGTAGTAATCGGCAATATTATCATTGTTAACAAAGCTGGTTTTCACCCCTCCCTCTAATTTTAGTTTATTTTTTAAAGGCATAGCATAATCGGCTTTTGCATTATAAACCTGAATGGAAGATGGTATGTGATAAAAGAACTTCCTGTTACTTATTACCTCCCCGGTTGGTGCGTAGGTATAGTTATCCAGCCATTGCTCATTTTTATCATCATAATTTAAATAGTTGGCATCAATGGTGAGCTCGCGTCCGCTTTTACCGTACTTGTGTGCATAATTTACATTTGTACTCCAGTTGGTGGCTTTGTCTTTTATAAACGTACTTCCTGACCCTATGCTATCCAATACTAAGGGATTAAAGTTTTGATTATAATAGCTGTAATCGCTTGGTTGTGTAGTTCTGTTAAAATTAATCTGAGCCCCGTACGTGGTGTTTTCTGATGCGTTGTAATCCAATCCAATTATGCTGTTTGTGCCAGACATCCGGCTAACGGTATTGTCGTGCAGATTGATTCTGGAGTTTAATTCTGACGTGGGCGTATAAAAATTTCTTTCATAATCATCCCTGGTATAATTCTTTTCTGTATTAAAAGAGAAGTTACCAAAAACGTTTAGTTTTTTATGGTTGTAATTAAGGTTCAAACTGTTGTTGTTTCTGCCGTACTTCCCTTGCGAATAACCTGTTTGAATGCTGCCTGTAAAACCACCCGCCCTATTCTTCTTTAATTTAATATTAATAATGGCATTACCAGAAGCATCATATTTTGCCGGCGGATTATCCATCAGCTCTATCTTGTCTAAAACTCCACCAGGTAATGATTTAAGATAATTGGTAAGGCTTTGGCCAGACATGTAGGTTTGCCGCCCATCAATAAGCACCATTACTCCTGATCTGCCGTTTAAACTAATTTCTCCATTTGCATTAACCGATACACCGGGCGTTTTCTCCAAAACCTCTAAGCTGTTGCTGCTTGCACTGCTAATCATGGATTCTACGTTCACAATCGTCCGGTCAATTTCTGTTTGCATCAATGGCCGTTTTGCACTAATTACCACTTCGGCCAAATTCCTGTTTTTTGCAGGTATTAATATAACTGGTGGCAATGTAATAGCGTTTTTATTTAACTGTATTGCCGGACTTTGGTAGTTGTTTTGGCCTATAGCGCTTACTTTAAAAAAATAAGCACCATTGCTGAGATTATTAAATATAAGCTGGCCATCCATATCAGTGCTTCCTGCTTTAACGGCAACAGAATCACCCACTTTATAAATGCGGACTGTAGCCCCAGGCAAGGCGTTGTTACCAGCATCTTTAATGAGCAGGGTTACAGTGCAGGTAGTTTTCTGGGCTTTACACATAAACCCGCAGGCCATGATAGATAAAATAAGGATAAGGACTTTCATAATACGGTGTGTTGAGGTAGTGAGTATTGTTGAAGCAAATATTAATTTTGAGTACATCTTCCGTAAATAATTATGTTGTACCTTGGCTAAACGGGGTTAAATAGTCGTTTGAGGGTGTTTAAAGCATTCGACATCGTAAAACGGCAGTTCGTAAACAGATAACCGCTATACAGATACTATACTTTATAGCACAGCACCAAGCCGCTAATATTGCATGCTAAAGCAATATGGATATGATAAACATGAAGCCATCATCAAGCACCAGCTTTTTCGGGAAAAACCTGTACTTCTATCTGGCAATAGTTGGTGGTATATTACTGTTTGCTCCAATGGATTCATACGTGGACTCGATATCCATTCAGGAACACGAAGCTGTTGCGATATCAATAAGTATTTTTTTTATACTGGCTGTTTTCGCAGGTCGTTATGTTGTGCAGGTTTGGGCCAATAATCTAACTGCTGCGCCGCGTTCATTTCTTGTAAGCATTGTTACAGTAATGGTAATTTCCGGTATATGGCTTTTTTTTCATGCTCATTTTGATTTTGGCCATCGTACAGGTATCTTGTTTTTTGTGCCGTTAATAATGATTGGTATAGTATCCGGGGCTTTGCTAAAGGTAATGCATGCCGTTACACAGAACCAGTTAAGCGAAGCGCAAAAACAGGCTGCCCATAACAAAAGCGAACTTCACCTGCTGCAATCGCAGTTAAGCCCGCATTTTTTATTCAATACGCTTAACAATATGTATGGCTTGTCTATTACTGACCATCAGAAGGTGCCCCCACTGTTGCTCAAGCTTGCAGAGCTGTTACGCTACTCGGTTTATGATGTTAGCGAGACTTTTGTGCCCCTGGCCAATGAAATGGCCTACATTAAGAATTACATCGAATTTGAGCGGATAAGAATAGGGGATAAGCTGGTATTAACTACAGATCTTGAAGAGATGGTAGATGCGGAGGTACGGATAGCGCCCATGCTGTTTATTGTGTTTTTAGAAAATGCTTTTAAACATTCAAAAAATACTACCAGCGAGCAGATCTTTATCCATATCAGTTTGCGGGTATGGGAAAATTCTATACTGTTCTCTGTTAAAAATACCTACGGCGAAAAAGAAGTCTCTGGTGAATTATTTAATAGTAAGAGTAGTGGGTTTGGGCTTCAGAATGTTACTAAACGGCTGGAATTGCTTTATCCGAATGCACATGAGCTACAGATCACTAAAGATGAAATGTTTTACAAGGTGGCTTTACAAATGAAAATGAAGAATGGATAAGATTAATTGCCTGGTGGTGGACGATGAGCCGATTGCGAGAGACATCCTGGAGAATTATTGTAAACATCTGAATTACCTGCATGTAGTAGCCTGTTGCAGTAATGCATTAGAAGCCAGGGCTATATTGCAAAATCAGCCGGTTGATGTATTGTTCCTGGATATTAATATGCCGGTTATGGATGGTATCTCCTACGCAAAAACCATCCGTAATAAACCTCAAATTATATTTACTACCGCCTACAAAGAATTTGCCGCTGATGCATTTGATTTGGCGGCATGCGATTATTTATTAAAACCATTTTCGTTTGATCGATTTATTATAGCTATAGATAAGGCGCTTGACAGGTTAAAAGCTGCTGCGCCCTTTAATCCTAAAGTTATATCAGAGGAGCGTAAGAAAGAAGATTTTTTATTTATAAAGGCAGATAGTAAGATTTATAAGATCCATTTTGATGAGCTGCTTTATGCCGAGGCGCAAGGTAATTACACCAAAATTGTAACAACCAGCACTGCGTTAATGCCTAAAATGGCTTTTTCCAGCTTTGAAGAAACTTTACCCCAAACACTTTTTTTTCGTACCCATCGCTCATTTATTATTAACAAGTCGAAAATAGACCATATTGAAGGAAACCGCATTTTTATAAAAAACACGGAAATTCCTATTGGAAGTAATTACCGCGAGCAGCTAATGAAGCAACTTGGACTTTAGCATCAGGTTATATGGCATATATGATCAGGAAATAAAAAAGCCGGAACTGCCAACGCATTGCGCCGGATTATCTTAGCTCCCTGATGATCCTTTCATTGACAAAAAATCAGCAGCTATCAATCGCATAATAGTTGTAACATTTGATAATAGCCCGTATCTAACCCGGCAAATTCAGCTTTAAGCTTAAGCATGGCAGATTTCGACCTCATCTATAGAACGTACGCACCGCAGATTTTTAGGGTATGCCTCGGCTATACTAATGATGCCGACCATGCCAAAGACCTGGTGCAGGAAACGTTTATATCAGTATGGAAAAACCTGTCGGATTTTAAAAATCAGGCTCACATCAGTACCTGGATTTTCAGGATAGCTACCAATAAATGTTTGCGGGCATTAGAGGTAGCCAAACGCATGCCTGCCGGAGAAATGCCTTTTAATTTGACCGAAGTACACGAAGAATCGCCGGAAGAAAAACTGAGTTTCTTATACCGCTGTATTGCCGAACTTGACGAAGCCGACCGCATTATTATGTCGCTTGAACTGGAAGGCCTGCCCCAGGCTGATATTGCTGAAATCGTGGGCCTTAGCAAGGTTAACGTACGGGTGAAAATCCACCGCATAAAAGAAAAGCTGGCATTAAAATTTAAAGCACATGGACAATTTAGATGATCTGAAAGCCTTATGGCATACTGCAAAAACAGATGTGCTGCCTTCTTCAAAAGAGATGCTGCAAATCATCTTAAAGTTCCGCAAGCAAAAACTGAGGAGTAAATGGATGATCATCATTGTCTCGTTGCTGCTTAGTGCTGCCTTGGTTTTTATAATGATCCATACACCTTTTAAAATGTTAAGCACCTACATAGGAGGCTCATTAATGGCAGTGTCGGGCTTAATATTGGCAGCAACTAATATCAAATCGTTAAAGCGGTTTTACCAGCTTGACGATTGCAGCAACCTGGAGTTTGTAGCTTTTATAGAGCAAACACGGCAAAACCAGATCTTTTATTACAAGAAGACACAGGTAATCCTGATGTCGCTTAACACGGTAGGCTTGTCACTTTACCTATACGAGTCGCTTAAAGGCGACTTTTTGCCGACTTTAATACTATATGGGGTAACTACAGGTTTCCTGTTTTTTAACTGGTTTTTCCTGCGGCCACGGTCTTACAAAAAGAACGCAGCTAAACTGGCTGCTACTAAACAACATTTTGAAAAAATATCTAATCAATTAAAATAAGATGAAACAGAATAAACCGTCAAAGCCTGTTATGGCTTTATTGATCATTGGTGTACTAATGGTAACCACCACGCCAATAATCAGTAAGCATTTTTTTATGCCCGATAGTGTAAGAGGTTTTATCTACGGCTTAGGCTTAGCCCTTGAAGTTATTGCCATTATAAAATTTCAACAAAGTAAAAAGACAGGTATTTGTAATAAGGATATACTAAGTAATACCGGATCATAACCAATTATATGATCCGGTATGATTCAGCTTTATTTCGCGCCTAAGCCAAGCAATTTATCGGCGTTGCCATGTGCGATCTTTTCCACCTGGTCGGCGGGTAATTGAATGCTGTTCAGGAAATCAATCCCCATTTCATTGGTGCTAAACGGGTAATCTACCGATAGCATAATGTTATCTACCCCGATAGTATCCAATGCTAATTGCAGTGGTGGTTGCGTAAAAAAGCCACTGGTGGTAATGTATAACTGCTGCCGGAAGGTATCAGCCAGTGTACGCTGATTTTCGCCACCTGCTCCGGGCTTAAATGCCCGCTCGGAGCGTACCCACATCATCGGCAGCATTTCGCCCATGTGTCCGATGATGATCTTTAAGTTCGGATACTTGTCAAATATACCAGCCGCTAAAAGTCGTAACACATGTATGGCCGTTTCCGAGTGCCATCCCCAACCCCAGCAGGCAATAGCTTCATAGGGGCCTTGTTTGCCGCCCACATTGCTATAGTAAGCATCCATCACAGATTGTGGCGGTATACCGGGGTGAATATAAATAGGCACGCCCAGCTTTTCGGCTCTTTCAAAAACAGGTGCAAATTTTGGTGCATCCAAAAACTCGCCGTTGATCAGCCCTTTGATCATGGCACCGCGAAAGCCATAAGTTTTAACTGTGCGCTCCAACTCATCTGCGGCGGCTAAAGGCGCTGTCATGGGCAGGTGTGCAAACGCTGCAAACCGCTCAGGGTGATCTTTGATTCTCTCCGCAATCAGGTCGTTATATTTTGCAGCAAATTTTGCAGCTTCATTACCATTAAGCAGGTTTACATCTGTATTCTCTACAGAAAGTACCTGCATGGAAATGCCGTTTTTATCCATTGATGCCAGGCGTTCGCCGGTAATGTCTTCCAGCTTTGTCATCATTTGCAAGGCAGCGCTTGAAGGTTTTCTGTTTTGGATGAGATCAGGCGGCAAAAAAGCCGACATTCCCGGGAAAGATATATGCTCTTCTAGTGTTACTATTCTCATTGTTAGTATTTTAATTAATACAAAATAATTGGCGCAAATGTTGCATAGCAATGGTTAAACGCGGTATTTTCAGTACAATTCGCAGTATTTAGAAACCGTTTTCGCAATCTCCAAACAATATTTAAGAATTGTTTATTTAGGTTTGGGGCTATAATTTTTTAAAGATGAATTGGTACGAGGATGATATAATGCGTTTGGAAAAAGAGCGCCTCGAGTTAACATATAAGCCGGAAACGATATTTTACGGTAGCTCATCTATCAGGATGTGGGCTGGATTGAAAGAGGATTTTCCAGGCTTAAATCCTGCAAATCTGGGCTTCGGTGGTTCTACATTAGCGGCTTGTACCTGGTACTTTGACAGAGTGATGACGGGGTATGAACCACAAAAATTAATATTTTACGCTGGTGATAACGATTTGGGAGACGGGCGCCATCCTGAAGAGGTTTGTATTTTCTTTCAGGAGCTTACACAAAGGGTAACACAGCATTTTGGTGCTTTGCCATGCTACTTTATTTCGTTAAAGCCAAGTATCAGCCGCTGGCACCTGGTTGAGCAGTTTAAATATGCCAACGAACTGATCTCAAAAGAAATTAAAGACAAGCACCCTAACTGGCAATGGATAGATATTTTCAGTAAAATGCTGAATGCAGACGGACAGCCTAATAAAGAATATTACGCAGAAGATGGTTTGCACATGACGCGAAAAGGTTATTTAGTGTGGAAGGCTGCCATAGAGGAAGCGGTGGCGCACAGTTAACTATTTTTTGACCGGTATTTAATATGTAAAAGGGATATTTCTCAAAATTATAGCCAGGCATGAACAGGGAATATCATCGGTGGTATAGTGCACATCTCGAAAGGGATATGGAACTGTTGATATTTGGCCATGGCGGCAGGGCGGTGCTGTTTTTCCCTCCGCGTATGGGGCGGTTTTATGATTACGAGAACTGGGGAATAATTGAGGGCATTGCCGATCGCATCAATAACGGTGAACTGCAACTGTTTTGTGTGGATAGTATAGATGCCGAAACTTTTTATAACGAGCAATCGAGCCCTGAAGAAAAGATAAACCGTCATTTGCAATACGAGCGCTACATTGTTAATGAAGTATTGCCATTTATACGTACTAAAAACCCGGATGGTGATCTTGAGTCTGCCGGATGCAGCCTGGGTGCATATCATGCAGCAAACATAGCCTTAAAGTATCCGGATTATTTTAAGAGGCTGGTATGCCTCAGTGGCAGGTATGACCTTACCCGATCGGTGCTATATTTCCGCGATCTATTTGATGGCTTCCATAATGAAGATATCTACTTTAATATGCCGCGGCAGTTTATGGCCAACATGGAAAACGGCTGGCATTTAGATCATATCAGGCAAATGCAGATTCTAATTGCCATTGGCGAAACTGATCCTTTTAAGCAGGACAATTGTGAGTTTAGTGAGTTGTTAAACGCTAAAGGAATTCAGCATGAATTTTACACCTGGAATGGTTACGCACACAACCCACGCAACTGGAGAAAAATGACCCAATTGTATTTGTGAGATAATAAGTCACTAAGCACATAAGGCGCTCAAAGGCGCCTTATGTGTTATGAAATAGGTAGAGGTTTAGCGTATCTTTTTGGGTGCCGCCTTAAGGGTTTCTTTTTCTTTCTTCTGCCTAACCATATCATAAAGCCGGTTACCGGTAATGATGCCGCAATAAGCGCAGTCAAAAAGTAAATGACTTTGCCGCCAATGCCAACCAGCTGAAAGCGACCCGTATGCAGGTTGTAGTTGCTGGCTGCAATACGATCATACCCATTATAGTTTTTATAAAGATCTGCCCTTACAATGTTGCCGGTATAGGGATCAAAGTAAACCGAGTTTTGCTGCCTTACTATGGTATAAGGGTAGCGCATTTGTATGCGTATGGCATCGGTTTTTGATGCTGCCGGAGTTATAAATGTTTCTATAGCGCCCGGATAGTTTGAAACCATATAGTTATAGGCTTTATCCGTGTTAAAAGTCTTTTTATCACCCTGGGCTATCTTTACCTTTTCTTTCTTAGGCGCGCGGTTACCGGTAATAAATGCCGCTGTGCTTTTAACTGAATCATACACAAAAAACATCCCGGTAAGTGAAACTAATACCAGTACAAGCATAGCGTAAAAACCTAACACGCTATGCAGATCCCAGTTAAGGCGTTTCCAGTTTTTGATTTTAAAGTTGATGGTAAGGGCTTGTTTAAAAAATCTTTTCTGCTTAGGCCACCACAGCACTAAGCCGCTCACACACATGATAAAAAATATCAGCACGTTAACCTTAACAATGGTACCGCCAACTTCGCCTAGTAAAAGATGCGTATGCAGCGAAAGTACTACGGTAAAAAAGTCTTTTTTGAGGTTCAGTACTCCGTTGATCTTTGACGTATAAGGATCAACACTTACCGCCATTTCCTTTTTGCTGTAAAATATAATGGCGGCATCTTTTGTCTCTTTAAAACGGATGCTGCTTACTTTAAACTTAGGATAATGCGCCTTTACGCTGTCCTGCATTTGCTTAAACGGAAGGCGTGCGTAACTTACTTCTTTTACATGATAAAAATCATGCTGAAATAACTCACGGCCTTCTTCTTCAAAAGAGAGTATGGCGGCGGCTATGGCTACTACAAAAACAACCAAACCACTGGCTAAGCCAAGTATCAGGTGTATCTGCCTGATGGCGCTTTTTAAAGTTGTTTTTTGTCTGCTCATAGCCGGGTTAATTTTAAAATCTTACGGTTAAATTAAGTGTACCACGCGTTGGGTTTTGAGGTGCCAGGCGGAACGACCAGTACTTTTCGTTGGTCAGGTTGTCAACCTTTATACCTATGCGATATTTGGGTTTGTCGTAAAATACGGTAGCATCAACGGTAGTATATGACGGGATAACAAACTTAAAGCTGGCTGTATTAGTCTGGTACGACTGGCTGCCGTAGTTGCCGCCAATACCTGCACCCAATCCTTGTACCTTGCCACTTGGAATGCGGTAGCTCATCCATAAGTTTGCCAGGCGTTCCGGTCCCGCAGCAGCGGGGCGTAAACCTAATATGCTGTTAGCGCCGGGTGCCGCCTTGGTTATTTTGCTATCGTTGTAGGCAAAGCCTGCAACAATGTTAAAGCCTGTAAACGGATTAGCTATTAACTCGGCTTCTAAACCTTTACTTAGCTGTGTACCAGCCTGGGTAGAAAAGCCCGGATGTGCCGGATCATCCATAGTAGTATTGGTTACCGATATATCATAGTAGCTGATGGTTGAACTGATCTTATGATCCCAGATATCAACCTTAACGCCGCCTTCCCATTGATTAGCGTATTGCGGTTTAAAAGGCGTATTGTCAAAGCTGGTGGCAGTGACATTGTTAAAGCCGTTCATATAATTGCCAAACAGCGAAACCTGGTTGCGTACTACCTGGTAAACTAAGCCTAACTTTGGAGACCATGCCGTTTGCGAAAAGTTACCAGTGGTTTTACCATCGGCAGGGGTGTAGGCACCTTTGTTTACAAAGCGGTCTATCCGGATACTTGCCATTGCATTTAAGCGCTCGGTAATGTTGAACACATCTGATACGTATGCCGCATAAGAGCTTTGATTATTTTGCACATAGTCGCCTGTTTTTGGCGCTGCGGCCTGAACAAGTGCATTGATCTTGTCGGCTGTAAAGTTGTTGTAAGCCGCTCCCGGATCAAGGTAACTGATGGCAGGCATAGTTACCGTTACGTTTGTATTGTTGCTTTTCTGGTTATAATATTCAACACCGGTAACAATACGGTTGCGGAACTGCCCGATCTTAAAATCGCCGATGAAGTTTTGCTGAACGTTGGCGATATAGTAAGGATAGTCTTCTTTGGTAGCCTGTTGCTTAATTTTTTTGGTACTGTCAACAAGGGTAAAAGCAGTTACCATGCCTTTGGTGGTCGAATACGTTTTATTGAAAACAGTTTGTGATTTCCAGTGATCAGAGATCTTGTAGTTCACCAATGCGTAAAGGTCAAACTGTCTGCTCAGGTAATCAATGCTGTTGTTCATAAACGAGCGTTTGTAATCTAAGCCCAGGTCTTTTACATTATGAATTTTCCCTTTAGTATCTGGTGCAAGGCGGTAAGCCGATGTTGCGTTTGAGTTACCGATCTCGGCATCAATATCAACAGACAGGCGGTCGTTCACGATATAGGTTAGGCTTGGCGCAACAAAAAAGCCACGGTTAAAACCAGCATCCTGGAAGCTATGCTCATTATGCAAAGCAGCATTAACGCGGAAAAGTACACTTTTATCGCTTTTCAGAGGTACGTTTACATCGGCGGTAAGCCTGTTCAGGTCAAAGCTGCCGGTGCTGTAAGAGATCTCTGTGCGCGCTTTATCAAAAGGCTGCTTGGTAACCCGGTTAAACAAGCCGCCGAAAGAAGCAAGGCTACTGTTAAACAAAGTACCTGTAGGGCCTTTTATAGCTTCGATCTTTTCGATATCGGCAGGATCAATGGCATTGAAATTATAACCGGCAACACTGTTGCGGATAAAGTTTCCGGTGGTAAAACCACGCGACAACATACTTGTACGGCCATTATTATACACAAGCGGTACGCCGGTACCCGGTATGTTCTTGTAAGCATCGGCATAATTAACAACTACCTGCTCTTTCATCAGTTCGCTGGTTACTACGCTGTATACTTGTGGATTTTCCAGGTTTTTAAGCGGAAGTCGTGCCACATCCTCTGTTTCCTTTTTCAGAAATTTGTTAGTTTTAGCGCCTTGCACATAAACCTCTTGTAGTTGCTTCCGGTCTTCGGTTAAAACAAAGTCTAAAGTGATGGTCTCTTTTTGCGAAATAGTTACCTGACGGGTTTGTGTTTGCAGGCCTACAAAGCTTGCAGTTACTGTATAAGTACCCGGGGCAATGTTCCTGATGGTGTAATGCCCGTTCTGACCGGCAGCAGCGCCCTGGTTGGTTTCTTTAATGGTGATGTTTACAAACTCGGCGGGCTTACCGTCAGATGTTTTTACGGTACCCTTTATCGTACCACCTTTGGCATCGTCATCGGCAAATGCGTTTGAGGTAAAAAATGTAAGCGTTAAAAAGAATGTAAAAAGTTTAATAAGCCTGATGTTTAATTTTTTTTGTGAAGTTTTAGCAGGCTTCGGGAGCCCGATAACTGTGAAAAACATACTTTTGTTTCAATGAATGGTTGAAGGATCGTTTATTAAAACCCGGTGCAAAGTTTAGCGACATTCACCGGGAATTTTTTGCAAAGTTATTTTTATTTAGAATAAGTCCAAATAAAATAGATAGATTATGTCACTCAGAAATAATTCACAGCAGTTTTAAACTATAATTAAAATACCCGATCAAATAAGTTAAAATAGACGGGTGATTATGGTATGAAAGATTTCTACTACATTTTGGGAACAAGGAATAACTGTACTGCAAATGAACTGAACGAAGCATACTATAAGCTTGCGGGCAGGTTCAACGCAAACGACGATTACTTTTTGCAAAGCCATTTTCAGGAGATCAGCGAAGCATACGAAATTTTAAGCGACCCGGTAAAGCGCCGCCGTTATGATGCTGCCCTGAAACGGAGCCAGAAAAGGCAATTATTATTTTTCAGAACGCGGCATTTAAATTTACTAACCACTATTGCGCTGGTAGGGTTTACCGGCCTGTTTGGTTTTTATGTATTAAAGCAAATCAATCAGCATAAGGAGACCCCGGTACAAATTATACAGCCCATTACTTCAACTGCTACTCCACATAAAAAATTTAAGCATCGTAAAAAGAAACATGGGATGGCCATAATGCCGGCAAATCAAAAGCCGGTTCAAAATGTAATCAGCAAACCAGCAGTTGCGCTTCAGGTACCTGTACAGAAAGCAATAGCGGCGGTGCAAAATACAACGCCAGCACCAACTGCTATTAAGCCGGTTATTGTACAGGCGGTTCATAAACCACAGCCCGATACCACTTACATTACACATTTAAAGTCGAGTTTGGCAGGTGATGTTTATCTGCATGAAACAGCCGATTATATGTCGGCAGTGGTAGCTACCTTACCTGCTCAAGCCAAAGTAAGGGTACTGACAAAAGGAATTACATTTTATAAAGTTGCGTATAACAGCCAGACTGGTTATTTACCAAAGTGGACTTTAACCACGCCTTAATTAAAACGGGCGGAAATTTGGCCTACTGGTCAACGGTGAAAACGACCACGGTATTGAGCTGAGGATAATAACAAGGCTTATGGTAAACCATACGGCCATAATCCTGAACTTTTCTTTATCATCCGTTGCACGCTTGGCTTTAGCGGAACCTAATGTGATAATAATTATGGCCGTCAGCATCATGGTTACATGCTCCATCCCGAAGAACCTGATCTGCCTCTGATGTACAGCACTCGAAAAATTATGCAGAAAATAGGATACTACCGGGCTAATGAAATATAACCATATGCCTAAAACAAGTTGAATATGCGCAATAGTAGCGGTGACAACCCTTGTGCGATTGTCTGACAGGGTGAACGGTTTATTGCCAAGCCATCCGCGGTAAGCGCGCCAGATAGTAAATAACAGGCTAATTAAAACAAACCAGCGTACAAGTGAGTGAAAGGCTAATAAAATGGAATACATATTTTTATTGACGAATATCTTTAAAAAACATTTTAAGCTATTTGAAACATAATTGATCTAAGCTACTTTAGATAATTTTTTGCGTGTGGCAACCTGCACAGTGTAGCAGCCGTGTTATAATAAACAACTTAAATATAAGCTCATCAAGTTAATCTGTATTATGAAAAAATTTAGCTATGCCTTGCTGGCAACATTAATTACGGTATCAACCGCCTTTGCCTACTTTGCAGGGGCATGGAAAGTTAAGGGGGATGATTATGAAGTTAGGTTTGTAGGGGGTAATATCAAAGGGACAATTAAAGGTTTGAAAACTGACATCGTGTTTGATAAAGATCATCCGGAACAGGCCAAATTATCAGCCTCTATTGATGCTACTACCCTGGCTACAGGTTTCTTTATCAAAACAAATCACGCTAAGGATGCTCTGGGCGCTGACGAAAACCCGCTCATTAAGTTTGTATCTACATCAGTTACTAAAAGCGGTAATGGCTATATAGCCACTGGCAAGCTTACTTTAAGAGGCACTACAAAACCAGCAGCAATCCATTTTACGTTTGATGATAAAGGCAACGATGGTGTGTTCAAAGGCGAACTGAAAGTAATTCCGAAAGATTTTAACATTACAAGGATGGGTACCCCTGATGAGGTAATGGTATACCTGAATGTTCCGGTCACCAAAGCATAAATTACAGATAAAGGCAGCTTAACAGTTGCCTTTCTTATTTGAAAATAACCAGTAATACCTGCAAAACGATGTTGGAGTAAACGCCTGCCAGTATATCATCCATCATTACACCTGTACCTGCTGGCAGGTTTTCCATTTTACGGATATATAATGGTTTTACCATATCAAAAAAGCGGAACAGTACGAAGCCGCCAATAAGTGCATAAGTATTGGGGTGGATAAACAACAAAGTGACCAGCATGCCACCCACTTCGTCAATTACTACGCGGTAGCTGTCTTTCCCCCAAAAAGGCTCAACCTGGTTACCAACGTATATACCTATAGCATTAATGATTATTGTTATTGCTAAAAACAGCCAGATGTTTTGTCCGGCAGTCACCTGCCAAAAAAAATAAACCAGCACACAGGTTATTGCGGCAGCAATGGTACCGCCGCCTTTTATGTAGCCTACACCAAACCATGATGCTATCAGTTTATTCATATCCGGCAAATATCTGCTTAATTAAGGTTGGTATTAAGTCAAAAACATAAAAATTTTATAAAGCTAATAGCTGCTTTAATATATTTGACTGTTCACCAATTCACAGAACACCATGTCTCCATTGATAAAAATACAAGAATTGCTATTGTCAGATCCGCAATTAACTGTAATTGTTGATGCACGCGGAGG
Source organism: Mucilaginibacter sp. KACC 22063 (assembly GCF_028736115.1). Taxonomy (NCBI): domain Bacteria; kingdom Pseudomonadati; phylum Bacteroidota; class Sphingobacteriia; order Sphingobacteriales; family Sphingobacteriaceae; genus Mucilaginibacter; species Mucilaginibacter florum. Next base: position 4,162,622 of record NZ_CP117877.1, on the reverse strand, counting down.
CGCCGATGCTTACGAGCGTTACCTGCAAGGACATATACAGGATGCCGTGTTTGCCGATCTTGATAAAGACCTGGCAGCCAAAGTTCAGGATGCATCACAGGGTGGGCGCCATCCTTTGCCATCAACCGCTGATTTTGCAGCCTTGTTAACAAGGTTAGGTATTACGCAGCAAACGCATGTAATTGTGTATGACGATAAAGCCGGGGCCAATAGTGCAGCACGATTGTGGTGGATGCTGAAATCAGTTGGGCATGAGGTTGTACAGGTACTTGATGGTGGTTTACAGGCAGCCATTGATTTTGGCGTAACATTAAGTACTGATGCTGTTACCCCGAAACAGGTGGATGCTTACCCTGTTCCTGCCGCGTTTACGGGTACAGTTGATATTGAAGATGTAACTAAGGCAGCGCATGATCCTTCGCGGTTAGTAATTGACGTACGTGAAAACGCGCGTTACCTTGGCCGTACAGAACCGCTGGACTTAATAGCCGGGCATATACCAGGCGCAGTTAACGTACCTTATGCATCAAACCTGGAGAAAAATAATACTTACCGTTCTGCAGATGCATTGAAAACGGCTTATGAAGAAATTTTTGGCAATGTAAAACCCGAAGATGTAATTGTACATTGTGGCTCGGGCGTAACGGCTTGCCATACTTTGCTGGCATTAGAGCAGGCGGGTATCAAGGGCGCCAAATTATATGTAGGCTCATGGAGCGAATGGTCGAGGCGGGATTTGCCAATAGGTAAAGAAGAAAGATATTGAATTAAGGGAGCCACTGGCTCCTTTCTTATTTAAAAAGCCGGCCTTCGTTTAAAAAGACCGGCCCAGTTTAAAGTACAAAGGGCCCAGAAAACCTTTAGGAGCGTTTTGTTTATTTTTTGTCCCGGAGGAAAGTGTAAAGGTAATGCAGGCTTTTTTCTGTAGCTAATAGAATAGACCAAAGCCTGATATGTGTAGACGAAAGCTGTAACAGCTTCACCCCATCGTAAAGATTTAGTAACATATTTGTATGTTCTTTAAGCGCAAGCGCATAAACGCTATTATTGCTTTAGTTATAAATTGTTAAATAGCTTGTTGCAGCCATATTGTTTGCTGACATTTAGCCGTTAATTAAGCGTTATAATATTAAAACTTTTGAAAAGATTTTTTTACCTGCTGATTCTTTTGCTGTCTGCACACTTGTCTGGTTTTGCCCAGCGCGACAGCGTAAGCCTGAATGCCATTATCGAAAAGGCCGTTAAAACTAATGACGGACACCCCATTGAAAAAGTTTATCTGCATTTTGATAAGCCGTATTATGCCGTGGGCGACACCATTTGGTTTAAGGCTTATTTAACCCTGGATATCCACCAGCCTTCGGGGCTTAGCAGGGTGTTGAATGTGGAAATGATCAATGCCCGCGATTCTGTAGTGGAAACACAGAAAATACCTATCAACAATGCGGTGGGTTATGGCAACATCACACTCAATAGTACAAATTACAGCCAGGGTAATTATCGTGTGAGGGCTTACACCACCTGGATGCTGAACTTTAAACAGAATTATGCTTTTGAAAAGGTAATTACCATCGGCAGCGGATTAAATAAAGAGATCAATACAAACATCCAGTTCTCTGGCGATGCAAGCGATAAAGCAGCAAAGCTGAATGCGCGTGTATTATACCGCAACACCGATGGTACAGTGCTCGCCAATAAGCGTGTTGACTGGCGGGTGGAGACCAACGGCGACGTAATGGACAAGGGTAAAGGCACAACCGATGCCCAGGGATATATTAACATCCCGGTTAACGGTGGTAAAATTGAAAGTTATAAAGGCACCTCGCTGGTTACGGGCATTGAGGTAGCCGATAAAAAAACGATCAACAAAGCATTTACATTAAAGAATGCGTTTAATGGCTGCGACATCGGCTTCTTCCCAGAAGGCGGCGCATTGCTTACCGATGTACCTACCGTAATTGGTTTTAAAGCTATACAAAGCAACGGCTTGGGTATTGATGTAAAGGGAACAATTGTTGATAGTGAAAATAAAGAGGTCGGGACTTTCTCATCACAGCATTTGGGTATGGGTAAATTTACCTTCGTACCTAAGCCTAATACGGGTTACCATGCGGTAGTGGAGTTTGCTAATGGTACAAAAGGTACATTCAGGTTGCCGCGCATATTGGCAAACGGCGTTTCACTATCGCTTGATAACAGTAACGCACATTCGTTGATTGTTAAGGTATCTGCCACGCCGACCTTCTTCGAACGTAATAAAAACAAGACCTTTTATATTGTTGCCAAAAGCGGAGGCTTCATCGCCTTCGCAGGGCAAACGGTGTTAAATACACAGTTATATTCGGCTACCATCCCGAAAAGTAAATTTAAAACCGGCGTTGTAGCGGTTACATTAATGGCCAATACCGGCGAAGCATTAAGCGAGCGTTTGGTGTTCATTAACCGTGATGACGAAGCGCTTAATCTTTCTTTAAGCACCGATAAGCCTGCCTATGGTATCAAACAAAAGGTGCAGCTTAAAGTAGCAGCAAAGCTTAATCAGCAGCCAGTTACTGCGGGCAGTTTCTCGGTATCGGTAATTGATGCTACCAAAGTGCCATATAACGAGGATGCGCAGACTACCATACTCAGTCATTTACTGCTTACCAGTGATGTTACCGGATATGTGGAGCAGCCAAACTATTACTTCAATAAACCGGATGCAAAAAAGGCTGACGATCTTGATGTGTTGATGCTTACCCAGGGTTTCCGACAGTTTAGCATGGGTGAGATCACATCCAACAAAATACCACAGGTGCAGGTACTGCCAGACCAGGGTATCAGCCTGTCTGGAAACTTGCGTAAACTTAATGGCACGCCAGTGTTTAAAGGTGCAGTTAGGCTGATCATCCCGGATAAAAACTTCTCTACCGAAACCACTACTGATGCCGACGGTAACTTCGTTTTCAAGAATGTGGTATTTAATGATTCGTCAAAAGTGACCATCAGCGCACGCAACAATGTCGACTCGAAAAACATGAAGATTACTATGAACGGTGAACCTTACCCAACCATAGGCAAATCTTTAAACGCGCCCGACGAGTTGATGAATATCGACAGCACCCTGAATAACTATGTTAAAAACAGCGAAAAGCAGTACCAGTTTAACAAAGTGCTGAAAGAGGTAGTGATTAAGGCCGTAGTAAGCAGAAAGGTTACCCACAAGGATTATTCTGCCTTAACCGGTCTGAACCCTGTGGCAGACCATGAGGTTGACGGCGAACGATTAAAGGGCTGTAATAACGTGATCAACTGTTTACAGTCGATGCTGTTAGGGGTTACCTATGATGGCGGAAACTTTTATATTACCCGCAGTTACAACTCAGGCACGCGTACACCAATGCAGATCTATGTTAAAGGCTTGCAGGTTGATGTGAACTACCTTAATTCGTTAGATCCAAATAAGATTGCTTCCGTAGAGACTTTCTTTAGCGATGGTTTAAGTGGTATTAACCGGATGAGCAATACACTGGGTGTGATCTCTGTGAACTTAAAAGAAGAACCTAAAGGTACCAAGGTAAGCATGGACGATCTGAAGCAAATGTTCCCTGATCCGAACATCATTACTTTTTCGCCTAAAGGCTACGCACAGATCAGGCAGTTTTACTCGCCAAAATATGATGTGCCCAAAAGCCTGCAACAGGGCGATTACCGCACCACCATTTACTGGAACCCGGCAGTTACGCCAGATAATTTAGGCAATGCTTTGCTGCAATTTTACAATGCCGATGGCAAAGGTACTTACAAGGCAATTATCGAGGGTATAGATAAAGATGGCAATATTGGCCGTGGTGTTTACAACTATACAGTACGCTAAGATTTAAACCATATTAAACAAGAAAAGGGCTTTAAGCCCTTTTCTTGTTTAATGGTAGTAACCATAATTATTATAGCGGTTGCCATCGTGCCAGTCGTGGTGATAGCGGTCATGGTAATAACGCCTGTCATGATAGCGGTCGTTTACAACGCATGATGTAATAGTTGTTATGCCGGTGATAGCTAATAATGATCCTATAATCAATTTTCTTAAGCTGGTATTCATAATTCAAAGTTTTAGTTAACGTTACAAAAGAAATCCGCTGCCTGATCTTTATCCATAAGTTTGCGTAAACAGGCCAATTACTTTTTACTTTTGTATAGTTTGACTATACTTTTGAACAAAGGATTAAACATCAGCCCCTGCACTTTGTTAAACCCCTATGCATAAAACCTCTACGTTTAAATTAATCGTTACAAGTTTATTAGTGGCAACAGCCACAGCTTTACATGCGCAGCAGGCAGACACTACCACTGCAAAGGCCGACACCGCTAAACCCGCGCTGTTAGATGAGATTAAAAAATCGCCTATAAAAACGCTTACCTATGCACAGTACATGGCATATGTTAATGGCGATGATGTAAACAATACGGCTGCACCGGCTACCATGAACCATTACCCGCTGCCTGGCAAAGTACTGAAGTATAAAAAGTTTTTAAACCTTACGCCCGAACAGGTAAAAAAGCTGGATGCCATTATGGCTACCCTTAAAATGAAAAAGGACGAAGTAGGGGTATCGCAGATCAGCAACGAGCGTACATTGGATAGTTTATTTCGCAAAAGGCTTATTAATGAAGGCACAATTTTGTTTTACGGGCAGCGTTATGGTGCTTATGCTGCCGAGTTGCGTATCGCCTTATTAACAGCATGCTTAAAAACCCGGTTGGTACTCACTTCAATGCAGATGAATAAGTTTTATTCGGTAGAAAAACCTAATTGATTATTGCCGATAACTTTATGTAAATTAGCCCCCCGTTTAATATTATGAAAATATCTTTTGATTTTGAAAAACCGCTTGCCGAACTGCAGCAGCAGATTGAAAAAGTAAAGCAGGTTGAAGAAAAAACCAAGGTGGATATGTCGGCTACGCTGGCTGAACTTGAGGAAAAGCTGGAGGCCGCACAAAAGAAGGTTTACAGTAACCTTAACGGTTGGCAAAAAGTACAGATATCGCGTCACCCCGAGCGTCCATACACCCTGCAATATATAGAGCTGATGTGCGATGATTTCATCGAGCTGCACGGCGACCGAACTATTGGCGACGATAAAGCAATCATCGGTGGCTTTGGTTCTATCAACGGCCACACGGCTATGTTTATCGGCCACCAAAAAGGGCGTAACACCAAAGACCGCCAGTACCGCAACTTCGGTATGGCTAATCCCGAAGGTTACCGCAAAGCTTTAAGGCTGATGAAAATGGCTGAGAAGTTTAACAAGCCGATCATCACTTTGATCGACACTCCGGGAGCATTCCCTGGCCTTGAGGCTGAGGAGCGCGGACAAGGTGAGGCTATTGCCCGTAACCTGCTGGAAATGTCGGTATTAAAAGTGCCTGTGATCTGCGTAATTATTGGCGAAGGTGCATCGGGCGGAGCAATTGGTATTGGTATCGGCGATAAGGTATACATGCTTGAGAATACCTGGTATTCTGTAATTTCTCCAGAGTCGTGCTCGTCAATCTTATGGCGCAGCTGGGACTTTAAAGAAAAAGCTGCTGAAGTATTAAAACTGACATCAGGCGAAATGTTCAAGAACGGTTTGATTGATGGTATCATCAAAGAACCGCTTGGTGGCGCTCACCAGGATCCGGTAGCTATGGCTACAACCTTAAAAAGGCAATTGCTTAAAGACCTTAAAAACTTACAGGAGCGTAATATCAACGAGCTTGTATCAGAGCGTATTGATAAATTCTGCAACATGGGCGTGGTAATTGACGAAAGCCCTGAGCCGCAAAGTCAGCCAGAAAGTAACTAAGCATCCAACAAAATAAAGGGGCTGTTTCCAAAAGAAGCAGCCCCTTATACTTTTAGCTATTTTACAGTTATTGTTCCAGTCGCTTAATAATCGCTTTACCCGCCTGGCTGTCCGGGTTAAGTTCAACCGACTTTTTATAGCTTAATAATGCTTTTGCATTATCTCCCGCTGTAAGATAGGCTTCGCCAAGGCTGTCATACACATTCCATGATTGTGGATATAGCGTAGTATTGTATTCGAAGACGGTAATGGCATCCTGCATTTTTTTAGTCCGAAGCAGGTAGTAACCTATTTCATTCAATGTGTTTTCGTCTTTAAAGCCGTACTCCTCCTTATTTGTTTTTTTCAGAATGTTATAAAAAGCAATGATCTGATTTCCGTTAAGTGAATCTATCTTGCTCTGGAAAGTACTTAGTATCGACTTTGTTGGCTCATCATATGGCTTGCCATCTAAAATGTTTTGCAGCGCGTTATTGAACTGATACAGACTGGTGTTTTTATTGTTGGTAAGCAGGATGATAGTACGCTTTTTAGGTATATCATCTACAAGTAAAGCCTGGTGGTTCATTGCTGTACCATCATGTGTATGGGTAATCAGTTTATCGCCATCCATTGTGCCACCACCCAGTCCGGATTGCATATTATTGCCTGCCGGTATCAATATATCACGGGTCGACTGTGGCGTAATCAATTTAAAATTCGAGATAACCCTTGCCCATTTATAAAAGTCGTCCAGCGTAACGGCCGTCCAACCGGTGATAGGATACACTAATGGATCAGGCTTATGACTCTTATCATATCCCTTTGCAAACAATGGCGTGCTATCGTCAGGATCAACTATCGAGCTTTTCATATCCGATGGCTGCAATATTTTTTGCTCAACAAATTGGTTAAACGTCATTCCGCTGATCTTTTCAATAATACGGCGGCGTAAAAACACATTGTTGTTGTTATAAAAATAATTAGTGCCCGGTTCAAAATTGAGTTTCTCTACATGCATCAGGTCCGACATATTGGCTGAATCACTTTTAACCGTTTTCCACTTTACGTCCGGCAATCCGCTGGTGTATTGCAACAAGTTTCTAATGCTTATGGTATTGCTCCATGCCGGTAGTTGGGGCAGGTATTTTGAAACTTTATCGTCAAGGTTAAGCTTGCCTTCGTCTTTAAGTATCATGATGGCTACCGCATCAGATTCTTTTGCGATAGAGCCAATATGAAAACGGTATGCCGTGGTGAGTGGTTTTGTTTCGGTGTAATCAGTAAAACCCATTGCAGCCTTATATACTACTTTGCCGTTATCCACAACCAAAACATTTCCCTTAAATAAGCCAAGATCATGCGCCTTTTGCATGTAGGTCTCAATCTTTTTTGCTTTGCTGTCCTGCGCTTTAGCTGCATAGATGCCTAAGCCAAGGCACAAGAATAGTATAAGTAAGTAACGCTTTTTCATTTACCAGGTTTATAGCAGTTTGATTCCTGATAAGGCGATTAGTTACAAAGTATTTTAAATGCGAAAGCCACCTGATGAGGTGGCTTTCTTAAAGTTTTATAAAGAGGATTATTGCTGCCTTTGCATAATTGAGCCCAGGCTGCCTTCGTATTCTTTCAGTTGTTTTTCAAACTTAGCCGAAAGGCTTGTTTGCTTATTATCTTTGGTAAGGGTTACTAAACCATTCAGTATCGACATGCAAAGCTGTGCATCACGTGTGCTAACGGTGCCATTGTTTTTCAACTGGTCAGCATTGTAGGATAGCACGTCATTAAGATAATCATCAATTTCGGTAGCCCATTTATTGCCAAGCTGTGCATCGCCAACTTTGTAGGCATCATCAACTAAATAGTATTTGCGTGCGGCAACCTCTGTATAAGGGTACAGGTTAGGCATTTCTGCATCGTATTTCTGTAGCGCTTTTTTAGCAAGATCTGGATGCCCGTCTTCCATTAAATGATCAGCAAGAGAAACAAACTGTTTCATGATGATAGGGTAGAACATCGTTAACGACTCATGATCCAGGTAACGCGCCTTTTTCATATTTCCCCATTTAAACTTGGTCATCATGTTATTATACATCAGCATGGTGTTGGCTACATCGCCTTGTGCGGCGGCTGTATCCGGTTTAAATGGCAATAAACGGTTTGCAAAACCTTCACAGTACAGGTATTTGTCAAGGCCCATCAGGTTCTCGTTACCTACGGTTATTGCAAAGTAAATAGGGCGTTTCCAATTGTTGTGCGCCAGGATATCCATCATGGCCAGGTTATCTTTTGTTACATAGTTCGAATTGTATTTCCAATCCATCTCTGGTGTAACGCGATCTTTATCGCTGGCTTTAACAATGCCGTCTTTAACCAGTTGGTCGGCATTAACGGTCATTTTAAAGTTCTTGGTAGGCAGGTAGTTTTCTACATCACCACTTTGGTATTCCACCTTAGTTTCAGGATTGTCTGACATCATAAAGTCGAACACTTCCTTCAGCTCAACCGGAGTAGCAATATTTTTATCATTGAAATAAAGCACATCTCTAACACCCTGCTCAAATTTTTCGTTCGGCATAGTGATAGGCAGCGGAGCAGAATCATTCATCTTCTGCTTCATCTGGCGGATATACCAGTCGGTACCCAGTAAACTTAAATTCACAATACGGATATCCGGGCGAACGTTCTCTACCTCTTGCGCATACCAAAGCGGGTAAGTGTCGTTATCGCCATAAGTGAATAAGATAGCGTTAGGCGCGCATGATTCCAAGTAGTTGATCGCCATATCACGAGGCGTGTATTTGGTAGAACGGTCGTGGTCGTCCCATTCCTGTGTAGCCATTAATATAGGCGCCGCCAGTAAGCATGCAGCAGTAGCAATATAAGCGCTGGTAGTTGCATTCAGCTTTTTGCTCAGGAACTGTGCAATAGCTAATACGCCTAAACCAATCCAGATGGCAAACGCGTAGAACGAACCCGCATAGGCATAGTCACGCTCACGTGGCTGCCCCGGATCCTGGTTGAGGTAAAGCACAATGGCAAGCCCTGTAAAGAAGAACAGTACCGCCACAACACCTGCATCGCGCTGTTTGCGTTTAAAATGATAGAACAAACCTACCAAACCAATTATCAGCGGCAGGAAATACATACGGTTGTATGATAAGCTGTGCGTTACATTGTAAGGCATCTTTTTACCCACGTTCAAGCCGCTTACCCAATCGCCGTCAGGTGAATCATTCGCCTGGCCGTCCATTTCATTGGTACGTCCAACAAAGTTCCACATAAAGTAACGGGTATACATCTGGTTAACCTGCCAGCTAAAGAAGAAGGCAAGATTGTGGACCAGGGTAGGATGTTCTTCCTGCCCTAAGCGAAGCCACTGACGATAGAATTGCGGATCGTCGCCTGTTTGGCTGAAGATACGTGGGAAGATGGTATTACGGTCGTAAACCGGTTTGATTTTTTTACCGGCAATTTCATATTTCTCTTTGCCACGGCGATACATGTTGCCGCCTTCGGTTTGGTCTACTTGTTTTGAATCAAAAAACTGACCGTAAAGCAATGGCGTTTCCCCATACTGGTCGCGGTTAAGGTAGCTGTTTAATGTAAAAGCATCTTCAGGGTCGCTGTTGTTTAAGTTTGTACCTGCTTTAGCACGGATAACAATCATTACAAACGAGCTGTAACCTAAAAGAATGAACAAGGTAGATATAAGGATGGTATTTAACAGATAGCGTTTGTTGCGTACGTGCAGTACATACTCTAAAAAGGCAACAAATGCAATGCCTGCAATAGCGCCTACAATACCGCCGCTAAAACCCAGCAGCAGTATAAAGCAGATGGCAGATGCAATAATAACCGGCTGCGAAGGCTTAATGGTATAGTAAATGCCTAATACAATAGCTGCAAGTAATAACACATAAAATGCAATAGCGCCTGTGCCGAAGCCCATGCCTAAAGTGTTAACAAAGAACAGGTCTGAATAAGCAGCACCTTTAACAGTGTATTGAATGATACCCCAAAGTACAAGGCCTAAGGCAACGCAGCCTAATAAGAATGACCATAAAGTTCCGGAAGCGGTAACTGTTTTTGCACGGCGGAAATAAATCACCAATGCAATTGCCGGAATAACCAATAAGTTAAGTAAGTGGATGCCGATAGAAAGGCCCATTACATAAGCGATAAATACCAGCCACCTGTCGGCACCCGGCTCATCTGCATGGGCATCCCATTTTAATATCGCCCAAAAAACAATAGCCGTACATAATGATGATTGTGCATAAACCTCAGATTCAACGGCCGAGAACCAAAAGGTATCAGACCAGGTATAAGCTAAAGCGCCAACCAGGCCTGCACCTATAATAAGGATGGTGTTGGCGGTTGTAATTTCTTCGCCTGTTTTAACTAATATCTTTTTAGCTAAGGCTGTAATACTCCAGAATAAGAACAAAATTGTAGCACCGCTGGCGATGGCCGAAGCAACGTTTGTCCAGTAAGCCACCCTGTGTATGTCGCCCATTGAAAGTAAGGAGAACACTTTACCAATCATAGTGAACAAAGGGGCACCAGGTTGGTGGGCTACCTGTAAACGATATATACAGGCAATGAATTCGCCGCAATCCCAAAAACTGGCAGATGGCTCTAAGGTTAAAATGTACGTTACCGAGGCTATCAGAAAAGCTATCCAGCCAAAGAGGTTATTGATTTTGTTATAATTCATGATTGAATATACAGTATATCTATAATTAGCCGCCGAAATTAACAAAACTATTACGATGTTTTTCAATCGCCGGGCTATTCTTTAACATAATTTAACTAAGTGCCAGCCCATTAAATAGTGGACAAGAAAAATTTGAAAATTTTTCAAAAAATGCTTTTGACTTTAAAAATATCGTCCTATATTTGCATTCCATTTCGGAAGCAACTTGTTTACGGAAAAGGATTGCCTGATAGTATAATGGTAGTACGACGGTTTTTGGTACCGTTTGTCTAGGTTCGAATCCTGGTCGGGCAACAATAAAATTTCGAACTTCGAAATTTCAATTTCGGATTTTAATTTCTCAAATCAGATATGATCTAAGAAAATTGAAATCCGAATTGTTGTTTTATAAGGTTGCTAAGAAATTTCGAAATTGAACATTCGAAATCCGAAATAAAAAAGGGATGCCTTTACAATTTAACCCGGTTAAACTATTCAGCGGTTCTGGCAGTGTAGCACTGGCCAACAAAATCGCAGACGCTTATGGCCGCGAGCTTGGCGATATTGTTTTCTCCCGCTTTAGCGATGGTGAATTTCAACCGCACTTTAACGAATCTGTAAGGGGATGCGACTTGTTTCTGATCCAGTCTACCAATCAGCCTACCGACAATTTAATGGAATTACTGATGATGATTGATGCCGGCCGCCGTGCATCAGCCCATTATGTAACAGCAGTAATCCCTTATTTTGGTTTGGCACGTCAGGACAGAAAAGACAAGCCGCGTGTAGCTATTGGTGCAAAGCTGGTAGCCAACCTGTTAGTTGCTGCGGGCATTAACCGTATTATGACGATGGACCTGCACGCTGCGCAGATCCAGGGTTTCTTTGACATACCGGTTGACCACCTTGATGCTTCAGTGATCTTTGTCCCTTACATTAAAAGCCTGGGACTGGAAAATCTGACCATTGCATCGCCTGATATGGGTGGTTCATACCGCGCACGTACCTTTGCCAAGTTTTTTAACGCAGAGGTTGTAATTTGTGATAAACGCCGTAAGCGTGCCAATGAAATTGAGTCGATGACGATCATTGGAGACGTAACCGGACAAGATATTGTGTTAATTGATGATATCTGCGATACGGCAGGTACATTATCAAAAGCTGCCGGCCTTATTATGGAACGCGGCGCAAAAAGTGTGAGGGCTGTTTGTACACACCCTGTATTATCAGGCAAGGCGTATGAAACCATTGAAAACTCTGCTTTAACAGAATTGATCGTTACAGATACAATTCCGTTGAAACAGCAAAGCCCTAAAATAAGGGTGCTTTCAACCGCCGATTTGTTTGCAAAGGCTATTGCCAATGTAAACGAACATGGTTCGATAAGCCAGCTGTTTAAGGTAGAGGACTAAATAAGTTGATAGTCTATGGTCAATAGTTCATAGACGTGAAATTGAAACTATTGTCCATTGCCCTTGGGTAATGGATTAGTGATATAAATTAAATAAATATAAAATGAAATCAGTTGCTATTAGCGGTTCTCCAAGAGAGAACGTAGGGAAACGCGATGCCAAAGAACTGCGTTACGCAGGTTCAATCCCGGCCGTACTTTACGGTGGCGAAACACAAGTTCACTTCTCAGTATCTGAAGCTGACATTAAACCGGTAATTTACACTCCGGAAGTATCTTTCATCGACCTTGAAATCGGTGGTACAAAAGCTCAGGCTATTGTTAAAGATCTTCAGTTTCATCCATTAACCAGCAAAATTTTACACATCGACTTTTTAGCGTTGAACGAAAATAAACCGGTTACTATTGAAATTCCTATCCGTTTAACTGGTACTTCTCCAGGTGTTAAAATGGGTGGTAAATTAGTTCAGAAACTGCGTAAACTGCGTGTTAAAGGCTTACCTAAAGATCACGTTGACACTATCGACGTTAGCATCGAAGGCTTAGAAGTTGGTAAATCTGTACGTGTTGGCGAAATCAGCGTTCCAAACCTGACCATCACCAATGCTGCTGAAGATACCATCGTATCTGTAACTACTTCACGTGCACTACGTCAGGCAGAGCAAGAAGGTAAAAAATAATAACGATTGATTTCACTGATTAAAAAGTGATTTCACCGAAGTATAAAAACAGCGATAGGTTTACTTATCGCTGTTTTTGTTTAGTTTAGAAATTAAATTAACCCGTCATGCCGAACTTGTTTCGGCATCTCAAATATATAGCTACTATGCCAGTGAGATCCTGAAACAAGTTCAGGATGACATAATGTGTACATCTATGAAATATCTTATTGTAGGTTTAGGTAATATCGGTCCTGAGTATGTTGATACACGACATAACATCGGCTTTATGATTCTTGATGAGCTGGCTAAGCAGGAAGGCATTAAGTTTTACAATATGCGTTTGGCGTACTATGCCGAAATGCAATATAAAAGCCGGTCATTGTATCTGATAAAGCCCACTACCTACATGAACCTGAGCGGTAAAGCGGTTAGCTACTGGATGAAAGACCTGAAGATTCCTATTGAAAATGTGCTTGTTTTGGTTGATGATCTGGCTATTCCGTTTGGCTCATTAAGGTTAAAACCTAAAGGCAGTGCCGCCGGCCATAACGGGTTAAAACATATTGAAGCTACGTTGGGGCGTAACGATTATCCGCGCCTGCGTTTTGGCATCAGCGACAATTACCCCAAAGGCCGCCAAGTTGATTATGTACTAAGCGGTTTTGATGACGATGAACAACCTGAGCTGCCGGCATTGATTGACCGCTCTATAGAGATCATCAAAAGCTTTGTTACTGTTGGCACCGAACTCACCATGACAAGGTTCAATAAATAATTGTAACAAGATTTTTAACTAACAGGTTAGTTATTTCTTATATCAACTGAATTTTAATGGAAGATTAGCGTTATAATTGAGAAAATTTAACCTGTCAACCATTATGAAAAAAACCTTATCACCAATTGCAGGCTTACTGCCCCTTTTCTTACCGTAGTTTAAAACCGCTACCTAAGTTTCGACAAATTCTAATTCATGCGCTGGATGGTTGGGTATGATCATTAACATGGATAACCATTTGGTTTTTGATACAGTAGCCGTTACACGCATTCAAATATTACATAACGCTGCATAGCAAGTAAACGAGTGCCTGCCATATCCGGAAATAATTTGATCTCCTTGTAACTATTAGTTATCTAATTGCATCTTATCACTAAATGAAAAAAGCCTTATTACTGTTTACATTGCTGTTTTTAACCTGGGCCAGTGTAATTGCACAGTCTACACAAAACATAAAGGGCATTGTTATCGATTCAGCCAAGAACGAGCCTATGGGTTATGTTACTGTGGCCCTGCGTACTGTAAAGGGTAAACAACCTGTAAAAAGTACCTTAACTAAAGATAACGGCAGTTTTGAATTTACTTCGCTTCCCGGTAAATCTTATGAACTGGTATTGGCATCAGTAGGTTATGCGCAAAAAATAATCAGCACAGACAGTACTAAAAAGCTGATTGATCTGGGGCGTATCAAATTGTCTGCCTCATCAAAAAATCTTAATGAAGTAACTGTTACCGCACTTAAACCCATAGTTAAGCAAGAGGTTGACCGCATAGGTTACGATGTACAGGCCGACCCTGAAAGCAAGAGCCAGACTGTGTTAGAGATGCTGCGTAAGGTGCCGCTGGTATCGGTTGACGCACAGGATAATATTAAACTAAAAGGCAACGGGGATTTTAAAATATTTATCAACGGGAAACCATCGGCGCTTGTAACTAAAAATCCGTCGGATGTGTTGAAGGCTATGCCTGCAAGCAATATTGACAAGATAGAGGTTATTACAACGCCACCTGCTAAATATGAGGCGGAAGGCCTGGCGGGTATCATTAATATTATAACGAAGAAGAATGTTGATCAGGGTTACAATGGCAACATCAGCGCACGGTATAACAACGTGTGGGGGCCGGGCACCAACTTAAATCTTACAGTAAAGCAGGGTAAGTTTGGTATAAGCGGTTATGTAGGTTATAATAAGCAAAACAGGCGAACATCGGACTTTGAAAACGTAACCAATACTTTTCATCCGGTAGTGTCAACGCTAATGCAAAGCGGAAGCAATACAAGGCAGGGCAACAATACTTATGGCAGCGCAGAGTTAAGTTATGAGCTTGATTCTTTGAACCTGATAACAGGCAGTATTGAATCTTATGGTCAAAATTCAAATTCAGATAATCTGCAGTATTCTAATCAGCCCAGCAGCGACCCGGCGAATGCGCAATCGTATACCTTGAATAATTACAGTAAGGGGTCTTATCACGGTACCGACCTGGCTTTAAATTATCAGTTGGGCTTTAAAAAAAGTAAGGATCAAATGCTTACAGCATCCTATAAGTACAGCGGAGGAAGCAGTAAACAAGACAATAACGCCATTTTTAGCGAACGTGTAAATTACGGACAGCAAAACTATAATCAATATAATCTATCAGGTACGCATGAGCATACTGCCCAGATAGATTATGTACAGCCGCTGAAAAATCAAACGGTTGAAGCCGGCATAAAAGGAATTTTCAGAAGTAATTATAGTGATTTTACCAGCGACGTTTTTGACCCGGCGAGCGGCAGCTTTATCAATAATCCAGCACAAACTAATAATTTTGATTACCAGCAAAATGTTTACAGCGGTTACGGTACCTACCAGATCAAGCTGACCAACTGGAGCTTTAAAGGCGGCGCGCGGTTAGAACATACCACCATTGATGCTAATTTTACCTCGGTAGGCAGTGCGGCTACGCAGGATTATAATAATCTTGTACCCTCCATTTCTATACAGCGTAAGTTTAAAAGCAGTAGTCTGAATTTTGGCTATTCTGACCGGATATCCAGGCCGGGTATCTGGCAACTTAACCCTTTTATAGACCAGTCTAATCCAAAATACATTAATGTGGGTAATCCGAATTTGCGCCCCGCGTTAAATCACAGCTTAGAGTTAAATTATAGTATCTCGGGCAAGGGCTCGGTTAATATGGGTTTAAGTTATGCTTTTGCAAATAATACCATACAAAGCGTAACCACGATCACACCCGATACCGTGAGCATCACTACCTATGAAAACGTTGGTAAAAGCAAACGCCTGGGGCTAAACGTTAATGTTAATTATCCTATAACAAAAAAGCTAAACATAAGTATCAATTCACAGATAATGCGTGTTGATCTCAGCGGTACCTTCAACAATATATTTTATACTAACAGCGGTTACCAGGGGCATACATTTACTTATGCCGGTTATAAATTTGATAAAGGCTACCGCATGGGAATAAACATTAATTATGATAGCCGGTATGTGCTGTTGCAGGGTAAAGACAATAACTATTTTGGTACCTCATTAAGCGGCTCAAAGGATTTTTGGAAAGATAAAGCCACTATTGCATTCTATCTGTCAAACCCGTTTTCAAAGTTCAGGAAGATTGATTTTTATTCAAAAACAGATGATTTTGAACAGATCACGGCCAACCAGGTTTTTTACCGTGCGGTAGCTGTTAGCTTTACCTACAAATTTGGGCACCTCAGCAGCGACATCAAGAAAAACCAGCGGGGTATAAATAATGATGACAGCGGTGGCGGCCGTGGTGGAAATCATTAAGTTTGCGGTATGAAAGTTTACGGCATTACTAACTGCAACACAGTAAAAAAAGCGCTTGACTGGCTAAAGGCTAATCATGTTGATTATGAGTTTCATGATTTTAAAAAGCTTGGTGTAAGCGATGAGAAGCTTAATGAGTGGAACGATAAGGCAGGTTACGAGAAGTTTTTGAACAAGCAGGGGCTTACCTGGAAACAGCTTGACCCTGCGGTAAAAGAGAAAGTAACATCCGCTACAGAGGCATTGCCCTTATTAAAGGAAAAAATAAGTATGATTAAGCGCCCGGTTATTGAAGACGGTGGCTTTTTATATTTCGGCTTTGACGAAAATACTTATAAACAGCACTTTCTGAAATAGTTGTCATTATTGCTGTATAATGCGTTAATTTGTCGGTTTAAACAAATTATAAACTGCATTATACAATTTTGAAAAAATATTTATCATTGGCTGGTATTTTACCGGCCTTTATTGCCGCATTTAATTTTTGTAATGCACAAGATATTGGCTCATCTGCCAAACTGCCTTCAAAATATAATCCATCCGAATTATTTAATCCGATATTCTATACCGAAAAAGGTACACCTTATCGTGCCGCCAGCGGCGAGCCTGGTCCGCTGTATTGGCAAAACCGTGCCGATTATAAACTAACTGCCCGGCTGGATGAAAACACCAAACAAATCAGCGGTACAGAAGTACTTACTTATACCAACAACAGCCCGCAAAAAATGGACTTTTTGTGGATGCAACTGGATCAAAACCTCTACAAGCCAGATGCACGTGGTTATGCAATGGAGCCTGTAGGCGGCAGCCGTAACCATGCTTTTGGGCAGGTGTTTGATGCCGGTTATAAGATCAGCGCAGTAACCATAAATGGTGTAGCTGTAAAGTATCTGATCAGCGAAACACGTATGCAGGTGTTTCTGCCTAACACTTTGCCTGCAAACGGCGGAAGGGTAGTGGTCAATATTATATACTCGTTTACCATGCCCGATTATGGCAGCGACCGGATGGGCATTTATGATAGCCGCAAAGGAAAGATATTCACAGTAGGGCAGTGGTACCCGCGCATGTGCGTATTTGATGATGTAATGGGATGGAACACGGTACCGTATAACGGCCCGTCGGAGTTTTACCTGGAATACGGCGATTTTGATGTGAATATCACCGTTCCGGCTAATCATATTGTATTTGGATCGGGAGAGTTATTAAATCCGCAGGAGGTTTATACGCCTGTTCAGCAGCAGCGCTGGGCAGAAGCTGCAGGTAGCGAAAAAACAGTGATGATACGCACTGCAAACGAGGTTGGTAAAGCATCATCGCGGCCTGTAGGTAAAACAGAACTTACCTGGCATTTTAAAATAGATAATGCACGTGATTTTGCCTGGGCATCGTCACCTGCATTTGTAATTGATGCAGCGAAGGTTGATTTGCCCGACGGTAAAAAATGCCTGGCGGTATCTGCATACCCTGCTGAAAGCAGCGGCGATAATGGATGGGAGCGTTCAACAGAATATGTAAAGAAATCCATTGAATATAATTCTGCAAAATGGTACCAGTATCCTTACCCTGTGGCAACCGCTGTTGCCGGCCGTGTAAGCGGTATGGAATATCCGGGTATTGTATTTTGCGGTGCAACAAGCAAGGGTAAGGAGCTATGGGATGTAAACGATCATGAGTTTGGCCATACCTGGTTTCCGATGATTGTTGGTTCGAACGAACGGTTGTATGGCTGGATGGATGAAGGCTTTAACACCTTTATCAATGTCCTGTCAACTCAATCTTTTAATAATGGAGAATATGCCGATAAACCGATAGACTGGACCAGTAACGCCGCATTACATTTTCTGAACCCGGCTTTGCCGCCTATCATGACCACCCCTGATAACATTGTTGAATATGATAACGGGATATTGGTTTATGATAAACCGGCGCTTGGGCTTAATTTTTTACGCAGACAGATCATTGGCCCCGAGCGGTTTGATTATGCCTTTAAAACGTATATCAAACGCTGGGCGTTTAAGCATCCAACTCCTG
Source organism: Mucilaginibacter sp. KACC 22063 (assembly GCF_028736115.1). Taxonomy (NCBI): domain Bacteria; kingdom Pseudomonadati; phylum Bacteroidota; class Sphingobacteriia; order Sphingobacteriales; family Sphingobacteriaceae; genus Mucilaginibacter; species Mucilaginibacter florum. The sequence continues at coordinate 4,144,434 of NZ_CP117877.1, read as the reverse complement.
ATGATTTCTTCCGCACGATTGAAAACGCATCTGGCGAAAGTCTTAACTGGTTTTGGCGCGAATGGTATTTAAATAACTGGCAACTGGACGTTGCAGTTACTGATGTACATTATGTAGATAACAACCCGGCTAAAGGTGCGCTGATCACCATACAAAACCTTGATCGTATGGCAATGCCCGTACCTTTGGAAATAAAAACCCAAAGCGGCAAAACCGAACGTATCAAATTACCTGTAGAAGTTTGGGCTACAGGCAGCAAGTGGACCTTTAAGTATCAGTCTGTGGAGCCGATCGTATCTGTAACTTATGACCCTGACCATACTTTGCCCGATTACAATACCGACAATAACACCTGGCAGCAATAATTTAACACATAATTTCTATCCTCTTAAAACTTCATGGTTTAAATAATGGTTATACGCTTTATGAAACTTTGGATATTAGCCGTTGTAATTAGCTTTTTAGCATTTGGAAATGTAAAGGCGCAAACCATAAAAGGTGTGGTGTCAGAAGCGGGTGGCAAAGGTAAAATGAGCAATGTGTTTGTTAAAAACACCAATAACAAACAGATAACTCTTACCGATAAAAATGGTAAATATGAGATACGTGCCCAGGCTGGTAACCTCATCGTTTTTTCTTCGCCGGGTTATGTATCTGATACCTTGTATGTAACAGACCTGCGCCCAAAGAATGTGGAGCTAACATTGCAGTCGATAGAGTTGCGTGAGGTAAGCATCCGTGCCAGTTCAAAGTTTGACCCGCATGCAGAATATCCCGAAGTTTACGAACGCAGCAAGGTCTATCCTTTTTCACCGTCATCATGGTTTAGTCATGATGCCCGTAATGCCCGCCGTTTAAAAGAATACTTTAAACGCGAGATGCAGGAGCGTACAATTGATTCGGCATTCAGCAGGGCTTATGTCACCAGTATTATACCGTTAAAAGGCGAGCAGCTTAATGATTTCATGACGCTTTACAGGCCAAGCTATGCATTTATCCGCAGCAATAGCGGCCCTTCTTTAGCGGCTTATATAAACGACAGTTATAAAAAGTTTATGGCGCTGCCGCCCGAAAAGCGTAAGGTACAACCGTTAACGCCTTAAACAAATTTCAGTTAAGCGCTTTAATCGCTATTATTGGGAAACGATAGTATAAATTGCATTTTCCTGTAAATATCCACATCGGCAATGCCGAAATCCCTGTACACTTTGTATGCGAAACGCTTGCTTATACAATAGGGTACAGGTTTTATGTTTATTTACGGCATAAAAAGCAAGACATCATCAGCGATCAGCACCGGATGATTATTTTTATTGGTGCTGCCATAGGTGCATTTTTAGGCTCGCATATTCTGGGGGTACTAGAAAGGCCGGATAAGTTCTCAGAAATGAATATTGTTTACTTCATGGGTAATACGACTATAGTAGGCGGCTTGCTGGGTGGGCTTGTCGGGGTAGAGGCTACCAAGAAAATTATCGGAGTAAATACCTCTTCGGGCGACTTAATGGTGTATCCCATCTGTTTATCCATGATCATTGGCCGCTTAGGTTGCTTTTTTGCTGGTTTGCCCGATGGTACTTATGGTACACCAAGCAGCCTGCCCTGGGCAATTAATTTTGGCGATGGGGTGCGCAGGCATCCTACCAATTTGTATGAAATATTGTTTTGGGCGATACTTTGGATCGCGTTATTGATAACAGAAAGAAAGCACAATTTTGCAGATGGTAGTAAGTTTAAAGTATTAATGGTGAGCTACTTATTGTTCAGATTTTGCGATGAGTTTATTAAACCCGATTATTTTTTTAGCTTCGGATTATCAAGTATCCAGTTAGCTTGTATTGCTGGTTTAATTTATTACTCCAGTTTTATTTTTCCGTTCCTTAAATCAAAAAAAGCCTATGCCTGAGCGTCCGTATATTTATTATGATTTTACTTTAAGCATTTGTTCAACCTGCTTAAGGCGTGTTGATGCAAAAATTGTGTTTGAAGATGATAAGGTATATATGCTCAAAAACTGCAGGCATCACGGCTTTGAGAAGGTGCTGATAGCCACCGATATTGAGTATTATAAAAACTGTCGCAACTATGCCAAGCGCAGCGAAATGCCTTTGAAGTTTAATGCCGAAACGCACTACGGCTGCCCTTATGACTGCGGTCTTTGCCGCGACCATGAGCAGCACTCGTGCCTTACTGTGATTGAGGTTACAGACCGCTGTAATTTAAGTTGCCCAACCTGTTATGCTATGTCATCGCCGCATTATGGCAGGCACCGTACGCTTGAAGAAATTGAGCAGATGCTGGATGTGATTGTTGCCAACGAGGGTGAACCAGACGTGGTACAGATCAGCGGTGGCGAGCCAACCGTGCATCCGCAGTTTTTTGAGATACTGGATATTGCCAAACGGAAGCCGATCAAACACCTGATGGTGAATACCAACGGCATCCGTATAGCTAAAGATGAGGAGTTTGTTAAAAGGCTGGCCACTTACATGCCCGATTTTGAGATCTATCTGCAATTCGATTCGTTTAAAAAGGAAGCGTTAGAACAGCTGCGTGGCGAAGATCTTCGAGAGGTAAGGGCTAAAGCTATCGAGCATCTGAATAAGTATAACCTGTCAACCACGCTGGTGGTAACCCTGCAAAAGGGTTTAAATACCGACGAGATAGGCACAATTATAGATTATGCTTTGCAGCAGCGTTGCGTACGGGGCGTTACGCTTCAACCTACACAACAGGCAGGCCGTTTAGAGAATTTTAATCCGGCTACAGACCGTTACACCATGACAGAGGTGCGCACGGCGATACTTGAACAAACTAATGTTTTTACGGCGCAGGATCTTTTGCCGGTACCTTGTAACCCCGATGCGCTGGTAATGGGTTATGCCTTAAAATTAGGATGCAACGTTTTCCCGCTTACCCGGATGATTGATCCGAATGACCTGTTAGATAATTCGCGGAATACCATTGTTTATGAGCAGGATGAAACACTGAAAAAACACTTGCTGCATATGTTTAGCACAGGTAACTCTGTTGATGTAGCCAAAGAGCATTTACATTCTATTATGTGCTGCCTGCCGCAGATTGATGCGCCGGGCCTTGGTTATGATAACCTGTTCAGGGTGATTATCATGAACTTTATTGATGCGCAAAATTTTGATGTGCGCGCCATTAAAAAATCATGCGTGCATATTGTAAATAAAGACATGCAGATCATTCCGTTTGAAACCATGAACCTGTTTTACCGGGATGATAAAGCGGCATATCTTGAAACCTTAAGAAATGAAATAGCAGTATGACAGAGCAACCTATACAGCCACCAAAAAAGCGCACGCCAGACCTTGCGATATTAGGTTATAACCTGTTAGCCTTCGCATTGTATACCATTGTCCTTGTAGCGTCTGATAAGGATAATGTGTTTTTTGCCTTCATATTATCAATCATACACTTTGTGGTATGTATCATTATGGCCATAGCGAAGAGTAGGTGGGCATGGGCCTTAGCAGGTTTACTTGTTTTAATAATTGGTTTTGGTACCTGCGTAAATAGTTTCCATATGGGGCCTATGCACTAAGCGGCATTCAAACGGCCGACCAGGTTTCTTAAAGTGTCTGCGTTTACTGGCTTTACAATAAAATCACTAACCTCTCTGATTGCCTTTGCCCGGATATAATCAGCTTCATCAATAGACGAGCTTACGATGTAAACGGTAATGCTTTTATCAAAAGCAGGCACCAGTTGTGTAAACTGATCTAAAAACTGCCAGCCATCAAGCACAGGCATATTAAGATCCAGCAAAATAACTTCTGGTAACATATCCGGTTGGTGCTGGTAGTTCACGAAATGATCTATAGCCATCTGACCGTTCTCAAAGAAAAGAGTTTCTTCGGCTGCACCTGTTTGTTTAATTAGACGCTTAACGGTAAAGGTGTATATCTCATCGTCATCAATTACACAAAGTTTATTTACCTTAATCATTAAACGTTATTTTAAATGTTGTGCCGTTTCCGGGTGTGCTCTCTACCTCAATAAATCCTCCCTGAGATTCTATCTGGTTCTTCACTAAAAAAAGGCCTATGCCGTGCGCGTCTTTATGCTTGTGGAAGGTTTTATATAAACCAAATATTTTTTGTCCGTGTAAATGCAGGTCAATGCCAATACCATTGTCGCTGCATTCTAAAACGGTATCGTTTGCGGTATTCTTGTAAGTACTTAACTTTATCACAGGTAGTTGATCGGGTTTTCGGTATTTAATACTGTTTGATACAAGATTCATAATGATGCTTTCCAGATAGATACCCGGAAAATTAACCTTGTCGACCTGGAAATCGGTACTTATCATCGCCTTGTTAGTTTCCAGGTCCATATTCATAACGTTTAATACATCATTGGTTATCTCTGTAAAGCTTAACTCCTCTGAATGTACACCGCCTTCTCTTATTTTTAATGCTGTAGACAAATCATCGAGCGTATTGTTTAGCGCAGATGAAACATTGCTCATCTTATCGAAGATTTCAGCATTGTTATCACTGCCTACAGGTTCTTCTATAAAGCTGCACAGCAGCGACATATTACTTGCATGGTTACGTATATTATGTGATAAAATATGCGTGAAGTTTTTGAGCTGCTGGTTCTGTTGGCTAAGCAATGCCAGCGACTGGTTAAGTGCAAGCTCATTTAGTTTATACTTATTGATGTCAATTAATACGCCACGCAGTTTAATTACGTTCGCATGGTCATCTAAAACCGCTTCGCCGATGATACGTACCCAAATAGGGTTGTTCTGAGCGGTGGTAAGTAACAGTTCAAGGTCTAAGCGGCGTTTTTGCTTTACCGCTTCGTGTGTAGCTGTAAGTAATTGTTGTTTGTAAGGCTCGTTAAAAAACGATGCAACATCAATATCGTTAAGATCAGTATTATAAGGCAGTTCAAAAATATCATAAACAGTTTTTAACCAGGTCAGCTGTCGTGTACGCCGGTCAAACTCCCAGCCGCCTGCTTTACTAACGCGGCCGGCTTCAGAAAGCAGAAATTCGCTTGCGGCAAGCTTTTCTTCCACAATACGGCGTTCGTTTATTTCATGCTCCAGATCTTTTACCGTTCTTAACGAAAACACCATTGGCAGTATACGATACAAAGCATATACGCTAAATACAGATATAATGGCCGTTAGCAAGCGGATCAATGCGCTTAAACGGTAGGCAGGCCACCAAAAAATAATGGCATCAACAAGATGGGTTGTACCGCATAGAATAATGAAAGCGCCGAACAGCCACACGATTTTCGGGAAAGGCATGTCTTTGCGGCCTGTTACCATGCGTATCAATAACACAGGTATTAAAAAATAAGATGCCCATATCAGCAGATCGGATATGATATATAACCAGCCATGAAAATCAGACCAGGTGCCGCAATGCCAGCGCGGAGGCCAGTCGCTGGTATCAAATAGTTTTGAGAAGAATTCAGTAGCCTGGGTAGTTAAGCCGGCGCGTTGTTGTTGATGCATTAATACAGTATCGGGCCTGCAAACAGGTCCGCAGTGTACTTGCGGTTTAAAAAGAACGTCAGGAGCCAATTTAGTAAGCGTAAAAAGTATGGGGAAGTATCCGTTAAAAATATATCAAGAAAGATGCCGATCCAAAATCCTGAAGTCATTTTACCTCAATAAGTTGTAATAAGAGTGAACTTGAAACCAGTGGGAAATGTTTTGTTGCTTAATGGTTAATTACTAATGCAAGCATTTCTGCATCAGGCGGTTTGTTAACATAAATGTTACTTAAACCTTTGGCAGGATAAGCACTCTATCCTTGTAATTAATTTAAATAGCATATGAAAAAGTTAGTAAGATCAATTTCACTGATGGCGTTGCTTACCGCAGCGGTAGCAGTTGGCGCTAAAGCTCAAACTGTAGCTAAGGCAGATACCAATACAGTAGCGCACCGTCATCATGGTGGTAAAAACTTTAAAGCCTTTAAGGCAATTTTAACACCAGAGCAGCAAGCAATGCTAAAGGAGAACCGCGAAAAGCAGAAAGAAGCTCACAAGGCATTTAAAGCAACGCTTACACCTGAACAGCAAGCGGTGTTGAAAGACAAGACCCTTTCCCGTAAAGATAAAATGGAAAAACTGAAAGGCACATTAACTGCCGATCAGCAAAAAATGATGGCCGACAATAAAGCAGCGCGCAAGGCAAACCGCAAAGCTTTTGTTGCCACCCTTAGCGATACCCAAAAAGCGCAAATGAAAGAGCTGTTTAAAAATAGCCGCCAGGGCAGAGGTGTAGTTACCCACCGCGGCGATGTACAAAAATCATAAGTGTTGTAAATATTAAAAGTTTTGATGTTTAAGGTGCCGTCCGGTTTGTATGAGCCGGGCGGTTTTTTTATGTTTACTACACATGAATAAATTAAAACCGGCATTGTTGCTTTTAGGGCTTCTTTGTATTGCGCTATTTAGTAATTGCAAAAGAAACACTCAAGTCTCTCTAGCAGACCCATACATGAAATGTTTGATCAAAAAGCGTGTTGGAGATAGCAAGTTCCATATTTCATTACCAAATAATTACATCGTGAAGGTAAGTCGTGGCCCCGACTTTGATGTTTACTATTTTGGGCCTGCAGATACTACCGATAAAACGCATTTTCATGGTGGCTTTTATTTAGGAAATGCAGGTGCGTTATTTACCATGGATGAAGCAGATAGTTGTAAAACAAGTGAAGTAGAGGGTGTACTTTTAAGCGAAAAGATGAATTGGGAGTTTAATGATTGCAAATCCAAATTTTTCATTCAGGGAATAGTAAACATTAAAAATGCTAAGCATTTTCCAAGGCAAATACATGCATTTGGAAGCGCTAAAAGTAAAGATGAAGCAAAAAATCTTTTAACAGTTTTCTCAACTTTATATTCTGATTAGGATTTAAACTATTTATAATAGCTTTAATTATTGGTTTCTTAACCTCAGTTTCAATACCACTCTGCACCTCGCGCCAACCGCCCCGCCACTCCCGTAAAAAACTTTTTATCAACCACTTGAAAATCAAAAAATAAGTGTGTACTTTTGCAGTCCTTAAAATAAGGATAAAACTGTAACATTAAAAAGGAAGAATGCCTACTATTCAGCAATTAGTTAGAAAAGGTAGAGTAGCTCTGGAGGATAAGAGTAAATCCCCAGCGTTGGACAGCTGTCCACAGCGAAGAGGCGTGTGTACCCGTGTATACACCACTACCCCTAAGAAACCAAACTCAGCAATGCGTAAAGTTGCGCGTGTACGTTTAACCAACGGTAAAGAGGTGAATGCCTACATTCCGGGTGAAGGTCACAACTTACAGGAGCACTCAATTGTGTTGATCCGTGGCGGCAGGGTGAAAGACTTACCAGGTGTACGTTACCACATTATCCGTGGTGCATTAGATACATCAGGTGTTAACGGCCGTAACCAACGTCGTTCTAAATATGGTACTAAACGCCCTAAACCAGGACAGCCAGCAGCTGCACCGGCAAAAGGTAAAAAGAAATAATTAAAGGAGGATAGTAACAATGAGAAAGTCAAAACCAAAAAAGAGAATCCTTCTGCCTGATCCGCGTTTTAACGACGTATTGGTAACCAGGTTTGTAAATAACATGATGTATGATGGTAAAAAATCTACCGCATACGGCATTTTCTATAACGCAGTTGATATCGTTGAGAAAAAAACCAACGAGAACGGTTTAGAAACATGGAAAAAAGCATTGAACAACGTAATGCCTGCCGTTGAGGTTAAATCTCGCCGTGTAGGTGGTGCTAACTTCCAGGTACCTACCGAAGTTCGTCCGGAGCGTAAAGTAGCTTTAGGTATGAAATGGTTAATCAGCTATGCCCGTCGTCGTGGTGAAAAAACCATGATGGAGAAATTAGCCGGTGAAATCATCTCTGCTGCAAAAGGCGAAGGTGCTGCGGTTAAAAAGAAAGAAGATACGCATAAAATGGCTGAAGCCAACAAAGCGTTCTCACACTTTAGATTCTAATCAAAAATTAGTGAGTTAGTGAATGTGTGAGTTAACGGGTATTTAATATTCATTAATTCACTAACTCAATAACTCACTAAATAGAAAAGAGATATGTCAAGAGATCTTAAATATACAAGAAACATTGGTATTGCCGCTCACATTGATGCGGGTAAAACCACCACCACCGAGCGTATCCTGTACTATGCGGGTGTAAGCCACAAAATTGGTGAGGTACACGAAGGTGCTGCTACTATGGACTGGATGGCTCAGGAGCAGGAGCGTGGTATTACCATCACTTCGGCTGCTACCACCGTATTCTGGAACTACCGTGGCAACAAATACCAGGTAAACGTTATCGATACTCCGGGACACGTGGATTTTACCGTAGAGGTAAACCGCTCACTGCGTGTATTGGACGGCTTGGTGTTCCTGTTTTCGGCAGTTGACGGTGTTGAGCCTCAATCTGAGACTAACTGGCGCTTAGCTAACAACTACAACGTACCACGTATCGGTTTCGTTAATAAAATGGACCGTTCTGGTGCCGACTTCTTAAAAGTTGTTAAGCAGGTACGTGATATGCTGGGCAGCCACGCTGTGCCATTGCAGATCCCTATCGGTGCTGAAGACGGCTTTAAAGGTGTGGTTGACTTAATCAACTTCCGTGGTGTGGTTTGGAATGAGCATGATAAAGGTATGACCTTTACTGAAGTGCCAATCCCTGACGATTTGTTAGATGAAGCTACCGAGTGGAGAGAAAAATTATTAGAAGCAGTTGCTGAGTATGATGAGTCATTAATGGAGAAATTCTTTGATGATCCTTCAAGCATCACCGAGCGCGAAGTATTGGACGCTTTACGTCAGGCTACCCTGGCTGGTAAAATCGTACCAATGACCTGCGGTTCTTCATTCAAAAATAAAGGTGTACAAACCATGCTTGACTATGTAATGGAGTTATTGCCTTCACCACTTGATTCAAAAGGTGTTGTTGGTACTAACCCTGATACTGGTGAAGAAGTGATGATTAAACCGGATGTTAAAGAGCCATTTGCAGCTTTAGCATTTAAAATTGCAACCGACCCATTCGTAGGCCGTTTGTGCTTTATCCGCGTTTACTCTGGTAATCTTGAAGCTGGTTCATACGTGCACAACATGCGTTCTGACAACAAAGAGCGTATCTCACGTATCTTCCAGATGCACGCTAACAAGCAAAACCCTATTCCTAACGTAGGTGCTGGTGATATTGCTGCGGTAGTAGGCTTTAAAGATATCAAAACAGGTGATACCCTTTGCGATGAGAAAAACAAAGTGGTATTGGAATCAATGGTATTCCCTGACCCGGTTATCGGTTTAGCTATTGAGCCAAAAACTCAGGCTGACGTTGATAAATTAGGTTTAGCGCTTGGTAAATTAGCAGAAGAGGATCCAACCTTCCGCGTAAACTCTGACGAAGAAACCGGCCAGACTGTAATTTCAGGTATGGGCGAGCTTCACCTTGATATCATCATGGACCGTCTGAAACGTGAGTTTAAAGTTGAGGTTAACCAGGGTGCGCCACAAGTTGCTTACAAAGAGTCAATCACCGGTACTACTCAGCACCGTGAAACTTACAAGAAACAAACTGGTGGTCGTGGTAAATTCGCTGATATCCAGGTTGTACTTTCACCTGCCGACGAAGGTAAAGAAGGCTTACAGTTTGTGAACGAAATCACTGGTGGTTCTATCCCTCGTGAGTTTATTCCATCTGTTGAAAAAGGCTTTAATGCTTCCATGTCAAACGGTGTATTAGCAGGCTTCCCGTTAACTAACCTTAAAGTTAGATTAATTGACGGTTCGTTCCACGCAGTCGATTCAGACGCATTATCTTTCGAGATTGCTGCTAAATCTGCTTACCGTGAGGCGTTACCAAAATGTAAGCCGGTATTGCTTGAGCCAATCATGAAAATCGAGATCTTAACCCCTGAAGAAAACATGGGTGACGTTATCGGTGACTTGAACCGTCGTCGTGGCCAGCTGCAAGGTATGGACACCCGTAATGGTTCACAGGTGATCAAAGCAATGGTGCCACTTTCTGAAATGTTTGGTTATGTAACTCAATTACGTACCATTACTTCAGGCCGTGCAACTTCAACTATGGAGTTTGACCATTACGAAGAAGCTCCACGTAACGTACAAGAAGAAGTGGTTGCTAAATCTAAAGGCCGCGTTAAAGGCGCTATCGCTTAATATAAATTTTCGATTGCACCGATTAGTTTGTGATTTCACAGATTATTCGGTGTAATCAAATTATAATTACAGACTTATCCTAATAAATAGCTCTTAGGGTAACCAAAAACAAATCGGTGAAATCGCCTTATTAAATCGGTGAATCATCATTAAAAAGAACAAAAATGAGCCAAAGAATCAGAATTAAACTGAAATCTTACGACTACAACTTGGTTGACAAATCAGCTGAAAAGATCGTTAAGACTGTAAAGCCAACCGGCGCTGTAGTTAGCGGACCGCTTCCTTTACCAACCGAGAAAAAAGTGTTTACTGTATTACGTTCACCACACGTAAACAAAAAAGCACGTGAGCAGTTCCAACTGTGCAGCTACAAACGTTTGTTAGACATCTATAGCTCTAACTCTAAAACTGTAGACGCGCTGATGAAACTTGAGCTGCCAAGCGGTGTTGAAGTTGAGATCAAAGTGTGATAGTACCGGAAGATCCGAAATATAACAAAGGCCACCTGAATAAAGGTGGCCTTTGTTGTTTAAAGCCGAGAATGTTGCGATGACAGGAAAGGAGCCGGTAATCAAGATATGTGCTAAACGCGTCATTGCGAGGAACGAAGCAATCACAAACTATACAGAGCCGCTCTGCAAGCCGGGGATTGCTCGTGCCTCGCAATGACGATACTGGAACAGACTTGTCATAGATAGATATCTCACGCAATCACAAATAACAGTTCACACGTTCATCTCCGCACAGCTACTGTATCGTAATCGCACAGTTTATATAGGATTGATTATGTATAAATATCTGATTGATAGTTATTTATATTATAAGGCACTATATTGGTACATCCTGACTATATTAGTATTGGAACCTTATGCTTAAAAATTACTTCACAATAGCCTGGCGCAACCTTTTAAAGAACAAGGTATATTCTTTCATCAATATACTTGGCCTAGCCTTAGGTATGGCTGTAGCCATCTTAATAGGTTTATGGATTTGGGATGAAATTTCCTTTGATCATAATTTCAAAAATCATGATCGCATAGGGCAAATTATGGTAACCCAGACTTTTGATGGGCATACAGGCACGCAGCCGGCAATGCCTATTCCGGCCGGGCAGGAACTAAAAAACAAGTATGGTTCTGACTTTAAGTACGTAACGCTTACATCATGGAATAATGGTTTTACTTATGCAGTGGGTGATAAAAAGGTTTCAGATCACGGTATGTGGGTACAGCCAGACTTCCCCAAAATGTTAACCCTTAAAATGGTTAAAGGTGACATTAATGCCCTGAATGATCTTTCGTCAGCATTGGTAAGTGCATCATTAATTAAGTCACTGTTTGGTGATGCCGACCCAATGGGCAAAACAATAAGGGTCAGTAACAAATGGGATATGAAAGTGGCTGGTGTATACCAGGACATGCCTCAGAACTCCACTTTTGCTACCACCAAGATTTTACTGCCTTGGGATAAGTATGTGACTACCGAAAACTGGTTAAAAAATGCGATGATCAACTGGGGCGATCATAGCTTTCAGATTTTTGTGCAGCTGCAAGATCATGCAGATTTTGCTAAAGTAACTGATAAAATTAAAGCCATTGTACGCCCGCATTTTAAAGAGGGTAATGAATGGGTGCTGGTACATCCAATGAACAAGTGGCACCTGGAAAGTAATTTTGTGGATGGCAAACTGGATGGAGGCCGTATCCAATATGTGTGGATGTTTGGCATCATTGGAGTTTTTGTATTGCTGTTAGCCTGTATCAATTTCATGAACCTGAGTACCGCACGTTCCGAAAAGCGTGCAAAGGAAGTGGGTATTCGCAAAGCAATAGGCTCAGTCAGGCAGCAATTGATCTACCAGTTTTTAAGCGAGTCTGTTTTAATGGCATTAATTGCTTTTGCATTGTCTATTGTGCTGGTGTTATTGTTTCTGCCATACTTCAATAGTTTGTCGAGTAAAGAGATGTCCCTTCCCTGGGCCAATCCTTTATTTTGGTTAATGGCATTGGTATTTACAGTATTTACAGGTGTGCTATCCGGAAGTTATCCTGCCTTTTATTTGTCAGGTTTTAATACAGTAAAAGTTTTAAAAGGGACATTTAAAGTTGGCCGTTTTGCTGCTTTGCCACGCAAGGTTTTAGTAGTTATTCAGTTTACAGTTTCTGTCGCAATCATCATCGGGACAATCATTGTTTACAAGCAAATACAGTTTGCTAAGAACCGGCCGGTAGGTTATACCCGTGAGGGGCTAATAACTGTGGATATGACTACGCCCGACTTATACGGGCATTATGAAGCCATTAAAAATGACCTGATTAAAACGGGAGCTGTAGAAAATGTTGCTGAATCATCAAGCCCTTCAACAGGCGTATGGTCAAATCAAATTGGTTATGAATGGGAGGGTAAAGATCCAACCACAAACCCGGTATTCGGTACAATTGCCGTAACACATGATTTTGGTAAAACCATTGGCTGGCATATTAACAACGGCCGGGATTTTTCGAGGGCTTTTAAAACGGATAGCCTTGGTATGGTTATCAACCAGACTGCCGCAAAAGTTATCGGTTTTAAAAACCCGGTAGGTAAAACCATTAAGTTCGATGGTAAAAACTACACCATTATTGGTGTAATTGATGACATGATTATGGATTCGCCTTATACACCGGCAATAGGGACAATCTTCAGGCTTGATTATAATTGGGTAAACGTAATAACACTACGTATCAATCCGCACATGCCTGTTAAGGATGCGCTTGCAAAGATAGAACCCGTATTTAAAAAGTATAATCCTAACAGTCCCTTTGATTTTAAATTTACCGATACTGAATACGGACAAAAATTTGCAGACGAGATCAGGATCGGTAATCTTGCCACTTTCTTCGCCATACTGGCCATTTTTATTTCATCGTTAGGATTGTTCGGTTTGGCATCGTTTGTTGCCGAGCAACGTACTAAAGAAATTGGTGTGCGCAAAGTATTAGGTGCTTCTGTTTATAACGTATGGACCATGCTTTCTAAAGACTTTCTGGCTTTGGTAATTATATCATGTATCATCGCTATACCGCTTGCCTGGTATTATCTTTCCGGATGGCTTAAAGGATATGTATACCATACAGAAATATCATGGTGGGTGTTTATTCTGGCAAGCGTCGGGGCTGTTGCTATCACCATACTGACAGTGAGCTTTCAAGCCATAAAAGCTGCATTAGCTAATCCTATAAAAAGCCTGAGAACAGAATAGGCTTATATAAAACAAAAGCATCCTGTAATGGATGCTTTTGTTTTATTCTTCTAATAGTGCTATTTGTGTGATGTCGAACACTTCGCGACGGTCGTCACCATCAATCAGGTCAACTATTACCTGATTTTCTATTACTTCATTCACATAGCCATTACCGTTTGGCGTAGATACCAAGTCTCCGGGTTGATATTCCATATTCAATTGTTATGGTATTAAAAGTCGTCATGCTGGTCTTTTGTTTCCAAAAAATCGAGCCACAAATTTTCAAGTTCGTCAACAAGCTCTGGTCTGATAGAAATTCCCGACGCCTGCGGCGCCCATGTTTGCGCAGCAAGGTTACCTATCTTAAGAATATCAAAAGTTAAGATGCGTTCCTTATCTGGATTAAGCAATACATCCAGGTCAATTTTTACCCGGTAATAATGCCTGCCATTCCTGTAAGCAGGATAAGGATTAGATGTAATTGTACCTGATGCAAAAATGCCGCGTGGCTCTGCACCAAGCCTCACAATAAAAGCCCTGTCTCCAGGTTTTATTGCCTTGTGGCTTGCTGCGCTCCAATCTTCTTTAAGTGTACCTTCTGTTGATAATTTCTGAATATCCAGATCGAGATCCTCCCACGGCCATTTAACGGGGTTCCACCCAAATAAGAAAGCTCTTGCTGGCATTAGTTGGCTATTAATCAATAATCAGGCTTTCCTGTAATTTCTTCAATTTTATTACGGGCAGTTTGCAGATCACGGGCCAGTTTTTTCTCTTTGTCGTTAGCCTTGATTTTATAGTTCTTGTATTCCTCGTCAAGCTCTTCATAAAGTTTGATACGGTACTTTGCTTCGCGGCTGTAAGTACCCGAGCGAAAGATGACAAAAGCGGCAACTGCGCCAAAAACTATTACCAATCCCCACATCAGGCTGTTGTACGAGGCTTTGCTCATGTGGATACCTAATAAGCTAATGCTATCGGCTTTTTCGGTTGATTCGGTTAACGACTGGCCTTGTGTAGATAGTTGCTTATGCAGGTCTTTAACCGTATCTGTTAGTGATGTTAAGTTGGCTTGTGCTTCCTTTGCCTTCTTTCTTTCTGATTTTAAAGTATCGGTAACACTTTTATAAAAGGCCTCAACCAGCGGGCGCTGATAGCCAAAAACTTTGGTGTTTAAATATTGGTATTGTCCTTTTATACTACGGTCATTTGGGGGTGCTGGCTGGGCTGATGTATAACCACGTGCCGCATTGTTTGGCGGTACTGTACCTGGGGTAGTAGCTTGCGGAACGGCTGTTTTTGCTGCAGGGTAAGTAGTTGGTTTTTGTACAGGCCTTGTAACAGCAGGTTTGGTAGCGGCTTTCTTTGTGCTATCCTGTGCTATAGAATAAAGCGATGTGCTTAGCAGAAAGATGAGTGCCGGCAAACTTTTAAAAAACAGCTTGTTAGTCATTTGGTAATAGTTTTTGATGTTTGTTTAATGATCCAAAATTAACGCATATATGTTAAGATGGTTCACTAATATATTAAATGTTAATTAAAGTTGCGCAAATAGTACTATAACGTGATGATTAGCTTTATGGTACTTATATTAGCAGCATGAATATCGGTATCATCGGTTTGGGAGATATGGGCAAGCTTTATGCGAAGGCTTTTGCAAAGACAGGGCATAAGGTTTTTGGCTGTGATCTGCCGCAAAACCGTGAAAGGCTTGAAGACGAATTAAACCCACTTGGTATTTCGGTTTTAGATAATGGCACAGCGGTAGCCCATCAAAGCGAACTGCTGATCTATTCTGTTGAGGCTGAAAGATTTGAACAGGTAGTTGCACAATCTTACCAGGCCATAAAGCCGGGAACAATAGTAGCCGGGCAAACATCTGTAAAACAACCGGAGATTAGTGTTTTTGAAACTTATGTACCTGCAAACGCACATATTGTAACTTTTCATGCCATGCATGGGCCGGGTTTTGAACCCAAAGGGCAAAAGCTAATCCTGATAAGGCACCGGGCTGATGATGATGCTTACCGATTGATGTATGAGCTATTTGACAGCCTTGAAACAAACATTGTAGAATTAGCCGACTATCATCAGCATGATCAGATTGTTGCCGATACGCAGGCGGTAACCCACGTTGGTTTCGAGAGTATGGGCACGGCGTGGAAATCGGCAGGTTTTTTCCCGTGGGATAATGCTTCATATCATGGAGGCATCGATAATGTTAAGATCCTGACCACACTACGTATATTTAGTTACAAAGCACACGTGTATGCCGGCCTGGCTATCCTTAATCCTTATGCAAAGGCACAGGTAAAAAGGTATGCACTTTCAGAATCGGAGTTGTTTAAGCTCATGATTATGGAAGAAGAAAAGGCATTCAGGGAGCGTATTTATAAAGCCCGCGACTTTGTATTTCATGAAAGCCGGAAACTGATCATGTTTAATGAGCAGGTGATGAAAGAATTTTCGCTGGCAGACACCTCTGCACATCCAAAGCCAAACTCACATTTAAGTATATTAAGTATGGTTGATGCCTGGTATCATTTAGGAGTAAACCCGTATGATAACCTGATTGCGCAGACACCACCATTCCGCTTGCGTTTGGGTATTGCCGAATACCTTTTTAAAAATGAAGCTCTGCTCGAAGAATCTATAGAAACCGCACTCTATGATAAAACTATTCGCGGCGATGATTTGGAATTCCATTCGGCTGTGCGCGAATGGTCGTCAATTATCAGCTACGGCGATATGGAAGGCTATAAGAAACACTTTAACGAAGTGCAGACTTTCTTCAGCGACCGTTTAGATGAAGGCAAAAAACAAAGCGCAGAGTTGATCAGAAGGTTGATGATGGATTAGATAGGGAGCTTTCTTATGCGTATCTGATGATCCTTTACGGTGATGATTCTTGGACTAGATAACTCCAGATTAAAATCATTAAATATTAAGCTTAATTTTTCAATAATGTTATCCGGACTGAAATCACTTACCCTAAACTGTATAACAGAAGTTTCATATTCAGGATGAGTTGCTAATAAAGTTCCAAAGTCCATATCAGCGGTAACGATTATCCTGCCCTCTTTAGAGCCTTTTATTAGAATATCTAAATCTGAAAGCTTATGTAATCCTTCGTTCGATAAGTGGATAGCATCATGTTCCTGATCTTTTAACCAACTGAGAGTTCTGGTTGAGATTCCCATATCTAAAAGGAATTTCATTTAATTAAATGAATATAACTCTTCTTCTGCAAGATAAGCTGCATACTTAAGGGACTGATCAATATCTTCAAGTTCGATAAGTGGATATTCTTTAATAATATCTTCCTTGCTTAAGCCATTAGCTATAAGATTAAGGACCAATGAAACAGTAATTCGCATATTTCTAATGCACGCTTTACCACCCATAATTTGAGGATCCGATGTTATTCTATCAAGCTTTGACATATAACCAAATATAACATTAAGTAATTAAAAAAGCGACCTGTTAACAGGTCGCTTTTTTTTTAAAGGCAATTATCATGTCTCTTGCTTTTTTACTTCTTGTATCTGAAATAATTATTTAGCTTCCCAGCTATTGTCTTTTTCGTTGGCATCCATAAATATGCCGCCATCTAATTTAACAGATTTAACAGCCTTTGCAGATTTAACCGTCATGGTTACTTCTTTCTGATTGTTTTCCCAGAAAGCAGATGTCCTGTGGATGGTTTGTGTGCTGCCGTCGGCATAAGTAATCATCGCATCAAAAGGGATAACAAAGCCGCCAATGTTTTTAACGGTAATGGCAGTGCCGCCGGTTACTTTGGCAACTTTGGTTATCGCAATATCATTATACCCGTTAGTGAAGAACCAGCTGTTGAAAAACCAGTTCAGGTTTTTGCCAGCACCAGCACTCATCGAGTTAAAGTAATCCCACGGAATAGGGTGTTTTCCATGCCAGTTGTCCATATAGGTATGCAAAGCTTTTTTGAAGAGCTCGTCGCCAAGCATATCTTTAAGTGCCAGGTAACTTAATGATGGTTTACCATATTCGTTATTACCTGCACCTGCAAACAGTTCGCTGGTAGGGGTAATTACAGGCAAGTCTTCTGCTGATGATGGGTCATGTATCCAGCGGTTAATCCTGAAAGCTTTGTAAAGTTTATCAGCGCCATCTTTGCCAACCTCTGCCTGGCCAATCAGGTACTCAAATGTGGTAGCCCAGCCTTCATCCATATAACCATAGCGGGTTTCGTTTATGCCCATGTAGAATGGAAAATAGGTATGTGCAATTTCATGGTCCTGTACAAATTGTGCAAAACGCAGGTCGTCAGTGTGGCTGTCGTTCACCATCATTGGATACTCCATGTCTGCAAATCCCTGAAAGGCGGTCATCTTTGGAAAAGGATAAGGTACACCTGGCCAGTTATGCGAAAACCAGCTTAAACTATTACGGCCAAATTGAACCGAATGATGAAAGTCTTTTGATTCATCTAAGAATGCGGCTTGCATACTTGCACGGCGTTTTGTTGCATCATCAACCACGGTACTGGCAGCATCCCATACGTAATGGTCGCTTATGCCAAAGGCAACATCGGTGATGTTGGTTGCTGTCCAAACCCAAGTGTTCATGGCATTTTGTGCAGTAACTTTCTTTTTGGCAATATCTTCGGCAGTAGCAACATGAATAGTGGAATCACTTGTGAAGGATGCCTGAAGGCGTTTGGCATATTCAGGCTGTAAAACCTGGTTGGCATTCTGCAATGTACCGGTTGACCAAACTAAATAATTTTTAGGTACGGTAACACTTAGCTTATAGTCGTTGAAGTCGTTATAAAACTCAAGCGCGTCGGTAAATGGCAGGCGGTCCCAACCATTGTAATCGTCATACACAGAAACGCGCGGATAGAAATAAGCGAAGTAATAAGTAGTAGAGTCGATCATGCCCTCGCGCTCGCTTTGTAAAGAGATCTGGTAATGGAAATTGATGTTCAGTTTCACAGAGTCGTGCGGAAGCAGGGGCTTGGTCAGCATAACGCCTTCATTGGTTGCACCTTTGCGTGTGTTATCCCAGTTCACCTTTGTGCCGTTCACTAAAAAAGTATCAATCTGCATACCCGGGGTAAGGTAATTATCGCCAACCGGCCTTAACCTTGCTGCGCCGGGGCGGTGGATGTTGATAATCAGTTTCATGTTTAGCGCCTTTAAGGTATCCGGGCTATTGTTTACATAGACAATTTCTTCTTTGCCTTTTATGTTACGGTCTGGTGGTGCGGTTGTGATATGAATGTCATAACGTGCATGGTTTTGCCAGTAGTTTTTTCCAGGCTTTCCGTCCGCAGATCGCGTGCCTTTGTCAAAGGCGCGTTTAATATCGCGCGGCATATAAAGCGATTGTGCCATTGCGCCTGTTAAAAAGCATAACAGAATGGCGCTGATAATGAGTTTTTTATACATTATTGTTAGTTTGCTACAATATTAACAAATACAACAGAAATTTAATTAATGCATTGTATTTTGATCCGATCCTTGCTATAATTGCATCACTAAACCCTGCAATTTATTGTTCCATATGCCGGTTACTTCCGTAACTTGCTGTAAGTAAGAAAATTCTCTAAAAAATAATTTCGTAAGTATTTGAGAGTTAATTAATAATTCCTATCTTTGCCGTCCCTTTCGGGGGAAATTATGCCTTGAACGAAGCCCTACTGCTTCGATGGGCAACAAAAAAAGCTAAAAAAGAAAATGTCAGGAATTATTGGTAAAAAAGTAGGTATGACCAGTATTTTCGATGAGGCGGGAAAAAACATTCCTTGTACCGTAATCGAAGCTGGTCCTTGTGTAGTAACACAAGTGAAGTCTGTAGAGGCAGACGGGTATGCAGCTGTTCAGTTAGCATACGATGAGCAAAAAGAAAAAAACACTACTGCTCCTTTAAAAGGTCATTTCCAGAAAGCCGGAACCACTCCAAAGCGCAAGCTTGTTGAATTCAAAACATTTGAGGATCAAAAGAACTTAGGCGACACCGTTACTGTCGATATCTTTGCTTCTGGCGATTTCGTGGATGTTGTTGGTACTTCAAAAGGTAAAGGATTTCAGGGCGTTGTAAAGCGTCACGGATTTGGTGGTGTTGGTATGCAGACCCACGGTCAGCACAACAGGTTAAGAGCTCCGGGTTCACTGGGTGCATCTTCATGGCCATCACGCGTATTTAAAGGTATGCGCATGGCTGGTCAAACCGGTAATGTGCGCGTAAAGGTTCAAAACCTTGAAGTGGTTAAAGTGTATCCAGAACAAAATTTGTTAGTGGTTAAAGGCTCTATCCCAGGAGCTAAGGGTTCATTCGTAATCGTTGATAAATAAGATGGAAGTTAATGTATTAAATGTATCAGGTCAGCAAACAGGTGCCAAGGTGCAGCTTCCTGATTCGGTATTCGGTATCGAGCCCAACGATCACGCTATTTACCTGGATGTGAAGCAATATCTGGCTAATCAGCGTCAGGGTACTCACAAAGCAAAACAACGTAATGAAATTGCTGGTTCAACCCGCAAGTTACATAAACAAAAAGGTACTGGTGGTGCACGCGCAGGTAGCATCAAATCACCATTATTTAATGGTGGTGGCCGTGTATTCGGTCCTCAGCCTCGCGACTATAGCTTCAAGCTAAACAAAAAGCTTAAGCAATTAGCACGTAAATCAGCCTTAACTTACAAAGCTCAGGATAGCAATATCGTAGTTTTAGAAGACTTCAACTTCGATACTGTTAAAACTAAAAACTATGTAAAGTTAGTTAGCGACTTAAAATTCACTGACGAGAAAACTTTACTGGTATTGCCTGCAGCAAATAACAATGTTTATTTATCAAGCAGAAATCTGAAAAAAGCTAAGGTTATTACTGCCGACCAGTTAAACACTTATGATGTGTTAAACGCAGGCAAACTGATCTTAACTACAGGTGCTGTTAAAACTTTGGAGGAAGCTTTCGCTAAGTAATTATGGAAATTTTAAAGAAACCTTTACTTACTGAAAAAGTATCTCAATTAACTGAGAAACTTAATCGTTATGTTTTCAAAGTTGATCACAGAGCTAACAAGATTCAGATCAAAGCAGCGATTGAAAACATGTATGGTGTAAACGTTACAGCGGTAAACACCATGAAATATGTCGGAAAACTAAAAACCCGTAACACTAAAGCTGGCTCGGTAACTGGCCGTGCAGCTACTTACAAAAAAGCGGTTATTACGTTGAAAGACGGTGAAACAATAGATTTTTATAGCACAATATAAAAAGAGATGGCAGTTAAAAGATTTAAACCGGTTACGCCGGGTACCCGCTTCAGAGTAGGTGCCGATTACTCGGACGTTACAACCAATGTGCCTGAGAAGTCACTTGTTGTAGCGCACAAAAAATCAGGCGGTCGTAACAATACCGGTAAAATGACCATGCGTTATATCGGTGGGGGACACAAGAAATCATACCGATTGATCGACTTTAAACGTAACAAGTTTGACATCCCCGCTACTGTTGCGACTATCGAGTACGATCCAAACCGTTCAGCACGTATCGCCCTGTTAGTTTATGCTGACGGCGAGAAACGTTATATGATCGCTCCGGAAGGATTGACAGTTGGACAAACTGTACTTTCTGGCGATGCAGTTGCTCCTGAAGTTGGTAACACTTTACCATTAAAGAGCATCCCGCTGGGTTCGATCATCCATAACATTGAACTTAATCCTGGTCAGGGTGGCACAATTGCACGCTCTGCAGGTACTTATGCGCAGCTATCTGCCCGTGATGGTAAATATGCCATCATTAAATTGCCTTCTGGTGAAACCCGTATGATCCTGGCTACCTGCCTTGCTACCATCGGTACAGTTTCAAATGCTGAGAAAGCAAATGAGGTATTAGGTAAAGCAGGCCGTAAACGTTGGATCGGTCGTCGTCCAAGAGTACGTGGTGTAGCAATGAACCCTGTCGATCACCCTATGGGTGGTGGTGAAGGCCGTTCTTCAGGTGGTCACCCACGCTCACGTAAAGGTTTATTAGCTAAAGGCTACAAAACCCGCGACAAAAAGAAAACATCGGATCGTTACATCATTGAAAGAAGGAAGAAATAATGGCACGTTCAATTAAAAAAGGACCTTATATTGATCATAACCTGGAAAGAAAAGTTCTGACCTTGAATGAATCAAGCAAAAAGTCGGTAGTAAAAACATGGTCACGCCGTTCCATGATTTCTCCTGACTTCGTTGGTCACACATTCGCAGTACACAACGGTAACAAATTTATCCCTGTGTACGTAACAGAAAACATGGTTGGTCACAAGCTGGGAGAGTTTGCCCCAACACGTACATTCCGCGGTCACGCAGAAAAGAAAAAATAATAGGCAATGGAAGCAACAAATAAAATCAAAAGATCTGTCCTAATCAGACAGCAAAAAGAGCAAGAGAAAGCTCAGCAAGGAGGAGCTTCTGTTGCCAAACTGCAAAACTGCCCAACATCACCACGCAAAATGCGCCTGGTAGTTGATCTGATTCGCGGTGAGAACGTTGAAAAAGCGTTATATATATTAAAATATACAAATAAGGAAGCGGCTATCCGTGTAGAAAAGTTATTACTTTCTGCAATTAAAAACTGGGAAGCTAAAAACGAAGGCAAACGTGTTGAAGAAAGCGGTTTATTTGTTAAAGAAGTTTCTGTAGGCGGTGGCCGTCAGTTAAAAAGACTTCGCCCGGCTCCACAAGGCCGCGGTTACCGTATCCGTAAACGCTCAAACCACGTAACACTTATTGTGGATAGTAAAAACGCTAACAATTAATTTGAAATGGGACAAAAAGCACATCCAATAGGTAACAGATTAGGAATCATCAGAGGTTGGGATTCTAACTGGTTCGGTGGCGACAACTACTCCGACAAATTAGTTGAGGACGAAAAAATCCGCAAATACTTATCAGTACGTATCGCTAAAGGCGGCGTATCAAAAGTAGTTATCGAGCGTACTTTAAAACGTATTACAGTTACTATACATACTGCCCGTCCGGGTATCGTTATCGGTAAAGGCGGCCAGGAAGTTGATAAGATCAAAGAAGAGCTTAAAAAGCTTACTAAAAAAGATGTTCAGATCAACATCTTCGAGATCAAACGTCCTGAGCTTGACGCGCAACTGGTTGCTGAAGGTATCGCTAAGCAATTAGAAGCACGTATCTCTTTCCGTCGCGCCATGAAAACTGCAATAGCTTCAACCATGAGAATGGGTGCTGAAGGGATTAAAGTGATGACCAGCGGCCGTTTAGGCGGTGCTGAGATGGCACGTACCGAACAATATAAAGAGGGAAGGATTCCGTTACATACCTTCCGCGCTGATATTGACTATGCACTGGCAGAGGCTTTAACTACTTATGGTAAAATAGGTGTTAAGGTATGGATCTGCAAAGGCGAGGTTTATGGCAAACGTGATCTTTCTCCAAACATTGGTGCTGCAAGCAGTGCCAGCGGTAAAGGTGGCCGTCCAGAGGGCGCAGCTTCATTTGGCGCACGTGGCGAAAGAAATGATCGCGGTGGCGACCGTCGCAACAGTGGTGGTGGTGACAGAAGAGGTGGTAATAATGACCGCAGAGGCGGTAACAACCAACGTGGTGGTGGCAACAATCGTCCGGGCGGCCAAAACCGTCAGGGTGGCAACCGTCCGGGTGGTAACAGATAATAAAGTTTGATGCGTTGTGAGTTTTCAGTTGCCGGATGTCAGGAATAACTGATAACAGACAACCGATCACTAACAACAAACAAACATCGTTTAAACACGAATAAAAGCTTAAAGTAATGCTACAGCCAAAAAGAACGAAGTTCAGAAAGATGCAAAAAGGCAGAATGAAAGGTTTAGCCACCCGTGGTGCTGAACTTTCATTCGGATCTTTCGGTATAAAATCACTCGAGCCGGCATGGATCACCAGCCGTCAGATCGAGGCTGCACGTATCGCTGTAACACGTTATATGAAACGTGAAGGCCAGGTTTGGATCAGGATTTTCCCAGACAAGCCTGTAACCAAAAAACCAGCAGAGGTACGTATGGGTAAAGGTAAAGGTGCTCCTGAATACTGGGTAGCAGTTGTACGCCCTGGAAGAATCATTTTCGAAGCAGAAGGTGTGCCACTGGAAATTGCCAAAGAAGCTTTGCGTTTGGCAGCTCAAAAACTGCCCGTACAAACAAAATTTGTTGTACGCAGAGATTACGCAGAAGCATAACAATTAGTTTAGGTTGGAAAAGTTGGATGTTGAACCGTTACAACAACATTTAAACATTACAACCTTTCAACATTAGAACAAACAAGAAAATGAAAAACTCAGAAATTTTAGAGCTGTCAACAGAAGAGTTGGTTGCAAAGATTAACGAGGAAAAGAACAATCTTAATAAATTGAAATTTGCTCATGCGGTTTCAGCTATTGAGAATCCTTCACGCATTACTAAAGTACGTAAGGATGTTGCTCGTTTAACTACAGAATTAACCAAGCGCAAAGCGGCGTCAGCTTCTGAAAATAAATAACCAGCGTCTGAAAAATGGAAAGAAATTTAAGAAAAACACGTACCGGTTTGGTAGTGAGCAACAAGATGGATAAATCTATCGTTGTTGCAGTAGAAAGGAAAGTAAAACACCCTATCTACGGTAAATTCGTAAAGAAGACTACCAAATTTATGGCTCATGACGAAGCAAATACCTGTGGTATTGGCGATACCGTATTGATTATGGAAACTCGTCCGATGAGCAAAAGTAAAAACTGGAGATTAGTTCAAATTTTAGAAAGGGCTAAATAAGATGGTACAACAGGAATCAAGATTGAATGTAGCCGATAACAGTGGCGCTAAAGAAGTTTTAGTGATCCGTGTTTTAGGTGGTACAGGTAAAAGATATGCCTCTATCGGAGATAAAGTTGTTGTTACCGTTAAAAGTGCGCTGCCATCAGGTAACGTAAAAAAAGGTAGCGTTTCTAAAGCCGTAGTGGTAAGAACCAAAAAGGAAATTCGCCGTAAAGATGGTTCATATATCCGTTTCGACGACAATGCAGCTGTGTTATTAAATAACCAGGACGAGCCGCGTGGTACACGTATCTTCGGCCCTGTTGCAAGAGAGCTGCGTGAAAAACAATTTATGAAGATTGTATCATTAGCACCGGAGGTATTGTAACATGGAAAGAAAGAAAAACGCACAGCCAAAACTGAAAATCCGCAAAGGTGATACAGTAAAGGTAATTGCCGGTGACTCAAAAGGTTCACAAGGTAAAGTAACTGAAGTTATCCTGGCTACTAACCGTGCCGTGGTAGAAGGCGTTAACATGGTGTCAAAACACACTAAGCCAAACGCTGCCAACCCTAATGGTGGTATCATTAAACAGGAAGCTTCTATCCATATCTCTAACCTGGCATTGGTTGATCCAAAAACAGGCGAGACTACCAAAGTTGGTCGTAAAAAGAACAGCGAAGGTAAATTAGTTAGATTTGCTAAAAAATCAGGGGAGGAAATTAAGTAATGGCCTACGTACCAAGATTAAAATCGAAATATAAAGAGGAAATCCGTACTGCACTGAAAGATAAATTTCAGTACAAGTCAGTAATGCAGGTTCCAAAGCTTGAAAAAATCGCTATCAACCAGGGTGTTGGCGGTGCTACCACTGATAAAAAACTGATCGAGGTTGCTATCAATGAGTTAACCACCATCACCGGTCAGCAAGCAGTATCTTCACGTTCTAAAAAAGATATCTCAAACTTCAAATTACGTAAAAACATGCCTGTAGGCGTACGTGTAACTTTACGTGATAACACCATGTATGAGTTCTTAGACCGTTTGATCGCCGTAGCTTTACCTCGTATCCGCGATTTCAAAGGTATTAATGATAAAGGTTTTGATGGCCGTGGTAACTATACTTTAGGTATCACTGAGCAAATCATCTTCCCTGAAATAAATATCGACAAGATCAACAAGATCATGGGTATGGATATTACCTTTGTAACTTCGGCAACTAATGACGTTGAAGCGTTAGAACTGCTTAAACAATTTGGTTTACCATTTAAAAATCAAAATCCACAACAAAATGGCTAAAGAAGGTGTAAAAGCACGTGAAGTAAAACGCGCTAAGTTAGTAGCTAAATACGCTGATAAAAGAGCAGCCCTTAAAGCCGCTGGCGATTATGTTGCTTTAGATAAATTACCTAAAGCTGCATCTCCGGTAAAATTGCACAACCGTTGCAAATTAACCGGCCGTCCACGTGGTTATATGCGCCAATTTGGTATTTCACGTGTAACTTTCCGTGAAATGGCCTTAGCTGGTAAAATACCAGGGGTTAAAAAAGCAAGCTGGTAATATTAAGCTGAAAGCCGAAAGTTTAAAGCTCAACGCTTTTTAGCTTTAGGCTTTTCGCTTTATGCTCAAATAACAAAACTTAACCGATAGAAGGTCGTCCGGGATAGGCCCGGAAGGAAACCACTATCATATTTTAAAAATAGATGAATACAGATCCAATCGCAGATTATCTTACACGAGTAAGGAATGCTATTAAAGCCAACCACAGGGTTGTTGAAATTCCTGCATCAAATCTGAAGAAGGAAATCACTAAAGTGCTTTTCGACAAAGGTTACATTGCAAACTACAAATTTGAAGACAACGGCCCGCAAGGCATTATCAAAGTTGCTTTAAAATACCACCCTGTAACTAAAATTCCTGCTATCCGCACATTATCGCGTATCAGCAAACCAGGTTTGAGAAAATATGCAGGCACTACTAACATGCCACGCGTATTAAATGGTTTAGGTATCGCTATCCTTTCTACTTCAAAAGGCGTTATGACCGATAAAGAGGCACGCGCTCAGAATGTAGGTGGCGAAGTATTGTGCTACGTTTATTAATCAACAACACACAGGAGGAATTAAGAAATGTCAAGAGTAGGAAAAGCACCTATAACAATCCCTTCGGGTGTTACTGTAACCGTATCTAACGATAACGTTGTTACTGTAAAAGGACCTAAAGGTGAGCTGCACCAGGCTTTAGATAGCGATATCAAAGTTGAGCAGCAAGACGGTACCCTGTTGGTTACCCGTCCGTCAGAACAAAAGCGCCATAAAGCATTACACGGTTTATACCGCGCTTTGTTATTTAACATGGTAACTGGTGTTACAACCGGCTACAAGATCGAGCAAGAACTTGTAGGTGTAGGTTACCGTGCAACCAATACTGGTAATACACTTGATTTGGTGTTAGGTTACTCTCACCACTACGTGTTTGAATTACCAAAAGAAATTAAAGTTACAACCACTGCTGAAAAGGGTAAAAACCCTACTATCATCCTTGAATCAATTGACAAACAATTGATCGGTCAGGTAGCTGCTAAAATCCGCTCACTGCGTGCTCCAGAGCCTTACAAAGGTAAAGGTATCAAGTTTGTTGGTGAAGTATTGAGAAGAAAAGCAGGTAAATCAGCATCTAAAAAATAATCGTCATGGCAGGTAAATTATCAAGAAGAGACAGAATTAAAAAAGGAATCAGAAAAAGTCTTTCAGGTTCTACAGAACGTCCTCGCTTATCTGTATTCAGAAGCAATAAAGGAATTTATGCTCAGATCATCGACGATGTTAACGGTAAAACATTAGTATCAGCATCATCTTTGTCTAAAGATTTTTCTGCTACAGGTACCAAATCAGAGCAGTCAGCAGCTGTGGGTAAATTAGTAGCCCAAAAAGCAATCGCTGCCGGTATCACTCAGGTAGTGTTTGACAGAAATGGTTACTTGTATCACGGCCGCATTAAGTCATTGGCTGATGGTGCACGTGAAGGCGGTTTAAAATTTTAATTGAAGCAAAGAAATGTCAACAATAAATGTTAAAAGAGTAAAAACCAGCGAGATCGAATTAAAAGATCGCCTGGTTAGCATACAACGTGTTGCCAAAGTAACCAAAGGTGGCCGTACCTTCAGCTTCTCAGCCATTGTGGTTGTAGGCGATGAGAACGGTGTTGTTGGTTACGGTTTAGGTAAAGCAAAAGAGGTTACCGAGGCTATTGCCAAAGGTATCGACGATGCTAAAAAGAACCTGGTTAAAGTGCCTATCATCAACGGTACTGTACCTCACGAACAATATGGTAAGTTTTCAGGTGGGTTCGTTTTCGTGAAACCTGCTGCTAACGGTACCGGTGTAATTGCCGGTGGTGCAATGCGTGCTGTATTAGAGAGTGCTGGTATCCACAACGTATTGGCAAAATCAAAAGGATCATCAAACCCACACAACGTGGTAAAAGCAACTGTATCTGCTTTAGCGCAACTGCGCGATGCTTATACCGTAGCACAACACCGCGGTGTTAACTTAGGTAAAGTATTTAACGGATAATCAACATGGCTAAGATCAAAATAACACAGATTAAAAGCGTTATCGACAGAAACGAACGCCAGAAAAGAACCATTACTGCTTTAGGTTTGAAAAAGATCAACCATAGCGTAGAAGTTGAAGCTACTCCGGCTATCATCGGTATGGTTCGCGCAGTTAATCATTTGGTAGCAGTTGAAACAATTTAAGATCATGAATTTAAGTAATCTGAAACCTGCAAAAGGTTCTGTAAAAGATAGCAAAAGAATTGGCCGTGGTACCGGCTCAGGTAAAGGCGGTACTTCTACACGTGGTCATAAAGGTGCCGGTTCACGCTCTGGTACATCTACTAAGGTAGGTTTCGAGGGTGGCCAGATGCCATTACAACGCCGCTTACCAAAGGTTGGTTTTAAAAACCCTAACCGTGTAGAGTATGTAGGCATTAACTTAGATGCTTTACAGCAATTGGCTGAGAAGTTCTCATTAACCACTATCGATTTTGATACGTTCAGAGAACACGGCCTGGCATCTAAAAATGACCTGATCAAAGTATTAGGTCGTGGCGAGGTAAAAGCTAAGCTTGATGTTAAAGCTCATGCTTTCTCGGCTACTGCACAAAAAGCAATTGAAGCAGCCGGTGGTTCCATCGTTAAGTTATAATTTTCAATGAAAAGGTTTTTCACCACATTATCTAATATCTGGAAAATCGAAGATTTAAGAGTGCGTATTATCAACACACTCTTATTTCTTTTAATATACCGTGTCGGTTCGTTTATCGTGCTGCCGGGTGTAGATCCAGCCTCATTAAATTCGCAACGCGCTAAAGAAGGTCTGTTAGGCTTATTAAACATGTTTGCCGGCGGTTCGTTTTCACGTGCGTCTATTTTTGCACTGGGTGTAATGCCATATATTTCTGCATCTATCGTGGTGCAGCTATTAGGTATTGCTGTGCCATATTTTACCAAACTGCAAAAGGAAGGTGAAAGTGGCCGCAACAAGATTAACCAATGGACCCGATACCTGACTATCCTGATCACTGCTGCACAAGCCATTGGGTATGTGCGTACGCAGGTTACTCCGGATGCGATCAGCCCGGTATTAGGCCAAACTATGTTTAATATCATATCGATCTTCGTTTTAACTGCAGGTACATTATTTGTAATGTGGTTAGGTGAAAAAATTACTGATAAAGGTATCGGTAACGGTATTTCATTGATCATTATGGTGGGTATCATTGCCCAGTTGCCATCAGCTCTGGTAACGGAGTTCAGCTCACGTGTAACTGACACCAACAGCGGCGGTTTATTGATCTTCATCGTAGAGATGGTTGCACTGATCTTAGTGGTCATGTTTACCATTATGATTGTGCAGGGTACCCGTAAAATTGCGGTGCAATATGCCAAACGTATTGTTGGTAACAAGCAATATGGCGGTGTACGTCAGTACATCCCGTTAAAGGTAAATGCTGCAGGTGTAATGCCGATCATCTTTGCCCAGGCATTGATGTTTATCCCAACTACAATTGCTTCGTTTTTCCCTAAAATGGCATCAAGTACGGTATTGATATTATTGTCTAACTATACATCATGGTTACACAACCTGGTATTTGCCATACTGATCATCCTGTTCACTTACTTCTATACAGCAATTACTGTAAATCCGAAACAAATGTCGGATGATATGAAGAAGAACGGTGGTTTCATTCCGGGTGTTAAACCAGGCGATGCAACGGTTAATTTTATTGACGATGTAATTTCTAAGATTACCTTACCGGGTTCAATTTTCTTAGCGGCAATCGCTATCATCCCGGCAATAGCAAACCTGGCACATGTAAACAGCCAGTTTGCAAGGTTCTTTGGTGGTACCTCATTAATCATCTTAGTTGGTGTTGTGCTTGATACCTTACAACAAGTAGAAAGCCACTTATTAATGCGCCACTATGACGGTTTAATGAAAACCGGCAGGATTAAAGGCCGTACTGCTATTCCAACAGCTGCAGGTACAACGCCTCCGGCTATATAAGGAGCAAGAGATTTATACATGGCAAAGATCCATTATAAAAGTGCGGAAGAGATTGAGCTCATCAGAGCAAGTGCTTTATTAGTATCTAAAACACTCGGAGAGGTAGCTAAGGTTATTGCTCCGGGTGTTAAAACTATAGCTTTAAACAAGCTTGCCGAAGAATTTATCCGCGATAATGGCGGCGTTCCGGCTTTCCTGAACTATCATGGTTTCCCTTACTCGTTATGCATATCGCCTAACGACCAGGTGGTACATGGTTTCCCGGGAGAAAAAGAATTAAAGGATGGCGACCTGATATCTGTTGATTGTGGTGTTATCCTGAATAAATACATTGGCGATTCGGCCTATACCTTTGCAGTGGGAGAAGTAAGCGACGAAGTTAAACAACTGATGCGTGTTACGCAGGAGTGTTTAAAACTTGGCGTAGAGAAAGCGGTTACCGGCATGCGTGTAGGTGACATAGGTTTTGCAGTACAGCAACATGCCGAAAAGCATGGTTATGGCGTTGTTAAAGAATTGGTAGGCCACGGTGTTGGCTTACAGCTGCATGAGAAACCTGAAGTGCCTAACTACGGTAAGCGCGGAGCTGGTACAAAGCTGGAAGAAGGTATGGTGATCGCTATTGAGCCAATGATAAATGCTGGTAAAGCAGGCGTTAAGTTTTGGAATGATGGGTGGACTGTTTCGACAGTTGACGGAAAGCCATCAGCACATTATGAACACACTGTAGCCATTAAAAAGGGCCAGCCAGACATTCTTTCTACTTTTTCATACGTTGAGGAAGTTTTAGAAAGAAAAAATTAAAATATCAAATTTTTTTTATAATTTTGCATCCCGCTTTGGGAGCGGATAAATAAGTAATTATCAATAAAATATGGCGAAACAATCATCGATTGAGCAAGACGGTACAATTAAAGAGGCATTGTCCAATGCAATGTTTAGGGTTGAACTGGAGAATGGCCATGAGATAATTGCACACATATCGGGTAAAATGCGTATGCACTATATCAAGATCTTACCTGGCGACAGGGTGAAACTTGAAATGAGCCCGTACGATTTAACCAAAGGCAGAATAACCTACAGATATAAATAATTAAAGAGATGAAAGTTAGAGCATCCATCAAAAAGCGTAGCGCTGATTGCAAGATCATCCGTCGTAACGGAAAACTTTACGTGATCAACAAAAAGAACCCTAAGTACAAACAACGTCAGGGATAATTAAAATATTGGAATTATCCGTACAACGGTAGCCGCCGTTCGGTAATTCACTAAAAAAAAATTTAAAAATATGGCAAGGATATCAGGTATTGATTTACCAAGAAATAAAAGAGGAGAGATCGGACTTACTTACATCTACGGAATTGGCCGTTCAACTGCGCAAAGCATTTTAGACCAGGCTGGTATTTCTTATGATACTAAAGTACAAGAATGGACCGATGAGCAATTAGCTGCAATTCGCGGTATTATTAATGATCAGATCAAAGTTGAAGGTGCTCTTCGCTCTGAAGTACAACTGAACATTAAGCGTTTGATGGATATTGGTTGTTACCGTGGTACACGTCACCGTAAAGGTTTACCTCTGCGTGGTCAGCGTACTAAGAACAACTCACGTACCCGTAAAGGTAAACGTAAAACAGTTGCTAACAAGAAAAAAGCTACTAAATAATAAGTAACAGATGTTAGATGTGAGATAGGTGATTTTCTCACACACTCGCATTTAATGGATTTAAAAAAATAGGATTTGCAGTATTTGAACTGAGCGGTAGGTCTCACAACTCAAATCTCGGATCTCAAACCTTAAAGTAAAATGGCTAAAGCTAAAAAAGTAACCAAAAAACGTATCGTAATTGTTGAGCCTGTTGGTCAGGCGCATGTTAACGCTACTTTTAACAACATCATTATTACCCTTACTAACTCAACCGGTCAGGCTATTTCATGGTCATCAGCTGGTAAAATGGGTTTCAAAGGTTCTAAAAAGAATACTCCTTACGCTGCTTCACAAGCTGCTGCCGATTGCGGTAAAGTAGCTTATGATTTAGGCTTACGTAAAGTTGAGGTGTTTGTTAAAGGCCCGGGCGCTGGTCGTGAGTCAGCTATCCGTACCCTGCAAACTACAGGTATCGAGGTTACTACCATTAAAGATATCACACCGCTTCCGCACAACGGTTGCCGTCCTTCAAAACGCAGAAGAGTTTAATTAATATATTTTTTAAAGCTAAGATTCGGCAGCTGCGGGCTGCCTGATACTTTAAAACACACAAACAATGGCAAGATATACAGGCCCAAAAAGCAAAATTGCACGTAAGTTCCGTGAACCGATTTTCGGTCCGGATAAAGTGTTAGAGAAAAAGAACTACCCTCCAGGCATGCACGGCGTTTCTAAACGCAGAGGCAAACAATCTGAGTACGCAGTACAGCTTCAGGAGAAACAAAAAGTTAAATATACTTACGGTGTGTTAGAACGTCAGTTCGAAAACCTGTTCCACCGCGCTTCATCTCGCGAAGGTATAACCGGTACAAACTTGCTTCAATTATTAGAAGCTCGTTTAGATAACGTAGTTTATCGTTTAGGTATTGCTCCAACCCGTTCTGGCGCACGTCAGCTGGTTGGTCACAAACACATTACCGTTAATGGCGAAATTGTAAACATTGCTTCTTATACTTTAAAAGCAGGTGATGTTGTTGCAGTACGTGAGAAATCAAAATCACTTGAAGCAATCAGCAATTCAGTTGCCGGCCGTCGTGTTAACAAATACAACTGGTTTGAGTGGGATGCAGCTAACCTTTCTGGTAAGTTGTTAAACTACCCTAACCGTGATGAGATTCCAGAGAACATCAAAGAGAATCTGATCGTCGAGTTGTACTCTAAATAAGATATGAGAATTGAGATGTGAGATCTGAGACTTTAGTCGCAGATTTTGCATTTTAAATAAATTCAAAAATGATGTGGGTACTTCCGATTTCAGATTATAATCTCAAATCTCATATCTCACATCTCAAGTCTAATTAACAAACAAAAATCAAAAGGATATAAATGGCAATTTTAGCATTTCAAAAACCAGACAAGGTAATCATGCAGAAGTCAACTGACTTTGATGGTACTTTTGAATTCCGTCCGTTAGAGCCAGGTTTCGGTGTTACCATTGGTAATGCTTTACGTCGTATCTTACTTTCATCACTGGAGGGTTATGCTATCACTTCTGTACGTATTTCAGGAGTAACGCATGAGTTTTCAACCATCAAAGGCGTTGTTGAAGACGTTACCGAAATTATCCTGAACCTGAAACAAGTTCGTTTCAAAAAAACCGGAAATTCTGGTGATTCTGAGAAAATATTTGTCATCATCAATGGTCAGGATACTTTTAAAGCTGGTGACATCACCAAGTTTTCAAACAACTTTACCGTATTAAACCCTGAGCTTGTTCTTTGTAACATGGACTCATCAGTAACGCTTGAAGTTGAGCTTACTGTTAACAAAGGCCGTGGTTACGTTGCAAGTGAAGAAAATAAAAACCCGGATGCAATGGTTGGCGTTATCGCCATCGACTCTATTTACACTCCGATAAAGAATGTAAAGTATACCATTGAAAACTATCGTGTAGAACAAAAAACGGACTATGAAAAATTAGTTCTGGATATTGTTACTGATGGTTCTATCCACCCTGAAAATGCATTGAAAGAAGCGGCTAAGATCCTTATCCAGCACTTCATGTTGTTCTCAGACGAAAACATGATGCTTGAGGCTCAGGCTAAAGAAGAAACCAAAGAAGTTGATGAGGAAATCCTGCACATGCGCAAGATCCTTAAAACCGAACTGGTTGATCTTGACCTTTCAGTGCGTGCGCTTAACTGCTTAAAAGCAGCTGATATCCGCAGCTTGGCTGATCTGGTTTCTTACGATGTTGCTGATATGTTAAAATTCAGAAACTTCGGTAAAAAATCATTAACAGAGATTCAGGATCTGGTTAAATCAAAAGGCTTGTCTTTTGGTATGAACCTGGCTAAATACAAACTGGACGAGGAATAATTTTATAACGAACCAAGAGCCAAGAGACAAGAAACAGGACATCTTGAATCTTGATTCCTGACTCTTGGTTCTATTTACAAACAACAGCGTAATTCCGAGGGCTTGACGGTAACGCCGCCCAACGGTATGCACGTGCCACAACAACAAACAAAATGAGACACGGTAAAAAACACAACCACTTAGGTCGTACCGACAGCCACCGCAAGGCAATGCTTGCTAACATGGCTTCTTCTTTGATCGAACACAAACGTATTACTACAACGTTAGCAAAAGCAAAAGCTTTACGCGTTTATGTTGAGCCGATCATCACAAAAGCTAAAAACGATACTACACACTCACGCCGTACCGTATTCAGCTACCTGCAAAGCAAAGATGCTGTAACTGTATTGTTCCGCGAGATTGCTGAAAAAGTTGCTAACCGCCCAGGTGGTTACACCCGTATCATCAAATTAGAAAACCGTTTAGGTGACAACGCCGAAATGGCACTTATCGAATTAGTAGATTACAATACCGTTTACGGTAAAGATACTGCTGCTGCTCCTGCTAAGAAAGCTACCCGTCGTCGTGGTGGTGCTGGCAAAGGCAAAACTGCTGAAGCTGCAACTGCTGAGGTAACGCCTGCTGATGAAGCAGTTGTTGCTGAAAACCCTGCTGAAGAAACTCCTGCAACTGAAACACCAGCTGCTGACGAGGTTTCTAACAAAGAAGATCAGGCAGAAAAAGGCGAGTAATTGTAATTACGCGATACTGTTAAAAGCCCCGCTCAGTTTTGAGCGGGGCTTTTATTTTTTAAAATGATTTGATTAGCTTTAAGCTTATCTGTATAAAATGCCTATCCAAGCTGTCATTTGCGGTATTATCTGCGTAACCTTCTTCCTGCAGGCTTTTATTGCTTTTTTTAATCCGCTGAAAGTAAATGTGATTGGGAATAGATGGCTTAGTATATTTTATGTGGCTGTTGCCGGCATGGCGTTGAATGAAATGTTGTTCTTAGCAGGCTGGCATGAGCGCCATTACCGCTTAATAGGCGCCAGTGAGATGACAAGGTTTGCAATGGCACCTGCATTATATCTTGCGGTTTTACAATTCACCACGCCAGGAAATAGTTTTAAGGTAAAGCAGCTATGGCGTTTTTTGCCATTTGCCTTGTTTGTACTTTATATGGCCCCCACTATATTATTGCCAGGCACGCACAGTTGGTTGTTAACGCACAGCATGGGCGTACTTGTTGCTACATTCTTCGGGTTAACCGCTCGGTTTCAGTTGTTGGCCTATTGGGCTCTGTCATTGTTAATACTTTATCGTCATCAAAAAAATATTCGCCATATTAATTCAAATATTGAACCTGTAAGCCTCGACTGGTTAAAATACATGATGTATGCAATTGGCGCCATGGTGATACTATTCGTTATCAATGTGGCATTACATATTTATGTACATCCACTATTATCACCGATGGTTTATTTGTCGGGTAGTTTGCTGATTATCTACTATTCGCTTGCCCAAAAAGAGATTTATCCTTTCGTAAGCGCCGATATTGAGGGGATACAATTGGTTATTGAAGAAGTGAATGAAAATAGCCGGACCGTTAAGACCCGGTTTACTTCAGAGGAAGCGTTGCAATTAAAGTTACGCCTGCAGCAACTAATGCAGATCGAAAAGTTCTATCTCGATAACGAACTAAACCTTCCGCAGTTAGCACAAGCAATGGACCTTTCTATACATGACCTGTCTTACCTGCTTAATGAGGTGATCGGCGTTAATTTTTTTCAGTTCGTAAACGGCTACCGGGTAGAGGAGGCTAAACAATTGATGCTGTCTGGCAAACACAATCATCTTAATATTTTAGGCATTGCATATCATGCAGGTTTTAACTCTAAAACCACTTTTAATACTGCTTTTAAAAAAGCAACCGGCTTGTCGCCAAGCCAGTATATTAAACAGTCGGCTACGCTTTCAGATCGGCTTACTATAAAACAAATCGGTACGGGTTTATAATACCGAACGACAAGCCCTGTTCATATACATAATATTGGATAAAACTGAAATCCAATATGAGTTATCAAAGCACTTTTTTCAAAAATCAATTAGCATGTGTTGTTGCCGGCATTATTGGCGCAATTGTAACAATTCGCATATCGCGCCGGTATTTAGCATTTATTCCTAACATTCTGTTTATTACAGTGGGCGTGGCATTTTTACTGCTTAGCATCTTGTATGCTTTCAGGTGGCGGCAAAATTCAAAATACACATGCGATATCAACAAACGGCAATTTGCATTTTGGGAAGCGCTTATCCGTTATTTTATCGGGTTGGATATGTTTGATATCGGTTTGGGTAAGATTTTTCATGCACAGTTCCGGGTGCCGTTGGGCATGCTCGATCTTCCGTTTAATGAGATAGAAGGCTCGACACTGATGTGGGCTTTCTTTGGCAAACACTATAGTTACACCGTTATCATTGCTATATTACAAATGGCAGCAGGCTTGCTAATTGTATTTCGTCGCACACGTTTGTTCGGAACCATTTTTTTACTGCCAATTTTACTGAACATCATTCTGCTTAACTATTATTATGATTTTGGGCCTGTGGTAAGCATTTATACCATCTTACTTACGCTTGCATGCGTTTACTTACTGCTGCTTGAGTATGATCGCTTGTCGCAATTTTTCTTTGCAGAGCCGGGTACGCTGCCTGTGTTCATATTTAAAAACCAGTGGGCTAAAGCGGTTGCCCGAGCTTCGATAGTGGTCATTCCGTTTGCGCTTGTTATCATCAACCGAATGCCATTATTTTATCCTGAGTATACAGGCAGTTATACGGTAAAATTGCTTAAATTAAATAATGCTTTGGTTCCCCGGCCCAAATCATCCCGCGACAGTGTCTTAACCCGGATTTATATTGATAAAGATGATAATGACTTTGTTATGGATTATAATGATTACCGCCGCCGTTTTATTGGGAACTATACTTACAATAAATCCAATAACCTGATCCAGGTAATATGGCATTGGCCGGAGTTCATGCATGATACGCTGACTGCACAGTTGCTGCCAGGCAAAGCGGCTGGAACAAAAGTTCTTTCCGGTCACATGGGTAAAGAGGTATTTAAGATAGAGATGCAAAAACAGTAGGATGCTGTCAACCTGTCACCGTAATCTCATTTAGTACTGACTAAACGCATGTTATTATACACATATAACCCACTTTATGTCATTCCTGTTAATTATTTTCTGCCATTTTTAAGTTGGCACAACCCTTGTTAAATAAGAGCAGGAACTTATTTAATAATAAAGGAAAATATCAATCATATGTCTAAAATCATTGGAATCGACTTAGGAACAACAAACTCCTGCGTGGCTGTAATGGAAGGTAACGAGCCTGTAGTTATTGCCAACAGCGAGGGTAAACGCACCACCCCATCGGTAGTTGCTTTTGTTGATAACGGCGAACGTAAGGTGGGTGACCCTGCTAAGCGCCAATCTATCACTAACCCTAAAAAAACAATCTACTCTATTAAACGCTTCATGGGTAACCAGTTTAACGAGGTTACTAAAGAGGCTGAACGCGTACCATATGACGTGGTTAAAGGCGATAACAACACACCACGTGTTGAGATCGGCGACCGCAAATATACTCCGCAAGAAATTTCTGCAATGATCCTTCAGAAAATGAAGAAAACTGCTGAGGATTTCTTAGGAACTGAAGTTACTGAAGCGGTTATTACCGTACCAGCTTACTTTAATGATGCACAACGCCAGGCCACTAAAGAAGCAGGCGAAATTGCAGGCTTAACTGTAAAACGTATCATTAACGAACCTACCGCTGCTGCCCTGGCTTATGGCCTTGACAAAGCCCACAAAGACATGAAAATTGTGGTATTTGACTGCGGTGGTGGTACGCATGACGTGTCAGTGCTTGAACTTGGCGATGGCGTGTTCGAAGTAAAATCAACTGACGGTGATACGCACTTAGGTGGTGACGACTTTGACCAGGTAATTATCGACTGGTTGGCAGACGAATTTAAAAACGACGAAGGTATTGATCTGCGTAAAGACCCTATGGCTTTACAACGTTTGAAAGAAGCTGCTGAGAAAGCTAAAATCGAGCTTTCAAGCACTACTCAAAGTGAGATCAACCTGCCATATATTACTGCTGCTGACGGTATGCCTAAGCACTTGGTTAAATCATTAACCCGTGCAAAATTTGAGCAATTAGCCGACAGCTTGATTAAACGTACTATTGAGCCTTGCCGTACCGCACTTAAAAATGCAGGTTACAGTACATCAGATATCGACGAGATCATCCTGGTAGGTGGTTCAACCCGTATCCCTGCAATTCAGGAAGCAGTACAAAAATTCTTCGGTAAAGCGCCTTCAAAAGGTGTAAACCCTGACGAGGTTGTGGCTATTGGTGCTGCAATTCAAGGTGGTGTATTAACCGGTGAAGTTAAGGATGTGTTACTGTTAGACGTTACCCCGCTTTCATTAGGTATTGAAACTATGGGTGGTGTAATGACCAAGCTGATCGAAGCTAACACTACTATCCCAAGCAAAAAATCAGAAGTGTTCTCAACTGCGTCTGACAACCAGCCATCTGTAGAGATCCATATTTTACAAGGTGAACGCCCAATGGCTGCACAGAACCGTACTTTAGGCCGCTTCCACCTGGACAGCATTCCGCCAGCGCCACGTGGTGTACCTCAGATCGAAGTAACTTTTGATATTGATGCTAATGGTATCCTGCACGTATCTGCTAAAGATAAAGCAACCGGTAAAGAGCAAAAGATCCGTATCGAAGCTTCTTCAGGCTTAACTGATGCGGAGATCAAGAAGATGAAAGATGAAGCTGAAGCAAATGCTGAGGCAGATAAAAAAGCAAAAGAAGAAGTTGAAAAACTTAACGCTGCTGATGCTTTGATCTTCTCGACAGAAAAGCAACTGAAAGAATATGGTGACAAGATTTCTGCTGACAAAAAAGCACCTATCGAATCATCATTGCAAAAACTGAAAGATGCTTATGCTGCTAAAAACTTCTCTGATATCGAAGCTGCACAAACCGAGCTTAACAACGCATGGGCTGCAGCATCTGAAGAGATGTACAAAGCAACTGCCGATGGTCAGCAAGCACAACCAGGCCCTGACGCTCAACAAGGCGGCGAGCCTCAAAACGGAGCAGACACCGTAACTGATGTTGACTTCGAAGAAGTAAAATAATAACCCAATATATATGTAAAACGCCCTGCCGGTTTCCGGCGGGGCGTTTTGCTTTATGATATTATTGAAGTTAGATAACAAGAGCGATTAATAATCAATCTCAATTTCCTGATTACTGTAATCAATTAAATGTTCCTGCACCTTAGCTTCACTGCCAAAACCATGCAGGACAAGTTTTATCTGCTCAAATTTTGATGAATAGGAGCCTTCTGCTGCTGAGAAAATGATTTGCCTGGTGTACGGGTCAAATGTGATCGTGCGCTTGTGATAGCTGCCCTTCTCATAATCGTATGACGAGCCGTCATCTTCATAATAAACAAATGTGTTCGGCTCGCTGCCGTTCCAAACATTTACCTCTAAAATGCCATCAGTTTTTTCATCGGTATACTGAATGATACTTTGCAGAGGCAATATGCCACCGGCTTTTACAAATACTGGTAGATTACCCAGTGGCGCATCAACTTGGTGATCTTTGCCACCTTCATATTTTTCGTCTGATCCTAAGCGGTACCATTCACCTTTTGGCAGGTAAGCATAAACACTACTTTCGGTACTGATGACCGGGCAAATCAACAAGCTATCGCCAAACATAAACTGGTTTTGGTACGAGTCATTATAAACAGTATCATCAAAGGTGTATTCAATAGCTAATGTGCGGCTTACCGGAAGCCCTGTAGTATGCGATTGGTAAAAGCTGGAATACAGATAAGGTAACAAGCGGTAACGCCATTCTATGTCCTTTCTCATGATCTGCTCGTTGTCTTCGCCGAAACGCCACGGCTCGCGCATTTTCATGCCTTTCATGGCATGGTTGCGGAACATAGGGATATATACACCTAACGAATTCCAGCGTACCATCAGTTCAGGAGTAGGGTCGCCGGTAAAGCCGCCAATATCAACACCCACCATTGACATACCTGTAATGCCCAGCGCATTTACCATGCGCTGCCCTAAAAGCATATGAGCATCGTAAGCCGAATTATCACCCGTCCAGACGGCTGAATAGCGCTGCGTACCGGAATAGGCTGCACGTGTTAACACAAACGGCCTGCGGCCTGATATTTTCTTAGTGCCATCATAAGTGGCGCGTGCCATTTCCATGCCGTACACATTACGCACCTCGGGCATAAATTTGTCGCCAAACTTCACCATCCACGGGATGTTTTGTCCCCAGGCTGCAGGTTCGTTCATGTCGTTCCAAAAACCTTCTACACCCGGGTCTGTAAGTGCGGTGAACGACTCGCCCCACCACTTGCGTACATCTTCTCGGAAAAAATCTGGAAAATGGCAGCGGCCTGGCCATACTTCGCCTACATAGTTTTCGCCGTTAGGATAGGTGGCAAAATAGCCTTTAGCTACGCCTTCGTCGTATTGTTTATAGCCTTGTTCTACCTTAATGCCAGGGTCAACTATGGTAACCAGGCGGAAGCCCATTGATTTAAGTTTATCGATGAACGACTTCGGATCGGGAAAGGTCTCGTTATTCCAGGTGAATATCTTGAAACCGTCCATATAGTCAATGTCGCAATACATTACATCGGCCGGTATGTTATGGTCGCGGAAGGTTTGGGCAATATCCAGTATCTCCTGTGCGCTCATATAACTCCAGCGGCATTGCTGGTAACCGAGGCTCCACATTGGCGGCATTTCCATTCGGCCAGTTAGCCATGTATAATCTTTGATGATTTCTGCTACGCTTTGCGCACCGAAAAAATAATAGTTAATATCACCATCATCAGCGCCAAACCAGCTCATCTGGTTATCGGTAGTGGCACCAAAATCAAAATAAGTTTTATGGGTGTTATCAAGGAATAATCCGTAGGTCAATCCGCTATGGATGCCAATAAAGAACGGGAAGGTTTCATAAAGCGGATCTGATGTAATGCCATGCAATGGTACATCGCTGTTCCAGTTTACGTATGAACTGCCGCGACGGTTCAGGTCACCGGTTTTTTCACCGAGGCCAATGAATTTCTCGTCAGGATAAAGCTTACGATAATTAATCACACGGCTGCCC
The DNA here is from genome assembly GCF_028736115.1 of Mucilaginibacter sp. KACC 22063. Classification (NCBI taxonomy): domain Bacteria; kingdom Pseudomonadati; phylum Bacteroidota; class Sphingobacteriia; order Sphingobacteriales; family Sphingobacteriaceae; genus Mucilaginibacter; species Mucilaginibacter florum. The sequence continues at coordinate 4,103,401 of NZ_CP117877.1, read as the reverse complement.
TGCCAGTTAACACCGAAGCGTTCATCGTCCCGGCTTAGCTCTTTTCCATCGGCCGTATAGAAACTAAACCTTAATGACGATTTTTGGATGCGTAGCTCCAAAGCATCGGTTCGCACCTTTATTTCCGAACCTGATTCTTCAATGCTAAACTCATTCTCCGGCTTTTGAATTACAGCGAACGATTCGTCTGCGGTATTAAAGTTTTTAGAAATATTAACCCTGACCACCGTAGGGCTATAGACCCATACCCGCGCTATAGCTTCGGCGGTTTTTATAATCAGCTGGTTATTTTGCTTGCTTACGCTTTCGGTATTTCCTAATATCTCAAACTGCATATCTTTTATGTTAGCAATAAAAGAACGGCTGAAATTGGATAACGTTTTTATAAATAAAAATCCCCGCCTTTAAGGGCAGGGATTGTATGAGTAGGCTTACGTCATCCCGAACTTGTTTCGGGATCTCATAAGTTAAGATTTGCATGTGGGATGCTGAACTGGGTTCAGCATGACAGGCTAATTTTTTAGTCCCAAAGTTTTTCTGGATAAGTACCGTTTGCTACAAGATCAGCAATGCTTTTTTGTACAATCGGTTTATCCTCTTTGTAAGTAACGCCAAACCATTTTGATGAAGTTGGGATCACTTTGAAAGATGCTTTGCCAGATTTAATTAATTCGTCGGCCACAAGCGGAATAAAGAACTCTGCTTTAGGATTGTTTTTGTTAGCCTCAACAAAGCGTTGGAACATGGGCAGGCTTTGCTCAAATACGGCAGGAGTAAAGCCCCAGAAGTTCATAGAAACGCGGGTATCTTCAGTTAGCGGAGTTTCTACACCACCTTCTTCGTAAACAATGCCGTCGCCTTTAAAGTAAACCTGTGTACGCTCGTTGATCTCAACCATGTTGCCTTCTTCGTTCACTTTACAAACGCCGCGGGATACCGAGCCGTAATCTGAAAGTGTTTTACCGATCTGGTAACCGATAAGCGAATATTTATCGTCAGCAACTTCGGTAGTTAAAAACTTAGCCATTTTTTCAAAGGCGTCATAACCATAATAATCGTCTGCATTGATTACGCAGAAAGGCTCATGGATCTGGTTGCGGGCAGCTAATACAGCATGTGCAGTACCCCATGGCTTAGCACGCTCTACTTCTTCGTCGATACCGAAAGGTTTAAGGTCATAGCTTTGAAATACGTAATCGGTTTCTATACGACCCTGCAGCTTAGGTTCAAAAATAGCTTTAAAGTTATCCTGAAATTCTTCGCGAATGATAAAGCTGATTTTGCCGAAGCCTGCTTTAATGGCATCGTAAATAGAGTAATCGATAATGGTTTCGCCGTTTGGGCCAAAACCATCTACTTGTTTCATGCTGCCATAACGGCTTGCCATTCCGGCGGCTAATATTAATAATGTTGGTTTCATTGTTATAAAGCTGGGCTTTTATTTTTTAACGAATTTTTTTTGAGTGATGTTCGGTTGTTAATTGAAATACTTAAAATTCTGTCCTGCCTCGATACTCAGCAGCGATTCATAAATCAAACGGATCACATTGTCTACATCTTCTTTATGTATCATCTCAACAGTAGTATGCATGTATCGCAAAGGCAAAGATATCAAAGCAGATGGCACACCATCATTTGAGTAGGCAAATGCATCCGTATCTGTACCAGTTGAACGTGACGATGCCTGGCGCTGGAACGGAATATCTGCTTTTTGTGCAGTGTCAATCAGTAATTTATTCAGGTTGTTTTGTACCGCAGGTGCGTAAGAAACTACCGGCCCGCGTCCGCATGCTAAATCGCCCTGAACAATTTTGTTAATCATAGGGGTTTGGGTGTCGTGCGTTACGTCAGTGATAATGGCCACATTAGGTTTAATGTGATGTGCAATCATTTCGGCACCGCGCAAACCAATTTCTTCCTGTACGGCATTTACGATATACAGGCCGAAAGGCAATTGCTTGTTGTTTTCTTTAAGTAAACGGGCAACTTCGGCAATCATGAAACCACCTACACGGTTATCCAGCGCACGGCCTACATAATAGCGGTCGTTAAGTACCATAAATTCATCCTCGTAAGTAATAACGCTACCCACGTGGATGCCCAGTTTTTCAACCTCTTCTTTAGAAGTACAACCGCAATCCAGGAAGATATTTTTAAGGGTAGGGGCTTCTTCTTTTTCGCCGCCTAAACGGGTGTGTATTGCAGGCCAGCCGAAAACTGCCTTTACAATGCCTTTGTCGGTGTGAATATTTACACGTTTAGAAGGTGCGATCTGATGGTCGGAGCCACCATTGCGGATCACATAGATCAAGCCATCGCTGGTAATGTAATTCACATACCATGAGATTTCATCGGCATGTGCTTCAATTACCACCTTGTATTCGGCCTGCGGATTAATGATACCAACGGTTGTGCCATAATTGTCGACATAATATTCGTCAATATATGGTTTGATATAGTCCAGCCACATTTGCTGGCCTTTCCATTCAAAACCGGTTGGCGAAGGATTATTAATATATCTTTCTAAAAATGCTAAGGAAGTTTCGTTTACAACAGGTACGTGCTGTTTTTTATCAGGTGTTTTTTCAGACATAGTAGTATAACGCGTATAACATTGCTGCTATTGCAGATAGACAAATATAGCAAAGCAGTTGATAATGCCATATAAACCCTAAAGTTATCAAATAGTTGATGCAGTGTTAGGGTTATTTTAAAGGATGTGTGAGGAGGAAGTAGCCTCACCCCGAACCCCTCTCCTGAAGAGAGGGGCTTTGAGTTTATATCTTGGATAACATCTTTTCCATGATCTCATAATTTACGCCCTTGCGCTCGAATAACTCACCGGTAGAATTAAAGCCGGATTTTTGATAAAACCCTACTGCTGAATCGCGGGCATTGCACCAGATGCGTGTACCACCTTCTGCTTTTGCAAAATCAATGATATATTGCAATAAGTCGCGGCCGATGCCTTTGCCTTGCATGTCGGCGGCTACGGCAAACTTTCGGAACTGAAAATCTGTTCCGTTTTGAAATAAGGATACAACAGCAACCAGTTTATTATCCATAAAACCACCGAAGTGGATGCCATGCTGGTCTTCCTCCATTTCCATAGCTGGCAGCGTTTCGTTTGGATAAAGCTCGTTACGTCGCAAGCGCCACGTAAGCTCGGGGGTTATTTGTTCGATGTGAAGGGAATCCATATGATTAGATAGTTCCCTCCCCTGGGAGGGTTAGGGAGGGGTTGTTTTCAATAATTTTTATGATTGTAATTTCAATCGTCCTTAATACATTGATCATGTCTGATTTTACTTCAGTCTCTGAAAGTCTTAAAATAGTAACTCCCAACTGCTATAGCCTTTCAGTTCTGATTAGATCATTATTAAAAGTTTCTTCAAGTTCATGATAATGCCCATCAATTTCAATTGCCAAATGCAATTTTTTGCAATAAAAATCTACTATATAATTGTCAATGCAGCGTTGCCGGTCGAAATCAAAACCCAATAATTTATCTTGTTTAAGTTCATTCCATAGCAGAGCTTCTCCCAAAGTCATGTTCTTGCGAAGTTTCCTGGCAAGTTCTTTTAATTTAGGATTGTATGGAATGATCTTGTCTGGCATTAACCCCTCCCTTACCCTCCCAAGGGAGGGAACTAATCATAAAACAAGCGTCACAACGGAATATTGCCATGCTTTTTCTTTGGCATGTTTACTACTTTATTTTCAAGCATCTTGAAAGCGTGGATCAGCTTGATACGTGTTTCTGATGGTTCGATCACCTCGTCAACAAAGCCGCGTTTGGCTGCACGGTAAGGGTTGGCAAATTTGTCAGAATAGATTTGTTCCATCTCACGCCATTTTGCTTCCGGGTCTTCTGCGGCATTAATTTCACGTTTAAAGATAATTTCTGCTGCCCCTTTGGCACCCATAACCGCAATCTCTGCCGATGGCCATGCAAAGTTCATGTCGGCACCGATATGTTTCGAGTTCATTACATCATAAGCGCCGCCGTAGGCTTTACGGGTAATTACCGTAATACGCGGAACAGTAGCCTCGCAGAAAGCGTATAATAATTTAGCGCCATTGGTAATAATGGCATTCCATTCCTGGTCGGTGCCCGGCAAAAAGCCCGGTACATCTTCAAATACCAACAGCGGAATATTAAAGCTATCGCAAAAGCGTACAAAGCGCGCTCCTTTGGTAGAGGAATGGATATCAAGCACACCTGCCAGGTAGGCGGGCTGATTAGCCACAATGCCAATGCTGCGGCCAGCTATGCGTGCAAAGCCTACCACAATGTTAGGTGCAAAATCTTTATGGATCTCTAAAAAGCTGCCGCCGTCAATTACTTCCTCAATCACCTCACGGATGTCGTAAGGTTGTGAGGCATTCTCAGGCATCATTTTATTCAGTGTCGGGCGTTGTTCGTTGCCCCCTTCATAAACTAATGCCGGTGCGTTTTCTTCGCAATTTTGCGGCATATAACTCAGCAGTTTTTTAATATGCTGAATAGCGTCGATCTCATTAGCGCAGGCAAAATGGGTAACACCTGACTTTGTAGCGTGTGTGTTAGCACCGCCAAGTTCTTCTGAAGTGACTACCTCATGCGTTACCGTTTTAACAACGTTGGGTCCCGTAACAAACATGTACGAGGTGTTTTCCACCATCAGTATAAAGTCGGTAATGGCAGGCGAGTAAACTGCACCGCCGGCACACGGACCCATAATGGCAGATATTTGAGGTATCACACCCGAAGCTTTAGTATTGCGGTAAAAGATATCGGCATAGCCGCCCAAAGAGACCACGCCTTCCTGTATACGTGCGCCGCCCGAATCGTTAAGCCCGATAACCGGTGCGCCATTCTGCATAGCCAGATCCATTATTTTACAGATCTTTTCGGCATGGGTTTCAGACAACGATCCACCGAAAACAGTAAAATCCTGCGAAAATACATAAACTATACGACCGCTGATCGTGCCGTAACCAGTCACTACACCATCGCCCGGATAGTTTTCTTTTTCCATACCGAAATCAGTTGAGCGGTGTGTTACCAGCATCCCGATCTCCTGGAATGAGCCTTTATCCAGCAAAAAATGTAAACGCTCGCGGGCGGTTAACTTTCCTTTTTTATGTTGGGCATCAATACGTGCTTGTCCGCCACCAGCCAACGCCTGTGCGCGTTTCTGATCAAGAATTTCTATCTTTTTATCCACGGTATATAATCGGTAAAGGCTAAAAGTACTGATTGTTAACTGATATAATCAAGAGAAAGAAAAATGACAATGAAAAATGCAATCAATTAGGTGCTTATGATGTTTTTTATATATTTGCTAAATACGCATGAAGTTAAGGGAATTTAAAATAGTGCTTTGCATCCTGTTTATGGCCATCTTTAATTTAAAGATGTTCATTTCAGTTGCACCTGTTTTTATGAGCCTTAACAGTAAAACAGTTAACGCTGTTATTACACAATTAGAGCAGGAAACTAAAGGCGAAAAAGAATCGCCGGAGAAAGATGCCGCCAAAGAAAAGAAATTCTGCGATGAGCATTTTTTTAGTTACACCTATGAGCATGTTGCTATAATTGAAGAAACAAACATCCTGCATAACCAGGAACGGTCTTTATATACACAGGTTTACCATCCTGTTGTGCCAACCCCTCCTCCGAACGTATAATCCCGGGCAATCCCATTTGATGATGTATGATCTGCAAACTATGGCATTTAGCTATTGCTAATAGCCGGTAATTGCTTTTCCATATCATCTTCAAAACATCCCTGCATTAATGCAGGGTAAAAATAAATGATTTAATTTTTGAATAAACCTGAATAATCAGGTTGTATATAAGAGCTTAATGGACAGCGTTAACTGTTGCCCATTGAGGGTGAGTTTTCATCTTAAGTTAGTTAGTAGTAGACAACCCCGGGAGCGAGTCGCGGGGTTGTTATTTATATAAATTTTATATTTTGCAGCGTTAATGAATAGCTGCTTTTATGCTAAGAAATTCAACAACAAATCGCACCTTCCGCGAAAATCAGATGCTTGCATCGTCAACGGCCTTTGTTTCGGGTTACATTAATGTGGCCGGAATGTTAGGCTTACTTGTTTTTACCTCAAATGTTACGGGTCACGTTGCTTCATTAGCAAATCATATCGTGAGGCAACACTTTCATGAGATCATGGTGTTTATGATATGGTTGCTCATGTTCTTTTTTGGCGCCTTTACCTCAAATTTTATTATCCGCTCTTTTGAGCATAAAAGCTATTACACGGCTCATAGTACACCGGTGATATTAGAGATTTTCATCTTATTATTTGTAGCCATATACGGTAATCATTTTTTTGCGGGCTCTGATACCGAGCGCGAATACATCATCGGTGCCTTGCTGTTTGCCAACGGTTTGCAGAACAATATGGTATCTACAGTTTCTGGTGGGTTAGTTAAAACATCTCACCTTACAGGTTTGTTTACCGACTTGGGCGGAGAAGTAGCCGAATGGCTGCATCCCAAAAGTTTAAAAGCGAAAATAACGAAGGAGAAGATATTAATCCGCACAACAATACTTGGTTGTTATATTACAGGCGGTATTGTTGGAGGCATATTTTTTGACATATATGGCTTTGCTATATTTTATTTTGTGCCATTAATATTGCTCACCATATTATATTACGATTTATCACCGCTGGCGCTCCATAAGCTTGCTCGCTTGTTTGGCAGACCCGGCAAAACAAACAATTTTAAACAATAACTATGTGTGCTAAAGTAGAAAAGTATTATGACGATGCTTCAAGATTAAGTTACGAAGCTTTGTTAGAAGGCAACAAACGTTTTGTTGCTGAAACATTACAGGAAGACCCGGACTATTTTAGTAAACTGGCTTCTGGTCAGGCGCCTCCGGTGCTGTGGATTGGTTGTGCTGATAGCCGTGTGCCTGCTAACCAGATTACAGGTACTAACCCGGGTGAAATATTTGTGCACCGTAATATCGCCAACGTTGTAGTACACTCTGATATGAACATGTTAAGCGTACTCGACTATGCCGTTAACGTGCTTAAAGTAAAACACGTAATTGTTACCGGTCATTATGGCTGCGGTGGTGTAATTGCTGCCATGAGCCATAAACAGTTTGGTTTAATTGACAACTGGCTGCGCCATATTAAAGACGTTTACCGCTTGCACTCGGCCGAACTGGATGCTATTGAAGACGAAACCGAACGTACCAACCGTTTTGTTGAATACAATGTGATTGAAAGCGTTGAAAACGTTTGTAAAACATCAATTGTACAAAACGCCTGGAAAAACGACCAGGAGATTTATGTACATGGCTGGGTGTATGAATTAGGCACAGGTTATATTAAAGACCTGCAAGTAAGCCACAGCAATAAAGACAGCCTTGAAGGCGTGTTCAGATTTGATTAATAAAAAATCATATATCATAAGAAGCCGCGAAGTGATTTGCGGCTTTTGTGTTATGAGCCAATTTTCATTAGGCAAGCAAAGTAAGTAAATGAAGCGTTTGTGGATGTACTTCTTTTTTAGCCGCTAAAAAAGAAGTACCAAGAAAAAAACTCGTCGCTGGCACCGCAGCCTTCAAATGTTTTTGCTTTAGCACTACCCGTAATTTCCGGCTGCGCTGAGGCGACATTGTTTCGGTTGCGTTACGTCAGTACGAACAGAATAATCTTATGTGCTTGCATATGCAATAGAGCCTCTCTCTGCTCCACAGGAGTCCTTTGACCGGAGAGCGGTTTGGGGTGAGGCTACAAAAGATATTTTAGGTATCGTCATTGCGATGAATCCGATTTATCGGATGAAGAAGCAATCCTCAAGCCGCATTTAACTGTGGGGCTCATTAAACTCAAAAAGCCACTCTGCAATTGCAAAGTGGCTTTTTGTTATATCTGATTTCTAAACTATACTTCTTTATTTAAAAAAGGATAGCGGTAATCTTTTGGTGGATCAAAGGTTTCTTTGATGGTACGCGGCGATACCCAACGCAGCAGGTTAAGCATTGAACCCGCCTTGTCATTAGTACCTGAACCACGTGCACCGCCAAATGGCTGCTGGCCAACTACAGCTCCGGTAGGTTTGTCATTCACATAGAAGTTACCCGCGCTGTTACGCAAGCGTTCTGTTGCGGTAGCTATGGCATAACGGTCTTGAGAAATGATAGAACCTGTCAGCGCATAATTGCCGGTTTTATCAATAGTTTCCATAATGCTTTCAAACTCATCGTCGTTGTAAACGTAAACGCTTAATACCGGGCCGAAAAGCTCTTCGCACATGGTTACATAAAACGGATCCTGCACCTCAATAACGGTAGGGGTAATAAACCAGCCTATGGTTTTATCATAAGTGCCGCCTGAAATAACGTTAACGTTAGGGTCGGCATTGGCAGCGTCAATATATTTAGCCAGTTTATCGAACGAACGTTCGTCGATCACGGCATTAACAAAATTGCTGAAATCTTCAACCGGGCCAATTTTAAATGTTTTTAATTCGGCAACCAGTTTCTCTTTAAGCGCAGGCCATAAAGATTTTGGAATATATGCACGAGAGGCAGCCGAACATTTTTGTCCCTGGTATTCAAAAGCGCCACGTAATAAGGCAACATTCAATACGTCGATGTTAGCGCTTGGGTGGGCAAGCACAAAGTCTTTACCACCGGTTTCGCCAACTATGCGTGGGTATGAGCGGTATTTATTGATGTTTGCGCCGATCTCTTTCCAAAGGCTTTGGAAAACCCCGGTTGAACCTGTAAAGTGAAGGCCTGCAAAATCAGGGTGTTTAAAGATGATATCACCCGCAACAGGGCCATCAGTATAAATCAGGTTGATAACTCCCGGAGGCACACCAGCTTCCAGGAAGATCTGCATCACTACGTTAGCAGCGTAGATCTGTGTTGGTGCCGGTTTCCAAACCACAACGTTACCCATCATGGCTGCAGAAGCACAAAGGTTACCTGCAATAGCCGTAAAGTTGAATGGGGTAATAGCAAATACGAAACCTTCAAGCGGCCTGTATTCCACACGGTTCCAGATGCCTTTGCTGCTTTGCGGTTGCTCGGCATATATCTCGGTCATGTAATGCACGTTGAAGCGCAGGAAGTCGATCAACTCACATGCTGCATCAATCTCTGCCTGATAAGCGTTCTTAGACTGGCCAAGCATGGTAGCTGCGTTGATCTTAGCACGATAAGGGCCTGCGATCAAGTCTGCAGCTTTCAGGAAAATAGCGGCGCGTTGTTCCCACGGCATGTTTTCCCAGTTGGCCTTGGCATTTAATGCAGCTTCAATAGCGGCATGTACATGGCTGGCATCACCTTCGTGGTAAGTTGCTAATACATGTTTATGATCATGCGGCGGGCGAATTTCAAATGTTTTACCGGTGCGTACTTCTTCGCTGCCGATATACATCGGGATATCCAGTTGCTGAGCGCGGCCCTCTTCTAAAGCGGCTTTTAAAGCGGCACGTTCCACACTGCGCGGGCCGTAGTTCAAAACCGGCTCGTTAACAGGCTGCGGTACGTTAAAAAATCCTTTTAACATAGACGATATTTTAAGTGCCGCAAAGATACAGGTTGTTATTAAGTTATTTGTTTGTTCGGCGTAATTTTGGCTGGTGTGATGGATATATCAGGAAGCTAATCAATTAGACTCACTTAAACCACCTTTTCAACCGGCTAAAGAAACCTGGTTTTTGTTTTGTTGCTTCTTCCGGAAGCTGATCTGTAAACGGGTGCAGACGGTTAATAATAGACAATGCCGCCTTTACCCTTAGTGCAAATGCTTCATCTTTATCCGGATCAAAACGTAATTGTTTTAAAGCTTCGATCTCGTGTTCCAATTCAAAGCTTAAATCAAGCTGCGTTTGGCTGTCCATTCTTTCGGGTTTGCCATTTACAAAATCAGCCAGTTGTACCAACGTGAGCTGTAATACGGCATAGTGGTTATAGGAATAATGCTGAAAGGTTGTTAGCAGCTTTTCAAGTCTTTTTAGATCACTCGGGGTAAGATATCGCACGAAATTATTAGAATATTGTAGTTAGGTTAATAAATAGGTGTTTCCATTAAAGCAATAATATATCCAAAGTTGATATGGGAACATAAGTTTACTTCTTTAAGTAGTAAAAATGTTTCCTTCAGGTTAAACTACGTAGTAAAAGGTTAATTGGTTTATTTCTTTTGCTTAATTAAGTGGCATTGATGCAATGTTATGATCGCCCCAAGTGAGCATAAATGTCCCCAAAGTGATGAAAAAATTGCTTAGTGTGGTACTGCACAACAATGAATAAAGTATAGCAATTAATAAAAACATCAATTATATTTGTGGCTTTAATTAAGATATGAAAAACTTAGGTATCGTTATTGGCCTTTTAGGTATACTTATCGTAGCAGGCGCTTTAATTTTAACTCCTGCCCGTACTTTTAACCCTGCTGATTCTAACAACGGCATTCATGCTTCTGCTGCAATTTTCTTCACCGGTACTATTGTTTTTGGTGTAGGCGTGGTTTTGCTGGCTACTGCTGTTGCGCGCAACAAAGCGAGATAATATTATAAAAGAGATACGTAAGGCAATTACAGGCACGCCCATGCCATAGGCTGCCTTTTATTTTTCTGTTATTTTTATTCCTATCTTTTTAAGCAGCATGGATGCATTGAATGTTTTGCATTCTCCGGGCTTAATCTTGTAGTCAAAAATCATTTCGCCGTCCTGCACCTGTATGTCAAAATAAAAGTTGCGTACATAGTCGGGATATTGTTGCTCTAATTGGGATAGTTGCAAATCGTGCGTGGCAACAAGGCCCACGCCATGCTCACTGATCAGTTGCTCAATTACGGCTTTGCTGCCGATGTATTTATCGGCAGAGTTGGTGCCCCGCAACATCTCATCAATCAGGAAGAATATATTATCGCTGTCATTAACTGCTTTTAATAACATTTGCAGGCGGTCAAGTTCGGCCTTAAAGGTAGAAGTGCTTTCGTTAAGCGAGTCTTTGATGCGCATATAGGTAACTACCTGCATTACCGAAATTTCCATTGATTGTGCGCATACCGGTGCTCCGCTGAGCGCAAGTACGGCGTTTATACCCAGCGTACGCAGAAAGGTACTTTTACCCGCCATGTTAGAGCCGGTGATAATATCAATTTTAAACCCGTTAAGCGAGTAATCATTTTCAACACGTATGCCTGGTTTAATCAGCGGGTGGGCTAAATTTTCAGCCTGATATATATAGCCGTTATCTGAAGAAATCTGCGGGAAACACCATTCCGGATAGTTGATGTGTAAACTGGCCAGGCTGCAAAGCGCCTCAAACTCAAATAATACCACGAAAGCCTGTTCAATGCTATCGTGGTATTGCCGTTTCCAGTTTTCAATGGCTATCATTTGCCTGATATCCCATAAGAAAAAAGCATTCAGGAAAAAGCCAACCAGTATATTGTAACGATAGTTAAACTTATCGATCAGCTTGTGCAGCAAATTAATCTTTGCAGAAGTAGAAATGCCGCCAGAACTTGCCACCGCAACCGCCAACCTGATATTTAAATCGGCCTGCCATGTTTCACCCTCTATGGCTGCAAAAGCTTTAGCGTAATTACTTAATGCTGCGCCGGTTTTTTCAACTGCAACATTGGTTTTATTAATAAATTGGTTCTTAGAACCGGCTATCCCCACGTTTATCAAGCCTATTATTACAACGACACTTTTAATGGGAAAAACAAAAGAAAGCGCCAGCAAGCTAAACATTAAAAAAGGGGCTATCCGGGCACAAACAGCCAGCCATTTTTCGCCTGTAAGGTTAAGCGGTGTATGCAGATAACGGAACAACTGGCTTAACTGGCTGCCGTTGTTATCCTTGCTAAATAACAGATGGGCCTGTATATCAAGTTTCCAGTCGTTTTTGTCAGCCAGTTCTTTAACGGCATTTTGCCGGTCAATCACCCTGTTTTTATTTGCAGGGGCGGTTAGCCAGCCAGCCAATTTGTTATTGCCCTCAGCGGTAGCTGCCCTATTCAGTAACTGAAATAAAGAAGCATTGCCGAAGATATCCAGGTCGGCAGCATAATAATGTTTATCATCAGCAAACTCAGCCCCATTATTGTAAATGTTGCCGTGATTTAAAATGCTTTCGATCTCATTTTCATTTACAGCTTTTACAGCTTTATAGTATAGCTTCAAGGTTTCAAATTCGCTTTGGCGTTTTACCAGCCATGCAAACCCTAAACCCAATATGATAAAACTTATCCCAAAAATTACCAGGTCGGCTTGCTTTACAGCCCAGTAAATAGCTGCCACGAGCAGGAAAAATACCGTTAGCCGGATAATAGAGTAAGTATTAATCAGCCTTTCGTACTGCGCATGTTGCTTGTGCGCTTCCGCTGCATTAAGGCGGTATTGTTGTATAATCGGATTGTCCACAACACAAATAAAGGTAATTTGCTGCAGAGTGGACAGATTGCATTTACTTTGTACTATGAAAGTAACCCTGCTTACTGTTGGTAAAACTGAAGATGCTTATATCCGCGAAGGCATTGATAAGTATTTGAAGCGTTTAAAGCATTATCTGAAGGTAGAAATTGTTGACCTGCCCGAACTGAAAAATACCAAAGCGCTTACTGCTGATCAACAGAAAAACCGCGAAGCTGAAATGATATTAAAAAAAGTTGCTGCAACGGATTACCTGGTATTGCTGGACGAGCAGGGAAGCGAATTTACCTCGCAGCAGTTTGCTAACTATATCGATAAAAAAGCAGTTACCTCGGTACAGCACATGGTGTTTGTAGTGGGTGGGCCTTATGGGTTTGATCAAAGCGTATACCAGCGGGCAAATGATAAGGTCTCACTTTCGAGAATGACTTTTTCGCACCAAATGGTACGCCTGTTTTTCATCGAACAATTATACCGGGCATGTACTATTATCAAAGGCGAGCCATATCACCACCAATAAGTAATTATTACGTAAAAAAGAGGTTCATTATTATTGACAGTATTGTAGCAGCTACAGGCGTTAAATAAATTTGATTAACATCAACTTTTCGCCTATGCACGCTTTTGTACATGAACTTTTATCCGTTAAGTTCATCATCCTCTTTAGCCTTATTGCTGCGACCATAATTGTACACTACCGCGGTAAAGTACGTTACAAATTCTTCAGGCAGCTAACAGATCATTCTACCTTTATGGCGCCTATTAATGTGCCGATGTATGCTTTGTCCGGCGTGGAGAATAAGCCCTATATCAACTCATCATACTTCCCGCAGTTGGACCAGTTAAAACAACACTGGGAGACCATAAGGGATGAAGCCATATTACTTGAGCAGGAAGAACTGATCAAAGGTTCGGACAAATACAACGACGTTGGATTTAACTCCTTCTTTCGCCGTGGATGGAAACGTTTTTATTTAAAATGGTATGGCGATTTTCATCCTTCAGCTATAAAATACTGCCCGCAAACCGTTCAGTTTTTAAAGGACACACCTACCATAAAAGCGGCCATGTTTGCCGTATTACCTGCAGGCAGCCAGCTAATGCCCCACCGCGATCCGTATGCGGGTTCATTACGTTATCATCTGGGTTTGATAACACCTAACTCTGCCGATTGCCACATTGTAGTGGATGGGCAAAGTTATGCCTGGAAAGACGGCGAAGATGTGCTTTTTGACGAAACCTACATCCATTATGCGGAGAATAAAACCGATAAAGACAGGTTGATCTTGTTCTGCGATATCGAGCGCCCGGTAAAAACCTTTATAGGCCGCGGCTGGAACAAATTTTTCGGCTGGTTTATCATGGCGTCGGCAGCTTCGCCAAATATGGGAAACGATAAAACCGGTAACCTTAACAAGATATTTAAATATATATATTCGATAAGGCTGGTAGGTAAAAGGCTGAAAGCCTATAACGAACGCTTATATTATGCCGTGAAATACGCACTTATGTTGTTAATTATTTATGCGCTGTTTCTGAGGCATTTCATATAGTTTTAAGTATTCCTTTGCGATATAATAAGTAGTTTTGCGCCATGGGACACGATCACGCGCATCACCATGGGCATCATCACCATGACCATGCCCCCAAGCTTGACCATATTAATAAAGCTTTTATTTGGGGAATTATTTTAAACTCGGCCTTCGTAGTTATTGAGGCTGCGGTAGGCTTTTTGCAAGGATCGCTTTCCCTGCTTACCGATGCGGGCCACAACCTGAGCGACGTTGCCAGCCTTGCCCTTGCACTGCTTGCATTTAAACTGACTAAGGTTAGCTCGAACCAGCGCTATACATACGGCTATAAACGGTCTACCATTATCGTATCGTTGCTTAACGCGGTTATATTATTGGCGGCAATTGCCATTATTGCTTACGAGGCCATTATAAGGTTTATGCACCCACATCCGCTTGAAGGTGGTACCATTGCATGGGTGGCCCTGGTTGGTATCGGTATCAATGCCTTTACCGCTTACCTGTTTGTGAAAGACAAGGATAAAGACCTGAATATTAAAGGTGCCTATATGCACATGGCTGTTGATGCGCTGGTATCTTTAGGTGTAGTGATCTCCGGCGTTATTATCTACTTTACCCACTGGTATGTGATAGACAGTATCGTAAGCTTAATTATAGTAGTGGTAATTATAGCGGGTACATGGAGCCTGCTTACACATAGCATTCGCTTGGAAATGGATGGCGTACCTGTTGATATCGATCTTGATAAGATCAAACAGGAGCTTTTAAAAGCAAAAGGGATTGTGGATGTACATCATATCCATGTATGGGCTTTAAGCACTACCGAAAATGCACTTACAGCGCATTTGGTAATCAGCCCCGATGATATGCCTAAGTTTGATGCCATAAAGCATGACCTTCGACACCGGCTGGAACATATGGAAATTACCCACTGTACCTTTGAGCCTGAACTTTCCACGGAAGATTGTAAACAAGTGATCTGCAAATAAAAAAGGGTTGACTGATCAGTCAACCCTTTTTTGTGCTTTACTCACCGGCTTCTGTTGCAGGTGCTTCGGCTGCTGGCGCTGCCTCGTTAAATTCGGGTTTGTCTTTTAAGATATTGAACCAGGTAATTACCTTTTTAATGTCTGAGCTGTAAACGCGTTCTTCATCATGGTCGGGCGCTACTTCTCTGAAGTATTCGCGTAGTTTTTTACCATCAGCTTTAATGTCTGGCGCAGCTGAAGCCGATTTCATCGCTTCAAATACGTCTGTCAGTTTAATATCGTCTTCAGTACCAAAAATGGTGATCTCGTCTAAGGCAGCAAGTTTAGCAGTTGCTACGTTAACTACCAGCTTTGTTTTTTGCGCGTCAAGGCTTTCCAAAATAAAACCGGTTTTATTTTGAGCTAACGCTTTCCATAAGCCGGGCCTGCCTGATACAGCTACAATTCCGTGTAAGTTCATATGATTTAGTTATCAGTTTTATGATGTAGTTGCCGATTCAATTACCGCCGATTACATCAATAACCTTATTATTCTTCAATTACTTCTATACCGGTGATTTTATCACCCTGGCGGATCTGGTCAACCACGTCAACGTTTTCAACCACTTTACCAAAACAAGTGTGGTGACGGTCTAAGTGAGCAGTATTATCGCGGCTATGGCAGATAAAAAACTGAGAGCTGCCAGTATCGCGGCCAGCGTGTGCCATTGAAAGTACGCCACGGTCATGGTATTGGTTACCGCCGGTAAGCTCACATTTAATGCGTTTGCCTGAACCACCAGCACCGGTACCGGTTGGGTCGCCGCCTTGTACAACGAAGTTAGGGATTACGCGGTGAAAAGTAACGCCGTCGTAAAAACCAGATTTTGCCAATTCTAAAAAGTTGGCTACAGTATTTGGTGCATCCTGATCGTAGAACTGAACGGTCATGTCGCCTTTTTCAGTTTTGATTATTGCTTTGCTCATCTTTAACTTTCTTTTAAGGGATGGCAAATTTACATAATTGTAAGCACAATATTTAAGTGCAGGTTTGCAAATATGCAGATGGTGGAATGTGCCCTCGTTTTTGTAACCGTTTACATGTCTGATAGTAAGCAATAGCATTTCTTTTTATTCGTTACATTTGAACAAACCGCTTAATAAGTGAAGTATTTAAAGCTTACGTTATTCATTCTGTTATTTTCTTTGCCATCATTGCTGCGTGCCGCATCTATTTTGATCCCTATGGATGAAGCGCAAAAAGATCATCTGAAATCTTATGGTATTGCTTACTGGGTTTTAAAAAATGGGCAAAGTATAAACTGGTTGCTTAATTACCGCGGCGGAAGTTTTATGCTGCCTTATAGTAACAATACTGAACAAGAGTGCAAGATACGCGGCGTTAGTTACGAAGTATTGGCTGATGCCAAGGCAAATGCCATACTGGCAGAGATCAGCGACCCATCGGTAAATATGGATGTGGTAAAATTGGAAAAGGCACCGCACATGGCGGTGTATTCGCCTAAAAATAAGTTGCCATGGGACGATGCCGTTACTTTGGTGCTTAAATATGCCGAGATACCTTATGATGTTCTGTATGATGAAGAAGTGATAACCGGGGATCTGTCTAAATACGACTGGCTGCACCTGCACCACGAAGACTTTACCGGGCAGTTCAGTAAGTTTTACGGTGCTTACAAATATGCCCCTTGGTACATTGACGATGTAAAATCGCAGGAGGCATTGGCACATAAGCTTGGCTTTAAGAAAGTATCGCAAATGAAACTGGCAGTTGCCCAGCACATCCGTGATTTTTGTGCTAACGGTGGTTTCCTGTTTGCCATGTGTTCGGGAACAGATACGTTTGATATTGCGCTGGCTGCATCGGGTACGGATATTTGCGAAAGCATGTTCGACGGCGACCCTGCCGATCCGCAAGCGCAAAGCAAATTAGGTTTTAGTCAGACTTTTGCATTCAAAAACTTCAGGTTGGACATGAATCCGAATTCGCACTCGTTCAGCAATATTGATGTGACGACCACCCGCCAGGTAGACCGTACGAATGACTTTTTTACCCTATTTGATTTTTCTGCTAAGTGGGATGTGGTACCAAGTATGCTTACCCAGGATCATGACCGTGTTATCAAAGGCTTTATGGGATTAACCACTGCTTTTAATAAGAATATGTTGAAGCCTGATGTTACCGTAATGGGTGAAATGAAAACGGCTAATGAGGCAAGATACATACATGGCGAGTATGGCAAAGGTCAGTGGACATTTTACGGCGGCCACGACCCGGAAGATTATCAGCACGCCGTTGGCGACCCGCCCACAGATCTAAAACTACACCCTAATTCGCCAGGATATCGGTTGATCTTAAATAATGTACTGTTTCCCGCTGCCAAGAAAAAGAAGCAGAAGACGTAAATTTGAGGTGCGAGTTTCTGTGTTACCAGTTGCGGGTTTCTATGGTGTTTCTGTGTCGGAGTTCCGGGTGTGTGAGGTGTGTTTAAAAGTTGCGGTTTTTCAGTTACCAGGTTCGGGTTAGTTAGTTTGCGTGAAATTGGGAACGTGTTGCGTGTGATTAATTAGCTATACAATTATCTGACAATCCAGAAACAGAAAACCCAGAATCAAAACTAACTCGCAACTAAATTACCCGTACCTCACAACTCGTAACCCAGACACCCGGAACTAATATCAATTGTAGAACGTCCATGACACGCCAAAACGTAAACCAGCGTTAGGCATAGGGTAGCGGTTTACGGTGTAATATCCATTGCTGAATAAGCCCTGGTTTACATAATCATACAATACAAACAGATTAGTTTTATACAGCGTTGCTTTGGCAAATAAGGTTGCAACAGGGTAGGATGTAAATCTCACATCAGCACCGTTGTAAAACTGGCCAAGGCCAACCGCATAAGACGGGGCGGTATAACGCGTATTGTAACGTACGTTTATGCCCAGGTCAGAGTTAAGCACCGTGAAAAATAACTTGGCATAGTGCAAGCTGCTGTAAATGTAGAAGTCGGGGGTACGCAAAACATCCTGGTTGTCTGTTTTCTGATATACAGCAAAGTTGTCGAAGTGCCAGTGGCCTAAAGTAAGGTTCTTGCCAACGCTTATTTTTAGTAAACTGATAGGCGCACCAGCCTGTATAGGGTGCGCATCTATGCCGTTTGGCTGTGCCGCAAAGTACAGGTAATTATTCAGCAGGAAATACTCTGCTTTTACATCAAAACGCAGTTTTTCGTTGATGTAATTAAACGCCAGGCTGGTGGTGCGCTGCTTACTGAAATCGTTACCTGTAAATATAAAGTGGTTGGATATCCAATTGGTATAAATCAGCGGAGCCCGATTACTTTGAGTATATGCTTCTAAAAATAACTTGCCTGTAGCGCTGTTGCCCGATAGATTCAGTTTGGCATCATACAGATAATCGCCAAAATTATAACCCTGCACTATTTGCTGAAAATTGGTTTCAAGGCCGATCTTATCACTGAAACGATAGCCTAAACGCGCCTTAAGTGTAATATTCTGAAAGCTGTTTTTGTCTTTATTTATCCGTAGCGGAACTTTCTGGTTAAGGTTGTTAATCACAGAATCAAGCACATTCATACTATAACTATACAGGTCCTGGGTTAGGCCCAGGTCAACCTTTAACTCATTTTTAACAACAGTATTTGATTTTGCCCGGAGATAAAATGTATAGTTAAAGTCGTTTTGTAAATGACTAACCGCTAACGAGTCGCGCGAGTTTGTGGAACTGAAATACCAGTCGGGGAACACGCGGTAATTGTCTACGTCGTTCTGCAAAAACTTGTACTGGTCAACGTTGTAATAAAACGTGTAAGCAATACGGTTGGTAGGTAATACCTTTGATGAGTCAGATCCTTTTTTAAGGCTGTCTATCCGGCCTATGTAGTAAAACTGTTTTAGGTACAGCCCTTTGGTGATACGCGCATCTGATGATCCCTGCAACCTGACATTATAAGACGCATTATTTAAAACAGAACCAGACTGATTAGTACCAAAAATATTATCCTCTGTAATTGAACCATTTTCAGGTGCTTTAAGCGTGTTGAAAATCAGGTTCCCAAGCAAATTATAACGCTTGCTGCGGGACTCGTACCATGTAAAAAGCGCAGCATTAACATCGCTTACGTTTTGCCGGTTATAAGTACCTTTTGAGCCTATGGTATTAAAGTTAAACCCGACGTTTAACCTCGGGTTTATATTTTGCGAATGCACCGCTTTAAATATCTGCTCGGTTTTGCCCCCGGTGTATAAGGTAAGGTTGGTATAGGCCACCCTGGCACGGTAGTATTGTATATCTTCCGGCTTTAAAAGGTAAAGGTCAAGCGTGTGCTGGCCAACATCAAACCCAATGGATTTGGTCGGCTCAAAAAGCAATGGGTGCTGTGCCAAGCCGGTATTACCTAAGTTGATACGCGGGCTGCGGGGTTGTGTTAGCGGGTTGTAGTTTTCAAAGTTCCTGGTGGTGGTATCTATAGGGAAAACCTGTGTACTGTCATTCAGCAGGCTTTCTTTAGTAACCTTTATAAACTTTGATGAAAAAACTACCGTGTCCTTTTTATGCTCTTCACGCTTGCGCAGCGTGTCAATCATCTGGTCGTCTGTAAGCTTTGGTGCCGTCTTTACTGTATCGCGCGTGTTATATCCCCGCGTCGCCGGGCTGGCATAAGGGTTTTGTGCCATTGCAGCGGTAGCTGCAAGGCATATCAAAAAAGTAAAAAAGTATTTTAGCTTGTTACCCATTAAGGCCGGCAATCAATTCTTTAAGTATCAGGGTTAATTTGGGTTCTGCCGCTTGGGCAACTGCCAAAATATCTTCTATGTCAACAGGTTTTAGCGTTTCAGGGAAACCTTCGTCAGTTAATACAGACATTGCAAAAACAGGTAGGCCCATGTGGTTGGCTGCAATAACCTCTGGCACGGTACTCATGCCAACGGCATCGCCGCCAATAATGCGCAAATATTTGTATTCTGCTCTGGTTTCCAGGCTTGGGCCTGTTACGGCAACATAAACGCCCCGGTGGCAGGTAATATTATTAGCTGCGGCAATATCAAGCGCTTTTTCTATCAACCCCAGTTTGTAAGGCTCGCTCATGTCCGGGAAACGTGGGCCAAGCTCATCTTCATTACTGCCCACCAGTGGGTTAGGCTGTAAATTGATATGATCCTCAATGATCATCAGGTCCCCTTTAGCAAACGACGGATTTAAAGCACCGCTTGCATTTGAAACAAACAAGGTTTTAATGCCCAGCTGGCGCATTACCCTTACCGGGAAAATGATCTGTTCCATGCTATAGCCTTCATAATAATGCAAACGGCCCTGCATGGCAACTACCTTTTTACCGGCCAGTATGCCAAATATTAATTTACCCGAATGGAACTCAAGCGTTGAGATCGGAAAGTCGGGGATGTTTGCGTAAAGCAGTTGTTTCTCTACTTCAATTTCTTTAACAAGTCCGCCTAAGCCTGTACCCAAAATGATACCTGCCTCAGGCTCAAAATCGCCAATGCGGTTTTTAATGTACGCTGCTGTGCGTTGTATATTCTCTAACATAAGATGTAATCAATTGATCAAAATTGCTGCCGCCGTTGATAAATTTAACGCTGATAGGTAGTACCAGCACCGGCAAAGTTTGTAAAATGCTAAACAATGCAGGTTGTTTTAAACGTTCGGCATCTTTTTCTGTTGTAACAATCGCTTTATTTTTTGTTGTATCGGCAGAAAAAGCCTCAGCAAGTTTAGTAATATTTTTTAAGGTGTATTGATGATGGTCAGGATATTTATGATGTATGATATCCTTACTGATGCTTTTAAGATATTTCTCCAGCGGTTGTGTGCCCGCTAAACCTGTAAGCAAGTATATGCGTGTGTCGCTGTTAACCGTTGCGCTCTGGCCAAAAACCTCCAATGGCAGGTAATTAATTGATGTGAAAAGCAGGTGCTGATAGGGGTATGGGTTTAATTTTGCAGCTATGTTTTCCTGCTCATCAGTTGATAAGTTATCAGGGCATTTACTTACCACCATGATATCGGCACGCATCTTTCCGCTTATAGGTTCGCGCATGTTACCCGCAGGCAATAGGAAATCTATTTTGTTCAGCTTGTTGTAGTCAAACAGCAAAATGCTTAGTCCCGGTTTTACCGCCCGATGCTGATAAGCATCATCCATCAATATCAGGTTATGGTCGGCTTTCAATTTTTCAATACCTGCAACCCTGTCTTCACATACCGCCACGGTAATGTCTGGAAACTTCTGTTTAAACTGGGCAGGTTCATCGCCAACTTGCTGTGCTGTGGTAGTAGCATCTGCTACTAAAAAGCCTTTGGTTTCGCGGCCATATCCCCGGCTTAATGTTGCCACTTTATAATCCTGTTTTAACAGGCGGATCAGGTACTCCGTCATGGGTGATTTACCTGCACCACCAACTGCCAGGTTACCAACCGAAATTACGGGTAAGTTGAACGAGGTGCTTTTAAACCAGCCCACATCATAACACCAGTTGCGTATCAGCACAACCAAGCCGTATAAAAGCGAGAAGGGTAAAAGCAGCCAGCGCAAGTATTTCATCTGCCACAAAGATAGGAAACTATGTGAGCTTGAAGTTGCCGTAAATAAAGAAGCCCCATCATAAATGATGAGGCTTCCGGGTGTTATAATCAATCAAAATTTTAGTTTCTGCCACCACCGGCTGGGGCACCGCTGCCCATGCCGCCACCATTCTGATCGCCTTGCATTAAGTCGTCATTATTGATGGTTTTCTTTTGCTGCTGGCCATAAGTGATCTTACCAAAGTTATAGATAACTGATATACCGAATGAACGCAGAGGATATGATATTTTCTGAGATTGGGTGAAGCCGTTACCCGCGATATCTGAATTTAAGTGCAGGTATTTCTGGAACGGAGAAAGTGCGTTTAAGCCCAAAGTAAGTTTCTTAGGTAATACTTCTTTCTTCACACCAAAGCCAAACAGGTTGAATGATGGATTCTTACCCTGAATGGTACGGCGTGGCGAGTTGAATACACCAAAGCCTTCAATAGATAAGCCATGCTGTAATGCCAGTGATGCGCTCATGAAGGCATTGTACTGGAAGAATGTACCGTTGCTTGTTTGCTGTATAGATTGCAAACCTGCAGTAGGGTTGTAGGTATAGCCGTTGATACTACCGCGGATGGTAAGGATCTTGATCGGGTTAACCGAACCGAAGAAACTTGCGCCTACAGAGTTGTTGGTACCAATGTTCTGATAATCGGTACGGGTAATGTTACGGCCCAGATCCGGGTCGAAAATGTTGGTAGCTATACCCTCAATAAGGTCGGTGGTGTGTTTGTAATAAACCGAAAAGTTAATTACCGAACTTTTGATGAAGGTAGTATAGCCTAACTCGATGCTCTGTGTAATCTCAGGCGATAGGTTAGGGTTACCTTCCGACTGGTTATCAGGGTTGGCCTTGTTAATAAACGGATTTAAGAACTGAAGGCTTGGGCGCTGAATACGTTTGTTATAAGTAAGCTTTAAAGTTTGTGTAGCGGTAATCTGTTTTGACAAGATAAAGCTTGGAATAAATGTAGTGTATGAGTTGCTGAACGGTTTTAAGCTTGGCTGAGTAGCGTTGTTAGGATCGCCGTCAATCTGGGTGTTCTCCACACGTGCACCTACCTGTAACGAATAGTTTTTAGGTAAGGTGAAGCTTAATACAGTATAGCCTGCGTAAACGTCCTGGTTGTAATCATACAGGTATGATGCTGTATCATTCAATAAGAATGGGCCTGCATTTCCCGGCTGCCTGAAAACTTCTGAATTACTGTTCAGCCTGCGGAAAATGCTTTTGCCGCCTGCTTCCAGTTTAATGCTTTTACCAATTGGTAGGGCATAGTCAGCCTGGATGGTATACTCATCGTTTTTACCATCGTTGCTGCCCATTTGATTAGGGGTTTGGTTAAGATAAGCCGCTGCAACATTGCTATACATGGTATTGTAATCGCTGGTTACTGAGCTATGGCTCCATTGCCCTGCAAAGTCAAGTTCCTCATCTTTCTTTTTGAACTTATGGGTATAACCCGCATTCCAGTCGAAACCAGAGAAGGTACCTTTGCTGTAGTTGGTGCTGTTATAAGTAGGGCTGGTAGCAAAGCTGCTGTTGGTGTTGATCGAAGTACCATCATTACGCATACCACCGCCATTTAAACGGAAAGTAGTGTTGATGCTGTTAAACTCGTTAAAGTCATAATTACCATTTACAGAACCGATAGTACCGTAGCGTTTAGTTTTTGACTGTGACTCTTGTGTACGTACCAGCGAACCTGCTGTGCTGTTGAAATCAACCAGTGAAGTTTGCGGCCAAGAATAGTTGCTACCAACGTTGGCTGATAAGCTTAAACGGTTATGTTTATAGTTTAAGTTGACGTTACCGTTGTTTTGGCGTGTACCTACACCACCGCTTACAGAACCGTTAAGACCTGATACATCACGAGTTTTGGTGATGATGTTGATGATACCGCCTGAGCCTTCAGCATCATATTTTGCTGATGGCGAAGTGATCACCTCGATGTTTTTGATCTGATCGGCAGGGATAGTACGCAATACATCGGCAAGGCTGGTGGATAATGCACCCGATGGTTTACCATTGATTAATACGCGCACGTTTTGATCACCACGTAAAGATACGTTGCCATCTAAATCGACAGATACCAACGGTACTTTACGCAGCACGTCGGTTGCGTTACCGCCGGTTGTAGTAATGTCTTTTTCGGCATTGTAAACGATCTTGTCAATCTTGGTTTCAATAACTGGCGCCTGGCCTGTTACTACCACCTCTTTAAGGGCTTTTGCACTTGGCGATACCAACACAGTACCTACGTTTTTATCCGGTTTTGATGGGGTAGTAGTTACCGGGTCAATCGTTTTAGTAGGATAGCCAATATAAGTAATGGCTAACTTATAATTACCGGGTTTAATGTTATCCAGTTTAAAGTTACCCTTGCCATCGGTAAGCACACCGTTAAGCGGAACTTTACCGCCGCTGCGGAATAAGCTTACGGTAGCATAGTCAAGTGGTTTGCCTGAGAGGGAGTCGGTAACAGTACCCGAGATACGGCCTGTAACAGACGATCCGCCGCCCAAACCAACTTGTGCTTTGGCAGATATAACAGAACAGAATATTGCAAAAAGTAAAACTATACGTCTCATTTAGTAATGATTTTTCGAATTAGAGGGCGAAAGTAGGTAAATGTTACAACCAATTGTGAATAAATATTTAAATTATTGTATTGATTGTGTGAAGGTTACACTGTGTATAGGTGTTTGTTACAAAGCCGGAAATTAAAAAGGAAGCGATAAAAAGAAAGCCCTGCATTTGCAAGGCTTTCCGGAGCGATTATATTCCCATTTTTCGGAGATTGGTATAGCTTGTCTGGATGCTTTCAAAGGCATCTTTTGGCATGTCATGCTCAATAAAGAAATGCCTGGCGCCGCCAATGCTGGCGTTGGCAAAAATGCGTTTGAAATCTACAACGCCTGTACCGGCTGGCTGCAGGGTTTTAAAGTCGGCGCTGATATCTTTAATATGCAGCAGAGGGAAACGGCCGGGATGTTTCTTAAACATTTCAACCGGGTCAACACCGGCTTTGGTTACCCAAGCCAGGTCAAGCTCCATTTTGAGCAGGTCGGCAGGTACGCCGTCCAGCAGCATTTGATAGGGTAACTGGCCATCCTTCATTACAAACTCCATATCGTGGTTATGGTAGCAAAGTTGCAGGCCTGCTTTTTTGCAAAGCTCGCCGGCTTTATGCAGTACTTCTATCGATGCCTTTATCTCGTCGATAGTAGCAACAGGTGTAGTGGCACAAACCAGGTAAGGTATGCCGCCTTCAGCAGCTTCGTCAACAATTTGCTGTGCGTTTTCGCGCAGGTTTTTTACCGGCGGAAATGTTAGAGGTTTACCATCAGGGCCGTTAAGGGATTTGCCTTCGGGCATTTTAAAAGGTGCGCCAAGTACATGGTGCGATCTCCAGCTTAGTCCTTCACTTTTGCAAAGCGCTGCAAATCCTTTCGGTGTTTCGCCGTAGTAACCGGGTTTTAGGCTGTATGCCGATTCAATTTCGCGGTAACCAATAGCACTGATCTTCTTAAGTGTGCCGGGCACATCTTTGTCTATAATACCAAAAAAGGTGAACAATTGTACGCCAAGCGTGTGCTGGGGCGCAAGAAATGCAGAGGCCATTTTGGGCAAAGCCATGCTGCCAAGTGCAGCCATACCAGCCCCTTTGATAAAGTTTCTTCTGTTTAGCATTGTACTTAGGTTATAATGAGTGACTAAATATAATCATTCATTGTGTCGAAACAACGCATTTCGCTAAATTAATCGATTCCTAAATCCTGATGGATTCTTTGAGAAGGGTAGATTTCTGAGATCTCGAGACCGGATATATCGGAAATTAATTGATTCATCACTAATTCCATTTCGGCACGGTTTATACCGTTCTTGCTAAGTGTAGTTATGTTTAAAGCTAACGTCTTTTCTATAAATGCTCTGACTGATACTTCTTTTACAATTACCCGTAAAGAATCAAATATTTTAGATAATAATGATGTCAATGAAATGCCAACAAATGGCAGTAGCAGCCAAAATTTGGAATATCGATAACTAAAGCAAAAAATTATGGAAGTTATTAAGCAACTTATTATTAATAATGCACCTATAGAGTTTAATATCAACCTATGCTTTGATGATAATACGAATTTGGGTAATTGCAATGATGATTCCTCTTGTAATTGTCTCCATAATTTGCGCCTATTTCTGTGAGATATCAAATTATTAATATCTGCCTGTGGAATAAACGAAGTACGATCAATGTGGAATATTTCCACAAAATGAGATCTTAATTTGTAGAACAGAGGGGCGGTATGGCAGGCCGACTGTTGGTTGCTTTTAATTTTTTCCCAAACTACATTATGGAAATCGCCAACGGTGCTGATTCTCGAAGCCTCAATATCCGGAATAGAAATATTAAAAGCCTGTTCAACTAATACAACAAGTTCAACGCTATCTAAACCCATAAGTATTAAATGAAAGGAGCAGCTATTTAGCTGCTCCTCTATATGTTTATATCACCAGGTTGACAATCCGGCCTTTAACCACAATAACCTTTTTAGGGGCTTTGCCATCAAGGTATTTTTGAACGTCGGCATTGGCTAAAACAAAGGCCTCAACGTCTTTCGGTTCAAATGAAAGCGGGATGTTAAGGTTCATTTTAGTTTTACCGTTGATAGAGATCGGGTAAGCAAAATCGTCTTCGACCAAATACTCAGGATTAAATTTAGGGTAAGCCGCGTATGATAATGCACCTGCAGGGTTACCCAATAATGTCCAAAGTTCTTCGCAAATATGCGGTGCATAAGGCGAAAGGATAATCACCATTTCTTGCAAAATAGCGCGCTTATTACATTTAAGGTCGGTAAGCTCGTTAACGGCAATCATAAAGCTGGAAACTGAAGTGTTGAATGAAAAACGCTCAACATCTTCTTCTACCTTACGGATGATCTTATGTAGTGCTTTAAGTTCGGCTTTAGTTGGCGCCTCGTTACTTACGTTAAGTTCCCATGCATCATTATGGAATAAACGCCAAAACTTACGCAGGAATTTGAACACACCCTCAATGCCGTTGGTATTCCAAGGCTTGCTTTGCTCAAGCGGACCCAAAAACATCTCATACATTCGCAGCGTATCGGCGCCATAACGTTCTATAATGTCGTCCGGGTTAACAACGTTAAACTTGGATTTAGACATTTTCTCAACTTCGACACCGCAGATATAAGCCCCCTCCCGGCCTCCCCCAGAAGGGGAGGAGATAGTACCGTCTTCTAGAATTAGAATAGCATTCTCAAACTCCGGTCTCCATTTTCTGAATTTTTGAATATCAAGAATATCATTATCGACGATGTTTACGTCGACGTGAAGACCATTAAAATATCCGAACTCGGGAATTTGTACTTTTTCGGCTTCTTCCAAAGTGGGAAAATCATTGTCTATTTTCTTTAATAACTCGTACAATTCTTGTTTATTTTCCTTCTGAAGATATTTATTCAAAAGTCCTTTAGAAAGAAAAATTTGTTGGTCGCTTGGGGTTTTATCAGATTGAATAAAAAATAAATTTTTCTGCAAACGATAAACAAAGTTTGATCTGCCCTGAATCATGCCCTGGTTAATCAGCTTTTTAAACGGCTCTTCTTCAACCACCAGGTTCATGTCCTTCAAAAACTTGTTCCAGAAACGGCTATACAGCAAGTGGCCTGTGGCATGTTCAGAACCGCCAATGTATAAGTCTACATCTTTCCAGTAATCAATAGCCCGTTTCGATGCAAACTCATTCTCGTTTTTTGGGTCCATATAACGGTACCAGTACCAGCTGCTGCCAGCCCAACCCGGCATAGTGCTTAGTTCGTAAGGTAGAGCCTCATCCCGGCCCTCTCCAGTAGAGAGGGTATAATGCCAATCCGCTGCTCTGCCAAGTGGTGGTTCGCCGCTTTCGGTTGGTAAGTATTTATCAACTTCGGGTAGCAGTAAGGGTAGTTCGTTTTCGCCGATGAGGTATGGTAACTCATCTTTAAAGTAAACCGGAACAGGTTCGCCCCAGTAACGCTGGCGGCCAAAAATGGCATCGCGCATGCGGAAATTTACCCGTGCCTTGCCAGCGCCCAGTTGCTCAAGTTTTGCAATAACGGCTGCTGTAGCTTCTTTATAGCTTAGGCCGTTAATAAAGTCAGAATTAATGTATTTGCCTTCCTTGGTTGGGTCGGCCTCTTTTTCAATGTTCTGAATATCAATGATCGGAACGATCGGCAAATTGAAATGCTTGGCAAAAAGGTAATCGCGCTGGTCGCCCGATGGTACGGCCATTACCGCGCCTGTACCATAGCCTGCCAAAACATAGTCGGCAATCCACAGCGGGATACGCTCATTATTCAGCGGGTTTAATACATAGCTGCCCGTAAATACGCCCGATACTGTTTTGGTATCGGCCATACGGTCAAGCTCCGATTTCTTTTTGGTTTGTGCAATGTAAGCCTCAACCGCTTCTTTCTGCTCAGGTGTGGTTAACTGCTCAACCAGTTCATGTTCTGGTGCAATTACAACAAAGGTTACCCCGAAAATGGTATCAACACGGGTGGTGAAAACCTCTATATAGTTTTCAGTTGACTGTTGCGAGTTGCCAGAGGTCTGACCTCCTGCCTCAGCTAACGGGAACCTAACACTTGCTCCCACACTTTTGCCTATCCAGTTGCGCTGCATTTCTTTCAGCGGCTCTGGCCAATCAATGGTGTCAAGGCCTTGTAACAGGCGCTCGGCATAGGCGGTGATGCGCATGCTCCATTGCATCATTTTTTTCTGTTCAACAGGGTAGCCGCCGCGTTCAGAGAAGCCATCTTTTACTTCGTCGTTCGCTAAAACGGTACCCAAGGCAGGGCACCAGTTAACGGTGCTTTCGCGTAAGTAGGTAAGGCGGTATTTTAACAGTTCGGTTTGCTGCTCGGCATTAGATAAAGCCTTCCACTCGTCGGCAGTAAAGGTAAGTATGTCTTCGTCGCAAACGGCGTTGATGCCTTTTGATCCATGGTTTTCAAAGTGCTTCACCAGCGTTTCAACCGACTCCGCCTTTTCTTCGGCTTTATTATACCACGAGTTAAACAGCTGCATAAAGATCCACTGCGTCCACTTGTAATAGTCGGGCGAACTGGTGCGCACCTCGCGGCTCCAGTCGAACGAGAAACCGATCTGGTCTAACTGGCGGCGATAGGTGGCAATGTTATCTTCAGTGGTAATAGCAGGGTGCTGCCCGGTTTGTATAGCATATTGCTCGGCAGGTAAGCCAAACGAATCATACCCCATAGGATGCAACACGTTAAAGCCACGCAGCCTTTTGTAACGTGCAAAAATATCAGAAGCGATATAACCCAGCGGGTGGCCAACGTGTAAGCCCGCGCCTGATGGGTAAGGAAACATGTCGAGCACGTAGTACTTAGGTTTCGGCGAGTTATTGTCGGCTTTAAATGTTTGGTTTTCGGCCCAGAATTGCTGCCACTTCTTTTCGATATCTTTAAACTGATAATCCATATTTATGCACGCTAAAATTCCGCGAAATTAAGAAATAACCTTGATTATAACAGTAGTTATTCTATTGGCGGCCTTGTTTAGTAGTGATAGTTTTTAAGTATCATTGTGATAAATGAAACGCTTATTATCAAATCTTACCTTTCAGGTTGTCATTGCCATTGTGCTGGGCGTGGTGGTAGGTATCTACTTTAAATCTTTTGCACCTGCAGCGCAAACCATAAGTAAGGTATTTATCAGCATGATTACCATGCTGATCGCGCCCATCATATTTTTTGTAATAGTGCAGGGCATTGCCGGCATGAACGATATGAAAAAGGTGGGCAGGGTAGGCGGTAAAGCGATCTTATATTTCGAGATTGTTACCACGTTTGCGCTTGTACTGGGCGTAGTGCTGGCCAATGTGCTTAAACCCGGCGAAGGCATGGTGGTGGCTGCTGTTAATAAAGCTGCCGATGCCAAATTGGCGACTTACAAGGCGCAGGCTGCTGATATGCACTGGGGCGATTTC
Source organism: Mucilaginibacter sp. KACC 22063 (assembly GCF_028736115.1). Classification (NCBI taxonomy): domain Bacteria; kingdom Pseudomonadati; phylum Bacteroidota; class Sphingobacteriia; order Sphingobacteriales; family Sphingobacteriaceae; genus Mucilaginibacter; species Mucilaginibacter florum. The sequence continues at coordinate 4,073,812 of NZ_CP117877.1, read as the reverse complement.
TTTGCACATATCGTTCCCGAGAATGTTATTGGGGCATTTGCCAAAGGCGATATTTTGCAGATTTTGTTCTTTGCCATTTTGTTCGGTTATGGTTTAAGCAAAATGGGGGATAGCGGAAAACCTGTAATAGAAGGTATTGAGCGGTTGTCGAAAGTGTTTTTTAACATCATGAACATTGTGATGAAGGTGGCGCCCATAGGGGCTTTCGGTGGGATGGCTTTTACGGTAGGCACTTATGGTATATCAACCTTGCTACCTATGCTTAAACTGCTTGGCGCTGTTTATCTGGCAATGCTGCTATTTATATTCGTTGTGTTGAATATCATCTGCCTTATCTATAAGATCAGTTTATGGCAGTATTTAAAATATATCCGTCAGGAAATACTGATCGTATTCGGTACCTCATCATCAGAGCCGGTATTACCCGCCATGATGGAGAAGATGGAAAAGTTCGGCTGTGCCAAGTCGGTTGTGGGCTTGGTGATTCCAGCCGGATATTCCTTCAACCTGGATGGTACCACTATCTATCTTTCCATGTCGGTTATATTTTTGGCGCAGGTATTTCATATCCCACTTTCATTAGGGCAGCAGTTAACCATCATCGGCATATTAATGGTTACTTCCAAAGGAGCGGCAGGGGTAACAGGCAGCGGTTTTATTGTATTGACATCTACATTAACGGCTATAAAAGTAATTCCTGTTGAAAGTGTGGCTATCTTGTTGGGAGTAGACAGGTTTATGTCGCTGGCACGGGCATTAACCAACGTGATTGGCAACGGACTGGCAAGCGTTGTAATAGCTAAAAGCGAAAAGGAATTTGATGAAGCGAAGTATCAAAATGTGATAGGTGCGGGGGAATGATATTAGAATTGGACTTACCGTCATGCCGAACTTGTTTCGGCATCTGACACGCTAATAAAAGCTGCATTTTGTTGTAAGTTATACTTATTATCTTTAAGTAATTTCTCAATCCGTCATGCCGAACTTGTTTCGGCATCTCACAAGTTAATCAAAAATGTTATTTAAGCAAGGTTACATTTATATCATGTCCAATAAACATCGCACATCGTTTTATATTGGTGTAACCAGCGATCTGCGTTCGCGGATTTGGCAGCATTTAAATAGCAATGAAGACTCGGCTCATGTAAGAAAATATAAACTATTTGACCTGGTATATTTCGAATGCTTTGACCGGATTACAGATGCCATTGACAGAGAGAAGCAGCTTAAACGCTGGCACCATGATTGGAAAGTTAATCTGATTAAGTCTACAAACCAAGAGATGCGTGATTTAAAGTCAGATATCGATATTTAGAACTTTTCTTGTGAGATGCCGAAACAAGTTCGGCGTGACATTATCCGAGTCAACAATTCCCCATTTTTCAGGTTATCGTTATAAACACAAAGCAATGAAACTGAAGCCATACTTTACTCAAGCATTTATAACATTAACACTTTTATTTGCATCAGCTACGCTATTTGCGCAGGAATATCTACCCGCAACCAATGCGGCTAAAACCGGTCGTTCGCCTGGTGTTAAAGTGAAGTTATTGAATGAGCAGGGCAGAGCTAAAACTTACGTGCTGGTGTTTGCCAAAGGCGATGAGGTATTATCAGGCCTTACAGAATTTGCGCAAAAATATAATGTAAGAAGCGCGTCTTTTACAGCCATTGGCGATGCTACGTCGTGCAAATTTGGCTGGTTCGATAAAGTGAAAAAGATGTTCAAGGTGATCTCTTTAAATGAACAGGCAGAGATCACATCTATGATAGGCGATATGTCAGTGATCAATGGCAAGCCATCTGTACATGCGCATATTAACGTGGCCGATCAAAATGGTAACGTACATGGCGGACATTTGATCGAAGCTTTTATTTATCCAACACTCGAGGTAATGGTAACTGTTTACCCTGCTACATTACAAAAGCAATACAACGCCGAATCAAATATCAACCTGCTGCATCCGGAGCTATGAACCTAACATAACAACATGTTTACAAGTAGTATATACTTATCTTTAAGGCGATTTGTCTAAACGCCTTTACATGAATAGAATTTTTTTATTATGCTCCTTATGTCTTATTATATTCTCATGCAAAAAGAGTAATCCCGAGCCTTCTCCAATTATTGATCAAACAAAATCTTACAGCAACAAAATAGTAATAGATAATGCAAAATTAGTTGGTGATTCAATATCATTATCGTGGTCCAAACTTGATACAAGTGAGTTTGTAGAATATCGCATCATGAGGCAAGACTACGACGGGATTATATTCAAAACTATAGCAGCATCAACAAATATTAACTCTGTTAAATTTGTTGATAAGAACATTCCGTACAATTATGTAATAAATTACCAAATAGAAGGAAGACTAAAATCTGGGGTTTATATTACAAGTAATACTGCCTCGGTTAATCGGTTAGATATAACCGGATTTGGCATTAACCCTTTCGATGCCATATTTGATAAAGATAATCGCCTCATTTATCTTTTTGAAAAATTAGGTACAATAAGCATATATGATTTACGAAGGAATGAGATTGTAAATAAAATTAGTCTTACTGGAACAAATGGTTATTCTGATTTTGGAATTTATAACACTAAAAAAGAATTATATGTGCCTGGAAATTTTGGTTTAGGTATTTATGACGCAGTCACTTTACAAAAAATAGATCAAATAGATATTAGTTTTAATGCAATAAGTGTTGTATCCAGTAATAGTAACCTTTATGTGGCAACAAATGCATGGCTGCAAAACCCACTCAAAGTTTATAGCAGAAAAACTAAAAAACTCATATCTCAAAATGGAAATTTTGATGACGCACGATTGAAAAAAATCCCTGATACAGATAGTGAAATTTTGGAGATATCGTTAAGATCTAATACAAATAATCTTAATTATTATAAATTTCTACAAAGCGGGGATTTGGTTAATCGCTTAAGTCAAAATAATAGCTATGTGACAAAAGCTGAAATCTTTGAGTTTTTCCCCGATGGGAAAAGTTATATCACATCATCAAATGGAGCGATTTATAATTCGGATATGACTTTTAAAGCAACTCTTTCTGATGGGCATCTAAGCTTTACCTCGTTCGATTTTAATAAAAACAGCAATGAAATTTATGCAGCTACTCAGAACAAAACTATTGAGGTTTATGATTTGAATAATTACCAACACAAGAGAACAATACAGACGAAAGCTTATCCTTTAAAAATATTTGATGATGGTAGTAAAATCATTTGCATTAGTAAACCATTTGAATCCAATGATGGATATAGTTATTATGGTGAAAGCGCCAGCCTAAGATTAGGCGGTATAATTATTGAAAACCTGAATAAATAGTTTAAAGGCGAATCGCCCTAATGATTCTTTGGTTAACTAACAAATGTGCGGGTCAATGTCACATTACCTAAAAATAATTTGATTGTATAGGCAATAACTTTAGCTTTGCCGTTGAAAAATTAAAAACCATGAGTGTTCTCGTAAATAAAGATTCAAAAGTAATTGTTCAGGGTTTTACCGGTAACGAAGGTACTTACCATGCCTCTCAGATGATCGAGTACGGAACCCAGGTTGTTGGTGGTGTTACACCGGGTAAAGGCGGTCAGCAACATCTTGACAGGCCTGTATTCAACACCGTTAAAGATGCGGTTGATCAAACCGGCGCTGATGTATCTATCATTTTTGTTCCGCCGGCTTTTGCTGCTGATGCAATTATGGAAGCTGCCGAAGCAGGTATTAAAGTTATTGTTTGTATCACTGAAGGTATTCCAACCAAGGATATGATCCAGGTGAAAGAATACCTGAAAGACAAAGATGCCCGTTTAATTGGCCCTAACTGCCCTGGTATTATTACTGCTGATGAGGCTAAAATTGGTATCATGCCTGGTTTTATCTTCAAAAAAGGTAACATCGGTGTGGTTTCTAAATCAGGTACACTTACTTACGAGGCAGTTGACCAGGTGGTTAAAGCTGGTATGGGTATCACTACGGCTATCGGTATCGGTGGCGACCCAATCATTGGTACACCAACCAAAGAAGCTGTTGAATTATTAATGAACGATCCGGAAACTCATGGTATCATCATGATCGGCGAAATTGGCGGTGGCATGGAAGCTGAAGCCGCACGCTGGATCAAAGAACATGGTACTAAACCTGTGGTAGGTTTCATCGCTGGTCAAACTGCGCCTCCGGGCCGTCGTATGGGCCATGCGGGTGCCATTGTTGGTGGTGCTGATGATACTGCTGCTGCTAAAATGAAAATCATGGAAGAGTGCGGTATCCGCGTAGTACAGTCGCCGGCTGAAATTGGCGCTGCTATGGCTGAAGAAATGGCGAAATTGTAATTAGAAGATAGAACAAGAAACAAGAGATAAGACTTGTTTCTTATAAATATAATCCCGTTCTGCAAAGAGCGGGATTTTTTATTTTGTGCCTAAACTATTGGTTAATGATATGTTGCTTTTAAAAAGCAGGCATGGAATTTTTAGACATTTTAGGTTTAGTAGCGGGCTTCTGTACATCGTCTTCCATTATACCGCAGATAGTTAAAACTGTTAAAACCAAACAGGCACAGGATGTTTCCATTTTCATGTTTATTGTAATGTTTACCGGTAATACGCTTTGGGTATATTATGGTGTCCAAAAATCAGATATAGCTATTATTGCGACTAACATATTGGCTATGGCCTTAAACATTACCATGTTTGTGTTGAAGTATATTTATAAAGAGAAAAGTAGTGCCAAGCTATAGCTACTTTGCCATAGCAGCAAAGTAGCGCAAAATGCCTAGCCGGCAAAAGGCTTTATACACATGCCATGCGCACAAGTAAAGCAGAACCACAGGCTGCTTGCCTGTTGCTCAACTGCGTTCGCGCTATGTCCTTGCTTCTGCAACATTCAAAATGCCTTATCCTGCCCGCAAGCCATTTGTTCTGCTTTTCTTTGCCAAAGCTGTTTGCCAGCAATTACTAAGTGGTGAACAGAACGTAAGCTAATAATGCCGCCTCAGCGCAGGCGGTAACTACAGGCTTTGCAGTAGTACTAACATTAAAAGACTGCGGTGCCAGCGGCGAGTTTTCTTTGTTACTTTCTTTTAACGGCTAAAAGAAAGTATACACATATTTATGTACTGCAAACATGTCAGTAAACTTACTCTGGCGCGGTTTTTATACATATATTGATGTGAGTACTATTTGAATTCTCTAACTCACCCATCTAATTAAACAATATGGAATACAATAAATTAACACCCGAAGAAGAAAGGGTGATCTTATACAAAGGCACAGAGCGCCCGTTCACAGGCGAACTGTTAAACAATAAAGCACAGGGCGTATATGTTTGTAAACGTTGCGATGCGCCGCTTTACCGTTCAGAAGATAAATTTGAATCATTTTGTGGCTGGCCAAGCTTTGATGATGAAATTCCGGGTGCAGTACGCCGCGAAACTGATGCCGACGGCCGCCGTACCGAAATACTTTGCGCTAACTGCGGTGCTCACTTAGGCCACGTATTTGAAGGGGAGATGTTTACCGCGAAAAATACACGCCACTGTGTAAACTCAGTTTCTATGAAGTTTGTGCCTTTGGCATAATCTGTTTTACATTTGTCATCCTGAGCAACGCGAAGGATCTGTTATCGAAGTTTTAATAATGATTCTTCACTTCGTTCAGAATGACAAATTATATAGTAATATTATACCCTATGCATGCCCACACCAAACACGAAATTATCAGTTGCGAACGCTGCGGCTCTGCTTTCGAGTGTAAGGCAAATTCATATACCAAATGCCAGTGTACTACGGTTCAGCTGAATATTAACGAAACGCAATACATCAGCGAAATGTATGATGGCTGTTTGTGTGCAAGCTGCTTAACCATCCTCCGCGACGAATACAGGCAGATGTGATATCGGGGGCGTACGCCGGATGCCCGAGTTCGGAATAGACCTAATTTAAAAGCTTTAAAACTAATGTCTTATAATATTCCGGTACCAGAAATCGGACATCAGATATCACAACTCCCATCTCCGCAATTAAGTTATCCTTTCAGATAAACTTCGCCTTTGTAAGGATGTATGGTAGAATGAAAATCATATCCGGCAACATGTACCAGGTAATAGGTCATTATGTCGCACCAGCAGATCTCATCGTGAAACATGGGCACTTTCGGGAATTTACCTTCCTGGCGGCTCTCTTCCTTGTTATAGTTGTACTCGCCGTCATGCTCGCTTATCCAGGCTTTAAAAAGGTCGAATTCGGCCGGGTCGCTGAAAACGATCTTAAAATGCGTTTCCTCTTTAACAGATTTCAGATCGTCGTTTAGGTAATGATGGTATTTATGTCTGTGCCTTATAATTTTTGCTGTTGTCATGTTTCAAATTTGTTAAAGGTTAACAACAACTGTTTGGAATAGTTCGGCAGCCGGTAATATCCTTTTACCGAAATTTCACCGAAGCCGTTTAAAGCAAGCATTTGTTAATAAACTGATAGTTTCCCTGTTTTCACCGATAAAATAAGGCGGCTTACCTAAAAGCAATAACGCCGGGGCGGCAATTGAGGCATCTTTGTATTGTAAACAAACCGACAGTTATTATGAAAACTTTACTTATCTCATTTATCATATACTACATAGAACGGGCAGAAATTCTCTTACACGTGTTCAGGGAATTGTTTAACTAATTCCCCGGGCCTCCATCATATATAATCAATCACTCTAAAAAAGATAGCCTCGCTTTAAACAGTGAGGCTATTTTATTTAAAAAACCGCCTGATGCATAAGCCGTTCTATAATAAAACAAATAGCTATGAAAAAAGGGGATGAAGTACATTGGGACTGGGGCAAAAGCCAGGCAGAAGGTAAAATTGAAAAGAAAGTAGAGAAACCTGTTACGAAAAAGATAAAAGATGCTACAGTAAAACGTAAAGCAAGCAAAGATGAGCCTGCTTACGAAATAAAAACAGATAAAGGCCAAAAGGTACTTAAATCTGAAAGCGAGCTGAAAAAGGGCGGCAAAAAGAAATAGTAAATTAAGGTTCATTTCTTGGTAAATAAGGAAAGGCGGTGGAACATGAAGTTTCACCGCCTTTTTAGTGCTGTTCACCGAAAACTATTTCTACATTAAGCGAGATTGCCTACATTCGGGTATGGCAAAATCCCCTATTATCACAGTCAGCAACCTGGTGAAAAAATATGACGATTTCACCGCGGTAAAGGGTATCAGCTTTGAAGTATACGAAGGTGAAATCTTTGGACTTCTTGGACCCAACGGCGCTGGCAAAACCACCACTCTTGAAATCATTGAAACGCTGCGCGATAAAACATCAGGCGATGTAATTGTAGACGGCTTTAATGTAGATAAAGATGCCGACAGTATTAAAAAACGAATCGGCGTACAATTACAGGCAGCCGGATACTATCCTAACCTTAATCTTTCAGAATTAATAGAACTGTTCTCGGGTTTGTACGGCATCAAAGTAAGTTCGGCAGAAATGCTGGAGAAGGTAAACCTTACCGAAAAAGCCAAGGCAAAATACAAGGATCTTTCCGGCGGACAAAAACAGCGTTTTTCTATTGCCACTACATTAATTAACAATCCGCGTATTGTTTTCCTGGACGAGCCGACAACCGGCCTCGATCCGCAGGCAAGGCGTAACCTTTGGGACCTGATAAAAGAAATACGTAACAACGGCACAACAGTAGTGATTACCACCCATTATATGGACGAAGCAGAAGTGCTTTGCGACCGTGTAGCTTTTGTTGACGGCGGCGAGGTAATTGGTATTGATACACCCGATAAATTTATTGATAAGCTGGTGGCTTCAGGGTTTGAACGTAAAAAGCAAGTGAAACAGGCCAACCTGGAAGACGTGTTCATTAACCTTACAGGTAAGGAGTGGCGGGAAGCGTGATAGCCCCACTCAACCCTCTCCAGAAGAGAGGGCTTTGTTATTAGCTCGTACATTAATTTTTATAAAATAATTTAATACTCCCTCTCCAGTTGGAGAGGGTTGGGGTGAGGCAAATCATCAATCACAAATTCAATGACAAATAATTACAGCAACTTTAACGCAACAATGGCTATTGCAAAAGCCAGTTTGCGCTCTATATTACGCAGCCCTTCGGCGGTGGTGTTCAGCTTACTTTTTCCGCTAATTTTTATTATTGTGTTTGCCAATATTGGCGGCGGCGGTGTTAAAGTAGATGTTGGCGTGGTTAAAGGCAGCGATACTATTAACCCTGTTTACCAGGCGCTTAAAAAGGTAAGCGTAGTTAACCTGATCACCAGCCAATCTGCCGCGGATATGCAAAAGAACCTAGAAAAAGGCAGTATTGATGCCGTGATCGATATCAAAAGGAACAATGCCCGACCGCCCTTTTCAGTCAATGTAAAATATACAAAGGCTTCTGCAGAGAAAGGCAATATTTTAAGGTCATTGCTGCAAAGTATTTTTTACCAGATCAATACCGCAGGTAACACTGCTCCGCCGCCTGTAGCCGAACTGCATGAGGCAACCATCAGTGGCCGCGAGTATAAATACATTGATTTTATACTGCCCGGACAACTGGGTTTTTCCCTCTTAAGCACTGGCGTGTTTGGCACGGCTTTCGTGTTTTTAAGCCTTCGCCAAACACTGGTGATCAAAAGATTTTTTGCTACACCGGTAAAAAAATACAGCATCGTACTGGGCGAAATGATAGCCCGTGTAACTTTTGCTATGGCAGGCGCTATTTTCATTATCGCTATTGGTCACTTTGCCTTTGGTTTTACACTGATACATGGCTGGGTAACGGTTATCAACATGCTGATACTGGCGTTGATAGGGCTTATAATTTTTATGGGCTTCGGATTTACAGTATCTGGCATCGCCAAAAACGAAAGCTCGGTGCCGCCATTGTCAAACATCATCACCCTGCCGCAGTTCTTATTGTCGGGTACGTTTTTCTCAGTCACTGCGTTTCCAAAATGGCTGCAGCCGGTAAGTAATTTTTTGCCATTAACGCACTTAAACAATGCCATGCGTCAGGTAGCATTTGAAGGTGCCGGACTAACCGACGTTACTCATCAACTGTTGATTTTGTTGGTTTGGGGTATTGGTATTTATGCAGTTGCCGTAAAAACTTTTAAATGGGAAGCTTAATGCTACTTCAATAATTTGTTAATAACAATATTATATTTGCGGCTAATGTTAATATTAATTTAACATTAGCCGCAAATGTTTTATACCAGATTTTTTGTCGTTGTATTCTTGATTTGCTTATCAGCAAAAGTCTTTTCGCAATCTAATAAAACCGGAACATGGGGACTGGCAACGCTTATACTGCCCGGCAGCACAGACCACCGTTGGGGTGGTTATGCCGAATTACAGGGTCGTACAGATGAAACGCTGTTCCGCAAGTTTTTCTATTATGAAGTTAAGGGTGGTGTTAGCTATAATTTCGATAATAATGCTTATGCGTTAATTGGAACTGGTCGGTATACCACATATGACTATCAGGATTTAGGCAAAGGACCTATAACAGGTGAAACACGGCTATGGGAGCAGTTTACTTCGGTGCAGTTTGTAAGCCGTGTAAAATTAGAGCACCGTTACCGTGCCGAGCAGCGCTGGCTAAGCGGTGTTTATCGCAACAGGTTCCGTTACAGGATAAATGCATTGCTGCCTATTAATCATCCCAAATTCGATCCTAATACTGTTTTCCTGTCTGTATTTGACGAGGTATTCTTTAACAATAAGGCGCCTAATTTCGAACGTAACCGTGTTTGCGCTTTATTAGGCTACCAGTTTACTAAAGCGCTGAACGTACAAGCGGGGTGGATCAATCAGTTTAATAACGGTACAACCATTTCTAATGATAAGAACAACATGATGCTGATGGTGATGTATTCTATACAGCGCAAAAAACCTGGCGCACAACTACCTACTATAAAAGACTAATTTAAAATTGCTGTAAACCTGCTTTGCCTAAAGTTGTTTTTAATGTAACAAACTTTACATTTTTCAATTTAAGTTTTTGACTTATCTTAGCACGCGAAATATTGTATCATATACACTTACATAAAAGTAATTAAAAATGAGCTTGATCATTGATGTCCATGCCCGCCAGATTTTAGACTCGCGCGGAAACCCTACCATTGAAGTAGAAGTATTAACCGAGAACGGTGCACTTGGCCGTGCTGCAGTACCATCTGGTGCTTCAACCGGTATACACGAGGCTGTTGAGCTGCGCGACAACGACAAATCTAAATACATGGGCAAAGGTGTTTTACAAGCCGTTGCTAACGTAAACGATATTATTGCTAAAGAACTTCAGGGTGTTGATGTGTTTGCACAAAACGCTATCGACAAGATCATGATCGACCTTGATGGTACAGCTAATAAAGGTAAATTAGGCGCTAACGCTATTTTAGGTGTTTCGCTTGCTGTAGCAAAAGCTGCTGCACAAGAAAGCCGCCAGCCTTTATACCGCTATATTGGTGGTGTAAACGCTAACACTTTACCAATCCCGATGATGAACATCGTAAACGGCGGTTCTCACTCTGATGCACCTATCGCATTCCAGGAGTTTATGATTATGCCGGTTGGCGCTCCATCATTCTCTGAAGCTTTACGTTGGGGTACAGAGGTATTCCATAATCTTAAAAAGATTTTGCATGACCGTGGCCTTTCAACTGCAGTAGGTGACGAAGGTGGTTTTGCTCCGACCTTTGAAGGTACTGAAGATGGTGTTGAAACCATTTTAAAAGCGATTGAAAAAGCAGGTTACAAACCAGGCGAAGATATTTACCTGGCATTTGACTGTGCTGCTTCTGAGTTTTACAAAGACGGTAAATATGATTATACCAAGTTTGAAGGCGAAAAAGGTGCTATACGTACCAGCGCTGAACAAGCTGAATACCTGGCTTCATTAGCTGCTAAATACCCGATCATTTCTATCGAAGATGGTATGGCTGAAGATGATTGGGATGGCTGGAAATTATTAACCGAAAAAATCGGTGATAAAGTACAGTTAGTAGGCGACGATTTATTTGTAACTAACGTTAAACGTTTACAACAAGGTATAGATAACCATACAGCTAACTCTATCCTGGTTAAGGTAAACCAAATTGGTTCATTAACCGAAACTATTGATGCGGTATCATTAGCACAAACACATGGTTATACCTCGGTAATGAGCCACCGTTCTGGCGAGACTGAAGATGCTACCATTGCTGATTTAGCTGTTGCATTAAATTGCGGACAAATTAAAACCGGTTCTGCATCACGTTCAGACAGGATCGCAAAATACAACCAGTTACTTCGTATAGAAGAAGAATTAGGCGAAAACGCAAAATTCATTGGTAAAAGCTTCAAATACGTTAAAAAGTAATTTAAGTCAAATATCAATACCAGTTGATAAGCTTAAACTGGTTAGTTTTTATCATAAATAAAATCCCCGATTTATCGGGGATTTTTCAGTTATTTTTAAATTGCAGTAAATTAATACCCTCCCCATGCACTGTTATACTCACAGCACTCAGCAAGCTAATGCCATTTGTAAAAATTGTAATAAAGGTGTTTGTTCGCTTTGCGCTATCGAAATTGAGGATGGTATCGTATGCTCTGAACACTGTGCCGAAAAGGTAAGAATGATTAATGGCATGATTAGCAGGAACAAAAATATCCCTGCAAAAGCCAAAGGTAGTTATTACCGTGCTGCATTTATTTATGTAACTATGGGTATGCTTTTTATTGCAAGTGCCTTTGTTTATCCTGATATGAAGTTATACGGTTTTGGAACAGGGATCATTTTTTTAATAGGTGCTGTATTAACAATCATAAGCGGCCGTAAGATTGGCCGTGCTAGTTGAATCATGCTTGTTTGTCTGATTTAATGCCCTGCATCTTTGTGACACACTACTTGTAAAACAAATGCGTATCTTTGCGGCAAGTCTGGAATCTGATTTTAACACATACCCTCCATTTAGCCAGATGCTTATATTACAAATCATTACATGTCATTTCAAGATCTTAATTTAATTGAGCCCATCCTCAAGGCTTTAAAAACAGAGGGATATACTACTCCAACCCCTATTCAGCAACAATCAATCCCGATCATTTTACAACGTAAAGACTTATTGGGTTGCGCGCAAACAGGGACGGGTAAAACTGCAGCATTTTCTATTCCGCTGTTACAAATATTGCATCAGGAACGGACTAATCATAAAGAGCCTAAAGCCATAAAGGCTTTGATACTTACACCTACAAGGGAATTGGCCATACAGATAGCCGATAGCTTAACAGCATACGGTAAGCACACCGGTTTAAAGCATACGGTAATATTTGGTGGAGTATCGCAAAATCCGCAAACAGAAATTTTGCGGAGAGGAGTTGATATCCTGGTAGCAACACCGGGTCGTTTGATCGACCTGATCAACCAAGGCTTTATTCATCTTGGCCACCTTAAAATTTTGGTGCTCGACGAAGCCGACCGGATGCTGGACATGGGCTTTGTGCACGATGTAAAAAGGATCATCGCAAAAATTCCTGCCAAAAGGCAAACGCTTTTCTTTTCGGCTACCATGCCAAAAGAAATTCAGGAGCTGGCCAACAGCATCCTTAATAAGCCCGAGAAGGTGGAGGTTACACCGGTGTCTTCTACGGCAGATACCATTAAGCAGGCCGTATACTTTGTGGCCAAAGGCGATAAAAGAGCATTGCTTGCCCATTTATTAAAGGATAGCAAGTCCATTGGCCGGGTGCTGGTGTTTACACGTACCAAACATGGCGCCGATAAAGTAGTGAAAGATCTGGCCAGGGTAGGCATTACCGCAGAAGCCATACATGGCAACAAATCGCAGAATGCACGCCAGCGCGCGCTTACTAATTTTAAAAACAGCGATACGCGCGTATTGGTAGCTACAGATATTGCTGCACGCGGTATTGATGTTGACGACCTGGCGCATGTGATACAATATGAGTTACCCGAAGTACCCGAAACTTATGTGCACCGCATTGGCCGTACAGGCAGGGCAGGGGCAAATGGGGTAGCTTTTGCTTTTTGCGATGAGGAAGAAAAAGATTTGTTAAAGGATATTCAGAAGCTGATTGCTAAAGAAATTCCGGTAATTGAGTCGCACCCTTTTCCATTAAAAGAGCTGACCAAACAGGAGCGCATTGCACTTGATTTGAAAAATAATCCGAATCATAACAAGCCATCTTCAAGTGAGCGAAACAAAAACAATAAACGCAGGTTTGGTAACAACAGGCGGGGCGAAAATAGACGTGGATAGGGTATTGCAATAGTTAAAGTTATTTCGTTAAATTTATGCTGAACATTTCTGAACCCAATATGAAACGCCTGCTTGATCTGCTGCGCAATAAGTTCTTCCTGGTTACAGTGGCATTTGTGGTATGGATGATCTTTTTTGATAAGAACGACATCTTTTCGCAATACCAATACCACGACCAGTTAAGTAAATTAAAACAGGAACGTGATTTTTATCTTAAAGAAACCGAGCGTGTTTCTAAAGACCTTCAGGAGCTTACCTCAGACAAAGCCCAGCTTGAAAAATTCGCCCGTGAAAAGTACCTTATGAAAAAAGATAATGAGGATGTTTTTGTGATTGTACGCGAAAAGAAAGCAGAGTAGTTTTTAAAAAAAATAGATAAGAAACGGAATAGTGTGGAATTATAATTTCTACGTTTATATAACTACTAATCCAACTAAATCAGTATTGTATATTGGTGTAACCAACGATCTTCAAAGAAGATTAATTGAACATCATACAAATAAAGGAAATCCCTCTACTTTCGCTGGCAAATATTATTGTTATCATCTTTTGTATTTTGAACGGCATACCCATATTGAGCATGCAATTGAAAGAGAAAAAGAGATTAAGAAATGGCGACGGGAAAAGAAGATCGCTTTGATCAAATCTTTAAATCCTGATATGGAATTTTTGAATGACACGATTTAATCAAGATGTCATCTCGAGCGTAGCGAGAGATCTTTCACGGGATGCTTGTCATTCTTAGATAGATTCCTCACATACGTTCTCCAAAGGAGTCCTTGGGACGAAATGACAATTGATTTTGATTTTGTCATCTCGAGCATAGCGAGAGATCTTTTAAGACATGCTTTATCACACTTAGATAGATTTCTCACGTACGTTCGAAATGACAACACCGTTTTTTATCAACTATGTCATCTCGAGCGTAACGAGAGATCTTTTATGCCATGCTTGTCTCACAATAGATTCCCCACATTCATTCCCAAATGAGTCCTTTGGACAGAATAACAAAAAACTTTTGTTTTAACCGGCAACCCGCAACAGGCACCTCACACCTCCGATTCACCCTACCGGCAATTTAATTTTATACCTCACAGCTAATATTCTGATGCTGCATACAATGGCTACGGCTATCAGCTTTGCTATATTAGGATCTATGACATGAAGCATTAAGATGTAGATACTGCCGCCGATGATGCAGGCTGTTGCATATATCTCCTGCCGGCGAAATATCATGGGTATAGCGTTAAGCGAAATGTCGCGGATAACACCGCCAAAGCAACCTGTTATGGTACCTAAGGCTACGCAAATACCCGGATGCAGGCCAACGTTGAGCCCCCGCTGTATACCGATAATGGTGAATAATCCCAGTCCAAGTGCATCGCATAAAAACAGCGTTACCTTAAAGCTTTTGATATGCTTTTTAAACAGAATGGTAACAAAGGCAGTAACCAGTATGATAAGCGGAGTATCAATGTTCCGCATCCAGCTTACAGGTGTGTAGCCAATTAATACATCTCTGATGGTACCGCCACCAATTGCTGTAATAAACCCAATGATGACTACGCCAAGCGCATCCAGCCTTTTTTGCATTGCCGAAAACACACCTGATATGGTAAACGCAACGGTACCGAGTATTTCAATAATGGTGCTTACGTTCAATGTCATATCTCTCCTTCGCGTTTGCGTAAAAACCATTCGGTTGTTATCAGGGCAAGTATGATTATAAACACCCATTTCATGTCAATCAGTTCTTTATACTGGCGGTCTTCGTTAACAACGGTCTTAATGTTCTCATTTTTACGGATCATCGCTGCAAGCTTGCTGATATCTGCAGGCAATACCATTGCACCGCCCGATTGCCTGGACATGTTAGCCAATAGCTGATGATTTGCGGTACTCTGCCTGGTTTCAAGCTCAAGCGGCCTCACGCTAAGTTGCCCTTGTGCCTTTAACTGTTGTTTACCTAATTGTGTGATGGCATTATAGGAATAATCGCCGGGTGTTAACAGGCCGGCATCCAATTGATAGCTTAGCCCTGTGCGGGTAAACAGATAACTATAGCTTTTACCCGACTGGTCTTTCAGTTCCAGCTTTACATCGGGTGTATTGGTTAAAGCTAAGGCATCATTATACAACTCTGCATTGAGGATGACATGTTCGCCTTCGTTAAACACATTTTTTGTGGTGTAAACCCTGAACCGCTGCTGGTTGGCATTAGCCGTTAAGTACTGTATACTTTGTGACAAAAGCTCTTCCAAAGCATGGTGGTTGCCATACGCCTGGTATTCGTTTAAGCCCCAACGCCACAGGCCTTCACCAGTAAAGATTGCTGTGCGTTTACCACGCTCATCGGCAAAGGCAAGCAAAGGATAATTTGTGGTAAGGCTGCCTATTTTCTGTTTAAATAAAACAGCAGCCGAATTATTTGGCGTGTAACTGCCATAAGGTGCCAGCAGTGGCGGAAACTGTGCGATGCGTTGCAGGGTAGAGTCGCTTAGCGTAAAGTTGGCAAAGCCGGTTTGCGGTGCTGCAAATACTTCCTGCAAATCCGGGCGGTTTGCTGCCAGCTGCGTGATCTTTTGTTGTTGATTAAAATCTGATATGGTGCTTTGTGCACCCGCCATTACCCATACCGGGGTTTTACTATCTGCAATAAACTTTTGCAATTGGGGGTAACGGGACGTTTCCACCTGGTGCAGCATAATCAGGCTATAATCGGCCAGTTTAACCTTAGCCAGGTCATCAACCGAAATAGTTTTGATCTCGTAATTGCGGTTTGTTTCAACGGCTTGTTTTATTACGCCAATGTCCGGGTTAGGGCTATTATAAATTAACAAGATCTTTTGGTGCGCATCCAGCACTTCTACATAAATAGTCTCTGTATTATTTCCTGTTGAAACCTCGTTTTTAACAGGTGATATATTGACAGTAAACTTTCGCAGACCCTTTTTATCGGCTGTAAGTTTTACAGGCAACAGTTTATGGAAGTTGTTGCTTTTGATAGCGGTGTTGCTGTTGTAAACCTGCCTGCCACCTTCGGTAATGGTTACATGCATGGTTTCGCCGTTGCTCATGTAAGCTTCGGTTAAAAGTTCAAGCTCAAAGTCGTTGCCTAAAAAAGCTGTTTTGTTGTAGTTTACATTACTGATCAGCAGATCGCGGCGGGGGGTAGTATCGCCCATAGCAACTGTATATATATTCGCTTTAAAGTTTTTAGCTTCGTATTGCGGGTTGCTGCCCTGGTTATAAATGCCATCTGTAGCCAATATTACGGCACCAATATTTTGATTAACAAACTGGTCGTTCAACTGGCGTATAGCCGCAGCAATGTTAGTTTGCCTGCCATTAAATTTTTTTGTCAGCCCGGGTTTGAGGGTTCCATCAAAATTAAACTCGCGTACATCATAATCGGCGCCTAATGTTTCCTTTAGTTTAGCCAGTCCGTTTACAGATAAACTGATATTGTCGGTATTAGAAGGTTCAAAGCGTGCAATGGATTCAGAATTATCCTGTGCAATCAGGATAAGTGGTTTTTGCGGTTGATAATTGACAGACTTTACGAGCGGTGAAAGCAATAAAAAACAGATCAGAAATACGGCTATCCCTCTCGCCGATGCCAATAAATAACGATAGGTCCTGTTCAGGCTTACCGGCTTGCGATACATTAACCAGGCATACAACAACCCTGCAGCCAGACAAGCTAACGTCCACCATCCGGAAATTGTACCCCATGTTATAGAAAATAGAAGCATTAAAGCGCTATGCGTGATTTATTACGACTGCAAAATGCAAAAAATATTGTGGAGATGGTTTATGGCAACCTAATATTAGCGGCTTTTATCAAGCCTCAACAATGCGTATCCTGATCGGGCCTTTAATGGTTGCAGTATCAATGGGTTCACCTTTTTGAGTGATTAATACCCTACCTTGTTGATTAAGCTTTACAGCTTCGGCCCTTATTTCGTCCATGTGCTTGCGCCAATCGGCAGGAAACAAAACCCTTGCAACGTCAGAGGGGCAGATACTTTTATCCGCCCCTCTTTCAGTAGCCATATTTATAATGGTTTCAGCAATCGAAGCTTCACCCATATTTTTAACAATTACATACCGCCGTCAACGCCAAGCACCTGCCCTGTAACGTATGATGACATGTCTGATGCCAGGAATACGCAAACATCGGCAACTTCGCCTGCTTCGCCGCCACGTTTAAGCGGGATACCTGCTTCCCAGCCTTCAACCACTTTAGGGTCTAAAACGTCGGTCATTTCAGTTTTGATAAAACCCGGAGTAACCACGTTGGTACGGATATTACGTGAACCTAATTCTTTAGCAATTGATTTGGAGAAACCGATGATACCAGCTTTAGATGCCGCGTAGTTTGCCTGGCCTGCATTGCCATTTACGCCAACAACAGAGCTGATGTTAATGAATGAACCACCACGATTTTTCATCATGATCTTAGATGCAGCTTTGGTAACGTTGAAAACCGATTTAAGGTTAACGCTGATTACATCGTCCCATGATTCTTCGTTCATACGCAGCAACAGGTTATCTTTAGTGATGCCCGCATTGTTCACTACTATATTCAGTGTGCCAAAGTCGGCAACAATATCATTGATTAGTTTTTCGGCTTCGTCAAATTTCGAAGCGTCAGAGCGGTAGCCTTTTACTTTAGTTCCATAAGCCTGCAATTCCTGCTCAAGCGCCTGGCCTTTTTCTACCGATGATAAATAGGTAAATGCCACATTAGCGCCATGCTCGGCAAATTTCTGAGCTATCATACGGCCAATGCCTTTTGAAGCACCGGTAACTAATGCAGTTTTTCCTTCTAAAAGTTTCATTTTGCAAAATTCTATTTGGGCGGTGAAGATAAGGAAATTTATTAGTTAGTTCATACTTAATGGCTAATGGATCAACCCATCAGCAGAAGAATATATCATTAACTATGAACTATTAACCACGAACCATTAACTTTAGGACATGCAATCTGTTGAAAGCTTTTATGACCAGCTAAGTTCGCGCTATACAGACCTGATCAGCCGCTGTGTGCCGCGTTACAATGAGATGTTCTATAACATCTTTCATTATATTCCTGATGATTTACAACCAAGAAATATCTTAGATTTAGGCTGCGGAACGGGCAATCTAACAGAAGCAGCTTTACAGCATTTTCCCGATGCACAAATCCATGCGCTTGACCTGTCGGCAGATATTTTAAACGAATGCCGCTTGCGCTTTAAAGACCATGACAATATCAGCTATCATCAGCAGGATTTTAATGATCTCGACTTCCCCGCACAAAGCTTTGACCTGGTGATTTCAAGCATTGCAATACATCACATTGCAGACAGCCAAAAGGCAGACTTATACAAAAAGATATTCCGGATGCTTAAACCGGGCGGTGTATTTGTTTTTGCCGACCAGACACGCGGAATAACCGAAGAGATTTACGAGAAGCACATTAGTCGCTGGAAGAACGAAGCTTTAAAACTGGGTTCGACCGAGGCCGACTGGGAGATGTGGATGGAGCACCAGGATGCGCATGATTATCATACGCCTGTAATATGTCATTTAAAGGAACTGGAGACTGCTGGTTTTGATGCGGTTGATGTGATCTGGAAGAACATCATGTGGGCGATATTATGGGCGCAAAAAACTACTGACTAACTATTAACTAAATAATGCAAAGAAGAAATTTCATTAAAACCGGCTCGTTAGCCGGATTAACTATTGGAGCTGTACTGAGCGGCGTATCTGCAAGCGAAGCGGCCGGACATACACCATCAACAGCTAAAGACACATTTGAGCTGAATGAAACAACGATAGATCAGTTGCAACAAAAAATGCGCGACAGAAAACTGACATCCCGTACCCTATGTGAGATGTACCTGAAACGTATTGCTGCCATTGATAAAAGCGGACCTAGGCTGAATGCAGTTATCGAACTGAATAAAGATGCCTTATCTATTGCCGATGCCCGGGATAAAGAGCGTGCCGCAGGTAAAGTGCGCGGGCCATTACATGGTATCCCGGTTTTAATAAAGGATAACATTGATACCGGCGATAAAATGCTGACTACAGCAGGTTCTATAGCACTAATGGACAACCATGCTAACAAAGATGCCTTTATCGTTAAAAAACTGAGAGAGGCTGGTGCTGTGATCTTGGGAAAAACAAACCTGAGCGAATGGGCCAACTTCCGTTCGGAGCATTCTACCAGCGGCTGGAGCAGCCGTGGCGGACAAACAAAAGACCCTTATGTGCTTGACCGTAACCCAAGCGGGTCGAGCTCGGGCTCGGGTGCAGCGGTTGCTGCCAATTTGTGTACGGTAGCCATAGGTACCGAAACAGATGGATCGGTAGTGTCGCCATCATCGGTTAATGGTATTGTCGGTATTAAACCTACCGTAGGTTTGTTAAGCCGCACAGGTATTATCCCGATTTCAAAAACACAGGACACTGCCGGGCCTATGGCACGTACTGTAAAGGATGCTGCGATACTATTGGGCGCCTTAGCCGGGTCAGATAGCGCAGACACTTATACCCAGGCTGCCAATGCAAAATTTGAAAAAGACTACTCCCGTTTTTGCGATGCCAACGGATTAAAAGGTAAACGTTTAGGGTTAGAGAAAACTGCGCTTAAAGCCAACGCACCAACCCTGGCACTTTTGCACCAGGCATTGGAAGTGCTGCGTAGCAAAGGGGCTACTATTGTTGAAATAGAGTTGAACAAAGAACTACAGCAAATTGGCCGTGCCGAGTACCAGGTTTTGCTTTACGAGTTTAAAGCCGGGTTAAATGCCTACCTAAGCACCTCGAACGCTAAATACAAAACACTGACAGAGCTGATTGCTTTTAACAAAAAGAATGAGGCTAAGGCGATGCCATTTTTTAAACAGGAGATATTTGAAGATGCCGAGCAAAAAGGCGATCTGAATACCCCTGCATATTTGGAAGCATTGAAAAAGTCGAACGGGTTATCGCGATCAATAATTGATAAGATGCTTCAGGAAAACCAGTTAGATGCCATTATTGGGCCTACAAATGGTTTCCCGATTTGCATTGACCTGGCCAATGGTGATTATGATAACGGCTTTTCCTTTTCATCGCCTGCGGCAATGGCTGGTTATCCGCATATCACGGTACCAATGGGACACTGGCATGATTTACCTATGGGATTGTCATTCTTCGGCACAGCATTTAACGAAGGCGAGCTAATAAGCCTTGCTTATGCTTATGAGCAGGCAAGCAAAAAACGCAAAGCGCCATCGTTTAAGCCTGTTTTGGTTTAAAGCCTCAACCCCAAGCGCCTGTATGGAAAAGACTAATAAAATCCCCCGGCTTATTAAAGTCCTCCCTTCTCCACAAGAGTCCTATGGACTGGGGAGGGTTCAGGTGGGGCTAAATGTCCATCAATACTCCGCTTGACTAAATTCCCTCCCCTGGGAGGGTTAGGGAGGGGTTATTGGTTTTGAAGCTCCCCTTATGTATACGTCATTGCGAGGAACGAAGCAATCCCAAGTAGAATGAGATTGCCACAGCTTACTATCGTTCGCCTCGCAATGACATTGTTTGTTTAAAATTTCAGATATTCGGTGAAACCATTATTTACCTCAATGAAAGTTCTTAAATCGCTTTTATTACTGATCGCGTTGACGCAATACGTTCATGCCCAAACGCCTTATCAGCCTACAGCTGTTAATCTTGCCGCAAGGGATAGTTTCCGTGCCGAGAAGTATGGATTATTTATTCACTGGGGGCCGTTCAGTATTCCCGGTGATGGTGAATGGGTAATGAATAACCGCAATATCACGGTTAAGAACTATACAAGGTTAGAGAAGTTTTTTAATCCGATTGATTTTGATGCACATGCCTGGGTAAGCCTGGCCAAACAGGGCGGCATGAAATATATTACGCTGATTACGCGTCACCATGACGGTTTTAGCATGTGGGACACCAAGTACAGCGATTTTAACATTATGCACACGCCTTATAAAAAGGATATTGTTAAAATGATGGCAGACGAATGCCATAAACAAGGGATCAAACTATTTCTATACTACTCATTGCTCGACTGGCGGCGTGACGATTACCAATACTGGACAGGCCGTACAGGTAAGGGAACCGGCCGCACCACCCGTGGCGACTGGAACAACTATATTCAGTTTATGAAAAACCAGCTGACTGAATTGTTGACCAATTATGGCGAAATAGGAGGGATATGGTTTGATGGTTACTGGGACCAGATGGAACCGGAAAGCAAAACAAGAAAAGAAACTGATGTGAATGCCGACTGGCACATTAGCGAGATTTATGACCTGATCCATAAACTGCAACCTCAATGCTTAATAGGCAATAATCACCACATGACGCCCATTGCCGGTGAGGACTTCCAGATGTTTGAGCAGGACCTGCCCGGTGAAAATACCAATGGCCTCAGCTTTCAAAAAATATCAGACCTGCCGCTGGAAACCTGTGCTACCATGAATAATAGCTGGGGCTTTAACTTAACAGATACTACTTATAAAACGCCTGCGCAAATTGTTAACCTGCTTGTACGCTCAGCAGGTAATGGTGGCAACTTGTTGTTAAATATCGGGCCAATGCCTAACGGCGAAATTCAGCCGGAGTTTGTTGATCGTATTAACTGGATGGGCGAATGGCTTAAAACTTATGGCAGCAGTATTTATCATACAACAGGCGGATATATTCGCCCGCAAAAATGGGGAGCGATAACGCAAAAAGGAAGCAATGTTTACATACACCCGCTTAAACCTGAAAACGGCACAGTTACATTAAGCCAGGTCCCGTATAAAAAGATTGTAAAAGCATATCTTTTAAAAACCGGTCAGTCGGTTAAAGCAGTATTGGCTAAAGGTATACTTACCATTCCTGTCGAGCAACCGGAAGCTGATGACCCTGATAAAGTGGTGGTGTTGGTGACGAAATAGTTTACAAAATGATATAAAAGAGTAGAGACACAAGATCTTGTGTCTCTACAGAAGTCGTTATCTTTTTATTGCTGTACCCGAGGTGACTATTGCTGTTCAAAGGTTGACAAATAGACTTTCAAAGGTTGTAAGCCAATTGTTTTTCTTCTTTTATCAACGTTTAACGAATCTTGTATAGGCATTGCTTTAGCGCGATGTGTTTTTAAATCAATGCGTACTTGAGTACCATATAACTGCTTTTGCCCCTGGTTGACTAAAACCCTGTCCTGAAGGAAGGCATAATCTTCACCCGAGGCATTGTGATTATCTACCTGTACTTTCATCAGTTGCAGCACATTTTTTTGAAAAGGAGGATCACTGTCGCAATGCTGAACGATTGCCCAAAATGCAGAGCTACCGTTTTCGCCAACTAACGAGTTACCAGGGAAACCGTATTTTCTGACTATACTTTTTGCTGCTAAAAGATTACTGCTGTCGGCCTCATTTATCTTCTTGTTTATTATATTCTCGTCAAATGGTACGCTGTCGTCTTTTTGTAGTTTGATTAATTCTTTACGCCATTTCTGGTCTTCCTTGTACATGGCAAGTATCTTCTTTTGCAGCGTAGAATCAATCTGTATGCTGAATGCATTACATACACAAAGAAGCAGGAACGTAATTGTTGGAAATGTCTTCATAAATAAGTTGCTACAAAGCTTAACAAAGTTCATATAAACAAGCAGAGACACAAAATTTGTGTCTCTGCTATAAATTATCGGCCTGTTCGCTGCTCACCGTTACGTGGATCAGTTTTCGATTTTAACAGGTATTCTTTGGGTGGTTCTGTACCAAGCAGGTTTTTCACAAAGTAGTCCCAGCGGCGGCGCATCATGTATGACGAATACGGGCCATAACCATGCGGACTGTTAGGAAATATTACCAGGTCGTAATCTTTGTTAGCTTTTTCTAAGGCTTCAACAACCAACAGGGTATTGTACGGTGGTACGTTATCATCCATCATGCCGTGGGCTAACATTAACTTACCTTTCAGGTTTTTAGCAAGTAATTGGTTGGCCTGTGCTTCGTAATCAGCGTTAGCCGCTAAACCATCGTAACGCTCGCCCCAATCGTCCTCATAGTTTCGGTTTTCGTGGTTGCCCGATTCTGAGATGCCTACCTTAAAGAAATCAGGATAACGGAACATGGCGCCTGCTGTAGCAAAGCCACCGCCCGAGTGCCCCCATATACCAACACGGCTGGTATCCATATATGAATAGCGTTTAGCTAATTGCTGTATTCCGGTGATCTGATCTGGCAGGGTGTTCTCAGCCATATTGCCGTAGCTCATGTCATGAAAGCTTTTTGAACGCAGCGGATTGCTGGTGCCCTCCAGTGCTATCACTACAAATCCAAGTTCGGCTAAGGCCTGGTTATCATTACGCGCAGAACCAAAAGACCAATTACCTATGCTGCCGCCTTGCGGACCCGGATAGATGTAATCAATTACCGGGTATTTTTTATTAGGATCGAGATTGGTCGGCACGAACATTAAACCGTAAAGATCGGTTTTACCATCGTGTGCTTTTACCGAGAAAGGCATTGCCGGTTTCCAGCCAGCGGCTTTAAGGCGCGATATATCTGTCTTTTCAAGGTCGGCAATCTTTTTGCCATCTGCACTGCGCAATACAGTTACCGGAGGTACATCTGGTTTTGAATAACTATCTACAAAGTATTTCCCGTCTGGTGCTAAGGTGATGTTATGATTACCAGCTTCAGGGGTAAGTACCGTGAAATGCTTCCCGCTGAAATCAGCCTTACATAACTGGCTGAAGTAAGGGTTTTCAGCTTCCAATCCGTCAGCGATGAAATAAACTACGCGGTTAGCTTCGTCAACCTTTAACAGTTTAGTTACTACAAAATTGCCTTTAGTGATCTGGTTTTTCAGCTTCCCGGTTTTGGCATCATATAAGTAAAGTTGTCCCCAGTTATCCCGTTCAGAAAACCAGATGATCTCATTTGAACGGTCGAGATAGCGCCAGTTGATACTGCCCCAGCCTGATTCATATTGAGTAGGTACAGTTTCCTGGAAGATTTCGCGAACGGCACCTGTATTGGCATCGGCAATGCGGATCTTTTCCTGTTTATGGTCGCGTGAGGTAGATACAAATGCTAGTTTAGAGGCATCAGGGCTCCAGTCTACATCGTCAAAAGTGCCGCTGCTGGCAATATCGTCGCTTAATGTAGCACGGTGCGGATCAGCAGCTACCTGTAGGGTAATTACCTTTGGCTCGTCTACATTAATAATTACCCGTTGAATGGTAGCAATTACACTGTCGCCGGGTAAAGGATATTTCCATTGTTTAAGGGTAGGGTGGCCAACGTTGGTTGTCACCAGGTACATGTCGCCAACATTACGCTGATCCTGTTTAAAGGTGGCTATCTTTTTTGAATCCGGCGACCAACGCAGTATCGGAGCATCGCTTGACTTCCATCCTGCATTATCAGTGGCGTAACCAAAATCTTTAACACCGTCAGTAGTTAACTGTGTTTGTTTGCCGGTATTCACATCCTTAACCCAAAGGTTCCAGTCTTTTATAAAAGCGGCCTTTGTGCCATCTGGCGATAAAACCTGGTTTCCGGCTGCACCACGGCCCATGCGCATACCCGGCATAGCCTTGGTGCGTGCAGGTGCTTCTGCAGGGCTTAGCTGCGCTGATTGTAAATCGTAACGCCAGTGCTTGCCATCTGCATCAAAAAGTATGGCTGTTTCATCAGTTGAAAAAGTGACTGACTGAAAGGGCAGCATGTTTGCCTGGTATTGTTTACCGTTAGCGTTTGAAAGTGCAGTAGCCAGTTTCTGCTGGTCAAATAATGGCGAGCGTGTGCCTTTGGCCGGGTCAACAACAATAAACTCGCTGCCTTGCGGGGTTAGTACACGGTACCAGAATCGGTCAGCTTTTAACCATCCCGGGCGAACGCTGCCACGGTCAACCAAGGGCTCGGTGTTATAACCAAGCATACTTTCGGCGCGGGCGTAATCTTTTTCGGTAAGGGTATTGTTCTGCTGGGCTTGTGCAGAGAGCACAAATGCTGTTAACACAGCAGTACTCAATAGTTTGTTCATGCAATAAATAAGTTAGCGCATGCAAATTACAGTTTTGCTAAATCAAATGCACAAGTAGCAAGTATTTGTTACAAAGCGGGTGGGGTTATTTAAGCGAATAGTTAAACGTTTCTGTTTTCCACTCGCCTTGCTTACCTTTTGTTTTGAGTAAGGCATCCATTGTTCGGGTTCCTGTTCGGTGATAGATCAATTGCGTTAAATGATCGGGTGATTCGAAAACTGCCATATTGGTATCAAGCGACATCAACGGGAAAGACAATGGGCTTCCTTTGTCTTCCGAAGCAATGTTTCCTGGCTTAAAGTGCCTTAGTTTCATTACAGGTACACCGTCTGTATCTTCTATCACAATAAACTCGTAAAATATAGCTTTATCGTCTTTTACACAACGAAAGCTGCATATCATGTTATTGCCCATAGGCGGCCCCCAAAACTCTTCCATGTCGCCCCATTCATGTTTTTGAGTCCAGGTACCGCTCATAAAACCCAGATCATTAATTGACGCTTTCTTTTGAGCGTAACCGCATAAAGTGATGCTTAACAGAAGAATTATGATTGCCGGCTTTTTCATGATACACCTTTTAGGAATGTAATATAATAAATGTTTGCAACAAAAAAGCCTTTCTGAATTTCAGAAAGGCTTTCTATTTATCCTTTGATCATCTCGACAAAGTCGTCGAAAAGATAGCGGCTATCATGCGGGCCTGGCGATGATTCCGGGTGATATTGTACCGAGAATGCGTTTTTGCCTTTCACACGGATACCTTCAATAGATTGATCATTCAGATTTACGTGGGTGATTTCTACTTTATCAGATTCGCGAACAGCTTCCTGCACTACACCGAAACCGTGGTTTTGTGAAGTTACTTCGCAGTGGTTCTTTATCACGTTTTTAACCGGGTGGTTTAAACCGCGGTGTCCGTTAAACATTTTTTTGGTTGGGATGCCGTTAGCCAGCGCCAATAACTGGTGGCCAAGGCAAATACCAAACATTGGTTTGTCGGCTTCTAAAATTTCTTTTACGGTATCAATAGCGTAAGGCATGGCAGATGGATCGCCAGGGCCATTGGAGATGAAGTAACCGTTTGGTTTAAAATCTTCCTCAATCTCTTTGAATGATGTTTTTGCCGGGTAAACTTTAGCAAATACGCCACGGTCTGAGAAATTGCGCAGGATGTTCTTTTTAACACCAAGGTCTAATACCGCAACGCGTAATGGTGCGCTTTCATCACCGAAAGTGTAAGTTTCGTTAGTTGAAACTTGTGATGATAGCTCAAGGCCATCCATTGATGGTACTGCGGCCAGTTTAGCTTTTAGTTCTTCAATGTCAGTGATCTCTGATGAGATAATTGCATTCATAGCTCCTTTATCGCGGATGTGGCGAACAAGTGCGCGGGTATCGATATCAGAGATACAAACTACATTTTGTTCCTGGAAATAATCCTGGATCGACTCATCGGCCTGTTTACGGCTGTAAGCAATGTTGTAGTTTTTACAAACCAGGCCGGCAATCTGAATTTTGTCAGATTCAACTTCCTGGTTACTGATGCCGTAATTACCAATGTGTGCATTGGTAGTTACCATGATCTGCCCGAAATAAGAAGGGTCGGTAAAGATCTCCTGATAACCGGTCATTCCGGTGTTAAAGCATATCTCGCCGGTAGTGGTGCCAATTTTGCCGGCAGCTTTACCATGAAAAACAGTTCCGTCGGCCAGTAATAATACAGCCGGCAACTTGGTGTAGTTGGTCATGTTTTAAAAAAGTTGAATGATTAAAAATGAGGCGGTTGGACCTATTTAAAGCGCCTTTAAGATTAGCAGGAAAACTGAAGTGACAAACCCCTGTATTCACGGCGCAAAGGTAAGTTATTTTAATGTTTCTGAGATGTAAAATTTAAATAATTTGTAAAAGTAGTTTATACCTTTGCTGCTGCACCTAAAATTTTACCCATGTCAGTAAATAAAGAGGTTAAACGTGTAACCACGCACAGTTTACAGGAAATGAAAAACCGTGGCGAAAAAATCGCCATGTTAACCGCATATGACTATTCAATGGCTACCATTGTTGATGATGCCGGTATAGATGTGATATTGGTAGGAGATTCTGCTTCAAACGTAATGGCAGGCCATGAAACTACCTTGCCCATCACGTTAGATCAAATGATCTATCATGCATCTTCGGTAGTTAGGGCAGCCAACAGGGCATTGGTTGTTGTCGACCTGCCTTTCGGTTCTTACCAGGGTAATTCAAAAGAAGCCTTAAACTCGGCTATCCGTATTATGAAAGAGGCTGGTGCACACGCTATTAAAATTGAAGGCGGTGCAGAAATTGCCGAGTCGGTAAGCCGTATCCTTACCGCGGGTATCCCGGTAATGGGGCATTTGGGTTTAACACCACAATCGATCTATAAATTCGGTACTTATACGGTACGTGCAAAAGAAGAAGCTGAAGCCCAAAAGCTAAAAGAAGATGCTTTGAAATTGCAGGAACTGGGCTGCTTTGCCATTGTACTTGAAAAAATTCCAGCCAAGCTGGCTAAAGAAGTAAGCGATAGTTTACAGATCCCTACTATAGGTATCGGCGCCGGGCACGACTGCGGCGGGCAGGTATTGGTGATACATGATATGCTGGGGATCAATAAAGGATTTCGTCCGCGTTTTCTGCGACAATATGCCGATCTATATGATATCATGAACAATGCTGTTAAAGGTTACATTAAAGATGTAAAAGCAGAAGATTTTCCTAACGAAAAGGAACAGTACTAAACTAAAGTATGTAGTTTATAGATGATGGTTAATGGTAAACAATGTGACTAAGCTACTTGTTGCTTTATGGCTATATCTATGAACAATTAACTATCAACCAACGCAATGAACCTACCCATCACTGACGACGATATATTATATGAAGACAATCACCTGATTGCCGTGAATAAACGCGCCGGTGATATTGTACAGGTAGATGATACCGGCGATGAGCCGCTGGATGAAAAAGTAAAGAAATACCTCGCAAAAAAATACAACAAACCCAATGGCGCTTTTTTAGGAGTAATCCATCGGCTTGACAGGCCAGTAAGCGGTGTTATTATGTTTGCCAAAACCAGTAAGGCGCTGGATAGGATGAACGAGTTGTTTAAAACACGCCAGATGCGTAAGACCTATTACGCTGTAGTGCGCAACAGGCCTAATCCGCCTTATGGTACGCTGATACACTGGCTGATAAAAAATCCTAAAAAGAATGTGACCACCGCACATGGCCATGAGGTGAAAGGAAGCTTGCGTTCTGAATTGCATTACCGCCTTGCCGGCGAGCTTAACGGGTATTACCTGGTGCAGGTTAACCCGGTTACCGGCAGGCCGCACCAGATACGTGTACAGCTTTCAACGCTTAACTGCCCGATTGTGGGCGACAATAAATATGGGTATCCGCGTGGCAGCCTTCGTAAAAGCATCAGTTTGCATGCACGCCGCCTGCAATTTATACACCCTGTAAAGCAGGAGCCGATTGATATAAAAGCGCCATTGCCTAAAGATGGTTTCTGGGATAAGTTTGCGCACCTGGTGCAGGATAGTGATGATGATGTAGTGATGAAAGGGGAGATATAAAGCCTCACCCCATGCCGCTTTCCAGTCCTTTGGACTAGGGGATATTTAAGTGGGGCTAAACCAGCAAAACAAAATAAGCCATCCGTTATTCCGTTAACTAAACTGATAATTGTTAATTTTGCCCAAATGGCATTTAAAAAGCGTTTACTGGCCCTGTTTTGCATTGGCACGTTAGCTATGGCGGCAAACTCATGTAAAAAAGACAATCAGGATTTTTTGTTCCACTATTTAACAGCGCAGCCCTGGGAACTTGCTTCCGTACAGGTTACTACTTATATAGGCTCTCAGCAAATATCCAGTGTTATATTAGATGATTGTGCGCTGTCGCAAAGCTTTGTCTTTAATGCGGATAATACCTGTTCTTATGCAAACTTTGCCTGTAAGTCAAACACGGCTAAAGGCTCATGGCAGTTTGGCGAAGGCCGTATTTATTTAAACAGCGATATTCAATGTGCCGATACCACTCTTGACGGCACAGCACGTGATACACTTAACCATCCGTTTACCAATGCCAAGATCCAAAACCTTGGAAGTTACTCTTTTGTGCTAACCTTAGGCGATGGTTACTACACTTCTACTACCCGCAGGGTGATACGCCAGTTAAGCTTTGTTCATCCGCAATAACTCATATTATCTGATTTGCCTTTAAAGTATGCTTCAAAATTTTATATTTGAAGGTGTTAATTAAACAATTATTAATTTGAAAAAGCGAATTGCCATTTTTGCTTCAGGCTCAGGATCTAATGCCCAGAAAATTATTGAGCATTTTAAACGCAGCTCAGTTGCCGAGGTGGTGCTGGTATTGAGCAATAATCCGCAGGCGTATGTATTGCAGCGTGCCGATAACTTCGAGATCCCGTCACATGTATTTAACCGGCACGAGTTTTACCATACCGATGATGTGATTAAACTGTTAAAGAACCTTCAGGTTGATCTTATTGTACTGGCAGGTTTCCTGTGGCTTGTACCG
This sequence comes from Mucilaginibacter sp. KACC 22063, assembly GCF_028736115.1. Lineage (NCBI taxonomy): Bacteria > Pseudomonadati > Bacteroidota > Sphingobacteriia > Sphingobacteriales > Sphingobacteriaceae > Mucilaginibacter > Mucilaginibacter florum. The sequence goes on along the minus strand of NZ_CP117877.1, from coordinate 4,043,907 downwards.
CAGTCATTATTGAAGGCATTTCCAAATCGTATTATAAATATACACCCTGCATTATTGCCAAAGTATGGCGGTAAAGGCATGTACGGAGATAAAGTACACCAGGCTATATTAGATAATGGGGAAGAAGAATCAGGCATTACTATTCATTTTGTAAATGAGCAATTTGATGAGGGCGAGATTATACACCAGTCTAAATTCAGGATTGAGCCGGGCGATACACTGGATGTTGTGAAATTTAAAGGTCAGCAGTTAGAGCATCATCATTTTCCGCGAGTGATTGAGCATTTGCTCAGTAAGATCAAAAGTTAATAGGTAGACTGTACTATTGTACGTATCATTTCATCTAATTCTTCGGTTACTTTTTGCAGCAATTGCAGGTCTTCGGGGTCGGCCTGGTAGTTATTGGTTTTAAACAGCTCCAAAAAACCAAGTATAGATGCCACCGGCCTGCGCAACTCGTGCGACTGTATATAGGCGATCTTTTCAAGTATCTTATTTTTGTCTGAGATCTGTTGCTCGCTTAATTTACGCTCTGTAATGTCTGTGGCGTTTATCGATACGCCTGATATTAAATTGTCTGGGCCATAAAATGGTTCGGCGGTTAAATGCCACCAGGCAACTTCGCCGGTATTGTATACCACCCTTCGTTCATATTTTACAGGCTTACCGCCAAGGGCGGTATAGCAATTAAACATAAACCTGCTTAAAGGCTCGCCTTTTAATATCCTGTTTATTTTAAGCCCACTGTGAACCTTTATATTATATATGCGCTCAACGGTATCATATGTTTTTTTATTAAAGGCCATTATTTCCATTTGCTTTCCAATAAGCAAGTGGCATGATGCCGAACTTTCAAAAAACGAGCGCAGCTTTGTTTCTAAACTTTTTGTTTCAGAAAATTGAGCTTTCATAATTTGCAGGCTCGATGAAAAGTCCATGATCTGCACAATACGTTTAGCCAATACCTTTAGCAAGTGAATTTGAGCAGGTGTTAGCCTGCGTGGTTGCGTATCTAATACATACAGGCTGCCAAAACATGGGTTGTTATGCGAGCTAAGCGGTAGCCCGGCATAAAAACGAATATCCTTAGTGCTTACATGTCTGTTGCCTTTAAAGATCTTATCGGTTAACGTATCATTTGAGATCAGCAGTTTACCATGCTCAATTGCATAATTGCAAAAGTTAGTACTAATTGCTTCTTTGGTAAAATCAAAGCCCGGCAAGATAGTAGCATACAGGTTATTATCATTTTTAAGGCCGATCACAGCTGCAGGAACATCGCACATTGCCGCAGTAAGCATAGTGATTTCTTGCAGCTCAAAAGCTTTGTCAATATTTAAATTTAAAAACCTTTCAATAGCTTGTAAACTATGTGGGTCTTGCTTAAACATAAGTGGGGTCGAAAACGCAATTAAACGTCATATATACAAATAATATAAGCATTAATATTTTAAAAATTGATACTTTTTTATTAATAATATTTAAACCTTGCAGATATATAAATTATTGTATGGGTATTTAACGTCCTGTGTTGCTGATAAAATCATAACCATAAGGTAAAATAATCGCTTAAAAATAACTACTTTTGCGGCTCGAAAATTCCTGTCAATGAGTCAGCCCGTAAAAATCAAAAACGCATTAATTTCAGTCTATTACAAAGACCATCTTGAACCGGTTATCAACGAGCTTAAACGCCTGGGTGTCACGATATACTCAACCGGCGGAACAGAAGCTTTTATACGTAGCCTTGGAGCCGAGGTAGTAGCGGTTGAAGACCTTACCTCATACCCATCAATTTTAGGTGGACGGGTGAAAACATTGCATCCCAAAGTTTTTGGTGGCATACTTGGCCGCCGCAGCCTGGAGCAGGATTTGCAGCAACTGGCTCAATACGAAATTCCGGAAATTGATCTGGTGATCGTTGATCTTTATCCGTTTGAAGAAACAGTAGAATCAGGCGCAGGTCATGATGATGTAATTGAGAAAATTGACATCGGCGGTATCTCATTGATCCGTGCAGCAGCTAAAAATTATAAAGACGTTGTCATCATATCTTCAAAAGACGATTACCAGGGCTTTGAAGCATTGCTTAAAGAAAAGAATGGCGAAACTGATATTGAAGACCGTAAAAAGTATGCTTTAAAAGCTTTTAATATCTCTTCAAATTACGATACGGCCATATTTCAATATTTTAACCAGGATGAGCAGATGCCTGTTTTTAAACAAAGCATTCAGCAAAGCCAGGTATTGCGTTATGGCGAAAACCCGCATCAGCAAGGTGTTTTTTATGGCAACCTTGATGCCATGTTCACCAAGCTTAACGGCAAAGAGCTTTCATACAATAATTTAGTTGATGTTGACGCAGCTGTAGCGCTGATTGACGAGTTTAATGATCCTACTGTAGCTATCTTAAAGCATACTAACGCTTGCGGCGTAGCTACGCGCCAGCATATTAAAGATGCCTGGATAGATGCATTAGCCTGCGACCCGGTATCGGCATTTGGTGGCGTAATCATCGCTAATGAAGAAATTGATGAAGCTACGGCTACAGAAATCAACAAACTATTTTTTGAGGTATTAATTGCACCGGCTTATACTGATGAGGCGCTTGCCGTGCTTACCGCTAAAAAGAACCGTATCATTTTAATTCGTAACCGCGTTGAGCTGCCGGTTAAGCAATTTAAAACATTATTGAACGGTGTTATAGAGCAGGATAAAGACAGCATTATTGAAGGCCCTGCCCAAATGACTGCTGTTACCGAACGCAAACCAACCGAAGAGCAATTGAAAGACCTGCACTTCGCCAATAAGATTGTAAAACACACCAAATCAAACACCATTGTTTTTGCTAAAAACGACCAGTTGCTGGCAAGCGGTGTTGGACAGACTTCGCGTGTTGATGCTTTAAAACAAGCGTTGGAGAAAGCTAAAAGCTTTGGCTTTGATGTAAACGGATCGGTAATGGCTTCTGATGCTTTTTTCCCTTTCCCGGATTGTGTTGAAATTGCAGGCAATGCCGGTGTTGCAGCTGTTTTGCAGCCAGGCGGCTCTATAAAAGACCAGGATTCGGTTAATATGGCTAACGAAAAAAATATGGTGATGGTGACTACAGGCGTAAGGCACTTTAAACACTAATTTTCATTTTAGCTACAATATTCTGTAACTTTTAACGCTTTTAAATGCAAGCGATTAGTGAGGGGTTATTGAGGATTTTTTTTAAACTTTGCAGATATTTCGAAAAAGACATTAAATGGGTTTATTTAACTTTTTTACGCAAGAAATTGCGATTGACTTAGGTACAGCAAACACCCTGATCATACATAACGATAAAGTGGTAGTGGACGAGCCATCAATAGTGGCTATGGACCGCCAGACAAATAAAGTAATAGCCATTGGCCGCCAGGCTATGCAGATGGAAGGTAAAACGCACGAAAAGATACGTACCGTCCGTCCGCTTAAAGATGGTGTAATTGCAGACTTTGATGCTGCCGAGCACATGATCCGCGGGATGATCAAAATGATCAACAAAGGCAAAAGCTGGTTTTTCCCTTCCTTGCGTATGGTGATCTGTATCCCTTCGGGCATTACAGAGGTTGAAAAACGTGCCGTTCGCGACTCTGCCGAGATTGCAGGCGCCAAAGAGGTTTACCTGATCTATGAGCCAATGGCAGCTGCAGTAGGTATCGGTATCGATGTGGAAGAGCCAATGGGTAACATGATCATCGATATTGGTGGTGGTACTACCGAGATTGCAGTTATTGCCTTATCAGGTATCGTTTGCGACCAGTCTATCCGTGTTGCGGGTGATAATTTTGATGCTGATATTGTACAATATATCCGCCGTCAGCATAACATTATGATCGGTGACCGTACTGCCGAAAAAATTAAAATTGAAGTTGGTGCAGCTTTGCCAGAGCTGGCAGATCCACCGGCTGATTTTGCCGTACAGGGCCGCGACCTGATGACAGGTGTGCCTAAGCAGATCACCGTTTCCTATACGGAAATTGCACATTGCCTGGATAAATCAATTTCAAAAATTGAAGAAGCGATATTGAAAGCATTGGAGATCACTCCGCCAGAGCTTTCGGCAGATATTTACCAAACCGGTATTTACCTTACAGGTGGTGGTGCGTTACTACGTGGTTTAGATAAACGTGTTGCTGCTAAAACCAAGCTGCCCGTACACGTAGCCGAAGACCCACTTCGCGCTGTAGTACGCGGTACCGGTACAGCCCTTAAAAATATTGGTAACTTTAAGTTCTTAATGCAATAATTTAATGACTGAATGAGTGAAGGATGGAATGATAGAATAGTTATTCAAACCTTCATTCATTCTATCACTCAATCCTTACAGAGACATGCGTAACCTTTTGATATTTATCAGCAAGTACAACGCATTCTTCCTGTTTCTGATTTTTGAGATAAGTTCACTGGTTATTTACATAAAGTACAACTCTTTTCAAAAAGCTACTTTCATCAATAGTTCAAACCAGGTTACGGGCAACATTTACGGCCGTGTAAATAAGTTGAACCAGTACCTTGCGCTAAGGGAAATAAATGACAGTCTGGTGAAGGAGAATGCCAAGTTGCACAACGAACTGGCATCATCATTCTATGCAGATACAGCAGCCAAACACGAGGTCACAGATACTGTATTCCATCAGCGTTATACTTATATTGCCGCCAAGGTGATCAACAACTCGGTGAACCGGGCTAACAACTACATTACCATTAACCGGGGCAGTAACGAAGGTATTGCTAAAGAAATGGGGGTAATATGCAGCTCGGGCTTAGTGGGCATTGTGGTAAATGTGTCGCCGCATTTTGCCACCATCAGGTCGTTTTTACACAAAGACTCTAAAGTGAGTGCGATGCTGGCAGATACACGGGATATTGGCTCAATGGTGTGGGATGATGAACTTGGCCCGCATACCGGTTTGCTGATAGATATCCCCAACCATGTTAAGCCGCATGTGGGCGAAGATGTAGTAACGTCAGGATTTTCGTTATGGCCTGCGGGTATTAAAATCGGCAAGATCAGTAACCTTAAAGCTAAAAGCGGCGGCTTTTTCCTGAATATGGAAGTGGCTTTATCTGTCGACTTTAGCCGGTTGGAATATGTTTACGTGATTAAAGATAAAATGGCTTTAGAACAGGCTACCCTGGAAGCACAGCAAAAGAAAGATGAGTAGAACGATATTTATAAATCTTCTGCGCTTTTTGGCGCTGGTATTTCTTCAGGTATTCCTGTTGAAAAACCTGACGCTGTACAATCTGTCAACGCCTTATCCGTATATTATCTTTATACTGCTGCTGCCGTTTGAAACGCCAAACCTGCTGTTATTCTTACTGTCATTTATATTAGGACTTACCATTGATGCTTTTTACGATACCCCGGGTTTACATGCATCAGCTTGTGTATTGCTGGCGATGGTTCGCGTTATGTTTATCAGTATCACTGTGCAAAAGGATGGCTTTGATAACGAACCCGAGCCCACACTAAGTGTAATGGGTTTTCGGTGGTTTTTTACCTACGCCACTATACTTACCCTTTTCCATCATTTTTTTCTGTTCAACCTCGAAGTTTTCAGGCTATCTGAAATACGTTACACCTTTATCCGTTTTATATTTAGTTCAATTTTTACTATATTTTTGATGTTGATATCAGGCTTCCTATTTTTTAGAAGCAGGGAACGGAAATGAATACTTTTTTTGCGCGCAGATATGTTATTGCCGGTATATTTATAACGCTTATCGTTGTATTGCTGGCCCGTCTTTTCTATATGCAGATTATGGACGATAAGTATTTACTTGCGTCTAAGAGCAATGTTATTCGCCGTTTTATACAATATCCTGCCCGCGGACCTATACTTGACCGCAACGGCAAGATACTCGTACAAAACGAGCCGGTTTATGACATCACCGTAATACCCAACGAAGTTAAAGCATTTGATACGCTGGAGTTTTGCCGGATGATAGGCATTGATAAAGCCGGTTTCGATAAGCGTTTTACCAAGGCGGTAAAATATTCACCTTACCGCGAATCAACTTTTGAGAAACAGCTGCCTGCCAGGCTCTGGGCTTCATTACAGGAGCGCATGTCAGAGTTTCCTGGCTTCAGTGTGCAGCCGCGTACCATACGCACTTACCCCGATTCATCTGCTGCGCAATTCTTAGGATATATTGGTGAGGTAACCGACCGGGATATCGAGCGTTCGCATGGGTATTACCGTCCGGGTGATTACATTGGCCGTACCGGTGTTGAAAAGGCTTACGAAGATCTTTTACGTGGGCAGCGCGGTGTCAGGAATATGATGGTGGATTCGCGTAATATCCCTAAAGGGTCATTTGCAAATGGGGCTTATGATACCGTTGCCGTTGCGGGTGAGCGTTTGATTTCGTCCTTAGATAGCAAAATACAAAAGCTTGGCGAAAGGCTGATGAAAAACAAGGTTGGTAGTATTGTAGCTATAGAGCCATCAACCGGCGAAATATTAGCTTTTGTAAGCAGCCCTACCTATGATCCAAACCTGATGGTTGGCCGTGAGCGTGGAAACAATGTAAGCAAGCTTTACGATGATCCTTACAACCCATTGTTCATTCGTCCGATACAGGCTTATTATCCGCCAGGCTCATCCTTTAAGCCGTTAAGTGCATTGATTGCTTTGCAGCAAGGTATATTAACCCCGCAGGACACCTATTTCTGTAACGGAGGATATTGGGCTGGTAATCACATGGTAAAGTGTACCCACCATCATGGCGTTACCGATCTGTCATTAGCCATAGCCGGTTCATGTAACGTTTACTTTTGTAGCGTGTTCAATAAGATTATGAACGAGCATGGGGGTAAAAACACCCGCAGTACTTTTGCCGATTGGAAAGAGAAAGTAAACCAGTTTGGTTTTGGTGTTAAGCTGGGTGTCGATCTACCGCACGAGGGGCGGGGTAATGTACCAACACCTTTGCATTATGACAACGTGTTTGGCGCTAACCACTGGCGTGCAACATCTATTATATCACTGGCTATTGGCCAGGGTGAGCTGGAAGCTACTCCGTTGCAGCTGGCAAATATTGAGTGTACCATAGCTAATCATGGTTATTATTATACGCCGCACCTGATCAAAGCTTTTGGCGATAAGAATGTCATTAAAAAAGAATTTACAGAAAAGCATTTTGTGGGTATTGATGCGCAATACTTTGAACCTGTTATCAATGGTATGCAGCAGGTGGTTGAACGTGGTACCGCTGCCGGGTCACGTATACCGGGCATTAATATGTGTGGTAAAACAGGTACGGCGCAAAATCCGCATGGTAAAAACCACTCGCTGTTTGTAGCCTTTGCCCCGCGCGAAAATCCAAAGATTGCCATTGCCTGTATCGTAGAAAACTCTGGCGATGGTGGTACCTGGGCAGCGCCGATTGCCAGTTTTATTGTTGAGCAATACCTGCGCGGCCAAATCACTGCAAGGCCATCAGGCATCCGCCCTGATTATTACGAGAATGCTAACCTGCTGCCGCCAACTCCGGCACAGATTAAAGCCATAAGGACTAAACAAGATAGCTTAAGGCGCATGGGTAAGGATACGTCTAAAAAGCAAAAAGGAGATACCTTGCGTGCTCCGGTTGGTTTAAAGTCGGCGGGTAAGAGAAATAAAAAGGATTCAATCGCACGGATTTACGCTGCCCAGTTTAAACGAAAGGAAGATGGCCAACTATAACAACAGCCCGGCTCAACAACGTGGTTTCTTTTTTAACGTCGACTGGCTAACGGTACTGTTGTACCTTATGCTTTGTGCTATAGGTTGGTTCAATATTCATTCGGCAGTGTATGATGCTAGGCATCCGGGATTTGTTGATTTTGACACCAATTACGGTAAGCAATTTATCTTCATCATGACGTCAATTGTACTTGGCATAGTGATATTACTGCTGGATAACCGCTTCTTTATTGCCTTTGCATCCGTCTTTTATGTCATAACCATCGTTTTATTGATAGCGGTGTTGGTTGTGGGGCGTAATGTAGGTGGTAACCAGGCCTGGATACCCATAGGCAGTTTCAGGCTGCAACCGTCGGAGTTTGCCAAGGTAACTACCTGTATACTACTTGCCCGCTATCTGAGCGGAACAAACATCCGTATTACCGAATGGCGTTCGATGCTTTCAGCAGCTGCTATTATTGGCTTACCCATGCTTTTAATTATGCTGCAGCCGGATACGGGTTCAACGCTGGTATTCTGCTCGCTCATATTTGTACTCTACCGCGAAGGCTTATCTCCCTGGTTTTTGATAAGCATTGGCATGGGGATACTATTGTTTGTACTTGCCTTGTTATTTAATCAGTTGTACCTGGTTATCGGGCTGATAGCCATAGGTGTGCTCATTGTATTATTGTTTAGAAGGCACCGTAATGTTTTAATAACAGTGCTGATAGGTCTGGCTATCTCCATTAGCTTTATATTCAGCGTTAAATACATATACCTGCATGTATTAAAGCAGCATCAGAAAGAACGGATCGATATCTTGCTTGGGCTGACTAATGATTTACGTAAGAAAGGATATAACGTAAACCAGTCTAAAATTGCCATAGGCTCTGGCAAGTTATGGGGTAAAGGTTATTTGCAAGGTACGCAGACTAAATATTCATTTGTGCCTGCCCAAAGTACCGACTTTATTTTTTGTACCGTAGGCGAGGAGTGGGGCTTTGCAGGCTCGGCGGTTTTGCTTGGTTTATATCTATTCCTGGTATTGCGGATCATTGTAATAGCCGAACGGCAGCGATCACCTTTTTCAAGGATATACGCTTATGGCGTGGCATCCGTCATTTTCTTCCACGTAATTATTAATATCGGCATGACGATAGGCCTGGTGCCGGTAATAGGTATCCCATTGCCATTTATCAGCTATGGCGGTTCTTCACTTTGGAGCTTTACCATGTTATTGTTTATCCTGATAAAACTCGACTCCAACCGGATGGGCTTCCTTAGTTAGCGAATCTGCGTTTCAGGAAATCGTAAAACTTATCGGCTGTTGACTGTTTTGCTGCCCAGTTATTTTTGTCAACATAATTGGCTGTTAAGAAGCGATTGGCATCCTCAAAATTATTGAAACGGTTAAGGATCTCAATAGCTTCGCTGTAGGCAAGGCTGTAGCCGTTAAATAAATCACGTACAAACAGCATCTTGTCATTTAAGGTAATGGCAGACTTCAGGTCTTTTACAGGCGCCTGGCTTGAGGCAGGAGCGCTGTATGACGATGCCGCCGTGTTGTTAGCAGCAGTCCTTTGAGCCGATAAACGCTCGTTAAGCGTCATTGGCTTTTCTGGCTCTGATGGTTTTACTTCAGCAGGTTCATGGCTTACTGCAGGGCTGCTATAAGAGAATTGTTGTGCAGTAGAAGTTTCCGTTACCGGTGTTTGTTCTGTAAGAGGCTGAGGTATAACAGGACTTGTATGTTCTTCCGGTTCGCTTTCCCATGTCTTGGTTTCATTGATTTCAAGATTTTGATGAGGTATTTCAGGCTCCGAGCTTCTGATAAATGAAAAACGGTCGTTATCATCAGCGCTACCTAAATCAATGTTAGCAACAGGTTGTTCAGGCGCTTGGGGTGTATATAAAGGCTGGTGGATATGCTCTTCTTCAACAGGGGCAGCTGGCACTTCATCATGAGGGTATACTGGTTCGGTATACGTTTTTATAGGTTGTTGTGCTTCTTCCTCATGAGTTGCCGGCTCTTCATTTATGGGTTGCTCCGTTTCTTCGGGCTGTTCTATACGGAAATGCGTATAAGGTGTACCTGTTTCAGGTACTGGTGCGGCAGCAACAGGGGCTATAAAAGACTCCTGCACCTGTTCTGGTTCTTCGCTTTGTGCAGCATAACTATCAGGGGGAGTTACATCTTCCGTAATTGCAGGTTCTGCATTTGTAACTACATCAAAATTACCATGCTCATGTGTATCCTCTTCCTGCGGTTGGGTGTAATCTTCAAAAGATCCTGTGTGGTCTTTTTCCGTATGTTGCTCCGTTTCAGCTTCGCTGTGATGGTGAAATACGAAGGTGTTTTCCTCCGGCTTTTCTTCCTTTACAGGCGGTTCAAAATGGAACACACCGGGTAAAATAGTTACGTCCGAGGTAAAGGCCGGCTGTGGCTCGGTAGGTATTTCAGGTTCTGCCGGTTTTACAAAAAGTGTAGGATCAATTTCCGAACTTACATCCTGAAAGTAATCGGCTATTGGTTCAATGGCAGGCAGGGTATTTATAGGCAATTCCTCATGTGCAGGCAAGGCCGGTTCTTCATGAGCTGGTAGTGCAGTTTCGCCATGCGGTGGAAGGCTCTTGGTAATATGCTCATTCAGCTTTCTCAGTATCTCCAGGTGGTCTGTCAGAAAGTGAGCGTTTGCAGCAAAAAGTTCAAGTTCAAGGTCGTTTATATGATCACTTTGCGCTTTCAGGTATTCATACTGTTCCACCAATTCATTCAGTATGTTACCTACCTTTTTAAAAACATCCTGTTGCCTCATAAATAGTAATGTTAGGAAAATGCCTATCAAAAATAGTATTAAATTCTGATATTAGCAGGCTCTAATAAGTTATACATGCTGTTCAGCGAAGATGTTTTTAAAAGAAAAAGTGAAGTAGGTGGAAGCATTGAGGTGATATGCGGCTCTATGTTTTCGGGAAAAACCGAAGAGCTGATCCGCAGGTTGCGCCGTGCCCAAATTGCTAAGCTTCGTGTAGAAATATTTAAGCCTAAAACAGATGTACGGTATGACGAAACTGCTGTTGTATCGCATAATCAAAATACCATTCCTTCTATACCTGTCGACCATTCATCGGCCATTTTATTAATGATCACCGATAACGTTGATGTAGTTGGTATTGACGAGGCTCAGTTTTTTGATGATGAACTTCCGCATGTGTGCAATACACTGGCTAACCGGGGTATCAGGGTGATTGTGGCCGGACTTGATATGGACTTTAAAGGTAAGCCCTTTGGCCCTATGCCAGCTATTATGGCCACTGCCGAGTCAGTAACCAAAGTTTACGCGGTTTGTGTTCAATGCGGCAGCCCGGCGCTTTATTCGTACCGTCTGGTGCCCGACGGGGCAAAGATATTGCTTGGCGAAAAGGAAAGCTACGAGCCACGCTGCAGGGTTTGTTATAATGCGGGATAGCTATCATCAAAATGGTGAAACAGCTAAAGCATCCTTTAGTGCGATGAACCGCGCATTTTTGTGAATCCTATCTTCTTCAGGCGAGCCAGAATCTTTTAATTAGTGCGCAGTCAATACCGCAATTTAGTTGCCTGCGGTAGTTTTTTATAAAACAGCACTTTTGAGCATCAGCAAATCATTCTTTATAACAGGGCATTGTATGCGCTGAGAATAGCAAAATGAACTTTTTTTTCGTTACCCAAACACGGCAAGGATAGGCTGGTAGTGTTTAATGAAATTTGGTAAGCCTTCTCAGAAAAATCCTTCGGATGCGGATATAATAAGAAAAGCCACCGTTTGGTGGCTTTTCTGTGATCCCGCTGGGACTCGAACCCAGGACCCCAACATTAAAAGTGTTATGCTCTACCGGCTGAGCTACGGAATCATTTAACTTTGTTTAGAACGTTTAACCGTTTCCTTTAAAGTGGTGCAAATATAGAGTTATTATGTATTTCCTACAAGAGAAATTTTCAATTATTTTAAATCTTTTTTTAGTGCCCTAGTTATGAGGAAAATAATTTTTGCAAATGCCGATTTTGCCTTTATCGCCAGCCAGCAAAATCAATTTACCTTCCGGCGATTTTTTGCAAACGTTAAAACTTTCTTTACTGATGAGCCGCCAGTTTGCACCACCGTCAATCGTTACATTGCTGCCGCTGGTTCCTGTTGAAAGAAATGAATCAAAGCCTAACCAACATATTCCCGATTGGAAACCTCCGGGGGGGATTTGGCTTAACTGCCGTTTATAAGTGCTTTCTTTTACCGCAATATAAGACACGGTAGAATCGCGCTTTGCAGGGTGTTTATAATCGCCGCCAACAAAAACTTCGTAGCCATTTCCAAAAGTTAGTGCAAAAGCCCCTTTACTGTCTGCTGCCTGTGCAATTGGCAATGGCAGGCTTCTCCAAGCTCCTTCATGACCAAACACCAACCTGGATACTGTTCCGCCTGTTACAAAGTTACATTCGCCGTTTGCCTTCAGCATAACCAAGCCGCTTCCGCTTGCAGCAAAAGCCGCCTCACCCGCATTTGCTTCAGGGCCGTCCTTTGTTTGCCATGTTCTGCCACCGTCAGCAGTTTGCAGCATCAAAAATTTTCCAGCCACAGGGTCACCAACAATAAGGCCGTTCTTAGTGTCAGCAAAATCCATGTTATCTAAAAAAACGGCCTTATCGTCGTTATGATAGGCTACCTCCCAATTATTACCCCCATCAACAGTAAACATCACCAAAGCAGGAGTTCCCGAGCTCATGATCACAGCTTCCTTGTCTGAAAAAGCATGTATATCCCTAAAATCGCTTTTCTCGTAACCTTGCACCTGCTGCCATTGCCAGGTTTTACCCCCATCAACAGTAACTGCAAAATATCCGTTACTGCCGCTTACCCAGGCTATCTTATCGCTTACTACAGACATCCCCCTTATGCTACAAGGTTTGCCCTGCTCTATAACCCTTACTGTTTGTGCAATGCTTAACTTTACAATGGTGAACAAGAAAACAAATAGTATATATTTTACGCTTCGCATTTTCATTAGTATTCAATAAAATTTAAGTATGGCTACCGCTGCGCGATGTGATAGTTGTGCCGCGTCATCCCGATAATACTTAACGCGATGAATATAGCCCTTTACAATAATCCTGTTTGCAACAAACCGGTTACATTGCAAATCTACAATAAGGCACCCGTTTACAAAAACACTTGATTTTAAATATTTTAAAGCTGTCGTTATAAAAACTACACGTTTTAAAGAAACCCATAATGCCCAATATAAGCCACATTTTATTATCTTATCGGCATACCAGCATTTAAAACTATGAAAAAGAAAAACGACTTGCTTAGAAATGAGTTAATGCGAATACCCCTGATCATCGTTGGTGTGCTTTGTGCTGCCTTTGGTTTAAAAGGCTTTTTAATACCCAATGAATTTATAGATGGCGGTGTAACCGGCATATCATTGCTTGTGAGTTCGGCTACAGACTGGCCCATCTCCGTGCTTATCATCATCATTAATGTACCATTCATCCTTTTAGGATACCGACGTATCGGTAAGCTATACGCTGTTAAGACCTTTTTAGCAATTTTAGCACTGTCGGCAATACTTTATTTAATTAATTTCCCGCATGTTACCAATGATAAACTGCTTACAGCGGTCTTTGGAGGGTTCTTTTTAGGGGCAGGCATAGGCCTGGCCATGCGTGGGGGCTGCGTAATTGACGGTACCGAAATACTGGCCATGTACATTAATCCACGTTCGGCATTATCAATCGGTCAGATCATCCTGCTGATCAATATCGTAATATTTGGCGTAGCTGCATTTTTGTTGGGCGTACAATCAGCATTGTATTCTGTGCTTACCTACCTGGCGGCTTCGCAAACTATCAATTATATTGTTTTAGGTATAGATGAGTATACGGCAGTAACCATAGTTTCGCCCAAAAGCGACCTGATCAAAAACGTGATCACAAGGCAACTACACCGGGGCGTAACCATATATAAAGGCGAACGTGGTTTTGGCAAAACTGCTTTTGATGATAAACACATTGATATTATTTACACCGTAATCACCCGCCTTGAAGTACCCAGGCTGGTAAGTACAGTGCAGCAGATAGACCCGGCAGCTTTTATTACCACCTACTCTGTATCTGAAGTTAAGGGAGGTTTGATCAAACGCCAGGCGCTTGATCATTGATCTTTATAATGACTTTAGGCGTTGTAAAATCAGGTCAGCGCGATCAGATACATTTGTTTTAGGCAATACTTCAACCTGATAATTTAAAAAATGATAGGTTGCTAAAAGTCTTTCATATTCTGCTATAGCCATATCCAGGCTGTGTTTTCTCTCATTATCCTGTATGTAAATTTCCGGCCATGGCGGCACTACGAAAACTAAATCAGCATACCTGTTGTCGAAGCATAAGCGTTCAATAACGCGTTCTCCGGTTGCAAATTCCAAAGCCGCGGCAGCATCTACCAATCCTCTGTCGAAAAACGTCCATCCATTGTTATTTGCAGCTTGCTGTAGATCATTTAAAGATACCTCAATTGCTTTTCTGGCAAAAGCAGCAAGATCTATCCATGGTAGAGCATTACCTGCTGCATTTAATTCGTCGGCTATAATACGCCTGCCGGGTTCTTCAACAACTGAATACCCCCGGCGGCTAAGTTCAGTTAATAGTGTAGACTTTCCTCCGCCCGAGCAGCCTGAAATCACTACAAACTGACGCATAGAATAATATAGGTCTGTTATTAATCAACTCTTGTAAATACCTCTGTACGGCCAATAAGTGAGATACCTACGTAACCGCGTATTTTAAGCTTTCTGCCGTCCAAAGTCATTTTACAGCTGTAAGTTTTTCCGCTTTTAGGGTCATAAATTGTCCCCTCTTTATATACATTGTCGCCGTCATAAACAAAGTCTTTAAGTAATTCGAGGCCAAGCTCGGGGCGGCTGCGTAAATTTTCGTCAGGGTTATGTATATCAGTTTTTGGTTTGCCATTGGCATCATTGGGGTATTTGATCCAGCTAAGTTTGCCAAAAAACTTATCCCCCTTTTTGTATATGGTGATGTGGCCTTCGCCGGTAGGATTTTGCCATTTACCCAAAATGGCATCAGCGCCTTGTGCAAATAACATTGCGGCAAACAGCATAAACGCTGTAAGCGCAAACGAAAACTTCTTGATCATAAAATTTTAGTTTATTGGTTACAAACTAATATAGCTGATTGCAGCTGGTATTGCAAACTATAGAATATGTTTTTTAACTATAGATGATAAATCGGCCAGGTCAAACGGCTTTTTAATATATCCATCGGCCAGGCCTGCTTCAGCAATCTCTTTAATGTTACTTACAGCCGAGATCATGATAACCGGTATATGGCTGGTTGAGGGATTGGTTTTTAATTCTTTGCTAAGCTGCTGACCGTTGGCATCGCTTTTCCAGTCGGTAAGCCAGTTATCTAGTAAAATAAGGGATGGCTCAATATCTTTTATGCTTTTCAAAATCTTGGCATTCTCTGATGATATCACTTCATAACCGTCTTGCTGCAAGGCATAAGAGATGGTATCTCTTATATCTTTATCATCCTCAATTACCAATATCTTTTTAGGCATAACTATAATGTATCTTCAACAACTCATTAAGCCTGTTTAACTCATCAGGCTGTGCCTATATAAACAATCGTAAGGCGCAGTTTTGTTTTAATAATTCATTAAAATTTAAACTAAGCGTATCAATTGATACATTTCGGCAGGTTTATTTTGCATAACAGGTGAAATGCGTTTGAAATGCACATATTGCGGCGAACATTGGTGATGATTAAAATCATCCTCCGTTTGCCACTCTTCAATCATAATGTATTCTCCCTTGTGGTCTTTAGGCTGGTAAATTTCATAGGATAAGCAACCTGCCTCGTTTACTGAAAAATCGACTAACCTTTTCAGCTCCTGCTCAAACGTTTCCTCTGCATCTGATGTGCATTGCAAAACATTAATTACTTTAACACTCATAATCAGGTTTTGTAAGTTATAGTTTTATCTGGCTAACCAGACGAACAACATGGCCAGCAATGCCGGCATTGCCTGTACCACAAAAATCTTTTTTGATGCCGTAAGCGCACCGAAAATTCCTGCTACAGCTACACATCCTAAAAAGAACAAACGGATATTGATTGCCCACTCCGGATTTTCAATTAAAAATGACCAGACCAAGCCAGCGACCAGGAAGCCATTGTAAAGGCCCTGGTTGGCTGCAAAACGCTTCGTTGGCGTAAACAGTTCTTGGGGCAAAGATGTTGAAAACACTCTTTTACCCGCAGTTTCCCAAGCAAACATTTCCATCCACAAAATGTAGCAATGCTCTATTATAACGGCGATAGTGAAAATAACTGATAAATAAACCATTGTATATTTTTTAAGCGTAATCAATACAAGTTGAATTTAAGCTTTTAATTCTATTTTAGTTGCGTTTGATTTTGTGTTATTCTAAAATACGCAAGATGTGCGGCTACGCTTGTCGCTAAGATCCGTTATCAGTTTGCAGGTACCGTTGATATGGCCAGCAAATCTGTCAAACCCGCTGTAACATTTTTTAATTCATAGGGTCTTAGAACGAAATGATCTTTTTATAAGTATGAAATTTTTTTACCTCTTGCTTTTTGTGTTTTGCTTTAGCTATAATCCTGTTAAAAGCCAAATGCAAACACCTGTTGCCGGTTTAGGTGCTCCGATAGTGGACAAACGTGTTGAGCTGATTTGTATCGCAGCAAGATTGGCCGATTTCGAAGAATATAATAATGAATACAATAAGTCTTATGTACATGATATTCATCAATATTTCGATGGGTTTAAAGACCATCCTTTAATTAAGTATATGAAGCAAATGCGGGAGGCAAATGGAATTGGGTATGATGCTGTAGTATCAATGGCTGTTCACTTAAAACCACCTCCGGCGCTTAAGCCTGTCGTAAATTTTAATGATTCCATTCCTGATAAAAGGTATGGTACGCGGGCAGATGCGCTGAAATTTGCTACGCTAATACGAGACTTTTATAATGATACGAATTTTGAGCATTTTTTTAATGCCCATCAAGACAAGTATAAATCGGTTGTTGAACGGTTTTCACCGGTTTTTAATAAGTTTGATGCTCAGTGGTTCTCTAAATACTATGGCCTTGCACCTAAGGGTTCTTTTAATATCATTATCGGTGTTGGAATGGGTGGTAACAATTACGGCCCTAAGGTGATATTCCCTAATGATGTTGAAACGATCTATGCGATAATGGGCACCTGGCGGTTTGACGGGGAAGGCCTGCCGATGTTTGAAGAAGCTTCATACTTACCTACGCTGGTTCATGAATTCAACCATTCCTTTGTTAACTATCTTACACATAAGAATAGTGCCGCGCTGCAAAATTCCGGTAGCCAAGTTTTCACAGCTTTACAAAGCCGGATGCAAAAACTGGCTTATGGCGACTGGGAAACAATGCTAAGTGAATCTTTAGTGCGGGCATCGGTGGTACGCTATCTCATGGATCATAGCAAGGATAGCGTTGCCGCTGAGCGCGAAATGCAATATCAGCAATCCATCGGTTTCTTATGGATCAGAGACCTGGTAACGCTTTTGGGTAATTATGAAGCTAATCGGAACCGTTACCCAACATTAGAAAGTTTCATGCCTGAAATTGTTAACTTTTACAAGCAGACAGCTACAGATATACCGGTCATCATTTCAAATTATAAGAAAAAGCAACCGCATGTGGCTTCCATTGCTCCATTTAGTAATGGCAGTAAAAATGTTGATCCTTTAACTACAGAAGTGAAGATAACATTTGATAAGCAGCTTGCAGGTAAAGGTTACTCTATAAACTTTGGGAAATCTGGCAAAGCGCATTTTCCCGTTGTTAAGGTGATCGGCTATACCGACAATAACACAGCCGTCGTATTACAGTTAGCTCTTAAGCCTGATTTTGACTATGAATTCGACCTTACCGGAAGCGCATTCAAGACTGCTGACGGCTATCCGTTAGAAGACTTGAATGTACACTTCAGGACTAAGAATTAAATGTGCGGCTACATTTGCCGCTGAAATTTGTTATCAGTTTGCAGGTATCGTTGATATAGCCAGCATAACGCTTGTAATAATGCTGATAATAATAAGTATGAAAATCACACCTGTTTTTATTGAATTTATATGATGCCCGGGCTTAATTACCCAACCCCTAACCGTGGGTATAACAAGCAACGATACACAGGTCGACATCATGAACCCCAAAGGTAACAGCATAGCATAAGGAGCCTTGATGATAGGTGATTTGCTGGCATCATTAATTATAGCAGGTATGCATAGCGCATTCCAGATAATAATAATTGCAATAGCTGCACTTTTTTTAATGGGAAAGCTTCCAGCTGCTTGTGTCCGTATAATTTCTTCTTCTAAATGACCCGGTAAGGGATCTCTTTGGAGTAAGAAACCGGTGCTTTCAATTTGTTTAATTAAATAGGCCGCATTAGTGGATAGGAATATAATGTTGTTACTATAGTTAGCTACCGTATGATTAATACGGATTCCCTTTCGCAGGCCAAGAAACTGATTTTCCACTGTTAAAGAAACAACATCAGACGGCCGAAAAACTACCGTACCAACAAGGGATATCGATAAACTTAACTGATACGGCGTTACGGTTAATTTAGCAAAAGGATAGGTGGCGCGTCCGTTGCCTATTTCCCCACCGCCGGTTACTTCAAATTCGGTCATGATTGGTTATACAGCAGATGAGTTACTATCAATGCCATTTGATGGGGACTTTATATGATATATTGCACTTGTTTTAACTCTCTGATTAAATAGTTTAATAATCTGAAGATATCAGGATTTATCAGATGAAAATGATAAAGCTGTAAATTTAAGACCGTCATCAGCAGTTAAAGGTAATTCTTTTGCAATTGCCTGTTTAATTTTACTATTACTAACAACATAGCTTTCTGTCAGTTTATCTAAACGTTCAGTAGTTAAAGGTAGGTATAATGTATTTCCGATCTTAGCAATAAATCGAATCAGCCCTGGAGATAAACTCCATAATTTCGGCTTTTTATTGAGTGAGGCTGATAGAATCTTTATAACATCATTAGTAGACAGGGGTTTATCATCAGCAACTTGATAGATACCAGAAGCAATGTTGTTTTTCTCGATTAGTTGACTAATAATAAAGCATAGATTTTCAATGCTTAAAAAAGAGCGTAAATTGTCAAATCCAGCTAAAGGGTAGGGGATTCCTTTTTTAACAAAATTATATAACAAATTAAGATTGCCTTTATTTCCAGGGCCATGAATCATACATGGCCGTAATATGTAATAAGACTTATCATCTGGTAACTGCTGGCTTTGGATATACTGTTCAGCCATCAATTTAGATTTGCCGTAATCAGTTTTAGGATCAGGTATCATATTTTCTGTCAAGACACCTTCAACACTGTCTGCGGCAGCTTTTACAGAGCTGACAAATATAAATTTCTTTGCATTTGAATGTAAAAAGCTATCATACAATTTTTTTGTCAGCTCATAATTAACATCGTAGTAATCTTTAGGATATGAAACTTTTTTTAAATCATGAGCTTTACCAGCAAGATGAATAACTACATCACAATCTTCTAATTTTGATGATGTAATTGTTTGAAGCTCATGTCTTGTTAAAAGCTTAAGGTTTAATTTCAATTTTTCAAAATATGAAACAATATTTCTACCCGCAAAACCACTACTACCTGTTATACAAATATTCATACTTTGTTATATTGAGTCTGGTTCATTAAACAACGTAGCTATCTTTTTTAAAGATAGGCCAATAATATGGTGCATGTCATAGTACTTGTAATCTCCGAGACGTCCACCGAAAATCACTTTACTTTCTTTTTTTGAAAGTTCACTATAAAGTTTAAACAGTTTATTGTTTTTATCATCGTTTACCGGATAATAAGGCTCATCTTCTTTTTTCCATTCTTTTGGATATTCCCGGGTTACAACAGTTTTTGGCTGTGTACCAAATTCAAAATGCTTATGCTCTATTATCCTGGTAAATGGAGTTTCTGAATCTGTATAATTAACTACAGCATTACCCTGGTAGTTAGAACTATCGATAATTTCGTTTTCAAAGTGAAGGCTTCTGTATTCTAAAATGCCAAATTTGTAATTATAGAATTCATCTATCATGCCGGTATAAACAACTTTATCTGCTAAACTGTCAAAGTAGTCTTTGTCTGATAAGTAATTTACGCCTAACTTAATTTCTATTCCATCTAAGATCTTCTCTACTAATGCAGTATACCCACCTATTGGGATACCTTGATAATTATCATTGAAATAATTATTGTCAAAAGTAAATCTAACAGGCAAACGTTTAATTATAAAAGCTGGTAAATCCGTTGCTTTACGCCCCCATTGTTTTTCAGTATACCCTTTAATTAGTTTATGATAAATATCTGTTCCGACTAATGATAACGCCTGCTCTTCTAAATTAGCAGGCTCTTTTATATTTAATTTCTCAATTTGAGATTTTATTATGGCCTGGGCTTCATCAGGTGTTTTTACTCCCCACAGCTGATGAAAAGTATTCATGTTAAAAGGCAAATTGTACAACTCGCCGTTATAGTTGGCCAGTGGTGAATTTGTATACCTATTAAACTCAACAAATGAATTTACATAATCCCAGATCTTTTTATTGCTTGTATGGAAAATATGTGCCCCATATTTATGAACATTAATATTTTCAATATTTTCGGTATAAGCATTACCACCAATGTGTTTTCGTTTATCAATAACCAAACACTTTTTTCCTCTTTTTTTCGCTTCGTGGGCAAAGACAGAGCCATACAGGCCAGCACCTACAATTAAAAAATCATATTTACCCATTATTTTCTGTACTTAAAGTAACTGATAATAGCCCAAGTTGTTAAATAATAAACGCTTTTAAAAAAACCTAGTTTTTCTATATTATACAAAACCTTAAAATGGGGCAAAATAACTTTTTTCTTCTTTCGGCTTGCTGATGATCCTAAAATTCTATAATTAGCTAGCACTTCAGTATTCCCGTATGCAATTTTAACCTTTTTAATAATTTCAAGCCAGTATACGTAATCGTCCCTAAGACTTTTCATGTCTTCGCGTAAATATACTTTACCAAATTTTTCGGTATTGTACAATCCAGTAAGGCAGGATATTGAACACGTTTTAAGTAGGTCTTTATAAGTTAATTTTTCAGGAACAATAAAAGGGCGCAAAATTTCATTTGAAAACTCATCCATGCGTGTATGAGATGAATAAACCAGCAATGCTTGCTTTTCATCCATTAATTTTAATTGTTTTTCTAAAAAGTCTGGGTTCCAGGTATCGTCTGCATCCAATAAAGCAATATACTGCCCTTTTGCTCTTTTAATCCCATTGTTACGAGCCGCAGCTGATCCACCATTTAATTGGGTTACAAGATTTATTCTTTTGTCACTTAAACAATATTGCTCAACTATGGCTGGGCCATTATCTTTAGAGCCGTCGTTTACAATAATCATTTCCCAATGTGGATACGATTGATTTAAAACCGAATCAATCGTTTGTGAAATAAACCGCTCTCCATTATACATGGGTGTTATAATAGAAACTAACCCTTTTTCCATTTATAATTTCTTCTAATGTAAAATTTTACTAATTCATTGAACATTATTAGTCTTCCTAATAACATTTGATATATACGCCTTTTACTTTTTCCAACATTTGCAGGCGTGAAAGTATTACTATGTCTTCTGTATAAAATTAACGGCTTTTTGTAGAAAATAACTTTTCCTATCATTTCCGCAACAAGACCTATCCATAAATCATGCCCTATTTCTTTCGTATCAGGAAAGGGCAGGGCTACATCCAGAATTGTTTTTCTAAAAGCCATGCATGAACCATAATAAGAACTTTTAATTACGTTTTTAATGATGCCCTTACCAGACTTAAAATATGAAAAGAAAGAAGGATGCAAAGTATTAAGTTGTTCATCAACTATAATTGAATCGCTGATGGCTAAATCGTAGTCCTTCAATAGATTTATCATTTCTTCATATTTATTTTCTATCCAAATATCATCCTGATCTGATAAAAAGATATACTCGCCTTTGGCATAGCTTAATGCATTTTGAAAGTTTTTAATCGGGTCGCGAAAATTATTTGAAGTATAAAGTTTGATTCTTGGATCAGGTATACTTCTTACAACTTTTACAGTATTATCTGTAGAGGAATCATCTGATATAATTAATTCATCATTTGGTTGCAGTTGGATCAGAATAGAATCTATCTGTTCCTTAATAAATTTTTCTCCATTATATGAAGCCAGACAAACAGAAACCATTATTTAAATTCAGATAAAAGTTCTTTCATATCACTTATCGCTCTGTCCCATGAAAACTGTTTAATAAATGAATTGCCATTCTGAGCAATTTTTATCCTGGTATCATTGTTATGGATTAAGAGTTTTATCTTCTGCACCATATCATTTACATCTTCACGCTTGAAGTTTAAACCAGTATTGCCGTCAATTACAAAGTCTTTAAATCCACCAATATTGGTAGTTATTACAGCGCAACCACATAACATGCTTTCTGCAACTGGCAAGCCCCAACCCTCAGAATGGGAGGGAGATAAAAAAATAGCTACTTCGTTGTAGAGCTTTCTTAGTGTTTCGCGTTCAGGCTGTTGATAATATTCAATCCATTCGGCTAAATTTTCCGGCCTTTGCGGAACGCCAAACATTTTAACTTTAAGATTAATATCACTTTTTTTTAAAATATTAATTGCTTCCAAAGCTTCAGTACAACCTTTGGCTGGTGAGGTATGGTAAAGCATCATAACAGATGCCGGTTCGCGGGTTTCTATTGGATTATTAATGTAAAATTCATCAAAATTTAACCCATTAAAAATCTTTTTTGCCGGGTTGTCGGCAGTGGAAACAATTTCTTTTAACCAAGAGCTTATTGCTATTTTATGCATTGGAAAATTCCATGTATTTTTTACCCTTTGCTGCCATCCTTTTTTTATTGCCAAGAGCAGTTCTGACTCATTGCCTTGTATGAAATAGATCTTTTTACCTTTTTTATCTGGATATTCTATTACGTGTTCTGCAGTTTCCCATGCGGTTGCAACAACAAAATCAGCGTTTGGAATAAGATAAGATTTTGGAATAAACACCCATTTGTTTTTTACTTTAGAATCTAGATTAAACCATTTTTTATAGAATCTATAAAATAATAAGCAATAGAGATATCTACCTAAACCAATTATGAATGAATGTGATTTATATAACCATGCAACATGAACAATCGTTATGTCCATTCCAGTAGCAGTTAGTCTGTTTGCATATTCATAAACTATTCTGAACCCACCAACTGGATATGTGCCACGGCCCGGAAGTATAAAAGTTAAACTAGTCTTTTTTGTAGTCATATTCCGAACTTTTAATACTTTGCATCATATCATACCTTTCCATTATTTCTGCTTCGTCGCTTTTCTCTATAAAAAAGTAATTTCTGTAAGGAGTTTGTCCATATCTAATACCTGGATCTTTGAAGTGTAACGTTAATCGCATGAGTATGAACAATGATGGTACGATAAGTAAAACCAGTTTCCTTTCTCGAATCAAGATAAGCCTATCAAGCAAGCAAAACATAAAGGCTATGCCAAAATTGAAGTAATAAGAAAATCTGTCAGCAACTTCTTGAACTTCTTTAAAAAGAATGTTAATGACTATGTAGAATAGGAATAATTTTATCAATAATTGCTCAGAAGATGTCAATTTGATTGTTCTTATTCTCATTGCCAGCAACACTAAAAATATAAAGTTAAGTATGCTTGTAAAACTAACACTACGCTTAAAATTAAAACCCTCTACCAATGTAACTGCTTTAGAAAGTACTGCTGTTAATGTACCACCTACAATGGGTTCCAATGCTTTTAAACCAAAAGTTATGATTGGGATAGTAATAAACAATGATATGAAATACAGAATTACTAGAACTAGTATTCCTTTAAATGATAAGTTTAGTTTTTGAAAAAGGTAAAAAATAATAAATATTACTGCTGTAAAATGAAACGTTAATGCTAAGGCTGTAAACGGTAAAAGTTTTCTTAACTTAAGCTTACCATCACTAAATGCAAATAAAACAATGTGAAATGCTATAGACTGTCTTAAAATATCAAATTCCAAAAAGGTTGTAAGTATCAGGATTAGTGCTAAAAAAACAAGCTTATTTGAAAACTGGTTGTGTTTGATAAAGTAAAATAGCGAGGCTGTATTAAATACAGTAATTATGAATACAAAAAAACTGTAATTAATTCCTATGCCTTTGCAAAGTGAAACAAGTATTTTAAATCCCGGCTCGGTAAAATCTGTTGAAAAATCCAGATTCCCATTCTGAAATAATTTTGTCAGGCTAAAAGCCTCATCATACATTCGTAAATACGATAGCCAATCGCTTCCTATTTTATATCTAAAGCCGACAAAAATCAAAATGAAGAAAAAACCAATAATAAATATGTTTTTTCTGATTAATTGAAGTTTGTAATCATCTTGTTTTACAAAGTCCAGCGATGCTGAAAATCCAAAAAATAAAAAAAATAAATAATATAAGATCATACCTTATCTTTTATATTTTTTAATTTTTTATAGATGAAAGGCGTATGTTTTTTTAAGATATCAATCAACTTGCCAAGTATTGTTACTCTTACATAAAACATATATACTTTTAAGCTTAATGCCGGCCGGCCTTTGTATTTCATAGCAATTTTACGGTCTTCGGCAAAACCGATGTACCTGTTACCATGAGAATAGCCCACCATATCAAAACTTGATATGATATTATCAATATATAATGTCTTATGCTTAAAGAAAAATGTTTTATATATGAAATCGAAATCTGCGGCAACCTTAAACCCAACATCAAAAAGGTATTTTTTATTTAAATCAGTTCTGGTAAACATACTTTGGTGTACCATCAGTTGCTTCCAGAAATTTTCTGAATGGCCGGGTTTATGTATTGAGCTGCTATTGCCTTTTCTCTTTTCCGTATTACCGTATATCATCTCAACGTTTTCAAGCCCGGTATTATTAAATACCTGCTCAATGGTTTGAGCACTGTAAAACCAATCCCCGGCATTCATAAAGTTCAACCACTCACCAGATGCTTTGTTTATACCCTTATTCATCGCATCATAGATGCCTTTATCCGGTTCAGATATCCAATATTTTATACGATTTTCATATTTTTTAATTACATCAATAGTGCCATCTGTTGATGCACCATCAATAATAATATATTCCAGATTGGAATAAGATTGGTTAATGACGCTTAGAATTGTCTGCTCTATGGTATCAACACTATTAAAAACTACTGTTATAATTGTTACTAATGGTAAGCTCAATTTAAGTGTATTTTATTGTCTATGAAGAATTATATCAGATGTAGAATTCTTAATGCTTTATATGCAGTTCTTAATAATAAAAGCTGGGGTTTTTTAATAGCATAACTATTTCCGGTACTGCCAGAGATGCCACCAAAATTTGGTTGTTCTACAAAGTTTTTAAACGGTACTGAATTACTTTTTAAGCTATTATAATAAGCATGTTCCAGATAAAATGTAGCTAAGTCATTAACCTGATGATAGGCATTTTTTAGATATTTAAAAAATGTGGCTTTGTTACAATGATAAAAACGTGTATCAACCGCTTGGACTTTTCTGAAAGGGTTTATTCCAACTTGCTGAAAATAGTTTACATCCTTTTTCATAGCCTTAATTATTGAATTAACATTATACAATAATATTCTGCCGGTAACTTTGTAAAAGGAGTTTTCCTCTTCGCTCATTAACTTACTATTATTGATAACATATTCCATTATTTCACCCTCACCATACCCCTTGCCTTTTTTTAAAATCTCGGTTTTATTACCAACAAAATGTAAACATTCTATTTCTTTAATCTTAGCAATGTATTGTATTTCAATATTCTCGCTGTAATCAAACCCACTATTGTCACAAATAATTATACGATTGATAAAGGGAGAGCCAGCGTAGAACTTAATACTATCTATATATTGTTTTAATCTGATGTCAGGATCAATTAAAACTGTTAAGTTACTATTTACATAAACAGTTGAAGTAATTACTAATAATGACATACTTATTTACTTGCGTAACTTCAACTTATTAATAACGCGTTTAAAAAAGGAATTTTGTGCTACACTCTCTTCAAAATGATGTTTAAGTGGTATTTGAGTGGTTTGCAGATTATCAAATGCAAGCCAAACAGCATAATATCTTTCTAATAAGCCGCCTTGAATTCGATATTGCCTATTTGAATCAAACTGATCTAATTTGCCGCTTTTAATAATACTTTCAATAAAAAGCATCATTTTTTCAAAGATGTCTGTACGCAAAATAAATGAAGAACATAAATTTAAAGTCACATTCTTTAAATTTTCAGCGGTATAATTGGTATTGTAAAAATTATTGTAGTCGTTAATAATCACTTCATAGCAATTTACACCCGCACCGGTTTTTTTATCAGGTTGGCTTTCATCCATCAAGATCTTTTGGTTGTAATCTGTTTGGAAAGGATAGGGTTGTAAATTTATTAATTGGTATTTAGGTAAATTTTTTTCTAAAATTTCTTTATTTAATACCGATGAGTCAATATCATGTTGTAAAAACCCAATATAATTAACGTCTTTATATAAATATTTATTTTTATAAATATTGTATATCACCTCAGATTCAGTATACCATTTTCCTAACGAGTGGAAGTTTTCAAACTCGTATTGGCTTATAACTATATAGTCAGGATTTATAGCAGTTAAATCATTACGTGGATTCACATTCACAAATTCATACTTGTTTATTATTGATGAATCATAATACTCATTTTTAAGTTGTTGATGAAAAACTACGAATAATCTATAATCTATAAGTTGCATTTTTAAAATGTTAATGTTTTTAAAACTTTACAGGGATTACCACCGGCAACAACGTTTTCCGGAATATCTTTTACAACTATGCTACCAGCAGCAATCACACTATTTTTACCAATTTTCACGCCTTTTAGTATAATTGAATTCCCACCGATAAAAACATTATCATCTATAAATATAGGCGCAGTTTTAATGTCATTATCATTTCCGCTGGTACGGATAACAGGGTTTAAAGAATGATAATTGGTATCCCATATTTTAACACTGCCGCCAATTACAACATTGTTACCAATTGTTATTTTATCCCAGCATACAATAGTTGAGTTTGAAATTCCAACGTTTTGCCCAATTGTTAGTACTGCATTTTTTTTATAGGCAATAAGGCGTAAAACGCTATCCCCACCAATCGGATTAAAATTCTTCCCAGAGTTTGCACTAAAATTATCACCCAATATAATTGTACCGCCGGCCTTATTATCAATATGTATTAAGCCATTGATGTTGAATTTTTTAAATACTACCTTATTAGCCTTTAAGGTGTAGTTGTTGATAACAACGTTGACGAAATTCTGTACTAAACGTAACAAATTCATTTTTTTTGTAATAGAAACTTTAATCTACCAGCAATTAATTTTGAAAAAAAACTAACGCTTACAGTAGGATTATTTAATAAAAAGATTGAATAGTTACTAATAGAAACTTTATTCCGATACTGGGACTTACGCTGAAACAAGAACTTTAAAAAGTATTTAAAACTCATTTGTAAATAACTCTTATAACATTCCTTCAGTATTTTTTTAGAAACCCCTAAGTCCTTATAATAATCCAATAAGTTTTTTACCTGTACTACTAATATATATCCAAGTTTGTCCCACCATTCTCTAGCCCCACTTAAGTCTCTAATGAGAGGCGTTTTAATATAAATGGCTTTACTGCCCATAAATTTACTTGCCAAAACTACAGCATGCGGGTAGGTTGTTTGAAGGCTCGCCAGATTTTCACCTTCTATATTAATTTCATGGCTAATCCAAAGTTCTCTTCTGAAAATTGATGCCATAAGTTCGCCTAAAAATATAATTGAGTATCTAGGACTGATTAACTCTTCAAATTTGTCAACTTCTGAAAACACAATATTTTCTTTTGTAACCCTGTCAGACAATAAGGTTGTGTCAAAATTAGTGTGTTTATTGTAATCTTCTACATTTAGACCTTTAACAGATGCGTAGAAATAATCAGTTGTATCTTTATATTGTGTAATTAAATTATAAACTACATCTAATGCTCCTTGTACTAAAAAATCATCATCTCCAATAATCCAGCAAAAATCGCCTGTTGCGTAGTCACTTACTAATTTGAAATAGTTTTTTGTGGCACCTAAATTTTCTGTTTGTAGAAAATATTTAAACTTAGGGTGATTTATAAATTGCTGAATTTGTTGATTTGTATCATCTGTTGATTGGTTGTCAGATACTAATATTTCAATATGCATATAGTCTTTAACCTGTTTCAAAATTGATTGCAGGCACGAGACCAGATATTTAGACCTATTATATGTAGGTATACAAATAGAAAGTATTGGGTTCTGTATTTTTGTCATAGTTTAAAACTTAAGCCTGATGCCATTCAATTCGTTTATTTCTAAAAACAATTACAGACCAGGTAAGGCTTATAAGTACAATAATGGCTGTATATCCTATCACTATACCATTAACGCCATAAAACTTTCCTAACAATAATGTAGACATTGCAGTTAATATGCCAAGTACAACCGATTGTAGAAGATATGGCTCTTTTTTGTGGCACCTTAAATAAGTAGCTAATGTTGCAACAAACTGATTCACAAAACTTGCCAGACTAAGCATTATTAATTGTGGATAGGATAAAAACCTATTTCCAACAGATAGATTAAGCTTTTGTAATACGATTACGATTGATATTAGCAACACCAAGCATAAAGCACACACTGCGCTAGACTGTTTTAATGTTTTAAAAAAAGTTTCATCAAGTTGTATATAGTTTTTCTTTGATATGAGCTGTGAAAAAATAGGCACTTTCGTATTTACCCAGCTTAATGAAATGGATAACACTCCTGATAAAGCTGCTAATGTCATGCCCATTCTGCCGGCTGCTACAGAACCATCTGTAGCAAAAACAACTGGTACAAAAAGTTGAAATATAAGGTAACCACTAATCCAGCTTAATGCTATACGCCATTGAAAAGGAAAAATATCTTTTAAGTAATTTATTGTATCCTTGCCGTGAGACAGCCAAATAGTTTTTAAAAGTTTGTATCTTTTAGTTGCTAATATTTGAATATAATTAATCAGTATAGCTGCAATGGAAGCAATGGGGCTTGAGTATAGTTTAAAGCCCATAGCAAATAACAGATATAACAAAAAAATATTTACAGACTTCTGTATCAATCTTATTTTGGCCATATCTTCGATCTCATTTAATCCATCGAAGAATGCAAGTAAAGGATCAATAAACAGATTTAAAGCAGTTGATATACATAATATAAACCAAGGTATGCGCCAATTAACCACTACACCTTTGCTGTTATAAGTAGAGAAAAATATTAAACCAACTATTATTAAAACCAGTAATAATACAATCGCAATTACCCCAAACCATTTAACACAAAACTTAAGTATTGAAGCTAATCTTGATTTATAGTATTCTTCTCCATTAAGTAATCCTTCGGCAGACCATTTAAGATGTGCAAACTCGTATGCTGCGTACTGGGTAATTATACTGCTTAAGCCTAATTCAAAGAAAATTTGTATTGCCAAAATGCTGGCAAAAGTGTAATAATAGCCTTGTTCTGTAGGTGTTAGAAATTTTGTAATGAAAACAACCGATAACAGCCCACCGCCGGCTTGTAGTACCCTGCTTAATATTGTGTAAAATATTGCTTTGTCTACGCCGAACTTTCCTTTAACTTCCTTTAAAAAAGCAATCATTATTGATTAATGTACTTTCTGATTACTTCTTGTATATAATCGTAATGTGTTTCGTTTAGCCCAGGCCATACACCAAGCCAAAATGATTGATTCATAATGATATCAGTGTTTGTTAAGTCGCCAACAACACGATGTTGAATGTTTGCATAAGCAGGTTGGCGCAATAAGTTTCCTCCAAAAAGTAAGCGAGTGCCTATTTTGTTCTCTTCAAGATGTTGTACGAGCATATGACGATCTGCAGCATCCCCATCGCGTAGTGTAAGTAAAAACCCAAACCAAGAAGGATTACTGTGTTCAGTAGCCTCTGGGAGAATGAATACATCTTCAAATTCTTTCATTCTTTCATATAAGGCCTGGAAGTTTTCACGTCTGCGTTGTACAAAGTGATCTACTTTTTTTAACTGAGAAACACCAAAGGCAGCCTGCATATCGGTTACTTTCAGGTTGAACCCAATATGTGAGTAGGTATATTTATGATCGTAACCAAATGGTAACGTACCTAATTGCTGCGAAAACCTGCACCCACATGTGTTGTCTTTGCCAGGTTCACAATAGCAATCACGCCCCCAATCTCTGAAACTTTCCGCTATTTTAGCTAGCATTGGGTTGTTAATAAGGACCGCACCACCTTCACCCATAGTAATGTGATGTGCCGGATAAAATGAAAAAGTAGAAATGTCGCCGAAAGTACCTGTCTTTTTATCTCTGTAAGTGGCTCCTAAAGAATCACAGTCGTCTTCTATTACCCATAAATTATATTTTTTAGCCACACGCATCACTTCATCTAAATTGAAAGGATTGCCTAAAGAGTGAGCAATCATAATCGCTTTCGTTTTAGGTGAAACAGCTGCTTCAATCAATTCAGCTTTTACGTTATGCGTAGCTATATCTACATCTATAAATACAGGGATAGCACCAAATTGGACAACAGGGTTAACTGTTGTTGGAAACCCTGCAGCTACCGTAATCACTTCATCTCCTGGTTTTAATGCTCTTTCGCCTAATTGAGGTGAGGTTAATGTATAAAAAGCGATAAGGTTTGCAGATGATCCTGAATTTACAAGCAATGCTTTTGTGGCACCAAAATACTTCGCAAATTCATATTCAAATGTATTGGCAAATCTGCCGGCTGTAAGCCAGCCATCTAAAGCTGCATCTACTCCGAATAAGATATCCTCTTCATCAAGTACCTTGCCTGTAACAGCAATGTAATCTTTTCCTGGTGTAATATTTCTTCCAGTTTTTTCTTTAGCAATTTTTCTTAATTCTTCTACAAGCGATGTATCAGCCACTAGATTACTCAATGTCATATTTTTATAATAAGTATATACAATTAAATTAAGTGCTTTCCATACCTATCGGAGCAGCAAAGGGCTCCATCTCTGTAATAGGCTTACCGAATGCTATTTTAGGATAGGTATTAGTATGCGGGTCAATCATTACCTGCAGTACTAATGGCTTATCATGATTTTCAACATTCCATAGCCATTGTAAAGCTTCTTCAACTTCTTCTTCCTTTTTTATTGTTTTAGCGCCAATTCCGTAAGCAATAGCTACTTTTTCAAAATCAGGGGTATCATATCCCCAGTAAGTTGATTGATAGCGCGATTCAAAATAGCTATCCTGGAACTGTCTGATCATGCCGAGGGTACGGTTATTTAGTACAATTATTTTAACAGGTAATTTATTACGTACAATGGTTTGCAGTTCCTGTATATTAAGTTGCATACAGCCATCACCAATAATAACTACAACCGCTCCATTATTTGTTGCGATACTAACACCTATACTGGCTGGCAGTGCAAATCCCATAGCACCCATTCCTCCTGAAGTAAGAAAAAGTTGTCCTTTTCTTAGTTGCAATGACTGTGCCGCCCACATTTGATGGCTACCTACATCAGCTAAATAAGCACTAGCATCTGCACTTACTGAAGACAGTGTGTGCATAAGTTTATTAGGATTTATACCGTTTGGAGAAAGTTCATTTGTATCTGGCCATTTAGATTTAAGTTGTTTAATATAATTTAACCACTCATTAGGTTTATTAAACTTAGTAGCTACTGCTGCAGATTCAAATTGTTCAAAAAATACAGGAAGTTTGGTTATAATACCTAAACAACCTTTAACCCTATTGTTAACTTCTCCAGGTTCGCAGTCAACATGATAAATCTTTCTGTTTTCTATAAAAGCTGTATCTGCTCCTGTTTGCCTTATATCTAAACGGCTGCCCAAAACAATTAACAAATCGCTTTCACCAAACGCTATATTTGCCCACCTGTTGCCATAGCTGCCTATAAATCCAACATGTAAAGGATGCTCTGGTGTTACAATATCCAGTGCAAGTAAAGTGTTAATTACAGGAACTTGAGTTTTTTCAACAAATTTTTCCAGTGCTTTTTGTACTCTTGCAGCCCTGATACCACCTCCTACTAAAATTAACGGTCGGGAAGCCTTTTGAATATCATTGATAAGTTGCTGTAAAATATGGTTATCTATAATTTGCTTTTCTTCTTGGACTTCAGGAGCTTCATTCGGCTCAATCTGAGCACGTTGAACATCCATGGGCAAATCGATCAACACAGGTCCTGGTCTTCCTTCTATAGCAATTTGAAACGCTTTTTCAAATATTTCAGGAACATCTTTAGGGTCTGTTACTAAAAATGATGCTTTAGTTATTGGCTTTGCCATTGACACAATATCGGTTTCTTGGAAACCTAACTGCCGGATTGGGCGTTCGCCTTTTTGTTCATGACGGTTTACCTGGCCTGTTATAAATATAGCTGGAGAAGAATCAAAATAGCAACTACCTATACCTGTGAGCAAATTGGTAGCGCCGGGGCCACTTGTAGCCATTGCTACGCCCGGTATACCAGTAACTCTGCCATAAGCATCTGCAGCAAATGATGCTGACTGCTCATGGTGCATTGTAATTATATTGATCTTAGTTTTCTGGTTTATTGAATCAAGTAAATGAGTTATCATTCCGCCTGAAAGTTCAAACACGTTTCTAATACCTTTTTTTTCTAAAAAAAATGCTATATAATCTGAGACCTTCATTTGCGAATAGTTAAAGAATTTTTCAGGTGTGTTACTGTTGTGCTTAAAGCATGGTCAAAATTAGTATGTTCAAAATCACCAAACTCTTTAATAAATTTATCAGAACTTCCCAATACGCACATTGGCTGATTACTTCGGTAAGGAAGTGCTCCAAAATTTAATTTAAAGAATGGATTGACTATTTCTCTTACTCTTTCAGCTAATTGTTTAATAGATAACACAGTTTTTCCAGATATATTATAAATGCCTGATTTTCCGCTTTTTTCAATAATAAGATTGATAGCTGTGCCTAAATCATTAACATATAAGTATGCATATCTTTGCTCGCCAGCTGTCATATCCATATGAGATTCAGATATCATGGTTTTAACCAGTGAAGGAATAAGCCATTTTGAAGACTCTCCTGGCCCGAAAAAAGAAAATAGCCGCAGCCAATACCATGATAAGCCATGGTGCTCGCAAAATTGCTTAACTACTTCACTACAAATTACTTTTATACGGCCATAAGCCACAGTTGGACAGTTAGCGGCATCCTCTTTAACTACATCTTCCATATGCCCATATTCTGCCTGAGATCCTAATGAAATGAACTGCTTCACGCCTGCCTCTTTAGCTATCTCCAACAATTTATTCAAATACTCAATATTTTTAAACTGGCTATCCCAGTTATTTCGTTCTTCGTAAGTTACTCCGATCCAAGCTGAATGTATAAATATTGAGGGTGCAAACTGTTTTAATTTTAATATTAATGCTTCATCACTATCAAGCAGCCAAGTTATCTTTTGTTTATAATCATCACACAGTTCTAATTTTGAACTTGCACGATATAATGCTATAATGTGATGCCCCTTATCAACTAAAACACGTGCAATGTTTGAACCTATAAAACCAGTAATTCCGGTTATAAATATTTTAGCCATTTAAAAAATCGACTATTTGATCATTAGTGAATTTCACTATTTCCGATGGATTTGAATTGTATTTTTTATACCAATCAATCGTTATACTTACTGCCTTATTAGCATTTAGTTGAGGATGCCAATTTAGTTCTGTAATTGCTTTACTGATATCAAGTCTTAACAAACCAGCCTCATGTGGCTGATCATCGGGCCGGTTTACAAAGTATTCGCCACTTTTCCAATTCTCAATAGCAAGCTTTAACATTTCCTTAACTGAAAGTGCATCGTTAAAGTAAGGGCCGAAGTTGTATGCCTGGCTAAATTTTTGCGGATTTTTATACAGGTTAGCGCCCAGCAACAGATATCCTGTTAAAGGTTCCAATACGTGTTGCCAGGGCCTTACAGCATCTGGGTTACGTACTTCAATTTTATGCCCTGCTGATAAAGCACGTATTATATCGGGTATTAGCCTGTCTTTAGACCAATCTCCCCCACCAATCACATTACCTGCACGTGCAACTGCTATTGCTTTTCCGTGCTGATCAAATTTTTTGAGGTTAAAAAAAGAATTACGATAACAATCTATCACTAATTCAGTACAAGCCTTACTGGCACTGTATGGATCATAACCTCCCAGTCTGTCATTTTCGCGATATGGATAAGTCCACTCGTTGTTATAATAAACTTTATCGGTAGTTACCAAAATCACACAGCAATTGCCGGGAAGCTTTCTTACTCCTTCCAAAACATTAGCTGTACCTATTGCATTTATTTCAAAGGTTTCAACAGGGACGTCATATGATAACCTTACCAAAGGTTGTGCCGCAAGATGAAAAATAAATTCTGGCTGAAAATCTGCAATAGCCTTAACGATAGATTCTTTTTCCCGTAAATCAGCAATTACTGACTCACAAATATGATCTCCATCTATCAAATTATACAAGTCCTGCTCGTTTTGTGGGGCAAGCGCGTAACACTTAATATTGGCGCCAAGCAGGCTTAATATTTTTATTAACCAAGATCCTTTAAAACCAGTATGCCCAGTTACAAATACTTTTTTATGCTGATATGTATTTTTTAATAATTCGAGCATGATTACCAAGTTTTCCAGGGTGCCTGGTTTTTATCCCACAAAGTATTTAAGTCGTGTTTGTCTTTCAGGGTATCCATTGGCCGCCAAAATCCATTGTGCTTGTAAGCACTCATCTGTTCATCATTGGCTATCTGTTCCATAGGAGCTTGTTCCCAAATGGTACTGTCTCCGTCTTTTATGTAATCAAATACCTGTGGCTGGCAAACAAAATATCCTCCATTTATCCAAGCACCGTCACCCTTTGGCTTTTCCATGAATGAATGCACAGAATTGTCATCAAGAATATTTAATGCTCCAAATCTGCCAGAAGGCTGCACTGATGTAACTGTGCAAAGCCTTCCATGGGTATTATGAAAGTTAACCAATTCTTTAATATTGATGTTCCCCACACCATCACCGTATGTAAGCATAAAAGGCTCATTTCCAATATATGGCTGTACACGTTTGATACGGCCGCCGGTCATAGATTCATTTCCAGTATCGATCAAAGTTATTTTCCAGGGCTCTGCTTGCGAATCATGTACTTTTACAGAATTATCTTTTAAATCAATAGTAACATCTGATTTATGCAGAAAATAATTAGCAAAGTATTCTTTAATGATGTAACCTTTGTAACCAAGGCAAACTATAAAATCATTAAAGCCGTAAGAGGAATAAATTTTCATGATGTGCCATAAAATTGGCATACCACCAATTTCAACCATAGGCTTAGGTTTCAGTACAGTTTCTTCCGAAAGCCTGGTTCCCAATCCTCCTGCAAGTAATACTACTTTCATAAATTTAATCAATAGCTAGTTCTACGCCCTCAGTTATAGGAAAGCTACAACACATAAGGCATTCGTATGTTTGCAATTCTTCTTCCTTTAATTTCATTCCAATCATTTTTACCTTTCCCTTTTTAATTCTTGCTTTACATACCTTGCATGTGCCTGTTTGGCAGGAATATGTAAGTTCTAACGATGCATCGAGTCCCGCTTCTAAGATGCTTTTGCCTTTAACAACCTCAATTTCGTGTGATTGACCAGATTTTTCTAAAACTATGTTTCTGGTTACAATATCATTAAAGTCAGCAGGGTTGCGTTCTATTTGAAAGTCTTCGGAAAAGATCTTGGATTCATCTACTCCTGCCTCAAGGAGTGCTTTTTTTACTGATTCTTTTAAACCTATCGGTCCGCAAATGTAATGAAAAGTTTGATTTAGCTTTTTCTCTTTACCTATTACGGCCAATACTTCACGCGCATCAATTCTACCTTTAATGGTATAAGGGTTTTCATTTTCTACATATAGCTGCGTATAAAAATGCCATGTTAAAAAAGTACTGGGATATAAAGCTTTTAATTTGTGTATTGTGTCGTTAAAAATTACACTTTCTGCACTGCGGTTACCATAAACAAGCGTTATGTGAGCTACGGTTTTAATATGCAAGGCATATTTTGCTAACGAAATTAAAGGTGTAATACCACTTCCTGCTCCCCACAATACAACATGTGAATTGTTGTTTATGTATTCATTATTAAATGTAAAGTCGCCTAATGGCTCCATTGTCTCTATTAAATCATTTACTTGTACCTTGTCAATAATATGATTTGAAACAATACCTCCAGGCACTCTTTTAACTGTTATTTCTATATTAGAATCTACACCAGGTGCAGAAGAAAATGAATAAGGGCGGATATAGCGGCGTCCATTTATGCGAAATATTAGCGTGAGGTATTGCCCAGCTTCATATTTGACTTTTTTTAGCCCGGGTTGCTTGAAAACCAATGACACAGTATCATTAGTCTCTTCACGCTTTTCGATTACTTTAAGTGTGTAATAGAGCATCTCAATACATTATCTTCTTGTAAATATATTTAACTACCAGGTAAGCAGTCACCAGAAATCCAGCAATAAAGCCACCTAATATAAGGCCCTTTAATTTACCTAGTCTTTCTTTTTCCAAGGGCAAAATTGGTTGATCGATTATTTGTATAAGGGGCGTTTCTTTTCGCAAAGATACTCTTGCCAATTCTAAGTTTGCTACTAGTTGTGTCAATATAGCTTGATTAGCCTGGATGTCAACTTGCCTTCGCTGAGAAGGTGCTCTTAATATCTGTTTAGCCGGATTGGCATTAGGATTTAAATCAATCAATGATGCAACTCCTGTTATAGCTGCATTTAATTCTCGCCTTACTGAGTCTGTTTGTTTTTGCAATATTTCTACGTTCTGTACTGATTTTTTTGTTTTTGTGTTGATATAAAAATCAGATACTGTTTTTACAAGTATTTCTGTAAAAAGCTTTGAGAACAATTCGTTAGTAGAAACTACATCTACAGTTATAATGCTTAACTTTTTATCCACTTTATCTACTGACAGGTTTCGTTCGGTCAGCTGTTTGTAAATACTGCCCAAAATACTATCTTGTTGTAAGGTAAACTGTGCCCGATTGGCACCTGGGGGATATTGAATTTTTTTTAAGGTTGGACTATCGTTCCAGCTTTTACGTAAGTTGTTAAATGCTATATAATAATCAGCAAGGGTTTGGGTTTTTCCATTAATTTTTACAGGGGTTAATAAAGTGCTTTCGACCATTGATCGGGACTTCATTAACATTAACAAATTGTCACCAGTAAACGCACCTCCACCTGTACCTCCAAGATCAATTCCGAATTGACTAGCTAAGCCCAATGCATTTCCTAAACCACCAGAAGATTTATCGTCTTCTAATGCGAAACTTAATTCAGCTTTATAAACGGGTTTTTTAAAAAGGCTATAGGTAATTCCTAAAATGCCTCCAATTGCAGCTACAAATAATATTAAAATCCATTTAGATAATAGATATTTCCATAAATCAGCAAGTTTAAGAATTAATACTTTTAAGCTAATTTCATGAGAGTTAGAATAACTAATGTCTTCAGTTTTATTCATTAGATGATTATTGTCATTTTAATATTGGATTGTAGTATATACTCTACAGATATACAACACCATGTAGTTTGGAATCATATAGTAGACTGTTTTAAGTATGTAAATCAGACGCTTGATTAGTGAAAATAATTTAAAAGAGGCACCAGTAGTAAGAATGTTTTTTTTTCATAGTAATGTAGAACTTTGGAAAAATCAAACGTTGCAGTTGATTTTTTCCAAAGATATGTTCTTTTTTTAACTGATTAAAATATACTTAATAGTTATAATAATAGCATAAATTACTTCTATATATTTTACGATAGCTTCATGTAATCAGTCATCAATAAGTTATGGAATGATCTCCACCACAAATGCTTTCAGTTCTGCAAGTTTTCCATTGTCAAATCTCCAAACATCACAATAGGCATAATTTATCAGTTTCCCGGTATTGTCTTTCATGCTGATTTTGCCAATTGCTGTCAGGTATTCGCCTTCGGCTATTAAATGTTCTACATTAAATATTGGCGGCTCTGTGTATGCTTCGGCCATGTACTCGCGTACGGCTTGCTTGCCGTTTAAAATCCTGTCGCCCACAAACTCCCAGGTAGTATCTTCTGTACAG
The DNA here is from genome assembly GCF_028736115.1 of Mucilaginibacter sp. KACC 22063. Classification (NCBI taxonomy): domain Bacteria; kingdom Pseudomonadati; phylum Bacteroidota; class Sphingobacteriia; order Sphingobacteriales; family Sphingobacteriaceae; genus Mucilaginibacter; species Mucilaginibacter florum. The sequence continues at coordinate 4,005,694 of NZ_CP117877.1, read as the reverse complement.
AAGGCTAAAAAGCCTTCATTGTCACCTGCGCTTATCAACCGGTTGGCTTTTATTAGTATCGCTTTATTATCTGTATTCATTTCGCTTTAAAATTATCCGCCTTATATAACAGCCGCCGGAAATAAATTGTTGGCGATATGCTTTGACCTAAGCAGACGTTGGCTACTGAAATTCTAATGCAATTCTAATTGAACTTTGATAATTAAGTATTGTCCATAGCGTATGATGTTAAACAATTAATCTATGAAGAAGTCACTAAAAACAGGCTTAGTAGCCTTAATTATGTTATTTGCTACCTCAAATATATTTGCGCAGGTAAGTATTGGTATTAGTATTTCGGCACATGTTGCGCCACCGCCGCTACCTGTGTATACGCAGCCGCCATGCCCGACTGATGGTTATTTATGGGTTCCGGGTTATTGGGCTTGGAGCGATGACCTGCAGGATTATTACTGGGTACCCGGTGTCTGGATGGCACCGCCTCGTCCCGGATTACTGTGGACACCAGCTTACTGGGGATATACAGGTGGTGTTTATGGATTCCATGCAGGTTACTGGGGCGCACATGTAGGTTTCTACGGTGGTATTAACTATGGTTACGGCTACTGCGGTACAGGTTTCGTTGGTGGGGGCTGGTCTGGCGATCATTTCCGTTACAACACTGCCGTAGTTAACGTAAACAAAACTGTAGTACATAATACCTATGTAGATGAAACCGTGAACGTGCACAACACGGTTATAAATAATAACCGCGTAAGCTTTAACGGCGGACAAGGCGGCGTTCAGGCGAGGCCACGCCCGGAAGAAATGGCCGCCATGCGCGAACAGCATATACAGCCAACAGCCGAGCAAACTACGCATCAAAATCATGCGATGCAGGATCGTAGCCAGTTTTTCAAAAACAACGGCGGCCGTCCGGAGAGGGCTGCTGTAAACAGGGTAGGTGGTACACAGTTTCGTGGTGCTGATAATGGCCCAAGGTCACAGCAAAACGCTGGTCAACCAATGGGCAGAAACGGAAATAATCCAAGGTTTAATGGTAATGCAAACGATCCGAGATCAAATGGCGCTAATGCTAACCAGGTGCATGCGAATGCAATGGACGTAAACAACAGGAATAACCAGATCAAAAGCCCGGATGCTTATCATAACAGCATGAACCAGCCACAGCCGGGTAACCATGCGCCTCAAAACAATATGCAACAGCAGCACATGCATGCCATGCAGCAGCCGCATATGCAACAACCTCATATGCAACCTCAGCATATGCAGGCCCCACGTATGCAACAGCCACATATGGCAAGGCCGCAGCCGCATGAAGAAAGAAGGCACTAATTGCAGTAATGTATCATAGAAATGCCCTGGTATTTACCGGGGCATTTGTTATTTTAAAGATAGGAACTTATCAATTGTAGGCCTGCCTGAACTCAATTGGCGATAGATTGGTTTTTGCTTTAAATAATTTGCTGAACGACTGCGAATGCTCGAAACCCAATCCGTAAGCAATTTCAGAGACAGACAGATCAGTAGCAGATAGTTTTTCTTTTGCCTTCTCAATCAGTTTGTCATGAATAAAGTGCTGTGTGCTTTGCCCGGTAAGTACTTTTAAAAGCGTACTGAGGTAGTTAGCAGAAATGTTAAGCTGATTAGCTACAGACATTACCGTGGGTATGCCTTTATTTACAAGATTGTCATCCGCAAAATAATCATTCATTAACAGCTCAAGTTTATTCAGTATCTGGTGATTGGTGATTTTGCGCGTAAGGAACTGCCGGTTGTAGAATCTGTCGGCATAAATGAGCAGGTATTCCAACTGATTAATGATCAGCGATTGGCTGAACCTGTCCATGTTAGATTGGTATTCCTTTTCAATTTTCTGGAATATTTCAGCAATGGTTGCTTCTTCTTTTTTAGATAGAAACAGCGCCTCGTTTACCTTGTACTGAAAGAACTCGTAATTCTTGATCTGCGCAGCCAGTGGCGTATTCCACAAAAAATCGGGATGGAGCAGTAAAAGCCAGCCGGTTTGGTTAACCTGTACATCTGTTTTAATCTCTACATGCAATAGCTGCTGTGGTGCAAAAAAGGAGAGCACGCCCGAGTCAAAATCATAAGGCTGGTGTCCATAATTAAATTTGGCATGCACATTCCGTTTCAGTGCAAAAAGGTAAAAGTCCTGCATCCATTTTAAATCCTGAATATCTTCAGGATATTTCACCTTACTGTAGTCAATCACACTAATGAGCGGGTGCTCCGGTTTAGGCAACCCGTAGTAGGCGTGCAGATCCTGTAGCGTACGAAAACGGAATGTGTTACTCATAACCAAATTTACTTATATCTCTTTATGAAAAATCATGCCGCCATGGTATAATATCCCATCACGAAATTCGCCGTCGGCGGTAAAACCAGTATCGTCTTTATAATCTATATGATTTCCGGTTACCCAATAGCTGCCCTGGTATGCGCTTTTCCGGCTTCCCCGTGCTTCGTCATACCGGTTGTTGGGACGTAGCTCCTGGCGTACAAAACCATCTGCAGTAACCCACATACCAATGTACGCTTCGGTTTCTTCAATAGTTTTCATTATGCTTCTATTGCGGTTGACTCTGCCAGTTGTTTGTTATCCTCAAGCGACTGCTCAATGATCCTGATCTTGTCTTTTACAAAAGGAGCAGTATCAATACCCATAAAAAAATGCACCGGGGGCTGCTCTTGTTTGCTGAGTTCTATAAATACTGCAGCTGCCTTTTTTGGATCGTTAGGTTGGTGCCCGTTGATCTCGTTAAGATGCTGCTCTTCTACCGCACGGGCATTGGCATAAGCCTCAATAGGATTAGCTGGAACCATTGCCGAATCTTTCTCTAAAAAGTTAGTGCGGAAATAGCCCGGATAGACCAGGGTGGTATGCACCCCGAACGGTGCCAGTTCAACGGCAAGCGATTCGGTATATCCCGCCATAGCGAACTTTGTTGAGCAATAAATGCCAAATGCAGGGAAGTTGCCTACAAAACCACCGATAGAAGCGATGTTGAAGATATGACCAGAATCTTGCTTGCGCAGGTAAGGTGCGGCATGGCGTATCACGTGTAACGGCCCGAACACGTTAACATCAAAATTGCGTTGTACCTCTTCGGCGCTTAGTTCTTCAACCGCACCAATCTGGCTGTAACCGGCATTGTTTACCACAACATCTATACGGCCGAATTTCTCAATAACCTCTTCAATAGCCTTTTTAACGTCCGGGTCGCTTGTTACGTCCATGTTTAGCGGTAGAAAGTTTTCCTGCTCTCCAACAAGATCAATAAGCGCTTGTTTCTTTCTTGAGGTAGCAGCTACCTTATATCCTTCAGATAACAGGCGCTGAACAAGGTCTGCTCCAAGGCCTTTAGATGCTCCGGTTACGAACCATACTTTTTCTGATTGCTTTGTTTCCTGTGTCATTGTATTAAATTAATAATACAAAGGTCAGGCATGTAAGAATGGGGCATGTAACCAAACCTTGGTTTGTTGTAGCTAAATCTCAGGTAATGCTAAAATGCTGAATGATGTTAAAAAGATGCATCAGTTAATTCTTTATTGATAGCTGCACCTGCCATATTGCCGCTGTATACTGCGTTAGCAACAGAGCGCATCATCACAGCATTGTCGCCGCAGGCAAAAACACCATCAGTTGTAGTTTTTTGCAAAAGATCTACTTTTAAGTAGCCTTGTTCCGTTAGTTCGCAACCAAGCGACATTGGAATATCTGAGCTTTGTCTAAACGGAAGCGAAGCATAAGCAGCCGTAAAATGATGTTTACTGCCATCTGCTAACACAAGATGTTCAAGATGTCCTTTGTTATGTGCTATCTCGATTAAGGCAGTAGTTACAATATTTATTTGGTTATCGTTCAGGCGTTTCAGTTGATCGTCGGTAAAAGACACATCGCCAGAAGTGAAAATGGTAATCTGGTCGGTTAGATTTTTAACTAACGAAGCAATATGAAATGCCCGGTCACCATTTGCTAAAACAGCTGTTTGCTGCCCCCTGAACTCGTATCCATGACAATATGGGCAGTGTATGACGGTAATACCCCAGCATTCAGAAAACCCTTTGATATTGGGCATAATATCTGTTATGCCACTTGCAAAAAGCAGTTTTTTACCGTTAAAGCTTTCTCCATTATCTGTGCTTATTTCAAAATAGTCACCTGATCGTTTTCCGCTAACAGCTGAGCCGTTATGAAAGCTGACTGTTGGATAATTTTCAACTTGTTTTTTGGCTATAGCAGAGATTTCATACGGGGGGGATCCGTCCTGTGTCAAAAAGTTGTGTGAATGAGGCGTTTGCTTATTGCACGGATTGCCACTATCAATAATTAGCACCTTACGCAAAGAACGGCCTAATGCCATTGCTGCTGAAAGCCCCGCGTAGCTGCCACCTATGATGATTACGTCAAAAATATGATTTGATTCCATAAATAATTCAGATTATATGTTGCCGTGATTTGCATCGACAAACATAAACCTAAATTCATCAATTGCAATAATGTTGCTTTTGATATTGCAGTAATATGATATTATGATGCTTGAAAAAAAAATTTAAACTTTGGATTGATTGTTTTCAGGATCTGAAGTATAGTTGACCACCAGGCGGATCTTTTCGTCCAGCTCATGTACGGCTTTCTCCATCAGTTTTAGTTCTTCAATATCATTCACCCTTTCGTCGTCCTTTAAAAGGTCTATTAAACCAATAATCGAAGCAACCGGACGGCGTAACTCGTGCGACTGGATAAAGGCGATTTCTTGTAAAGACTGGTTTTGAACATTAACTGTGTTCTCATGTTCAACCCTTGCGGTCACATCAGATGAATTAACCGAAACGCCGATTATTTCACCATCTGGGTCAAAGGCTGGTTCATATTTTATTACCCACCAGATATCCCGGTTCCCGTAGTTGATCTTCCTTTGTTCAAATGCGGCTGTCCCTTTCAGTGCTTTTAGATAATTATTGTAAAAATCGTCTCTAAACTTAGGGTTAACATACTGCCCCATTTCAGTTCCCCGCACCAAAACTTTGTTGTACGCATTTAAGATCATCCTTTCCACAGCTTTGTTAAAAGCCAGCAGTTCGAAATTTTTACCCAGCAGCATATGGCAATCAATAGAGCTCTCAAAAAAGGAACGAAGTTCAATTTCTGAGCGTTTAGCTGTGATATATTGTTCTTTAAGTATGGATACACTGCTTTCAAATTCCAATAACTGTATGACCTGTTTAGATAAACCTGCAAGTATTTGCTGCTGAAGTTCATTCAGCTCATTGGGTTTTTGATCTATAACGCACAGGCTGCCTAAATTCAATCCGTCGCGGGTTGTTAATGGTGCACCTGCGTAAAACCGGATATCCGGATCGCCTAATACCAACGGATTGTTTGCAAAACGATCATCTAAAAGTGCATCGCGCACCATCATTACATGTTCCTGCTCAATCACATGGTTACAAAAGGCATCTGCCCGTGAGGTGGTATCCGGCCTGAAACCGATCTTGAATTTAATATACTGCGTATCTTCATTGATCAGCGTGATCAACGCAGTAGGTGTCTGGCAGATTCTGGCTGCCAGTTCCACAATTTCCTGCAGCTCTTTCTCCCTGCTGATCTCCAGCCTCAGAAAGCGGTTAACTGCAGCTATACGCTCTAATTCTCTTAAAGGCACTACTCTGATTTTTTTGAATATACGAGGAATTTGATTAAAAGTTTCCACTTTTAATGATCTGTTTTATAAGTAATGCCAAGTTATGCCACACTTCAAAATTGCTACAGATTGTTTGTGTAATTAGCAGGCTTTATTGGTATCATGAAAAGCTGGCTATTTGTAATATTATGTGTGGTTTCGTTAAGGTGTGTTGCGCAAAACGATACCAGTAAAGTAAACGTGGCAGATACTTTAAAAAAAGATCTGACCACGGTACCGGATACCGTACCACATTTAAAAACCAGGAAGTGGACACTGATTCCGCCGGCCGTAATGATTGGGTATGGTATAAGCTCCTTTTACCTGAAACCACAGCGGCGCTTAGATCGTTATGTTTATAATGAGGCTTATCAGCACGATATTGTCACTAACTCGCACTTAGAAAATTATTTTCAATATGCCCCTGTCGTTCTTACGTATGGCCTTAACCTGGTAGGCGTGCATGGTAAAAACACGTTTTTAGATCGTACTATTCTCTTAGGTTTGTCAGAAGCCATGAGCAGCTTGTTTGTGTTTTCTGTTAAGCATGCTACCCACAGAACGCGGCCAAACGGAGCCGACAGGTATTCCTTTCCTTCAGGACATACCGCCAATGCTTTTGCCGAAGCCGAGTTTATGTCGCAGGAGTTAAGCGGAAAATCGGCATGGTATGGCGTTATCGGTTATGGGTTTGCCACTACTACCGGCATCTTCAGGATTTATCACCAGGACCATTGGCTTAGTGATGTGGTAGCGGGTGCCGGTGTGGGTATTCTGGCTACAAAAACGGCATATCTTGTATATCCTTATCTGCGTAATCACCTCACTAAAAAAAGTCGACGCGAAGAACATAATAAGGATGTACCGGAGGAATTGAAAAAGCAACCTAAAACAAGTTCGATCTTAATGCCCTCTTATCAGAATGGCGCTGCCGGGCTAAGTTTTAGTATGGAACTTTAAATGGGTATATTTAGCAAGGCAGTTAAATCTATTTCATCACAATGAATAACAACGATAACGAAAGGCATTTTATTAATCGTGTGGGCTGGTTAAGGGCTGGTGTGCTTGGCGCTAATGATGGCATTTTGTCAACCACCAGTTTGGTAATTGGTGTAGCTGCTGCTACGCATGAAAGAAATACGATCATTTTAACTGCTTTGTCCGGACTTATTGCTGGCGCCATGTCAATGGCCGCGGGTGAGTATGTATCTGTAAGTTCGCAGGAGGAAACTGAGAAAGCCGATATTCAGCGGGAGAAAGCCGAACTGAGGGATATGCCCGAAGAAGAGTTGAAGGAGCTTACCCTGATCTATAAAAATAGGGGCCTTTCTGACGAGCTGGCATCGCAGGTGGCTATTGCACTTACTGAGCATGATGCTTTGGAGGCTCACCTGCGTGATGAATTGGGTATGACCGAGATTTCGGCAGCCAAACCCTTGCAAGCTGCGCTTGCATCGTTTGCTTCCTTCCTGGTGGGTGCTTTACTGCCGCTTATAGTCTCCATTTTTGCGCCTTTGCCCGGCATGATCGTATGGCAATACACCGGCTCTATCATTTTCCTGATGATGCTTGGTGCTGTAGCTGCCCGTACAGGTGGTTCGCCGATTTGGGCAGGGGTATTAAAAATATGTTTCTGGGGTACAATTGCTATGGCTACAACGGCGCTGATAGGCTATCTATTTGGTACTCACATTGCTTAGCTTCAACCGTTTTAAAGCCGATATCAAATCCGTGCATGGGCGATTTAAAGTAATACCTTAGCGTGCAATCCTGCTTGTTACAGATCTGTTTCATAATGGCAAGTCCAAGGCCTATACCTTCTGAAGAAGGGTCTTTGTAGAAACGTTCAAAAATGTGCGCTTCTGCCAGTGGTGTAGGCAAGCCTGTATTTTCAAATGAAAGCAGTCCATGGCTTACTTTAATGCTTATCTGTCCGCCTTCTACATTATGCCTGATGGCGTTGCTGAACAGGTTGTTGAGTAAAATATCAATCAGGTACTTGTTGCCCATTATCCTGCAATGATCCGTATCAAAACTTAAACTCAGGTTGCGTTGTAAGATCAGTTCCTGGAAATTTTCAATCTTTTGGCCAATCAGCTTACTCAGGTCGAGCCATTCCTGTTCTCCTAACAGATCATGGTCTATTTTAACCAGTAGCAGCAGCGACTGATTAATCTTGTTTAACCGGGTAGTTGCTTTGTAAAGGTCGCGCAATGCCCTGCTGTCTTTTTCGGCCAGGGTATCCGATTGTAGCAGGGTATCCAGCTTGGAGTTGATAATGGCTAAAGGTGTCATCATCTCATGCGAGGCATTTTCAGTAAATAATTTCACTTCCCTGAAATCGCCTTCAATCCGCCTGGTCATTTGCTTAACCGATTCATTTAACTGCCTGAATTCTTCTACATCCGTCACGGTATCTTTATAACTTCCGTGGTTTAGATCCAGCGCCCTGATGTGTTTCAATATCTGGTCAAATGGCGACCATAGTTTTAATAGCAGGTAACGGTTAATTAAAGCTAATAAACCGAATATGATAATAACAGGAATGATAATGGCAGCAAAGATCCATTGTACTTCGCGTGATTGCGCCGATTTTGAGTTTAAGATCAGTACCTGTACCGGCTTATTATTAATGACAATGGATGTTTTTAAATACCTGGCATTTTCAGTGATCTTTTTCCGCGGATTGTAAAACGTAGTGTCCTTGTAAAACCGCTTACCCGAAGCTCTTAATGCAGGTTTATATTCAACTACCAGGTTGTCATCATCAGATGGTGCAGGGGTAATGTTTTTAACATGCATGTAATCGTTTACTTCCATCAGCTCTTCCCTAAGCCCCTCGTCTATCTTGGCATTTAAGAAGTAACTTAACGTATAGTAAAAGGATGTGCCTATGGCCAGCAAACCGGCAAGCAGCAGCAACAATAAAATGCGGTTGTATTTGGCAAATAGTTTCATGATTCTGAAAAACGGTAACCTAACCCATAAACAGAATGAAAATAATCTTTTGCCCCGGCATCAGCCAGTTTTTTACGGATATTTTTTATGTGGGTATAAATAAAATCAAAGCTGTCGGCCATATCGGCATCATCGCCCCAAAGGTGCTCGGCGGCAGCGCTTTTTGATATCGCTTTGCCTTTGTTATAAATAAAGTAAAGCAGCAAATCGTATTCTTTGCGTGTGAAATGCAATTCGTGATTATTCACATTCACGGTTTTAGCCAGCAGGTCTATTTTTATTTCGTTAAAGGTGACGATGGTAGAATGCTGGTTGTTTTTACGGCGTGTTACAGCGGCAATGCGGGCATTAAGCTCTGACAGGTGGAATGGCTTAATCAGGTAATCGTCTGCACCCATGTTAAAGCCGGTTATGCGGTCGTCAAGGGCGTTGCGTGCAGATATAATCACCACGCCATCACTTTTGTCTAATGATTTGAGGTGTTTTAATAACTGAAAACCATTGCCATCGGGCAGCATCAGGTCCAGTAAAATGCAATCATAATCATAAATGGAAATTTTCTGATAGGCTGAGTCAAATGTTGCTGCCGTTTCGCAGACATTGCCTTCTGAAGTAAGGTAATCCTTCATTGCCGACATTAGATCGGCTTCATCCTCAACGATCAGAATTTTCATACCCGAAAATTAAAAAGAAATATTGAAGATAATCTGTTGAAATAGTGCTTCAGCTTTTCTTCAAAGTTTTAATATAGGTTTACGCTAAACAATCTGTGCATTATGGCCATCATCGAACCTGTAAAACAAAATCCCTTAGAACCGTCAGAAGTTAAAAAGTATCCTCGCGGCATACGCTTATGGCATTGGCTTAATGCTTTGGTGATATCAGGCTCGTTAATTACCGTGCTGCTTAACAGTACGCTGCTTGACAGGTCTAATACTTCAAAAGTAATTACCAGTGAGGCAGCCAAAAACGGGGCAGTGGTTTCAGCTCAATTGTCTAAAGGTATTGCACATGAATTAGGCGACCAGGTTTGGAATGTACATGGCTACATAGGCCTGATCCTTGCAGCGCTTTTAATTTACCGCATTATATATGAGCTGGTACAGCCTGTGTCGCAATCGTTATTCAAGAAAATAAGCCTTGCGCGAATCGGTCTTAAAGCAGGTGGCGAGGAAAGGCAGCTGGCAAGGCACGAATTAGTGGTAAAGCTCATGTACGTTGGCTTTTACATTGTACTTATTGTGATGGCCATAACCGGGTGTTTGCTGTTTTTTGAAGATCAGTTAGGTTTGCCAAAACCGGTTGCGCATCAGATCAAAGAAGTGCATGGCGCTTTAATGTATGCAGTAATCGCATTTATCGTAGTACACATAGTTGGTGTTATTTTGGCAGAGCGCGACAGAAACCCAGGTATTGTATCAGATATGATCAACGGCGGGTACCGCGACCATGTGTAACAACATTGTAACACGCTTCAAATTCTCTTCAGAATTCAAATCTACCTTTAAAATAGATATAGGTTAATCCGTATCCAACCTATCACATCCTGCATTGAGCAACGCGTTTGAAATTTATAAATGAGTTAGGATGAAACTACTACTATTGACCCTTTTTATGACCGGACAACTGATCTGGTCTGGAAATTTTGATGAGGCAAAAAAAGATGCCCAGCAATCGCATAAATTAATACTAATTAACTTTTCAGGTTCTGACTGGTGCGGACCATGTATCCGTTTGCGAAAGGAAATCCTGGAATCTGATGAGTTTGAAACTTACGCCAAAGACCATTTGGTGTTGGTTAGAGCCGATTTTCCGCGGCAAAAGAAAAATCAGTTGCCTAAAGACCAGGTAAAGAGAAACGAGGCACTGGCTGATGTTTATAATCCTGATGGGAAATTCCCGTATACATTGCTGGTTGATGAGAACGGCAAAGTGTTAAGATCATGGGATGGTTTTCCTGATGAAACTACCGCACAATTTATTGCACAGGTTGATGCATCCGGTCACAGCAAATAATATGGTGGCAACCGCTCAACAAAAAAGCTACAAACGTGGCTTACGCCTGATGGGCAACCACTTTGAAATAACGGTGGTAGCCGATGATGAAGCATATGCTGATGATTGTATAGATAAAGCCATTGCCGAGATCAGGCGTATAGAGGCATTGCTGACCACCTTTAAAGATGCCAGCCAAACTAATCAGGTAAACAGCAATGCACGTGTAAAACCTGTAAAGGTTGATGCTGAAGTTTTCAACCTGATAGAGCGGTCTGTAAATATCTCACACCTTACACAAGGGGCCTTCGATATTACTTACGGATCAATTGACAAAAGCCTGTGGAACTTTGACCAGAACATGAAGCAGCTGCCCGACCCTGAAGTGGCAAAGGAGGCAGTGAGGCTGATCAATTACCGCAACATTGAACTTGATAAAGAGAACAGTACGGTATATCTCAAAGAAAAGGGCATGCGTATTGGCTTCGGTGGCATTGGCAAGGGTTACGCTGCCGATAAAGCCAAACAAATATTGCAGCAGGCAGGTGTGGCAAGCGGTATTGTAAATGCCGCGGGCGACCTGGTTACCTGGGGCATGCAGCCCGGCGGTAAACCCTGGACCATTGCCATTGCCGATCCTAACCGAAAGGTGCCTTACTTCTCTAAGCTTAATATCAGCAATATGGCCATAGCCACCTCTGGCAATTATGAGAAATATGTGGTGATAGACGGCAAAAAGTATTCGCACACCATTGATCCGCATACGGGTATGCCGGTTACGGGGATAAAAAGTGTAAGCGTTATCTGCCCAAGTGCCGAGCTGGCTGATGCGCTGGCCACACCTGTAACTGTAATGGGGGTACGGGTAGGCTTAGATCTGATTAATCAGCTCAAGGGCATTGCATGCCTTATTGTAGATGACAACGATCAGTTACACACTTCCACAAATATTAATTTACATCAATAGGTATGATAAAAGGTTGCAATAAAAACAATGTACTGGCTTTTTTAGGCCTGGTACTATGCAGCACATTGGCTTCGTGCATGACGGTTAAGCCGTACCAGAAGAACCGGCTGAACGATGCAGAAATGGAGCTGAGGGCGCGTAATGCGCAGAAGTTTGAACAGAGCTTTCAGCTTTACCGCGAGGGGGCATCTGGTGCCAATGGTGGCAAAAGCGGTGGTGGTTGTGGTTGTAATTAATCGGGCTTAAATAAAATGAGAAAAATATATTTGAATGTAGCCATGCTTTTTATGGGCATCCTGGCTTCTCATGCGCAAACCACACCTGCACCGGTAGCTAAAACAGATAGCTCTGCTTACCACGCACGTAAACTAACCATTGACGAGATCAACTTTGTATCTGCTTATTATCATCAGGATGGTAACCATTCTGCCGTTACGGGTGGTATAGGTACAGAACGGCTGACTGACTTTGCCAATACCTTTGATGTGCAATTGTCAAACTACAACAAGCGCGGGCGAAAGAACACCTTTTTGTTTGAACTGGGCGTAGACCACTATACCTCGGCATCATCTGATAAGATAGACCCTTCAACCATCTCGTCTGCATCAATGCAGGATACCCGGATCTATCCATCCTTTAGCTGGACACGCTCTAACGAGCAAACAGGCAATGCTTACGGGTTTACAGGTTCTTACTCGCACGAATATGATTACCAGTCTTTTGGAGCTGCATTTAACCTTACTCGGGTATCGCACAATAAAAACACGCAGTTTGATATGCACCTGCAGGCATTTTTAGATACCTGGAAGGTGATTTTACCTATTGAGCTAAGAGCCGCCGCTTATCCCGGCCTGGTGTTTGACCCGCGGCATGGTCCGGAAGAATCTGCGCCAAGAAACTCGTTCAGTTCGTCATTCTCTGTTTCGCAGGTAATTAATACCCGTTTGCAGGCCCTGTTCACGGTCGAGCCATCTTATCAGCACGGCTTACTTTCTACCCGTTACCAGCGCGATTATTTTACAGATGGGTCTGAACGTGCAGAAAACCTGCCGGGGCAGCGTTATAAGCTGCCGATATCAATGCGGTTAAATTATTTCCTGGATGATCATTATATCATCCGCACCTATTATCGCTATTATATGGATAACTGGGGCATACGCGCGCATACAGCAGAGATAGAGGTGCCTATAAAACTGACATCGTTTGTGTCTGTAAGCCCGTATTACCGTTACAGCACGCAGCAGGGTACACGCTACTTTGCGCCTTATGGACAGCATAATGCAGCCGATCATTATTTCACCAGCGACTATGATCTGTCTGACCTACATAGCAGCTTCTTTGGCGCCGGTTTCAGGATGACGCCGCCGAAGGGCGTTTTTGGATGGCGGCATTTGAGTATGTTAGAGATCAGGTACGGGCATTATGTCCGCTCAACAGACCTAAGCTCGAATATAGTTACCATGAATTTGAAGTTTAAGTAACGAAGAATTAAATTATCTACTAACTGACCCAAGCCGGATATGCCACAAGCTGTCCGGCTTTTTAATTTCACTGTTTTGTCAGTAACAATTTAGTGCTGTTAATTTAAATATTGGCTTGCATGTGCTTTCTTTACAGTATAAAAGCATCACCCACTTCCGGCCAATATTTACCTTATGAGTATTAAAAAACTTTTATCCTTTACCTTTCTATTTAGTGCAACGCTTTCGGTCGCCAATGCACAGGCTACAAATGATAATTCGGGCAGCGGTAACCTGAAGTATATTGATCCGCGTATCGGTAACGTTGGTCAGTTGCTGGAGCCAACACGCCCAACCGTTCAGTTGCCTAACCAAGTGATCAGGATGTATCCGCAAAGGGCTAATTATATCGATGATCAGATCTCAAGTTTTCCGCTTACCATAGTTTCTCACCGGCAGGGCGAGGTGTTTGGTGTTAAGCCATTTACAAAAACGGTGAGTGCTGCTGCATGGCGTCAAAAACAAACCTGGGATCATGATCTGGAAGTTACCCGCCCGTGGTATTATTCAACTTATCTGATTGATGAGGATATCACGGTTGAATTTACGCCCGGAAAAAAGGCAGGTATTTACCGGTTCACTTTCCCGAAAGAGGCTACTGCTAAAAGCCTGCTCTTTGGGCAATATAATGATGCTCCGGGTGCATTTAATGTTAGTGGAAATATCATGACCGGTTATGAGACCTATCATGATAATATAAAGGTTTATGTATATGGCGAGTTTAGCCAAACAGGCAAAGCAGGTGCCATGCGCAATGGCCTGCTTATAGATTCAGCCGCGATGCAAGGCAGCAAAATTGGCGAGTATATCACGTTCCCGGCACAGGGTTCAAACATGATCGAACTGCGTTATGCTATTTCCTTCGTAAGCCAGCAGCAAGCCCAGGCAAATTTTAATGAAGAGGTTAAAGGTAAAACGTTTAACTCTATAAAAGACGCAGCAGAAAAGGCATGGGCAAATGTGTTTGATAAAATCAAAGTAGAGGGCGGTACCGAAGCACAAAGACGTTCATTCTATACTGCTTATTACCGTTGTAACGAGCGCATGGTGGACATTACCGAAGACCATAAATATTACAGCGGTTTCGATAATAAGATTCATACTACGCAGCGCCCATTTTATACCGACGACTGGACTTGGGATACCTATTTGGCATTGCATCCGTTAAGGGCAATACTTAACCCGGAAATGGAAGGGGATATGGTCAACTCTTATGTAACCATGTACCAGCAGGGCGGCTGGGTACCTACCTTCCCGGTGATTTATGGTGATCATGCCTGTATGAATGGCTTTCACTCCAGTATTATGATCTTGGACGATTACCGTAAGGGGATAAGGTCGTTCAATGCGGAAGAGGCTTATAAAGGGATGTACAAAAATGCTACACAGGCAACCATGTTGCCGTGGAGAAACGGCCCTAAAACCAGCCTTGATGATTTCTACTATCAGAAAGGATATTTCCCGGCATTGCATCCGGGCGAAAAGGAGACCGTACCGGAAGTGCACCCATTCGAAAAACGCCAGGCGGTTGCAGTTACCCTGGGTGCCAGCTTTGATGATTGGGCGCTTGCCGAATTTGCCAAGGATCTGGGTAAGAATAAAGATTACCAGGCATTCAGCGTACGTGCTAATAATTACAAGAACCTTTGGGACAATAACATGCAGATGTTTATGCCTAAAGACAGCAAGGGTGATTGGATAAAGATTGACCCTAAGTTTGACGGTGGTATGGGCGGCAGGGATTATTACGATGAAAACAACGGCTGGACTTACTTATGGCAGGTGCAACATGATATTAAAGGCTTGCAAACTTTAATGGGCGGTAAGCAGGCATTTGAAAACAGACTTGACCAATTGTTCCGCGAACCGCTTGGGCGCAGTAAGTATGAGTTTCAGGCTAAATTTCCGGATGCTACGGGTTTAGTAGGGCAATATTCTATGGGTAACGAACCAAGCTTCCATATCCCTTACCTGTACAATTTTACCGATTCGCCGTGGAAGACACAGAAGCGGATCAGGTTCCTGCTTGATGTCTGGTATAAAGACAACATCTTCGGCATACCAGGTGATGAGGATGGCGGCGGCATGTCGGCCTTTGTAGTGTTCTCATCAATGGGTTTCTATCCGGTTACTCCGGGGCTGCCGGTTTATACAATAGGTAGCCCTGTGTTCAGCAAAGTAACGCTTGATCTGCCGAACGGTAAGCAGTTTAAGCTGATTGCCAACAATTGCTCGGCGATTAACAAATACATACAAAGCGCTAAACTAAACGGCCAGCCACTGAATACGCCGTGGTTCACTCATGAGCAGCTAACATTGGGAGGGGTACTTGAGTTAGAGATGGGCCCTAAACCCAATAAAGACTGGGGAAAATAAGGCTTTGTTAATATGCTTATAAACTTAATGCGGTAAGGGATTCCTTATCGCATTTTTTATGCACGGCGATCTATAAATGTAAAATATACATATAACATGAATAATCATTTGGGTTTAATGCAGAATACTTCGATATTGTAGAGCCAATTAAATTAACCCTAAATTATGTTTTTACCCAGTGTTGATATTGGGGCTTTATCCTTAAAAGTTCCTGTTGCAGATACCGCTTATGAAAAAGTAATGGTATCAGCCCATTTTCAATCCGCCAATCAAGTAAATCATTTACACAATAAATTAACCTAACCAATCTTACATTAATGAAAAGTTTATCCAATCTGGATTATATCGTATTCCTCATTTACTTCGTCATTGTAGCATCCTATGGTTTTTGGGTATATCGCCGTAAACGCAATGCCGACGCTACCTCAAAAGACTATTTCTTAGCTGAAGGGTCGCTTACCTGGTGGGCTATCGGTGCTTCGCTTATCGCTTCCAATATCTCTGCCGAGCAAATGATCGGTATGAGTGGTTCGGGCTTTAAAATGGGCCTTGCTATTTCTACCTACGAGTGGATGGCCGCTGCTACGTTAATGATTGTGGCGATATTCTTCATCCCGGTTTACCTGAAGAATAAGATATTTACCATGCCGCAATTCCTCTCGCAGCGGTACAATGGTACGGTGGCCATGATTATGGCGATATTCTGGCTGTTGTTATACATTGTAGTAAACCTTACTTCAATTTTATACTTAGGTGCGCTTGCCGTAAATTCAATTTCAGGTATCAACTTCCAGGTATGTATATGGGGACTGGCCATATTTGCCATCATTATCACTTTAGGTGGTATGAAGGTAATCGGTTTTACAGACGTAATCCAGGTGTTCTTCCTCATATTGGGCGGTTTGGTTACCACCTATATCGCACTTAACCTGGTAGCCACCCACTTTGGTCAGCAGGGCGTGTTTGCCGGTTTAAAACTGATGACACAGCAGGCTAATGATCATTTCCACATGATCCTGAAAAAGGATAATGCCAATTATATGGACCTTCCAGGATTAACCGTACTGATTGGCGGTATGTGGATTGTAAACCTTAACTATTGGGGCTGTAACCAGTACATCACACAACGCGCGTTAGGCGCCAACCTTAAAACTGCCCGCGGTGGTATCTTGTTTGCTGCATTTTTAAAGCTTTTAATGCCTGTAATAGTGGTATTGCCTGGTATTGCGGCTTATGTACTCTATAAGCAGAATATGTTTCACCAGGATTTGATTCAGGGTGGCGAAGTAAACCCTGACAGGGCATACCCAGTATTATTGAACCTGTTGCCAGCGGGATTAAAAGGATTATCTTTTGCGGCTTTAACAGCAGCAGTTGTGGCTTCGCTTGCCGGGAAGGCCAATTCGATTGCTACCATATTTACACTGGATATCTACAAAAAAGCAATCAAGCCGGATGCTGCCGATAAAAACCTGGTAGTGGTTGGAAAGATAGCCGTAGTAGTAGCAATGATACTTGGTATTATTATTTCTCCTTTCCTGGGTATCGATAAAAAAGGGGGTTTCCAATACATACAGGAATATACAGGCTTCGTATCTCCGGGTATATTCGCCATGTTCCTGTTAGGTTTCTTTTGGAAACGCACTACTTCAAGCGCAGCGGTATTCAGTGCGGTAGGCGGCTTTATATTATCAGTTGTATTTAAATTTTTACCGCAGTTTGCCAACCTGAAATTCCTTGCTTCAACAGGGTTTTCAAAAGCAAATGATCAAGGTGTTTACGAGATACCGTTCCTTGACCGTATGGGATTTGTGTTCCTGATCTGCGTTTTGGGTATGATCATTATATCGTTTATTGAAAACGCACGCGGCGACCGATCACACGGCCTTGAAGTAGATGCCAGCATGTTTAAAACCAACCGTGCATTTACCGCAGGTGCTATCATTGTTTGTGGCATTATCGTAGCGCTTTATTCTATCTTCTGGTAGGATAAATAAAACTAAATGGCTACTGCCTCACCTCAATCCTCTCCAAAGGAGAGAGACTTAGCAATAGGTAAGAAATCCTAATCAAAATATAAATAGCATTCGATTCCATAAAAAAGTCCGGCAGGTAAAACCTCCGGACTTTTTTGCTTTATAATATTTATATCAGATCAATTAACGACCGGCTTCACGCCGGCTTGCTTTAACCTCGCCACAATATAATTTCCGGCGGCAACGCCCTGCTTATTGCCTTCGTCGATACTATCACGATAGTGGATGCCACCATAGAGGCGGGATACCGAAGCCTCTGATGCGGCCTGCATAAATGAAGTGAATGATCTGGGGCCTACACCAAAAGGAACCTCTGTATCGTCTGTATACGCGAAATGATCACCAAGTAAAAAGGTCAGCACCGTAGCGCATGAATTGGATACGATGGCATGCCCGCTGGTATATTCCGGGAATGGCGGGGTTTGTAAATGCGGTTTCCAGGTAATATCCATATACCTGTTGATATAAGTCTCAGGGCGTATGCGGTTAACCAGGTATTTTTCGTCCCAGCAACAGATAAAAGCATCCATCATGGTAATTGCTTCAGAGGTAATGACCAATACCGACTGGTCAAAATTAAGGTTAGCCTGCTTAACAGCTAAAGTACCTATGTTCATCCAGTGGCCTCCCGGGCTGATTTTTTTAAAACCGATAGCCATGTGGCCGGATGTAGTCACTGCAAAAGGGTTGCAGTCCCAAAAATCGGCGATGTTGGTTTGCTCGGGTGTAAGATTTGCCGAGACGTTAATTACCTCCTTTGCCAATGCATAAAAGCGGCTGGTGGTATCTTTGCTAAATTCAACAGGCGGCTTTGGTTTAAACTGGCCGGCAGAGTCGGCAATCAGTGGCCTTATGGAGTTCCAATGCGGTTCCACAGCTTCCATATATGCAGGCGGGGTAGGATACCAGTACTGCTCGCCTTTCTTAGGCGTATATCTAAGCTTTGCACTTAGCTTGCTGTAGTTGTCAATTTTTGAAAACCCTATAATTTGAGACGATACATTAACCGCAGCCTGTAAGGCGTTGTCTATATCCTGCTGCTTGATCTTGTTTTTAAGCAGTTGCTTTGTGAATGCATTTTCGTCGTCCTGCAGCATAAAACCCGAAGGCAGCATATTCTTGGCAGTTTCATATATGGCGTACACTGCCGCTATCCGGTGGTCATAGCTTTTTACTGCCGGTGGTTTTATTTCAGGAAAGCTTTTAATAAATGCTGCCGGTTTCACCATCTCCTTGTCGTTTTTGGCAACAAGTTGGTAGGCACTTAACATGGCATAAGCATAGTAGCGTGCCGCAACCGGTGGGCTAATCACATCATGAATCATTACCAGATTAATGGCATTTACAGGCTGTTGAAGTTCCAAATAAGCTGGTACTTGCTTTTTGCCGGCAAATGATGCTGTAAATGATAAGCAGGATATAAATAGTAAGACTAATCTTTTCATTAGTTCTCTTTGTAAAATTGTAATGGTTCGTTAGCAATGCCTATTACAAGGTATTTGCTTCCTTTAATTTTTATTTCAGTGGCTGATTTTACATCGCCTGTTATAGATAATCCACTGGCAGGCTGGCCCATGTAAGTGTAGTTGCCTTTGCCGTCACCAGTTAGTAAACATCCGTAATTGGCATCGGTGCTGCCTAACTTTAAACGGTTGTCGCTGTGATTGCCTAACAATAGCAAATCAGTTTTGCCATCGTGGTTAAAGTCTTTTGCTAAAACCTGTGTCACTACAGAAAATTGCGCCTGCATTGGTAATGCCACTTCCTGAAATTTATTGTTGCGCATTATAAAGCAACTCGTTTTAATGGTATTTGCTGTTAGTTTTCCTGCTTTGCCCAGTTCTTCAGGATTGAAGATGTCCTTCATAGAAACATCTGCATACGCTTTATATGAACCGAATTTTCTGCGCATCGGGTATATCTGATCGTTTAGTTCATCGCGGCTTACAAATGGGTAGCTGCTGCCTTGCACATAAAAGTTAAAGAAAGGATCAATAGAGCCGTTGTTGTCAAAGTCGGCAAAGTAAAGTTCAGCAGGTTCTTGTGCAGACGCACGGATAGGAGAGTTAAGCCCCATGTTTCCGGCTACAATGTCCGGGTTGCCGTCGCCGTCAACATCTGTAACATTTAAGGTAAACCATAAACCGCTTTGAGCCTGGTCAAAGTATTGGGCGCTTTGATCAGCAAAACCCTGTGTAGTATTGATATAAACTTTAATAGGCATCATCTCACCGCACAGGATCAGGTCCTTGCGGCCATCTTTATTTACATCTGCCCATTGCGCATCGGTAATCATACCTGCATTTGAGAATGGCGCATCTGCAATTGTAAAACTGCCTTTGCCATTATTGAGCAGCAAGTAACTTTTAGGGGCTAATGGATACTGGCCGGGAATTACCCTTCCTCCAACAAAGAGGTCGAGGTCGCCATCACCATCAACATCACAGGCGCGCACGCATGATTTACTGCTGGCATTTACCGATGGCAGGGGAGGCGCCAGGTTAAAGTAGCCTTTGCCGTTGTTGATATAAAGCTGGTCTTGCAGATCGGCGGTATTGCTTTCATAAAGTGCGCAACCACCTTTGGCTAAATACAGGTCGGGATAGCCATCACCATTGGCATCAAAAAATAATGCAGCTGCATTAGTTGATGTTTGCTTGCCGCCCGGTAATTCAAAAAACTGGAAAGTTCCGTCTTTTTGTTGAGTGTAAATCCTGCCAGGAGATTCGCTATCTCCTGATACAAACAGGTCTTCAAGTCCGTCTTTGTTTACATCAGCCTGTACGATAACCGGTGAAACCTTTGAATACATAAACAGCATCAGCAATTGCCTTTTGAAATCATTGATGATATTTTCCTGCGGTTTATAAGCAATAGGTGGCTGGATTTTAGTAAATATGGTAGCTGTTTTTGTTAAAGCTGACTGATAAGTTCCTTCCGGATGATAATCTATCACCAGCCTTTGGTTGGCTTTTACATCTTTTAATATCTGCTTTTTCTGGTCGGGCCAGATCACCAATATTGAGTCGATAGATTTTTGATTGCCTAAACCAAAGTTTAACACCGTAGACGTACTGCACAGATAGCCACGCGTACCATTTACCTCCTGGTACTGTTGTTTTCCTTGGTTATTAAGATAGACCTTGGCGCCAAGTGCATAAGGGTTTTTGTCTTTCCCTTTGAGTTGAACACTGATGAAAGAACTGTTGTTGTTCTCACGGCTCATGTTCTGATAGATCGAAGGCTCTTCGTCAATATTATTGACGATAAGGTCAAGGTCACCATCATTATCTAAATCGGCATACGTAGCGCCGCCTGATACAGCCGCGTTATCAATCCCCCAATCTGTTTGTTTATTAGAGAAAGTAAGGTTGCCATTATTTTTAAAGATATAATTCGGCAATTTGGTAGATGGCATGGCCATAACCAGATCCATAAGCTGGAACGGCTCGCGCGCCATTGCCTTTTTGATCTTATAATCACCCCAATAACGTAAGAAATCCTTATTGGTGTAATCCCTGAAGTAACCGTTGGAAATGAAGATATCTTTGTAGCCATCGTTGTCAAAATCGGCAATTAACGGGCACCAACTCCAATCCGTTGCAGCTACGCCTGCCAACTGGCCAATCTCACTGAAAGTATTATCACCATTATTTAATTGCAGCATATTACGCATATACTGCTTATAAAGGCCCTGGTTTTGCATCAACTCAAAAGCCTCGTAATTTTCTTCCAGCTGTAATGATTTCTGGCGATGATTATCAGGCGGAAGCATGTCGAGCGACAATACATCCGGCAAACCATCATTGTTAATATCGGCAATGTCAACCCCCATAGAGAAATGCGACATATGCCTGAAGTACTTCTGGGAAGATTCTGTAAAGGTACCGTCATGGTTGTTGATGTATAAATAGTCAGGCTCGTTATAATCGTTGGTAACGTAAATATCCTGCCAGCCATCTTTGTTAACATCGGCTATGGCAATACCCAGCCCAAACGTAAGCGGGTTTTGTATAATTCCGGCCTGTTTGGATATATCTGTAAAGTGGTTGTTGTCGTTTCTAAATAGTTTGTTGCTGGCGTATTGATCCGTTTGGTTACGGTAGTTGGCCAGCTCCATATTATCAATTTTTTTAACGTTATGGTTCAGCAGCATCATGTCTAGATCGCCGTCATTGTCAAAGTCAAAAAAGGCAGCCTGTGTGCTGTATCCCGGATCATCTAATCCGTATTCTTTGGCTTTTTCGGTAAAAGTGCCGTTGCCGTTATTGATAAAGAGCTGGTTACGGCGATTGTCCGGATCTGTTTTGCCGGAGTAGCAAACATAAATATCTATAAAACCATCGCCGTTTACATCGGCCATGGTAACACCGGTTTTCCATCCGGGCTTGCCTTCAAGTCCTTTACCGGCAGACTTTGTGATGTCTTTAAATTTCATGTTCCCAAGGTTGAGATAAAGCTTGTTGGGAACCATGTTGCCTGTAAAGTAAATATCTTCAAGGCCATCGTTATTAATATCACCTACCGCTACGCCGCCGCCATTGTAAAAATATTCGTAAGAGAGTATATTCAAATTTTCGGTCTCGTTAATATTATTCGAGAAATGAATATTGGTTTGCTGCGAGCTAAGGGTTTTAAAAAGAGGTTGCTGGGCTTTGCTGCTTAAAATCATCAGCGGCGAAACCAACAGGTAAATCAGGAGGGAGCAAAGTTTATTAGGGGGAACACGCATGGCTTAATACAATTAAACCTCAGTTAAAGGTAATAAAAAAAGAAGAGAGACAATTGCCTCTCTTCTTTTTAAAATGGTAATACTTATTACTTATCCCACCAAACGCGAGTTTGGAAGTTATCAGCACCTTGTCTTGAAACGGCAGCAGAGTAGTTTGCACCGTTTGTTTGAGGAAGGGTGATTGGGTAAGGCATTCTGCGAGGGATTGAGCCATCTGTGTATTGGCCTGAGTATTTCACAGGAGTTAACACAGGGTAACCAGATCTTCTCCAGTTGTCATAAGCCTCATTAAAGTTCCAGGTAGTAGTTGTTTCCACCCAGTACTCTGTATTGATTTGCTGTAATGCAGTAGTAGGCACTAATGGGTGAGCAGCTACATATGCAGCAATATCAGTTGCACTTACGCTGGCAGCAGGAGTGCCGTTCAGTTGTGAAAGCGATTGCATGTCGGCAGCTAAAGCATTAGCAAAGTGAACAGCAGCAACGCCAGTGTTCCAGCCTCTTGAAGCAGCTTCAGCAAGTAGTAACTCAGATTCACCATAAGTAAGAATCATGTTAACACCGCTTTTATCACCATAAACGGCAAATCTTGGACGTGAATATTTACCAAGCGGAGCAGGAGCGTCTGTTGCAGAAGCAGCAGGTGTAGCGCCAGGGTAGCCAGGTGCTTTAGATACGTCAGTAGAACCACCTAATAAATCATAACCGTTAGGTAAACCAATTTGTAAGCTTGCAGTGTTATCACCAGCAGCCAGAACCTGGTTAGCGGCTTTACCGTTACCAATAGCAATTTCGCCAATGGCAGAGATACGCGGATCAGAGTTAGCCTGAAGATAATCCATCAGGGTTTTAGCCCAACGTACTTCCCTGTAATCGTCTGGTACAAGGTAAGCATTAGCGTTATCGCTTGGGTTACCATTGGTGTTATCAGTTTGTACACGTGCGTTATCAGCAATACTGCTCATAGTGCCGTTAGCATAGGCTTTCTCCGCATATTTTTGTGCAGTAGCAGGGTCAACTTTAGTTAAACGCATAGCTACGCGCAGCATTAAGGTGTTAGCCATTCTCTTCCACGCAGAAATATCGCCTTTGTAGAAAAGGTCTGCTGCCGGTTTGTCTTTAGTAGCATCTAAAGCAGTAATAGCACCGTCAAGCTGGGTTAACATTGCAGTATATATGTCCTGCTGTTTGTCAAAAATAGGTGTAGTGACACCACTTTTAGCCTGGCCCTCTTGTGAATATGGCGCATCGCCGTATAAATCGGTAACACGTTGCATAAACATTACACGCAAGATAGTACCGCATGCGTCAAGGTTGCTATGTGCAGCATTACCTTTTATCAGGTTTTTCATTTCGTCAACCAAAGTTAACGCGCTGTATCCGCGGTTCCATGTACGGTTATAGTAACCTGTCCCGCTGCCTCTCAGTACATATTTATCACCGTTGCCATAGTAGTCGAAAGTTGACGCCAGGCCTTGGATCCACATACTCTGGAACAATAACTGATCGTAACCAGTTTGCGAGAATGTTAATTGCGCCTGAGACATCAGGTAGTCCGGTACAAATGTTGCAGCGGTTGTTTTATTAGGGTCTGTGTTTACCTTGTCGAAATTCTTGGTACACCCTGCAACCAAAGCAGTACCAGCAAGAAGGCAACTATATATTAATCCTTTTTTCATTGCTCTTAGTTTTTAAGTTTAAAGTTAAGATTGAAACCAAAAGTTCTGGTCATTGGTAAGCTGGTACCTTCGATACCTGCATATCTTACGTCATTAGAGAAACCTGATTCCGGATCGATGTTGTCAGATTTCTTCATGATAGTCCAAAGGTTACGTCCAACAAATGCAATGTTAACACCTGCGAACGGGCTACGTGCAATGATTGATTTTGGCAAGTTGTAACCCAAAGTAACCTGACGTAATTTGATGAAGTCGCCGTTTAACACGTTGTTAGCAGAGATTCTGCGTGCAAGCTCCTGATAGTAAAGTTCTGCAGGAACATTGGTAGTGTTAGGAGTACCATCAGCATGTACACCAGCTGCAACTACACCAGTTTCGCGGCCAGGTAAAGTTGATTTGTTTAAACCACGGAATACACTGTAGTAAGAAGTAGCTGACAATACTTTAGATCCAAAACGGTAATCAACCAGGAATGATAAGTTGAAGTTTTTGTAAGTAAAGTTGTTGTTTAAACCACCATAGAATTTAGGTGTAGTAGAACCCATTGGTTTAAGATCACCTTTAACAGGGTAACCATTAGCATCAATAATGATCTGACCTTGTGCGTTACGTACGTAATCATTAGCCATGATCTGAGGGCCTGCCAAACCTACTACTAATGCTAAGTTTGCATTAAGCGGGCGGTAAGTACCGAAGCCAATGTTTGATTCTGTAGCCGGATCTGTTTGAAGGATTTTGTTTTTTACGTAAGTAAAGTTGAATGATGGAGACCATGAGAAAGTACCTGATTTAACCGGAGTACCATGGATTTCCACTTCGACACCTCTGTTTTGAGTTGAACCAGTACCGATGTAAGCGTTATTATAGCCACTTGACCAGTCAATAGTACTGTTGATGATCTCGTTCTTAGTTTTTCTTGAGAATACAGCAAGGTCAAAACCTAATCTGTCACCAAACATTTTCATTTCTAAACCAGCCTCAATCTCTCTTAAAGTATATGGTTTTAAGAATAAGTTAGGTAGTTGTGAGCTGAAAGTACCTGCTGGTGTACCGTTAATTGAGTTAGCTAAACCATAGTAAACTGCGTTTGCATAAGCTGCAGGGTCACCGCTGGTTTGTGCATAAGATAAACGTACTTTACCAAAGTCTACATTTTGCATTTTCCAAAGATCAGAGAAGATAAAGCTGCCTGATACAGATGGAGAGAAAATACCGCGGCCAACGCTGCTTGAAATACTGCTATAAGCGTCATAACGGCCAGTTGTACTTAATACTAAGAAGTCTTTAATGGCAAAGTCTGCTGAATAGTATGCAGAGTTAACTTGTTTTTTGTTTGCACCGTCAACAATACCGCTGTTACGACTTGGGAAGTTGGTGATACTGTAGAAGTAAGGGATGATAAGACCACCGTTACCGTTAATATAAGTACCGTAGTAGTTTGATTTACGGATGTTACCACCAACAGTAAGGTCTAAGTTCAATAAATCTTTAACAAGATCATGTTTAGCATTGATCAAACCGTCTGCGTTAAACTCGGTAGTTTGCGTAGTGTTGGTATTCATCGTACCATTATCATTACGGTATGCAGTACCTGTTGGCTCAATGTTTAACCTGCTATCGTTTGAGTTATCATAACCTAAACGAGCTTGTGCATAAATCCAGTTAGTAAAGCTGTATTTACCTGCTAATGATGAAATCAAACGATTTCTTTGCGTGTTGTTAACAAAGTTATAAGCTGCGAAATATGGGTTAGTTACATAAGTGTCATTGGTAAAGCTTTGCTCTCTGCCACTTGCTGTTACACCTGGTGCAAGGATGCTTTGGTCTTCGTTTGGTGCTAAGAACTGTACGTTGTTAGGGTTGCCCGGGCCATCGCTCAATGCAGATCTGTTTTTGCTGTTCTCAATTAAATAGTTGGCAATAACAGTTACTTCAAATTTTTTGGTCACTTGTTGGCTGCCATTAAAGTTGAAGGTTTTTCTGTCAAGATAACTGTTTGGAACGATTGAATTTAAACGCGCATCAGCTAATGATAAGCGGAATGCACCACCATCGCCACCGCCTGATAAAGATACAGAGTTGGTAAAGCTTGGCGCTGTACGGTAAAATGAAAGCCAGTTGTTTTTTACCGGAGAATAAGCATAGCTTTTTCCGTCAAACTGAATAACTTGTGAACCGTCCATTTTAGCACCCCAGGCTAAGTTACCTGAAGCTAATGCACCTGCAGCGGTTGTTGGTTTAACACCGTTTTCACCTTGTCCATAAGTGGTTTGATAATCTGTGTTATTAACAGGTTTGTCAAATTGAACGTTGCTGTTAACCTCTACACCAAAAGCAGAATTTTTCTTGCCTGATTTGGTAGTGATCAAGATTACACCGTTCGCTGCACGTGAACCGTAAAGCGCTGACGCTGATTGGCCTTTCAATACAGTCATTGACTCGATATCATCAGGGTTGATGTTTGAGATACCATCACCGTAGTCGGCACCGCCCCACTCGCCTGAAGCACCACGCTGTGTGTTGTCCATAGGTACACCGTTAATAACGTATAATGGTGATCCTGCGGTAAAGCTGGTTAAGCCACGTAATAAAACTCTTGCTGATGAACCAGGGCCGCCGTTTGAAGCGCCAACGCTCAAACCAGCCACGCGGCCTTCTAATGATAAGGCAACGTTTGATTCTTTTGCTTTGTTAAGGTCATTGCCGCTTACTGTTGATACGGCATAACCTAATTTTTTCTCGTCTTTTTTGATACCTAACGCAGTTACAACCACTTCAGTTAAGTTATTAGCCGAAGGAGTCATGCTTACACGTATCGTGCTTCTGCCGCCAACAGCAACTTCTTGTGTTTGATAACCAACATATGAGAATACCAACGTGCCATTATCCGGAACGTTTAAGGTAAAATCACCATTAACATCAGTTACTACACCATTTGAAGCGCCTTTAACTTTTACAGAAACACCGATCAGTGGCTGGCCTTTTTCGTCAAGGACATGACCGGTAACGCGAGCGTTGCGTTGTAGCTTAGTAGATACTGTTTTATAAGCTTTTAAATTATTTGATTGATAATCAGGTTTAACTGAAGCCGATGCATGTAGACTTAGTAATAAGAACGAGGCAAATGCTGCCTTGACTACCATGTCCCGTCTGGCTTCTGCAGGCCTGCTTTGCAGTGGGTAAAGTTTGTCTAATACTTTCATTTTAGTTGATTTGTTGGGGGTTGAATAGTTGGGTAGGGTAAAATTTAATGCTTACGCAATAATCAGATTTTACTTTTTAGGAGCTGTTCATAATTGTATTATCGTTTATTAGATTTTTGAGCGAACATAGCTAAAAAGCTGAAACCTTCTCACAATTTCACTTATGCTTTTTAACTAAACTTGATCCCTAAAGTAATATTAATTTTACACAACGCAAATAACTTCTTTAAATATTTTAAAAAGTTAAGTTTCTTTTTAAAATAAAACGTATACCTTTAATCTTAAGCTTAGCGTTATATTTTGCCAAATGTGATTGCAGATAAGCTTAAAAATGCCAAATATTAGTTGTTCTGAAAAGCATCAAATCTGTTCACTAAAACGGTTTAGCAAGCCACCTTTCTTTTTATAAAATTGATGATAATGAAATCGCACATTTACAATTTAGTAACAAGTATTTTTATAGGAATTTTATTTTCCGGGACGGTTGTTGCCCAGCAACATAACATGTCAAAAAAATACATTTTTCCATCTGATCCTGCGGTTCAGCAGAAAATTAAAAACTGGCAAGACCTCAAATTCGGCTTATTTATGCACTGGGGAACTTATAGTGAGTGGGGAGTTGTAGAAAGTTGGAGCATTTGCCCCGAGGATGAAGGGTGGACACAAAGGAAAGGGCCTTACTCTGCAACCTACGCCGGATACGTTAAGGCTTACGAAAATTTACAGACAACTTTTAATCCCGTAAAATTTAATCCTGAAAAATGGGTGCAGGCCGCTAAAACTGCCGGGATGAAGTATGTGATCTTCACCACCAAGCACCATGATGGCTTTGCCATGTTTGATACCAAGCAAAGCGACTACAAGATCACTGATCCTAAAACTCCGTTCTCAAAAAATCCGCGTGCAAACGTTACCAAAGAAATATTTAATGCGTTCAGGAAGCAGAATTTTATGATCGGCGCTTACTTCTCAAAACCCGACTGGCATTCACCTTATTACTGGTGGCCGTATTTTCCGCCTAAAGACCGTAACGTAAATTATGATCCCGCCAAGCACCCGGATAAATGGAACCAGTTTAAAGATTTTACTTATAACCAGATCCAGGAATTAATGACCGGTTATGGTAATGTAGATATTTTATGGCTTGATGGTGGATGGGTTAGGCCGCTTAGCACCGTTGATACTACTGTTGACTGGCAGAAGGGCATTAAATTTAATCAGGATATTGATATGCCTAAAATTGCAACTATGGCCAGGCAGCACCAGCCGGGATTAATTGTAGTGGATCGTACCGTTAGCGGCGAATATGAAAATTACACTACACCAGAGCAGGAAGTGCCTGCTGCACCGCTTGACCATCCCTGGGAGTCCTGTATTACCATGGGTAACTCATGGAGCTATGTGCCGAATGATCAGTATAAATCAGTATCAACCATAGTACAGTTATTAGTGAAGATTGTATCAAGAGGCGGTAACCTGCTAATGAACATCGGCCCCGGTCCTGATGGTGATTGGGATACTGAAGCTTATAAGCGTTTACAAGGTATTGGCGAATGGATTAATATCAATGGCGAAGCGATATATGGTTCTAAAGCCGTTGCTCCATATTCTGATGGCAACGTCTACTACTCACAATCTAAAAATGGTAAAGCTATTTATGCCTTTGTTATGGGTAATGGTGAGCAGGTGAATGTACCAGCCGCTATGGATATTAAACTGGATAATGTAAAAGGCTTGAAAAAGGTAACACTATTGGGTTCTAAGCAAAGTGTGAAATGGAAGGTTAACGGTAGTGGTGTGCATTTGCAAATGGCATCAGCGGTTAATAACCTAAAACATGCAGCCGTATTTAAATTAGCATATAATTAACAACGCCTACTAATATTAAACAAGAAGGGCGGCTAATTTAGCCGCCCTTCTTGTTTATTTGCCTATGGTAAATTCACCAACTGATTTATTGTCGCGGGAGTTCTCACCAACTTTAATCGTATACTTTCCGGGATAAAGCTTAGCCTTTTTCTGAGCCGGATCCCATTTCTTTAATTCACTTACCGGGATTGTTAACGTAATATCGCTTGACTCGCCAGCGGCTAACGTTTCGCGTTTAAAGGCTTTCAGTTCTTTAACGGGTAAACCGTCAATAGCCGGATATTCTACATAAGCCTGTATCACATCATCGCCCTTCATGCTGCCTTTGTTGGTCAGTTTACAGGTTACAGTTAATGAGTCAGTCTCTTTATACTTTGTTTTGGTTAGCTGTGCAGGTTCATAATCAAACGTAGTATAGCTTAATCCATAGCCAAACGGATATTGTACCTGCCCTTTAAAATAGCGATACGTACGGCCTTTCATTCCATAATTATCAAAAGCTGGCAGATCGTTCACAGAATTATAGAAGGTTAACGGCAATCGGCCTGATGGTGAAACTTTGCCAAGCACGATATCTGCCAGTGCATTACCGCCTTGCTCGCCCGGGTACCAGGCTAAAATGATGGCATCAGCATAAGGCGCTATCGAGGCAATGTCAACATCGCTGCCTGCTGTCACTACGGCAATGATAGGTTTTTTTACACCTTTTCTTAAAGCTTTCATAAAAGCAACATGGCTTGCAGGCAATGCCAGTGTTTTTTTATCGCCGCCTGCAACTGATAAAAATGCGTCGCCGGCTTCACCTTCGTCTACAGGTGTTAAACCGATAACCGCAACAGTAACATCAGCATTACCGGCTCCCCAGATACCACCAAAGTGGGTGGTGTCGCATTGGCCTGCGCCAAGGTCATATTCTACACGTGTGCCTTTGTCGACATTTGCCGAAAAGCCTTCCACAAAATTTACCATGCGCGAATTCACTCCGTGATAGCTGCCAACAATGGCATCTAAAGAAGCAGCATTAGGGCCAACTACCATAATGCTGTTATAGCTGTTGTTTTTTAATGGCAGTACATTGTTGTCGTTTTTTAACAGCACCATGCTTTGTAATGCAGCTTGTTTGGCAAGGTCTACGTGTGGCTGGTTATGAATACTATCGGCCAGGTAATTTTTATAAGGCGAAGTATCAGGATTATCAAAGAACCCTAATTTTAATTGGGTAAGCAACAAGGGTTTTAAAGCAGCATCTACATCCTTTTCAGTGATCAGTTTTTGCTCAACTGCTTTCACCACGTCAGATTGCAATACTGCCGAACAATCCAGGTTGATGCCGGCCTTAATTGCTCCGGCAGCAGCTTCGGCAGGTGTTTTTACATATTTGTGCGTAGCAAATACATCATCTAAAGCACCGCAATCTGTAACAATATATCCTTTAAAGCCCCAATCTTTTTTTACAATATTAAGCAGGTCTTTATTTACAGAGTTGGGTACGCCATTCACGCTGTTATAAGCAGTCATTACGCTGGATACCCCGCCTTTAACCAATTTGTTAAACGCATATAAATAGGTATCATGTAAATCGCGGTCGCTTACTATAGAATTAAAGTAATCACGGGTATTCTCAGGTCCGCTGTGTGCCACAAAGTGTTTTGCAGTAGCAGATATCTTTAGTTTACCCGGTATGTTACCCTGCATGCCATTCACATAGGCCATGCCGATCTGGCTGGTTAAATAAGGATCTTCGCCGTAGGTTTCTTGTCCGCGTCCCCAGCGCGGGTCACGGAATATGTTAATGTTGGGCGACCAGTAAGTAAGCCCTACGTACATGCCGCGGTCGCCGCGACGGATAGCCAAATTATTTTTTGCACGGGCTTCAGTAGAAATTACATCACCAATTTCGGTTACAAGCTTTAGATTAAATGTTGCTGCAAGCCCAATAGCTTGGGGGAAAATGGTGGCTTCGCCTGCACGAGCTACGCCATGTAAACCTTCATTCCACCAGTTGTAAGCCGGTATGTTTAAACGATCAATTGCTTTGCTGCGGTAACCTAATAATAAAGCTTTTTCGGTAAGCGTTAATTTCTTGATCAAATCATCGGCTCTTACTTCGGCAGGCAGGTTAGCATTAAGGTAAGTTGGCTTGTCTTGCGCCATGCAAAATTGTGTCCCTGCAACCAGCATAGCAGCAGCGGTGAACTTCATCAAGAGATTCATAGTTTCTAAAATATTTTAAAAAGTTTGGCTATTTAATTAAAATAGTTAAATATGTAAAATAAAACTGAATGATTGCAGATCTTATTTAAGTTGACCGTTGATAAGTGGCTGTCATTGCATTCTGTTATAGGTTCTTGGTTGTATTCTTACATTTTATTCATGAAAAAGCTGTTTACGTTATTTTGGGTATTTTCTGCATTGCTGGGAAGTGTATATGCACAAGGTACTGATCAAAAATTTACAATCATACCTTATCCAAAACACCTGGAAGCAGGCAATGGCGTTTTTGCTATCAGTAGTAAAACTACCATAGGAGTTCCAGGTCAATTTGCTAATGAGGGCAAGCAGCTGAATGATATACTAAGTAAAACAATAGGGAAGCCATTAGCAATAGTCAAGAGCACTAACGCCGGAATACTATTTAAATACAGTGCTGCTATTACAGAAACAGAGGGTTATGAACTAACCGTTAACCCAAAGCAAATAGTTATTGCAGCAAAAGAACCTGCCGGAGCATTCAGGGCGGTGGAAACCATCAGACAATTACTGCCTGCCGATATCGAAATCCCGGTAAGGCATGCAACGCTCAATGTGCCAGCTGTAACCATACAGGATGCGCCGTCATACAACTGGCGTGGCGTTCACCTTGATGTATCAAGGCACTTTTTCTCGGTTAGCTATCTTAAAAAGTTTATCGATCTGCTGGCCTTATATAAAATGAACACGCTGCACCTGCATTTAACTGATGACCAGGGCTGGAGAATAGAGATCAAGAAATATCCTAAGCTTACGGAAGAAGGGGCGTGGCGCACGTTTAATAACCAGGATACTGCCTGTATGAAGATGGCAGAGACTAACCCGGATATGGCTATTGATCAGTCGCAAATTATACACCGCAACGGTAAAACACTTTATGGCGGCTTTTATACTCAGCAGGAAATGAAAGGCGTTGTTGCTTACGCACTTGCAAGGCACATTAATATCGTACCCGAAATTGATATGCCGGGCCACATGATGGCTGCCATTAATGCTTATCCCTTTTTAACCTGTAACGGCGAAAACAGCTGGGGTAAATTGTTTACCAAGCCAATATGCCCTTGTAACGAAAGCACCTTCGAGTTTGCGCAGAATGTATTTACAGAGATCATGGATATTTTTCCTTCTAAATATATACATATCGGCGGTGATGAGGTTGATCGTTCTGACTGGGCAAAATCAGATGCCTGTAAAGCACTGATGGAAAAAGAAGGAATTAAAGACCTGCCTGCCCTGCAAAGCTATTTCATCAACCGCATGGAAAAATTCTTTAATGCGCATGGCCGTAAAATGGTGGGTTGGGATGAAGTGCTCGAAGGTGGCGTAACGCCATCTGCAATAATTATGTACTGGCGTGTATGGGTGCCGCAAGCGCCAATCAAAGCAGCTAAAAATGGTAACCAGGTAGTTATGGCTCCGGGTAACCCTTTGTACTTTGATAATAAATACGATAAAAATTCCGCTAAGAATATTTACTTCTTTAACCCCATACCTGCAGGGCTAAACGAAGAACAGGCAAAGCTGATTATCGGTGCACAGGCAGAACTATGGAGCGAACGCATCCCATCTGAAAAACGTGCCGACTATCAGCTCATGCCGCGCATGACTGCATTAGCCGAATTGCTATGGACCAATGACCAATCTAAATATGACAGCTATGTGCAACGGTCAATCGCGCAATTCCCACGACTGGATGCATTGCATGTAAATTACCGTATGCCAGATCTGGACGGAATGATTGATACCAAGGTGTTTGTAAAAAGCGAAACAGTTACGGTAAAAGCCCCGCTGCCGGGTATGACAGTCAGATACACTAATGATGGCTCCCTACCAGTAGCTACTTCGCCGATATTAAATAATTATGTAATTAATAAACCGCAGGATTTAAAAATTGCCACCTTCACTAAAGAGGGCCGCCGTGGAGATGTTTATACCATTAAATACAAACAGCAGGATTACGTACCTGCAAAAAAAGCGGAAGCGAATGAAGGTATAAAAGTGTTTTATTATCCCGGTGAGTTTAATGGCACAACTAAAATTCCGGAAAGCACATCAGGCATACAACAATTTACCGTAAATGGCATTGTTGTACCTAAAGAGGTAAATGCACCATCATTTGGCTTACGTTATAAAGGTTATATTAATGTGCCGCAAACGGGTATCTATACCTTCTTTTTAACGTGTGATGATGCTGGTGTATTAAGAATCGACGACCAGTTAACGATAGATAACGACGGCATGCACTCGCCGGTTGAAAAAAGCGGACAAGCTGCAATGCAAAAAGGATTACATCCTTTTGAGCTTAACTTTGTTGAAGGTGGCGGTGGCTATACGCTTAAACTACAATACAGTTTAAATGGTTCGGCTCCTGCTGATGTTCCTGCAAATTGGTTTAACAATTAAAAGCTTATGACTAAACGTCTCTTACTTTTTGCGCAATTGTCATTACTGGCCGCTGCAGTATTTGCTCAGCCGGCTCCCAAACCATACGGTGCTTTGCCTACAGACAGGCAGATCAAATGGCAGGAAACAGAAATGTATTGTATTATACATTTTAGCATGGCCACTTTTGATGATAAGGAGTGGGGCTATGGCGACGAGCCTAATTCATTGTTTGATCCGTCAGGTTTCAACGCCGCCCAGATTGTTGGTGCAGCTAAAGCTGGTGGTTTTAAAGGCATTGTTGTAGTGGCTAAACACCACGATGGCTTTTGTCTTTGGCCTACGCGCACAACGTCGCACAATATTAGCCAAAGCCCTTATAAAGGTGGTAAAGGCGATGTGGTGAAAGAATATCAACAGGCTTGTGATAAGCTGAACATGAAGCTTGGTATATATTGCTCGCCGTGGGATCGTGCTAATACTTTTTATGGTAAACCCGAATACCTGGAGATCTACCGTGCGCAGTTAAAGGAACTATACAGTAATTATGGGCCGCTTTTTATGTCGTGGCATGATGGTGCAAATGGCGGCGACGGCTTTTATGGAGGAGCCCGGGAGCAGCGAACCATTGACCGCAGCACTTACTACGATTGGGAAAACACCTGGGCTATCACCCGGAAAATGCAACCTGGTGCCGCCATATTTGGTGATGCAGGCGCCGATGTGCGTTGGGTAGGTAACGAGGAAGGCCATGCAGGTGAAACTTCATGGGAAACATATACGCCTGAATCATCTGAGCCGGGTAAACAGCCTGCAAATGGATTAGTTAAATATTGGTTAGGTACAGAGGGTACACGCGACGGTAAATACTGGATGCCTGCAGAGTGTGATGTTCCTTTACGCTCAGGTTGGTTCTATCACCAGTCGCAGGATGGGCAAAGCAAATCGCCATATCAGTTGCTGGATCTTTATTACAAAAGTGTAGGTCGTGGCGCATGCCTTGACCTGGGCCTGTCTCCAGACAAAACAGGTATCATTACACCGGAGGACCAAAAAATCCTGAAAACATTCGGGCAACTTGTTAAGCAAACCTTCGCCGTAAACCTGGCTAAAGGGGCAAGCTTTACGGCAAGTAATGTTCGAGGGCATAACAACCAGAAATTTGGTACCGCTCACCTTACCGATAATGATCGTTACAGTTACTGGGCTACGGATGATAAGGTAACTACACCAAGCCTGATTGTTGATTTGCATCAGCCAAAAACATTTAACGTAATACGCCTGCGCGAAAATATTAAGCTGGGCCAGCGTATAGAAAGTGTAGCTGTAGATGTTTTAAAAGGTAAAGGCTGGAAACAAATAGCAACAGCTACCAGTATAGGCGCAAATAGGCTAATCCGCCTGCCGCAAAATATTACTGCGCAAAAGGTAAGGCTTCGTATCACCGGTTCGCCGGTATGTATTGCTTTAAGCGATTTCGGTTTATTTAAAGAACCGGTACATTTATCAGCACCGGAAATTAAAAGAACAGCGAAAGGTGAGGTAAGCATTACAACCGAAGCACCTGTAGCTAAAATTTTGTATACACTTAACGGGACTGCGCCTAATAATTCCTCAAAGGTTTATGATAATCCATTTATGCTGGCCAACGGCGGCGTTATTAAGGCAGCCAGCTTTGATAACGGCAAGCGAAGCGATATGAAGACTATTGAGTTTGGCCCTGTTAAAACCGACTGGCATATTTCTGTTGATGAAGATAAAGGCAAAGACCTGATAAAAGCGGTTGATAATGATCCATACACTTTTGCAGAGGTGCCTGTTGGTGAAAAATATGGCCTTGTTGTAGATTTAGGAAGCGAAAGGCGCATCTCGCGCTTTACTTACCTGCCGCGTCAGGATAAACACACCGATGGCATGACGGATGCTTACGAGTTTTATTACAGCAATGATGGTAAGGAGTGGACTAAAGCTATAAACGGCGAATTCTCGAACATTAAATCGAACCCGATTTTACAGATAGTGCCGCTGCAAAGCGCTATTAAAGCACGATATTTTAAATTTGTTCCATTAAGGGTGATCAGTGGCGATAAAGCGGAGATTGCCGAGATAGGAATTTTAAATTAAAACTTGAATCTGATATAAATGAAGAAGGTAACCTTCAGCGCATTAGCGCTATTAAGTCTCTTTTCAACAGCTTACAGCCAAACTAAAGGCAAAGCCGCGGCTGCGCCTGTAAGCTATACTAAATATGTAGATCCACTAATTGGAACGGGTTTCCACGGGCACGTATTTGTTGGTGCTTCGGTGCCATTTGGTGCGGTACAGTTAGGGCCAACCAACATACACCAGGGGTGGGACTGGTGCTCGGGTTATCACATCTCTGATTCGACTATACTTGGTTTTCAGCATACGCATTTAAGCGGTACGGGCATCGGCGATTTGGGTGATATTTCTGTAATGCCAACAACAGGGGCTATCATGACACATGCCGGCGGACCAAAAGATACACAGGCACAAGGTTACTATTCCTTATTCAGCCACAAAGATGAGACTGTACGCCCAGGCTTTTACAAAGTAAAATTAAAGCGTTACAATATTGGCGTAAGGCTTACAGCCAGTAACAGGGTAGGCTTTCATGAATATACTTTCCCTAAGTCGAGCAATTCACACATCATTATTGATCTCGAACAGGGTATAGGCTGGGATCAGCCAACCAATACTTACATCAAACAGGTTAATGCTACTACGGTAGAAGGTTACCGTTTTTCTAAAGGATGGGCAAAAGATCAGCGCCTGTATTTCACGGCGGTTTTCTCAAAGCCGATTAAAAAGTTTGCTGTATATGATACCACTGTACTTAAAAGCGGTACCTCGTTAACAGCTAAAAAGGTAAAAGGCGTAATCACCTTTGCTACTAAGGCCAATGAAAAGGTGATGATTAAAGTAGGTATTTCCCCAGTAAGTACTGAAAACGCTTTATTAAATATTAAAAAGGAGATACCGGGCTGGAACTTTGAACAGATAATGGCTGCTGCCGACCATGCATGGGATAAAGAGCTGCAAAAAGTGAAGATTAAAACAGATTCGTTATCACAGATGAAGAAGTTTTATACGGCCATGTATCATACCATGATAGCGCCTTCAACCTTTAACGATGTGAATAACGACTATCGCGGTACAGATAAATTGGTTCATCAAAACGCAGATTTTCAAAATACCACTACCTATTCTTTGTGGGATACTTACCGCGCTTTGAACCCGCTATATACCATCATTCAGCCAGAACGTGTGGATGATATGGTAAAAACCATGCTGGCGATTTATCAGCAGCAAGGCAGCTTGCCCATGTGGCATTTAATGGGTAACGAAACCAATACCATGGTTGGCTACAGCGCCGTACCCGTAATAGCTGATGCTTATGTAAAGGGTTTCAAAAATTTTGATACCAAACTGGCCTATGAAGCGGTTAAAGTAACTGCCATGCGCGACAACTTCGGCGGAATTAAATGGGTTAAGTCGTTAGGCTATATTCCCGCAGATAGTACTGTTGAAAGTGTGGCAATGGGGCTTGAATACTCAATTGACGATGCCGGTATAGCACAAATGGCTAAGCTAATGAATGATGAGCCTGGTTATGTTTACTTCAACAAACGTGCGCATAACTATCAAAACTATTTCGATAAACAAACCGGCTTTATGCGTGGCCGTGTATCAGCAAATGAATGGCGTACACCATTCAGTCCGTTTATGTCGCGCCACCGTGCCGATGATTATACAGAAGGTAACGCATGGCAGTATACCTGGCTGGTGCCGCAGGATGTGGATGGCTTAATGGACCTGATGGGTGGTAAAGAGCCTTTCATCAAAAAATTGGATTCGTTATTTATAGCTCATGGCGACATGGGTAAAGAAGCATCGCCTGATGTGAGCGGTTTAATTGGCCAGTATGCGCATGGTAACGAGCCAAGCCACCACATTACCTATCTATACGCATTTGCAGGCCAGCCCTGGAAAACAGCTGAAAAAGTAAGGTTCATCCTCAATAATTTTTACACTGCAAAACCTGATGGCATCATTGGTAATGAAGATGTTGGCCAGATGTCGGCATGGTATATATTATCTGCATTAGGTTTTTACCAGGTTAATCCGGTTGGTGGACAGTATGTGTTTGGCAGCCCGTCAATTAATTCAGCAAGCATTAAATTGCCGGGTAATAAAACTTTTGATGTACAGGTTTTGCATAACTCGCCAAAGAATATTTACATTAAAAGCATCACTTTAAATGGCGAAAGCTACGATAAGTTTTATATCGATTACAAAGACATTATGAAGGGCGGTAAGTTAGTGATCACCATGTCTGATACACATAATTAAGCTTACTTCTCATGATATTTTACTAAGTTTAAGAACCCTGAAATTTCAGGGTTCTTTTCGTTAAGGCCAATTATAACTGTAATAAAAACATATAATAAATGCAGCAACTACCCAAGCGGCTTTTATCAATTGATGTGCTGCGTGCGGTCACTATGTTCCTGATGATCTTTGTGAACGATGTAAGTGACGTGAAAAACATTCCGGAATGGATTGATCATGCTAAAGCCAGCCAGGATGCACTAGGCTTTGCCGACACCATTTTTCCGGCGTTTTTATTTATTGTTGGCATATCGCTACCTTTTGCCATTAATGCGCGGATAAAGAAAGGGGATTCTGCAAAAGGCATAGTGTTTTACATTTTAAGCCGCAGTTTGGCACTACTGGTGATGGGCTTTTACCAAGTGAATCTGGAGGAGTATAATTCGTTGTTTTCGATACTACCAAAAGCCGTGTGGGCAATTTTGGTAACGATTGCTTTCTTTATGATATGGCTTGATTATCCTGAAACGTTTGCTAAGACTAAAAAGCATATCATACAAATAGCCGGGGTGCTGATATTGATTGTAATGGCAATATTGTATAAAACCAGCGGTGAAAATATAATTACAGGTATGCACCCGTCATGGTGGGGGATATTAGGTATCATTGGCTGGTCGTACCTGGTATGTGCCCTAATCTTTTATTTCTCAAAAGGAAAAGGCTTAGTACTGGCTTTGTGCTGGATGATTTTTATAGCATTTAACACGAGTATACATTTTGCTCATGTGAAATTACAGCTTCCAGTAGTAGGCGATGGTTCGTCGGTTGCCCTGGTATTGGGCGGTGTGTTGGTTTCACAATTATTCGCATATTTGGTTAAGGCTGGGAAATCATCCGCTTTATGGTTGTGGCTAAACACAATAGGAATTTCAACACTGCTGATCGGCTTGTTTATAAGACCTTATACTGAAGGGATATCTAAGATCCATTCTACACCTTCTTGGATCGTGATTTGCATTGGTATTACCACGCTGGCATTTGAGTTTTTCATTTACCTGATTGATGTGAAGGGAAAGAAGGATTGGTTTGCTTTTATAGCGCCAGCGGGTACAAGCACCCTTACATGTTACCTGATGCCTTATTTCCAGGTATATCTTTTAAAACTTTTTCATGTTAAGTATCCGGTAGTGTTTTACAATGGCATACCTGGAATATTACGTTCTGTATTTATCTCATTCTTACTGATCTGGCTTGCAGGGTTGATGGACAAAAGACATTTACGCTTAAAAATTTAACTTAATATATGTTACAGTTTAAAAAACTAAGGGCTACAGCCATAGCAGGATTAATTGCCTGTATCCCGTTTATGATGGCAGCTACAATTGGCAGCCACAAGGCAGATAAGTATAAAAAGAAGAAATATGTAATTATCGGATATGTGGGCGGTTATCACGGGTTGATTGATACCTCACTCGTCGATCCCAGTAAACTCACGCATATCAATTATGCCTTTGTTAATATCAAGAACAATCGCGCCTGGTTACAAACACCTAAAACTGATACTGCAAATTTCAGGTACCTGAACAGTTTAAAGAAAAAGAACCCTGATCTGAAGATTCTTATTTCTATTGGTGGTTGGGGATGGAGCGGTAATTTTTCAGATGCAGTATTAACTGACACTGCCCGTGAAGCTTTTGCGGCAAGTGCCGTAGATATTGTACGGAAATATGATCTGGATGGCGTGGATATCGATTGGGAATACCCAAATGATATTGGTGCGGGTAACGTGTTCCGTAAGGAAGATAAGCAGAATTATACTTTGATGTTTGAAGCTTTGCGCAGGGATTTAAATACCGTACAAAAAGAAAAAGGCAGAAAAATGTTTCTTACCACAGCAGTGGGTGGATTTAAACGTTTCTTAAAGAATACGGAAATGGGGAAGGTAGCACGTTCGCTCGATTATGTTAGCCTGATGAGTTATGATTACTTTCAGGATAGCCTGGGTATAGCGGTGCATCATACGAATTTATATGCCTCAAAAAAATACTTTAACCGCGATGATGCCGACCAGGCTGTGCATGCTTTTGAAGCTGAGGGCGTACCGGCAAATAAACTGGTGATGGGCGTTGCCTTCTACGGCCGCTCAGCAAGGGTGACAGATAGCACTAATCATGGTTTGGGAATGAAACGTACCGATCGCATGCCGGCGGGTGGGTATACGTATATCAAAGATAGTTTAACCAACAGAAACGGCTTTAAATATTACCGTGACGAAGATGCTAAAGCACCTATATTATTTAATCCTAATACCATGCAGTTTATCTCATACGACGACGAATGGTCGGTGAAAAACAAGTGTGACTATGTTAAAAAGTATGGATTAGCCGGGGTAATGTTTTGGGAATACATTGAAGACCGCAAGGAATATTTACTGAAGGAGATTAATAAAGACCTTTAATTACAATAATATTACATAACAATTAAGGCCATCCAAAAGAATGGCCTTAATTGTTAAATATGAAATATGATGATACTTATAAAGATCTGATTTTTAAATGCTTGTGATTTTGTAAATGTTAAATATTAATATTTTATACTTCTTTAAATAATGCTCATGTATCGTAAGGCCACTAAAAAACGTATATATAATGTATAATCAATCTTCATTAAAAATTAATTTTTTAGGTTAACCTTTGCCACATGGATATGAATAAGAAGATGTTACTGCTCGATAGAGGCCACGACATTCTCAATCTTGCGCATGAAATTATGTTTTACGGTTATTCGGATATGCATATCACGTCCGATCCGTCTGATGTATATAAGATTGCAAAAACATACAAACCGGATCTGATACTGCTGGATTATGTTTTAGCTAACGACAGCGCAGATGAGATCTACCAGTTTATTAAACAAAGCGATGATCTTAAACATATACCGGTAATTGTAGTAGCCGCTAATTATAACAAAGTTATTAATAATGATGAAGGCGAATCAGTCTACATCAAATCAATGGATAACCAGGATTTTGCAAATAAGATCGGTTACCTGATGGCTTCATAAATAATAAGTGTTCATAAACAAGCAAGGGGCTTTTAAGCCCCTTGCTTGTTTATGATGATTTGTAGCAGTATTTATATCTTCAAGATACCGGCCAAAACGTTATGCCAGTGTACACCTCATGCGTGGCATTATTAAAGCGGCAGATACATTTAAAGCTTTTTGTAAATTCAGGTTCAAGTACAGCAACTTCCATGAATTAACCTCGAAATAGAGATTTTATTAATTGTACGTAAGAGGCTTGTCTCGACAGGCATAATTAATTTTTAATTGAGTTTGTATTTAATCATGAATTTTGATCAGAAAAGTTATATTTGTGCCCCTGTTTGATTTAAGGTCTAACAGCCCAGGTGGCGAAATTGGTAAACGTTGCGGTCTCAGAAGCCGTTGAGAATTGTCTCTTGAGAGTTCGAGTCTCTCCCTGGGCACTTAATCAAACAAATATACTTGCAGCCCAGGTGGCGAAATTGGTAGACGCACCATCTTGAGGGGGTGGCATTCATTCGAATGTACGAGTTCGAATCTCGTTCTGGGCACCCAAAGTTAGGTTCTATACACTATAGCACTCCTGCTTTAAACAAATACAATACTAATTTTAGCTGAAATTAAAAGAAGATATCACATTCTATAAATTATTATAAATTACTGTACAAGAATATTGATTAGCCAATACCCAAAGCATTTCACGTGCACTAACAGGCGTTCCATTGCTGCTGCCAGCAACGTAGTCATTCGGCTGTTGATAAGTTCCCCCAGGCGCATCAGATTGTGTTAGCGCTTCACCTGCTGCAAAAAATAATTGTACGCCTCTGTACTGGATATTGTTGCTTCCAGTTTTAGGCGCATTTTTGTCCCAAATATTATAAATGGAACTTATTAATGCATCTAACCTGGCAGGATTACTGGTATTGTCACCACCAGATCCACCCTTACTAAAGCTGACAAATCTTAATATTCGAAGTTTAGGCCAATTAGTAACATAAGCTGGACAATAAGCAGGAGCATTACGGCATTCATCCATTGTAAAGTTAACAAGATTAACAAGGCCGCTTAAATCTCCCCAATCTGTTATACTTACACCTCCACCAAAGAAATTTTGGATTGTAGGAATGCTGTTTAAGATAGAAGGTGGTTTAGTATAATTATTCCTTATTAAATATAATGAGGCGATTTTTAATTGCGAGAAATTGTCAGGTAGGGGGCCATTATTACCATTAGTATCACTAAGATTACATGCCGCTAATGATAATGTTGTAAGTGTGTCTTTTAAATTAATGATCTTGTCAAGGTTGCTTATGGAAAAATCAATACCACCTAAGGATGTTGAATAAGTCAAAGAATTATATTGTTTTTTTGTTAGAACTGTTATTGGTATTATGCCGGAATATTTACTAGTTTTATAAAAGGAATTAGTGTTAAATATCAGAGATTTTATAGAATTATTATTTAAAAAGCTATCATCAAAATCAAGTAAATAAGTCTGGCTAATGTTAATAGTGTTTAAGTTTTGAAGTTCATTGAATCTTATTTTTAAAGTTTGGTTTAATACAGACGCAATCAGACCAGCTCTAGCAAAATCATTAACATTAATAGAAGTAACTTTATCTTTTTCAGGAATGATAACTTTAATATTTCTTGTATAAGAGGATGGTTTACCATCTGTATAGTTATAAACATACGCTCCTGGGGTAGCTGATAATTGAAAGCCAACTCTAAATGAATTGCTAGCATTTCCCTCATACTGATGGAATCCTGTCCCATCACTAAAATCAATGAATATAGATGAGGAACTTGAGAAAGATACACCAAAACTTGCAAAATTACTTCCATTAACTAGAAATGATATAACTCCGGATGTGGTTAGCACACGATTACTGTATGTGACCAGTTTATTATTAAATGTTCTTACCATCAGCTTAATTGAATTCTACCTGCCACATTGTCTTGTAAAGCGAAATACAGGTAACCGGCAGGTGCATAAATTTGTCCCTGGTAAAGGGTTTTGTTATTTGCCGGGGTGACACTTGCCCGGCCATTTGTA
Organism: Mucilaginibacter sp. KACC 22063; assembly: GCF_028736115.1. NCBI lineage: Bacteria > Pseudomonadati > Bacteroidota > Sphingobacteriia > Sphingobacteriales > Sphingobacteriaceae > Mucilaginibacter > Mucilaginibacter florum. The sequence continues at coordinate 3,962,562 of NZ_CP117877.1, read as the reverse complement.
AAAGTTGCGCCTGTAATAGCTGCCTGCACATCGGCATCATTTACATAACCATCAACCACGTCGTTAGTGGCACCGAAGTCCCCTGTTGTGCCTACAGAAATCATACGGACGGTAGAGCCAACCCAACCCGCATTTCCCTGCCTTTTAAGGAGCGTGTTGGTATAGCCTGCTTCCTGTAGGTTGATGTTGGCTAACGAATCGTACCATATGTCTCCCTGGGTTGGTGTGTTATTAGTAGACGATGGAGTTAGCCTCAATAAATTATATGTTTGCCTTAACAGCCAGGTGTTTGCTGTGCTTGTTTTTAAAGCTGTAATCAAAGCATTAACGCTTATTGTAAAGTCTCTGATCTGTTTAGTTCCTATTTGTCCTCTTGTTCCGTTAGCCATTGTAAATAAAATCTATAAGGTCTGTAGTTTCTAACTGATAACCAGCTATTGAGCCGTTCCAGTATAGTTTGTCATTGTTTTGAATCAGATTGATTGCCCGTGCAGTTGATCCATTGTCGGCACTAAAATAGCAGGCGTCCGTTTTTACACCATCCCCAACGGGAACGCCAATACCGTTCACCTGTACGGCTACATAGCCTTTATTTGTAGGTATTACAGAAAGACCGGTATTGCAGGCAAGCTGGTTGTCTGTAGTTGTTGCCAGCGCCGGCATTGATCTGTTGGCTTTTTGTGGTGTTCCGCCTGCGGACGAATAGCTTATAGCGTCTTTTAGTTTATTAATATTGCCAGAATGCCATACATCCCAACCCAGGTATTTGAAATTGTCAATGTTAAGTTCTAAAACTTTCAGCCGTTGATCACCCTTTGCAATGTTTTGGATGGTGGTATTACCTATAACGGTGCCATTTGGCATGGATGATTCAGTAATAACATCCTTTACAAATAACCAGCCTGATGTAGACCCACCGTCGGCCTGAGTGCCGTTATCACCGGCCATCAGAATAAGCTGCGATTGCCCATCACCTGTACTATGGAAAAAAATCTTTCCATAATCTGTATTAGCCGCCCAAGTAATACCGCGTTGCTGCTGACCATCAAATGCTTGTATATCTATACCTGCCATTTTAATACCATAGCTTCGCAAGTAATTGGCAAGAGCAAGAGATGTTATGTATCCGTTGTCGTCGGTGCCATTATTTACAGTTATGTAGTCTGCTTTTGTATTTGCAGTTGCTCCGGCGGCTATCCCATTTAATTTGTTAAGTAAAGTATTGGTAAAGTCGTTAGTACTCAAACCCATGCCTGTAGCTTTGTCTACTTTTGCATTTAGAATGCCCGCCAGCGAAGCGTTGTCTGTAGGCGCACCGGATAACTGACCGAAGCCTGAAGCGCCTGTATTTGAGCTTGGTGTCCATTTATTGTCACTGCTATCCCAGATATATTCCAGAGCATTGGATCCGGTGCCTGCGTCTATGTAGATGTAATCTCCATCTTCTCCTGTTGCAGGTGCGTTTGTTAAGGTTGTAAATTTTCCTTTAAAATGAGCTGGAAAATTGGCTAATTTATCTTTTTCGGCCTGAGTATAATTGGTATCTGATGAACTCATGATAAAGAGCGCTTGCGGATCAGATGAAGATGCTATACCCGTTACTGAGTTGCCGGATTTAAGCACAAAGTCATTGCCGCTGGGCGTTTTGATTGTAGAGCCAGATTTAAATACAACATCATATAAGCCTTTATTTGCAAAATATATAAATTGATAAGGCAGGTCTGTAGAAAACGCGCTAATGCTGCTTACAGTAATTGTTCCGCCATTGCTATCGAAAAATATAACAGAGTTGTTTGCCAGATTTAAACTAATGTTACCTGGAAGGCTTAAAACACTCCGACCCAGTGAACCAATTGTAATTGCATTAACATTGCCTGCACTTACGGACGCAAAAGGAACATTAACGCCATCATTAAAAGTTTGCAAACCTGAAAATGCATTCGCGCTATTAAGATTTGCTTTCCCATTTATAGCAGTATTTATATTATTAATAACTCCTCCTAAGGCTATATTGTCGGTAGGTACTCCACCCAACGCAGAAAAGGTTGATGCCGGTATGTTGGTGGTAAGCTTCCATGTATTGTCGCTGCTATCCCAAATATATTCTTGGGCATCGCTGCCGCTACCTGCATCTACAATAACATATTGGCCGTCGGCGCCGGTAGGTAAAGCTGTTTGTAATGCGCTTAGGCTTGCATATTTGCCTTTATAATAATCAACAAGGTTAGCCAGCTTGATCTTTTCGGCTGTGCTATAGTTTTCATCACTTAATTGTTTATTGCCGTTCTTATCAACCTTGCCACTCAAGTCTGGAGAATACGGAACTAAACCAGCATCATTTTGATCACCCGGCCACCAGTAGTCGAGCACACTGCCATCGGGTTGAATAATGCCCACTTTTCTGATACCTCTTGATCTTACACTTATCGGTACTGCGTTACAGGCTTCAGCGGCGTTTGCATATGGGCCATAATAAGCATCAACAGGCACGGCATTGATCGGTTTTATCCCACCTGGTAGTTCTAAATTGTTTGTTGCCATAATTAGTTTACTGTTATTAAATGCCTGTGATTGCTTGAATATGGGATCGCGTTCGTCATGGTATAAAGCTTGCCTGGTACTGGATTTTGTCCGGCATCATTCACCTGCAAGTCTGATACAGCGTAGCTTGAAGTGATATTTGCATTCAGCGCGTCCTGGTCAATTACGCTAATGAGTGTTTTGGTACTAGGTATCCAGAACTGGAATATTTTGTTGGTGCTGCCTGTATTTATTGTAAAAGTGTTGCCAGTAATCGTAAGTTGTCCTTGTAGACTACGTATACTATCGCTCGTGTTTATTGCAGTTGTTACTGAGCCATAACGCATAGCATAATATCCCTGAAAGCTTATTGTATTTGAAGATATATTTCCCGATTGTATTTGTCCTGTAGGGTCTGTATCACCAAAGTTATTTGCCTTTACAGGTCCTGTATTATAAGCAATAACTCCCTGATAAGATATGGGAGATATTCCCATAATAATACTTTCCGAGAAGCTGTTTTGATTGGCTGCATTACTGCTATTCTTATTGATAGCGAAACCTGATGCAGGTCCGCCGTCGTTTTGCTGATAAGAAAGGTCTAAAGTTACGCTCACTTGTGAACCAACCTCGTATTTGTTACCGGCCTGAGGTGAACTTAATACAGCTGCCGGTATTTTATAAACAGGATGAATTACCAGCGCAGCTTTCACAAGGCTAATATCTGTTGTGTTATTATTTATGCCGGTATTGATATTAGTGATGAGTGAACTAAGTGCAATGTTGTCTGTTGGGCTGCCGCCAAGCTGTCCAAACGTTGATGCAGGAACGTCCTGGGTAAGCACCCATGTATGATTGTCGCTATCCCAGATATATTCCTGATCGTCGGGATTACCTGTAACAATAGCATAATCACCGGCAGAGGCATCTGTAACTGTTTGCTGTAAGGACGCAAGAGATAAGTATTTTCCCTTATACCTGTCAATTAGTTTGTCGAGCTTGATCTTATCCTCTGCAGAAAAGTTAACATCTGTCAGTTGTTTGCCAAGTACTTTGTCAACTTTAGTCTGAAGGTCTGATACCGTTGCAAACGCTGATGTATCAATATCAAGCAACACGCCATTGCCCCAGTTGCCACCTTTTTTAGGGCCAAATATTTTCCAGGAAACAGTATTGAGATAAAAATCTCCATCCTTTCCTAAAGTGATGTTTGACGGGTCGCCCTCGCCATTTAGCAAACTATTGCCATCAATGCCATTTGCACCGGTATCTCCTTTAGGCCCGGGTGGGCCAGATGGTCCTGTTTGCATCGAAAAGACCTGGTTCCAGCTACCATTTATTTTTTTATAAAAAATGCCGTTTGCTGTATTAATGTAGGTGTCATTTTCAGTACCTAAGTTAGCTTGCGGGGCACCTAAGTTATACAGAACCGAGTTGCCAGATCCGCCTGTGTTAATTTGATACTGTATTATCCAGGACCCATTTACTTTCTGAGCGAAGTTATTGGCAGCAGTGTTAAGGAAGAGGTCGCCGTTTTTTCCAATATTATTTTGCGGGAGATTTGTGCCAAAGGAAATGGTAGCGCCATTGACCGAGTTTTGCTGAATGTATTGCAGCAAGTTGGCAAAGTTATATTGATAATCGGTGCCGTTACGGGCTATTATACTTACATCATTTCCGTAAACTTCGCTTACGGCGGTAAGGTCGGTTATCTTTTTGTCTATAGCCATTGATTATAAGTAATTAAAGGGTCAGTGTTTTCGAGTGGGAAGTTCAGCCTGGTTTTGTCTATTGTAGATATTCGCGCTCCTGGTTGGCGTGAGTTTTTATTACGGGCATCAAACTGCCATAAGGGGTATAGACTTTGGTTATCCCACAAGTATTTTTCAACCTCGTTGGCATGTGCATTAGCTATACTTCGGTATTGTTGTGCAATTTTTACAGTATCAGCCCATGAAAGCGCTTGCGACGATTCATGGTTTTTTAAGACCGGTCCTGAAGCCGAATACCTTACAGCATCTCCTTCTATAAATCGTGCCAAGGTGAAATAGACCAAAGTAGGTATGATACCTTCGTAGTTGATTTGATGCTGGTGCTTATCTGTATAATTGCAACCGTTTATCAGATTGATGATGCTTTCAGAAGCATCGTCTTTGACGTTTCCTTCCGCATTAAGTTGTGTGATAATGCTGTTGTAAAATACACGCCCAAGCAAGGGCTTTAGATCCAGTTCCTGTGCTTTTTTGATAAAGCCCAAAATTCGTTCAGGTTTAATATTTGCAGACAGGTCTTCAAACTGTTTGATCGTTGTTAAATTGATTAAATATGCCTGGCTCATCGTGATTTTAAGGGTTTATTGGTAACTACCATTGCTTCTGCTTCTTCTTTCTTAAAGCCATAGGCGTAGATAAGAATGGCCTTTTTGTTTTCGGCTGGTAACTCAGATAAAAGCAGCTGATTTAATTTATCGCCTGCAATAATTCCTATGCTATCGTCTGCTACTTCGGCAGGAATGGGTATAATGTTCCAGTTGCCCGACGGATTGATGGGGCGATAGAAATTTGTAAGGATCTCGGCAAAGGTTTCACTTAGCTCAATGCGTTCTGGCGATGTATTATCGTTGAACTCACGTATAGCTTGCTTTTTTTCACCTCCGTTACTCAGGCCGGTAGATTTTTCCGCATTGACAAGTTCTTTCGGAACAGAAAATCCCTTTATAATACGTGATTCTACAGAGCGTTCGGTGGTCTCGAAGAGTTTGTCGTTGTTTTGAATGGGATAAGGTTTAACCTCCGGCTTTGCACTTTCATCCTCATATTCTATTACCAGAATTTTTTGAGCACTCTTAGCTCCCTGAAATACACCCAGGTCGCGTTCTAACTGCGTTGGCATGTTTACAGAAGGGAAATCGTCATTAGCAAAAGGAGATGCATTATCTGCATCTTCACGCCGCGATTGCATAAATAACATGGTAGATGGTAAAAAGCCGGTAGTTACTTCGCGGTTATTAAAAGTTTTTATTCCTGCTTCTGTCTCAAAGTCTTCCCAAACGCTATCGGCTTCAATAAGCGGATAATCATCAACTTCTGGATTCAGGTAGTAAAGCTGGCCCTTGTAATTATCCCAGCCACCAGCTGCAACAACCTGCTCAATAATTACTTCCGGATCGGGATTATACTTAGCTAAAAAAGTAATTTTAGAGCGCATGATATTTTTCCAGGTCTTGCGGCCCCAGTCATTATATATCGCATATTTGCCTGCTGTTTCTGGACTGTCTGTATCACCCAGCCTGATATCTTCAAACTTTACATAGTTTAAAGACGCGATTTTAAAATTGGCATTATAGTTAATATGTATCCCAAAGCCGGTAAATAAGGCTTTGTCTGTAGCAACTGCCTTTAATAATTTTGCAAGACTTAGCCCCTGGTCATTAACTAACTCTTTGCCTAAGTCACTTACCTCAAAACCCCGGCCGGCAATAAAACGCGCTCTTTTGTTCCAGCAATCTTTTGCAGTAGGTGAGGCCGCAACCAGTTCAAGCATACGCTGCGGGTAAGCATTATCAATATCATAATTTAATATGCCGTAGGTTTGATTAGGCCTAACGGTTATTCGTCGCTCAATTTGCGGCAAGTATGTTTTCATTTATAACTGATTAATGTTGAAAAGAGCCACAGCATACAGCATTGCTGCATACTGTGGCATAAAGTCACACGGTGATTTGCTTTCGTGTCGGAAGCTTCTTAAACAGGTTTTTGATATGCGGAAATCTTTGCAGATACCATTCTGCTTCCTGGTCGGTTAAGTTGCCGTTGTGATGAATGGCTGGGGAGCCGGGTATAAACTGATGCTTACCGGGCTTTAGGATGTATTGTTTTTTTATGCCCATAAGTTGTTGGTGGGCTTACCCCAATTACACAGTTAAGGCTTCTAAAGCAGCTAACGTACTGGCGTATGTTGCAGTGCCGCTTTGCGGTGCTATAGATACCGCACGTGGTGGATAAGGTTCGCGGATTTTATCAGGGTTAGTTAATTTAAGTTTGTAGCCGCCTTCAACCGTTTCGTCGGCTGCGTTACGTTCAGCATCGGTAAGGATCAAACCATTTACTGCGCCGAATAATTCTACAGCTGAATTGCTCGACTTATAATTATTGATAACTACTGCGCAAACACGGCCAAAACCCATGGCATGTAACTGTGATTTTACTTCTACTGAAAGACCGGCAATATTAAAATCGATTTCTTCGGTGTAGCGAGGGCCAACAGATGTTTTAACCAATTTTGAAACGGTGTTGAAACTGTTATTAGTACCTTCAAATTTGTAAACTTTAGCAGTGCTTACAGCGGTAAGTCCGCTTACAATCATAGGGTTGGTAGTATCAAAGGTTAGCGCGATCTCGTCCTGGTTAAAAATGTAGATCACATCTTCGATACCTGCGGTAACAGGTTCTGCGGTTCCCATGGCAAAGCCTGCGCTTATTTTATTATATATAGACATTTTATTAATTAGTGAATGGTGAATAAGTGAGTTTATATTAAGCCGACAGGTAAAATAATTCGTTAGCGAATTTGAAGTTAACGGCAGCCTTCATGCGAGCTTTCATGCGTACCACATTATCATTGGTGTATGGTTTCATGTAAACGGTTGATAGCTCCGAAGCATTGCCTAATAAGTCTACGCCTAAGAACAGGTTAGAACTTCGTGCACCAAGTATAGTATTTGCCTGCCAGTGGTTCATCAGTTGCAGCGGCACACCCAGGTAATCCATTTTCTTTTTATCGGCAAAAGCGTTTAATACGTTGGTTGCCTTATCTGCCTGCGCCTGTGCATAAGCGTAACCCACATGTAAAGGTATTTGCAGGTTAAAGTCGTCCTGGATACGATCAGCCGGATCTAACTGTGAATACACGCTGCTAAGTACCTGCAAAACGTTGCTTGCATTAATGTAGCTAACTGTAGCTGTAGTTGCGCTGCCGCTGAAAGTTGCAGGTTTACGGGTGTTGATCTCATTGTAATTGCGCACCAGTTTAAATGTTGTTGCACTTACAACCTGTATAAAGTAAGACTGGCCTGTTACATCAATTCCTGATCCGCCGTTTGTGGTGTCTTTAATACTGCCGGTAATATTTGTAATGGTAACAACATCTCCATCAGCCAGAGATGCGGTACTTGATACAGTTACTACACCCGCTGCACTTATTGCAGTTGCTGCCATTGATGTTGCCGGTTTGCCCAAGCCAACTTTATAAACGCCGCTTGCAGCAGCAATTGATGGAAGAAAACCTGTAAAGTCAGCTGTGAAAGCAGCTTCTTTAGTAGATGATTTGCCTAGCCAATACAAACGCTCGTTAGCGATTTGAATTTTGGTTAAATAGCGTTGAACCATAAAGTCTGAAAGGTCAACAATGCCTTCATAGTCGCCGAAAGCGCCGGGAGCAAGGCTTTGTGCTTCCCATGATTGTACAAGTTTATCCCATTGTTCCTGTTTCATAAATTCATATACCACAGGGTCCAGGTAACTTTCTGTTTGTAGCGCAGTAGTGCCCTGGTCGAGGAACATGCCCGATGGGTCTTGCAATTTTACGTCGTCATCAACATCAAGGATAACCTTGCGTGACTTAACGTCATTTATAACGGTTAATAAACCGCGTTTTACTGAATCGGCCTCAAGCAATGTGCTGGCCATAAATCCGGCCAGCGCTTCGCCGGCATAGGTGTTATTGGTAAAAGTAAATTGAGCCATTTTTTAAAGGGTATCAAGTAGCGGGTATCATGTATCAAGACCCGGTATTGATGTTATTTATTGATAAGAATTTATTGTTGGTGATAAGGTTAGGCTGGTTTAAATCAGGATATGGTATGCTGTGTATCTTGCGACTTGATACTGGTAACCTGATACTAACACTCTATTTGCTGTCTTTAACTGCTTTTTTTACAGCGTTTTGGGCAAGTGTGGTCTGCGGAGCGAAGAATGGTTCATGTTCAGCTTTTCCTTTGTTACTTCTGCGTGAACCTTCGGGTGTAAAGGTTGATTTGATCTCGTTTTTTACCTCGTCGCGGGTTTGCTTAAGGCGGGCATTGGCTGTTTCTAAAGCGGTACGTGCTTCTGCCAGTAATGCGTTTTGTGCGTACAGTTTAGCTTTGATAGCAGCAACCTGGTTTTTAACTTCTTTCGCTTTGAAAGATTTTAATTTATCAGTTGGGATATCATCGTCATCATCTTCAGCATCCGGATCACATGGCGACACCTTTTGTACTTTGCCGCTTTTAACGGTCAGTTGTTTACCATCGGCAGTAGTGTAAGTGTCATCTGGGGCAGGCATTTCCATGTCCTCATCTTCGTAAACTTCCGTGTCAGCGTCTAACTCGCCACTGTGATGCAGTGCGCCCTTGTCTGTAATGGTTTGTTTGTTAATCACTTTTTTAAAGAAGTTCATCAGCTTATCTAAAACAGTGGAGGTTTTGTCGATAAGGTCTTTGTTTTGAATGTTCATTGTTTGCTTTTGATTTTTGATTAAGATTTTATTGATACAGCGTTGATAAACTGCCGGGGCGTTGCTGGTGTATTGTTTGATGATGGTAGTGTTGGTTATTGCAGGTGTATAATCGTCTATACGGTCAATAAAGTGAAGGTCAAGCGCCTGGTCTGCCGTCATCCAGGTTACCGAGTTGATGAGGCTATTAATAGTAATGTCATCCAGGTTGGTTTTGTCGGTGTAGATCTGTGCCAGGCGCGATTGTACAGCGTTAAGCATCTGCACATCTTTAAGCAATTCGTCGGCATTGCCGCCGGAACCAACCATCGGCTTGTGGATCATAAGCAACGCATATTTACTCATCACTACCTGGTTGCCGGCCATGGCAACTACTGATGCTGCCGATGCTGCCAAGGCATCTACATAGGTGGTTACATTGCCCGGATATTTTTTAAGCAGGTCATAAATGGCAATGGCATCGAAAGCGCTACCGCCAACCGAGCTGATGTGTACATCCACATCGGCACCTGCGGCTTGCTGCAATTGCGTTTGCACGTACGCAGATGATAGGGTACCCGAGCCTATGCAGTCGGTTTCTGTATCATACAGATAAATTTTAAAAGTTTGGGTCATATTAAACGCTGATTGTGATCCGGAAGGATCGTTAAAGCACGAATGGCTTTTAAGTGAATGAAACAAAGATCGGTTTAGGTATTGAATTTTTTGGTGGCGCCGGATTGTCAGGCTATGTTATTGAAGGACTTATACCTGCAACTGATGAAACAAAGATCCAGTTATAATTTCAAATATCTGGTGGCGTTGGATTGTCAGTATTTTTTATGCAAAATATGCCAAATAACATAGTTTATTCCTCAAAATCATCAATTTCTGCTGATGCGGTTAAATCTTGTTCTACTTCTTTAAAGCAGTTTAAAGCGCGCCAAATGGTGCGTTCGTCTTTATTGAATTTTACTTCAGCTTCTAAAACAGCTTTATTTTTAGTTAATCCGCGGGTTTGCATTTGTGTATTCACCCATAAATAAATTTCACGATAGGCGAAGACTTTTTCGGTAATAAAGCCCGATTTGTAAAGTTCAGAAAATACGCCGTCCTCAAACAGGGCGTTTGCTAAGTTGATATCCATAAATATTTAGTACTGAATTTTGAATTAGTGAGTTAGTGAATGGAAAGAGTTGTAGATAGCGAGTGTTGTTTGTCTTATTTCTTGACTTTCGTATCTCGTCTCTACAAGTTTACCCTGTTCACCGTTTGCGCAAGGATGTTTTGTTGATTGTTGATGTCTTTTACATCAACATAAATGGGAGGGAAGTTATTGATCATCTGGTAGGCAAGCGTGTTCGCCAGGTCTTTGGCATCGTTCATGGGTTGATTATAGTAACGGTTAGTATTACCGCCGTCCGTGAAAATGCCGCCGATAGCATAACCGCGGCCCGGGTTAGTGACTGAGAAATCGCGGCCACCAAAAGCAACATTTACGGCGCTTACCAGGTTACGCGCCCAGGGATTGCGCATTGCTTCTGATACTACAACCGCCTCGCCCGAGCGTAGATAGGCATTTGTATTGTCACTGCGGCTATAGCCGGATAGAATAGCACCGCGACCGTCGGATACATACTGACCACCCGCCGCAAAGCCCGGCTTTTGTTTCATGATCTGCGCCAGGTTGGATGCGCCGGTTGCAGCAACAATGGCCGTTTCGGCAATGGCCTTAGCTGTACCAATTAAAGGAAACCCGGAGTTAGCTTTCCATATACCCATAATGGCAGTACGTGTATCAACAATTACCTGCGCCGCTGCTGCAGCCTGATGCGCTTTAAAAGCAGCTTTGGCCGCAATGGTGTTTTTACCGAAGATGCCCATCAGTTTGGAAGAGATATTTGTTACCCCATCCAGGTATTTTTTCTGGTTAGCAGCTTCAGCCTCCATGCGCTCTTTATCAAGTTGGGCTTGTTTTTGCTGAGCATCTCTTTTTACCTTTTGAAGATCAATCTCCCTTATCTGCGCATTTTGAACAGCAATGCGGGTTTGTTCCTGTTCGTTTTTTGTTTGCTGTTTGAAATCAGGTGAATCAGCTAAACTTATGCCAGTGGCCGCAGCTAAATCCTCCCCGCGTTCATTTTCCGTAGCATTTGATTTAGATTTAATTTTTTTATGTGGTACATGCTCATGCAGGGCTTCTTTATTTGTTTTATGTGTAGTTGGCGATGAGCCATTATCCCCGGTTTCAGTTTCCTGTGGTTTTTGTGCTGGCCTGTTATAAATATCAGAAATGGTGGATGCTACTTTCTTGGCACCATTTTTTACATCTGTAAATATTTGGTTAACATCTTGCTTAAGTTTTCCAAAAGCTTTTGCTGTTTTATCCGTGGCGTTTGTAATGCCGGTATTTACCTGTATAAAACCATCTGTTACCTTTTTAAAATTTAGGTGAAGTAATCCATCAATTATAACTCCTAAGCCTTTGAAGCGGTTTGTAAGGTTTTCGATTACAAGATTCCAGATTTTTTTTATAGTTTCAGCAGGGTGGCTTAATGCATCAACTATATCATTTCCAATAGTTGTAAAAATTGAAAACTTATCAGACAAAAATGAAGTAAAAGAGGACCATACTTTTTTTGCCGTGTCTAAAGGATGGAAAAAAGCACGTCCAATCGCTTGTTCGACTGTTAGGATTACTTTTTTTACTGCTTCTACAGCGGCACTTATAAGATTTAGGGCTCCTGTAAAAATCTTCATTCCTTCAGGAGTTTTGGTTAGGTATTCAACAATAGATTGCAGTATTAATACCAATAAGCCAAAACCACTTGCTCTCATTGCGCTGCCAACATCAGTAAAGCCGGTTTTAACAAACTCTAACCCGTCTTTCATAAAGTTGAACCCCTTGGCTACATCCTCTAATGCTGGTGCAAAATCACCTGAAGATTTTTTTAGGTCATCTAACGTTGTTTTTAAAGCGTCAATTGCATTCTTATGAAAATCAAAAGCGTCGCCGCTCTTTTTCAAAGCCCTCTCTTGGCTATCGATAGTGGTAGCAAGATTCACAATTTGTAATTTTAAATCTCTTACAGATCGTGAATTATTGGCATGCGTTTTAGTTAGGTCATTGTATTTAGCTAGTAAACCGCTCATCAAATCTTTGTTTTGAGATAGAGAACGTGAGCTATCAGATACTACTTTAGATGTTTCAGCAATCTGATTATTGAGTTTCTTTATAGCTTCAATATTGCTTTCAATAGATTTACTGTTGTTTTTAAACTCGTCTGAACTGCTTTTAATGCTTTCTGCAAGTTCTTCTTCCTTTTTTTCGAGGTCTTCAATTTGTTTGGCAAGATCATCCAGGCTTTTCTTTAGCTTTTCTGCCAGCTCCTGCGTTTCGCGTATTTGATCATTGTTATTATTCATATTTACTTAAAAAAAGTTTTGTTAATATTTTTAGCATTTTGTGTTGTTGATTTGATTAAATGTTTTATTTTCGGTGCGAAAAATCTAGATATTATCATCATGAAGAAAATTTTACTTATTGGCTTTTTATTAATCGGTTTTAAATGTTTTGCTCAAGATGAGCAGCCATCGTTTATTCCACCATTGCAGGATGGAAGTGTTGTTTATCAGAAAATTTCAGAGGCAAAGGATAAATCCAAAACGGATATTTATTCTAAGGTATTTGATTGGTACATGTACAGTTTTAAAGGTGAGGATAACAAAATACTTAACCAGCAGTTAGACCTTGGGCATTTTAGTGGTAACGGCTCTTTTAAAATTTCAGAAAAGGGTACTTTCGGTATGACGATTGTTTACAAAGTTGATTACACCATTACTGTAGATACAAAGGATGGTAAGTACCGTGCCATTATTTCTAATATTAGACATACCATGCTGGATGTTAAAGTTGATGCTTTTTCAGAAAAGTATCTTGTTAATGTGCCTGAAGAACAAGATCTTGCTATTGCAAAAGGTGAAGTTAAAGGTTATAACAAATCGAAAAAACAAGCCGCAGTACAACGCATGATTGCTATAGATACTGAAGTTAATAATGTATTTGCCAGCCTTGATAAATACGTAAATGCCAAAGCTGCTGACTTTTAGTCTTTTCAAACTTGAGACACTTTAAACATAAGTGTCTCAAGTTTAGCCTAATTTCACTAACTCTACCTTGGTAGGTTGCCCTTTACGCCAGCTATCTATCTTGTTGATGTAATAGTAGGTGCTGTCTTGCTGTAGGTAAACTGGTATCAGTAAATCCAATTCTAAAATATCACGCGGCGTTAATAAAAAATAGCGGGCAACTTTTTTTGTGTTTTTCAGGATGCGTTCCAATTCTGGATAGTATCTTAAGCGTAAGCTCTCAAACTTTAGGCTGTAAGTGCCATTTGGTTTGTCAAAATAGGGGACACACACCGTGTCATTATTTAAAACCCTTGTATTGGTTCCATCGGTAAAGGTGATGCTTTTGGCAGTTATCGTATCGTGGATCAGTATCCGTGGCTGAGTAGTTATGCTGAAATCTGTATTTGCTGCCTCACTTTGATCTATCTTGTTGATCACCGCAATAGTCCCGTTTGCCCACGGTTTATTTAAAGAAGGTGCAAACTGGCTTTCGAACAGGTCTACAGATGCGGGTAACGTAGTATCGCTTATATTGATCTTACTGTCGGCAAAACCATTTGGCAACACATTGTCGTCTTGCTTATACTTCAGATTATTTACTTGCGCATAATTGCCTAATTTAAAATTTACGGTTTTACCTTGATCCAGGCATTTGGCAGTCCAATCGTTTGCCTTAGGTATGTTTTTTACAATATCCCTTATCGATGCAAAATTTATAGTTTTTGTGGTGTTATCTGTCTGGCAGATAATACCGAAACGCTGTAATGTATCTTTCAGTAAATCCTTCTGGCTAATGTCGGGGAATATGCGCTCACACTGTACCTTCTGCTTGTAAAGCACTTGTTTCTGGTTGTTGGTTATGGTAAGTGTAGAGCCGCTTAAGATGTAGGCTTCTGTTTGTTGGGAGTGTAAAACATAAGCGATAATTACTTGCTGGCCTTTTTGTACTTGCAAATCGGTTGATAGGCTTTGCTTATCAAACGTTGTAAAATCGTTTGATTTTTCACCTGTATGATCGTTTGTGATTCCATAAACAATTTGTCCATTTGGGTTAGTTCTGATCTGTACTTTCGCTCCAATGTCTCCTTTACTTGTGCCGCGTAATTTTATCCCGTAATGGAAGCTAATATTGATCAGCATATCTTCCGGTGCTATAAAGGTGTTGTTCTGAAAAACATTGGTAGAGCCGCTGATTAATTTTTGAAATACAACCGTCCCATCTCTGTCGCCACCTGTATTGCAATGCTGGTCTGCTGTAGTCTGTGCCGAAACTGAATTTAAGTCGGGTTGATTTTGCCAGTCGGTACTATGTTCAAAATTATCATTGGCAAACTGAACAATCAGTTTGTTATAAATAGGATCGTCGAGCAAAGAACCTTTAGCTTTAAAACCGGCATTAGTTACGATAATGTCAATAGCTGTTTTTAGAAAGAATCCAGGGCGCATATAACGTACATCTATGCTTTTTGATGGGTCGCTTTCAATCTTACCATAATCAACTACCGGCCAAATCCATCCGTCAGTTTTCTGTTGCGATGCAACTACATTATCCAATGTCCACTCATGGTCATAAGGTGCAAAAGGTTTCTTAATTCCGTAAGTGGTTGTGCTGTCGCCCAAGTCATAAAGTTTACCTTCAATGGCATCAAAGAAATCTACATTGCCAGAAATTAAGGTAATGTTTGCGATGTCCTGTTCAATGCTGTTTAATTCGGCTTTGGCATAAGGCATCAGCTCCAGCCCATCCTGAACCAGCCTGGCCCGGTATTGGGTATAAGGTAATTCATTGCAAAAAGCTACATCATCCGGAAAGCCCAGGATAGCACGGTTACGCTGTGTTAGAGGAAGCTTAAATTGATTAGATGTGTTGCCCTGCTGATTTTTCACTTCGGCCAGGTCATTGATCTGGAATGTAAGTGCAATAGGGCTATCGTCTGACAGATCAACAAGCTGATCGTTAATATACAATTGAATATCGTTCATGCTATTGTGTTTGGATATTGATTGATGGCTTGTTGAATGTTACGCTGAAGGCATACTGACCGTATCGTGTTTCATACTCGCTAAAAGTTGCGGAGTTAATTACCACAGTTTGCCATTTTATCGGGTTGCGATTAACCAGCATTTGTACTTTCGGCGAATACTTGATGGACTGCAAGCCGCGGATGTCATTGACTGAAAGATCTTCGGCCATTACTTTCATTTTCTCGCCGGCGCTTTTGCTGATCACTTCTTCAATGCCTTCCTGGTTTGCCCAGTCGGTCACGTAATTTTTAATGATCACGGCATTCTGCACATCAAGCGAAACTTCCTGGTTGTAAACAAAGCGATAGTAGTTCCAGCTACCGGTTAAGCCAATCCAGCGCAGGTATACGGAATTATCATCTACGACATCATCAATTCTGACGGTTTGTGTTTGTGTAACGGCATGGGCGTGTTGTTGCCCGTCAGTGTATTTTAGTGTTAATGTGAAATAGTAGGCTTCAGTCGGAAAGTCGGTATCAATGAGCAAACGGTTTAATCCAAGTTGGTTAGGTGTAAGCGGCGAAGGGCTGCCAATGCTATTCTGTTTAATGATGAGTTTGCTGCTATCGTGGTTTAAAAGATAGGAGCCGTCTTCATTTAATAAATAACTGGTTATGGTGTTATTTGCAAAAGGTTTACGATTAGCGTCAAGCATTATTAATTCATAATAAAGATTTAAGCCAAGCATGTCTTCGCTGTAAATAAAGCCAATATCAAAAGGGTAGCCGTTGCTGTAAGCAGGTTCGTTAAAGTCAGTTATCCATTTAGCGCGCTGGTCCGGGTTAATGACATTTTTGAATGGAACGTATGTCGCCATGTTGCCACCATATTTGCTGCCTAACTGCTTTGCGGTATAGGTAACATAAAATGGTGTTGAAATAGTTACAGGTGTAGAGCTATAAATGGTATCGGGCGTTCCGTCAGCATTGGGTTGCGACCAGTTTTCACTGTATGATACCTGGTAACTTGCGCTTAGGTTACTGTCCCTAAAGTTTACAGTTGTATAGTCGCTGTTATCTTTAGTCACTAACAGGCTTTGCAAAAAGCTTGACAGATCGGCTTTTACCAGTCCTGTAGCATCAGGCCGGTTAGTTGATTTGATTGTTTTGGTTTGGTTGCTTAATTTATCCTGGTAGGTTACCGTAGTAGCAATATTATAATAGCTGCGCATCACATCGCTGTTCAAAAATCCGTTAGTGAAATTGCTGTTTGTAAAAGGTGTGTCTATGATAACCGAGTTGGAATTGGGTAAAGCCTTTACTGTATAACTGCCTTTGTAATCTCCGACATTTACATAAACAATATCATCTTTCGCAACCTTAAATAAATCGCCGTTTACACTAATTACGGTGCCGGGATTGTTGATATCGTTACTTGGCGTAATGCTGGTAACCTCAAAATCTTTACGTTGATAAGTAAAAATGATCGGATTAAATGCTGCACTCCACTTGGAAGTATTGCCGCCGCCCAAATCAACTGATGGGTCGCTGACCAGCAAGCTGGCCGTAGTTTTTAATTCAAAAGCCAGCGTAGCTGTATTGCCGTTAGCATCTGTGATTTTTGCGGTGTGTAATCCGGCTGTTAATCCTGAAAATGTCGGGTACGGTTGATAAGGCAGATTGTCAATTGCATATTCAATAGGCTGGTAACTTGAAAATGCATTGATGGTCACAATCGCATCGTAAGCAAATGGCGCAGATTCTTTTTTGTTGGTAGTTACCGAATCAATATGTGCATCATTGACGGAAGGCAGCGGAGTTGTAGGTTCACTTAATGATACGATCTGAAATGTAAGCGACTCGATCATTATACCATTAACGCTTCTGGTTAGCTCGCCATCGTAAATTAATTGAGTTGACCCAGGCATTGAGATATCCTGTGTATAGGATGTGCCGCTATAGTAAGTGATTTTTACTGTAACGATAACGTTGTTGCCATTTACCGGCTGATTGTTCTCATCGGTCAGCTTGAGGTATACCCTGGCAGAGGTGGTGTAATTTGCCGGATCAGGGTTTGCCGGGTAGTATTGATAATCTAATTTAGGTATTAGGCCCATAAGTTTGGTTTAATAGTTTTGAAAATACATGGTAGCAAGTGTGATGGTGAGGCTTACACCTGTGGTATTCACATCATATTTGTTATAAACAGGCATACATTTGGCTTTTTCTCCGGCTTTAATCTTGAAGTATTTGCCCTCGCCCTGGCGGTAGGTAGATGCCTTTACAATAAACTCATTGGCCATTTGCAGGGCCTGATGTATGTAAGTTTCATTGTCGGATGTGTACTGGTCAAAATCAGTTTGGTACAAAAATTCCAGGTAAACTGTGAATGTGTTATCGACCGATCCGTTTGCTTTAGCCTCAATAGTTATAGGTTGAAGCGGATACATGAATACACATGGAAAGGTGCTGTCATCGGCAAGTAGATTAAGCTCATTTGCCGAGCCATAGATAAAGGAAGGGTGGTTGTTGAGCGTTTGCACAACAGCCTCAATTTGGTTACGGATTGCCATATTTTATTGGTGGGTTAATGCTGCGACTGCATAAGATCTGTGTAGCGCTTTTGATAAGCTGCTTCTGCCTGGTTGAGCAGTAGCTTGGTGAAAATGAGGTTGTAAGGAGTGTTAATTACTTTGGGCCATTTGGTAACATCTCCACCTGCTAAGGAGTTAACTGTATTAACATATCCAAACTTCTGAAAGCTTTTAATTCCAGCCTTTTCTTCCAAAGCAGTTGCAGGCGTTCCCAGAAGTTTATTCTCGGTTTCGATAAGTTTGGATAGCTCAAAAAAAAACATTTGGCTACAGGCAGGGCATCTATGAATGGCAATTGCTTAACAGTATCTATAAACTGTTCGGCATCATGCTCATTATACCAGTTACCGGTTACCGGGCAATAAAAATAATGTGCCAGCAGTAAAGCACAAGAGTAAAGCGAGGGATTGAAATTGTCTTTCCAGTCTTCTTCGCCATGCTTTTTTATGTGATCGTTTATCTCATCGGTAATTACATCTCTCGCTGCCCAAAATGCACCGGCAGGCTCTATGGAAAGATTGGTGATGACGTTGATCTTTTTTGTTTTCCCATCATAATTAAATATGACATGTTTGGGGATGCTGTTGCTGTTATACAGTTCTTTAATCTGTTTAGATAATGCGATAACATGCGGCGTGAAAACCTGAAGGTCGGACATGCTTTTAACATTGTGTAATTGATTTAAAGGCACACCTGATAGGATATGAATGGCACCAAGATCTGTTAGTCCTTCGGTTTCCTGCATCGCCATGATTTGTGCAAGCGTTACTTCGCTTATGGTGTCCGGTAAGGTGATGCTTATTTTACCGGTTGTTGTTTTTACTGTTTTCTGAATCATGATTTATAAAAGTTTTGAGGCATCGTTATGCCATTGATTTTGTTGCTGCCAGGGCAAAAATGATTTTGGCTTTTTAATATTGTTGATACGTAGCTTTAGCAGTGCGATGTACCTCAGCGGATCTATTAAGTGGTTCCAGGCATCAATAGGCTCATTTAAAGCCTTGCCATTATTGTCCGTTTTCCACTGGTAGTGCATCAGCTCTTTGCGTAAATTGATGCTGCTTTGCGTAATGTTTAACTTGTATCGCTTAAGAATATCAATTGAGTTTTTAATACTGTCGGGGCCTTTAATTGCCGGCACCATCCGCCAGCCCAGGCGGCGCAGCTCTTCAATTGATTTAGGTTCGGCACTATCTGCAATAATTTCGGTAGTGGTGCTCACATTCAGTTGTTTCAGCTTTGCCGAAATATCCTGGTTGGTTAACCCTGTTTCATAAATCAACTCGTTAAGCCATAGCTCGCCGTTTTGCATGTAAAGCTCAATGCAGCCAGTTTCATCATTTGTAAAGCCGAAGTCAAGGCCGTAGGCAATCTTTTTTGCATCGGCGGGTATACTATCGCAAGGCTGCCAGTTGGTAAAAACCAGTCCGGTTAATTTTCCTGTTAATCCGCGGGCATAAACTTTCCACAGGTCGAGATCAATCAATTTCAAGCGTTCAATCTTATGGTGCATCACCTCGTCAATAAAAGGATTGTGCCTATGGTCTGATATAATTTGCTGTACCCCTTGCTGGCCAATCAGATATTCGTGTATCCAAAACGAACTGTTGGGGTTGTAATCGACAAAGATTTTTTTAGATGTGCGTAGCGACAGCTCTGTATAAATATCCCAACTGATGCCATTGGCCTCATTAACAAAAAGGTATTGCCTTTTACCTGATTTTGCATCCTGTGCATTACCATAACTTTTAAATTCGATGATGCTGCCATTGTAAAACTCAAAAATGCGGTCGGTTTTGTTATAGTTTTTAATATGCTGCTGTAACTCGGTTGACTGGTGATAAATATTTAGCGCATCTCTTAATACACCTGCTTTTATGTTCGGTATATCTTGGCCAACTACTGTTATTATCTGTTTTTCCTGTTCGCAGGCTATGCAAAACAGTACCTGCATGATAGCATATGTTTTGCCCGAACTTGATCCGCCCTGGTTAACAATGATGTGAGCAGGGGAGTGATAGTTTTCGCGGAATAAGGCTGATGTTTTAAACATGGTTAGGTTTCAATTTCTGTTTCTGAAGAGGCCAGTGGGATGCCGTTGTCTACAATTTCAATTTTAAGGTTGCCATTTAAAATGGGTAGCATTGTTTCCCTTTCATTCCAGCCCAAGGACTTTAATGCGAATATGGCGCCTGTAGAAGAGGTGTAATGTAGCTTCTTCTCGTACTCGGCTTCTATTCTAAGCCTGCCGCGTTTTAAGGTTTTAGCAAACTTGCCTCCCTGTTCGTATTTGTCAAATTCTTGTCTGCTTTCAAATCCCAGGAAAAAGGCTAATCCGCTTAATGTGGCAGGTTCTGCTTCGCGATTCCAAACTATGTTTTCGATTAGCTCTTCAGGGTTTTTCTTCGAGGGTATAAGTTCGGTACGGTAGCTTCCCTTAATGTACTCAAAGTATGCGTTGATGCATTCTTGCAGCGTTTTATCTGAGTGAAAAAATCTTTTTTTATTCATTTATGATTATAATGCTAATTGGCATATTTGTATGCAAAAATTTCTGATTCAACCAGGTTGGTTAGCATGTGTTTCAAAGTTGTTTCTCTGGCTAATTGTTGTTCGGCCAGGGTGGCATCATACAAATACCAGTTAATAGCATCATTAATTATCGTACGTGTTTTATAAAGAAACTTTTTGCTTTGATGCATTTGTGTGCTTGGGTAGCTGTTTAGCTCTTCCGTGCGTATCAGCTTAGCAAATTGCTTAATGGGAATGTTAATCTGCAGGCATTCTTCTAATGTGTTTTTGTAGTCGTGCTTGTCTTCGAGCCAGATGGTTAGCATATTTTCTGCCAGTTCATGGTCTGCTATACAGATGCGGCTATAGTTAAAGTCCACGGAAACAATTAGCCACCAGAGCTCAGTCCGCAATTTTTGCGACATTTTAATAATACTGTTCATTGTTTTAATTGGTTAGTAGTAAGTAGGTAAGGATGGTGTCCAGCCGGGCAGCCATTTCTGTATGGCTTCAATTTCATGTTTGTACCGCTGGCATGTTTTATGGTGTGCTGTTAATTTTAATTGGTATTCGTTGTGATGAATAGTGTCTTTTACTGATGTCTCTTTATTGCTTTTTCTAAATACGGAATAGGCTATTTTCATAATAATCTGTATTTTATTTAAACTTTATGAATTTTATTTTGTAATTTAGTTGAATAATTACAGAGCAAAAATAAAGAAAATTCTGTAATTCGCAAATAGAAAATACAGAAATAATAATTTTTTATTATGAGTGATCTTAAAACCACTAAAATCAAGACGATAAGGCCAGAAACGCTTGAATTTATTATTTTGTATAATCAGCTTAAAGGCAAAGCTTTTAATGGTAACGCTGAGCTTGCAGAGATTTTGGGCTTTAATTCTCCAAGTTCTATTACAGAAATAATCAAGAACAGGCAAAATATTGATCCTGAAAAGTTCAAAGTGTTTAAAGATTATTACAAGGATTTCTTGAGTGGTGAGCGCCGTGTAGAAAAGGTTTATATGGTAAGTGAAGATACTGTTGAATATAAGCGAGCCAACGGCATCCCGATGTATGAGGTTACTGCTACGGCTTCGGGTGTGGAGGTTTATAATGATTTAAATGATCAGCAGCCTGTTGGCCGTATGAATTTTCCGGGTATTGAGGATTGTGATTTTGCCTTACCGGTTTGGGGTCATTCCATGTATCCTTATCTGGAAAATGGCTGCTGGGTTGCCCTTAAAGAAATTCATGACAGGAAAATTTTACCAGGCGAGGTTTATTATATTGAGTGGGGGGATTACCGTATGTATAAGCGGCTTTTGGCCAGTGATAATGATGATGAGGTTATTGCTCATTCTGATAATACTTCTGAAATGATTGGTAACAGGCTTAAATATGCTCCTTTTGTAATTAAGAAGTCTGATATCAAAAAGTTATGTCTTGTAAAGGATATTCATAAAAAGCACAACCATTAAGCGAATGTTAGTAATTAGTAATTAAAAAACTTCGGATTGGTTAATCTCGTAATTATGTTTGTTTGACCAAATAAAACCTTTTACTAACCTAATTATGAATCATAGTTATCCTTGGGCTATTGTTGCCGGTATAGGCTTGTTGCTGATTTTTATTGCATTTTTTAAAAGAAGGAATGCCCATAAGTTTATGGAAGGCAATGTTGATGTACCCGAGCTTTATCTGGAGAAAACTGTAGAAAATAAGGTTAGGTCGATTCAGCATGCCATGCGACAGATTGTTGTTGGTACAAATGGCGATCTGCAAGATACCAGGCGAGAAGCCAGGATGAAAGGAATAGGGGAGGACCTGAGCAAATTGAAAGAGGGTTTCCGAAAAAAAGAATTTAGCCTTAGCGTTTATAATAAAAAACTGGACGAGCTTATTAAAAAGCTTAATCATTGATTTTTCTGTTCAACAGGTTTTCAACCAGATCTGTCACAGCCTGTATATCAAAAGGTTTTTCAATATATGCGTCTGCGCTGCAATCATTAGCTATTTCTTTTAGGTTGGTAGCGGCAGAAGTAAGTATGACAGGTATTTGTTTAAATGTCGGGTCTGCTTTTAAAATACTACATGCCTGGCTGCCTTTCATTGTTGGCAGTAATTCATCAATCAAAATCAAATCAGGCTTAATTGTATCTAAGTGATTTATTGCAGAACCATCTTTGCATGAAACTACATCATAACCTTTATCCTGTAATATAAAATTCACGATGTGCATAATATCGTGATTATCCTCAATGACTAAAATTTTCAAAGGCTTGTTAAATATTATTATTTTATAAAGTTACATATTTTGTATTAATTTAATAATTTTCATAAAAGAACAATTTATCATTCATTCAACTATTTACATCCGATTTTACAATCACTAAAATTATTTGAATACCATAAAATATTATATAATTGCCGAACTGTTACCTTTTTGAAATATGAATAGTGATGATGCAATAGTAAAGCGAATGAACGTTATCGTTAAAGAAAACGGCGGTCAGCTTGCTTTAGCTAATGCCATTGGCGTTGATCAGGGCTTTATCAGCAAAATTGTAAACCGTAAACAGGAGATGAGCTATTACCTCATCCGTAAATTATGTTTTCAATTGAAATACTCGCCCGAATGGTTAATATTAGGTACTGGTGAAAAAAAGATCAACAAGCCTGAATCGGCCAAACTGATCACAGAAATACAAATGCTGCGCACCGAGGTCGATATTTTACACGCACGTATGCGTGCCTATGAAATGGAGATGAAAGACCTTCGTCGTTCCTTAAACTTAGATGAAGAACAGCAGCAGCAAGCTGGTTAAGCTGTTCTTTTCTTTTTCAGGGTTATTACGGTAATTTCTGGCCAAATACCCAATCTACCAGAGAAAGCTAAAAAGCCAAAGCCTCTGTTTACATATAGATATCTGTCATTGTGCGATGCCAATCCGGCCCAGTCAAGGTAACGATATTGAACAGGGCTCCATCTCAATCCTGCGGTTTCTACCCCGAACTGTGCACCGTGGGTATGTCCCGAAAGTGTCAGGTGAATTTTTGTCTTATCATATCTTACCTTTTCTTCCCAATGGGTAGGGTCATGCGATAAGAGTATCTTAAATGATTGTGGATCCACTCCGTCAAGTGCTTTATTTAAATCACCAATCTGAATGAACCCACGTCCCCAGTTTTGTACGCCTATCAGGCTTATCTTCTGGCCGTTCTTTTCAAGTGTCGTATTTTCGTCGAGCATTAAACGGTAACCCAGCGTTTTGTGATGTGCCTTTAATTTTTCAAGATTGGCGTGTTTTTCCGCTTCGCTGTCCCATTGAATATAATCTCCATAGTCGTGGTTACCCAGAATGGAAAACTGACCATAAGGTGCTTTAAGCTGATTGAAAGTATTAAGATATGGTTCAATTTCCCATGCAGCATTATTTACCAGGTCGCCGGTAAAAACAAACAGGTCAGACTTTTGGGTATTAGCCAGATCAATGCCGCGCTGTACTGCTTTGATATTATCAAAACTACCCGAATGGATGTCTGATAGCTGCGTTATGGTAAACCCGTCAAAGGCCTCGGGAAGGTCTTCAAAATATAGTGTTTGGCGATGCACCTTGTAATCATACTTACCCCTGAACATGGCATAGAAAAAGGAAAGAAAAGGAAATGCCGCCAGCAGCACTGCTAACTCGCTGATGAATTTTCTACGTTCGGGGAAATATGGATGTGATACCTGGCTTTTATCTTTTCCGGCGTTTGTAGTAATGCCACCTACGAATCGGCCCAAGTCGCCAAGCGACAGTACAATGGCAAAAACAAGTTTAGTTACCAGGAAGGTAAGGAATATACTAAGCATCCACTCGTGGAATGGTGTCATACCACGGGCGCTGCTAAAGCTACTCATGCCTGCAAAAAATACGACAGTTACACCTACCGAAATTACCAGGTAGGCGATAAGCATGATCAGCCGTAGCCTTTGCGGCCAGCCACCCGCAAGCGTTTTCAATCCTGAATAAACATACCAGTCGAGTAATAAGCTTACGAACGCAATAATGATAAAAAATTTAATGATACCGCCGCGGTGCATAATTATATAATGTTATAGCTTTAAAATACCTGAAGTGCCTAAATTGTTGGTCCCGGTAAGTAATAAAAATAAATGGCGCCCATAAACTGCATCATATTAAACTTACTTTTGCAGCTTTATGGAAGATCTGAAAAATAAATTCGACAGTATAATCTTTGACCTCGATGGTACGCTTTGGGACTCGACAGCTAACGTTGCGGAAGCCTGGCAAACTGCTAAAAAAAAGGTCGACTATATAAAAGGCGACATTACAACAGCCCATGTGGAGTCAATAGTAGGTCTTGCCTATGATGCCATTTTTGAAAAGCTGTTCCCTTATATTACTGAAGAACAACGCAGCGAGTTTAAAAAGCTGGCAGCTAAACATGAGTTGGAAACATTGCACGAAAAGGGCGGACATTTTTATCCTGAACTGATAAGCACCCTTCGTGAGTTAGGAACCCGTTATAAATTATACATTGTAAGCAACTGCCAGAGCGGATATATTGAAACGTTCTTAAAAATGGACGGTGTGGATGGTATTTTCGCCGGTCACCAATGTTATGGTACCAAAGGCCAGCCTAAATGGCAAAACATTGTTGATGTAGTGAATGATTATCATTTAAAGGCGCCGGTTTATGTTGGTGATACCGCGGGCGATTACGAAGCAGCTAAGAAAGCTGGTGTTCCGTTTATTTTTGCGGCTTATGGATTTGGGAAAGTTAATGAGGATCAGGTAGCTACAATTGAAAACTTTGCTGATCTGAAAAATATTCTTTAGTCGCAACACTTGCTTTTATCCAAGTAAGTTCCTTATCTTGAAATAGGTCATGGCAATGTCATACTTTGTGGCATTGCTATTGCTTGATCAATGTAAATTAAGAGGAATTTATGGGAAACAGATTGACACTGAAAAGTTTGGGTTTGCTGATAACATTTATGGTATTAACGGCAAATACATGGGCAGGCGGGAGAGAAGGATGTGACCAGATATGTGGCAAGTGGATCTCTGAACAGAAAAACTTTATAGTACAGGTTTATAAAGACGGCGATAATTTCAAGGCCTCAGTGGTGTGGTTCGATGATTCTGATGATCCGTCGAAACCAATGGAAACCCGGGTAGACGATAAAAATCCGGATAAAAGTTTGCGCAGCAGACGATTGATTGGCATGAATGTGTTGCGTGATCTTACTTACCATGCCGATACTAATAGTTGGGAAGATGGAATTATTTATGACGCTAAGAACGGCAGGGAGTGGAACTCGTCTGCACAGATATTAAAAGATGGTACATTAAAAGTTACCGGGTACTGGCATTTTAAATTTATTGGAAAAAGCATAAAATTTAATAGGGTAACTGCCAATGATATATTGCTCACCAAGCGATAAAATAAGCATAAACAGAAAGCCCCTTGCAATTTGCAAGGGGCTTTCTGTTTAAAAGATCTATTATGATTATTGTAATATTTTGAAAACGGTGCGTAATGCAATAGCGGTTGCAATCATCATAATTGCATTTGCTGCCCATGACCAAACAGGCGCATCGCCGGCAAAGCGCAGATAAACACCTACTAACCCGATGAAAATGCTAATGGTTAAAAGAATGTAATGGTTTTCTGAATTTGCGTTTTCTGTTGTGTTCATGATACCTGTTTTAATTTCCAGCCACAAAAATAAAAATGTTTATTAATGTAGTATAGAAAAATTAATGTTTTTGTTTGATAGCAATCACAATACGGCCTGTTTTTTTCACAAATCAATTATATTACGGCTTTAAAACCAATTAACAGTCTCTGTTTTATATGCGGATCTTCTTGAAGCCATTTGTTATTATCTTTTACCTTTTTGCAGTAAGTGCCAATTGTTACGCTCAAAGCTTAGAAACTTACCATAACGGCATGGTTGTATGTGCCTATCCGGATGCTTCGCAGGTTGGTGTTGATATTCTGAGAAAAGGCGGTAATGCGGTAGATGCTGCCGTTGCTGTACAGTTTGCGTTAGCCGTTACTTACCCACAGGCAGGCAACATTGGCGGCGGCGGTTTTATGGTTTATCGCCCGGCGAAAGGCGAACCCGCTACATTAGATTTTAGAGAGAAAGCGCCCGTTACGGCCAGCAGGGATATGTTCCTGGATGCTGCAGGCAATGTGGTGCCGGATATGAGCCTCGAAACACACAAAGCATCAGGGGTGCCGGGTTCGGTAGATGGTATGGTGCAGGCGCATGTCCGTTATGGCAAATTAAAATGGGCTGAATTGGTGCAGCCAGCTATACTACTTGCGCGTAAAGGTTTTAAAATCACAGCACGCATGGCCGCCGATCTTAACAGTCATGATTCTATATTCCGGAAACATAACCCCGGTAAGCATTACCTTTTAAAAGAAACGCACTGGAAGGCTGGCGATGTATTGGTACAGGAAGACTTGGCTAAAACTCTGGAAAAGATCAGGGATAAAGGAAGAGCAGGTTTTTATGATGGTAATGTAGCTGATTTAATTACTGCTGAAATGAAAGCCGGTAGTGGCTTAATTACAAAGGAAGATTTAAAAAACTATCATTCTGTTTGGCGCAAACCAATTATTGGAAAATATAAGTCTTTCAAAATTATCACCATGCCGCCGCCATCAAGCGGAGGGATCGCCTTACTCCAATTACTACAATCTGTAGAAAAGTACCCAATTAAAAGATGGGGCTATAATGCGGATTCTACCGTTCAGCTGATGGTTGAAGCTGAACGCCGTGTTTATGCAGACCGGTCAAAATACCTGGGCGACCCTGATTTTTATAAAGTACCTGTGGATAGTTTATTAAATCCATCATACATCAGCAGCCGTATGCAGAACTTTAGCTGGGATAAGGCAACACCGAGCAGCAGCATTAATCCTGGATCATTTGCAGGTTACGAAAGTGACCAGACAACGCATTTTTCTATAGTTGATAAAGAAGGGAATGCCGTATCTGTTACTACTACACTTAACGGCACCTTTGGATCAAAGATATTTGTACAAGGCGCAGGTTTTCTTCTGAATAATGAAATGGACGATTTTAGCGCCAAGCCGGGCGTGCCAAATATGTTTGGGTTGGTTGGCGGTAAGGCTAATAGCATACAACCGGGTAAACGTATGCTTTCATCAATGACACCAACTATAATTGAAAGAAATGGCAGGCTTTATATGGTAGTGGGTACACCTGGCGGTTCAACCATTATTACATCGGTATTTCAGGCAATATTAAACGTTATCGAATTTGATCAAACCATGCAGCAGGCTGTAAGTTCAAAGCGGTTCCACCACCAGTGGTTACCTGATGAAGTTGATTACGAAGCAGGGGCTTTCTCACCAGAGGTTCTGGAGTTGCTAAAAGTTAAAAATTACCACATGGTGCCTTATGGCAATTATGGCCGTGTAGATGCGATACTTATAACTAAGGATGGATTGCAGGGGGGCGCTGACCCACGTGGAGACGACACTGCTATCGGCTGGTAAGTTGAAATATAGTTGTGAAGCAGATAATATCAGTTACTTTTGAAAACCATGCACAATAAAGCAAAGAGCCACGAAACGATAGATTATTTTTTAAAGGTTGTATGGCAAACAATGGCTAACCGTTATAACCAGATTGTTTCTGAGTTTGGCATTACGCAAGCCATAGGTTATGTGTTAATTAATATTGATGAAACCGAAGGGACTACGGTTTCGCAGGTAGCCTCGCTTATTGGCGCTAAGTCTACCAGCCTTTCGCGCATGCTGATGCAGATGGAAAAGATGGGCCTGATTTATCGCGAACTGAATAAAGGTGATAAACGCTCTGTTAAAATTTACCTTACCGATGAAGGCAGGGAAAAACGGAGAATGGCAAGGCAGGTAGTGAAGCAGTTTAACAATTACCTTAATGACCATATATCAGATAAAGAGAAAGACTTTTTAACCGATACTTTAAAAAAAATCAACAAGCTCACACTTAATTATAAGCCATAATCCGGGCTTTTTAAATCAATATAATTTAGTGGCCTACGCGCCGTTAAATTATAATTGTTAAAAAATGTTAACCTTCTGTTTTTGAATTTTAAAAGAATAACTTTGCCGATTGTAAAACGCTGTATGTATAAGTGGTTGATTATAATTGCATGCTTTGTGGTTTTTGCCGGTTGCAAAAAGTCGGAAGACGTGCAGGCGCAGCGTACACAACAGGCTGCTATTGATGATAAAGCCATAGAAGATTATATAAAAACTAACAACATACCCGCTATTAAAGTAGGTGCGGGGCGTGCGGTGGATACAACAGGCGTATGGTATGTGGTAGAAAATGCGGGGACAACTCCGGCAGTTTATACAAGCGCCACAACTATTACAGTTGGCTTTACTGCCAAAACACTGCTTGATCAAAATACCTTTACCAGCACGTCGGACATACATCCGTCATTTGTTTTAGGTAGTGTGATTAAGGCTTGGCAGTTTGGCATTGCGGCTGCAAAGCCCGGCATAAATGGTAAAGTAAGAATTATAACGGCTTCGAGGTATGCTTATGGTCCTTACCCTCAGCCGCAGTACGGCAAAAACAGTAAAGGCGATTACAATTTGCCTGCCAATGCTTTGCTCGACTTTGAGATTGAAATATTTGATGTTAAAAATTGATAAATGAAAAGAACGCTTACTACGCTTCTGGCTTTGTGTACAGTAGGATTAATTTCTGTGGGAATGTTATCGTGCCGTAAAGATCAGACTGAACCTAACATAAAGCAGTACGACGACGAGCAGATACAAAATTATATTAAAGCGAATAACCTTACCGGTTATGTGCGCGACCAGGGGGACACCACTGGTATATACTACAAAATATTAAGAGCCGGTACTGGCAAAGCACTTAGCTATACCGACAAAATATTTTACGTGTATACCCAAAGTTCGCTTGATGGTAAATTTACCCAGACAGATACTTTTACCTATCGTGGCAATAACTTTGTTGGCGAAATGACGCCTTCGGGTATTCAGCTGGCTATTGTAAACATGCTGAAAAATTACGGTACGCAGGCTCACGTTTTAATTCCGTCACATTTGGCGTATGGCACATCCGGATCAGGAACAGGTAGCACAAGATTGCCAGGTAATGAAAGTATTGATTACTATATCAACATGATCACTCCCGATAATCAGGCAGCTTATGATGATGTTTCTATACAGCAGTATATGAAAGCTAATGGCCTGTCAGGTTACACTAAAACCAGCTCGGGCTTATACTACAAGGTGACTAAACAAGGTACAGGTACAGTTAAATTGCAACCAGGTGGTGTAATTGGCGTGCAGTTTACAGGTAAATTGTTTAATGGTACCATGTTTGATGATTTTAACTCAGCTACAGATACCATTGCATCGGTACGTGATTACAGCAAAATATTAAAAGGCTGGAGAGAAGGTTTCCAGTATGTAACAGCTGGTGCTAAATTATCCCTGATCATTCCATCAGGCCTGGCGTACGGGGTAGATTACACAAAAGAACCGGCAAGCTATTATGGTTTTAATGACGGAGTAACTCCGGGCCCTAACAGCTGCCTTTACTATGATTTTAATATCGTATCTGTAAATAATACCACTAACTAAGCAACTGCCTGCTTGTAAACTTTAAGGCAGCGGGCGCGAGCTTCGGCATTATCAATCATGGGTTTTGGATATTGGTCTGTACCATAATCCGGAACCCATTTTTTGATGTATTCCATTTTGGCATCAAACCGTTTAATCTGTGCATCCGGATTGAAAATCCTGAAATAAGGCATGGTATCGGTTCCAGAACCGGCTACCCACTGCCAGTTACCCACATTGCTTGATGCTTCGTAATCAAGCAGTATGCGTGCGAAATATTGTTCGCCCCAGCGCCAATCAATAAGCAAATGCTTAATCAGGAAACTTGCGGTTACCATGCGCACGCGGTTGTGCATAAACCCTGTTGCATTGAGCTCGCGCATTCCGGCGTCAACCAGTGGGTAGCCTGTTTTACCTTCACACCACAATTTAAATTCCTGTTCGTTGTTACGCCATTTTATCTGGTCATAAGCCGGGCGATAAGCATCATGCAGGGTTTTAGGGAAGAAATCTAAGGCCATCATATAAAACTCGCGCCATACCAGTTCACTTAGCCATGTCTGCTCATGTTTTTGGGCTTCTGTTACCAACTCTCTGATACTTACTGTACCAAAGCGCAAGTGCATACCAATGTGCGATGTGCCGGGTTTTGCCGGATAGTCACGTGTTTTAGCGTAATCAGCAATTACATCTTTATATTCGGTAGATGGAAATTCCATCTTGCTCCGTTTAAAGTGCATTTGCTCAAGCGTTACTTGTTTAAGAGACACTGTTTTATAAAAAGCATTAAAGTATTTTTCAGTAGGGTAAGGTTTTAGATAAAATGGCTTAAGCGATTTAAGCCAGCGGTTTTTGTAGGGCGTAAAAACTGTATAAGGTTTTTTATCGTCCTTAACAACTTCCTCACCATCAAATATTACCTGGTCTTTATAAAGCTTAAAATCAATATCGGTTTTGTTAAGCAGCTCACCTATTTGACCATCACGTTGTTTGGCATAAGGTTCATAATCCTTATTGGTATAAACGGCTTTAACATTGTATTCATTAAGTATCTCTTTCCAGGCATCTATCGGATCATCATATTTAACAAGCAAACTGCTACCATGTTGTTTCAATTGCTGATCCAGTTCTGAAACCTTATCGTAAATAAAAGTAACCCTGGCATCTTCTTTATTTTCCAGGTCATCAAGGATATTCTTATCAAAAATAAACAGGCAAAGCACAGGGTTGCCGCTTTTTAGTGCACGGTAAAGGCCTGCATTATCATGTAAACGCAGGTCGCGGCGAAACCAGAAAATAGTAATTGCTTCTTTAGTATTACTCATAAAGATTTTTGAGGGCATCGGCAATAATTGGATACTTAAATGTAAAGCCTGCACTTTCAATTTTAACAGATGAGGCTTTTAAGCTTTGTAATATAACTAAGCTCATCTCGCCAAACAATAATTTAATGGCAAAGGCGGGTACTTTAGGCATCCATAAAGGGCGGCGCAGTTGCCGTGCAACTGCCTGTGTTAGCTGTTGATTAGTAAGCGGCTGAGGGGCTACCATGTTAAATGCACCGGTAACAGAGTCGTCTTCAATGGCCTTTATGTACATGTTTACCGTATCGTCAATATGTATCCAGGGCATCCATTGTTTGCCATTGCCCAGTGGCGAGCCAAAGCCAAGTTTTATTGGCCTTGCAAGCACAGGTAAAGCTCCGCTTTCGGTGCTTAGAACCACTCCCGTCCGAAACTTGGCAATGCGGAGGTTAAATTCTGAGCCATTATCAACGGCTTGTTCCCATAATACGCAGCATTGCCCTAAAAAATCATTGGCAGGCGCACGTTCTTCAGTTATTATTTCATCGCCACAGTCGCCATAATAGCTAATACCTGATGCCGATATCACATGCTTTACCTGGTTGGGCTTGCGCCTCATGAGCTGGTATATTAAGCCGATTGACTGAACGCGGCTGTCAATAATTTCCTGCTTGCGTTTTTTAGTCCAGCGTTTATCGGCAATAGGTGCACCCGCCAGGTGTACAATGGTATCCACACCGTTGAGGCATTGCTCGTCAATTTGCCCCTTAGGTACATCCCACAAATAACTATTTACTTCGGGGTTATGGCCGGGCTTGCGGTTAAGATGGCTTACCTTATAACCCTTTTGTAGTAAAGCATGGGTAAGTTCGCGCCCGATAAGGCCGCTTGCACCGGTTATCAGAATATGTTTTTGGGGCATATCAGGTTTGTTTTAAGGCTTCTTTAAAGGTAAGCCTTTGCATCGGAACAATATTTAAAATCGCATCATCACGTGAAATTAAATCATACTTAAGATTTTCAACCAGTGTTTTTGCGTGCGAGTAGCTGATAGGTGTTAAAAAGTTAAGCCAGTAAGTTGACAAGGCTTTTGAAACCTGCGGTACCGTAACAATTTTTACTTTTGTTTTACGGCATATCTCGCCATAGGTTTTCAGCATGTCGCGGAAGGTGGTAATCTCGGGGCCGCTGATGTGAAATTCACTGTTGTAAGCTTTTTCGTTAAGCAGGCAGCCTGTGAGATATTTAATTACGTCAGAGGTGGCAATGGGCTCTTCCTGCGCCTTGGCCCAGTTTGAGGCAATGATGATTGGCATCTTACGGGTAAGGCCCTCCATTAGTTCTGTAGCTATGCTGCCCTGGCCAACTATCATTGTGGTTTTTAAGATGGTAATGGCGGCATCGGCAGTAGCCAAAATTTCTTCAACATGCTGGCGTGATAAGCCAACATCGGCAAGATGATCGTCGATATCGCTTAAAGAAATGATCTGCTTGCAGTTGGTATCATCAATTGCGTTAACAAAATTTTGTGCAGCAAGAGCCTCTAAGCCTGCAAAGCCTGAGGTTTGTACCATAGCATTTACCAGATAATAGGCAGCATCAATATCATCAGGAAGTGGTTCCATACTTCGTGACCGAAGCAGGTCGCCGGTAATTAAAGTAACCCTGTCGGCAAAGGGGCTTTGCTTACGAAACAATGCCGGATCACGGACAAGGCAAACTACCTCGTGGCCTTCTTCAAGCAAGGCCGGTATTAATCTTGTGCCAATATAACCATTAGCGCCTGTAAGCAGAACCTTCATATAGTAATGTGCAACAATAAAAAGGGCTGCAAGTTTTTACAAGTAATGTTTAAAAATCAACATCAGATATTAACACTATCCTGTACCACCACCCTGGCACATAAAGGCTTTGCATAATCTTCGGCAAAGCGCACATGGGTAGGGTCTACCTGGTAGGCTTCCTGTTCTTCAGGAGAATTGAATAATAGCAACAACGACACATCATACGAGCGGTCGATCACGTCACGGTTGGTATCAGCTGGTACGCCAATGTGCATGTGTCGGATATGGGTAATCGGTTTCAGCGTTTCAAGGCCTTCGATCAGTTTGGCTTTATCAGCTTTGTTATGCAGCCAGAAATGTACGTGGTGCACAAAAGTATTATCGAGAATGTTGCTCATGCTTTATCGGTTAATGTGTAGCTAAAATAATGATTTAACTTAAACTGCTACAAGATGCGGTTTATAAGTGTCGGTTTTTACTTCCGCCTTTAGCTCGTGCAGGATGTTGTATAAGCCAAAGTTGGTTCTGTTGACATATATAAAATGTTTTACACCCCGTGCCTGTTTAAACTCGGGCATTTTAGCTACCTGCTCACCAAAGCCATATAATTCATCGAAAAACGCTGTTTTACCAAAATCGAAAGTATTGCTCATGTAGGGTTTAGCAAAAAGGCTGATCATTTGCTTGTACATGGTGTAATAAAATTCTATCTGGCTTTCCGTATCGTTAGGCAAGATCATTTCCAGCTCGCGAAATGCTTTGATCGTTTCCTCGCGGTTGCCCAATAAATCGGTTGAGGTAAGCGAGAAGAACGGATAATAAAAGTCTTCGGGCATCTCTTTAATACAACCGAAGTCTATAACACCAAGTTTGCCTTCTGGCGTGATCATGAAATTACCCGGATGCGGGTCAGCGTGCACAGCACGCAATTCATGCTGTTGAAAATTGTAAAAATCCCAAAGCGCCTGGCCAATTTGATTGCGTAAATCCTGAGATGGGTTGGTGGCTAAAAACTCCTTTAAGTGCTTACCATCTATCCAGCTCATGGTGATGATACGCTTGCTGGATAGCTCGGGATAATATGTTGGAAATATAATGTTATCAAGGCCAGAGCAGGCGTTAGAAAATTCTACACTGCGGCGTACTTCCAATTCGTAATCGGTTTCTTCCAGCAGGCGTTCTTCCACCTCGTTCATATAAACATCAAGGTCTTTACCGCTAATGCCTAAAAGCCGGAATGCAAACGGCTTCACCAGTTTAAGGTCTGATGAAATGGAATCGCCAACACCAGGATACTGGATTTTAACCGCAAGTTTTTGTCCATTAAGTTCTGCCTGGTGTACCTGGCCTATTGATGCGGCATTGCTTGATTTAAGGTTGAATTTATCGTAAATCTTATCCGGCGATTTGCCAAAATACTTGCGAAAAGTTTGTACAATAAGCGGGCCTGATAATGGTGGCGCATTATACTGCGACTGTGAAAACTTATCGGTATACGCCTGCGGAAGCAGGTTGCGGTCCATGCTAAGCATTTGCGCAACCTTTAATGCGCTGCCCTTAAGCTCACTTAAAGATTCGTAAATATCGCTGGCGTTATCTTCGTTTAATTCAGATTTATCCAGATCGGGATTAAACAGCTTTTTGGAATAATGTTTAATATAGTTGCCGCCAATTTTAAAACCTGTTTTTACAAATTTTGCAGACCGCTCAACTTTTGATGTTGGTATACTGTTTTGTTCTTTTTGCTCGCTCATCTTATTCTTCAAATAAAGCCAGCACATCATGTAAAGCTATGCTGGAATAATCGGCTATGATCATATTTACGGGGTGCAGTTCGCCTGCATGATGAGTGGTAGTTAAAGCAACTACCTTCATGCCTGCATTATTCCCTGCCTTAACACCTGATATTGAATCTTCAAACACTATGCAGTTTTCGGGATCAATTCCTAAATCATGCGCTGCCTTTAAAAATATTTGTGGGTTAGGTTTGGCTTCGTTTACCCTGGTGCCATCAATTATGGCATTAAAGTATGGTCTTAAATTTAGATGACTGAATACATATTCAACATTACCCGGCGAAGCCGAGGTTGCTACAGCCATCGGTATGCCTGCATCTTTCAATTCGGTTAAGAAACGTTCCAGCCCATTTATAGGCTGTACATACGGCGCGTAAGCCTGTTTATATAATTCACTTTTCTCGGCAAACCACTGTTGAAACTCTTCATCTGAATGATTGTAACCAAGCACGTTATGCAGACTTGCCAATCCCGGAACGCCACTCATGTTCTCATTAAAAACTTCGTGTGTTAATTCGGGTAAACCTTTAAGTTTAAAAAGCTGTTGCCAGGCTTTAAAGTGGTAAGCGTTATTATCAATTAAGGTTCCATCCATATCAAATATGGCGGCTATTTTCTTCATGCAGGCAGATGTTTAGTTTAAGCCTTAAACACCCATGCGTTCACGGAAGTTTCCATTTTTAGCTAAAAACTTACCATACTCTAACAGGTTGTCAATCGGCGAGCGCTGAAACAGGTCGAACGTTACGTTTACACCTTTTTCAATTGCTTCGTCAGTTTTTTCGAAACCCGCTGAGTTATCGTTGATCCAGAAATTAAGCACAAAGCCGAACTGCATCCATAAACCATCTTTGTAGCGTTTTGCTAAAAAGCGGCGGTCTGCCAATTCGCCCGACTCCAAACCTTCTTTAATTATATCATCACCAAAATTTTCTACAATGGTTTTCAGGTCATCAAGTATACGCGGATGGCTTAACGCCCTTTGATGCTTTTTAAGGCTGTATACGGCAAAGCTCCGGGTGCCTTTAAGTAGTTCAAAAAAGCTGTAAAAAAATGATAGTGCTTTTTCGCGGGCAGAATATTGCGACCAAACTTCCTGTGTTTTAATTTCGGTAATAGTTTTCTTGGCAATATCGGCCCATATATTTTGTTCAATAGCTTCAAATGAGCCAAAGAAGCGATAAAATTCTTCCTCGGTCATTTCATTTTTCTTAGCAAAAACATAAACAGATTTAGGCTCGGTACCTTCTGTTAGTACATAGTCGATATATGCGTTTTGGATGCTTTCAATTGTAGCCATGTGTTTGTTTTTTATAAATTAAAGTTACATAACAAAGCATAAGTAAATGTCATGCAATGTTAATAAACGTAATTTATTTTACTTACGTACAGAGAATTAGCCTTGGTTTTTAAAAATCAGATTTGCAGCTATTACCGTAAATCTCTTTACCATAAATGTTGAGATGATGTAAAATATTCTTTCAATGTGTGGAAATAACACAAATTATTGCAAATTTTACAAAGTCTGGTTAGCTGATCGTATCAATGAGCAATAAAACTATCTTAGTTTGGTTTAGAAATGATTTGCGGGTAAATGATAACGAAATTTTGTTGGAAGCAACCCGTAAGGCTGACACCGTATTGCCCGTTTTTATCTTCGATCCCTATTACTTTCAGACTACTTCATCAGGTTTACCTAAAACAGGGAGTCTCCGTGGTAAATTTTTAATAGAATCTGTTCAGAATTTACGTCAAAACCTGCAGGCCTTAGGCGGCGACCTCATAGTGCGTACCGGCGACCCTGCTGAATTAATTCCACAATTGGCTGCTGAATATCATGTAAGCGAGGTTTATCATCATCGTGAAGTATCATTCGAGGAAACAGCCATATCAGAAGCGGTAGAGGCTGCTTTATGGAAGATCAAATTGAACTTAAAGCATTTTATTGGCCACACGCTATATCATAAAGAGGATCTGCCTTTCCCGATCAAAGACATTCCCGACAGCTTCGCCGTTTTTAAGAAGAAGATAGAGCGCGATAGTTCTGTAAGGCCGAGCCTTCAAACCCCTGATCATATTGCCATGCCTGAAAATGTTGAAGCAGGAGAAATACCAACTTTGCACGATTTAGGTATGGAAGAGCCTGTGATTGACAACCGCGCCAGGTTCCACTTTATTGGTGGTGAAACAGCAGGTGCACAACAGTTGCAGCAATACCTGGATGCAAGCCTTGCCGCAGTAGGAGCAAAACCAGCACGTAATGGTATGCAAACCTATGTTTCGGGCATATCGCCCTGGCTGGCCTTAGGCAGTTTGTCACTGCGTCAGGTATATTGGTCCGTAATGCAGCATTTTCAGCATCATAACCACCCGCTGGTACTTGAGTTACTTTGGCGCGATTATTTTCGCTTTATGTTTAAAAAGCATGGCAGCAGCAAGTTTTTTAAAGCCGAGGGCTTCAAAAAGGAAGCGCCTGAAACAACTGCAATGCAGCAGGAAAGTTTTGAGAATTGGAAAAATGGCACCACAGGTAACAGCACCATTGATGCAGCCATGAACGAGCTTAAGCATACAGGTTTTGTAAATAATTACACTCGTCAGGCTTTGGCATCGTACCTGATCAAAGACCTGAAAGTCGACTGGACATTAGGCGCACAATATTTTGAAAGTGTATTGATCGATTATTCGCCGGCAAGCAACTGGGGCAACTGGGCTTTTATAGCCGGTGTAGGCAGCGACCCACGCGAAAACAAATACTTCGACACCTCAAAATCAGCCGAAGCAAAAGACGAATACCTATCCTTGTGGTTGTCTGAGGCGAAAGACGTGGCTTAGTTTTTTTTCTTTCTTTACCCCTTATTTATGTTTTGGACTATATCACTTGCAGTAGTGTTCCCCTTAAAAGGGGGAAGGCAACGTCAGTGCTATGGCATTTGCTTCGATAAGGGGTAAGCTTATAAAACTGCATAATCACATCGTATAAAATTTGTCATATCGAACGAAGTGAGATATCTGTTATATTACTTCAAAATTTTCTTTACCCCTTATTTATGTTTTGGACTATATCACTGACGTAGTGTTCCCCTTAAAAGGGGAAGGCAGAGGTAGTGATATGGCATTTGCCTTAATAAGGGGTATATAAAGTAAACCTCAACTATGTTTGAACAACATTTTCAATCGCCGTCTTATTTTAAGGTGAAAGCAACGTCAGTAACGTCAGTGCTTAAGTAGTTGCTTTAATAAGGGTTAATTTCTCCTACACCAAACAGCTCTAAAACTTTCTGTGTGTTAAGCAACCTCTTTTGGGGTTTGTTGTTGGTACTGTATGTCCAAAACTTTACGGTTAATACTTGGCGACCAGCTCAACACTCAGCACAGTTGGTTCAGCAAGAAAGATGATGATACCTGTTATGTGCTGATGGAGGTTATGCAGGAGCAAGAGTACCTGTTGCACCACCATGTTCAAAAGATACTGGCCTTTTTTGCTGCTATGCGCAACTTCGCTCACCAACTTAAACAGGCTGGCCATAAAGTGATATATATTAAGCTGGATGATAAAGACAATCAGCAGCACTTCGATAAAAACATTAATCTCCTTATCAAAGAGCATCAGATCACCCGGTTTGAATACCAATTGCCTGATGAGTACCGGCTTGACGAACAATTGAAAGCCTTTTGTAACAAGCTTAAAATAGATTGGGGCGTTGCGGATACAGAACATTTTCTGACGGCCCGTAATGACATCCGCGACTTTTTTGGAAACAGGAAAAGTTACCTGATGGAAAGCTTTTATCGCCACATGCGTAACAAGCTTGGTATTTTAATGGATGGTGATGGACCGCTCAATGGTAAATGGAACTTTGACCATGACAACCGTAAACGCTATGACGGTAAAGTACCCTTAAAGCAGCCGCTCATATTCAGCCATGATGTAACGGAGCTGAAAACCATGATCGACAAAATGGGTGTAAGATATTTTGGCAGGGTAGAAGCAGGCAATTTAGGCTGGCCCTTGTCACGAAAGGAAGCTTTAGAACTGCTCACATACTTTTGCGAAGAATTGCTGCCTAACTTTGGCACTTATGAAGATGCCATGTTGCAGGATCATATCAGTCTGTTCCATTCGCGTATGTCATTCGCGCAGAATGTTAAAATGGTTTCCCCTGCCGAGATTGTAGATGCAGTATTAAAAGCGTGGAATAAAAATAAAACAACGATTAGCCTTGCACAGGTAGAAGGGTACATCAGGCAGATCATTGGCTGGCGCGAATTTATGCGGGGCGTTTACTGGGCCAAGATGCCTGAGTATGCGGAGAAAAATTTCTTCAATCATAAAAATCAATTACCTAAATGGTATTGGGACGGCGAAACCAAAATGAACTGTCTCAATAAGTGTATTAACCAGTCGCTTGACAATGCCTGGGCACACCACATCCAAAGACTAATGGTAATTGGCAATTTTGCGTTGCTGATCGGCGCCGACCCCGATGAGGTTGACCAATGGTACCTGGGTATATACATTGATGCTATACAATGGGTAGAGATTACTAACACCCGCGGCATGAGCCAGTTTGCCGATGGGGGTATCATCGGGTCGAAACCATATGTGGCATCGGCAGCTTACATCAATAAAATGAGCGACTACTGTAAGCATTGCCATTACGATTATAAAAAGAAACATGGCGAAAAAGCCTGTCCATACAATAGCCTTTACTGGAATTTCTTCGACCGTAACCGCAAGCAACTGGAAAATAACCCGCGTATTTCTATGATGTACCGGATGCTGGAAAAATTCAATAAGCAGGAACTGGAAGCAACTTTAAAACAAGCAGAGCAATACCTGGCTGATCTGGATAAGTTATAGCATTGCTACAACTAAAGGATTTAAAGCAAAGCAGATGTGGGTAACTTATTCTGAAAAACAATATATTACCTGATTATGAATTTATTTTAAACGGAAATCTAACTGAATTGTCTTAGTTTTGTACCGTTTTACAGATTGGTTTACAAGATGGATCGTTTTACTTACCTAAATAACGAGAACAGCGCCTATATCGACTCATTATATGAAGCTTACCAGCAGGATGCTGCTTCGGTAGATTATGGTTGGCAGAAATTTTTTGAAGGTTTTGACTTTGGTAAAGGAGCAGGTGAAACTGCGCCTTCTACAGGCGGTGGCGCTACCCCTGAGCATGTACTGAAGGAAATCAACGTGCTTAATTTGATTGACGGCTATCGTGGCCGCGGTCACCTTTTTGCCGATACTAACCCTGTGCGCGAGCGCAGGCACCACAGCCCAACACTTGACCTGGAGAATTTTGGTTTAAGCAATGCTGACCTTGATACAGTTTTTAATGCAGGGGTGGAGATCGGTTTAGGAAAAGCTACCCTTCGCGACATTGTTAAAATGCTGAAGGAAACTTATTGCGGCACTATCGGTGCAGAGTATAAGTACATCCGCAACCCAATAAAAGTGAAGTGGTTTGAGGAGCGGATGGAGAAAACCCGCAATCAGCCATCATTCTCTGTCGAGGAAAAGAAACGCATCCTTAACAAGCTAAACGAAGCTGTTGTATTTGAGAGCTTTTTAGGTACTAAGTTTTTAGGCCAAAAACGTTTCTCATTAGAAGGCGCCGAAGCTTTGATCCCTGCACTTGATTCAGTAATTGAAAAAGGAGCAGAGTTAGGCATCGAAGAGTTTACCATTGGTATGGCGCATCGTGGCCGCTTAAACGTGCTGGCCAATATTATGGGCAAAACCTACAAAGAGATATTCTCTGAGTTTGAAGGTAAGAACTATGATAACGAAACCCCGTTCGGTGGCGACGTGAAATATCATTTAGGATATTCATACGATAAGGCAACCTCAAACGGTAAGTCTGTTCACTTAAGTTTATGCCCTAACCCTTCGCACCTTGAGGCAGTTGACCCGGTTGTTGAAGGACAAACCCGTTCTAAAATTGATTTTAAATACGGTGGCGATAATAGCCGTATTGCTCCTATATTGATCCACGGCGATGCTTCTGTAGCAGGCCAGGGTATTGTTTACGAGGTTTTACAAATGGAAAACCTGGAAGGTTATGGCACAGGTGGTACTGTTCACCTGGTTATTAATAACCAGATTGGTTTTACCACTAACTATAAAGATGCGCGTTCAAGTGTATACTGTACAGACGTTGCTAAAACCGTGCTTTCGCCGGTGTTTCACGTAAATGGTGATGATGCTGAAGCTTTGGCTTACACCATTAACATGGCAATGGAGTATCGCCAGCAGTTTAAAGAAGATGTTTTCATCGACATCTTATGCTACAGGCGCTATGGCCACAACGAAAGTGACGAGCCTAAATTCACCCAGCCTGTATTGTATAAAGCTATTGAAGGCCACCCTAACCCACGAGAGATCTATAATCAAAAGTTGCTTTCTCAGGGTAGTGTAGATGCCAATATGGCTAAGGAAATGGAAAAGAAATTCCGTGACCTGCTACAGGAAAAATTAAACGAAAGTAAATCTGAAGAGCGCTTTACCGAAAGTAAACCAATGTTTACCGGCGCATGGGAAGGTTTACACATTGCCACTGAAAAAGAAACTGTTGCACCTGCCGATACATCGG
This sequence comes from Mucilaginibacter sp. KACC 22063, assembly GCF_028736115.1. Lineage (NCBI taxonomy): Bacteria > Pseudomonadati > Bacteroidota > Sphingobacteriia > Sphingobacteriales > Sphingobacteriaceae > Mucilaginibacter > Mucilaginibacter florum. The sequence goes on along the minus strand of NZ_CP117877.1, from coordinate 3,921,228 downwards.
TAAGTGCAGATAAATTATTAGAGATTGGTAAAACATTAACCACTTTGCCGGCTGGAAAACAGTACTTCAAAAAAATTGAAAAACTGTTTGAAGACCGTTCTAAAATGGTTAACGATACCAAAGTGTTTGACTGGGCAATGGGCGAGCTGATGGCTTATGGTTCATTGTTAACCGAAGGGCACCCGGTACGTTTAAGCGGCGAAGACGTTAAACGTGGTACCTTCTCTCACCGTCACGCGGTAATTACATTACCTGATACTGATGAAGAGTACATGCCGCTTGCAGCCTTAAATACTGAGGCTAAAATGAGCATCTATAACTCATTATTGTCAGAATATGGCGTTTTAGGTTTCGAATATGGTTATGCTTTGGCTAACCCGCATGCCTTAACCATTTGGGAAGCGCAGTTTGGCGACTTCTTTAACGGTGCGCAAATTATTGTAGACCAGTATGTGGTTAGTTCTGAAACCAAATGGCAGCGCGGTAACGGTTTGGTAATGCTATTGCCTCACGGTTACGAAGGCCAGGGGCCGGAGCACTCATCAGCACGTATCGAGCGTTTCTTGGAAATGAGTGCCGATAATAACATTCAGGTTGTTAACTGTACTACTCCGGCAAACTTCTTCCACGTGTTACGCCGCCAGTTGCACCGCGATTTCCGTAAACCGTTGATCGTATTTACACCTAAGAGTTTGCTGCGCCATCCGGCTTGCGTGTCTCCGTTGCAGGATTTCACCAGTGGTCAGTTTAAAGAACTGATTGATGACAGCTTTGTTGATGCTAAAAAGGTAACACGCGTGCTGTTATGTTCTGGTAAGATCTATTATGATCTGTTAGAGAAACAACAGGCTGATAAACGTAAAGACGTTGCCATTGTACGCATTGAACAGCTTTACCCAACTCCTGTTGATGCCATGGTGAAACTGAAAACGCAGTATCCTAAAGCAACAGAATTTATCTGGGTACAGGAAGAGCCTGAAAATATGGGCGCATGGCCTTACTTATGCCGCAAATTCCGTAAGAGCGAATTGCAGCTTGAGGTGATTTCTCGCAGAGAAAGTGCAAGTACGGCTACCGGTTACGCTAAACAGCACAACTCGCAGCAATTGTACATTGTTGGTAAAGCTTTTGAAGCTCCGGCTGGCGAGGCTGTTAAAGAAGCAGTTAAAAAGACCACCAAAAAAATGGCTGAACAAGGCGCTGACTAAGCAGTTAGTGAGTGGTGAATGGTGAGTTGTGATTAATTGTCAAATTTGCCATTCTTCACTCATTAACTCACTAATTCACAATTCATAACTATTTAAATATTAACATGAGTTTAGAAATAAAAGTTCCGCCGGTAGGCGAATCAATTACCGAAGTTACTTTGTCGCGCTGGATTAAAAAAAGCGGCGATACAGTGGAGATGGATGAAGTGATTGCCGAGTTAGAATCAGATAAAGCAACATTTGAGCTGACTGCCGAAAAAGCAGGGACTTTAAATACTATAGCCAACGAAGGCGATACTTTAGCTATCGGTGCTGTAGTTGCAAATATTGAAGAAGGTGGTGCCTCAGCTAATGCTGCACCTGCCGCACAGGAAGATAAAGCGCCTGCTGCTGCAACCCCTGCTCCGGCTGCTGCACCTGCAGAAGCAAAAAGCACTGTAGAAATAAAAGTTCCGGCTGTAGGTGAATCTATCACAGAAGTAACCCTTTCACGCTGGATTAAAAAAGATGGCGACGAAGTAGCAATGGACGAAGCCATTGCAGAACTGGAATCAGATAAAGCAACATTCGAGCTGACAGCCGAAAAGCCAGGTGTTTTAAAAACTATCGCTAAAGAAGGCGACGTTTTAGAAATTGGTGCTGTGGTTTGCCAGATCGAAGTTGGTGGTGCATCTGCTCCGGCAACTCCGGGCAGTGTCAGTACCCCGGCATTAGAAAATGCTGTTCCGCCATCACCTGAAACCATGAAACAAGGTGGCTATGCAGCTGGTACACCATCACCTGCTGCCGGTAAAATATTGGCAGAAAAAGGTGTTGATCCGCAATCTGTATCTGGTACAGGTGTGGGGGGGCGTATCACTAAAGAGGATGCACAAAATGCACAGGCTGGCGCGCCTAAAGCTGCTGCCCTTGCTGCAAAACCTGCCTCTGCACCAACTGCTCAGGCGGCTCCGTCGCAGCCATCGGGTGCCCGCGACGAACGCCGCGAGAAGATGACGCCGTTGCGTAAAACTATTGCTAAACGTTTAGTGGCAGTTAAAAATGAAACAGCGATGTTGACCACCTTTAACGAGGTTGATATGTCGCCGATTATGGAACTGCGTGCTAAATACAAAGATAAATTTAAAGAGAAACATGGCGTAGGCTTAGGCTTCATGTCGTTCTTTACCAAAGCAGTTTGCGAAGCATTAAGAGAGTGGCCTGCTGTAGGCGCACGTATCGAAGGCGAAGAAGTGGTATACAGCAACTTTGCTGATATCTCTATTGCTGTATCTGCACCGAAAGGATTGGTTGTTCCGGTTATCCGTAATGCTGAGCAATTAAGCCTTGCCGGTATCGAGAAAGCAGTTGCCGGACTTGCTGCCAAAGCACGCGAAAATAAACTGACCATCGAAGAAATGACCGGCGGTAACTTTACCATCACAAACGGTGGTGTATTTGGCTCAATGATGTCAACCCCGATCATTAATTCTCCGCAGTCTGCTATTTTAGGTATGCACAATATTGTAGAGCGCCCTGTGGCAGTAAACGGCCAGGTGGTTATCCGCCCGATGATGTACCTGGCGTTATCATATGATCACCGTATCATTGACGGCCGCGAATCGGTAAGCTTCCTGGTACGCGTTAAACAACTGCTGGAAGACCCTGCAAGATTGCTGTTAGGCGTGTAATCAGAATTACAAAATTCAAAAAATATAGAATGATGCCCTTCGAGAAATCGAAGGGCTTTTTTATTGGGTCTGAATTTGTTGGAAAGCCGAATTTTACACACCCCTTATTTAAGTTTTTGCTTGTTTCTCTATTCAGCGTTTTCCCTCTTGAGAGGGGAAGGCACAGCCACTGCTTGTTTTGGAAATGTTGATAAGGGGGTGTTTCATACATCAGAAAGCTATTGCCCAAATCTGAAACTTAGATTAAGGGTGCTTATATAAGGCAGATAACGCATTATAATTCCCTAACTTAGCAGTCTATGAAAAAGAATAAACCTACTATACTGGTAGTTAACGATGATGGGATCACTGCGCCGGGCATTAAAGCACTGATGGAAACCATGGCAGAGATTGGCCATGTAGTGGTTGTAGCGCCTGATAGTCCGCAGTCGGGTATGGGGCATGCCATAACCATTGGCAAACCGCTTCGTTTGGATAAGGTAGAAATTTACGATGGTTTTGAGACTTACCGTTGTTCGGGCACACCTGTAGATTGTGTGAAACTGGCGGTTAATATCGTTTTCAAAGGTAAAAAGCCTGATCTGTGTGTGTCAGGTATCAATCACGGTCTTAACAATTCTATCAACGTATTATATTCTGGAACTATGTCGGCAGCGGTTGAGGGGGCGATAGAAAGTATTCCGTCAATCGGTTATTCATTAGATGATTTTACCCTGCAGGCAAATTTTAAGCCCACGCTTAAATACGTGAAGCAAATTGCTTTGCAGGTATTAGAAAATGGATTGCCCCCTGCGACCTTACTCAATGTAAACTTCCCGAATGCAGGCGATATTAAAGGTATTAAAGTATGCCGCCAGGCCAGGGCTAAATGGGCAGAAGAATTTGACGAGCGCATGGACCCGCATAAGCGCCCTTATTATTGGCTTACTGGTGTGTTTCAGTTGAACGATCAGGGCGAAGACACCGACGTTTGGGCATTAGATCATCATTATGTATCTGTTGTTCCTGTGCAATTCGATATGACTGCACACCATGCCATCCCTGTATTAAACAGCTGGAAATTTAACGCCTGATCATGAAAAAAGTCCTAAGTGTCTTATTCGTTCTGTCTATAACAATTAGTGCATTTGCACAAACTGTTGTGAAAACTTCGGCTGGTTATATAAAGGGTATTACCGAAGATCAGGCTGTAGTTTTTAAAGGCATACCTTATGCAAAACCGCCCATTGACGCTTTAAGGTTTAAAGCCCCGCAGCCTGTAGATAAATGGAAAGACACTTTGTTATGTGATAGATTCGGCAGTTCCGCAGCGCAGTATTCAGGCAATACAAAAGGCTTACAGGGCGATGAAAATTCACTGTTCCTGAATGTATACACACCTTTGCAGAAACCAGCGCATAAAATGCCTGTGGTAGTATGGGTACATGGTGGCGGAATGACAGGCGGCAATGGTGCAACCATGAACGGCCATGCCTTTGCCGACAGGGATAGCATTATTACCGTGACGATCAATTACCGTTTAGGTGTTTTCGGATTTTTATACCTGGGCGATATCGATAAAGCCTATCAAACTTCGGGCAATAATGGGATGCTGGATATGCTGATGGCGCTGAAATGGGTAAAGCAAAATATTAAGTCTTTCGGTGGCGATGCGGATAATGTAACTGTAATGGGCGAATCGGCAGGGGCAAAGCTGGTGAGTACTTTGCTTACCTCAGATAAATCTAAAGGGTTATACAAGCAGCTGGTTTTAGAAAGTGGCGGTGTACAATGCATTCGTGATACTACCACTGCGAAAGCAATAAGGCAGCGTTTACTCAAAGAACTAAACCTGCAAAAACCGACAGACGTTTTGAATTTATCAACTGCTCAGTTAATTGAAGCGCAAAATAAAGTACTTAACGGTGCTGCCGGTACAAACTATTTTGGGCCGGTGCAGGATGGTGCAATTATTAAGGATGACCCTTACCACTATATGGAAACGCACAACTTTAAGGATAAACGATTCCTGATCGGTAGTAATAAACGCGAAAGTGTGTTGTTCATGAATGGGGATAAACGGCTTTATCATCCGGATAGTACGGTACTTAAAGATTGGTACGGCAATAATTATACGTTTGTACTTAATGCTTACAACAAGTATGCAAATGCTATAGAGCCAGATTCTGCCGCGGTTTTTATCCTTACTCAGTACATGTATCAAATGCATCAGTACCGCATGGCTAATGTCTTAACAAAAGGAAATAACAACGTATGGATGTACCGCTTTGATTATAGTAAGGATGGAAAGGGAGCAGTACATGCCGATGAGCTGGCTTACGTTTGGTATGTGCCGGGTAAACATAACAATGGTTTTAATGAACAGTTGGCAGAGCAAGTACATGCCTATTGGGTAAGTTATATAAAAGGAAGACAGCCTGCACCAAATTGGGAGCAGTATCAACCAGGCAATAAGGTAATGATCTTTAATAATGTATCGGGACAGGAAAGCCTGAAAGATATTTATAATGATCCGCAATATCCTGCAGCGGGTTTTGTGTTAAATTAGCGGTAAATGAATAGGAATAACTTTTATCTGGGGCTTGGTATTGGTGCGGTGTTGCCCTCAATAACCTGGATTGTGTTTAACTACGTGGCTAAAGATATGGTGATCATGAATAAGCCGGCCGTTCCTTATTTAATTGCTATCGCTATAAATTTAATTCTTGTACGCGTTTTTCACCGCAAACAGGCTGATCAAACCAGTCGCGGCATTATCGTAATCACCTTTGCTTTTATGATATTGGTCTTTCTTACAAGAATCAGGCTTTAAGCTTCGGTTGTAGGTACGGCTTCCAGTTTAGCAATGGCCCTAAGTGCTTCTTCCCAGTTATTGACGCGTTGGTGATGGGTAATACCCACATTGTGTGCCGCATGGAACAGTAATGTTTTGCCCTTAAATACATCTAAGTTTTTGCAATGGTCATCTATCAGGTAGTCGGCATCAATAATGCTTTTGCTTCCGCAGAATACAATGTTTTTCCATGAGATAAACGGAAAGTGTTCTTCAAGCCATTCTTTCTTTTCTATCAGTGAATTCGGGAACTCCATTGCGGCCGATACCACGTACACCTCATAATTATTCATCAATTGCTTTACAGCCGCTATGGCACCGGGCATTACAGGTATGGTCCTGAAAAACGCCGGTGTAAAAACCATTTTTCTGATCGCATCTTTTTCAGGGAAAAAATCCTCTTCTTTCTTACCAAATAAACTTTCATACGGAATGCGAACACCGTAATCACGCTCATACCAAATTACAAACTGCCTTTCTGTGTCGGCAAGTACGCTATCCATGTCGATAGCTATTATTTTCTTTTGTTTCATATTGCAAAATTATGCAATAAATGTAAATAATTGCAATATATTGCAATTTAAGTTTGCGTTATTTTGCAATTAAATTTTTGTTTACTTTTGAATATGCTTAAAGCAGAACGCCAGAATATCATTCTTGAACAGGTAGAAAAAAATAACAGGGTAGTGCTTGATGAACTGAGTACTTTGCTAAAAGTATCTACTGACACTGTTAGGCGCGATATTAAGGAACTTTCTGACCGTGGTATGCTGAAAGCAGTTAGAGGGGGAGCAATACATCAATCGCCTTTACCGCCTACTTTTAAGCAGCGTCAGCATATTGAAATCAAAGAAAAGCAGGTTATTGCAAATAAGCTGCTGGATATTATCAAGCCCGATCAGGTAATCTTAATTGATTCGGGTACTACAACAGTGATTGCTGCGCAAAGCTTGCCCAAAGATATCCCGCTTACGGTAGTTACCAACAGTATACCGGTAGCTTCTGTGCTGCAAGATTTTCAAAATATTAAAGTGATCTTTATCGGGGGCAGGGTCAGTCAGCGTACAGCATCAACTTACGGTTATGAAGCCATTGAAGCCATCAGGAAGATACGTGCCGATATTTGCCTGTTAGGTATTTGCAACATTGACCTGAAAGCCGGAATCACTGGCTTGGACTATGAAGATTGTGAAGTAAAAAAAGCCATGATCGAAACGTCAAGGTATATTGTTGCACTGTCTACTGCTGATAAGCTTGGTGTACTTAACCCGTTTTATATTGCAGCGGCTAACAGTATAGACCTGCTGATTACCGAAAAAGACCCAAGTTCATTTGATCTGGCTGCTTACAAAGAAGCCGGTATCTTAATCAAATAATATGAAGTATTACCTGGTAGCTGGCGAAGCGTCCGGCGATTTGCACGGCGCCAACTTAATGAAAGCCCTTAAAGGCCTTGATGAACAGGCTCAGTTCCGGTATTTCGGTGGCGACCTGATGCAGGCTGAAGGCGGTGAATTGGTGAAGCATTATGCCGATATGGCTTTTATGGGCTTTGTAGAAGTTGTAGCTAACCTGCGTACCATCTTTAAAAATCTCGCAGCCTGCAAAAAAGATATCTCTACCTGGCAGCCTGATGTTTTGATACTAATTGATTTTCCGGGCTTTAACCTTAAAATAGCCGAGTTTGCTAAAGAACAGGGCTTGCTGGTTTGCTACTATATATCACCAAAGGTATGGGCATGGAATCAAAAGCGGGTGCTGAAAATAAAGCGAATTGTTGATCACCTGTTTTGCATTTTACCTTTTGAGGTTGATTTTTATAAAGGCTGGGGAATGGATGTTGATTATGTGGGTAACCCATTGTTAGATGCGGTATCTGCCTTTAAACCCAATCCTGATTTTCTACAACAGCACCATTTAACAACCCAAAAGATAATTGCCCTTTTGCCCGGTAGCCGTAAACAGGAAATAAGCCGCTTGCTTCCTGATATGTTACAGGTGGCTAAACACTTAACTGATTATCAATTTGTAATAGCGGGTGCGCCATCGTTTAGTAAAGAATATTATAATCAATTTAACGTCGGCGACATACCGGTCATTTTTAATGCTACTTATGATTTGCTGAATGTAGCTCATGCAGCTATTGTAGCATCCGGAACGGCAACTTTAGAAACCGCATTGTTTCATGTACCGCAGGTTGTTGTATATAAGGGTAATAGTGTTACTATAGGTATAGCACGTATGCTGATCAAAATTAGGTTTATTTCCCTGGTTAACCTGATTATGGACCGCCTGGTAGTTAGGGAACTGATACAGCAGGAATGTAATCCGGATATAATGATCGTTGAATTGGGCAGATTACTTGAAGGCCCCGGCCGTGATAAAATGTTAGCCGATTACACCGAGCTTGATGTGAAAATGGGCGAGGCGGGCGCGTCTGCTAAAACTGCGCAGCTTATAGTAAACTACGCCGGGTCAGGAAAAAAATAAAGCCCGGACAAATGCCCGGGCTTTACGTTTTCATAGATTGATGTTATACGTTTTGTATAGGTAGATAGAAGATGCGGTATATTATGCTGCTGATAAACGGTTGCCGGCAGCAGTATTTGCTATTTTTTCTAAAATTTGATTCTTAGCTGTTTTCACAGCTCTTAGATCTTCCATTAACAAAGCTTTTAATTCGTTATCGAAACGAGCTACTAACTTGCTTACTTTTGAGGTTTTAGTTGAATTTTTCATAACTGTAAATCTTTTAGTCAAATTAATTTGTTAACTCTTTTTTTCTTTATCAATGTGATCTGTCTCTGTCAGATTATCATGTCTTCTTTTAGCCTCCTGATATTGACGCTCAACTTGTTCGTCGTCGCGGTGGTCAGCAGGCTTTTCAGGGTTAACCGGGTTTTCCCAAGTTTTTTCTTCGCCCTGATTTTCTTTATCTATTGCTAACATATCAGTGTTATTTGATAAGAGTTGTCCCAATACAATGCCAAAAAATGAAAATCAGGGCAAAATACCGGTAGACAAAATTTGGATCGGGTATATAAAATAGGATAGAAGCTTGTCTGCGAGTGATTTATTGACAGAAGATTTTTTTGTAAAAAGACTAATTTTTTTTGAATCCTTATTAAGCAACGCTTGCTGTAGTGTTTTGCTGCATCTTTTTACGATTAACTAAATGTACACAGAGTACGATAACAGACAGTATTGTTCCGATAGCGCACACGCCGCTCCATTGATATAACCCCCAGATCTGGCTGGCTAAAAAAGTACCCGCCGAGCCGCCGATAAAATAGGACACCATGTAAATTGTATTAATACGGTTGCGGGCTTCGGCGTTTAACGAAAATATAATTGCCTGGTTAGAGATGTGCGTAGACTGCACACCCATGTCCATGATGATCACACCTATAATAAGGCCTGCAATACTATGGCTGGAGAAATAGAAGATAATAAAGGAGATAATTACCAATAATATGGTAAAGGTAGACAGTTTAAACGCATCCATTTTATCGGTAAGCCTGCCCATGAAGCCTACAGCCAGGGCGCCGAATGCGCCTACTAATCCGAACGCACCGGCCACGTCGCTGCCTTCGTTAAACTGTGGCAGTTTAAGTAAAAATGCCAGGGTTGACCAAAACGCGCTAAAGCCTGCAAATAATAATGCACCCCTGAATGAAGCCAACCTTAACTTAGGCTCGCTCATGAATAAATGCACTAATGATTTCATCAAATGGCTGTATTTGCCTTTATAGGTAGGCTCAATTTCGGGCAGTAGCCAATAAACCAATCCCCACAAAATAAACATTACCGCAGCTGCTGCATAAAATATACTCCGCCAGCCAAAATGTGCGCCCACAAATCCGCTGATGGTACGCGACAGCAAGATACCAATGAGTAATCCGCTCATTACAAATCCGATCTTCTTACCACGCTCATGCGGGTTGGCCAGATGCGCAACCATAGGGATAAGCAACTGTGGGATTACTGATGTTAGCCCAACCAGGAAACTGGCGAAATAAAGTAAATGTATGCTTTTAGAGAGTGCTACGCCAAGTAATGAAATTATGATCAGCGCAAAATCAATGATCATTAACCGCTTGCGCTTCAGCATATCAGCAAGTGGCACTATAAACAGTAAACCGGCCGCATAACCAATCTGCGTAAACATGGAAACCTGACCTGCTTTGCTGTTGCTTACTTTAAAGTTTAACGCAATGTCGGTAAGCAGGGGCTGGTTATAATAGATATTGGCGACAACCAACCCGGTGGTAATTGTCATGAGCCATAATACAGGATTTGTTAAATGCGGTTTATTCACGGCAGCAAATTTGATGCATAGGTAGCAATAATGTTAACGATGGATTTAAATGAATTTTAAAATTTACAAACATTTAACATTATTTTTAGTTGTTAAATAAACATTTATTGATGTTATACTAATATATTTGCATCAACGTTTTGATAATTGTAACGGTTAACAGAAAAAAATAAAATATTTTTTAAAAAATATTTTGGAGTTACGAAACTTAGTGTTAATTTTACACCATCGGAAACGATTTAAAAAGTCTTCTCATAATTTAGGTTTATAATTGGTTAGTAAAGGCCTCCTGCCCATCAGGAGGCTTTACTGTTTTTAAGCCTTTTCGTATTTATTGATTTACCCGCTTAATTTTTAACAATTAGTTTTTAATTGTTGCCAATATAAATATATTTGCAACCCACACGGGGGTTTAGCTCAGCTGGCTAGAGCGCTTGCATGGCATGCAAGAGGTCATCGGTTCGAATCCGTTATCCTCCACTTACAATATCAGGCTGCTGCAAGGCAGCCTTTTTTATGCTTTATTACTGCTACATTATTTACTCACTAAAGGCGCTTGCATGTCCTGAAAGCATTTGGGAAAGAGGTCATCGGTTCGAATCCGTTATCTTTCACTACTAAGATTAGTTGTCAACTTTATTGACAATGTTTTTTAAACGCCTGAAAGAACATTCGCTTTTATACCATTAAAATATTGATTTTCTGAAATAGGTAAATAAGTAATTATTCTATATTTTTAGTTTTTCGATTAACACTTTATGTCTAATTATTTAGGTAATATTCTTAAGTCTCACAAGTTTTTATTTTATTCAAAATTAGGTGGATGTTTAATTGCTGGTAGTTCATTTGGTTTATTTATAATGAAAAATCAAATCGAATTCTATAAAGATCAAAATGCCGATCTGCAAAAAAAGTATGAGTTGATCGAAAAAACGGAACAGAAAAACTGTGAAAACGAAAAAAGTCAATTGAAAATTGATATAGAAGCATCAATGCTATTGCAGTATAGGAAATTTGACAAGAACTCTAAAGAATCTCAACTTTTTTTAGAAACAATAAATCTGCTTAACCAAAAAGGCAGCAAATGAAATATATATCGAAAGGATTATTAATCGGTTTCTTTTGCTTGTTAGCTTTTGTTATTTTATTGGGATTTGTGGCTTTAGACCGGAAGAAACAAGTAGAAGAGAAACAAGCTAATATTACTCGACTTGAGAATTTAATAAAATTGAATGATCAAATACTTAAAAATAAAGATAGCATCATTACATTAAAAGATAAGATGATTAATGCCTGCAACTCCAATGTTAAAAGTTTGATGTCAAAACCTAATCAAGCGATCACCGGTTTTATATTTGGAGATAAACATATATCAGTTGAGGAGCTGTTGAAAATTACTAATAATACACTAAAAGAGAATATAACATTAAAAAAGCAATTAGAACTTGCAAACTTTAAATTAAAAGTAATTAAAGATAAATTTGGTCTGTTTTACAAGGACACGACAGATAAAATAATTCTTGAAGATAATCCTAAATCTCTGTTAAATAAGTCAAGCACTTTAAATATTCAGATTGGTAAACTCAATAATCAAATAGACTCTTTAAAAACCGACTTGGCTATAAATAAAGCAATATTGCAGCTGATACAAAAAAACTACAATATTCCATACACCGTCAAAGGTGAAACTATTACTATTCATTACAATAAACTTGATACACTTATAGATATTTATCCATTAATAAAAAATAGAATAAGAATCAAGAATGGCAAAATTTGGCTAAATCGTTTTTAATTAAATTATGAGTGGAGCTCGTAATTACAATTACAAATTATCAGGCTGCTGTAATGCGGCCTTTTTTATGTGAGAGTAGAGAACCTTTTTTATAACAGCGACATATTTTAAAACCACTCCACACTCCTCATTATGGGGAAGCGATAGTACCATTATACCCAATAAACTAAGGTGCTTATCGCACGTCAAATAGCTGTTTGCTTGTAAATGGCTGTTAAAGCGATAAATTAATCAATAATTAAATTAAAGCAATCTGCTGGCAATGATTTTGCAAGTTGTAATGTGCAATTGTATTTTTGCAGCCCTAATTAAATTATTGATTAAACCCCAAACGGGCGTCCTTGTGGCGCGTTGTAAATGAATTTCAGACCTCAGGACACAGTAACCGATCGCGAGTTGCAGTCGGGCTTAAAGCTGGTTAATGCAGACGGCCTTTCGGCCGAAGCAATGGTGGTATTTACCAGCGGTACCTTTTTAACGGCAATGGCCATCCACATGGGGGCTACTAATTTCCAGTTAGGCGTGTTAGCTGCCCTGCCTACGTTTACCACCATCTTCCAGTTATTATCTATTTGGCTGGTACGTAAATTTAACAATCGCAAAATCATCAGCGTGATCTGTAATTTTATGGCGCGTATCCCGCTGTTGTTTATCGGTGTGCTTCCATTTTTATTTACCGCAGGTACCAGCATACAGGTGCTTATTGTGATGCTGTTCTTCCAGCATATTTTTGGTGACATTGCCGGAGCCAGCTGGAATGCCTGGATGAAGGACCTTATTCCTGGTGAAAGACTGGGCTCATTTTTCTCAAGCCGCAGCCGAATGGCACAAACGCTTAATGTTACTTTAAGTTTAGCTACTGCCATCGGTATCGATTATGTAAAGAAGCATTATCCCGCTCAGGAAATCGTTACTTATAATGTGCTGTTTTTAATTGGCGGAATATTAGGTATGATCAGCGTGTTCCTATTGTTACGCACACCAGAACCTAAGCCACGGGTAATCGAAGATAAATTATTCACGCTTTTTGGCAAGCCGCTCAAAAACAAGAACTTTAGAAACTTACTGGTCTTTAATTCTTTTTGGGCTTTTGCGCTCAATCTGGCTACACCGTTCTTTGGTGTATATATGATGAAAACTATCGGTTTACCCGTATCATATATTATCGGTTTGGGTATTATCAGCCAGTTAAGCAGTATTGTTTCTATAAAGATATGGGGCAAATATTCAGATCGGTTCAGTAATAAAAACATTATAGCTATTTGTGCCCCGGTGTACATTGCAGCTATTATTGCATTTGCATTTACGGCAATGCCGCATGGTATCAGGGCAAGTATGGCTTTGCTGATTGTTATTCACATGCTAAGCGGTATTGCTACGGCGGGTATCAATCTTGCACTTTCAAATATTGGTATTAAACTGGCGCCCAACAGCGAGGCCATTGCCTATATTTCTACAAAAAATATGTTCGTGGCTTTCTTTTCGACCATAGCACCAATGATTGGTGGTTTAGCTGCCGACTTCTTTGCTACCCATCAAACCGTGTTGCATCTTTCAGGACATGAAATTCTGAATCTGCAAGGCTGGAATTATTTCTTTGTGATTGGCGGAATACTGGCGCTGGTGTCATTAAGGCTGCTAAAAAATGTGGAAGAGCAGGGCGAGATACATAATAACCGGGTAGTGATTCATATGCGTGTGGGGCTGCGTAACAACCTGCGCAACAGGTTAGGGCGCGAGGTTACTAATCGCATCTATTATCCTTCTTCAGTTGTCAGGAAGAAAATTATCAGGCTAAAATATGCCGAGCCTAAGTTTTATAAAAGGTCTGCCTAAAAGCAGGCCTTTTTCTTTTTGTATTTAGATATTTTCATAATAGTATTAATTAGAGTCACTTAATTTAACAATATTATAATAATTAATAATTCTAATTAATTTTTTCAACTTTAATTAAACAAGCCACCTGTTCCATTGTAGTAGTATTACAAAAAATCAAAAAAATATTTACGGTAATACTTTATCACAATGTATGTATTAGGCATTAATGCTGTATTTCACGACTCGGCGGCGTGTATAATTAAAGATGGCCAGTTGCTTGCGGCAGCTGAAGAAGAGCGTTTCACGCACTTTAAACATGGCAAACGCCCTGTTCCCTTTTCAACATGGGAGCTGCCTTTTCATGCGATTGATTATTGCCTGCGCGTGGCAGGTATCCATATTAATGATGTGGACCATGTGGCGTACTCTTTTGATCCCTATTTGCTCATTGGCGAAAAATACCGTGGTAAATCAACTATTGAAATTCCTTTTGAGCCAATTGGCCAGCAGGTTAACCAAGATTGGCTAAACGTTTGGGATCCGCTGTTTTTGTCATCTATTCTTAATGCCCGCGACCAACTGAATGACGGCTATCCGCACCATTTACAAAAGAATTTTATTGGTGCCAACATTCGTCCCGAACAATGGCATTATGTAGAACACCATATCTCACACGCAGCAAGTGCATTTAACTGTTCGCCCTACAAAAATGCGGCAGTAATGACGGTTGATGGCAGGGGCGAGGTGGCAACCACTACTTACAGCATTGGTAATGGGCAGCAGCTTGATCGCATTGGCCAGGTAAATATGCCACATTCGTTAGGCTTACTTTATGAGCAGGTAACAACTTATTTAGGTTTCCTGCACTCGTCTGATGAGTATAAGGTGATGGCGCTGGCATCATACGGAAAGCCTGACTTTGTAAAGGATTTTCGTGAGATGATACAAGTCGCCGCTAACGGGCAGTATACTATAACCGATCAGCGTTTAATTGAACGTTTTGGTGCGCAGCGCCTGCGCCACGAAGAATTTACCAGTCACCACTTTAACATAGCGCATTCTATGCAATTGGTGCTGGAGGAAACTATGCTTGAACTGACGGATTGGTTGCACAAAGAGACCAAATCTGAAAACCTGTGCATGGCGGGTGGTGTAGCATTAAACTGTGTGGCTAATGCCCGCATACGTGATAAAGGGCCTTTCCAAAATATCTGGGTGCAGCCTGCATCTGGTGATGACGGTACCGCTTTAGGTGCAGCGCTGTGGGTTGATGCGCAGCAGCGTAAATCAAACGAGCGCGAATTTGTGATGAACCATGCCTATTGGGGACCTGAGTATAGCGATGCTGAAATTGAGAAGTTTATGAAATGGTGTAAAGTGCCATACCGTAAGCTGGAAAATGTTGCCGAAGAAACTGCCGACATCCTTGCGCAAAATAAGATCATTGGCTGGTACCAGGGCCGTATGGAATTTGGTCCGCGTGCTTTGGGCGGCCGCTCAATTTTGGCTTCGCCGATTAGCCCTGAAATGCAAGCGCGTTTAAACGAAGTGAAAGACCGTGAAGATTTTCGCCCGGTAGCACCTGTCGTGCTTGAAGAAGAAGCAGGCAACTGGTTTAAAAATGCCGAGTATTCACCGTTTATGTTATTTGTGTACGATGTTCAGGAAGACAAAGCAGACCAGATTCCGGCGGTGCGCCACACTGATGGTACTGCTCGTATCCAAACCATCAACAGGCAGCAAAATGAAAAGTATTATGATCTGCTGAAAGCTTTCCACCGCAAAACCGGTGTACCTGTACTGGTAAATACATCATTTAATACGCTGGGTAAACCGATTGTTTGTACACCTCGGGATGCTATCGAATGCTTTTGGACATCACCTTTTGACGCATTGATCATTGGTTCGTTCGTGATTGAAAAATGATTATAAAAGTATCTGTTGTAATACCAACGTACCGCCGTCCGCAGCTTTTAAAAAATTGCCTGGCCGCTTTGCTGGAGCAAACAATGACCGACTTTGAGATTATTGTGGTAAGCGATGGCCCGGACAGCGCTACTGCTGATTTAATTAATAACATGCAAGCGCAGGCGCCGGTGAGGTACCTGCCGCTTCCGCATAAAAAGGGGCCTGCCGCAGCACGTAATTATGGCTGGCAAAATGCAACGGCAGAAATTATTGCCTTTACAGACGATGACTGCCTGCCCGAAAGCAACTGGCTGATAGAAATTGTAAGGGCAATAGAAGGTAACGGCAATATTGCTATTACCGGAAAGGTGATCGTACCTGTAAGCTATCCGCCCACTGACTATGAAAAGAATACAGCAGGTTTAGAAACAGCAGATTTTATTACAGCTAATTGTGCCTGTACCAAAACCGTGTTGCAAAAGGCAGGTGGTTTTGACGAGCAATTCAGCATGGCTTGGCGCGAAGACAGCGACCTGCACTTTAAACTGTTACAAAACGAAATTCCTATCAGGCGTTTAAACAGTGCTGAGGTAATACACCCGGTGCGCAAGTCAAAATGGGGTGTAAGTGTGAAGGAGCAAAAGAAAACTATGTTTGACGCGCTGCTTTACAAAAAATATCCAAAGCTTTTCAGAAAGAAGATCAGGCCGGTATCGCCTGTATTGTATTATGCCATCATTGTTTCTTTTTTAATCATGCTGGCGGGCATTATCATTCACAAGCAATTGTTAACCATAACCGGGTCAATTACCTGGTTAACTTTTACGGTTTACTTTATCTGTAAACGCCTTGCCACAACCAGCTTAGCACTGGATCATATTACCGAAATGGTTGCTACATCATTTGTAATACCTTTTGTATCGGTGTTTTGGCAATGGTATGGCGCGCTAAAATATAAGACATGGTTTGTTTAAAACAAAGGCAAACCGGTAGGGTTTAATACTATAAATATTAGCATTATGGCAACCGAGAAGAACAGCAAAGAAGAGTTGAATGAAGATCAGCCGATAAAAGGATCAAACACTATAAAAGACCCTGATGATTGGACAACGGGAGATGAACCTATGACCGGCGCACAGGAATCGTACCTTAAAACACTTTCTGCTGAGGCAGGAGAAACATTTGATGAAAAGTTGAGCAAAGCCGAAGCGTCTAAACGCATTGACGAGCTGCAGCACAAAACCGGACGCGGTTTAAACGATCAGGAATAAATGAAACTACCAGCTAACGAAATTAAAAAGATAGGCATATTCCGTGTATTGCAATTAGGCGATATGCTTTGCACCATACCAGCAATAAGAGCATTAAAACATGCTTACCCCAATGCATCTATCACGCTGATAGGTTTGCCCTGGGCAAAAT
This sequence comes from Mucilaginibacter sp. KACC 22063, assembly GCF_028736115.1. Lineage (NCBI taxonomy): Bacteria > Pseudomonadati > Bacteroidota > Sphingobacteriia > Sphingobacteriales > Sphingobacteriaceae > Mucilaginibacter > Mucilaginibacter florum. The sequence goes on along the minus strand of NZ_CP117877.1, from coordinate 3,904,256 downwards.
CCTTTACAGAACGGTTCGATGTCTATTTTGATAATTTCATCCATTTTCCCGGTTTCCCTGGGCTACCCGAACAAGCATTTGATGCCACCCAATTTGCCGAGTTTTTGCCATCGATACAAAATGAGCAATTTGACCTTGTAATACAGATGCAGGGTAACGGTACATTAGTTAACCCGATGATGGAACTGTTTGGAGCCAGGCATGTAGCTGGTTTTTCTACAGAGGGGCATTATAAGCCGGATAATGGTTTGTTTATGCTATATCCGGATTACGGCTCTGAAATTGAACGGCATATTTTATTAATGGAACACCTGGGCATACCTGCACAAGGCACTGAACTGGAGTTTCCGTTGACAGATCAGGATATGAATGATCTTGATAATGCAGGCTTGGAAATTGATCCGGGTAATTATGTTTGCGTTCACCCGGGTTCACGTGGTGCCTGGAGACAATGGCCGGTAAATTACTTTGCTACCCTGGCCGACTATTGTATTGAGCAGGGTTATAAAGCTGTAATTACCGGAACTAAAGATGAAGCCGAAATTGTGGATGCTGTAATTAGCCATATGCGTTACGAACCCATTAATGCCTGCGGTAAGACCACAATGGGCGCAATGGGCGTATTAATCAAAAATGCAGCTATGCTGATATCTAACTGTACCGGTGTATCTCATATTGCAGCTGCGTTTAAAACGCCAAGCGTGGTGATCAGTATGGATGGTGAACCGCAACGCTGGGGGCCAATGGATAAACGCATGCACCGTACAATCAACTGGCTGGAAACGCCTGATTTTCATTCAGTGTTCCGTGAAACGGTTGAGATGGTGAGTATGGCGCATTCATAATTTCTGTTATTGCACATACTATTTGTGCCGGAGCAGGCATACCTGCAGGGTGGGCATAAATCGTTTTATTCAAATACGCAATTACCTCATTTTTACTGCGCATTTCTTCCGGTACACTAAAAGGCAATACCTTATTTACCACTTTCCATGGTGTATGCTGCGGATTGGTTTCTGCGTAAAGCACCACAACAGGAGTATTCACCGCTGCAGCAATATGTATAGTGCCGGTATTTACAGAAACAAGACAGGGGGCTTGTTTAACCAGGTAAATAAATTCGCTCAGATCAAATAAACCGGCAACTGAAAAGCTAGGTTCGCCAATACGCTGCTGTAATTTATCAGTCAATACTTTTTCAGATGCTGCACCTGTAAGCAATACCTGGTAGCCTAATTGTGTAATAATTTTTTTCGCTGCTATTACCCAATTATTAAATGGATATTCCCGCTTGGGTTCACTAACGCCTGCATGCAGCAATAACCAGGGTTGATCTAAATTTATACCTGTTATCATTAGCTTTTCCTGCATGCTTTGGCCGCAATCCTTTATTAGCAGATCAAGTTTATCATCATTAATGTATGCACCCACCGAAGCTACCAGATCAAGGTCGCGCTGTACCTGATGTTTGATAATATTGTATGGTTCTTTATCCGGAATCCAATCTGTAAGTAATCCGTAAGGGTTTTCACGGCAATAGGCCAATATTTTAGGTATTCCGGCCATATAAGCCAGCATGGCCGTAGGTAAGGGATTTTGGCTGAAAACGGTAAAGATCACCGCTGCATCAAAGCTGCCTTTTTTAAGCCTTTCTACTACTTCGTAAATCTGTTCTTTAGGCGCTTGCTGATTAGTTTTTACCCAGGGAAGATCAAATATGATTGCATCGTCAATCATGGGCATGTGTTTAATAATGCCTTTGGCCATTGATGATGTTAAGACGGTAATATGCGCATTAAAAGATTGCTTAAGCGCTTTAATGGCTGGCCCGCTCATAATAAGATCGCCCATATTATCGGGGCGGATAACAAGTATTCGCTTGCAATCAGACCAGTTGCTCATCTTTTATACCAGGTGCTGTTGAAGTATGCCTAAAGCAGCATCATTAATTGTTTTATATACTAAGGTTGGCGTTCGATATTCGCCTTTTACCCATTCTGTTTCACCGCCGTTATCAATTAATATAGTTTGGCATCCGGCACGGTTACCGGCTTCCACGTCATTTAAGATATCACCTATCATCCAAGATTGTGATAGATCTACATCATGATCTTTTGCTGCCTGCAATAGCAGGCCAGGCTGTGGTTTACGGCATGCACATTCCATGTCATAGCCCTCTACGGTTCCGTCCGGATGGTGGGGGCAATAATAAAAGCCATGAAGTTTAATTCCGTTTACAGCTAAAAGGGATTTTATTGCAAGTTCTACATCTGCTAATTGCTCTTCTTTAAACATCCCTCTTGCTACGCCAGACTGGTTAGAGATAACGATAAGCAAGTAGCCATTGTCTTGCAAAGCCTTTAAACCTTCTATGGCATGCGTTGAAATAGTAATCAATGCCGGATTAACATTATAAGGTATGTCCGGAATCAATGTTCCATCCTTGTCAATAAAAATTGCCTTAGCCATATTATGCAGCCTGCTCTTTTCTGCCTTCCAGTTGCTTAATCAATCTTGATTTTGAAGTACTAAGCATGTTTACAAATAGCTTATCCATTTGCATGGCCACTTTCTTCCAGGTAAAATGCGTGTTAACACGTTTTATGGCATTCAGGCCCATTTGTTTAAGCAAAGCTTTATCGCTGATGAGGCTATCAATTTTTTCTGCTAATTCTTTAGGCTGCTCAGGTGTTACAAGTGCCCCGGTATGGCCATCGGCTACGCTGTATTTAATACCGCCAACATTTGATCCAATAACCGGCGTTCCGCAAGCCATAGCCTCCAATGGTGTAATACCGAATGGTTCATACCATGGTGTGGTAATAAAAATATCAGCCGCGGCGTAATAATATTTCAGTTGGTCGCGGGTCTTTTTACCGGCGAAGATTACATGATCGGTCACCGCATGTTCATCTGCGATATTTAATAACCTTTTATATTCGGGGCAATCAGATTTTTGCAGATCATGGTGGTTACCACCAACCACAACCAGTTTAATCGGCTTTTCAGATGCCCTTTTTAGGTGGCCCAACGCCCTTATCACATTATCAATTCCCTTGCGCGGCACCATGCGGCCTAATTGCAATATGATATGCTCATTGGCAGGTAGGCCCAGCATCCGGCGTGCTTCTGACTTATCTATCGGGTGAAACTCTTTCTCACTAAATCCGCATGGTACAATGGTGATCTTTTTCGGATCTGCATGGTAATGGTTGATCAGGTCGTCACGATCCTGAGGGCATTCTGCTACGATGTGATCGGCATGTTTAACTGCCTCTGCTTCTATAATTAACCTTTCAATCGGAAATTTATCTTGCTCTGCCTGATGTACTCGCCTTACATGCCCCAAAGCATGAAAGGTAACTGCAAAAGGAATATCCAGTTCTTTTTTGATGCCCGAAGCTACCAATGCCGACATGAAAAAGTTAGCATGAATAAGGCTGTAATGCAAATGATTGTTGATGATAAATGCAACCATGTTATCCTTAAACTCCTGCATGTGCTGTAGCATGTCTTCTTTGATAATCACGGCTTCGGGCCCTGCCTTCACATTGATAACCCGTACGCCCGGCTGCCAGTTAACCACTTCATCAATAGTGCCGCTATCGCGGCGGGTGTAAACATCTACAAGGTAGCCTTGTGTGGCTAAATGTAATGCCAGCTGTGCTACATACACATTTTGGCCACCAGTATCAACGCCGCCTAAATCTGCCAGGGGAGAGGCGTGTTCACTTATCAGCGCAATATTTTTACTTCGGTTCTTCATATAAATTAAATTGAATGGAGCACCGTTTTATTACGGGCAGTTACCTCGGCAAATAATTGCTCCCAGTCGTCTGTAAATCGATTGATGTTAAAACGTTTTAATGCTATCTCACGGCCATTGTTACCAATTTCACGAGCCAGTTCAGCATCTTCCATCAGCAATTGCATTTTATCGATCAGGTAATTAACATCGGTATGTATAAAGCCAGAGTAGCCGTTGTCTATAACGGTAGATAACTCTGTTGTGGCAAGGCCTACAACAGGTATCCCCATCATCATAGCTTCGCATATTGCTAAACCAAGGCTGGTATATCTTATCGGGTTAAAGAAAAAGCGGTACTGGCTTTGAAAAGCCGGTAACTGCGGATGAAGCACCTCGCCCAAACCTAAATCACCTGTGCCCATACCTACAAGGTCAACCGGAATTTGCTTACGTACTTCCATAAATACATCCAGCCCTAATAAACGCCCACGCAAAGGCAGATTATTAATCACAACTATACCTTTATTAATATGACCTGAGTAGTTAACCTGAGGAATAGTTACGCCGTGCTCAATTACACGTGTAGGCGTTTCGTTGCTGTCCCACATTAAGCGGTTAAAGTGGGTAACATGTACAAGAGTTACATCCTGCGTATTTAAAATATGTTTAGTATCTGTAGGATGCTGGCGCGGAGGGTCATGCTCAATATAAACCTTTGGCAAGCTTCGCTGCTCTTCTGTAAGGACTTCGTATTGGTCTTTTAAATAGTTTTGATTAGTTTGATAAAGAATAACATCAAAGCTTTTGTTCTTAACCTCTTCGGCGGGTACCTCAATTACATTTTCGCCAAACGGAAATGTTTCTCCCCGGCCATAATAACCTTCGGTTTTTTCAGATTTGGTTGGTATATAAATATCGTAGTTGCCTTGTGATAAATAGAAAAGGTAACTACCATGGATATGCCAGGTGAAAATTTTTAATCGAGGTGTGGTTCCGTTGTTCATCAATCGATTAACAACGTATGTGTAAAGGTGTTTACATAAAAGTAAAATAAATAAATTATTATTACTTATTTAAATATCTTAATCACTATATATGATAATTTTATTTTAATATATTTTAATTATAATTAAATTACACAAAGTGAACATTGCGCGGCCATTTATGTTTATAATGGTTTAGCTATTACAGATGCCTCAGAATTCCGCACTACTTTCATTTCTCGATAACGATTTCTATAAGTTTACTATGCAGCAGGCTGTAACAAGGCTGTTTCCGGTAGCACGTGCACGGTATCACTTTATTAACCGGGGAAAACATCAATTTCCTGACGGCTTTGCTGCGGCGCTTAGAAATGCAGTTGACCGCATGGCTGAATTAAAACTTACAAAATCTGAAAGGAGATTTTTAGAAAATAACTGCCCATATTTAGATCCGGTATATCTTGATTTTCTGGAAGGTTACCGCTATGATCCGCAAGAGGTAAGTATTGACCAGAAGGGCGGAGAACTGCATGTAGGCATTGAAGGTAACTGGCACAGGGCAATTTTATGGGAAGTGCCTGTAATGTCACTCATATGTGAACTGTATTATCAGCTTACCAATGCTTCGCGCATATCTGATGAGGAGGTGCTGTTGCGTACCAAACAAAAAATTGAAGCATATGCAAAGCTGGGTGTTAAGGTGGCCGAGTTTGGCACCAGGCGCCGGTATAGCTATGATGTGCACAGATTGGTTATGCAATCGTTAAAAGCATACGGAGAAGGTGCCTTTGTTGGATCAAGCAATGTGCATATGGCTATGCTGAATCAAACCAAACCTATAGGAACACATGCGCACGAGTGGTTTATGTTTCATGCAGCGCGGTATGGTTTTAAAATGGCTAACTCACTTGGCCTGGAAAACTGGGTACAGGTTTATCGCGGGGATTTGGGTATTGCTTTATCTGATACTTATACAACAGAAGTGTTTTTCTCCCAGTTTGATAAAATGTATTCAAAGTTGTTTGATGGGGTAAGGCATGATAGCGGCGACCCGCTCATATTTGCCGACCGTGTAATTGCGCATTACCAGTCAATGGGTATAGACCCGCTTAGCAAAACCATCATTTTTTCTGACGCGCTTGATTATGAAAAGGTAGCCCGCATTGCTGCCCATTGCGAGAACAGGATAAGTATATCTTTTGGCATTGGCACCAGCCTGACCAATGATGTTGGTCCTAAAGCCATGAATATTGTAATTAAAATGACAGAGGCCATGCCCGAGCAAGGCAACTGGATACCTGTTGTGAAACTATCAGACGAACATGGAAAGTATACCGGAGATGAAGCCGCCATTCGGCTTGCAAAGCTTGATTTAAGTATAGAATAGTTGAAGTATTTTTTAAGTTAAAAAACTTATTTTAAAATATAGTGTTTAGAAAAAACAAATCAATTAAAACATTACCATGAAAAAAGTAAGTTATGTATTTATGATTGCCGCTGCCTCACTTGCGTTTCAAGCTTGTAACAGTGGCCAAAAGGACGCTAAAGAAACAGCAGACAGTTTAAACAAAACAAAAGACACCACATCAAGCGTTGCTTCAACTGGTGGTATTGCTGTTGATAATGACGATGCAAAATTTGCGACTGATGCAGCAAATGGTGGCATGGCCGAAGTTGCTTTAGGTAAACTGGCAATTACAAAAACAGCCAATGCTCAGGTTAAACAATTTGCAGACATGATGGTATCTGACCACGGTAAAGCAAACGAAGAATTAATGTCAATTGCTAAAGCAAAAAACATCACTTTACCTTCAACAGTTGATGCTGATCATCAGGCTAAAATGGATAAATTAAGCAAAGAGACTGGCAAAGATTTCGACAAAGATTATGTTGATGCAATGGTTGACGGTCACCAAAAAACACTTGACCTGATGCAAAAAGAGGCTAAAGACGGTAAAGATGCTGAATTAAAAGCTTTCGCAGCTAAAACTGCTCCTATCGTTCAAACTCACCTTGATGCGATCAAAAAAATTCAGGACTCAATGAAATAATAATTCTGTATTAATAAATACAGAGCACACAAACAGGCCTGCCTTAACTAAGCAGGCCTGTTCGCGTTTAAAGACTTGAGATTATATTCATTAAAATATCATTAAAGCTGATTACTTTTGCAGGCTGATTAGATTAACTCTTGAATAAGATTTTCAATATCAAGTATTTGCTGATAAAAGCCGGATGTTTATTAATAGCACTTGTTTTAACATGCAGCCATGTTTTTGCTCAGGCTAATAAAAATGTGCCTATCCCGCGTTTAAAGCCCAAATCAAAGGCAGATTCTGCAAAGCTTGTTACTGACACAGTTTCTAAAGACGCTACCCGGCAAAAGGATATCTCTGATGTGATCAGAAGCATATTTCATCGCGAGCCTTCGCTAAATCCCCAGCCAGATTCTGTAACTACAAAACCCGAAATTTCGGTTGTACCGGCCATCGGTTATACGCTGGTGTCTAAACTGGCCGTGGTACTGTCGGGTAATATGGTATTTCGTACAGGCCCGCAATCAAAAATATCCACCGTTGTTGCCAGTGCATCTTACACACAAAACAAACAGTTTATTATTCCTATACAAAGCAGTATCTGGACCAAGAACAATGCTTTAAATTTTGTAGGCGACTATCGTTTCTATAAATATCCGCAAGATACTTATGGCCTTGGGAGTGGTGCCAGTGCAAATGACCGCGACCCGATGGATTTTTCTTTCGGGCGTTTTTATGAAACGGTTTACCATCGTGTGGCTTACAATTGGTATGGTGGTATCGGTTACGCTATGGATGCTTACTGGAACATCACCCACCAAGGGCCTGTTAACGGTGCCCCATCAGATTATGAGCGTTATGGTACCAGCAGCCATTCGCTGGCATCTGGGTTTACACTCGATATGCTTCATGATTCACGTGATAACCCGATCAACCCGGTTAAAGGCTGGTTCGGGTTAGTACAATACCGTAACAACCCCGAGTGGTTGGGCAGCAGCAGTGCGTGGCAATCGCTGATACTTGATTTTCGTAAGTATTTTCGTTTTCCTCAATCATCAAATAACGTGCTTGCCTTCTGGACATATGATTGGTTTATATTACATGGCACTGCGCCCTATCTTAACTTGCCAAGCACGTCATGGGATCCCAATACAGCTACAGGCCGCGGTTACATACAGGGCCGTTTTAGGGGGGCGCAAATGGTTTATTTAGAAAGCGAATACCGTTTCAGGATAACCAGCAACGGGCTATTAGGCGGTGTGGTATTTGCCAATGCCGAAAGCCTGTCGGCACAACAGGGCACACGTTTGCAAGCTATTCAGCCGGCTATTGGCCCGGGACTGCGTATTAAGCTTAATAAAACATCTAACACCAATATTGCCATTGACTATGGCTTTGGCCGAAATCACTCGCGTGGTTTATTTATTGATGTAGGCGAAATATTTTAAAGGTATACAGCGCCGCATCAGAGCATGAGCGCTTTTAATGCTGATTTACCGTAATTGCCCCAATCGGCCATAGCTCCTAAAATTGTTTCCTTTAGTTTTTTATTGTCCATTGGCTTGCCCTTTACAGGTGGCTTTATGTTATTGGCCGGTATAGGCTGATCGGTGACTTTAGTAGCAAACCAGGTAATGTTTTCATGCGGCATGGCAAGGCCTAATATCATACCTGGTAATCCGGTGAATGATTCCGGCCCACCGGATGTAGGTATTTCATCAGTATAAAATGCAACTACATATATAGAATCCATCACCAAAGCATTTGCCCGTCGGCATGGATATCCTGCTATATCGCGGCGTTCGTCGGTGATCTTCCATTTAATGCGGCGTACGGTATCTTTCACTAAAAATAAGTTCTCGTACACTTTCTTTTGCGTAACACTCATTCCTGTGGTCAGGTCGGTATAAGTAGTATTATTCTGTGAAACCATAGGGCTGCCAAACGTATTGTCGTTATCTTCATCTTCAGTTGGGGTAAATAAAGTTTGCCCTTTGCCGAATGTGAGTGTGCTTTTTAGTTTTTTAAATTGAGGCTTCTGCTTTTTGTATTGATCAAACAAGGGGGCATAAAACGATTCATTGTCTTTGTCAATCATTTTTTGGATAAGGGCATACATGTTCACGGTTTTTTCAAACTCAATAGTTCCGCTTGGTGTAAACCTTTTCCCCTGGGCAAATATGCCTTGTGTAAATGCGATGATGAACGCTATAGTGATGCTTAGATATTTCATAGCTGTGTTATTTTTTCTCGTTTTTGCCGCCAAGTCCCATTTTGCTGAAATCCCAGCTTACTGACAGCATAAAGTATCTTCTGATGTTGGTATAAGTTGTTTGTGTAAGGGTATTTCCAAATGCCGTTCTGTCAAAACCTCTGTTTTGATTAAGCAGGTCATATCCGGCAAGTGTTATCTTTAATTGATCCTGCTTGGTAAATGATTTTGAGATACGTGCGTTCCAGGTAAAACGTGAAAAGTCCTGATTGAAAGATTCTGTTTTGGCGCGGTACTGGTAATCGCCGTCTGTACCAATCTGGAATTTAAGCGGCAGGTAAATATTAAAGCTGCCATTAGTGTTAAAACCCGCGCCGTTGTTATTGGTGCTTTGTAAAGATGATGAGCTGACCGTATATGTTGGCCCGGTATTTATCCAGAAATCATACTTCTTTTCTTTGTATTTCGAGATCTGTAATGACGCGTTGTAGTTGGCCGATTTTGTATAGTTGGTAACGCCGTTGATAAGGTTATACGAAGTGTTTCCGTTAGCACCACCATTAATGCCAATGTTTATCCCGCCTAAAGATTTAAACTTCCTCCCGGTGTATAAGTAGACGTTGAAATTGCTGGAAGGCTTGTTAAAATTGACTGACTGGTAAACGCTTCGGCCTGCAGAGTCAACAGTAGTATTATTTACTATCGGGTTGTTAATTAGCGCATAATTGCCGTAAAAGCCTATGTATTGTTCAGTTAGTACTTTATAAGAATTATAGTTTAAACTAAAATTGTTATTGAATGAAGGTTTAAGTAATGGATTACCAACTGTAATATTAAGCGGATCGGTATTAACCAAAACCGGTTGTAACTGGTTAATGGTTGGTTGGTTAGTCATTCCACTGTAGTTTAAATTGATAGATGACTGCGACGAGAATTTATAGGTGTATCGGGCCTGTGGGTTCCAGTTTACAAAATCGCGCCTGAATACGCTGCCGTTGTATAAATTATCCTGATGGTAATTAACAGCCGCAGCTTTTACACCAAAGTTCCAGATATGTTTCTTGCCGCTATAATTCAGGATAAGCCCGCCCTGGTTAAAATACTGGTTAAACTTATAGTTGTTGCTTAGCGCGCTGTCAAGCAAAGTATATGCTCCACCCGATGGATTATATGACCGGCGATCTGAGGTGGCGTTGTTTAATGAGAAGCCATAATTGATGGCAAGTGAAAGTTTAGGAGTGAAAGGCTCGGTATAAACAGCGTTAGTGCTAAGCACCGAACTTTTTACATTATTGATCTTGTTTTGATCTATTACCTGTGTACTGTCAAGCGCACCGGTACTACCGTAATAATTGATCTTTGAGTTAAGGAAGCCGTGCGAATCATTTTGATTGTATGCCTCATCGGCTGTAACAGAAATGGTACGGCCTTTTTTCTTGAATTTTTTATTCCAGAAAACATTAGCATGCAAGATCTTGGTATCTGTGTTGTTATCTATAGAACGCGTGCTGTTATTTAATAATACCTCGTTGCCTCTTACACTCGTGGCATCATAGCGGTCTACTGTTTTGCTGTTTTTCACAGTTGCATCTGCCACCACCTTTAAGTTTGATGAAGTGTCTATCTTTAATTGATAGGTAGCGTCCAGCTTTTGCCTGAACATACTTTTATCAAAGCTTTGATTATTGGTATTATTAAATGTTCCGGTTGGCAGGTTGTTTTGCGAAAGGATATTTTTGGTTCCGTTAATATCCAGTGAACCTATTTTATAATTTGTATTTAAAGATGATTTATCATTATTCCACTTGGTATCGTAGTGTAAGCCACCGGTACGTGCTGTAGGGATACCTTCGCCATTGTAACGGCCGTCGAACGAGTCCAGGTCATCACCATTACCATCAAAATAAATAGAGACGCCTCCGCCATCCATCAGCTCCATATTGGCGCTCGAACTGCCATATTTCTGGCTGTCCTGCCAGCCTAAGCCGGTTTTACCGGTATTGGCCAATGTGCCATATAATGAAAGCTTCTGCTTGCCCTGGAACAGGTTAAACATGGCTTGCGTCTGGTAATATTTATCAGTACCCAAGCCGCCATCAAGCTTGCCAAAGTAGCCGCTCTTTTTATCGTCTTTAAGTTTAATGTTTATGGTTTTATCTTTTTTGCCGTCATCTATACCCGTAAAAGCAGCCTGGTCGCTTTTCTTATCATAAAGCTGCACTTTATCCACCATATCGGCACGTATGTTTTTGGTCACCAGGGTAGGGTCATCACCAAAAAATTCTTCCCCGTCAACCAGTACCTTATTTACGGTTTGCCCTTGTGCCGTTATCTTACCGTCTTTATCAACCTGTATACCCGGGAGCTGCTTTAATAAGTCTTCTACTTTAGCATTGGGCTGTACTTTAAAACTGCTAGCATTGTATTCGGTGGTATCGCCTTTAATTTTCATTGAGGCTTTTTCAGCCTTTACAATAACTTCAGCAAGTAGCTTTGATTTAAGCACCATGTTAACGCGGTTCATGTTAAAGCTGGTTTTAACCGAATCAAGCGTAAAATGCTCCGAGTAATCGGCATAATCAGGGTAACTGATCAGTACGATAAATTTTCCTTTGTTCAGATTATTAATGGCAAAGCTGCCATCGGCATTGGCTCTTGTAAAGCTTTGTAAAATAGAATCTTTAGCATTCAGCACACAGATTGTCGCGTTCTCAAGTTTTAGTTTGGAGCTTGAGTCGGCAACCATGCCTTTAACAGAATATTTAGTTTGTGAGTATGAAAGAAGCGTACATGAGCATACGAATAGGAAGAGTAAAATTGTGAATCTCATACGGAGGTTTGATTGAGCCACAAAATACTCATTTCCTCGATAAATAAAAGCGATTTAACAATTTTTAACGAAAAATTTAGTTGATGTTAAAACAGACTTAACTGATCGGGGGATTGTTTGGAAGTCAATGTATTAAGCTCGCTAAAATTTGAAAGTGAAATGCCCAATAATCTTACAGGTTTGCGGGGCTCTGTAGCAGCCAATAATTGCTTTGCCGCATTAACAATGTTTTCAAAATCGCCGGTAGGTGTAAGGAACGACTGGTTACGTGTAATCTGTTTAAAATCGCTGTACTTTACCTTTAAGGTTACCGTACGGCCTTTTAAATTATAACGCTGCAGGCGTTCAACAACCTTTTTAGCCAGTTTGTCTAATTCGGCGTGCATTTCATCTGTCTCGGTGAGGTCGTAGGCAAAAGTATCTTCGGCACCCATTGATTTTGTTTCGCGGTGGGGTTGCACAGGCCGATTGTCAATTCCACGGACAATCTGGTAATAAAATTTACCGGGCTTGCCAAAATGCCTTTGCATATCTTCTTCGCTAAGCTGTTTAAGATCGGCCCCAGTGTGCAGCCCCAGGCTTTTCATTTTCTGGGCAGTTACCTTACCCACGCCATGAAACTTTTCTACAGGTAGCTGCTCCATAAACTTGTTGATAGACGATGGGCCGATAAACGTTAGCCCGTTGGGTTTATTAATATCAGATGCAATCTTGGCAACAAACTTATTGATGGAAACCCCTGCCGAGGCTGTTAGGTTCAGCTCGTCTTTAATGGCTTGTTTGATCTCCTTTGCAATGTCAATGGCCGAGCCTATGCCTAACTTGTCTTCTGTTACATCGAGGTAAGCCTCATCTAAAGATAATGGTTCGATGAGGTCAGTATAACGTGCAAATATAGCCCGGATGCTTTGCGAAACCTCTTTGTAAACCGCAAACCTCGGCCTGATAAAAATAGCCTGCGGACAAAGCTTTTGTGCTTGCTTGGCTGGCATGGCAGACCGTATTCCGAATTTACGAGCCTCGTAACTTGCCGTAGCTACCACACCACCACGCCCTTCGGGTAAACCGCCAACCACCAGCGCTTTGTCACGATATTCCGGGTGGTCGCGCTGCTCAACCGATGCATAAAAGGCATCCATATCTATATGGATGATCTTACGTAGGGCGTTATTTACGGTTGTTTCTGTCATGCAAATAGCTGGGCAAGCAATAAACATACAATTGCACCCGTAAGCGTGTTTAAAAAGTTTACGGTATTGTTGCCGATAAGGTGCTTTCGTTCGAGTTTAGCACCTAAAACAGAATCTGTTAAGTTACCTATAGTACCGGCAACTACGATGTAAGCAAACCTGAAATCAACGCCATTTTTGCAGCAATAAACAACGCCAATAAGTGCAGAACCCCAGATGCCAATATGTGTGCCTTCAAAGCTGATAACTCCATCAAGTCCGCGCTGGTCTGGCTTTAAGGTGAGTATATTATAAAACGTCTGGCCATAAATGGTGCCGAGTTCTGAAGACAAGGTATCTGCAATGGCAGAGGCAAGGCTGCCAGCTATCATCAATTGCATTATTGACGATTGTTCCGGATAAAGCCATGCGCCTAATCCTAAAATTGCAGCTACACCACCATTGGCAAAAACCTGCCCCGCAGTACGCTGGCTGCTTTCAGGTTTGATCGTTTGTTTTTGCCTGCGCCCGAAGCTGGTAGCCAACGTTCCGGCAATGAAAAAGATAGCCAGCATAGACACGCCGTTGTAACCGGCTCCAAGATATATTAAAGCGCCAACAATAAAACCGGTAATACCGCCGGTTAACGTAAGCTTGCGTGTTATAACACTAAGCAGTGCGGCAATAAACAGAAAGATGTATATTAGGTAATGAGTATCAGGCATTGCAATTGTTATTCAAATATAGCAGCCGCAGCAATAATGTTATCTATACCTTTGTATCAATTATGACCGACGTTTTAGGACAAGCACTTTACAGCTATTATCACAACCAAACCAGACACAAGCTTTGGATACATAATAAATACGGGCCTAAAGAAGAAATGCCTATTGACACCTACTTTAGGAAAGACGAGGACATGCCCGATATTGAATGGCTGGCCCTTAACGAGTGCCGCGGTAAAGTATTGGACATTGGTGCAGGTGCAGGCAGCCACGCCTTGTTATTGCAGCAAAGACCTGAAATTGATGTGCTGGCTATTGATATTTCGCCATTATCAGTACATGTGATGAAAGACCGTGGCGTTAAGCAGGTTTTAGAAGCAGATATTTATCGCTTTAACCAGGGGAAGTTTGATACCTTATTGCTACTGATGAACGGTATTGGCCTTGCCGGTACAGTTGAAGGATTGAAAAATTTATTGATTCATTTGAAAACCTTATTAACCGATGGCGGACAAATATTATTTGATTCGTCAGACGTGGCGTATCTGTATGAAGACCATATCCCAACGCACGAATATTATGGAGAGATCTGGTACCAGTATGAATATCAGCAGCAAAAAACCGATTGGTTTAAATGGCTTTATATTGATGAAAAAGAGCTACAGCAAATAGTGGAAGAATGCGGTTTTAAAATGGAAGTGCTGCTTGAAGATGAATACGGGCAATATCTTACACGCCTTACGGTTACTGGTTAAAAATATCCGTTTTAATTCTTTCTGATAAGGGCAACTGCATAAATTCTTTATAGCACTTGTTCAGGTAATTGGCCAGGTTAAATTCGGCACTGGTGTAGGTATCAACGTTTGGCGAATAGCGGACAATAAAACCACTAAGTTCCTGCCCCTTTAAGGGGATGTATTTTTGCAGATTTTCTTCGCTGAAAGCTTGTGCAATTTCTTTACTCACCTTATCATTTTCCAGCATTTCTTTTTCTTTTTTTCGGTCACGCTCGCCTTTTTTAGAACTCCATACCCGCAGGTTTACACCACCTTTGTAGCTACCGTTTTGGTTCATCTGGTACTGCATGGTCTGGTTATGGAAGTCGACATCCTTTGGTATAATGGTAGCCTTTGAGTTAGCCTGCGCCTGCCCCTTAATTGTTACTTCGGCTAATTGGGTAGAAACAGGAGTTAAGTAAACCTCCTTAAATCTCAGATCGGTTAATAGCAGGGTATCTGGTTTAAAGCCTACACCTGTAAACACCAGCATATCATTTACACGTGCGCCTATTACAAAAGCGCCGTATTTTAAAGTTTGAGTTTGCTGCCCGCTGCGGGTATTGGTAACCGTAATACTTGACAGGCCATTATGTGTTTTTTCCTCATAAACCCTTCCCTCTATATTTTGTGCAAAGCTAAACTTTGCAGCTACGCATAATATTAACACGATGAGATACTTATACATCCTGCAAAAGTAAAAAGAATAAAACAAGCGAGGTGTTAAATTTTGTGAAGAGGCTTCAATAGAGATAAGATTCAAGAACCAAGATACAAGAAACAAAATTGCTCTTTTAACTTAATGGTTAGGCTTATTACGACTCCATAAAGGTTGTTTATGTGATGCCGAAACAAGTTCGGCATGACGGAACAGGAAGAATATTAATTGATAGAAGTTGTACGCACTACCTTGTCATAACCGTACTATGCCGCATCAGCGCGGACGGTAACTTGCGAGTTGATACAGCAATGCCATTCAAAGGCCGCGGTGCCAGCGGCGACTTTTTCTTTGGTGTCTTTCTTTTTGAGAGAAAAAGAAAGACACGTCCACAAGCTTTCATCGCAGCATCTGCTTATGCGAAAGGTTAAAAATCAGGTATAAGCCTCACTTCAATCCCCCGCCAGAAGGAGAGGGCGCAAAAAAAGGGTTGTCATGTTGAGGCTCTCGAAACATGAGTGTAGTAGGTAAGAATGCCGCACTTCGACGGGCTCAGTGGGACATGCTTCTCAACAAAAACTAAAAAAGCCCACCGTAAAGGTGAGCTTATCTTGTTTCTTGGCTCTTGCTTCTAAACTCTTACTATACTGCGTCAGACAATGAAGTGAACGTAAAGTCGCGGATTTTCATTGGCGGGATCAGGTAGCTGCGGTAGCTTTCAACACTGATGGTACGCTCCGGTTTTCCCAAAGCTTCCACGTTATTCAGCATAATGACAGGGCTTTCGTTAAAGCGGAAGTTTTTAACCGGGAACATGATCTTGCCGTTTTCAATGTAATAAGTACCGTCGCGGGTAAGGCCGGTTAACAATAGCGATTGTGGGTCAACCATACGGATATACCACAAACGCGAAACCAATATACCACGCTCGGTGCTTTTGATCATTTCTTCAAGGCTGGTATTACCGCCTTCCATAATGATATTGCTTGGCCCGGGTACAGGTGTAACGCCTTTCTTTTGCGCCCAATAACGCGAATAGCTCAGGTTTTTAACCTCTCCATTTTGTATCCAGTAAGTTTTATCCAGTGGTAAACCTTCACCATTCCAGGTTGAACCTGGTAGCTCAGTATTAAAAGGATCGGAGTAAATGGTTACTTTATCGTCCATCAGCTTTTCGCCCAAGCGGGTGCCACCACCTCTTTTGCTCAGGAAACTACGACCTTCTTCGGCGCTGCGTGCATCAAAACGGAACATGTTTTCCATCATGTACGCACCTGCCACAGGTTCTAATATTACGGTGTATTTACCCGGCTCAATTGCTTTTGCATTGGCAGAGCTTAACGCTTTCTGGCTGGCCACTTTAGTAGCACTTGCCGTATCCAATTTGCTTACATCAGTAAAGCCACGTGCTGCATAACCTGATATAGTGCCTGCCGCATTACGTGTGGTAACGGTAAAGGTAACATCGCTTGTTTTTTCATAAGCAAACAAACCTTTCGAATTAGCTATAGCAGTAAAAGTGGTTGTATTCTCAAGGAAACCCGCTGCCTGTAAATTAGCAGCTTTGGTTACTTCAAGACTTTTAGCCACCATTTCGGCACGCGATTCTGGTGTTATGGCAGCTGTTTTTTCGTTGTATTGAATAGAATCTTTAAAAGTTTGCGGGCCAAGCATTGGCATACGCTCAGGGTTCTCTGGCGCTAATTGTGCCAGCTCCTCTGCGCGGCGCACTACCTTTTCAAGCGATGCATCATCAAACTCGTTAATGGTTGCACTGCCTGCTTTTTTGCCATAAACAGATGTTACGGCTAAGCCAACAGTACTGATATCACCGGCGGTTGAAACAGCATTAAGGGCCGTACGGATATTACCACCGTCATTACCCCTTAAGCTAACTTCACACTCGTCGGCTTTTGAATAACTAAGCACTTTCTTTAATAAAGCCTGTGCTTCTTGTTTGCTAAGTATAGGCATATTAATTATCCGATCTTTCTTTTAGTGTTGATAACATTAACTCCATTAAAACGTGCGGTAGACGAACCATGCGAAACCGCGTTTGATTGGCTTGGCTGACCTTTACCGTCATTAAACGCACCACCTAAGCGGTAGTCGCGCTCATCGCAAACTGCTACCAGCGAGTTCCAGAATTCCTGGTTGGTTGCCTGGTAAGCCACGTCATTTAGCATGCCTACAATTTTGCCGTTTTTGATCTCATAGAACAGCTGGCCGCCAAACTGGAAGTTATAGCGTTGCTGGTCAATAGAGAACGAGCCGTTACCTACAATGTAAATGCCTTTTTCTACACCTTTGATCATATCGTCAACACTCAGCGGCGTTTTGCCCGGCTGAAGCGATACGTTAGGCATACGCTGAAACTGCACATCGTCCCAGCTTTGTGCATAGCAGCACCCTTGCGAATGATCGAGGCCGATTATATGCGCCTGATCGCGTATCGCCTGGAAGTTAGTCAGTACACCTTCCTTAACAATATCAAACCTGCTTGGCTTAACACCCTCATCATCATAACCCACAAAGCCCAATGAGCCCGGCTGGTCTTTATCAGCAACGATGTTCATATTCTTACTGCCGAAATGGAAGTTGCCTGATTTCAGTTTCTCCAGTGAAAGGAAACTGGTACCTGCGTAATTGGCTTCATAGCCCAACACACGGTCAAGCTCGGTAGGGTGGGCTACAGACTCGTGGATGGTTAACCAAAGGTGCGAAGGGTCGAGCACCAGGTCATATTTGCCCGGCTCAACAGATTTTGAAGCAACCTTTTCAGAAGCGTTTTTAGTAGCATTACGGATATCTTCGATCATATCGTAACGTTTTTTATAACGGGTTACTACGCCCTGTACCTTTTCAGATTCAGACGGGGTAAGGTATTCATAACCCATACCGCATGGCATGCTTAAAGCTGCGCGGGTTTCAAAGGCACCCTTGCTTGCATCTATTTTAGTTACCTGGAAGTTAGGGTAAATGCGATGGATGTCCTGATCAATATAAGAACCATCAGTTGATGCAAAGTATTTTTGCTCGTTTATGGAGAATAAGGTCGAGTTAACAAAGTTTGCTCCGCCTTTCATGGCTTCGCCGTTGGCGGTTAGTAAAAGATCAACCTTTTCTTTAATAGGCACCTCGAACGGATTTTTTTCAATAGGTGTTTTCCAGCTTACTTCGCCGTAACCCTTTTGTGGGGCTAATTGTACCGGGGTGCCGCCAATTTTAGCAGCTGCGTTGGCTTTAGCAACAGCAACAGCGCGTTCTGCAATTTTAGCTACACCTTCTTTGGTAACCGTGTTGCCTGCGGCAAATCCCCAGCAACCATTGGCAAGCACGCGTACGCCTACACCAAATGATTCGGCATTGGCTACGTTAAGCACGCGGTTTTCGCGGGTAATAATTGCCTGGTTAAGATACCGGCCTATGCGTATATCGGCATAGCTGGCACCTTTGGCTTTTGCTACAGTAAGAGCAGCATCCGCCAGTTCTTTTTTCACACGAACATCGACGGTTTCCAGCGCTATCTCCTGGTCAATGGATCTGCCCATTGCCGAAAGGTCTGGAAGCATCATTGCCCCTGCGCCTACTCCTGATAAGTAAATAAAGTTTCTGCGTTTCAAGGTTTAATCCTCCTTTGTTTATAGTAGTTTAATTAAGTTATTGCTTATGATAGAAATTTGGCTTCGATCCATAAAAAGAGCAGCGAAGCCATCAGCAGCACATAAAAATAGATTTTAGGCACTTCAATCTGCACTTTTTGATGTATTTGTTTTGTTACAGTTAATTGATTGTTAAATCTGGCGGCATAAGCTTTAGTATCATTAATCTGTTTTGATTGTCGAAGCGCAAGCCATTCATTGGCGGGATAAACAAACCACCATTTTTCGGCGCCATTAACCTGTTGTGCATGCTGCCAGCCGGCATGTTGCGGCCAGTAATCTACCTGTGTTGCATATGGTAACGAAGGTACAGCGGCGGTAGCAGCAGTAGATTGATTTACTTTAACTGAAGAATTGGGGGCAGCGCTTTCCAGTTGAAGTTTTACATGGTCATTAACAGTTGGTACAGGCGTTTTAACCACCCATTGACCGTTGGTTATGTTGCTTTTGGCAGCCTTTGAGATCATTAACGACCATAGCAAAGTATAATCGGTTTCATCGCCGCCAAGCATAAGGCTATGGGTATTGTTTAAGGTGGTGAACACAACCTTGCCGCTTCCTGCAAGACCTATAGCGGTTACTGCATGGTTCTGTGTGTCGGTAATTAATGGCTGAGTAAGGTTCTGCGTGCTAATGTAAACAGGGTCAATCATTAACTTGGCAGTTGGTGCATTGTGCCCCTGTACTTTTAAAGCGGTGATCAGCTGGCCTTGCGATGCTGTTTTTACAGCCGGGAAACTACGCTGCAACCAAAAGCTCGAGCTTGCGGTGCTATCGGCACGAACAATAATGCCTAATCCTTTTTGCTCAACTTCCTGCTTTAAAGCAAAGGCTTCATTTGGCGCCATTGTTTTCAGCAGGTCGAGGTCGCTAAGCAGCACATCAAATTTACTTAGAATAGCAGGGGTTAAATGTTGCAGTGATTGCTGTTCGACGTTTACAAAGTCCTGGCTGAACTTGTCTTTACTGATCATGTTTCGCACGGCAACGCCATAACCATGTGTGCTTAGCCAGTTCTTCAGAAAGTTGTTTTCAAAATCCGGAGCCGATGCCAGTATTAATACTTTTAAAGGCTTTACTGTATTTAATTCTATAGGAAGGCTTTCGTTTTCCAATGTGTCTGCATCACGGATGGCTAATAACCTGAACACCGACCGGCCAGTATTTTTTGGTGTAGCCGACAGATCAAAAAGATTTTTGCCTTTATTGATAACGGTGGAATCAAGCGTGGTACCCAATCCTTTTAATATTAACTTAACTGGTTGCCCTGCATTATTGTAGGTTCCCTGCACGTGCAGCTGGTCGCCGGAGTTTAAATTGGTGCTCCAGCTTACAGAAATAATCCCATTGGGCGGATCTACTGTATGGAATGACAAAGGGAGATTGTTTAATTGCTTAAGCTGATATTCGTTTAAGCCATAGCCAAAAACATGCAGTTTGTTAATGGAAGGTCTAACTGTGGATATCTCCGATAAATCGCTGATCAGTGTTGCTTTCGGATAAGTTTTTTTTACAGACTTATCTAACGTAAATACGCGCAAGTTTTTATAATCGGCAATGCTATCTGCGTTAAATCCATTGGTTAATAAAACAGCCGATTTTTTATCATTTACGTCGATTTTGCCATTGTAACTTACAGGCAGTATAATGCAGGCCAAAGCGAGTATTGCTACTAATATAGCGATTACACGCAGCCATAAGTGTGCTTTGTTTTCGCGATGAACCTCTCGCCAGATACTGATAACCGCAACGAGCACACAAACAATGTATATGATATATTGCTGTTTCATGTTACCTGTTGCTACGGTTTAAGTTTTTAAAATAGCTTTGCGCCAGGCCAATATCTGCGCTTGTTGAAGGGCTTGGCATCGGCTTGTTTTGAGGCAAAGCACGTTGTATGGCTTTTTCAACGAGACTGATGTTTTTATCCCCTGCATTGCCGCCTTTTTCAATTATTTTTCGAAGCGCCGCCACGGCTGGCAGATAAGCATTAGGTTGTGCTGATGCTTTTGCGCTCAGTTGCTGCCCTGCCAGTTGAAGGATATGCTGGTCGGCAGTAGCAAGTTTTGAGTCAGTCTTTAACTGCTCTAAAATCACCACTGCTTTTTTCAGATTTATAAACTGATCATCAGGGCGTTTAACATCCTGCTTGTTCACAGTTTCGGTGATCTTGGTCAAGTCGCCGCTCAGGCGTTTTTCCATTTTCAATGGCGGCGGGTTATAACCTGTTTTAGCAACATAAGACCGTGATTTTTGCTGCAAATCTTTAAGCAAGCGTAGCGCCTTATACTCAAAAGGCAAAGCATCTTCCGGCTTGTACATGCGCAGATGCAGCTCTGCCTTCCACATTTCTGTTAAGGTCGCTTTTAGCTGTGCCTTTACAGTCGGCTCTAAAAATGTGGCATCCTCGGCGTTGTCATGCTTGTCGGTATAGGCATCCATTACCATAGCGGCGTTTCCAAAGTTTTCGGCTTTACCAAGCTCGTCATTCTTGCTTTCACCAATGTCTGATTCGTCCTCTTCTCCTAAAAATTTACCGTAACGTAATCGAAGTAGTTTCTGGTCGGATCCCAATTCATTACTACGGCGGTTAAATTCTTCCTTGCTGATGCTGTCGCGATCGTGCAAAAGTTTTTGCGAATCGATGATGATCTGCCTTTCACTGCGGAAAAATTCGGGTTTTACATTCGCCGCCGAAACAATGCCATCCATGCTGAGCAATTGTGCCGTATCTTGGATCGAAACAATATATACATCGGTACGGCTCGGCTGATTGTGCGTATCGTTGGCAGAAACGTAGAAATATAATTCATCACCAGGCTCCATTTTTAATGAGGGTAGGTCGATCTGTTTTTTGACTTCGTATTGTTTGCTATGCGTTGCAAACGATTCATTAAAGTTGATCTTGTATTCTTTAAACTTTACAGCTTCGCCCTGGCCTTTGGCAACTGTAGCATTGATAATAGCATTCTCGATACCATAGTCGTCGGTTAATGAGACCGTAACATTTATCATCGGTTTCTCGCCTGCATCAATATGCGTATACTGCTTTGGGGTTTTAATTTTGATAACCGGGGGGGCATCTTTAATCACCTGTACAGGGTAAAGGTCTGATAACTTGCCATCGATATTTACCTGATAAAAGCCGGGTTTGCTGATTGTTTTTTGCACCTGCCACTTTGAATGGCTGCCAGATGGCCGCATGGCAAGCGATTCGTGCTCGTTAAAAATGAGCGTTACCTTTTTAACATCAATATTGGTTTTGATGTTCCAGCTTACAAATGCGCCTTCCTCCACATCAAGTGTAAAGCGGTCCTGCTTACGCGGAGATTTACGTGTATAAGCGGGTGGGGTAATCGTTAATTCGGCAGCGCTTATAGCTGGCAGTATTTTTTCAGGAGGCAAATGTTTAGCATTTACTGCTGAGTTGCCTTTCACTAAGTTTGTTAATGAGTGATTGAAGCTTTGGGGAAGCCGTGTAATGATAAAGCTTAATACCAATGCCGCTAAGATCCATATGACAGCTGCTTTTAAACGCTTACTGAACTGGCTTGGTGTTGATGGCACTTGCTGAAGTGCGCTTTCTACCTTGCTGAGTTGTAATTGCTCAAGCAGGTTGAGGCTGCCGGTAGGTTTAGTTACCAGATCGCTGCTTTCCTGAAGTTCGGGGTAGGTTTGGTTTAAAAAATTAATTACAGATTGTGATGTAACCTGCCACGGGCGGCGTATTGAGCTAATAGCAATGAACAACGCGACAAAGATCAGTATTGCCCATAAAGCAGAGGCATTGCCCACAAAATGAAGAATGCTGCCTGCAATAAGGGCAACCGCTAAAGCAAATAATGCATCTGCCGCAACTTGGTAGCCAATCCATCTTTGCTGTAAAGATTTGATCTTATGTATGCCTTGTTGTTCAGCCATTGCCTGCTATTTTATTTTTTGTTGCCAGCCACCTTTCGGCTATAAATGTTACCGCCAATAGTAGCCATAAGTAAATGCTCAGATCTTTCTGAACGCTGACTTTGCTGCCCACAGTATGATTTTCAGCTATTCTAACGGGCTGCATTTGTTCAGGACTCATACTGCGACGGTCATGCTTGTCTGGTAAAGATCCTGCTTTGTTGGTCAGTAGCTCAAGCATCCATTTAGGGAAACTGCCATTCCACACCAGGTCGTTCCAGGTAGGGTTAAAATGAGTGAAGAAGCGATAAACTTCGGCGTTGTCCTGTTGCTCTTTGCTTAGCACGGGGCGCCCAAAGCCATCGCGCCACAACACTTCGCCTTTTGTTTGATTGTTATTGATGCGTTTAAATATTGATAACTGATCAGAGCCATTAGGTAGCGATAAATTATTTATTGCACTGATAGTTGTATTTGTTGATTCTGTTTTACCTGTTTGATAGGCAAATACCCTTGTTGGCTTTTTTATTAAACGCGCCGCATACGGACGATCAGAGAGCCAGAATACCCAGCTTAGACCAACTGGTATGGCATTAGGGCTATTATACTGCTTAACTATAGCTTTGCGATGGCTGAACTGAACAAAAGCATCAAGCGATGCTTTTAGGTAATTGGCATCGGCTACATATTTGTCGTTATAAATGGCAATGCGTAACGTGGAAGTGTCCACATTAACAGCTTTTGACTGACTGTCTTTTAATGAAACCTTTGGTTGCCCATCATTAACAGAAATGTTGAATTGCGAATCTCCTTTGTCAGCTTGAATATCATTGTATGTAAAATTGGTACTGTTGGTAGTGCTTTTGCCCGTTACGATCCGAATGGTATTATTATTGGTGAACCAGGCACTTTGTATCCAGTTGTCAGTTGAATCGATAGGTGTGTAAGTTTTCCAACTAAGGTTGTAGCCAATTTGCGGCCGCTCTCCACCAAAATGATTGATGGTGTTTTCGGTAAAGAGGTAAATTGGCATGTCGCTGGCAATCCGGTTATCTAACTGATTTAGCAACCCCCAATATTGTGAAGGCTGTTGTAAGGTGGTATCAATACTTTTTAGGTTTTTAGTTTCGGTCAGAAGTTTTTTTAAGTCAGCTTTTGCAAATCCGTTGTTAAAGTAATGAAATTCGTAACCGGCTTTAATCAGTGAATCTACCGTTGGTTTATAATGCAGATAAGTTTGGCTGAACTGCTCTTTAGGGATAAGTACCCAGCCATTTGTTTTAGCAGCCTGAATGCGCTTTTGTAAAAAAGGCAGGGCTAAAATAAGTGCAAGTAAGATCAATAACAAGCAGCGTAGCAATAGCAAGGGGATGTCAAGCAGTTTAAAGCTGCGGCTGTTTCTGCACGATGCTGCTTGTATCAGTGCTGTACTGCCTACTTTAAGCACCTTACCCGGCCGGATATTCCACAGGTGTATCACCACCGGAATGATAACGGCGGCAGCTGCGAATAGCCATATG
The DNA here is from genome assembly GCF_028736115.1 of Mucilaginibacter sp. KACC 22063. Lineage (NCBI taxonomy): Bacteria > Pseudomonadati > Bacteroidota > Sphingobacteriia > Sphingobacteriales > Sphingobacteriaceae > Mucilaginibacter > Mucilaginibacter florum. The sequence continues at coordinate 3,880,037 of NZ_CP117877.1, read as the reverse complement.
GGATTTAGAAATTGCATATAGCCCCCTCTAAATCTCCCCCGGTAGGGAAGACTGCATTAATGCTTATATGTAAATTTTTTATGTTCACTCTTATTTTAAAGCCCTCCCTGCCAGGGAGGGTTCGGGAGGGCTACCCCTTCTTTCTCCTTAGTAAAAATTCGCGCAAAGCTTCATCAAGCGGATGCGATGTGTTTATTAACTTGTAAACAATGTGCTTACCAAGCAATTGCATCCTGATATCCTCCAGGTATTGTTCTAACTTTTCTTTATATATTTTTTTTGCTTGTAACGTATCTATTTCAATGGTTTCGCCGGTTTCCAAATCTTCAAGTGCCGTATAGCCTTTAAAATCGAAGTCAAGCTCGTTTTGTCCCATCAGGTGAAAGACGATCACTTCGTGGCGTAAGGCAGCTAACGAATCAAGCAGTTTATAGATCTCGTCGCGGCTTTGGTACATGTCGGTAATAAAGACCAATAACTCCCTGCGGCTTGATCCAAACAACTCTTTATAATGCGCTGGCTGCGTAAATTTTCCTTCCGGCTGAATATGATCTAACTGATGGTAAATGCGCTGTAAATGCTGAGGGTCTGCTTTTGAAGCAAGCGAGAACAGTCCGCCATCTTTAAATACATATAACCCCGCTGCATCGCCCTGAATGTTTACGAGATAAGCAAGCGATGCCGCCAGCCATTTGGCATAATCGATCTTTTTTATTGCGCCATCCATGTGGTTCATGGATGCGCTGGCATCAACCAGGAAACGGACCGCAATACTGGTTTCTATTTCAGATTCGCGGATGTAGTATCTGTCAGACCGTGCAAACATGCGCCAGTCGAGCGACCGCAGGTCATCACCCGGCTGGTAGCTGCGGTATTGGCTAAACTCCATTCCCGGGCCTTTGATCGTACTTTTGTTGAACCCGTTCATAAAGCCATCAATAACCGTTTTCGCCAGTAAAGGCAAATTCTTAATGGTCATTAATACTTTCGGATCGAGTTGCATTTATTTGTTTTCTGTTGCGGGTTATCTGCGTTCTGTTTTCAGTTGTAAATCGGGGGATTGCTTCGTGCCTCGCAATGACGGTTTTTAGATTTTGTCTCTGTTAATATGCCTCACCCCACCCTCTCCAAAGGAGAGGGCTTCAAAAGATTTTTAATTTTCTTGTATCTTGATTCTATTTACAAGGCTTTAGGGCGTTCAACTAATTTCAGCAATTCTAAAGTGGCATGGTCTGATGTTAACCCTTCGGCTTCTGCTTTAAAGTTCATTAATATGCGGTGACGCAGTACTGGCACAGCCATGGCGTGGATGTCTTCCATAATTACAGCGTATCGGCCTTTCAGCAAAGCGCGTGCTTTAGCGGTAAGAATTAGCGCTTGACCGGCACGCGGACCTGCTCCCCAGCGCACCCATTCTTTCACATAATCATGCTGCGTAGTATCAGGGCGTGTAGCACGGATCAGCTGACTCACATAACGCACCAGTTCTTCACTTATAGTAACCTGGCGTACCAATGCCTGGGCTTGTTTAATGTCTTCGGCGGTTACAACGGGCTGCACCTCGGCTTTTTTAGTACCGGTTGTACGGTTTAAAACTTCAAATTCTTCCTGCTCAGTTGGGTAGCCAATTTTTACCAGCAGCAGAAAACGGTCTAGCTGTGCTTCGGGAAGGGGATAGGTGCCCGCCTGCTCAATAGGGTTTTGTGTAGCAAGTATAAAGAAAGGCTTCTCAAGCGGATAGGTCTGCCCGCCGTAGGTTACCTCAAACTCCTGCATGGCTTCGAGCAATGCTGACTGTGTTTTGGGTGGCGTACGGTTAATCTCGTCGGCAAGAATAATATTTGCAAAGAGTGGCCCTTTGTTAAACTTAAAAAAGCGTTTGCCTGTAGCATGGTCTTCTTCCAGTATTTCGGTACCGATAATGTCTGTAGGCATCAGGTCTGGGGTAAACTGTATACGCCTGAAGGCTAAGTGCAGCGCCTGCGACATGGTTCTTACCATTAATGTTTTAGCTAGTCCCGGCACGCCCTCAAGCAGGCAATGGCCGCCAGCTAAAAAAGCTACCAGCAATTCGTCTAATATGGCATCCTGCCCAACAATAACCTTTTGTATCTCGCTTTTAAGCTGTGGCAATTTAGCCAGCAGTGTTTTTACGTCGCTTTCGGTAAGTTCCAAAACCTTATGAAGTTTAAATGTAACAGGTATTAATTTTTCACAAGATATTGTGCTTTTAATGTATTTACAACCTGTGGTTAACAAAAATTAAATAAAGTATCCAAAAAATTACAACCCACATAAGGTATTGTATGCTTTTCAAGAAATATTGTAGTTAATTTAGAGTTTTATACATAAATGTCTTTCGGTCGTAAGTTCACTTTTACAAGGTTAAGCTATCATTCTGGAGATTGGGATACTGATCAGCGCATGCCGGCTAATATCCTTAATTCGCTGCTGGAATATACCACCATTCCTATTGATACTAAGGAGAAGGTGGTGGCATTAAGCAGCCCCGATGTTTTTAACTATCCCTTTTGTTACCTGAGTGGCCATAAGTTGGTGCAATTTGATGAACAGGAACGCGCTAACTTTAAAAAGTACGTACAAAATGGCGGGTTTGTATTCGTTGACGACTGCAATCATGACATAGACGGGCTATTTGCGAAATCTTTTGAAGCGCAGATGACACAGCTGTTTGGGTCTAATGCTTTAAAGAAGATACCTAATAACCACCCTATATACAAAGCCTTCTTTACGTTTGAAAAGGGCCCTCCTAACACCTCTTTCGAGCTTAATGGCTGGGGCGATGACCTGGTGCATGACTACCTGAAGTCCATTGAAATTAACGGGCGCATTGCCGTTTTATATAGCAATAAGGATTATGGCTGCGAGTGGGATTACGATTTCCGCAACAAACGCTTCCTGGCTGAAGACAATACCAAGTTTGGCGTGAACATTGTAGTTTATGCTATGAGTTCATAGCAGCTCAAACTGATTTAGTATTCAACATAAAAGGAGGGCGGCAAAGCCGCTGATATATGAATTTACAAAAAGCAACTTTTGCAAGCGGATGTTTCTGGTGTACAGAAGCAATATATCAAACAGTTAACGGTGTTCATTCTGTAAAATCGGGGTATACCGGTGGTGAGCTGGAAAATCCAACTTATATGGAAATATGCAACGGTGATACGGGCCATGCGGAAGCTATTGAGTTAGAGTATGATGCCGATGTGATTAGTTATGAAGAATTGCTTTTAATCTTCTTTAAAACCCATAATCCTACTACACTTAACCGTCAGGGGAATGATGTGGGTACACAATACCGTTCAGCCATATTTTACCATAACGATGAGCAAAAACAAAAGGCAGAAGCGATGATCAAACAGCTTACCGACGAGCAAGTATTTGATAAACCTATCGTTACGCATATTGTACCCGCTGATACTTTTTATACTGCCGAAGATTATCACCAGAATTACTTTGTAGATAATACTTCAAAACCATATTGTGCATTCGTGATACAACCGAAGCTGAACAAGTTTGCAAAGGATTTTACGGATAAAATTAAGCCGGAGTTATTGCAATGATTTCAATGTTACTTTTCTTTGGTCGTCAAAGAAAAGTAACCAAAAGAAACTCGCCGCTGGTACCGCGGTCTTTGAATGTTTATGGTGTTTCAAGTTCTGTGTTGCCGCCCGCGCTAAGGCGGCATTTTAAGCTTACGTTCAGTTTCTGCGATCACTATAACATCTGATCATATTTATACACCATTTAACAAGGCCAAAGTCACGACTTTTTCTTTGGATACTTTCTTTTGGGAAGAAAAAGGAAGTATCATTGGTTTCTTCATTATTATTAAGGATGGTCAAAAAGATTTTAGCAATTTTGAACCGCTTTTAAGCTGTTCAAAATATGAAAAAACTTACGGCTCCTTTTATTATTTGTATCGCTGTTATATCGGCTTGTAGCACCAGGCATCAGGTTGCAACTCATATTTCTGCGAATGCTTCTATAGCGAACAATGGCAAGGTTTTAACTTCCTTATGGCAGCAGCGTGCGGCAGAATATAAGGCATTGTGTTTTCAGGCTTATAACATGGCTAAGTTTCGTATCGACGAAGCCGTTAAACAACAAGCCGGTAAGCCTTTAGCTGTAGTAACCGACATTGATGAAACCCTGTTAGATAACAGCCCGGAGGATGCCCGCGCTGCCATCAATAACGAAGACTTCAGCACCGCTAAATGGAAACACTGGACGGCACAATCGGCGGCTGATACGGTGCCTGGAGCGCCTGATTTTTTTAAGTATGCGGCCAGTAAAGGGGTAACGGTGTTTTACATCACCAACCGTGATGAAGATGAGCGCATCGGTACTTTAAAAAATCTGCAAAAATTTAACTTGCCTAATGCCGATGATGCGCACCTTTTATTAAAAGGGCAATCGTCAAGTAAAGAGGACCGCCGCCAACAGGTTTTAGCTAATTACAATATTGTATTGCTTTGCGGCGATAACCTGGCCGATTTTGATGCATTATATGATAATCGACCTGCTGAAGATAAACGCGAAGCAACAACAGAGCTGTTAAAACAAAAGTTTGGCAGCAAATACATTGTATTACCAAATCCGACATACGGTGATTGGGAAGGCGCTTTGTATAACTTCAATTACAAACTTACCCCTGCGCAAAAAGACTCAGTTATAAAAGCGAAGCTAAAGGTAAATTAAGAAAAGAGTTTTTGTCATTTCGAACGCATGTGAGAAATCTGTAGTTCAAGAAGATTTCTCGTTGCCACTCGAAATGAACTGTGAAACTACTTCCCTTTAGGGAAACGCATCATATACTCATCAATACGTGTTATTTTTCCGTTGCTTAAAATATTGTTGTCAGTATATCTTACAGAATCGGCATGGCCGTTTTTGTCAACCCAGTACTGAGTATACCAGGTAGTAACCACTTCCTGCGTTTTAGCCTTGTTAATGAGCGACTGCCAGTAGTTTACCGTAATTTTAACAGATTTGTTGGTACCTAACTGCTGTTGTATGTTTTTCTGCAACTGATCTACAGAACCGGCAATATGCACACCGTCTTTATTGATCACGATATTTTTGGCAAAGTATTTCCTGAAAGCAGCAGTATCTAACTTTTCTTCGGCTTTAAGGGCGCTAAGGGCTACAAGCGCATTTTCCGGCTTAGGGTTTACCTCCCAATTATAAGTACTGTCAACCACGTAAGGGTATTTTACAGTGTCGGGTAAAGCCAGGTTTATTTTTTTTACTTCAGATTTACAGGCTACTAATAAAAGCGGCAACGCTAACAGTATGAGGGCTTTTTTCATTTCGGGTAAATTGATTATTTGCTTACGCAAGGTATTAATGTTATCCATAACAACTGTCAGGGGCGTCTAATATTAAGCGTTCTGCTTATATTTACAAATCCGAATTGTATTTAAGAATGAGTGAAGATTTGACCCCGGAAGATTTCCCTGTCTCTGGTAATGAAGATACTAATATGCATAATGCCATTTCGCTGGATGGTTTGTACGAGAACTGGTTTCTGGATTATGCATCATACGTAATATTAGACCGTGCCGTTCCGCATATCAATGATGGATTAAAGCCCGTTCAGCGACGCATTTTGCACTCGTTGAAAGAGATGGACGACGGACGCTTTAATAAAGCAGCAAACGTTATTGGTAATACCATGAAGTATCACCCGCATGGTGATGCCTCCATTGGAGATGCTATGGTGCAGATAGGGCAAAAGAACCTGCTGATTGACTGCCAGGGTAACTGGGGTGACCCGGTTACGGGCGACTCGGCTGCTGCGCCGCGTTATATCGAAGCGCGCTTATCTAAGTTTGCCAGTGAGGTGGTTTTCAATCCGGACACCACAGAGTGGCAGGCCAGTTATGATGGGCGTAATAAAGAGCCGATCACTCTACCTGTTAAGTTTCCGCTACTGCTTGCCCAGGGTGCCGATGGTATTGCGGTAGGCCTGGCCACTAAGATTATGCCGCATAACTTTATTGAGCTGATTGATGCATCGATAGAAGTTTTACGTGGTAATCGCTCTAATCTGATGCCCGATTTCCCGACCGGTGGTATGGCTGATACTTCTGCCTATAACGAAGGGCAGCGTGGCGGTAAGGTACGCGTGCGTGCCAAGATACTTGAGCGCGATAAAAAAACGCTGGCTATAACAGAAATTCCGTTCACTACCACAACCGGCGGATTGATTGATAGCGTAATATCAGCAAATGATAAGGGTAAGATCAAGATCAAGAAAATTGAGGATAATACCGCTCAAAACGTAGAGATTGTGGTGCATCTTGCTCCGGGTATCTCTCCGGATGTTACCATTGATGCCCTTTACGCCTTTACGGATTGTGAGGTTTCCATATCACCCAATACCTGTGTAATTAAGGATGATAAGCCACACTTTATGAGTGTGAACGACATCCTGACTGAAAGTACGCTGTTTACCAAAGATTTGTTAAAACAGGAGCTGGAGATCAGGCTGAAAGAATTACAGGAAAAAATATTCTTCAGCTCGCTGCTTAAGATTTTCATCCAGGAAGGCATGTACAAAAATCCTGATTATGAAAATTCAGGAAATTTTGATGCTGTGGTTGAGGTATTGAATAAATTGTTCGAGCCGTTCTTTGATCAATTTTATCGTGCGATCTTGCCTGAAGATTACAAGCGACTGATAGATAAGCCAATGAGTAGTATCACCCGCTTTGATGTTAAAAAAGCGGATGAGCAGATGAAGGCGCTTGAAGATGAAATAAAAGTAGTAAGAAATCATTTAAAACATCTTACTGATTATGCCATTGCCTGGTTTGAAAAGCTGAGAGAGAAATATGGCAAAGGCCGCGAACGTAAGACTGAACTACGCACATTTGACAGGGTAGAGGCAGCCCAGGTTGCCTTAGCTAACGTAAAACTGTACGTTAATCGTGAGGATGGATTTATTGGTACAGGCCTGCGTAAAGATGAATTTGTATGTGATTGCTCCGACATTGACGAGATCATTGTTTTCCGCAGTGATGGCCGTTGTATTATTACCAAGGTACAGGATAAGGTATTTGTGGGTAAGGATATTATCCATGCTGCGGTGTTTAAGAAGAACGATGAGCGCACCATCTACAACATGATCTATAAAGATGGCCAAAGTGGTGTGTCATACATTAAGCGCTTTGCCGTAGCCGGTGTAACCAGGGATAAAGAATATGACCTTACCAAAGGCAGCAAGGGATCAAAAGTGCTTTACTTTAGTGCAAATCCTAATGGTGAGGCCGAAGTAGTCAACATCCAGTTAAAACCGCATTCTAAATTAAAGAAGCTGCAATTTGACGAGGACTTTGCCGAGATCGCGATTAAAGGCCGTGGTAGTATGGGTAATATCGTTACTAAATACCCGGTTAAAAAGATCGTGCTGAAAAGCAAAGGTGTATCAACATTGGCAGGACGTAAAATATGGTACGATGATGTATTACGCAGGTTGAATGCTGATGGGCGTGGGACTTACCTGGGTGAGTTTGATGGCGAAGACCGGATACTTACCGTAATGTCGAACGGTATTTACGAGTTAACCAGTTTTGATCTCAATAACCACTTTGATGATAAGATGATCCTGATCGAAAAGTACAATGCTGAAAAGGTTTATTCGGTTGTGCATTTCGATGGTAAGTCTAAAAATTACATGGTTAAGCGCTTCATGTTTGAAAACACCGCCATTGGCCGTCAGACCTCAATTATCAGCGAAGAAAGTGGCTCTAAACTGATACTGATTTCTGGAGCAGCACAACCAGTTGTAAAAGTAGAACAGCTTAAAGGTAAGTCGGAAGTTAAAGAATTGGTAGAGCTTAACCTTGCTGATCTGATTGACGTGAAAGGCATGAAAGCCATGGGGAACCGCTTGTCTGCCCATACAGTGCAAACAGTTGAACTGATTGCGGAACATGATGATCCGGAAGACGTACCTGACCCGGCACCAGATTCAGTTGAAGATACCGAACCAACTGTTACATCAGTAGAAGCAAAACCAGAAGGTGATGTCCCTCCTGAAAAACAGGATGAAACAACAGACGAAAAGCCGGCAAAGAAGGTGGATTTAGAAATCACCAATCCTGATGATATACAGTTAGGGTTGTTTTAAGGATTATTCGCCCTTGTCATTCTGAACGAAGTGAAGAATCTGAAGTAAAATAACAAATTCTTTGTTTTATCAACATTTTAGATTCCTCACATACGTTCGGAATGACAAATTAATTGGCTATCGCAACTAAAAAATGCTTACACCCTGCCCGTATACACCATCGTATTATAGTGCAACGTAACCGTACTCTCAACCTGATATTGGTGAAACAGATCTTTTAAATCATTGGTGAAGCGGTTGCCATCGAGAGTATAAGGCAGGGGTGCATTAGATGATGAAAACGACCGCCCGATTAGTCCGGCCTGGTCGAAAACCTGTTGGTTAGGATAACTGGTGGTTTTATATTCTCCGTTAGCAAAGAAATCTTTCAGGCGTTGGCCGTTTAAAAGCCCGGCTTTTTCATCAGCGTCAATGGTATATTGGTCAACCAAATTCTTGTAAGCCACAGAAAATTCATCAGCATCAGGGTTCTTTACATTCCATAATAAGGCTACTGCGCCGTCAGGCTTCAGGATACGCTTAAATTCATCACGGGCTTGTTCAACATCAAACCAATGAAAAGCTGTTGCGCTGGTGATCAGATCAATACTGCCTGCAGGTAAATTAGTGTGTTCTGCCGTGCCTGCAACAGATGTTACGTTTGTGTATTGGCTCAGATGTTCCTCTGCTGCCATGCGCATCGGCTCGTTGGGTTCAACGGCAAATACACGATACACATGATTTAGCAGATACTTGGTAAAAATGCCCGTGCCTGATCCGATATCGGCAACTACAGATAATGAGGAAAGATTAAACTCGTCTATTAAAAAATCGATAGCCTGCTGCGGATAACCAGGACGATATTGTACATAATTTTCAACCCGATCAGAGAAGCGCTCTGTTGGTGCTGTGTTCATAAAGGCAAGTTTTAGTAATGAGTTAAGTTTAAACTTAAATTAAAGCTAATTATTGCCTTTAGGGTTATATACTTATATAGTAAGCTGCTTCAAAAACATGCCCGTAAACCAGCTTTTGTATCGCCTCTTTTTCTTTGATATCTACAGGTTTTCCTTCTGTATCGGCGCATCCCAGCCAGGGTTCTATACAAACAAAATCGGCACCGGGTTTAGCCCAAATACCCAGGTAATTAAAATGCGGAAATTCAACCGATAGGGTAGCAGGGTGCTTGTCGCTTTTGATGGTAACCATGCGCGACTTTAGATCTTTAAACACCAGTGCATCATCTTTAAAAAGATCATGGTTTAAATGCAGTTTGTTGCCATCCAAAGCAACCGGGCGGGTTTCGCCTGTAAAAAAGCCATCTGCCGATAGCATGTGTGTATGCAGATTTTCTGTGGTTTCAAACTCCAGGTAATAATCCTGGTAGTTACCCTCGCCATTAAAAGGGACATTGAATGCCGGATGACCGCCAACAGAAAAATAAATAGGCTGCTGATCATGATTGATGACCTTGTAAGTAACGCGCAATGCGTTATCAATCAAATCGTAAATGATCTGGAAGTTGAATTTATAAGGATAGGCGGATAATGTGTTTTCAGAGTACGGCAACGAAAATAAAGCATGTGTACGCGTCGCTTCCGAAAGTTTAAACTCCGAAGGGCGTGTAAAGCCATGACGTTGCATGGGATAGCTTTTACCATCAACGTGCAGTTGGTTATCTATCAGCCCGCCAACTACAGGGAATAGGTTGGGCGCATGCCAGCCCCATATTTTAGGATCGGCTTGCCATAAATGTTCAATGCCAGCCTGTTTGTTGTAAACAGAAACCATCTCGGCACCTTGGGAGCGGATACTAACCTTTAAAAATTCGTTTTCAATAACAGTCATGGCTAAGCTTGATTTATTGCTAAGATAACAATCACAACAATTTTGTTTACTGCAATATGTGGTTTTTAGTTTTAAATATGGATATGCTCCAGCTTATCGCAAAGTAAATTCATAGTTTTTTCATCCAATTTCCCGGTGTCTTTGCATACATGCAAAAATTTATGCTGATCAGGCTCAAAGCTGGCTACAAATTCATTGTTGTGATAAACTTCAAACTTGCAGTGTTCGCCGTTGTGGTGCAGGTAATCTGCTACTTCAAATTGCAGGGTATCTTTATTACGCTTAATCTCTATGCTGAATCGTTCCATTATTAGCATAACTTTTAAGCTGTTAAAAAGTTGCGGCTATATAAAAAATATAGCCGGTTAATTGCTAACCGGCTACAAAACTAAACGTAAACGCTGTAATAGCGCAAAAGGGGTGTTGATATCGTTATGCTAAATAACGTCATATCAACAGTTATTAGCAATACTCACTTGTGGGTAATTTAATAGCTACAGGTTTTATTTCAGGCAGCAGAAGATATTTCATCATGTGGTTTTGACCGGCGCGGATCATAATGAAGGCCAGGTGTTAACCAGTATAAAAGCACTACCCTTGAGTACCTGAAATTTATAGGCGATAATATAAATGCTACGCTTAACAATATAGCTGCATATAACCATGGCGATTCGCTGCCTGATAATATATAGGTGGCAACGGCCAGTGTAACCATTTCGGCTACATTTAACGCATAACTTACAAACATGGCCACATAAAAGTACCCCGGCTCAATTTCAAAGTGAAAACCACAATGCGGGCAGTCGGTATTCATTTTTTGTCCGCTAAAGCTGTACAAGCCGTTTGCAAACATGTTACCAACCCGGCATTTAGGGCATTTAGCGTGTAATGCTGCAGTAGATGCCGGAATTGTTGGGGCTGATTTGTCTAAACTTAGCGTTTTCATGTTATATGTTGTTTAATGCTTTTTTTCTGAATTCTTCCGGAGTAAGGCCAGCCTGCTTTTTGAAAAACTTGGTAAAATAGGAGTTGTCGGCAAAGTTCAGCTTGTCTGCAATCTCAGCTATGGTCAGGCTCATGTTTACCAGCAGGCGTTTGGCCTCAAGCGCTATACGGTTACGTATCATTTCCCCGGCTGGCATGCCCATTACATCATTACAAAGTGCATTTAAATGATTCGGAGTGATGTAAAGCAGTTCTGCATAATTTTTTGGCAGTTTCAGGTGAGTGAAATTTTGCTCAATCAGTTTCTGAAAATTGCGCAGCAAAGTATAGTTATAAGGAGTTACATGCTGGGGCTGGTTATCAAGGCACAACCTGCCTGTAGTAATAAACACCTGTAGCATCAATGCTTTAACCATGTCTATCGCCATGCGCTGTGGTGTTTCATTTTCTGCTATGATTTGCTCAAATAAATTGGTAAAATAATCATGCAGTTCTGCCGGTACCTCAATCACCCCTTGTTCTGCCAGGCCGCTAAAAAACGGAAACTGATCCAGGTAATCGGGTTTTAAAAGTAACGATTGGAAAAACGACACAGAGAAATTAATGACATAACCATCTACACTGCCTTTGAAAGCCCAGCTATGCACCTGCCCGGGTATCATAAAATAGATCTGAAAAGGGTTTACCTTAAATGTATGAAAGTCGATGGCATGTGAGCCGCTGCCTTCGGTAAAAAGGACAAGATGGTAAAAGTTATGCTTATGCGGTAAATAAAGATTTTTGTGTGTATCCAGGTATGGCGCAAACCTGCTGATCAGGATGTCGTCCTGTTTAAATTCAGAAAGCGTGCAAATATCATATACCGGAAAATCTTTTTTCATGATATACAAATATACCATGATTACCACTTACAGTTGTGGTGCTAAAACGTGTATGTATGGTACTATTTACTGATTAGGGTATTTAGTTGCAGAATTTGCGAATGGCGTCATAGGCTTCTTTCAGGCCCAGTTCCCCTGATTTACTCAGGTCATAGCAGCCATTATTTTTATCATTGAGGTACTTGATGCGTAATAACCCCCGCGATAGATAAACCGCCCGGTCCTTAGGGTCAATGGTAAGCGCCTGGGTATAATCAGTAAAGGCACCTTTAAAATCTTTGGTGGTAACTTTTAAATCGCCGCGCTTAATATAACCTGCCTTGGCATCGGGTTCAAGTTGTATGGTCATGTTAAAATCCAGCATGGCACCGCGGTAATCTTTAAGATAGTATTTTACCATGCCGCGATTGTAATAGGCATCGCCATTGCGTGGGTTAAAGTATAGCGCCGTATTATAGTCTTGCTCCGAGTTGATGGTATCTTTGAGGTTCATACGGGCCATGCCGCGTTTTACATAAATGTCCTCGTTGTTGGGTTCCAGTTCTATCGCCCTCGAAAAATCATCAAAAACGCCTGTTGAGTCGGGCATAATACTGCGTGCAAGTCCGCGCGCCATATAAATTTTAGCACTTTTCGGAAACTCATCAATGGCCTTGTCAAAGCTTTCCATTGCACCGCCAAAATCTTTATTAGCCACTTTAGCATTGGCGTAAAAGATCATATTATCTTCCGTTGTGCGTAATGACATGGCCTTGTTAAGGTCGGCAAAGGCTCCTTCAAAATCTTTATTATGCACGCGGGCATTGCCACGCCAGGTATAAGCTTCAAACGAGTTACTGTCAATCAAAATAGCACGGTCAAAATCAAGCAAGGCCTCGCGGGTATTTTGCATGGCATCGCGCAGTATACCGCGCCTCACATATAGATCGGCATTTTTAGGGTTTATCTTTAGCCCGGTATTAATCAGCTTAATAGCATCTGTATAATCCTTTGCAAGGGTAAGGGCAGTAGTTAGTTTTACATAGGCATCCATATTTTTCGGATCCATTTGTAGCACCTTTTCATAATCGGCAATGGCGCCGTTATAGTCCCTCAGCTTAACCTTGGCCATTGCCAGGTTAATATACACTTCAGAGTTTTGTGGCTTTAATGAAATGGCCTTGTTAAAGTCAGCAATGGCGCCACGATAATCCTGTAGGTCGCGTTTGGCTTTGCCACGCTCAAGGTAGGCATAATCGCTTGTGGGGTTAAGGTTTATGGCTGCTGTAAAATCAGCTAAAGAGCCTACCGTATCTTTAAGTGAATACTTGGCAGAGCCACGGATGATATAAGCCCTTTCAGACCTCGGATTAAATTTTATGATCGTATCGGCATCAGCAAAAGCACCATCGTAATCTTTGTTGCCAATGCGTAAGCCTGCGCGGTTTTGATAAGCCTCGATTAGCCTGGGATTAAGTTCAATGGCCTTATCAAAATCGGCCATTGCGCCGGTTTTGTCATTCACATTATTTTTAGCAATACCCCTGTATAAATAAAGTTCGGGGTTGTTGGGATTTAACTCCAGCGCTTTCGTAAAATCAGCTATGGCCCCTCTGTTATCTGCGGCATTGGTACGGGCGTTGCCCATGTAATGGTAGATCTCTGCAATATTGGGGTTTAAAACGGCGGCACGTTTATAATCTTCTATAGCTCCTGCATTATCATGAATGTTCATCTTGGCATTGGCTCTGTAAAGGAATGCTTCTGCCCGGTTAGGGTTTAACTGTATTGAACGCGTAAAGTCGGCTATTGCTGCTGTGTAGCGTTGTAATGTAGCTTCTGAATTTGCACGATAGTATAACAGGTCGGCATTATTAGGATTTAATTTAACTGCTATGTTGTAATCGGCTACAGCACCTATATTATCTTTAATGTTGGCTTTAGCCAAACCGCGATACATATACAATTCGTAATTCTTTGGTGTCAGTACGATAGCGTGGGTGAAATCAGCTATTGCACCTGCATTATCACCAATATTGGTTTTGGCATTTGCGCGGTAATGATACAGGTCGGCATTTTGCGGTTTCATGCTGATTGCCCTAGTATAGTCTTCAATGGCATTTACATAAGCCCTGTTATTGGCATGGGCGTTAGCACGGTAATAATAAGCATCGGCCATTTTAGGATTAAGTTCAAGCGCCTTAGTAAAATCCTCAACCGCAGCTTCATTCTCCTGTATGGCGGCATGCGCATTTGCGCGGTAAAAATAGATATCAGCTAAGTTCTTTGGGTTTAATGCAATAGCCTGCGTAAAGTCTTCAATGGCGCCTTTGTAATCTTTTTGGTTTACACGGGCATTGGCGCTCTGCACCAGCTGATCTGCTGTTTGGGTTTGTGCTAAAACATTTTGAGGTTTAAATATGGCAAGCATTAATATAATGCTTGTAAAAAACAAGAAGCGGCCACCTTTATATAAGAGCGTATGATGATAAACAAATGGCGTCATTAATAAATTATTTCTTGCATTTAATACGGGCAATTATTCAGGGCATTAAAATAATTATAAATGCATACATTATCTATTATCCCTGTAATTATTCGGGTTACTTGTTTAAGTAATACTAAAATGTGTATGCATTTTACAAATAGCAAAAATACGAGTAATAGCTTAAAAAAGGCGTTTGTTACACATACATTTTAAAAGCATCCTGTTATTATGAAGGGCTGGTGAAAAGAAGTAAATATTACTGTTATAAATTAAACCTTTTTAAGTTATAACCTTCTATAGGTTTTTACGTATATCACCATGCTGATATTTAACAGGTATCAGACATTTGATTATATATTAAAAATATTATCCGGTTATACGATTGTTCATCATCAATAATAGTAATGTAAATTATATACTATATTAGTGAGCATAATGTATTAACCTGTACCTTTGAGCAACCCTGATTAATGAAAGCTATTATTAGACAATCAAAACTTATTGTTGTCATAGTTGCTGCGCTGCTATGTCATCATCTGTCGTATGGGCAGATGAGATTTGTTCAAGTAAGCAAGCAATCAAGAGATTTCAACCGCACCGCGTCTGACGCCAGCGTTACCTTTACCCTTCCTGAAGGCTTTAAAGAAACAGTACCCGTTAACAGCGAAGAATTAACATATGATTATGCTATTGCCCTGCCAGATCATTCGGTTGAAATATGGTTTGCTGTTAAACCCTACAAAAGCATTACCCGTATTTACACCAACCCAGATTCGGCATACATCAGCCTTGGTAAAGAGCAGGTGAGCGCTTTTAGTGCCGATAACGCTTATTTTGTTCGTAATCTTACAGACCGCATACTTAACCAGTATAATGCCGATGTGGGTAAATCATATCTGTTAAACCTGAATGATTCGCCTGCTACAAAGCATTATAAATATGCTTTGATCATTACCCTGCAAAAAAATAAGGCAGGTGCCTTAATGGCTGTTTGCTTAACAAATGATAAAGGCCCCGATTTTTTCAAGGAGATTGACAAGGCTCGCAATTGCATTAAGTTTAAGTAAGCCTTACCCAATCCGGGTATACGTCATTTAATATTGTTAACTTTGTATATCAAGCGCCTGCACCCGCAGGCATGTTAATATCTTGATAAGTTAAATTGCAAGAAGACTTGCGTATGGCGTTATTTGCTTAACGTACTACGTATAACCCGATTTTATGGAAGTTAATTATAGTGAAGACAGTATACGCTCGCTCGACTGGAAAGAGCACATCCGCCTGCGCCCGGGTATGTATATCGGTAAGCTTGGTGATGGTTCTGCTTATGACGACGGTGTGTATGTATTGCTGAAAGAGATCGTAGATAACTCTATTGATGAGTTTGTAATGGGTGCCGGAAAGACCATCGATATTAATATGAGCGACCATAAGGTATCTGTACGCGATTATGGCCGCGGTATACCTTTAGGTAAGGTAATTGATTGCGTTTCAAAGATCAATACCGGTGGTAAGTACGATAGCAAGGCGTTTCAAAAGTCGGTAGGCTTAAACGGTGTGGGTACAAAAGCAGTAAATGCACTTTCCAGTGCATTTATCGTACAATCTTACCGTGACGGACGTACTAAAATAGCTGAGTTTACCAAAGGCGAGCTTGTACGTGATGAGCCTGAAAAGGAAACCACGCAGCGTAATGGTACTGCTATCAATTTTATCCCCGACGATTCCATTTTCCGCAACTACCGCTTTATACCCGAGTTTGTAGAAAACATGATCTGGAATTATGTTTTTCTGAATGCCGGGCTTACTGTAAACTTTAACGGACAAAAATATTTTTCGGAAAAAGGTTTGCATGACCTTTTGCTGCGTAATACCGATGCGGAAACCTTGCGTTACCCCATCATCCACCTTAAGGGTACGGATATAGAAATAGCCATGACCCACGGGCAGCAATACGGAGAGGAGTATTATTCATTTGTTAACGGCCAGCACACTACGCAGGGCGGTACGCACCAGGCAGCTTTCCGCGAAGCTGTTGTTAAAACCGTGCGGGAGTTTTATAAAAAGGAATTTGATGCGTCAGATGTTCGTGCTTCAATTGTAGGCGCCATTGCCATAAAAGTGCAGGAACCTGTTTTTGAGTCGCAGACCAAAACCAAGCTTGGCTCGCAAAATGTGGGGCCGGATGGGCCAACTGTACGCGGCTTTATTAATGATTTTGTTAAAACAGAACTTGATAATTACCTGCATAAGAACCAGGCAACTGCCGATGCGCTGTTAAAACGTATTTTACAATCAGAACGTGAGCGTAAAGATATAGCAGGTATAAAAAAACTGGCAAACGAACGTGCCAAAAAAGCATCATTACATAATCGTAAACTGCGCGATTGCAAGTTGCATTTCGAAGAAAACCACGAACGCCGCCGCGATACCACTTTGTTTATTACAGAAGGTGATTCGGCCAGCGGATCTATCACCAAATCGCGCGATGTAATGACACAGGCCGTTTTCAGCCTTAAAGGTAAACCGCTTAACTGCTTTGGGCTTACCAAAAAAGTGGTTTATGAAAACGAAGAGTTTAACCTGTTGCAGCACGCGCTGAACATTGAGGATGGATTAGATGGTTTGCGCTATAACAACATAGTAATAGCTACCGATGCCGATGTGGACGGTATGCACATCAGATTGCTGATGATGACCTTCTTCCTGCAGTTTTTCCCGGATCTTGTAAAGGCAGGGCATGTTTTTATTCTGCAAACACCGCTGTTCCGGGTGCGTAATAAGAAGGAAACCATTTATTGTTACAGTGACGAAGAGCGTCGTAATGCCATAGCCAAGTTAGGAAACAAACCAGAGATTACCCGTTTCAAAGGTTTGGGTGAGATATCGCCTGAGGAATTTGGTTTATTCATTGGTAAAGACATGCGCCTTGATCCGGTGATTTTAAAAGACGCCAACATTAAAGGATTGCTCGAATACTTTATGGGTAAAAATACCCCGACCCGTCAGCAGCATATCGTTCAAAACCTGCGTGTAGAAAAGGATGACGAAAACGTAAATCCGCTGATTGCACAAGAAGAAGTTGCTGCATAGTTAGAAGCAAGAGACGAGAATAACAGACAAGATAAGCTCACCTTTTTGGTGGGCTTTTTTTATTCATTCGTCATGCCGAACTTGTTTCGGCATCTCACATATAATAATGTAAGTGCTTATTATTGATTCTGTCTGAGTTTTCTTAACCCTTCCAAGGGAGGTAACTCTTTGTAGGCATCTATAAATGTCTTAAAATAACCGTGCTGTAATGTGACCTCGGGCTTGTTGCGGCATTTACAGGTATTGCTAACTTACGGGGGGGGCAAAGCAACAAGTGGTTACGAAATTTATAAGATTATTTAAAGGCCTGTTTTCGAATAAATCATTTTAAACGCATTATATGCAGCCTGGTGCAGTACAGTGGCGTGCGACTCATCTGGTAAATAATCAAAAAACAACCTGATGTTGGTATCCGCCTTAAGCATATTGTAAAGGCCTTGTGCATCGATATACATTTGCTCGTCTTCTTTTTTGTTAGGGGCACCTATATAAATATTAACCGGCTTATGCATTTTGTTTTGCAGTAGTGCATTGGGTTGATGCAGTAAGGCTTCGCCGCCCCACCACAAACTGGGGCTTACAATAATATAAGTGTTAAATAAGGAGGGATGGTTTAGTGCAATTTCGGTAATCAACAGTCCTGCCATTGATTCGCCGATAATGGTACGATTGGTGCTTGCTTTGTACTTTTTTGCAATATAGGGCTGTAGTTCTTTTTCAAGAAAGGCAATGTATTTTGTTGAGCCGCCATATTTGGGGAACAGGTCTTTTTTAAAGCCGGTCTTTTCCAGGAAATCGAGATTGTTGACCGGGAAAGTAAAATCGCGCCTTCTGTTAACATTTTTAATACCTACCACAATCGACTGCGGAACCCGGTTTACCCAAGCCTGGGTATCGAAGCGGATAATACCCGTAAGGTGGATAAAATCTTCATCTTCGCCGCCATCAGGAATGTAAATTACCGGATATTTTAGCGTATCGGTTGGGTTGTACCCTTCCGGTAAATAGATATTGATGGTTCTGGTTTCATTTAAAACTTTTGAATAAAACGCTTCCGACAAGCCGATAATTATCGGCCTGGTATCTGTTTGCGCTGATAATTGTTGGGTGCAAATAACAAACAGGGATAATAGTAAAGCAAAGTGTTTTTTTGAAAACGGCATTAATGTAAGGTATCGTTAAGTAGCTAAGGTAAGCTGCAATCACCGAACGGTCAAATTGCGTAGGCTGGGACAGATCTGGTAAATGCTATCTAAGGCTAACCGGTAAACCGGCAAACTTTTTCAGGATTTAGAGAATGAACACTTTGACTATTATCGTTACTTCTTTTTATCAATTCAATTCCTTATATTGTATCCCCTTCTTTTACAAGGGCTACTGATAATGAATAAACACGAAATAAAAATAAGCTTTGAGGAATATGATAACCCTGCGCAGCTTAATGAAGCAGACCGCGCGTTATGCCTTGAGGCAACTGAAGCATTAAAAAAATCACACTCTCCATATTCTAATTTCAGAGTAGGCGCGGCGCTTAAATTACAAAGCGGGCGTATCGTTTATGGCAGCAACCAGGAAAACGTGGCTTACCCTTCGGGTTTATGTGCCGAAAGGGTTGCGCTGTTCCATTGGGGGGCTAATTATCCTGAAGACCCAATTGAAAGTATCGCTATTACTGCTTATACGGATGATTTTACTTTGACAAGGCCTGTAACGCCTTGCGGCTCGTGCCTGCAGGTAATTGCAGAATATGAGAAAAAGCAGGATCAAAAATTAAAGATTATTTTATTTTGCCAGGACGGGCCGCTGTGGGTAGTGCAGGGAAGTGAAAGCTTTTTGCCATTTTTGTTTTTTGAAGAAAGACTTGCACAATCATAAAATCTGATATGAAGCTAAAACTAATCCTTATTGCGCTGCTGGTATGGGCAGCTAAGCCCGGCCATGCTCAAAGCGGTTTTCCGTTTGATAACGAGATCAGGGCATTTAAAACAGCCGACAGCCTGCATTTTCCTAAGCCAGGAGGCAACCTGTTTATCGGCAGTTCGTCAATCAGATTATGGGGCGACCTTGAGCAGCGTTTTCCGGATAAACGCGTTTTAAAGCGCGGTGTTGGCGGATCAACCCTTGAACAATGGGTGAAGTATTACACTAATTATATTTTGTTTCCGTACCAGCCAGAGCATATATTTATTTATGCCGGAGAAAATGACCTGAACGCTAATCGTACACCGCAGCAGGTTTACCAGGATTTTGTTACGCTGTATAACATGATTCAGCAGAAACTGCCCGGCAGTACAACGTATTGGTTATCCATTAAGAAAAGCCCTAGCCGTGCAGCGCATTATGCAGATGTAGATGCAACTAACAGCCTGATTAAAGATTTTATCAGCCATCATAGTAATGTGAAGTACATTGATGTTAACACTGTGCTATATGACAAAGCAACTTCATTACCTGATTCATCTTTGTTTAAACCAGACTACCTACATTTGAAAAAGGAAGGGTACGACCGCTGGCAAAAAGCAATCAAAAAATATTTATACTAACAAATCAGGCTGCACTTTGCAGCCTGATTTGTTTTTTTTAACTGCCTGCATTCTTTTTCTCAGGATTACCAAAGAGCAGATTAAAGCCAGGTGTAAATACTGCCTTCGAGCCGCCCTGTTTACTGAATCCTAAACTAAAGTCGACCCACATACCACCGAAAAAGGTAGTCTCTATACCCAGGCTGGCTTTATATATTCCGGACTGATGGGTTTCCATATTGGCATTGGCCTCAATAAAGCCCTTCAGGTCGTTTGAACCATAATAAGCCCTTGAGCCAATATTTAGCGTGCCGATGTTAAGGCTGCGGCTAAGGCTGTCTTTTAGCTGTGCAGATAAGCCGATCAGCAATTGCCCTTTAGCACCAAGCGGCGCACCAAAGGTTGTCCATAAACCAATTTTTGAAAAAGCCTTAATGTTGCGCAAAAGCGAATCCTTAGAATTAAATAAGCTGGCAAAGCCTAAATCCCATATGGGTTTGTTCCAGTTGGCTTTTTTAATACTGTCCCTGAATTTTGAGATCTTGGTTACATCAAAAGAACTGTTGATCTCAGCATCTATCAATTTCTTTATCATCGCATGCTTTGCATTGGCGGTATCGCGATAAGCATCTGCAACATTCTGGCTATAAGTAGGGAAGTCTACAGTATTTGTCGGGTCATTGGCCTTTAGTTGCCGGGTAACTGTTTTTACTGCATTTGCAAAAGCGTTAACCAAATTAGGACCGTATTCATCAAATTTTTTAATAAGTACATCATTCATCCGTAAATCCTGTTCGTCAAGTAGTTTGAATTTTACACCAACTGCTATCGCGTAACTTTTATCTGTATTTACTTTAGTACCAACAGATAATGCCGAAGTGTACCAAAACCTGTTTTGCCTGAATTTAGTAAGGCTCAAATGGGGATCAAATAATGCTGGCGATATTTCCACTGCCAGATTTTGCGGAATAGTAGCGCCGTTATTTAAAAAATAGTTACCTATTGAAAAAGCAATGTTACGGGTTGACGTAGGCCGCATAATACTGCTTGGGCTGGTGCCTAATATTTTAAATGCCGGCGACTCCGGCACACTATAATTCAATGTTCCCCAGCCCGCCTCAATTGTTTTGGCCACCGTACTGGTGTCAAGCGATTTTGATGCATTGTTGGTTTGTGCCTTAGCGCAAATTGAGTAAGCAGCAAGGCAAACTAATGCAAGTATTAATTTTTTCATATGCCTGCTTTAAAAATTTTGGCTGTAGTCATATCCACATTGCCGTTTGCTATGCTTGTGCCTTTAAACACCTGTGGTTCTGCGCATTTTTTATTGTTCTGACTAACAATGGCTAAGGCATTAAATGGGTTTCCTGCGCCGTTTAGATCAAGGCAACTCCAGTATATGACCAGGTAGTTGCCGATTAAAGAAGTTGGACTACCCAGATCAAAGCTTGTTTTGCCGTTCCATTGCCCATTGTCAGTAAATAAAGGATTGCCATTGCTGTCCTGAATTTCTACCTTAAAATAAAAGGTTTGAGAAGTGCCAAAGTGGAAATCTAACACCGCGTCTTCGGTATTAGAAATCAGGTTGATTTGAGAGATCATAATTGTAATGGTTAGGGTTAATAGTATAAAAATAACCAAAACTATTAAAACATCAAACTGATTTATAGGTGTTTATGTAAAAAATAGATAACAAAAAAGGCGCCCTTTCGGCGCCCGTTAATATTTAATATTTTAAAGTTAAATTATTTAAACACAGAGTATACGTCGGTGATTTTCCAGCCGCTACCGGTATTGCTTACGGTAATGTAGTTGCTGCGTAAAAAGTCTGCATATTGCATGTCTACTTTTACAACGGTTACATCAGCATTGTTGCTTACAACAGATGTTTTTACGGTACAGGTTTGCTCAATGCCTTTGTTGGCTTTTAAGAAACCCAGCATTTGATCTTTGTCATAGCTAAGGATGTCTTTGCCACGCAGCATGCTGAATTTTGCGCTTTTGTCAACTACAAGGTCCAGGTCTTCCACTTTGCCGAGACTAACAGCATCCACATAAGTATTAATGGCAAAATAAGGTGAAGCGGTTTTGTCTTCTTTAACTATGTTATTTGCTTTGACAACACTGCATGCTAATAATAAGCAAATGCCAAGTACAACTGATTTTAAGGTTTTCATAATATTTGATATTTAAGGTATTGTAATAATTTATATATCCATAAGACACGCCTTTGTATGCGATAGTTACAGTGATTTGAATGTATTTTTAATAGAACCACACTTTTATCAAAATTTCAACAATTGCTATTAAAATATTCAATTAATTACGTCGAATGTAAATAACAATATGAAGTTTGTAACTTCACTGCAAAGGTAATCAGGCTAATCTATTGCGATAGTTATCTTATTGATAATTAACTGTTAAGCATGTTAATTTAATAATTGGGTAATTGGCTGTCGGATGATTATTTTACCCTGCAAAGCATCGACAATGAACTACAAGCTGATATTTTGCTTTATTTAATTGAGTATAATTAGCATACGTATACTATGATAAAATTTAACGCCGTTTTACACCAGTTTGCCGAGCAGGGCGAGAAAACAGGTTGGACATATATCATCATTCCGCAGGATATGGCGTTGGAGCTTAAGCCGGGTAATAAAAAGTCATTCCGGGTAAAAGGCAAGCTTGACAATTTTGCAATAGCTGGCGTTGCATTAATGCCTTGGGGCGATGGAAGCTTTATTATGGCCATTAATGCAGATATGCGCAAAGGCATACGAAAAAGCAAAGGGGCAATGGTTGCGGTAGAGCTGGAAACGCATGACGATTATAAAGTGGAAATACCTGAAGACCTGCAGGAGTGCTTTGATGACGAACCTGAAGCATTTGAGTTTTTTAACTCGCTCACCCGCGGGCACCGCGATTATTTTATTAAATGGATAAACAGCGCTAAAACCGAACCTACAAGAGTAAACCGTATTGCCAATACAGTAAATGCTATGGTGAGCCGTATGGGCTACCCGGAAATGATCAGGGCTTTAAAGACAAAAAAGTAATGCTCCTCCTAAATCCTCCCCGGTAGGAAGGACTATTAGACGTCATGTAGATTTAAATGATATTTAATAAAGTCATACCTCGCACCTCAGAACTCACACCTCAGTAACTCAAAACTAAATAAGCCTGTCTTTTACTACTAATGTCCCTGCCACCATATCATGCAGGCATTGTTGTTTCTTGTTGAAGAAACTGAGCAGGTAGCCTACGCCTAACGTAATCACACAAAGTATTTTAGATATGTTGCGGCTAACTGCCTGAGCTCTGGTAATGCGTTCTCCGTAAAGGTCGGTTACTTTTATATTTAATAGCTGTTTGCCGTAAGTGCCCTGCTTGGGCCCGCTTTCCATCACGATATGATAGATTGTATATAGCAGCGGAATTACAACAAGAAGGCTGGTACTGAAAATAATGTTGAATATTTTGGCATCAGACAACAGCACAATAAAAAATGCCGGTACGGTACAAATGCCAGTGATGGTCAGCCAATCTATCACCGAAGCTAATAAGCGCTGGTCGAAGGCGCCAAAGTATTGAGGGATCACATAAGGCCTGCTAAACCCGAATAACTTACGCAGCGCTGCTATTTCCTGTGCTTCTTTATAATCTTCCATTTCTGGTGTCTTTACAAAGTCGCCTGGTTTTAAGTTACGCTTCTTCAGCTCTTCGATAATAAAGGGGCCTTCGGGCTTGCCATTAATTACCAGTAAAAACTCTTCCATTTATCGCATAAAAATAAAAAACCGCTTCCGGTTATAGAAGCGGTTAATGTGTTAGCAATTGTGTGAGGTTTTAATAACGTTTAACTTTAAAGTCTGACAGGCCGCCGCTGATTTTAATAGCGAATTTATTTTTAGCGTTGGCATAGCCTGGTGTTTCGTAATGGTTGTCTTCTGTTTTATTGAAGCCGTCAAAGCTGTTTGATGACAAGCCTGTGCTGGTTTCAATGCTGCAAGCTGCATCTTTAGGTATGCTGATCGTAATATCAGATACACCTGATGAAACATCTATGTTTGAACTGCCTGCAACCGGCTGGCCGAGCTTTACATCAAATGATGCTGCGCCACCATGCAAATTAAAATTACGGATTTTAAACTTGCTAAGGTCAAAGTTCAAATCTGTGGCACCAGCCGTAATATCCATATCCCATACTGGCAATACATTAAGCTTTAAAGTGGCCTTGTTTGATTTATTATTGCCATGCCAGCTAAAGTGCGCTTTATGGTCGCCTTTCATATCAAAAGTGATATTACTTACAGAATCCTGCGTGTGATTGGTAAGGCTGTAATGTCCATAAAACTCTTTAACGTCTGCTGCAAACAACTGGTTAGTTGTATCACTGAGGTTGTAAGTAGTTGCACCGCCGTTTAAATTAAGCTTTGCAATGCGGATATCGTTAGTGAAAGGCGTATGGTAATAACTGTTGCCATCTACTTTAACCAAGCCTGTACTGGTACTGTCGCTGTCGTCGTCATCATCACCAATATCAATACCGTCATTATCGCCGTCGTTATTATGGCTGTGGCCGTTAATAAATATGTGTGGGAAAAAGCGGTACCGGTGACCAAAGTCGCCAAAGAACAATATACCCAGGCAGCCAACCAGTACGATGATTTTGGTAGCTCTTGCCCACGGCGCATAATTGTTTGCAAGTAACAAGTTTACACCGCCAATTACCAAAAACAGCGGCCACAGGTATACAAAGTTAGTCCAGTGGAAATGGAGATAACCGAAATTGCTTGCTAATACAGCCAAGCCTATCAGCACGAGGATAATACCCGGCGTTAATCTATCTTTTTTCATTGCTGAGTTTCGTTAGGGTTGTTAACAGATGGATCTTCTTTTACTTCAGTTGCCTCGGCATCTTTAGTTTCCGGTTGTTGCCATTGCGGTTGGACAGGTTTATTTCTGTTGCCCGAAAAAATAAGCACAAGGCCTACAGCTACTAATATTACCGGCCACCATTGCTCAAAATCGATATCCGGTATCAGGTCCAGCTCATCTATCAAAAAGCCGGCACCAAGTAGAATCAATACTACCCCACCGATAATACCGGCGGTTGATGGTCCTTTGCGCGGAGTTATAACCGACTGATAGGGAGCTTGATAGGTGGTTTGCTGATAGCCTGGTGCGGGTGAACCAAATGGCTGGGTAGGCGGTACGGCATAATCAGCCGGAGGTATAAAGCTATAATCGCGCTTAGGCAATACGATCCATAAAATGATATAAATTAAAGTGCCGCTGCCTTTTAAGATAAGTGTTAATACAAATATCAGTCTTACTATAGAGACGTCTACATTGAAGTAGTCGGCTAAGCCCGCACAAACACCTGCAATTACTTTGCGGCGTTCGTCACGATAGAGTTTCTTTTCCATAATGATTGTTTTTAGAGTATAGTGATTGTTTTATAACTGGCCAAAAACAGGTTTTATGATAATCTCGTCTACATTGGCGCCTGTACTCATTTTATAAATGGTTACTATTGCCGCTGCAACGTCTTCTGGTAACACGAAACGGCTTTTGTCAACCTCAACGCCGTCCCATGATGCGGTTATGGTTGAACCGGGTATTACCGAAGTTACTTTTATACCATATTGCTGCATTTCGAGCCTCATTATATTACTAAGACTATACACTGCTGCCTTTGTTACACTATAAGTTCCGGCTGTTACAACGGGCGATAAAGCGGCTACTGAACAAATGTTGAAAATATGGCCTTCTTTTGCTGCCATCAGTTTTTTGCCGAAATAACGGTACAACTCATACCCCGGGCGAAGATTGGTATTCATCTGGGTGTCGAAAGTATCTTCTGTATCATCAAGTATCGATGATGGAATAAATGTGCCTACATTGTTTACAATCACGCTGATACTGCCTAATTCTTTCTCGGCTTGTTGCGCAAATTGCAGTAACTGCTGTTTGATACTGGCATCGGCTACGGTTGCCGAAACAGTGATATGAGGGTTAACTGCAAGCAGTTGTTCCCGGGTTTGCTGTAAATCTTTTATATTTCGCGAACAAATTGCAAGGTTTATTCCTTCTTTAGCAAATGCGAGCGCAATGGCATGGCCAATACCTTTGGTAGCACCAGTAATTAAAGCGTTTTTCATGCTTAAATGTAGTTCAATTGTTATAAGTTTAAGTACGCACTTTAAAAAATGTATTTTTGGCCGGTCATTAATTAAACAGAATGTTTACTGCTTTTGGAAAATATATACTATTAATACGCTTAAGTTTTAAGCGACCCGAAAAGTTCAGTGTTTACTGGGCAGAGGTAATGCGCGAGATGGTATCCATCGGTGTCGGTTCGTTAGGCATTATCAGTATCATTTCGGTATTTATCGGTGCGGTTGCTACTATACAAACAGCGTTTCAGTTGGTGAGCGACCTGATCCCTAAAAGTATTGTTGGCGGTATTACCCGCGATTCAACCATACTTGAATTTAGTCCAACCATTTCTGCGCTGGTACTGGCAGGCAGGGTAGGGTCAAGCATTGCATCGCAGATTGGTACCATGCGTGTAACCGAGCAGATAGATGCTTTAGAAATTATGGGGGTAAACGCCCCGGGGTATTTAATTGCTCCTAAAGTAATATCGGGCGTAACCATGATCCCGCTGTTAAACATCATCTCTATAGCCCTTGGCCTTATTGGTGGTTACATTGCCTGTGCCGCATCTGGCGACGTATCAACATCTGATTATATGACTGGTTTAACAGATGGCTTTAACCCGGTAAGTATGCAGGTGTCTATTGTGAAATCAATTTTTTTCGGATTTATTATCACTACTGTTTGCGCTTACCAGGGGTTTTATACTTCAGGCGGTGCGCTTGAAGTTGGTCAATCTGCTACACGCGGTGTAGTATATAGCTGTATCATGATCTTATTTGCTGACTTAGTAATTTCGAGGGTAATGTTATGATCGAGATACAGGATATTTACAAAACCTTCGGGGATAATGATGTACTGCGTGGTATATCAGCAACATTTGAAGCCGGTAAAAACAACCTTATCATAGGTGGTTCGGGTTCGGGTAAAACAACTTTGCTTAAATGTATCGTAGGCCTGCATGAACCAACAAAAGGAGAAGTGATTTTTGACGGCGAAAACTTTACTCACATGGATTTTGAACAACGTGTACCTACCCGCAAGCAAATTGGTATGCTGTTTCAAAACTCGGCATTGTTTGACTCCATGACGGTTGAGCAGAATATCATTTTTCCGCTTAACCTGTTCACTGATATGTCTAAAAGCGAAAAGCTTGACCGTGCCAACTTCTGCTTAGAACGGGTGAATCTGAAAGGCAAGAACGATCTTTTTCCGGCAGAACTATCGGGCGGTATGAAAAAGCGTGTGGGTATTGCCCGCGCCATATCAATGGAGCCTAAATACCTGTTCGTTGACGAACCGAACTCGGGCCTTGATCCGCAGACTTCCATACTGATTGACGAACTCATCAATGAAATTACTCAGGAGTATAAAATCACAACCGTTATTGTAACGCACGACATGAACTCGGTAATGGGTATAGGTGATCATATCATTTTCCTTTACCAAGGTAAAAAATGGTGGGAAGGCTCAAATAAAGACATTGCCCATACCGACAACAAAGAACTGAACGACTTTGTGTTCGCCAGTAAGTTTACACAAGCGGCGAGAGAAAAGCTGTAGATTGGTCAATAGTGATTGGGATACTTTAATTCATTTCTGACCCCTTATTAAAGTCAGTACAATTAGCAATAGCAGTGCATTCCCCTTAAAAGGGAAGTGTAGAGGCAGTATGTTAAGTAGTTACATTGTCAAGGGGTAAGCCATAATTCTTGACCCTTTTTTAAGTTTCTACTTAAAGTAATTGCTGTGCATTCCCCTTTTAAGGGGAAAAGTAGAGACAATGCTTTAGCCAAAACGTTGTCAAGGGGTAAGCCTAAACTAATCTATTATCAATACTCATTTGTATTAGTATCTTTGCGAATTAATACTCAGACACTCGTAACTCAAAACTCGCCACTAAAGATGATCCAACTCCTTACGCCCGAACACTGGAAAGACTATGAGCTGATTGATTGCGGCGATTTTGAAAAACTGGAACGTTTTGGCAATTTAATCCTGATCCGCCCTGAACCACAGGCTGTTTGGAGCAAAGCCTTGCCGCAAAGCGAGTGGAACAAGCAGCATCATATCCGTTTCAAAGGGCGTTCGGCTACATCAGGCGAATGGATTAAGAAAGACCCTAAAGCAGCTGATCGCTGGCATATTACTTATCAAAATAATGATGTAACCATCAGGTTCCGTTTGGGGCTTACTTCATTTAAGCATGTGGGCATTTTCCCCGAGCAGGCTGTAAACTGGGATTATATCTCTAAAAATGTAAAGCGGTTTAAAACGCCAAGCCCCAAAGTACTTAACTTATTTGCCTATACAGGCGGCGCATCTTTAATTGCGCGTGCGGCCGGTGCCGATACTACGCACGTAGATTCGATAAGGCAGGTAGTTACCTGGGCAAATGAAAATCAGGAACTGTCTGAACTGGAAAATATACGCTGGGTAGTTGAGGATGCCCTGAAATTTGTAAAGCGCGAAATAAAGCGCGGTAAAAAATATAACGGTATTATTTTGGATCCGCCTGCTTATGGCCACGGCCCTAACGGCGAAAAATGGAAGCTGGAAGACCACATCAATGAAATGATGCAGGATGTGGTTCAGTTGCTTGACCCTGAAGAACACTTCCTGATATTAAATACCTATTCGCTGGGCTTTTCGTCTGTCATCGTAGAAAACCTGATCAAAGGCGCTTTTCCGCAGGTGCAAAACCTGGAAACCGGCGAACTTTATCTGCAGGCAACATCGGGTATTAAGTTGCCGTTGGGTGTGTTTGGTAAATTTTATAAGACAAAATAAAACAGCTTTAACAAATACTTGTTCATAGGCTAATTCATTATAAATACCCCCTTGAAACTTACAGTAGGTTAAATTAAGAAGTTACTAAATTAACTTTGTGAATATTCAAATAACTATCAAATAATTTAGCATATTGCTGCAAAACATCAACTTACTATAAATGAACTTAAAGGCTTTCTTTCTGACCGGATCACTTGCCGTTGGAACCGTTTTATTGTTTACTAACTGCAACAACGGTAACAAATCAACCACTACAACCACTACAAAAACAAAAACCAGTACCGAAGTTGCTAAAGCAGACACCATTGATACGCTTTCGATTGTAAAAGAGCACTATCCGCCGTTGGATAAAGCCAAATACGATAGCTTGATGAAACGCCTGGCTAACGGTGATACCACCGGCCGCTGGCCTGTTAAAAATGCACCTTACCCAATGGACGGTGCTATATTACCATTCCACAGAATTGTAGCTTTCTACGGTAACCTGTATTCTAAAAAGATGGGTATCCTTGGCGAGCTGCCGCCAAACGAGATGCTGAACAAATTGCGCGGCGAAGTAAAGCATTGGGAGAAGGCTGATCCTTCTATCCCTGTAATGCCTGCTTTGCACTACATTGCTGTAGTAGCACAGGGCGACGGTGGTAAAGACGGTAAATACCGTTACCGCATGCCATTTAAACAGATCGACTCTGTATTAGTACTGGCTAAAAAAGTACATGGCATTGTATTTCTTGACGTGCAGGTTGCTTTAAGTAACATACGCGCAGAGTTGCCTTTGTTAGAAAAATACCTGAAAATGCCTAATGTGCATTTCGGTATGGACCCTGAGTTTTCTATGAAAGACGGAACCAAACCGGGCCGTAAAATTGGAACTTATGATGCGGAAGACGTGAATTATGTTTCGGGTTACCTGGCTAACCTGGTAAATACATACCACTTACCTCCGAAAATTTTAATTGTACACCGCTTTACTAAAAAGATGTTAACCAACTACAAAAACATCAAATTACGTAAAGAAGTACAAACTGTAATTGATATGGACGGCTGGGGCGAACCAGACCTTAAAACAGGTACTTATCGTTACTTTGTACAAGGCGAACCTGTACAGTTCACCGGCTTTAAATTGTTCTACAAAAACGATATCAAAAAAGCGCCTCACCACATGCTAACACCAGAAGAGGTCATCAAAAGATATACACCACACCCAATTTATATCCAGTACCAGTAACAGGTATGGTTAAAATAGGTATTATAGGCTGCGGCCGGATCTCGCATCGTTTTATGCAGGGTCTGGCCGCTGTTGTTAATGCACAATATGTTGGCGCATGGGCGCGCCGAGCCGAAAATGTTCAGGAGTTTACGGCAAAATATGGTGGTACGGCCTTTTCATCTGCTGAAGAGTTGCTGGCATCAGATATCGATGCTGTTTACATTGCAACCCTGCCCGATAGCCATGCCCATTACAGTACACTTGCGCTTAATGCAGGTAAGCATGTATTGTGCGAAAAGCCATCAATGGTTAACCTGCAACAGCTTGAGCCTGTATTAGCTTTAGCTAAGCAGAAGAACCTGCTTTTTATGGAAGGCATGAAACCGCCCTTCTTCCCGGCCTACCGTAAACTTCGCGAGCATTTGATCAATGATCCAATCGGCGATGTAGCTTACGTGCGTGCCGGTTCATCAGTTGCCGATTTACCACCGGATCATCCTAATTTTAGTTACGAGGGCATTGGCGGCGGCATTATGGCCATTTTACCTTATGAGGTTTTCCTGGCGGCTGAGTGGTTGGGCAATACGCTTGAAATGCAAACCCTTGGCCACATTGCCGACAACAAAGTTGATATGTTTGCCATTATTCAAAGCAGGCACGAAAAAGGTTATTCACAGTTGTATTGCGGTTTTGACCTGCACGGTAAAGGCGATGCTTTGATAGCTGGCACTCAGGGGCACATCACTATTCATAAAAACTGGTGGAATCCCCAAAAGGTCACTATCGAATATCTGGATGGCCGTATCGTTACTTTAGATGAACCTTTTGCAGCAGGCGGACTTAATTATGAAACCGAACATTTTTGCCAGTTAATACAAGACGGCAAGACTGAAAGTCCCATCATTACACACCACCTTTCGCGCGAGATGATGCGCATGCTCGATCTGTCACGGGCACAAATTGGATTACGGTTTCCCGGCGAGTAATTCTCAAAAATTGTAAGGTGATTATTCACTTCTGAAAATAATTATTTAAATTACGAACACATCTGCCAGACTGACCTTCTGAATAGTTCATTTTTTAATCAAAACCTTAACAATTTTGAAAAGGAAAGATTTTCTTTATCTCACCGGTATGGGCTTCGGAGGAGCCATGCTGAGCCGTATCCCTGTTATTGGTGCACCGATCTCACAAGAGGCAGCTTTGCAGGGCGGCATTGATGTTGCCCTTAAAAAACGTATGGCTGATGTTGCGCTTAATGCGGCACGGTCAAAAGGAGCAACGTACACTGATGTACGCATTGGCCGCTACTTGCGTGAGTTTGTGGTAACCCGTGAAAACAAAGTGCAAAACGTAGTCAATACCGAATCATACGGTATGGGTGTACGCGTACTTGCAGATGGATGCTGGGGTTTTGCCGCTACTGATCGTATGGACAATGATAGCATTGCACGTGCAGCAGCCGATGCAGTAGCTATTGCCAAAGAGAACGCACGCTTGCAAAGCGAACCCGTACAGTTGGCCCCGCAAAAGGGTTACGGTGAAGTGAGTTGGAAGGCGCCGATCGAGAAAAATGGTTTCGAAGTACCTATTAAGGATAAAGTTGACCTGTTGCTGAAGGTGAATGATACCGCAATGAAAGCGGGAGCGAACTATGTTACTTCCATTATTTTCCTGGTGAATGAGCAAAAGTACTTTGCCTCAACAGATGGCTCATACATTGATCAGGATATTCATCGTATATGGCCTACGTTTTATGCCACCAAAATAGACCAGAAATCGGGTAAATTTATTACCCGTAATGCCCTGAGCGCACCACGCGGAATGGGCTATGAGTATCTGATGCCGCGTGATAGCGACAAGATTAAAGGTATGCCTACCATGCTTTACCGCGACCGTTATGATATGATTGAGGATGCTGGGCTTGCAGGTTTGCAAACTGGGCAAAAGCTTGCTGCTAAATCTGTTGAGCCTGGTAAGTACGATCTGATCCTTGATCCTACTAACATGTGGCTTACCATCCACGAATCGGTTGGCCACCCTTCAGAGCTTGACCGTGTGCTTGGGTACGAGGCTAATTTTGCAGGTACCAGTTTCCTTACGCTTGACAAATGGAAATCGGGCAAATTCAACTTCGGTAGTAAAAACGTAAACATCGTTGCAGATAAAACACAGCCGGGTTCTTTAGGTGCTGTTGGTTATGATGATGAAGGGGTAAAATGCGGTAAGTGGGACATCATTAAAGATGGTACGCTTGTAAATTACCAGACGATACGCGATCAGGCACACATTCTCGGGTTAAATGCATCTCAGGGATGCTGCTATGCCGATAGCTGGAATGATGTACAATTCCAACGTATGCCTAATATATCCTTACAGCCTGGCAAAGCACCTTTAACTCCGTCTGATATGATCAAGAATGTAGAAAAAGGTATTTATATCATTGGCGATAGCTCTTTCTCTATAGATCAGCAGCGTTACAATTTTCAATTCAGCGGGCAGCTTTATTACGAGGTACGCAACGGTAAGATTGTAGGGATGCTTAATGATGTGGCTTACCAGTCGAACACACAGGAGTTCTGGAATTCATGTTCTGCCGTATGCGATGAGCGTGATTATCGCCTGGGCGGTTCGTTCTTTGACGGTAAGGGACAGCCTGAGCAGGTGAGCGCAGTCTCGCATGGTTCGTCTACCGCGCGTTTTAACGGAGTTAACATTATTAATACAGCAAGAAAAATCTAAACCAATATGGCTATACTAAGTCAGGAAGAAGCGCAGGCTTTAATGAAGAAGGCGCTTAGCTACTCAAAAGCCGATGAATGCGAAATAAACTTTAGTGGTTCAAACAGCGGTAATATTCGCTATGCGCGCAACTCGGTTTCAACAAGCGGAGCAGTTAGCACAACCAGTATGGTTATTTCTTCTGCTTTCGGTAAAAAATTAGGTGTTGTTACTTTAAATGAATACGACGATAAGTCGATAGAAACTGCAGTGCGCCGTTCTGAAGAACTGGCACAGCTGGCACCGGAAAACCCGGAATACATGCCGTTCTTAGGGCCGCAAACTTATGGGCCGACTAACCCAAAGCTTTACGATCAGAAAACTGCGGAGATGACACCTAAGCAGCGTGCAGATATGGTAGAGGCAAGCTTAAATGTGGCAAAAGAAAGTAAGCTTACTGCTGCTGGATTTTTGCAAAATACAGGCAGTTTCAGCGCCATGATGAACTCGCACGGTTTGTTTGCTTATAATAAGTATTCTGACATTAACTTCTCGATCACCATGCGTACACCAGACAGCCTTGGCTCTGGCTATGCGACAAAAGATTACGAGGACTTTAATGATATGGATACCCTTAAGCTTACAAAAATTGCTGCGCAAAAGGCAAGCGGTTCTGTAACTGCAAAAGCTATTGAGCCGGGTAAATATACCGTGATCCTGGAACCGGCAGCCGGTATCGTTTTGCTGGAAAACCTATATGGCAGCCTTGATGCACGTAGCGCAGATGAGGGCCGCAGCTTTTTAAGTAAAGCTGGTGGCGGTACAAGGTTAGGTGAAAAACTGGTTGACGAACGGGTAAATATTTATTCGGATCCGGCGGATCCGCGTTTACCTACAAGTACTTGGTCGGGTGATGGCCAGCCGCAGCAAAAGGTAAACTGGATTGAGAAGGGGGTAATTAAAAACCTGTATTACTCGCGTTACTGGGCGCAGAAGAAAGGTGTTAAACCAATGCCTGGGCCGGGTGGAGTGATTATGGAAGGCGGCGAAGGTTCAATAGAAGATCTGATCAAAAGCACTGAAAAAGGTATTTTAGTTACCCGCTTGTGGTACATCCGCGAGGTTGATCCGCAAACTTTACTCTATACAGGCCTTACCCGCGACGGTACTTTCTATATTGAAAACGGGCAGATCAAATTCCCGGTGAAAAACTTCCGTTTCAACGAAAGCCCGGTAATTATGCTGAACAACCTGGAAGCGCTTGGCAAACCGGAGCGTACCGTAAGCGGCGAATCATTCCAAAGCGCATTGATACCGCCAATGAAAATCCGCGACTTTACATTCAGTTCATTGTCTGACGCAGTGTAACAAAGAAGTAAGATACCAGATACAAGAAACAAGTAAGCCCACGATATTGTGGGCTTTTTTATTTAAAAAGATCAGATCCTCCTGCTGGTATTGATCACATTTACTTTGTCAAACTTAGTTGTTGCACATCCGTGCGATACGGCGCTTACCTGTTGCGGCTGGCCCTTACCGTCAAAGAATGAACCTCCTAAGCGATAATCGCTGGCATCGCAAATAGCCGAGCACGAGTTCCAGAACTCCTGTGTATTGGCCTGATAGGCAGCCCCGCTAACCATGCCTGTAATTTTACCGTTATTGATCTCATAGCAAAGCTGGCTACTGAACTGAAAATTGTAACGCTGCTGATCGATAGAGTAAGAGTTACGGCCAAACATATATAGGCCTTTCTCGGTGTTTTTAATCAGCTCTGCCGGACTAAGCTTTGCTTTACCCGGTTGCAGGCTTACGTTAGGCATGCGCTGAAACTGAATAGAACTCCAGTCGTCGGCGTAGCAGCAACCTTGTGAAGCCTCAAGCCCCAGGATATGCGCCTGGTCGCGTATGGTTTGGTAATTTACAAGTACACCATCTTTAATGATGTCCCACTTGCCGCATTTCACCCCTTCGTCATCATAGCCTACTGTGCCTAATGCATTGGGTTGAGTTTTGTCGCCTACAAAGTTTACAATCTTACTGCCAAAGTTAAACTTGCCCGACTTCCATTTATCCAATGTTAAAAAGCTGGTACCTGCAAAGTTCGCCTCGTAGCCAAGTACGCGGTCCAGTTCGGTAGGGTGGCCAACCGACTCGTGAATGGTCAGGAACAAGTTAGTCGGATCAAGTATCAGGTCGTATTTGCCGGGTTCAATCGGTTTGGCTTTCAGTTTTTCATCTAACTGAGAGGTGGCAATGCGGGCATCTTCCAGCATATTGTAATGCGTAGTAAAAATAGGGAATATGCCGTTAATTACTGTTGAACTGTCAGGAACCAGGTATTCGTAACCCATACCCATTGGTGCGCCTAATGAATTGCGCGTTTCAAACTTGCCACTTTTTGCATCGGTTTTGGTGATGGTGAAGCTTGGCCAAATGCGGTGAATGTCCTGATCAATGTATGAGCCATCTGTAGAAGCAAAATACTTCTGCTCGTTAATCATAAACAGCGAGTTGTTTATGAAATTTGCACCCAGTTTTAAGGCTTCATTATTGGCAGCCAAAAGCAGCTCAACTTTATCTTTAATAGGTACTTCAAATGCATTTTTCTGGATAGGTGTTTTCCAGTTTACTTCACCATAACCTTTTTGTGGAGCAAGCTGAACAGGAGTCGTTAGTAATTTAGCATTGTCTTTAGCAATGCGTACCGCAAGTTCGGCAGCTTTCGCAATACTGTCATTGTCCATTTTGTTAGTAGCTGCAAAGCCCCAGCAACCATCGGCTAACACACGCACCCCCATTCCGTACGATTCAGTATTGGCAATGTTCTGCACCTTGTCTTCCCGCGTGATAACCGACTGGTTAAGGTAACGTCCTATACGTACATCGGCGTAGCTGGCACCTCTTGATTTTGCCGTGTTTAGAGCAACATCGGCCATGCGTTTTTTCAACGATACATCAACATTTTCCAGCGCTTTCTCAGGATTTACAGGCGAACCAATCACCGGAATATTGGGCATCATAGCCGCACTAAGGCCCATGCCGCTAAGGTATAGGAAGTCTTTTCTTTTCAAGTTATTGCTATTTGATTGCACAATATAACGAATTGGTAAAGGCGTACCAATAGCAAGGCGTAAGGAAGTTGTGACAGAAATAGTCTCTCGTTTGAGAGGAAATACATTTAGGGCGGTTATGTTAAGTCGGTTCGGTATTTAAACGTAAAAAGAAAGTTCCCTCCTCGGGGAGGGTTAGGGAGGGGGTTAAAAGCAAAGGCACAAATCTTGTGCCTCTACAGTATTATTATTCAATGGAATTTAATCCTCACTTCATTACAATCTTCAGATTAGCAGTTTGTAAACCTGCACCCGTTGCAGTTAAGGTAGCTACGCCGGGTTTATATTTGGCTTGTATAATAGCTAATGCCAAACCATGAAACGCTTTACGCCAGCTGGCTTTGAACGGATCATGGCTTACCGGGTCGCCGTTATCAACACCAGCAATAAAGGCTTGCCCGTTTAACTTGAATGTTAGCTTGTCTTCGGCGTCAGGTACAAGGTTGCCATCTTTGTCTAATACTTTAACGGTTACAAACGATAGGTCTTTGCCATCTGCTTTAATGGTACTTCTGTCAGCCGTTAATTCTATTTTAGCTGGCTTACCGGCAGTATTTATAGTACGCGTTAAAACAGTTTTGCCGTTTAAGCGAGATACCGCTTTTAATGTGCCCGGTTCAAATTTTAAACGCCACATGACGTGCAGGTCGTCGCCTTGTTTCTTTTTAATACCAAGCGATTTACCATTCAGAAACAGCTCTACTTCATCGGCATTGTTATAGTATGCCCAAACATCAACCGTTTTGCCCGGCTGCCAGTTCCAATGCGGGAAGATGTGCAGTACCGGCTTATTAGTCCACTCGCTTTGGTACATATAGTACAGGTCTTTAGGGAAACCAGCCAGGTCTATAATGCCAAAATACGAACTGCGTGATGGCCAGGTGTAAGGTGTTGGTTCTCCTAAGTAATCAAAGCCTGTCCAGATGTACATACCCGACAGGTAATCATATTTTTTGATCAGTTTCCAGGTTTCCTCATGCGTTGATCCCCATGGCGCCGACACGTTATCATAAGCCGAAACTACATTGCCATTAGGGTTGGTAAAAGGCTTATTCCACTGTGCAGGCCAGCGGCGGATACTGTCTGAAGGCATATCATAATATCCTCGTGTTTCCAGCGCCGATGTTGTTTCTGTACCGATAAATTTTGCACCAAGGAAAATCTCATGGAACTTCACATAATCGCGGTGGTGATAATTGTAGCCTATAAGGTCAACCGCACCAGAACGTATGATCGAATTTTTAGCATAAGGCTGGTCGTTTGCATCCGTAATTGGGCGGTTATCGTACTGGCGTACAATGCCTGCCAGTTCGCGTGCAATGGCTGTACCTGTTGAGTCGCCCTGCTCGGGTATCTCATTGCCGATGCTCCACATCATTACACTTGGGTGGTTACGGTCGCGAAGTAGCTGGTCAACCAGGTCGCGTTTATGCCATTTATCAAAGTAAAGGTGATAATCGTATTCAACCTTTTGTTTGCGCCAGCAATCAAAAGCCTCGTCCATTACAATAAAGCCCATTTTGTCGCACAGGTCAAGCAGTTCCGGCGCAGGCGGATTGTGCGATGTGCGGATACCGTTGCAACCCATTGCTTTTAAAATCTGTAACTGGCGTTCAAGTGCGCGGGTGTTTACCGCTGCACCAAGGCTGCCAAGATCGTGGTGATCGCAAACACCTAAGATTTTTAAAGGCTTGCCATTAAGGCTAAAACCTTTATCTGCATCAAAATCAAAATACCTGATACCAAATGGTGTGGTATAGGTATCGACAAGTTGGTTATTTACATAGATGCGTGTGGTGGCTTTATATAGAGATGGATGATCTACAGACCATAGTTGCGGTGTTTTGATGGTAAAAGACTGATTAAGTGTCGACACTGAGTCCATCACTTTAAGATCATTGCTTACTGCGCTGGCTACCTGTTTGCCTTGTGGGTCTATTACCGAAGTTACTGCCTTAAATTTTGCATTAGGGTATATGGTACGTATGCGTGTACTCACTTTCACTTCTGCCTCCTGATTGTTTACACGGGGCGTGGTTACATAGGTGCCCCAAAGATCAACTGCTACCGGGTTAGTTTTTACCAGCCATACATGGCGGTAAATACCCGAGCCAGAATACCAGCGCGAGTTTGGCTGAACCGAATTGTCAACCTTTACGGCAATAGTGTTACTGCCGCCTATTTTAAGGTAAGGAGTAAGCCCGTACCTGAAAGATATATAACCATTAGGCCTGAAACCTAAATGATGCCCGTTGATCCAAACCTCGCTTTTCTGATAAACGCCATCAAAATCAATATAGATCAGTTTGCCTTTATCGCCTGCAGGTATGGTAAATGTCTTGCGGTACCAGCCAATGCCGCCCGGCAGTGCGCCGCCTTCGGCTTTTGCAGGGTTGTCTTTACTGAATGTGCCCTCAATGCTCCAATCGTGCGGCAGATCAAGCAAGCGCCAGTTTTTATCAGCGTAAGCGGCAGTTTTTGCTTCCGGAGCATCCCCTAAATGGAAACGCCAGCCTTTATCAAAATCAACTACCGTGCGCCCTGTTTGGGCATGCAGGTGAAATGTAATTGTTAAAAGCGCTAAAAATATAAGCGTTTTTAAAGGCCGACGATGTGATAACATTACAGATTGGTTTAATTGTTTTACTGACACAAAATAGCACGAATGCTATGTAATAGCAAACATATTATTGCCAATTACTTATTCAATTTTATCACAATTGCCCAGCCCTTGCTTTTTTTGCAAGCAATGCTGTTTCATGCAACAACTGTTGTGCATGTTCAACATTTTCATCTTTGCCAGCCCAGTAATCAAGCGCAGGTTGTTGTATCGCCCTCGAAAATGAATAAGTTAAGCCCCATGGCATGCGTTCTTTGTATTTAACTTCCATAGCATTTAAATGTGCAGCTGCTAATTCTGGCAATTGCCCACCTGATAAAAATGCAATGCCGCCTGTAGAAGCAGATACGTTATCTAAAAAGCAATTTACAGTAGCATCTGCCACGTCTTCAACGCTGGCTTGTACTTGTGCATCCTTGCCGGATACCACCATGTTAGGCTTTAATATTAAACCGGGCAGGTAAACGTTTTGCTCGTAAAGTTGGTTAAAAAGCGAATGTAATGATCGCTTAGTTGCATTATAACAGTCGTCAATACTATGGCTGCCATCCATCAATACTTCAGGTTCTACAATAGGTACAATGCCCGCCTGCTGGCACATAGCCGCGTATCGGGCCAAAAGATGTGTGTTAGCGTTGATACAGGCATCGGTTGGGATGCCTTTGCCTATGGTAATAACGGCACGCCATTTCGCAAAACGGTTGCCCAGTTCATAGTATTTACCCAGCCTTTCGGGCAGGCCATCAATTCCTTTTGTAATCTTTTCACCCGGAAAACCGGCCAGATCCATCGTGCTTTCGTCCACCTTAATGCCGGGGATTATTCCGTTCCGTTTTAATATCTCCATAAATGGAGTGCCGTCGGCAGTGGTTTGGTAAACTGTTTCATCGAATAAAATAGCGCCGCTAATGGCCTCACTTAACCCAGGAGTGGTCACAATCAGCTCGCGGTATTTGCGGCGATATTCTTCTGTCTGCGGGATGTTAAGTGCAGCAAAACGTTGGTTGCAGGTGCCGGTACTTTCGTCCATAGCAAGCAGCCCCCTGTCGGTATGGATCAGGGCCTGCACGGTTTCAATTAATTCTTGTGTTTTCATAATGAGGGTAAAATTTTTAAACACAATACATTTTCCTGTGTTTTAATATCGTACGTAAATGACCAACCGATGAACAAAGATCAATTTTACCCAGAGTTTAATGATGAAAACCTGGACAGAGATAAAAAAATGAAAGATGAGCTGGGTGAAGAGTCAGCAGCTCAGGATTTAAAATACGATCCGGAAACTGATAGTTACGAAATTGAGGTGGACGGTGATGACCCGGACTATGATCCGCCGGCATTATTTGATACAGCAGCGCCTGGTGGCAGCGACTTTGATTCGAGCTATGATGAGGCAAACCCTTATGATACCCGTGGCGAATATGATAAAAACCGTTCGATAGAAACGGATGCTGACCAGTTAGGTATGCACATTGACGATGGCAAGATCACGGAACTTGACCCTATCGACGAAGAACTTTCGCGCACGCCAGAAGATGACCGGGATGATCTGGACGAAGAAGGGTATCCTAAAAATGATGAAGATTTAAATAAATAAGTAATCAAGTTTTGTGTAATGACATAAGGCAGGCAGTGTAAAAAGCTGATCCTGCCTTTTGTTATCTTAACTCATGCAGTATTAATAGTTAGTTAAAGTTAAACTCTCAGATTTGTATCATAAGTTTAGATATGACACTACTGCACTTGTAAAGGTGATTTAAGCATATAAATTTGATAACATTATGGCACAGTTATTTTCACCTTTAAAAATAAAAGACATTGAATTGCGAAACCGCATAGCGGTATCGCCAATGTGCGAATATTCCAGCACCGACGGTTTTGCTACAGACTGGCACTTGGTGCATATAGGCAGCAGGGCAGTAGGCGGCGCAGCGCTGATTATCAGTGAAGCTATCGCGGTTTCACCCGAAGGGCGTATTACTTATGCCGATTTGGGCATCTACAAAGACGAGCACATAGATAAGCTTAAAGAGATTACTGATTTTGTGCACCAGCATGGCGCATATATGGGCTTACAACTGGCACACGCAGGCCGTAAGGCAAGCCATGAGCGCCCGTGGGACGAAAGAGGTAAACAGATATTACCCGACTACGCAAACGGCTGGGAAACAGTATCAGCAAGTGCCGTGCCTTTTATACCTGAAGAGGTTGCACCCATAGCACTGGATAAAGCTGGTATTGAAAAAGTAAAAGCAGATTTTAAAGCAGCTACAGAACGAGCATTAAAAGTTGGCATCGACGTAATTGAACTGCATGCTGCGCATGGGTATTTATTACACCAGTTTTATTCGCCATTAAGTAACCAGCGAACTGACGAGTATGGCGGTAGCTTTGAGAACAGGATCCGTCTGCTATTGGAAGTGGTAGATAGCGTAAAGCAGGTTTGGCCTGATGAAAAGCCTTTGTTTGTACGCATTTCTGCAACCGATTGGACCGAGGGCGGCTGGACAATTGAGGACTCAGTAAAGCTGGCAACTGTATTGAAAGAAAAAGGCGTAGACCTGATTGATACTTCTACCGGGGGTAACGTTTTAGCAAAAATTCCGTTAAAACCAGGTTACCAGATTGAGTTTGCAGAGCAGATAAAAAAGGAAAGCGGAATTATGACCGGAGCCGTTGGCCTGATCACAGAATCAAAACAGGCGAATGAGATCATTGAAACTGAACAGGCTGACTTGGTTTTCATTGCGCGGGAACTACTGCGTGACCCATATTTTCCGTTACGTGCGGCGCATGAGTTAGGGCAGGATATTACCTGGCCGGTACAGTATGAACGCGCTAAATGGCATTAATAATCAATATCAAACATACCTTAAAT
This sequence comes from Mucilaginibacter sp. KACC 22063, assembly GCF_028736115.1. Lineage (NCBI taxonomy): Bacteria > Pseudomonadati > Bacteroidota > Sphingobacteriia > Sphingobacteriales > Sphingobacteriaceae > Mucilaginibacter > Mucilaginibacter florum. Next base: position 3,838,647 of record NZ_CP117877.1, on the reverse strand, counting down.
TAAAAAACATGAAACGTACAGCAAATGCTCATTGGGCTGGCACATTAAAAGAGGGTAAAGGTGAAATTTCAACACAAAGCACCACTCTTAACAATACTCAGTTTTCATTCAAAACCCGCTTTGAGTCTGGTGTGGGTACCAACCCTGAAGAGTTGATTGCAGCAGCACATGCAGGCTGTTTTACTATGGCAGTAGGTGCTGCGCTTTCTCAGCAAGGCATTACTCCGGGCGATTTAACTACCGAAGCTATCCTTGACCTGGATATGGTAGGCTTAAAAATTGATGGTATCCATCTGGAACTTAAAGCATCTGCTATCGACGGCGTTTCTGAAGAGCAGTTTAAACAAGTTGCAGAAGGCGCAAAAGCTAACTGTATTGTATCAAAAGCACTAAGCGTGCCTATTACATTAAATGTAACTTACGGCGCTTAATCAGCCGTAATAAACATTTATGGAAAAGAGTAGATAAACCAATCTGCTCTTTTTTTGTCTAATGATTATGAGTGCAACCCGCAGCGGCGTATCAAAAACGCTTATAATTACCCTTCTTTTATTAGGTTTTTTCGTCTTTTTGTTTTTCTATATCAAACACCAGTTTACCACTGTACGCACTGAGGTTAATGAGGATGTAATGGTGCAAAAGATTACCAGTATGGGTAAACTGGAGCTGGTAAAGTACTCCATGAAAGATGTGATAGAAAAGAAGCAGATACATACCTTTTTGCCCGATGAGCGTGTGCTGTTTTTAGCAGTAGGTGAAGTAACGGCATGTATTGACCTTACCAAGGTCAAAAAGGAAGATATTAACCAATCTGCAACCAAAGATACCGTTACAGTACTGATGCCTAAGGCGGAGATCTGTTATGTAAAGCTGGATCACCAGCGATCAAAAGTTTATGACATTACAGGTGCTTTATTTCCGGGGAATGCCAAAAATATGGTGGAGGATATCTATAAAATTGCAGAAAAACGCCTGCTTGATAATGCCAATGAGATGCATATCACTGCTAAAGCACAGGATAATGCGCAGTTGATCTTTAAGCCCTTGCTCGAAAATATATCGGGCAAAAAGGTGGTCATAAAGTTTAAGTGAGTTATTATATCAGCACATCAAAGTATGCCTTCATCCGAAAAGCTGTAAAAGCCTTCATCCGTTATAATCAGGTGATCAAGCACCCTGATGTCCAAAATTTTGCCTGCTTGCGATAGTTTGTTGGTTAAACTGATATCCTCATGGCTGGGCTTCAAATTGCCCGATGGGTGATTGTGCGCCAAAATGATACCCGATGCCTGGTGTAGAAGGGCTACGTTAAATATAATCTTAGGATCGGCCACCGTGCCGGATAAACCACCCTTGCTGATCAGTTCTTTAGTAATGACCTTGTTATTGCGGCTGAGTAATAGTATCCAGAATTCTTCGTGGTTCAGATCAACCATGTGGCGGCGTAGTATCTCCCAGGCGCTGCGGCTGCCGGTTATTTTATCTGCCACTTTAGTCTCTGTTTCACCACGGCGGCGGCCAAGTTCTAAAGCGGCAATAATAGAAATGGCTTTGGCTTCGCCGATACCTTTAAAGCGGGACAGCTCATTAACCGAAACCTTGCCTAATTTGTTAAGGTCGTTGTCGTAATGATGAAGGATACGTTTGCTTAATTCTACTGCAGATTCGTCGCGGTTGCCTGAGCCAATGAGTATGGCAATAAGTTCGGCATCGCTAAGTGCGCGGCGGCCTTGTGCGTTTAGCTTCTCACGCGGGCGGTCTTCCTCGGCCCATGCCTTTATACTGATCTTGCTTTCGTAGCTTTCCACGAGGTTAATATAGCAAATTGCGGAAACAAAAAAGGGACAATGCAGTGCATTATCCCTTTCAATATCTTTTGTTGCTTTAGCTTATGCTAAACCGTTAACAAATTTAGTAAGCTTTGATTTGTTGTTTGAAGCTTTGTTTTTGTGGATCACGTTTTTCTTAGCTAAACGATCAAGCATAGAAATAACTTTAGGTAAAAGCGTTTTTGCTTCATCTTTAGTTGCTGCTGCTCTTAATCTTTTAATAGCAGTTCTTGTAGATTTAGCCTGATATCTGTTGCGCAGACGCTTCGCAGCGTTAGCTCTGATCCTTTTAATCGATGATTTATGATTTGCCATTTTAGCTAAGTATTCTTAATTATTTTTCGGACTGCAAATATAAGATGAAAATTCTTATAATCAAACAGCTTTTGAAATATTTTTTAAACTTATGGATGAGCAACAGATTAAGCAGCTGATAGTTACATAAGTTTTAAACGCTTAAATTATAGCGCATGATTTGAAAACCTCTTTTTTCTATCTTTAAACAGTGAAATCTTTATTGCGCTTATTCATAGCCCTTATCCTAACTTTTGCCTGCACATCATGGGGCTTTTTTGCGCATTACCGCATACACCGGCTGGCGGTATATACGTTGCCTAAAGGCATGTCTGCTTTTTACAAAGCCAATATCGAATACATTACCGAACATGCAGTAACTGCCGATAAGCGCCGTTATAATGACACTACCGAAGGTGTGCGCCATTTTTTCGATGCTGACTATTATGGCAAAAATACTTTTAAGACAATGCCGCATAAATGGCAGGATGCATCTGTAAAATACTGCGACGACACTTTGCGAAAGTATGGTACCGTTCCCTGGACTATTCAGTATCAGTATTACAAATTGGTACGTGCATTTAAAGCGCATGATACAACGGCTATCCTGCATACTTCTGCTGACTTAGGGCATTACATATCTGATGCATGTGTGCCGTTGCATAACACCATGAACTATGATGGCCAGTTAACCAATCAGAAAGGGCTACATGCGCTATGGGAAAGCCGAATGCCAGAGCAGTTTGCAGATAAGTATCACTTATATGCAGGCAAAGCCAGATATATTGATAATCCTTTATCTGAAGCATTTATACTGTGCCGCAGTTCGTTTAAAGCTGTTGACTCGGTAGTGCTGTTTGAGCAGCAACTGAGTAAGGTTTTTTCGGCAGATAAGAAATACAGCCAGCAGCAACGTGGCGAGCGTAAAGTAACCGATTATTCGCCTGAATATTGTAAAGCCTATCACCAAATGCTAAAAGGTATGGTAGAGCGGCGCATGCGTACAGCTATACTGGCTGTAGGTAGTTACTGGTATTCGGCCTGGGTTGATGCCGGGCAACCTGATTTAAATAAATTGATTGCTTTGCCACTTACAGCCGACCAGAAGATAAAGCTGGCAAAAGAAGAAGCCGATTTTAAAGCAACAACTCAAGTTAGGCTTTCTAAAAAGAAGCACTAAAAAAGTCTTGTCTCTTGATTCTTGTCTCTTATTTCTGACTTTGGCCTCTCGTTTAAACTTTGCGCTTATTCGCTCTGTCTTTAATCACACCAATAATAATCGGCACTACAGAAACCAAGATAATGGCAATAGTTACAATTGAAAAGTGTTGTTTAAAGAATGGCAGGTTGCCAAACAGGTATCCTGCAAACAGGAAAAGAATGATCCAACTGGCACCGCCTATAATATTATAAATACTGTAGCGCAGAAAAGGCATACGGCCTACACCAGCTACAAAAGGTGCAACAGTGCGGATGATAGGAATAAAACGGCTCAGGATAACTGCAATGCCGCCATGTTTATCAAAAAAGGCTTGTGTACGTTCGTAATACTCAAGCTTTAGAATCTTATTTTCGGGCTTGAATACCTTTTCACCAAGATAATTGCCTAAAATGTAATTTACGGTATTGCCTGTAAATGCAGCTATGATAAGTATCCCCGCCAGCAGCCATATGCTTAAACCTGTATTACCTGCTGCAATTAATGCCCCTGCGGCAAATAAAAGTGAATCGCCGGGCAGGAATGGGGTTACCACAAAGCCTGTTTCAGCAAAAATGATTATAAAAAGGATAAGATAGGTCCAGCCCTGGTATTGTGCAATTACCGGACTAAGGTGCTTATCTATATGCAGAATAAAGTCGATCAGGCTTTTTATAACTTCCAAGGCTGTAATATTTAGTCAGCAAAAATATAAATATCGCTCAATATCAGGCTATCTGTTTGTAAGAACCTTGGCGGTGAATGCTGTAGTGTCTGTGCGGCCTGCTATGCCGTAGGTGAATAACGAATACAGTTTGCCGTCGGCGACGGTAACAGGATTTAATTCGTATAGCAGTGTTGTCAGGTCGTTTTTGCGATAAACCTTTATATCATAATTACCGGCAGGCATTTCAAGAAACTTTGTGTAGCGGTTGGTGTCAATACCATTATATAACTTTATGCCGTTAGCCCATATATCTAAAGCATCGGGGCTTGATGCCGCATTAACAAACCGCATTTTACCACTGCCAACTTTGGGTGTAAAATCGGTATCAATAGTCAAAATCGTTGAAAGTTTCTTATTTATTCCAAGTCCCGTCAAAAACAAAGTGTATTTAACATTTGATTTTGTACTGTCTGGGTTAGTGGCAATAATTTTTTGAACACCGGTACTATATCTTAATTGTAATGGTTGGCCTACAACTTTTAAAGCTTCGTAAACAGGTGTGCTGTTGTATAAGTAAGCAGACGTATTTTGCCTTTGTGTATTAATGAAAAGATTGATCTTGGTATCATCCGGGCTGGCATTTACAACCATAATCTGCGTACTGGCTCCTGCAGCGGTGACGTTGTCTTTCCCGCATGATGTCCAGAACGATACCACCATTAAAGCTATGATAAATATAGCAAAACCATTAATTACATACCCGCTGTTATTATCCTGTTTCATTTATCTGGTAAAATAGCCTAACTGAAATTTGTTTTTCCCGGTACCGTTGGGTAATCCCTTTACAAAAAATGTATACTTGCTTGTAGCAAGGGTAAGTATAACCGAGGCGCCTGTAATTTGCTGACCGTTTTGTAATACTGTAACTGTTGTTAGTCCAAAGGGAAATTTCTTGTAATTACTTACCGATTTATAAGTCTGATTGGCAAAACCGGTTACCGTACCAAACGCTAAACTCAGGTTACCTGCTCCATCGGCAGTATGTACAAAACGCACCAGTGCGCTATCTGCAGACGTTATAGTGGTTGTATCTTCTAACAAAAGTGACTTATCTGCCGATTCGCCTGTTAAAAACAAGGTGTTATAAACGCCTACATTCTGTTTAGCACTGGCTGCAATAGAATCTTTTAACGTGATGGTTTGGCTGAAAAGCACTTCGGCGTGGCCGGCTTTTTTAAACTGGTAATTTTGTGCGCCTACAATAAAGTTAGACAAATAGCCGGTATTGCCTGTAGGGTAAATACTGGAGCTGATATTTTGCCGCGTGCCATTCAGATAAAAGTTTAAAGTATCGCCTGTAGCGTTAACTACATTAAGTATGGCATTGGTATTTAGGTCAGCAGTTTCGTCATATCCCTTTTTGCAGGAACTTATTCCAGCAAAAAATAATACAGCTAATATTAAGGCAGCAAAAAGTTTCATTTAATTACCTGCATTATAACGCAGTAAAGGCTTTTTATTGTACAACAAAAAAGTCCGGCTTTGTGTAGTCCGGACTTTACAAATATCATAAATTATTTAATTATGCGTAGCTGTTAAGCATAACCGGCATCACCAGCATCAGCACATCTTCGTTTTCGTCGCCGCCAACAGGTAATAATAGGCCTGCACGGTTAGGGGTCGACATTTCTAAAGAAACCTCTTCGCAAGCCAGGTTCTTCAGCATTTCGATCAGGAAACGTGCATTGAAGCCAATTTCCAGGTCTTCACCTTCGTACTGGCAGCTTAAACGCTCGTGTGCTTCGTTAGCAAAATCGATATCTTCAGATGAGATATGTAATTCGCTGCCGCTGATTTTCAGCCTTACCTGGTGAGTGGTTTTGTTTGCATAAATAGCCACACGGTTAAGTGAGCCTAAAAATGCCAAACGGTCAATGGTAAGCCTGTTGGTGTTATTTTGTGGGATAACAGCCTCATAATCAGGATAACGTTCGTCAATTAAGCGGCAAACCAGGTTAATGTTGCCAAATTTAAAGAACGCGCTTGTGGTATTGTATTCGATAGAAACGTTAACGTCTTCAGAAGGTAATGAAGATTTAAGCAGGTTAAGCGCCTTTTTAGGCAGTATGAAAGTAGTTGTACTTGCAGCCTTAGCATCTTTACGGCGGTAACGCACCAGTTTGTGTGCATCTGTTGCAACAAAAGTGATGTTTTGTGCTGATAACTGAACGAATACCCCTGTCATAGCCGGGCGAAGTTCATCATTACTTACTGCAAAAATAGTTTTGTTAATGGCTTCAGCCAGTACAGACGCAGGCAGGTTTACTGATGATGCGTTTTCAACAACAGGGATTTTAGGGAAATCCTCGCCATTTTCGCCGCTTAATTTGTACTTACCATCACCTGCATTTATTTCAATAGCAAATGTTTTTTCATCAACAGAAAAAGCCACCGGCTGCTCTGGTAATGATTTTAAGGTGTCTAACAATATACGTGACGGAATAGCAATGCGGCCATTCTCTTTTGCCTCAACCGCCAGCGAGGTAGTCATGCTGGTTTGCAGGTCTGTAGCAGATATAGTAAGGGTTCCTTCTTTGATCTCAAATAAAAAGTTTTCCAGTATGGGCAGTACGGTGCTGTTGCTTAACGCACCACTTACCGACTGTAGTTGCTTTAATAGAGTTGATGTAGAAACAATAAATCTCATTTCCCGATGGTTTTAGTCAATTCAAAAGTAAAAAAATTAATGTGCATACTTGCGCTTTCTCACATAATGTTGAAAAATAGCAAATATTAACACAAGGGCCGGGGGCAGTATATTATTAACCAATTGCCAGTATAATTTTTCGTTACGTACACGTGCCCGGTTTAGTAATCTTATCTGCAATTCTTTGGTGCGCAAGGTGATTAAACGGGTGTCGCCGGTAAGATAATCCACCATGTTTAGCAATAGGTTTTTATTGCCATAAGTTTGATGATTATAATGGTCATAACCTAAAGGATAAGGCGAACCATCTGTTGCAACCTGGTTCTTTAGAATATCTCCATCACTGATCACGATCATCTTAGTCGGCTGGCTTTCGGGCATAATCATCACCTGATCTTTCATGCCCTCGGGTACAGACCTGTTTCTGAAATCGGATATAAACTTACCCTCTAATAAAACTGCTACATTTTTAGGTGGGCTTTGAAAAGCTTTTGGGTCGGGCTCCTGCTCAATGGCAGCTAACGAAAGCATGTGAGGTGCGGAAACCTTGTTGTTGTACGGGGATGAGGTAAGCAATACGGTTTCTTTAATTCCCTTAACATGTAAGGTGTCAATTGTACTTACAAACTGTGTTGTAATACCATCCAGATTTTTTACTATAGGATGTTTTGAAATCGGCATCAATAAAGGATAAAATAACCAGGGCACCATTTGTATTTGTGGCTGGCCGCCCATACTGCCTGTAGTCACCGGTATTTGTGTGCAGTTTAAATCGGCAATCAGGTCGTAATTGATGCGCACCCCATAGCGGAAAAGCTGATCATCCAAATTAAGCTGCTTAGGGAAGGCCAGTTGTTCGCCACCGTGTCCGCGCAGGCTGTCGAGCTCGGCGCTTACCTGGTCAATAGTCCACAGTACTTTGCCGCCATGCATAACATATTGGTCCAGCTTAAATTTTTGCAGTTCATTAAATGGCTTATCGGGTTTGGCAATGATCAGCATTTTAACTTTGATCAGGTCAGCCAATGAAATTTGAGAAAGATTAAGCCGGCCCACAACAAAGTTGCCTGACAAAGCTTTAATTGCGCCATCCAGCTGCTGGTTGGTTAACTCGTTATGCCCTTCTGTGATGCCAATTTGCTGCCGGCCACCTGCAAGTGCCTTTTTAATTCCTGACGAAAAGGCATACTCAAGGTTTTGAATAGAATTGTTCAATACTTCTTCGTCTGATAACCCGATGCGGCGTTGCAGTAGGTTAACCGGCACTTGCACATCGCCAACGTTGATTACTGCGGCAGGAATAACCAGCTTTTGGATCAGGCCATCATCTGTTTTAACTGAAAGCTGCGTGGGTTCAATACCACCATCAACCATATTTTTAAGGCTTTCGTCCTGTTGCTGTTGGTTTAATCCTTTTAATGGGTCAACAAACTGAAATTCCAGTTTGCCATGACTGTATGCCTGCATGTCGCTTAGCATATCGCCTGTGGCGCGTTGTAAACGTTTAAAACTGCCAGGTAGTTTGTCGCCTTGCAGGTAGACCGAAACTTTAACAGGCGTGTTCAGGCTATCCATCATCTCACGGCTTACATCAGATAAGGTAAAGCGCTTTTCTTTGGTAAAATCGATACGGGTAAACCCAACGCAAGAAGCAATAATGGCCACAACTACAATTGCGGCATAGATATAAGTATCGGGCTGAAACACCTTTCGCTGCATTTGTAATTTGAGTGTTACCAGTGCCAGCAGGATAAAGAATGCCGTTAAGGCTATAAAGTAGAACAAGTCGCGGGTATCCAATACGCCACGGCTTACCGAAGCATAGTGTGCACTGATGCCAACCTGCTCTATGCCAACATTCTGTAAAGAGAGTAACTGGCTTAATGAATCGAATCCGCTGTAAACAAAGAACGACAGAAATACAGCGATAGTGAATGCAATGATCTGGTTTTTGGTTAGGGCAGAAGCAAACAAACCTATAGCAACGAAGGATGAGCCTAATAAGAATAACCCGATGTATGAACCAATAACAGCCCCGGTATCTATATTGTCCTGCGGATTACCTAATACACTTACCGAATAGTAATAGACATACGTTGGCAACAGGGCAAACAGTACCAGTAGCACACAGGCAAAGTATTTACCAAGGATGATCTGCCCGAAAGTAAGCGGGCGGGTAGCTAACAGCTCAAACGTTCCTTCCCGCCGTTCCTCTGCCAGTGACCGCATGGTAATGGCGGGGATAAGAAACATAAACAGGTAAGGGACGGTGTTAAAAAGGCTTTCTAAACTTGCATAGCCGTATTCTAATATGCTTGTATCTGGGAATACCCACAGAAATAACCCAAGTACAATAAGGAACACGCCAATGGTAATATATGCCACCATTGAGCTTAGATAGAGTGTTATTTCTTTTTTTAGTATGGTGAGCATGAGTTAGAAACTGTAAACAAGTTTTTGATTGCTAAAATAACAAATATTGCAGATTATACTTTTCCGCTTAATCGGCGCTAAGCCTTGTTACTTTGTTTTAGCCACAAAGTAACCAAAATGCCAAGACAGCAAAAAGGCTTCTTTGTCACACTGGGCTTGCCTGCAAAGCCGTCCGATCCTGGAATCGCTGCAAAGCCTTCGCGTCAGATCTACCGGCTTTCGTACAGAAGCTGCTTTGCTGTCATTATTAAATAATTCAACTCCCTCTCTTTTGGAGAGGGTTGGGGGTGAGGCACTACAACCCAAACTTATAAGCTACCCTAAGGCCCGTTTGGCGTAGGTCATGCTCAGACCAGCTTTCGTAACGGAAGCTAAAGTCTACGCCGGTTTTGCCGTTGCCTAATGGCAGCAAGAAGCCCGGTCCTATAGAATAGGCAAACAGCGAGCGTTTCTCATGCGCGGTTTCAATAGCAGCACCCATTTCGCCTTCGGCATAAAAGTTAGGGCCAAGGTAATATTTCACACCGCCTTTCAACGGAACAAAGGTGTCGCTGCCATGTGTGTTAAAATTGGCCACAAATGCGCTTTTATAAGTCATGCTGGTAATGCCGCCTGTTGCCGTAATAGCAAACTTGCCGGATACCGGTACTTCAATTTTAAGGGAGCCGCCCAAGCCTACACTGTAAATGCTCTGACTGGGTAAGCCGAGTTCAAAACCGGCACTTATGGCCACCGGAGAACGGTCTTGTGCATGTGAGATCGAAACGACTAAGAAAGTAAATAAGAATAGTAAGGGGTACTTCATGATGAAAGTTTATGCAGATACGCATTTACAGTACGTTTATTGTACAGGTTGCGGCTGGTTGGTAAGTTTAATAAATATGTTTTCGAGCGATTGGCCGTCGTGATTGGCACGTAATTGGATAAGGCTGTTATTGGCTACAATGTTCCCGCGATTAATAATGATAACGCGGTCGCAAACGGCCTCAACTTCCTGCATAATATGGGTCGAGAGGATAATGGTTTTGCTTTTGCCCAGTTCTGTGATTAACTGGCGTATTCCAATAAGCTGATTTGGATCCAGTCCGGATGTTGGCTCATCCAGGATCAGTACCTGCGGATCATGCAGTATGGCTTGTGCCAAACCCACACGCTGGCGATAGCCTTTTGAAAGCTGCCCTACTTTTTTGTGCTGTTCGGGCGTTAAGCCTGTCAACTCAATTACTTCGGCAATACGTTCAGCAGGGGATGGGATCTGGTGTATGCCCGCTACAAATGTCAGCGATTCTTTTACATACATATCCAAATACAGCGGGTTGCTTTCGGGCAGGTAGCCAATATGTTTTCGTGCGTCGAACGACTGGGTGCTGACATCAAAACCGGCAACGGTAGCTTTGCCCGAAGTTTGCGGTATAAAACCAGTAAGTATCTTCATGGTAGTGGACTTACCTGCGCCGTTTGGCCCCAGGAAACCCGTTACTCCACGTTCTGCCGTAAAGCTTATACTGTTAACGGCTTTTTGCTCGCCATAAATTTTTGTTAATTCCTCAACCCGGATACTCATTAGCGGTAAAAGTAGTAATAAGTAGGGAAGTCCGAAAGTCATGCCGAACTTGTTTCGGCATCTCAAATGCAAGAACGTGATTCGTTTGAATATTGTGTGGATCCTGAAACAAGTTCTCCGAAGGAGTCCTTTGGACAGGATGACGCTGAATATAAAGAGATGCTTCGACGGGCTCAGCATGACAAAGTCTGCTAAAAGCACTTCAATATATTAAGAGGGTCATCCTGAGCCGGTCGAAGGATGCAGCTGCCTAGCCTTATACTGTGAGAGCCTGAACATAACACCGCTCATCGGATTTCATTACCATTGACTTTCTGACTTACATACTTCCCGACTTTCGGACTAAATCATATCTTTACACCGTTATGAGCAAAACAACCGACGAATTATTTAAGAATGTGATTGCCCATGCCAAAGAGTATGGCTTTGTGTTCCCGTCAAGCGAAATATATGATGGCCTTAGCGCCGTTTATGATTATGGCCAGTTTGGTGCCGAATTGAAAAATAATATCAAAACTTACTGGTGGAAATCAATGGTTCAAATGAATCAGAACATTGTAGGTATTGATTCTGCCATATTTATGCATCCTAAGATATGGGAAGCAAGCGGCCATGTAGGCGGCTTTAACGATCCCATGATCGATAATAAGGATTCGAAAAAACGTTACCGCGCCGATCAGTTGTTAGAAGACAAGATCGCTCGTTACGATACCGACGGTAAAACCGATAAAGCAGAGCTTTTACAAAAGGATCTTGACGAAGCTTTAAAGGCTGACGACCTGACCCGTTTACGCGACCTGATTATTGAGCACGAAATTGCCTGCCCGGTAAGCGGTACCCGCAACTGGACAGACGTTCGCCAGTTTAACCTGATGTTCAGTACACAGATGGGGGCCGTTGCTGATGATGCAGATGTGATTTACCTGCGCCCCGAAACTGCCCAGGGTATATTTGTCAACTTCCTGAACGTGCAAAAGTCTGGCCGTATGAAAATACCTTTCGGTATCGCACAAATCGGTAAAGCCTTCCGTAACGAAGTAATTGCCCGCCAGTTCATTATCCGTATGCGTGAGTTTGAGCAGATGGAAATGCAGTTCTTCGTTCGCCCTGGTACAGAAATGGAATGGTATAAGCACTGGAAAGAAGCCCGCTTAAAATGGCATCTTGCATTAGGTACCGATCAGGCTAAATACCGTTACCACGACCATACCAAGCTTGCGCATTATGCCAACGCTGCGGTGGATATCGAGTATCAGTTTCCATTCGGCTTTAAAGAGGTAGAAGGTATCCACAGCCGTACGGATTTCGATTTAAGCCAGCATCAAAAATTCTCAGGTAAAAAAATGCAATATTTTGATCCGGAGATTAATCAGAATTATGTGCCTTACGTGATCGAAACCTCTATAGGTTTAGACCGGATGTTTCTGCTTACACTGATCAATGCTTACGAAGAAGAAGACCTGAGCACTGCTGAAAAACAGGATAGCCGTACCGTATTGCGCTTGCACCCTTGCCTTGCACCGGTTAAGGCAGCTATATTCCCGCTTACTAAAAAAGACGGTTTGCCAGAGAAAGCGCGCGAGATCATGGAATCATTACAACTTGATTTCATCCTGCAATACGAAGAAAAAGATGCTATTGGTAAACGTTATCGCCGCCAGGATGCTATTGGTACACCTTTCTGTATCACGGTAGATCATCAAACGCTGGAAGATAATACCGTAACACTTCGTCACCGTGATACCATGGCACAAGAGCGTGTCCCTGCCGACCAGTTAGATAAAATTATCGGCGACCTGGTAAGCTGGAAGAATTTGCTGAAAGCTTAATCTTTTATACATAAAGATTTATCACTTAAAAAGTAGATACTACAAAAGTCCCACCTATCAAAGTGGGACTTTTCCTTTCTTATTAATTTAAAACATTCTGCATAAATTAATTATTCATAGGGTAGTAAAACTATCCCATGCCAGTCAGAGAGTACCCCTTTTATCTTAAGTCAACCGTAATCTTATTCGGTTTAATCTTATTTATATATGCCTTAAGCATGCTTGGCGATATATTAGTGCCTTTAGCATTTGCGTTACTCATAGCTACTTTACTTAATCCGCTTTGTAACTGGTTGCAGCAGCGCCGCATTCCAAAAGTTGCAGCTATTATTATTTCGCTATTGTTGGCATTTATTACTGTTGCAGCCATATTGTATTTTATGTCGTCGCAGATGATCTCATTCAGCGCATCGCTGCCGGCTATTAAACAAAAGTTCGGTGAATTGATCACAGACCTGGAGGGATGGGTTTACGCGCATTTTGGTATAGAAACACAAAAGCAGGTAGCATTTATAAAAAACGCACTTAACGGAAGTAATAAACTTGTTGGCCGTACACTGGGTACATTGTTGGGTACTTTGAGCATCGTATTCCTGATACCGGTTTACACCTTCATGATCTTGTTTTATAAAACCCTTATTGTTAATTTTCTTTACGAAGTGTTTTCAGAAGAAAACTCGGCACGGGTAGCGGAGATCCTTAAAGAAACCAAGTCGGCCATACAAAGCTACATTGTGGGTTTACTGATAGAAATGGTAATCGTAGCCATCCTGAATTCTATTGCTTTGATGTTGCTGGGCGTTAAGTATGGCATATTGCTTGGTGTAATCGGGGCTATATTAAATGTGTTGCCTTACATTGGGGGGCTAATTGCCATTGCCTTGCCGGTACTTATGGCTACTATCACCAAAGATGGCTATTCAACCCAATTGGGTATTGTTATCGCCTATATCATTATACAGTTCATTGATAACAATATTGTTTTCCCGAGGGTGGTATCTTTTAAGGTGCAGATCAATGCCTTGATATCAATCGTAATCGTATTGTTGGGAAACGCTTTGTGGGGTATTGCAGGTATGTTTTTATCTGTGCCTTTTGTAGCGGTTTTAAAAATTATTTTTGACCGTATAGATGATCTTAAACCGTGGGGCAAACTGCTTGGCGACCGTGTGCCTACGCGGCATTTAGGAGAGATATGGTACAGAAGAAGGAACAGGGTTAGCTTGTCTGAACAAATTGTGCAAGGAAAGTAATGCGCTCCCTTTACAGAAAGCGCATTGAATTGCTTACAATTTAATAGGTGTGGTTAAAACGATGTTATGATAGTCGTTTTTCTTCTTATAAAATAAGCTGAAAGTTTTGTCATTAAAGCTGGCCAGCTGAAAAGTATCAATGTCTTTTTCGCCTTTCAGGCTGCCGGTTAACGTAATAACACCATTTTGGTTGGTTACTTCTGTCAACGTAAATATAGCGCCTGCATCTTTCGTGTCAAATTCACTGTCATTGGTGCCTATCTCGTAGTTTAATATCACAGGGAATTCTTTAACATCTCTTAACAGCGCCTTAAAGTCTTCCATATTTAATGGTTTGCTGCTGTAGGCTACGCCTGTTAAGTAAGTTTCGGTAGTGAAGCTTCCGTAATCATTATACTTGTTGCCCTCGCTTCTCTGGTTAGTTAACAGTATAACATTGCCACCCATCATGGCTGCCTGGGTTTTAAGCTTCTTATAAGCCCTGTCGCGTACGCGGGTCTGGCTCGAATACACAGTAGTCCCTTTTGCTTTGGCATTTACCTCGCCAAGTTTTACAAGGCCTTGTATCTCACTTTCCAGTATGGTGGTTTCTACATTCGGAAAATCAGTTATGCTGTTTACAGGCTTGTATGATTTTGCTTCGTTAAATACCTGTACGCGCCCGCTTTTGAAAATAATTTTCTCTACACTGTTTTTGTAAACAGAATTGATCACCTCTTCGCCGGGATAGATATATTTTACGGCATCTGGTGTAATTTCTTTTACAACGCAGGCTATTTTCTGGTTGTTGGTGAATAGTGTGTCTGTTTGTGCGTAAGCTGTGGTAAAAAACAGGACAGCAAAAATTATTAATAAATAAGGTCTGATTGTTTTCATAATAAATAAGGCATCGATTTTCTTCCAAATTAAGAAGAAATATCAATGCCTTATTTATTATGAACGTAAAATTTCTGTAATTAATGGCTCACAGGATTATCTGCTTTATTTAGTGTGCCATTGGTATATAATAACGGGTTAACTTTTTTGGTATCGCCCTGGTAAACCCAAACAATGTTGCCAATATATTTACGGAAAGCATCGCTCACCTGGTTAGTGGTCAATTTCTTTACATCATCAGCAAGGGTTAATGACCTTTTCCAGTTATTATGAATAACCTCGTTTGAAAGCATTGAACTGGCTTGCGCACCGTTGGTTTCTTGTTTGTAATAGAAGCTGGTAAGGTAAGTGGCTTTCATGTTTTTTACCTCATCATTGGTAAAGCCCTGGTGTTTTACTTTATCAACCAGTTGGTCAAATACACTGATGTATTTGTCGGGTTGAGTAGTTGATACAGTAAATTTAGCATAAGATAGGCTGCCGTTGTTAAAAGTAGCACCTGGGGCATAAGAAAGGCCGTTGTTGGTACGTACTTCCAGGAAATGGCGGTCATAAAATATACGCATAGCTACCAGGAAAGCATCATAATCAGGTGTGCCCGGCTCTGGTCCGCTGGTAATACCAACAATGTAATTAGTAGCTAATTCTTTAGGCTCTGATGCGAAGGTGTTTTTGTACACTCTGAAAAATGATTTTTTAAGCTGGTAAGGCGAGCCTGCTTTAACACCGGTTAAAAGTGCTTTTACCTTGCTTTCGATCTCAGATTTGTCCAGATCGGCAACAATAACAATTGTGAGGCGGGATTTTAAAAACACCGATTTATAGTAGTTTTTTACATCTTCCAGCGTAAGTGTTTTCATGATCTCTGCAGTACCGTTAGGGTTTTTAGCGTAATCCCGGCCTGCAAAAGCTACCTTATTTGCGTAAGTATTGATAGAGGCATCTGGCTGTGATTCATTGGCCTGAAGCGCAGTAATAGCATCCTGCTTTACACGGGCAAATTCCTTAGGATCAAAAGCAGGGTCTTTTAAAGCTTCAACATACAGCGGCCAAACTGTATCAAAATCGGTTTTGATACAGTTCATGCTTAATACCGAATAATCTTTATAAGTACTGCTGTAAACCTGTGCGCTTACCTTATCAAGCATGTTTTTAAACGTGTTTTTATCATGCTTGGTGGTGCCGCATTCGGTAAGGCAGTTCATGGTCAATGATTCAATGCCCTGTTTATCGGCAGGGTAATTCTGTACACCACCTTTTATAGCTGTTTGTATATCTACAATGCCGTTGCCGCTTGGCTGTACAATCACTTTAACCCCTTCAACCATCATTTCGTACGCTGGTTTCTGGGCCATAGCTGGCTTCAGGTTATATAGGGTTGCTGCTACCAGCAGCATCAATATTTTCTTTTTCATATCAGTGATAAGTGTTATTTGGCTACGAAAAATGTTGCCGCGTTAGTTTGTTTGCTTAGTTCAGGTTTCAGTATCATACCGGCAACCATTGGCTTGCCAACCAGGTAAGTTTTTACATAACGATCGATATCGGCACGGGTAACTTTCTGGTAGTTACTGTCAAGGTCTGTAAAATAGTTAAGAGAAGTACTGCACCATTGTGCGCTTAACTGGCTTGGTAATGATGATGGTTTCTCTTTTGCGCGAATGCTGTTACGCAGTAATATCGCCTTTGCATCTTTAAGCTGCTCATCAGTATAATAATCAGCGTTACCAAACATACTGATCTGGTGCATCACCTCGTCATAGCACTCTTTCAATTTGTTAGGGTTAGGTAAAATATAAAGATCAGCTTCGCTGGTGTAATGCGTGGTGCCTTCGCCAAATGATACTGCTGTTGCCAAGCCTTTGTCAACTAAAGCCTGGGTCAGTTTTGATGAGTTTAAACCTAAAATGGTGCTGTAAACATCAGCAGCAATGGTTGATGCCGAATCTGTTTTGAAGGCAGCGCCCTGCCATGAGAACAGCATATAAGGAGCTTGCGCAATTGACGATTCTTTTATAAAGTATTCCGTTTTTGTAAGCGGCTTAAAATCAGGGATCGGGTATTTTTTATGGGGATCTTCTCCGGTGCTTTCCCAGCTGCCAAAAATATTTTCAGCCATGGCAAAAGCCTGATCGTGTTTAACATCACCACAAATGGTAAGCAAGCTATTATTAGGTACATAGTACTTGCCTTTGATGATCATCATTTTTTCTGGGGTAGCGGTGTTAATGATCTCGTGGATACCGATAGGATTTTTGCGGGTGATCAGGTCGCCCCAAAGGTGTTTCTGCATTTCATACCAGATCTGGAAACCGGGGCTGCTTTCTGCACGCTGAAACTCGCCGTCAACAACCGGTCGTTCTTTTTTCATATCCTCTTCGCGATAGATCGGGAAACGGATAGCAGCGTTCATGAATTTTAAACCTGCATTAAGGCTGTCTTTATCGAAAGTGAAAAAATAATTTACACGTTCAACGTCGGTGGTGCCGTTCCAGATAGCACCAAGCTCTTGCGTACGTTTTAAAAACGAAGCCTGGTCAGGATAGTCTTTGTTGGCTTTAAAAAACATGTGCTCAAACAAGTGAGAAAGGCCGCTGTACTCAGGGCCTTCGGTGTATGCGCCGTTTTTAACCGCAATTTCAATGGTAGTAAGCGGCACTTTTGAGTTCTCAATAACTACTACCTGCAGGCCATTAGGAAGTGTTTTCCAGAAATAGCCTTCTGGCAGGCGGGGTTGTGCTTTAACCATCAGCACAGACAGTACACCTGCGGCACAAAGGCCAAGGCGTTTCATAAAGGTTTTGGTCATTTTATATTTAATAAAGTTAATGTGTTAAAGATAAGACTTATGAAAAAAATAAATGTTACATCTTGAATTTAAAAGGTGCGAAAAGCTTACAAACAATTAAAAACCCTATTTCAGGCAAAATCTTATCTTTGCCAATTATCATCGTTTACAAGTGAAGATATCATATAACTGGCTTAAAGAATTTCTCCCGGAAACTATCGGGAACAGTAAAACTCCTGCCGAAATTTCGCAGATACTTACCAGCACCGGCCTCGAGGTAGAAAGCCTTGAAAAAGTGCAGGCTATACCCGGCGGATTGGAAGGCCTGGTAATTGGTTATGTTAAAGATTGTGCACAGCACCCTAACGCCGACCGTCTGCGTGTTACGCACGTTGATGTAGGCACAGGCGAAGACCTGCAGATTGTTTGCGGCGCACCCAATGTTGCTGCCGGGCAAAAAGTAGTTGTGGCTACCGTAGGCACAACCGTGCATCCATTACAGGGCGAGCCTTTTAAAATTAATAAATCAAAGATAAGAGGAGAAGTTTCTGAAGGGATGATCTGTGCCGAAGATGAGATTGGCCTTGGCGAATCGCATGCAGGTATTATGGTTTTGCCAGAGGATGTAACAGTAGGCACTTTAGCTAAGGATTACTTTAACCTTAACGACGATTACCTTTTTGAGATTGGCCTTACACCTAATCGTGCCGATGCCGCATCACATTTAGGCAGTGCCCGTGATATTGCCGCATACCTGCGTACGCACATCATTAAGCCTGATGTAAGCGCTTTTGCTGTTGATAATAATGAGTTGACCATACCTGTTGATGTAGAAAGTAAGGCTTGTATCCGCTACAGCAGCTTGACTATCTCTGGTGTTACCGTGCAGGATTCGCCGCAATGGTTGAAAGACCGTTTGGCGGTTATCGGTGTACGTTCTATTAATAATGTGGTTGATATTACCAACTATGTTCTGCATGAGTTGGGCCAGCCTTTGCATGCTTTTGATGCCGATGCGATCACCGGTAACATGGTAGTGGTTAAAACCTGCGCCGAAGGAACGCCTTTTGTAACGCTTGATGGAGTTGAACGCAAACTCAGCGCAGATGATCTGATGATCTGTAACAATACCGAGCCAATGTGTATTGCCGGTGTATTTGGCGGTGCAACATCAGGCGTTAGCGATAAAACGACCAAGGTGTTTTTAGAGAGCGCTTATTTTAACCCGGTTTCTGTACGTAAAACTTCTAAAAGGCATGGTTTAAAAACCGATGCTTCTTTCAGGTTTGAGCGTGGCACCGATCCGGATATTACCGTATTTGCGCTTAAACGTGCTGCCATGCTGATTAAAGAAGTAGCAGGCGGTACTATAACATCTGATATATCTGATATTTACCCGGCTAAGGCAGAGCCTTTTCAGGTATCGTTCAGCTATAAAAATGCGGTCAGGGTGATCGGCAAAGATATCCCGGCATCAGAAATGAAAGCGATTATCGAATCGCTGGATATTAAGGTAGAAGAGGAATCTGCCGAAGGCTTGCAATTATCTGTACCTGCTTACCGTGTAGATGTTACCCGCGAGGTTGACGTTATTGAAGAAGTGTTGCGTATCTATGGCTTAAATAATATCGAGATACCTACGCAGATACGTGCTTCATTAAATACATCGGTAAAGCCGGAGAAGGATACTGTACAGCGTATTATTTCAGAACTGCTTACGGCTAATGGCTTTAACGAAATGCTGGCCAATTCGCTTACGGCATCTGCCTACGCAACGGATATGGATAGCGCTGTTAAGATCCTAAATCCGCTGAGCAGCGATTTGGATATTATGCGCCAAACCCTGTTGTATTCAGGTTTGGAAGCTATCGCTTATAATCAGAACCGTAAAAATGCCGACCTTAAGTTTTATGAGTTCGGTAAAGTTTACGGAGTTAAGGAAGATAAATATACCGAAGTACGTCAGATCTCTGTTTTTATCAGCGGAAATGGCAATGCCGAGCAGTGGAACCAAAAGCCACAGGCAGTTTCATTTTACAGTTTAAAGGGTATTGTCGACGAACTGATAGACAGGCTTAACCTGAAAGATTATGTGATTGAGGATATTAGCGATGATGAACTGGCTTACGGACTTCAATACAATTTCCGCGGAAGTAAGCAATTGGTGAAATTTGGTGCAGTAAGTGCTGCTGCGCTTAAAAAGGCCGATGTGGATAGCGAAGTTTTTTACGCGGTGTTTAACTTCGACCTGATTTTACAGTTGGTGCAAAAGAATACCATTGTGTACCAAGAGGTATCAAAGTTCCCTGCCGTACGCCGCGATTTATCAATGCTGGTAGATAAAGCGGTTACTTTTAACCAGTTGAAACAGATTGCCCAAAAAACAGAACGCAAGCTATTGAAAGATGTAGGTGTGTTTGATGTTTACCAGGGTGATAAACTACCTGCCGGTAAAAAGTCTTATGCGTTAAGCTTTGTTATACAAGATGAAGACAAAACTTTAACCGATAAGGCGATTGATGGCATAATGCAAAAATTAATTTATAACTTAGGAAAAGAAGCAGGAGCGGAGATAAGAAAGTAGTGAGCGAATTAGTAAGGTTTTAAAAGTTAAAGTCAGCCTTATTCATTAACTCACTAATTCAATATTCAAATTAAATGGCCTCAGTAGCAGAACAATTAGCAAATGTAACAGCGAAAACAGAGCGCTTAATTGAGCTTTGCCAGGCTTTGCAGCATGAAAATGATCTGCTTAAAAACGAGCGTGAAGCTTTAAAAGCTTCATTAGCAGATAGTAAAAACATAAATACAGAGCTTGATGAAAGGCTTCGTGTACTGAAGATGGCCAGGTCGTTTTCAGACACTGATGAAAAAAACCTTGACATAAAGCAAAAAATTAACGAATTTGTGCGTGAAATTGACAAGTGTATTGCATTACTAAAAAGGTAAGGCAAATAAGTGAACAAGCTCAATGGGAGAAATCTCAATAAAAATAAATATTGCTGACCGCGTTTACCCATTAAAGGTAAACATGGAGGAAGAGGAAATTATACGCCGTGCTGCTAAGCTGATAAACGATCGTTTGAAAGAATATCAGGAAAACTATGCGGTAAGGGACAAACAGGATCTGCTGTCGATGGCGGTATTGCATTACGCAACCGAATCATTAAGGGTAGAACGTAAAGTTACGGTTGAAGATACGGAAGTTGCAGACGGTATTTACCGTTTAGACCAATTACTAACTGGCTTTTTCTCGAAGTAATAACGTTCTTTACATACAAGAGCAAATTTAACCGCGGTTAAATTTTAAGTTTCACTACCACAGGCAAAATGCCTGGTTATGGTATGTAAGCGGCAGGGGTATATGTCGTAAGCACACTAATAACCGGTGTTAAAGCTATGATACTGGCACTTAAAATTTACTTGCGGTTTTTTTATATATATACACAACCATTATGGACATACTTTATATCATCATCGGGCTGTTGGTAGGCATCATCATCGGGATTGTCATCGGCCGTTTTTTACTCCGGAAACTATTTAAAGAACAGGAAATATCAGCTCAGAATAAAGTTAAGAAGATCTTAAAAGATGCTGAGAACAACGCGGAGATATTAAAGAAAAATAAATTACTCGAAGCAAAAGAGAAGTTTTTACAGCTTAAAGCCGAGCACGAGCAGGAAGTAAATTCAAAAAATAATAGCCTTAATCAGCGCGAAAACTCAATCAAGCAAAAAGAGCAGTCGCTGAACCAAAAGCTGGAAAACGCTAATCGTAAAGACAGCGAGCTGGATAACCTGCGTAAAAATTTAGAACGCCAGACTGAAGCTGCGGTTAAAAAGCAGGAAGAAGTTGAGGCGCTTAAACAGCAGCATGTACAGCAGCTGGAAACCATTGCCGGTATTACAGCCGAAGAAGCTAAGAACCAGCTGGTAGATACCCTGCGCGAAGAGGCACGTACCAAAGCCATGATGCAGATCAAGGATATTGTTGACGAAGCTAAACTGACTGCTACCAAAGAAGCTAAAAAGGTTGTAATACAAACCATACAGCGTACAGCTACAGAGAGCGCTATCGAAAACACCGTTTCGATATTTAATATCGAGAATGATGAGATCAAAGGACGTATCATTGGCCGTGAGGGGCGTAACATCCGTGCTTTAGAAGCAGCTACCGGTATAGAAATTATTGTTGACGATACTCCTGAAGCTATCATTCTTTCAGGCTTTGACCCGGTTCGCCGCGAGATTGCACGTTTAGCGATGCACCGTCTGGTGACCGACGGCCGTATCCACCCTGCACGTATTGAAGAGGTGGTTGCTAAAACCAAAAAGCAGATAGAAGAAGAGATTGTTGAAATAGGCGAGCGTACCGTGATTGACTTAGGTATACACGGCCTGCATCCCGAACTGATCCGTATGGTTGGCCGTATGCGTTACCGTTCATCTTACGGGCAAAACCTTTTACAGCACTCGCGCGAGGTTGCTAACTTCTGCGCAACTATGGCTGCCGAATTGGGCCTTAACGTAAAACTGGCCAAACGTGCAGGCTTACTGCATGATATTGGTAAAGTGCCTGATGATAACCCTGAATTGCCACACGCAATTTTAGGTATGCAGCTGGCAGAGAAATATAAAGAACACCCGGAAGTATGTAACGCTATTGGCGCTCACCACGACGAGATAGAGATGACATCAATGATCTCACCGATTGTACAGGCTTGTGACGCTATCTCAGGCGCTCGTCCGGGTGCACGCCGCGAGGTGGTTGAAAGCTACATCAAACGCTTAAAAGAACTGGAAGAGTTAGCGTTATCTTACCCAGGCGTTGAAAAAACCTTCGCAATACAGGCTGGTCGCGAATTGCGTGTAGTTGTTGAAAGCGAAAAAGTGAGTGATGCGCAGTCAGAAATTCTGGCGGCTGATATCTCTAACCGTATTCAAACAGAAATGACCTATCCGGGTCAGATCAAGGTTACTGTAATCAGGGAAACCCGTTCGGTAGCTTTTGCTAAATAACAATCAGGTATATCCATCCTTTAGGGGATGGACTTTAAATTATTGTTAATTTGAAAACAAGCACAAAAAAGAATATTACTAAAAACGTTGATGGGGCTAAGCGCCCCATTGATGTTTATTTTGAGGAGTATACGATAAAGCTTCCGGCGGTTGGCGCACGTATTATAATTGCCTTGCTGCTCATTTTATTTTATTTCGGCTTAATGGGGGTATGCTGGGTCATCCCGTTTCCGTCATTTAAATGGCTCGGTAATTACATCGGTTATATTAACTGGGCTTCTTTCTTTATAGCCGGGATCATTTATTTTTGGTTGAAAAAATCGCCGGTACTGTCTTATTTTTTGCTAATCCTTACTTTTATTATTTCTTACCAGGTATCCAGAATGCAGATTTATCTTGCAGCCAATGCCTGGATCATCTATGTTTCCATTGCGGTTGTATCAGGGCTTATCCTGCTTAGCATTTTTCAAAAAAAGCATTTGGCACTGTTTAAATCGCTATTTATGCTTCCTTTATGGTTAATTTCATTTCCTGCTAAGGCTATTGGCGTAAAAATTTGAACCTATTGTTAAGAGATGGTTCATCTATCGGAGTAAAGATAATCTTGTGTTAACATTGACTTAATACAATTGCTGAACCTTTGTGCTCAAATTGATCACAAATGAAGAAGCTCTACTTAATCATCTTTTCTCTACTGTTTGTTTGTTTCGTTCGACCGGCAAACGCGCAGCTTACTACAGCTACGCTTTCAGGTAAAGTAATTGATTCAAAAGGTGCAAATATGCCAGGTGTTACCATCTCGGTTGTAAACACCAGTACTGGTACCCGCTATGGTACACAAACCAACGCCGATGGCCGCTATACGCTGCCAAACGTTAACCCGGGTGGCCCTTACACCATTACAGCAACCTTTATCGGTTACCGTAAGGAAGAACGTAACGGTATTACCTTAAACTTAGGAAGCGTACAATTTAACTTCCAGCTGGCTGATGAAACTACTGCGCTGAAAGAAGTTACCGTACGTGGTACAGCAGGCGGTACCCGCACAGGTGCTGGTACCCGTATCAATCAAAACCAAATCCGTACGTTACCTTCTATCAACCGTAACTTCCAGGATTTAACCCGTACTACTCCGCAAAGCAGCAACAACTCATTCCAGGGAACTAACTTCCGTTACAACAACGTAACGCTTGACGGTGCCATTAATAATGATGCGATTGGTTTCAGCCCTTCATTAGGTGGCCAAACTAATACTTCTGGACAGGTGGGAAGCAGCACACGTACCAATCCGGTATCAATGGATGCGATACAGGACATACAGGTATATGTAGCTCCTTACGATATTAAGATCGGTAACGTATTAGGTGGTTCTATCAACGCGGTTACCCGCAGCGGTACAAATGATGTTTCAGGTTCATTCTACTCTTTTGGCCGTAATGCTACATTTGTAGGTGCTAACAAAGCAGGTGGCGATTTTACTAAAGAGCCTTCTGATTTTCATGACTACCAGATCGGTGGCCGTTTAGGTTTCCCAATCATCAAGAATAAATTATTCTTCTTCACCAACGAAGAGATCAACCGCAGAAAGGATCCGGTGATCTTAGGTGCAGGTACTGCTAACTCACCGGTAACTTTAGCGCAGGCACAAGCCATTGCACAAAAGTATAATCAATACACTGGCTTAGATGCAGGTACTTATGATAACACCAGCATCTATTCAAACTCGGATAAATTCTTTAACCGTTTAGACTGGAACATTGACGATCATAACCAGTTAACTATCCGTAACAACTATATTCGTTCTGATGCGACTAACCTTGAGCGCGATAACCTTACTTTCCGCTTTAAAGGGATTGACTATGTATCGCATAATAACTCAAATTCAACAGTTGCCGAGTTAAAATCAAGATTTTCAAATACCTTAAATAACAGCTTATTACTGGGTTATTCAAACGTTCACGATTACCGTGACCCGCTTTCAAACCCAGGTGTTCCACAGATAGAGATCACCAATGGTCCTTCTACTATCTTCCTGGGTACCGACCGTGAGGCTGCTATCTTTGATATGCACCAGAAAACAGCTGAGTTTACTGATAACCTTACCTGGGTTAAAGGCAAACACACCTTTACATTTGGTACACACAACGAGTTTTATGATATCACTTACAACTTCGTAAACTCATGGAACGGCCGTGTTGCTTACAGCAGCATTGCAAACTTCCTTAACAATAACCCAAGCCGTGTTAGGGCAAACTATAATTATACAGACAATAACCGCGATTACATTCTTTCTAATCCATCAGCACAGTTCAAGGTTAACTTGTTAAGCTTATACGGTCAGGATGAAATGCAGTTAACTGATAACTTCAAGTTGACAGCAGGTGTACGTTTCGATTATGCAGATTTGCCTAACAAACAACCGTTAAGTACTAAAACTACTAACGCAACTGTTGACCCTAACTACGGTACTACTTATACTTACACCAAGCCAAAGGATGTACAGAATAAATACCTGAACAATGTTGACATTAACCCACGTGTATCATTTAACTATGATATCAATGGCGATCAAAGCGTTATTCTGCGTGGTGGTTCTGGTTTATTCACCGGTCGTGTACCATTTGCATGGTTCGGTTATGCTTTCTACAACAACGGTGTAACTTACGGTGCATTTGACCAAAGATCATCAAACAAACCATATGTAGCAGGTACTAACCCTGTACAGGCTCCTACAAACGGTGGTTTAAACTTTGTTAACCAACAAGGTGCAAATACTTCTGCAAGTGGCCCAACTCAGGTTGACTTGATCGACAACAACTTCAAAATGCCTCGCGTTTGGAGAAGCAGTTTAGCTGTTGATTACGCTACCGATAATCAGTGGAAATTTACTTTAGAGGGTATCTACACTAAAGTAATGCGCGACTTAAAGTTCCAGCAGATCAATACGGTTGATAACGTTACTTATTACCCTTATGACGTTAACAAACAGCAGCCGATTTACATCGCTGTGCCAAACGCTGCTAACACTGGTACTACACAAGCGATCAACTCTTCTTATACCAACGCATACTTATTATCAAACACTAACCAAGGCTATCGTTACAGCTTAACAGCTCAGATTGCCAAATTATTTGTGCTTGATGCAAAAAGTAACTTAAACTTTAGTGTAGCTTATACTTACGGTCACTCTAAAGACGTAACTAACGGTATCCGTAACTCAATGGAGTCTAACTGGCAGTTGAACCAGGCTTTAAGCCCTAACAACCCACAGGCAGCTAACTCTAACTTTGATATCCGTCACCGTATCGTTTCAACGCTTAACTACATGGTTAACTGGGATGCAGCTAAAAAATACACTGCAAACTTTACCCTGTTCTTCAGCGCACAGTCTGGTAACCCATATACTTATGGTTTCGTTCCAAACCCAATCAACGGTACCGGACAGCAAGTTAGCTTAGCCTACATTCCAAAAGTTGGCGAAACAGTTAACTTCTTTAATAACATTGCAGGTGGTGCAACTGCTGCACAGCAAGCTGCTGCTTTCGATGCCTTTATTGATGGCGACAAATACCTGAAATCTCGTCGCGGTCAATTCACTGAACGTAACGGTGCTTTCACTCCATGGAATAACAACCTTGACTTCCGTTATGCTCAGGATTTCAAAATCGGTGAGGGTAAACACAAACACGTAATTACCTTTACTTACGATATTGTTAACCTAACCAACCTGTTGAACAAAGATTGGGGTCACTATTATTTCTCTCCTAACACTTACAACTCAACATCGTTCATCGGTTTAACGCCAGTTGGCAATACTACTACTTCACCTAATAACACTGCAAGCGCTGGTAACTATGTAAAGAACGGAAACGTAGCATTTTATCCTAAATATACATTCGCTGCGCCTTCAACCAAGTACTCTACAGATTACTTCGCTTCACGCTGGCAAATGCAGTTCGGTGTAAGATATACCTTCTAATTTTATACAGAATAGTTCGGATTGAATAGTTTAAGCCTTCCCATCCGGGAAGGCTTTTTTAGTACATAAAAAAACGCCCCTTAACTTTTGTTAAAGGGCGCTTGTATTTAATCTAACTGATAATCAAAATTCGCTTACCATCTGCGGTAATAACCACGGTAGCGGTTCACTACTACCACACGGCGTGGACCATAATAATAAGGACGGTTAACAACCACTACGCGGCGTGGACCATAATAGTAAGGTCTGGGCGGCGGACAGTATGCTGGCTCTGAATAATAAACCGGTGCTGGTGGCGGCGGGGCCACATATACTGCGCGTGGGTGATAGTAATATGGTGTACCGAAGCTTAAACCAACGTGAACACCTACTTGTGCTTTTGCAGAATTTGCATTAAGGCTAAATATTGCAGCCATTAAAATGGCTATAAAAGTCAAACGTTTCATAGTATTAGTATTTATAGTTCTGCGGTACCCTTGCGGTAGCCTTTATACATTATCAGACAAGGATAATGCCGCAGGGTTTAATATCTTAACTGAAACGAATGGGGGAGTGTGGTAAGTAGCTGTATTTGATAAAGAAAAAGTGATAAAAATGCACATGTCATCCCGAACCAAATGTGAGGGATCTTCTAAATTCTAATAATTAAAAGATCCTTCACTGCGTTCAGGATGACATATTAAAAGGGGAATATATTTTTACAAATTCTTACCCAGCTTTTCCAATATATCCTGTGGTACTTTTTCCAGGTCAAGCACCAGGAAGCCATCAAGGCAGTCGGCAAACTTAGGGTCAATGTTAAAGCAAATGATCTTGGCATTCAGCGCAATGTACTGGCGAAGCAATACCGGTACCTTCATGTTGCGCATTTCCAGTTCAGAGATCAGGTTGTCAAGATTTTTGAAAGAATCTTCACCGGCCATCAAAAGATCAGCATCCACCTTCGAGAAATCAACCTTAAACTTCTTACGTGGCTTAACATATTGCGCCATTTCATGGTCGAAATGGTTACGGGTGATGTAATCCACAATAAGCGACTTAGAAAATTTAGAGAAACTGTTGCTGATGCTGGCAGGGCCAATCAGGTAACGGTAACGCGGATTGTCAATCAAAAACTTTAATATACCCTTCCATAGCAAAAACAAAGGCAATGGCTTTTGCTGGTATTCTTTTCGTATCCATGAGCGGCCTAATTCAAGGCTGCGTTTTAGTACAGATGAAAATTCAGATTTAATTTTAAACAGCTTGGCGGTGTAAAAACCTTTTTTGCCCATGCTGTAATAAATCTCATCACCCAAACCAATGCGGTATGCACCAACGATTAACTTAGCTTCCGTGTCCCATATAAACAGGTGATGATAGTAGATATCATACTCGTCAAGGTCTGTGCTTTTGTTGGTGCCTTCGCCAACTTCGCGAAAAGTGATCTCGCGTAAACGGCCAATCTCACGTATGGTATTAGGGATAACTGATGTAGGCGCTACAAAAACCTCGTAGTTTTTCTCCTGCCAAACACGGTAATCTTCGCGCAGTGGTTCAATCTCCTTTATCAGGATTTCCGGGTCTACAGCTGGTTCAATTTCTTCCTCAAGCTTTCGTATCTTAAACAGGTTACGCGGGTTAAAGATCTTTTTGTCCTCTTCAAGCCCGGTACCTAACGCATAAGTTTTTGCCCTTAAAAAGTTGAGCAGCTTAGCGGGATTATTGTATTCCGGCACATCGGTTACCTTGATCGGCTTGCCGATACGTAATTTAATGGTGTGCCCTTGCTTATTAAACAGTTCTGATGGAAGCTTAGCCGTACGCAGTGTTGGGTGAATTAAGCTAAGCAGGTTAAACAAAACGCCGTTATTGCCATGGAAATAAATCGGCACAACAGGCACCTTAGCCCTTGCGATGATTTTGCCCACAACCGGGCTCCATTGTTTGTCTGTTACCTGCTGCTGTTCTATTTTAAAAGTTGATACCTCGCCGGCAGGAAAAATGCCGATTGGCGTACCCGAGTTCAAAAGTTCGAGCGTTGATTTGATGCCGCTGATGCTTGAAGAATGTTCGACATTCTCAAACGGGTTTACGGCAACAAAGTAATCGCTTAGGTTAGGGATCTTTTTCAGCAGGAAGTTGGCCATCACCTTGGCATCCGGCCTGGCCATGCATAATATTTTAAGCAGTACCATGCCTTCGATACCCCCGTAGGGGTGGTTGGCTATAGCTATAAAGCCGCCATCGGATGGCAGGTTTTTAAGTTCCTTTTCGTCAAACTCAATGGTTACGCCACAACCCTCTAATATCGCATCAACAAACTCGGGGCCTTGCTTGGGCTGCGCCTGAGCAAACAGCTCATTCACCCGGTTTATCTTCATAACTTCCATCAGCAGGGTGGCCAGTCCGGGCATCTTCAACTTATCTAACTTCAGGGCTTTAGCAAATTCCTCTGTGGTTATTACCTTCATATATTTTTTTGCGGACTTTAAAGTTCAAATTTATTAATTTCAGCAGCTATTAGCCTTACGCAATGAAATCAACACTAAAAAACTATTTATCCGTTACTAAGAAAGAGTGGAACGGATTAGTGGTAATGATAGTATTGATACTATTAACTTTAGCTGCGCCTTATGTGTACAGGCTGTTTCACAAAGATAAGATAATAAATTTTAACCAATTTGAGGCAGATGCTGCAAAACTGAAGGTTGCTGGGTTTGAACAAGAGGAGAAAAAAACGGTATCAGCACACCTTTTTGCGTTTAACCCGAATCATCTGCCCGATACTACCTGGGCAAAATTGGGTTTAACCGAGCATCAGATCGGTACTATAAAGCATTATGAAGCCAATGGTGGAAGTTTTCGCACCAAGGCGGACGTGCAAAAGATGTATTCGCTTTCTGCAGAGGATTACAAACGGCTTGCGCCCTATATTTCACTGCCAGATGCCGAAAGTATTAAGCCTGCTGCCATTATTGAGATCAACAAAGCTGATTCTGCTCAACTGGTAAGCCTTAAAGGGATAGGCCCGGCTTATGCCATGCGTATCATTCGTTACCGTGACAAACTTGGCGGCTTTCATGCCAAACAACAGCTGAAAGAAGTTTTCGGTATTGATGAAGAGCATTACTTGTTAATGGATAAGCAGGTGAAGGTAAATGCTGCGCTTGTTAAAAAGCTGAACATAAACAAAGCTACGTTTGAAGATATGCGGCGTTTCCCGTACCTCGGCTACAAACAAATTAATGCCATAATACAGTACCGTAATGAGCATGGTGATTACGAAACATTAGACGATTTGAAAGAAGTAGCCATATTAGATGATGCCACGTTAAAGAAAATTAAGCCTTACTTAGTTGTTCATTAAGTTTCGTGTGTTCTGTGGCATGTTGCCGGTCTAAAATATCTGTTCTCTATTGTTTCTAATGCTTTGAGCTTGCCCTAAAAAAGCTATCTTTGCCCATGCAAGAAAAAATCCTCATTCTTGATTTCGGCTCTCAGTTTACGCAACTTATCGCACGCCGTGTCAGAGAACTAAATATCTATTGCGAAATACATCCATTCAATAATTTTCCTGAAGTAGACAGCACAGTTAAAGGTATTATCCTTTCGGGTAGCCCTTATTCTGTTCGCCAGGCAGATGCTCCGCAGTTTGAGTTTGCCCGCCACCACCGCACTTTGCCTATTTTGGGCGTGTGTTATGGTGCGCAGTATATCGCCCATACCAACAGGGGCGAGGTGCAGGCTTCAAATACCCGCGAGTATGGCCGTGCTAACCTGCAATTTATTGATCATAACAACCCGTTGTTTAAAGATGTGCCTGCTTATTCGCAGGTTTGGATGTCGCATGCGGATACCATCACCAGCATTGCTGATGATTTTGAGGTAATTGCCAGTACAGATAGCGTAAAGGTGGCTGCCTACCATATTAAGGATACCCAAACTTTCGGTATACAGTTTCACCCGGAAGTTACGCACAGTATAGACGGTAAACAGTTATTGCAAAACTTCCTGGTTGATATTTGCGGTTGTGCGCAGAATTGGACACCAGATTCATTTATAGAAACTACCATTGCCGGGCTAAAAGAAAAGTTGGGCGATGATAAAGTAGTACTTGGCCTTTCAGGAGGGGTAGATTCGTCAGTAGCAGCAGTGCTATTACACCATGCCATCGGCAAAAATCTGCATTGTATTTTTGTAGATAACGGCCTTTTACGTAAAGACGAATTTGAGTCGGTGCTTGATTCTTACAAGCACATGGGCTTAAATATTAAAGGTATTGATGCCAAACAACGTTTCTATGATGCTTTGGCTGGTTTAACCGATCCGGAGAAAAAACGTAAAGCCATTGGCCGCGTTTTTATCGAGGTATTTGATGATGCCGCCCACGAGGTGCAGGATGTAAAATGGCTTGGCCAGGGAACCATTTACCCAGACGTAATTGAATCTGTGTCTGTTAAAGGCCCTTCAGCAACCATTAAATCTCACCATAACGTAGGCGGTTTGCCCGACTTTATGAAACTTAAAGTGGTTGAGCCTTTAAATACTTTGTTTAAGGACGAAGTACGTAAAGTAGGTAAAGCTTTGGGGATCGACGATAATATTTTAGGCCGCCACCCTTTCCCTGGTCCTGGTCTGGCAATCAGGATATTAGGTGAGGTTACTCCCGAAAAAGTTAATATATTACAACAAGCCGATGCTATTTATATCAACAATTTAAAGGCAGCCGGTGTTTATGACAAGGTATGGCAGGCAGGTACTATCTATTTGCCGGTACAATCTGTTGGTGTAATGGGTGATGAGCGTACTTATGAAAATGTAGTATGCCTTCGTGCAGTTGAATCATTAGATGGCATGACGGCTGATTGGTGCCATTTGCCTTATGATTTGCTTGCCAAAATTTCCAACGAGATCATTAACAACGTAAAAGGAATTAACAGGGTAGTGTATGACATCAGTTCAAAGCCGCCGGCAACCATTGAGTGGGAATAAAGGTTTAAAAGCCTTATTGCTGGTAGCTGCTTTGGCTGTTGGCTGTTCGCCGAAAACACGGGTGATGAACCCGCCTACAGAACAGCGACCGGCAAAAACCATTACTAAGCCTGTTGAAAAGCCAAGACAGGAGCCGGTTACCAGAGAGGCAACGGCTTCTGTAATTTCCATGCTATTACCGCTTAAACTCGAAGAGTTATCAGGTGGATATTCAGCCGCAGATTTGAAGCAGGCCAACATGGGGATCGACTATTACCAGGGTTTTAAGCTTGCGCTGGATTCGTTAACTGCCGAAGGATATAATTTTCGCTTGCAGCTGTTTGATTCAAAAGATCAGGCTGCCGAAGCGCGTAATTTGTCACTAAACCCCAAGGTACGTAACAGCGACCTGATCGTAGGGCCTATATTTCCGGATGGTATAAAAGCGTTCAGCGAAACGGCTATAGGCAAAAAGAAGATGTTGTTGTCGCCACTATCACCTGCTGCGCCTAACCAGTTCCATAACCCCATGCTGATTACGGCTACCCCGCCGCTTGATTATCATGCTAAGCGCGCTGCGCGTTATGTAGCAGAAAGGTTAAAGCCGAAGAAGGTGTTTATATTGAAGTCGGGTTTTTCTGAGGACAATAAATACATTACGCCATTTAAGCATGAGCTTGACAGCCTGAGCCGTTTAAAAATAAAGGTAGTACCTTTTACGGTTGTGCGTGGTAATCTGCAACCATTGTTGGCGCAGCTTTCAAAAACTGAAGAAAATGTTTTTATCATCCCTGCGGTTAAACAAGCATTTTTAGGTGTAACGCTGCGCTCGCTTGATGCTGTTGCCAAAACTTATCCTGTTACAGTAATCGGGCATCCCAACTGGGAAAATATGAGTTTTTTAAAAGCTGATTTGCTACAGCGTTTAAAAACGGTAATCACATCCACAGAGCACGTCAACTACAAGCTTGGCAGTACGGTTACTTTTGTGAGGGCTTACCGTAAGGCTTATCATATCGATCCATCTCTTTATGCCATTAAAGGTTTTGATGAGGGCTATTTTTTCGGGCACCTAATAGCCGAAAGTAATGGTGCGCAAATAAAACCCGAATTAATTAATTATGATGGTATCCATAACGACTTCCATTTCGTAAAACAGCCTGGCATTGGTTGGATAAACGCCCATGTCAGTGTTTTAAAGTACAGCAACTTTGAGTTAAAAGTTATAGAATGAAAGCCCTTAACCAGCTTAAAACATTTCAGCGTATTTTATCCCAATATCCGGCAGATACACCGCTTGGTAAGTTTCTTCCGGGTTTTTTCAGGATGAATAAGCAAATGGGCTCTACCGATAGGAAAGTGGCCAGCAGGTTAATCTATAACTATTTTCGTTTGGGTAAGGCGTTGCCCTCTTTGCCGGATGACGAGCGTTTGCTGGTTGCCGAGTTTTTGTGCAACAACCAGGTCAACTCTTTTATTCAGCATTTTAAGCCCGAGTGGGCAGCCTGTATCGGGTTCAGCCTTGACGAAAAGATTGCCATCATTAAATCGGCACATCCAGACTTCAAATTATCAGATGTATATCCCTGGGCCGACCGCCTTTCTGCCGGTATCGACCGTGATGCTTTCCTGAAATCATTTTTCATTCAGCCTGATCTTTTTATCCGTGTTCGTAAGGGGTTTGAGCAACAGGTAAAAAACGAACTCAAGAAGGCAGAGATTACTTTCAAAGACGAAGGCAATAATTGCTTCTCATTACCTAACGGCACCCGGTTGGAAAATATATTTCCAAAACAGCACTGGTTTGAAGTACAAGATATGTCGTCACAGCAGACGGGCCAGTTCTTTAAGCCGCAAAAGTGGGAGCAATGGTGGGATGCCTGTGCTGCATCGGGTGGTAAGTCGTTACTGTTAAATGAACAGGAACCTGATCTTAAATTAGTGGTATCAGATATCAGGGAAAGTATATTGGCCAACCTCGATGAACGCTTTGACCAGGTGGGCTTGCGCAGGTATCAGAAGAAACTGTTAGACCTTACTGAAAATCCCGACCCATATATGCATGATTATGCCTTTGACGGCATTATACTTGATGCGCCTTGCAGTGGTTCAGGCACCTGGGGACGTACGCCGGAAATGATCAGTCAATTTAACCCGGTGCGTATCGATTTTTTTCAAAGGCTGCAGCAAAGCATTATCCCTAACGTTGTTAAATACCTTAAGGCAGATAAGCCGCTCATTTATATCACCTGTTCTGCTTTTAAAGCAGAGAACGAAGACGCCGTAGATTTTATGGTTAGCGAACTTGGGCTAAAAGTAGAAAGCCAGCAGGTATTAAAAGGCTATGAGCATAAAGCCGATACCATGTTTGTTGCAAGGCTGGTAAAGTGATAGCTAAATATTAATCTTCTTCTTTAGTCGTTTTAGCCAATACAGTATCTACTGCTTTCAGCGCATCATCATAATTATTAATGATTTGGGTAATGTAACCGCCGGTAAGCAAATAATTCTTGGCTATTGGATCAGACATCACTTGTGTAATATTTGTGTTTTTGCCCATACGCATATGCGATTCTGCATAGGCAATAATCCCATGCTCTTTTTTGTCATTGAAAAAACGGGTACTCGATATCAATATCGGGATCTTTGTTTCATACAGGCTGATAATCTGGTTAAGCAACTCTTTATTTTCGATGATGCTAAGTTTGCCTGTAGACTTTAATGCCTGGTAATGTGCCGAATTAGAAACAAAGTCGGAGCTGCTGATCAAATAATTATAATTGACATTTATAGAGTCAGCATTCAGTTTTGTGGTGTCGCTCATGCGTTTGAAATAATCGAAAGCATGGCTCATGTTCACAAAAAACTTCCGGTCGCTTTGTAGCTGTTCCCGGTCTTGCTTCAGGTCAATGGTTAGTCCGCTGTAAAAGTCTTTTTCTAATTTTTGGTCATTACTTTCCTCACGCTGGCGTTCTAAAAACAGGGAGAAGGATATAGCAAAAACGATGATGAGTATTTCAATAGCTATTTCGCCAGCCTTATGCAGCCAGCTTTTATTTTTGGTCATTGTGATAGATAAAATATTTCGTGAGTGTTTTATAACTTCTAAAAAAGCCATGGCTTAGGAGTGTATTTGTCTGCGATAAGCACTTATTATAAGTGCCCAATCATTAAAGAGATTATAATATAAATTATAAGTGTGTATTACTTCTGAATAGTTTAATGGCAATAGCCAGCAGGATAACGCCAAATGCTTTACGCAAGATGTTGAGCCCAGTTTGGCCAAGCAGTTTTTCAAGCCATTTTACGTTCTTAAGCACCATGTATACAAACAAAGTATTGAGGGTAATACCTACAATAATATTCTGTGTAGCGTACTGTGATTTAAGCGAAAGAAGGGTGGTCATGGTGCCTGCACCTGCAATAAGCGGAAATGCTAACGGTACAATAGATGCACTGGCAGGCATGTCCTCATTACTGAAAAGGTGAATGCCTAAGATCATTTCCATCGCAATAATAAATATCACCAATGAACCTGCAATAGCGAATGAAGGTATATCCAGCCCGATTACATTTAGTAACTGCTCTCCAAGAAACAAAAAGGTAATCATCAGCACAAGCACGGCTATACTCGCCTTTTCAGACTGGATATGGCCAACGCGCTGGCGCAGCTGAATAATAACCGGAATTGCCCCCAAAATATCAATGATGGCAAACAGGATCATGGTTACCGAAAGTATTTGCTTAGGATCAAAGTACATGTTAGCAGGTGTGTTGTTTCTCTTTTGATTTCAACCTGAAAGTAAGCAAAAAGCCTATTAAAATGTAGAAAGCCGATAAAAAAAATACAGCATGTACAGATATGGCCGTAATTAAGCCTGCGCCTACCGGGCCAAGCGTTTGACCGATAGAAGCATATGATTGGTTAACACCCAGCACTTCTCCCTGTCGCTTCGGGTCATTGTGGTCGGCTATAATGGCGTTGAGCATGGGGTTACGTAAGCCGTTGAATAAGCCATAAACAAAAAGGCAGGCGGCAAAGAAAATAAACCCATTGGCAAAGCCCGTGGCAAACATGGCAACCAGGCAAAGCATGGTGGATAATAATAATATGACCGACTTTGACGAAAATACCTTGGTGAAAAACGGAACGCATAACTGCATGATGATGCCTGTAATGCCAAACCCTGCATAAAACAAACCAATTTGCGTTGGATTGATCTTAAGCTGATCTACACTGAAGGTTTGAAAGCCGATGATCATGGTGAACTGCCCCATAGCCAGTAAAAAGCTGGTGATTACAGCGGTGCCAATTACCGGTTTCTTCACCACTGTAGCCAGCGAGGTAAAGGTGAACGTATTTTTGCCACCCTGTTTGCGTTTATCTTCCGTATAAGTTTCTTTTAGGAAGAAGACAGTAGCCAGTGTACCCATTAGTGCAATACCTGCTGCAAAGTAAAAGGGAAAAGTAAGCCCAAACTTGCTTAGCAAGCCACCAATAGCCGGGCCCAACACAAAGCCAAAACCAAATGCAGAACTCAAATATCCGAACTTTTTAGCACGGTCGTCTGCAGTAGCGGTATCAGATATCATGGCCTGCGCTACAGAGATGTTGCCGCCAGTAAGCCCATCCAATATCCGGGCAGCGAAAAGCATATAAATGTTTTGAGCGGTTGCAAACAGCAGAAAGGATAGACAGGTACCCGCCAGGCTGATGGCCAATACAGGCTTCCGTCCCCATTTGTCTGAAATAGCGCCCAAGAGTGGAGTGGCAAAAAACTGCGCTATAGAGAAGGAAGCCGTCAAAAAACCGATGGTCTGTTCGGTGACGCCAAATTTTTTGCCATAAGAATAAAGCAGGGGCACTATGATACCAAATCCTAATGAGTTGATAACGCATACGCAGATGAGTACCCACAAATTCTTATCGCCCTTCATTGAATCTTATTCTTGATAAAGTTGAGATTTTAACCTTTTGGCTAAATAAGCGGTAGCTAATTCGGGGTTGATATCTGCTACTAAAACACCTGCCTCGCCATAAGGCTGGTAAGCGATGCATTTTCCATCGGGGTTTATTAATGAAGTTGTCGATTCGGGATAGTCGGTTGCGTAGTTTACACTTGCAAAATAGATGGTATTTTCAATAGACCGCATCATCATTGCTTTTTCATAGTAAGGATTATCGGGGTGGCCCCATTGTGTAGGTTTAATACCTTCTTTATTGCTGCCTGCAAAATGTGGATGAAATACGATCTGTGCACCCCGGCGAGCCAGTTGCCTTACCGTTTCAGGATACCGGAAGCCTTCGTGGCAAATGACTATTCCAAATTTTATGCCCCGCACTTCAAACAAATGGAGCTCCGTTCCGGGTAACCAGCGGTTATCTTCAGATGGGTCAAGCTGATTTTTAGTTTGGTAGCCCAGTACCTCGCCCTGTTCAGAAATTACAAAAGCAACGTTAAATATGCCTTGCGACAGTTCCCAATCCATCGGTAAAATAATAGCGATGTTGTGCTCCCGGGCTATCTTGCAGGCCTGATCTAAGGCTTGTTCTAACTTTTGCTGCGAATGGCTTTCTACATCAAATTCTTCGGCAGGGTAGCCGGGTATATAAGATTCGGGGAAGCAAATAATTGCTGCGCCTTTATTAGCAGCTTCTGTTGCTAATTTATCAACCCAGAATAAGCCATCGTTTATTGACTTTGGAAAAGGAGGCGTTGCTAAAGCTATTCTCATTACAGGTGTTAAACAATTGATTATTATAAAGCAATATCAACAAAAAAAGGTTCTGCGATAACAGAACCTTTTTAATATTAAACATAAATGTTACTATTCGATATAAGAAGGATTTGGCGGATCGTTCGGAATTTCGGTAGTGCCTTTGCGTACATGCGAATGTTTAATGCTATAACCAAAGTACACGATAAAGCCGATGATCAGCCATACAATTAAACGGGCCCAGTTTTCCCAGCCTTCGCTTACAATCATGCCTAAGCATACTAAAGCACCAAGCGGGCAAACGATTTTATACAACGGTGTTTTAAACGGGCGTTTAATGTTTGGATCTGTTTTGCGCAGAATAAAAATACCAAGGCATACCAGTACGAATGCGAACAAAGTTCCTATACTTACCATATCACCTACAATACTATCAGGTACAAACCCTGCAAATATTGATACAAACACAAAGAATAACCATTGTGATTTGTAAGGGGTACGGTATTTAGGGTGTAGTTTAGAGAATACGCTTGGTACCAAACCGTCTGTGCTCATGGTGTAGAATACACGGGTTTGGCCCATTAACATCACCAGGATAACTGATGAGAAACCTGCTAAAATAGCTACTGTTACCAGTTTTGCAAGCCACTCGTAACCCGGCATGTGATGGCGTATGGCATAAGAAACAGAAGCTTCGCTGCCCTGGCTTAAAAACTCTTTATAAGATGCAACACCGGTTAAAACGTGTGAAAATAAGATGTATAAAGCAGTACAAATTACCAGTGAAACAAGGATACCCATTGGCATATCTTTCTGCGGGTTCTTTGCTTCCTGAGCTGCTGTAGAAACCGCATCGAAACCAATAAAGGCAAAGAAAACGATACTTGCGCCACGCAACACACCAAACCATCCGTGATTCCACGTATCGGCATAATTATGAACAATTCCGGTGTTCAAAGTTACCGAGCCTGCATCAGCCGGAATAGTATAAGGAGTATGGTTAGCAGGGTTAATAAACTGCCAGCCGAAACCGATAATTAACAATACAATAGCTACCTTAACTAACACGATGATGTTATTTACAACGGCAGATTCTGCTGTACCGCGGATCAATAAAAGTGTTAGTAAGAAGATAATAAGGATAGCGGGAATGTTTACAAGCCCGTGCACACCTGCGTCAGATACCTGGAAAGGCGAGTGGCTCCACTCATAGGGTATGGTGAACCCAAAAAATGTATGACAGAGGTCGTTAAGATATTGCGACCAGCCTATGGCTACCGTTGCGGCGCCAAGTGCGTACTCTAAAACTAAGTCCCAGCCAATGATCCACGCAATAAACTCACCCATTGTAGCGTATGAATAAGTATAGGCGCTACCGGCAATCGGGATCATACTGGCAAATTCGGCGTAGCAAAGGCCGGCTAATGCGCAACCTATGGCTGCTATAATAAATGATATGGTTACAGCCGGGCCTGCATTACCACCCGCAGCTGCAGCAGTACGTACGAACAAACCCGCACCGATAATTGCACCTATACCCAGGGCAATAAGGGCAACAGGACCTAACGTTCGCTTTAAGCTTTTATCCGATTCAGCAGATGCTGCAAGCAACTGGTTGATGGATTTTTTAATAAATAAACTCATGCTTTAGTTTAGTTCTTTTAGTTTAATCATGTTTATGCCCAAACGTAGTCAATTTTCTTCAAAATCTAAATAGCTGCATTTGTAACAATGCGGCGGTATGTAGTCAGCAGAAAATTAAATATACATGAAACAATTTGCGACAAATTATCCTTATATTTGGTAAAAAAGTCGCTCATGCAAGTATTGTCAAAAATAAAAGCCATTCATAAGCCAGATCTGGTTGATCTGCTTGGTGGGATAAAACTGGTTGATGCAGATATCCGTTCGGAGTTTGACCTGATCAATCTGAGCAATACGGGTATCAAAAAGGCTTCGCTTGATGCGCTGATCGGCCATTTGGGGATGTCAAAAAAGTCATTTACCGAAAACATACTCAACGTTTCTGTGAAAACAATGGAACGTAAAAAGAACGACGAAGTATTGGATAAACGTACATCATCATACATCATCGAAATAGCTAAGGTTACTGAACATGCTTTTGAAGTTTTTGAAAGTGAAGAAAAAGTACAAAGCTGGCTTAATACCCCTAACCGTGCGCTTAACCAAATGAAACCGATCGACCTATTTGACATGCCGACCGGTTTAATGATGGTTGACCGGATACTTGGGCGCATAGAAGAAGGCGTATATTCCTGATGATTGTTTACCGCATAGTAAAGTCAGAAAAGCGGGCAAGGGATATTTCGGGCATGGGCGCCTTTATGAATGGCGGCCGCTGGAACAGCCCTGGTACTTACATGCTTTATGCCAGTGAGAATAGTTCTTTAGCTTTTTTAGAGACACTGGTGCATTTTGAGGCAGATAACGTTCCGCCAAACCTGTACATCATCCGTATGGAAATAGATGCGGATGAAAAATTGATCTACACACTTCCGCCTAAAAGCTACCCTAAAAACTGGCTGCACATTGATTACATAGAAAATAAACTGATTGGCGATAAATTAATGAGCGAGGGGAAGTACTTAGCCGTAAGGGTGCGTTCGGCCATTAATGTTTACGAATATAATTATCTCTTAAATCCGATCTTCCCGCGCTATCATGATCTTGTTAAAATTATTTCTGTAGAACGGCTGGATATAGACCAGCGTTTGATAGAATATAAATAAGTAAGCCCTGCAATTACAGGGCTTACTTATTGCTTTTTATCCTTTGTTTTCAGCTTTTATTGGTTGTGTGATCATTGATCTTATCTTCAGCTCTTTCTGAATGCGCTTGTTGGTATCAGCCGCTTTGTTCAGGTGCGGTGCAATCACCAGCGAAACAATCGACATCAGTTTAATCAGGATGTTCATCGAAGGGCCTGATGTATCTTTAAACGGATCACCTACGGTATCGCCGGTTACAGATGCCTTGTGTGGTTCTGATTTTTTATAATACATCTGTCCATTGATCTCAACGCCTTTTTCGAAAGACTTTTTGGCATTATCCCATGCGCCACCGGCATTGCTCTGGAACATGCCCATCAATACGCCAGATACAGTTACACCAGCTAATAAGCCGCCTAGAACTTCAGGGCCGAAAGCAAAGCCGATCACAATTGGTGTGATCAGGGCAATGGCTCCAGGTGCAATCATTTCGCGGATAGAAGCTTGGGTTGAAATGGCTACGCATTTTTCATATTCGGGTTTGGCTTTATATTCCATGATGCCGGGTATATCGCGGAACTGGCGGCGCACTTCTTCAACCATTGCCATGGCTGCGCGGCCAACAGCTGAAATGGCCAGTGCCGAAAAGATGAAAGGGATCATTCCGCCTACAAATAATCCCGCTAAAACATCAGCTTTGTAAATGTCAATATGATCGATACCTGCAACACCCACAAACGCAGCAAAAAGTGCAAGCGAGGTTAACGCTGCCGATGCTATGGCAAAGCCTTTTCCAGTAGCGGCGGTGGTATTACCCACAGCATCCAGGTTGTCTGTACGGTGGCGTACTTCTTCGGGCAACTGGTTCATTTCGGCAATACCGCCGGCGTTATCAGCAATAGGGCCAAAGGCGTCAATAGCTAATTGCATAGCAGTGGTGGCCATCATACCCGCAGCAGCAATAGCTACGCCATACAAGCCTGCAAAATGGTATGAGCCAAATATACCTGCTGCCAATACGATGATAGGCAACACGGTTGATTCCATACCTACAGCCAAGCCACCAATAATATTGGTAGCATGCCCGGTTGACGATTGACGTATGATAGATAATACCGGGCGTTTACCCATTGCAGTATAATATTCAGTAATAATGGACATGAGCGTACCCACGATCAATCCTACCACTATCGACAGAAATACACCTGTTTTATTGAAAACCAGTGAACCTGCTTTGATATTGCCGTTCACGTCAAGGTCGCGGATCAGGTATAAGTTACCTTCCGGCAGCATCCATCTCACTACAAAAAATGTAGCTATAGCAGTTAAAATGATCGACATCCAGTTGCCCAGGTTTAACGCGCTTTGTACGCTGTCAGTCTCATTTTTAATGCGCACAAATGATGCGCTTATAATGGAGAATAGCAGTCCTAACCCAGCAATTACCATAGGTAGCAAAACGGGTGCTATACCACCAAATGCATCTTTAGATTGGATCTCGCGGCCTAAAACCATCGTAGCCAAAATGGTAGCCACGTATGAGCCGAAAAGGTCGGCACCCATACCAGCAACGTCGCCTACGTTATCGCCCACGTTATCGGCAATAGTAGCAGGGTTACGCACATCATCCTCGGGTATACCGGCTTCAACCTTGCCCACAAGGTCGGCACCAACGTCGGCTGCTTTAGTATAAATACCGCCGCCTACACGTGCAAATAGCGCAATAGATTCGGCACCTAAAGAAAAGCCTGCCAGCACTTCCAGTGCTTTCTGCATTTCTTCGCCGTTTACATTGCCGTTATGTTGTTTAACATAAAAAGTATAAAATACAATAAATAACGAGCCAAGGCCTAATACCGCTAAACCTGCAACACCTAATCCCATCACGGTGCCGCCGGTAAATGATACTTTTAAAGCTTTAGCTAAACTGGTACGCGCTGCCTGCGTAGTACGCACATTTGCTTTAGTGGCAATACGCATACCCAGGTAACCTGCAAATGCAGATAAAAAAGCGCCGATAAGAAAGGAAACTGCTATTACCGGACTTGAAGTAGCTACCGTACTGCCCGAATAAGCTAATAAGATAACGGCAATAACTGCGAAATAGCTTAGTACTTTCCATTCGGCACGAAGAAAGGCCATAGCACCATCAGCAATATAGCCCGATAGTTCTTTCATTCCTTCATCGCCTGCATCCTGTTTGGTTACCCAGGCAGACTTGCCGATCATGACGGCAATGCCAATAAGGCCAAATACAGGGATCAGATAAATTAAGTAATTGTTTAAAAAATCCATATAAATCAGTTAATTATAATTGGTAAAAACGAATGTTACCAAAATTATTGGTACTTGCAAGTGTTTGACTATGAATTTGAAAGTTCATATCAGGGTTACAATTATTTTAAATAGCTTAGGGCACAAAACATAAATTATTGTGAAAAATACTTCCGAAAAAAAGGAAATGAAGCATGAGCTTGGCCTGCTCGATGGTACGATGCTG
The DNA here is from genome assembly GCF_028736115.1 of Mucilaginibacter sp. KACC 22063. Lineage (NCBI taxonomy): Bacteria > Pseudomonadati > Bacteroidota > Sphingobacteriia > Sphingobacteriales > Sphingobacteriaceae > Mucilaginibacter > Mucilaginibacter florum. The sequence goes on along the minus strand of NZ_CP117877.1, from coordinate 3,796,312 downwards.
GTGGCAGGGTCAATGATTGGCTCCGGAATTTTTATTGTAAGCGCGGATATTATAAGGCATGTTGGCTCGTCCGGCTGGCTGATAGCGGTGTGGTTGCTAACTGGTTTTATGACATTGACTGCCGCTGTTAGTTATGGCGAACTAAGTGGTATGTTCCCAAAAGCCGGTGGACAGTATGTTTATCTGAAAGAAGCCTACAATAAACTAATTGCCTTTCTTTATGGCTGGAGTTTCTTTGCCGTAATACAAACCGGAACCATAGCAGCAGTAGGGGTGGCGTTCTCGAAGTTTACAGCATATCTGATCCCGGCAGTTAGCGAAGACAACATATTATACCAACTGCAATGGGGGGATGCTGCCCATCCGCATAAGTTCACCATAAGTGCTGCACAGGTAGTTTCAATTGTACTTATCATCTTCCTGACCTGGGTAAACACCCGTGGCGTAAAAAGCGGTAAAATCATCCAGACTACTTTTACGCTTACCAAACTTTTAAGCTTATTTGGGTTAATCGTTTTCGGATTTATGGCCTTTAAAGGTGATGTATGGCATGCTAACTGGAGCAACGCCTGGAATATGCATGCTTTAAACCCCAATGGATCTATAACTGCGCTGACTGCCACCGCAGCTATGGGGGCAATTGCGGCATCAATGGTTGGTTCGATATTTAGCAGCGATGCCTGGAACAACGTAACTTTCATAGCAGGGGAAATGAAAAACCCGCAGCGTAACATAGGTTTGAGCCTTTTTTTAGGTACGCTTATCGTTACTATTATTTATGTATCGGCCAACTTTGTTTACACCGCCGTTTTACCATTGCATGAAATTGCCACTGCCGAAAAAGACAGGGTAGCGGTAGCGGCATCGCATGTTATTTTTGGAAACGTGGGTACCATCATTATTGCGCTGATGATTATGGTATCCACTTTTGGTTGTAACAATGGTTTAATATTGGCTGGGGCACGCGTTTACTATACGATGGCTAAAGACGGGCTTTTTTTTAAAAAGACTGGTACGTTGAATAAAAACGCAGTTCCTGAATTTGCTTTATGGATACAATGCGCAGTGGCATCAATATTATGTTTAAGCGGCCGTTATGGCGACCTGCTGGATATGATCTCGTTTGTAGTGGTGATCTTTTATGTTTTGACGATTATCGGCATATATATACTACGTGCAAAACGTCCCGAAATCGAACGTCCTTACAAAGCTTTTGGATATCCAGTTTTACCGGCTATATATGTACTGATGGGAGTAGCTTTCTGTATCCTGCTTATTATTTACAAACCAGAATATACTTGGCCCGGATTAATCATTGTATTGATAGGAATCCCGATTTATTATATTGCAAAGCGCAATATAAAGCCAGATGATGAGAAAGTTTATGAAAGTGCGGTATAAAGTAAACCTTACGAACACACCCCAATTTAAAGTTACTGCAAAGTTGAGATGTACCTACAATCCCCTCTCGAGAGGGGAAACTACAGTTGTTTCAAATAGCATCAAACGTAAATTGGGGTGTGTTATTGGTGTTTTTGCTTTATTGTTTTCTTTAGGTAGCCAAGCACAATCGCTCAACCAAAGCCTGCAAAACGCATTCAACCGTTTGCAGCAAGACACTCAAAATACGTATGCTTCTGTTTCTTTAACGGTTTTAGATGCTAAAACAGGTGAAGTAATATTTACTGCTAACCCTAATATGGGGCTGGCTACAGCATCAACCTTAAAAACCATAACCACGGTAACTGTCATGAATGTGCTTGGTCCCGATTACCGGTTTAAAACCACCCTGAATGGAAGTTTAAACGGTACGCTAACTGTAGATGGTACCTGGAACGGTGATATTATTATTAATGGCGGCGATGACCCGACATTGGCGAGTACGCGTTGGGATGAAACTAAAGAAAGCGTGGTATTGCAGCAGTTTGTTGATGGCCTGCGCAAAGCAGGTATTAAGAAGATTAATGGCGCTATCATTGGAAACGGTACCGACCATGCGCAGCAAGGCTGGATATGGCAGGATTTAGGCAACTACTATGGCGCATTCGCTAATAACCTGTGCTGGCGCGAAAATCAGTATGACGTCTTACTCCGTCCTACCCAGGTAGATAGGCCTGTAGCTATTGAAGGTACAGTGCCTGCAATGCCATATCTGCAATTCAGTAACCAACTGAAAACAGGTACAGCCGGAAGCGGCGACAATGCTTACGCACGTTTACCTGTTGGTAGCAACAAAGTTTTTCTGCAAGGCACTTACGCCACCGATCAAACTAAACGCCGTATATCTGCGGCCTTGCCCGACCCTGCATATGAGGCCGCACGAAGGTTAAAAGATACCTTGGAGAGGTTAGGTATTTCCGTGTCAGGCAATGCGACATCTGCAACTATGCTGGCTTCGCAAAATGGTGTGCCAAGCATTGCTTCAGGAAAAGTATTTGCTACACATTTATCACCGCCTTTACGTAAAGTGATATACTGGCTTAATAAGAAAAGCATTAACCTGTATGCCGAGCAAATGCTGCTGGCCATGGGCGATTCTTTGAAAACAGATGACCCGCCTTCTGTTACCCGCAATTTCTGGAAGCAAAGGGGAGTGGATGTTAATTCTTTAAATATTGTTGATGGCAGCGGGCTTTCTCCCGGCGACCGTGTGACCACCATGACCCTGGCGCGCATACTACAGTCGGCTAAGAAGGAAGCTTGGTTTCCTGACTTTTACGAAAGTTTGCCAATCTATAACGACATGCACATGAAAAGCGGAACTATTAACTGTGTGCTGGCTTATGCAGGCTACCAAACAAAAAATGGCCGGGAGTTATGCTTTTCCATCATCGTTAATAACTATAACGGATCAACATCAGCCATCAGGCAAAAGATGTTTAGGGTACTTGATGAATTGAAGTAGGGAATTGGTGCGTGTTTCTGTGTTATCAGTTGCGGGTAAACAGTTACGGGTTTACTGAGTTTCCAGTTGCGAGTAATCTTGTTCCTTGTCTCTTTTTCAATCACCTCTGACCTCAGAAACTCAGCCACTCTCACCTCAGACACTCTTAGACTACTTCTGCCACCACAAACGTACTTCCGCCAACAAATACCAGATCGTTGCTTTGTGCAGCTGCTTGGGCAGCTTGTAGAGCTTTTTTAACTGATGGATAGGTAGCTCCGTTTAGTCCGGCTTGTGTGGCTTGCTGGTAAAGTGATTCAGCATCCAATCCGCGGGGAATATCCGGTTTGCTGAAATAATAGGTCGCATCTTTCGGAAGCATAGCCAAAATTTTGGACAGGTCTTTATCATTTACCACACCTATCACAAAATGCAAGTGATCATACTTTACACTGGCGATATTTTTCAATACTTCCTGTACACCTTCGGGATTATGCCCGGTGTCGCATATCGTAAGTGGATCGGTACTTAAAGTTTGCCAGCGGCCTGCTAAACCTGTCAGCTTTTGCACTTGTTTGAGCGCAGTTTTAATATGGTCTTCGCTGATTATAAACCCTTGACTATTCAATTCTTCAACTGCTGCCAAAACGTTCTTAACATTTTTAAGCTGATAAGTCCCGGTAAGATCCAGTTCGTAGTCTGAGGTCTGATTACCGGTATCTGTTGCCTGTATGCTTAAAAGATTATTTTGCTTAGTTAAAGGTGTGATTTCCCACAACTGTGAAGCAAATATGATGGGGGCTTGCTGTTCTTCTGCTTTTTTTGTAAAAACATTAGCAACTTCGTCTTGGTATTCGCCAATAATAACAGGCGTATTCTCTTTAATAATGCCTGCCTTTTCAGAAGCAATTAAGGGTAAGGTATCGCCTAATAAGTTCATGTGGTCCCAACCAATATTGGTAATGATTGATAGTAGCGGCCTAATTACATTTGTAGAGTCAAGCCGACCGCCTAAGCCTACTTCTATAATGGCTATATCAACCTTGTGCTTAGCGAAGTGGTCGAATGCTAAAGCCACAGTCATTTCAAAGAATGACGGTTCAATCTGTTCAAAATCTGCACTATGATCGGCTACAAAATCAATGACTTCCTGTTCGCTGATCATTTCTCCATTGATACGGATACGCTCACGAAAGTCGCGCAGGTGAGGGGAAGTATAAAGTCCGGTTTTATAGCCTGCGGTTTGTAATACCGCTGCCAGCATGTGCGAGGTAGAACCCTTGCCATTAGTGCCGCCTATGTGTACACTCTTAAATTGATGCTGAGGATGGTCCAGTACTTTGCACAGTGCAAGTGTGTTAGTTAAATCCTTTTTGAAAGCAGAAGTCCCAACCCTTGTAAACATCGGAAGTTGGTTGTATAGGTAGTCGAGGGTTTGCTGGTAATTCATGTCGCCAATAAGTAGCGGAGCAAATTTAAGGATCAATTCGCCTTTTTTAATCCGTCGCTAAAATAAAAACACGTCATTGCGAGGAACGAAGCAATCCCCTACATATATAGTTTTAAAACGAAATATGGAATCTCGATTAAATATCTAGGGAAATACAGTGTACGAGATATTCGATAATGTTACTTTTTTTGGCCGTCAAAAAAAGTAACCAAAAACTCGTCGCTGGCACCGCAGGCTTATATCGGTTATGCTTTCTCAAAACCTGTAATTACTAGCCTGCGCTGATGCGACCATGAAACTGTTATTAAAGTATGTGTTGTTATGAAAGCGTTAATCTTGATGAATCAAATACAGAGATTGATTCGTCATTATTCTTTGCTACAGCAACTGCTACTATAATTACTGCACTTTAAACACAAACACTACTGTACCTACCTGCAAATCCGGAACGTTATCCAATGCGTTTAGTTTGGCGTTCTTAACGGCGTTTTCGCATTTATCAATCAGGTCCTGGTCGGTAATAGTTGTGCCTCTGGCGCCGCCACGCGCATAAACAACGTTACCATTTTTATCTACACGGATATCTACCACTACCTTGCCTGTGCGGCGGTTAGCATCGGTTACAGCAGGCTTACTTATAAAGTTACGCTGCGGCATGCCGTTTAAGTTACCGCCATTGCCAGATCCTGTACCATTGTAATTGTTGGTAAGCGTTGTACCAGTAGTTTTACCCTGATTACCGGGCGTGTTGCCAGTGCCATCACCTTCGCCTGTGCCGGTGGTGGCTTTGCCCTTGTAAAGTGCATTTTGATTGACAACAGGTTTGGCCGGTGCTTTGGTAGTTTGCTGTTGCGCTTTTACTGTTTCACTCGGCTTTTTATCGTTCGTTACCTCCGGCGCGTCTTCGGTATTTTGTGTAACTACCTGCTTGCTACTGTTATCAACCGGCGTAGGCTGATCTGTAGGTGGGGCAGGGGTAACCTTATCCGGTTTGGTTTTGTTGGCATGTTCTGCAACCGATGGTTCTTCGGTGCTCATGTAATCATCGCCCATACCTTCGTCAACCGTACCATAGTTAACCAGTATACCACCTGTGCCATCCTGCTCTTTAGGCGGCATGTGAAAAACAATAAAATAACTGATTGCAATAACAACGGCCAATATAATGCCTGTTGCTATAAATGCTTTCGGATAGTTATTTTCCTGACTGCGGTAATCCATTTTATCCCTTTGGCTCGGTAGCCAGTACCAGTTTAATATTCAACTTTTGTGCCGTATCCATTACCTGTACCACGTTCTGTATAGCCACGGTGCGGTCTACATATAACACAATGGTTAAATCTGTAGCTAATGTTTTATAGCTTGCAAGAGTTGATGACAGGTCGGCCTCCTGAACTTCTTTCTTATCCACGTAGTAACGCAAATCCTTGGTCACAGAAACCGTAATTGTTTTCTTGGAAACCGATTGTCCCGATGATGATTTCGGCAACATCAATTTTATTACGTTCGGGTTGGTTACTGTTGATGCAATAAGGAAGAACAACAGCAGGAAGAACATAATATCGTTCATGGCAGAGGTATGCACCTCTGCAGTAGCACGGCTATTTCTCTTTCTTAAATTCATCGTCCAGGCTCTTCTAAAAGATCAATAAATTCAATGGCATCCGTTTCCAGTTTCAGGATCACTTTATCAACCATCATATTCAGGATGTGATAGCAAACATAAGCCACAATACCTACAAACAAACCTGCTGCGGAAGTAACCATCTTTACGTATAAACCACCGGAAATTACACCCATGCTGATATTATCTGTTTTAGATATATCGTAAAAGATCTTAATTACACCGGCAATGGTACCAAGGAAACCAAACATCGGTGCAATACCTGCTACGATACCGATGATACCGATATTCTTCTCAAGTTTGGCAACTTCAATTTTGCCAACGTTTTCAATAGCACCTTCAATTTCTTTGATAGGGCGGCCTATACGTAGCAAGCCTTTTTGCAGCATGCGGCCAAGCGGCGAATTGCTGTTTTTGCAAATGGCAATAGCCGACTCCAGCCTGCCGTTCAGGATGCTGTCGCGAACCTGGCTCATTAAGCTTGATTCATTCTTAGCAGCTTTGCGAATAGTAAAATAACGTTCGAAAAATATAACAAGGCCAAGCACAGCCAAAATTCCTATCGGGATCATCACCCAGCCACCTTTTACAAGCAGGTCGCCAAAGCGAAGTTCTTCCTGTGGTGCCAGTGGGGTTTGAACGGCGGCGTGGTTTAATGTGTCTGCAATTTTTTGGGCGGTATCAGTAATCTGCAGTAAAAGCGTCATTTGTTCTTATTTATAGGGTTGTACAGTTAATATACTTGGTTTTAATTTGCGGTTCTTTAAAAGTTCGAGCCTTGCCGCGCGGGCATCTTTCTGGGTATAACGGTAACCCAGTATAATTTTGTATTGATAATAGGTTTTTCTTGGTATCGAATCCAGTAGCCTGGCCTGTGGAAACCCCCAGGAATGAAAATGCGCTACATTGCGTTTTGCGGTTTCAAGATTGGCAAAAGTACCGCCTACAACAATCCACGTATTTTTAGGTACACTGTTAATGACCATATTACCCGGTGTGTTTGCAGGTGTAACCTCCGGCTTGCCGGCTTGTGTTTGTGCAGGCTGGCTTGCGTTAATCTGCGCCGGCTGCTGATTGCCAGCTGGTGTATTGCCTACAGTATCGGTTTCCTGTTTCAGCGAATCTGGTACTGTATTGGCCGGACCAGCGCTGGTAGTGGCGAGGTCAGACTGTGATACGGTATCCACATGCTGGCGGAAGGTATCTACCTTTGGTTTTTCTTTCACATTTAAAGCTTCATTAGCCTGGCGCTTACCATCATAATATTTATAGAAGGCTAATAAGGCTACCACCGCCACAATAACAGAAATGCCAATGATAAGCCAGTAACGGGAATTGCTTAAAAAGTTCTCTTCTTCCGGATCTTCCTGTTCAGGTTGCATTACCAAATCCTCCTCTTCGCCACCCGTATTTTCGGTAAATGAAGTTTCAGCAGGCTCTGTGGCAAGGTTGGTAACCTGTACAGGCCCCTGTTCGCTTATCGGGTTACGTGCCTGCGGTGGAAGCGGTGTTTCAACTGTTTCTTTTCCAGCTTCTGATACTGGTGGTATAATGTAATTTTGTAAGGGCTGCTCAATACGTGGTTTAACAGGCTTGCCGTAGTCTTCGAGTTTCTGAATGCTTACAGGAGCATAACCAAAAAGCACCGGACTAAAGTTAAGGTCGGTATGGTTTGACTTAAAAGCAAGGTGCCCCTGGTAATCAGCATAAAAATAACCCAGATCGCCGAAGTCTACCTCGGCAGTTTCGGTCTGAGATTTTATGTTATTGATGAATTTCTCTAAAAAGAAGCTTGACGATGTTAACGAGATGTTTTTCTTTTCAGAGATATATTCGATCAGGTGATTATCCTGCTCGTCAATTTCAAACGGTTCAAAAGTTACTTCGTAGTAGGGGGGATACAGTGTGCCGGTTTCGCTATCATAGTAGCTGCTTTTACGTTCGTGCGAAAAATGCCCAAGGCCCGGTACGTTTAATTCGCCGTGCTGTTTTAAAAGGTCGCTTGCATAGTTCGCTAAATCCATCCTGCTGTGCTGAAACAATGGGCTTCCGGATTAAAATCCGTAGCCCACGCCTCCAAATATATTAAATCCGTAGTTACGATAGAATAGCCATTCTCTATAATTACTGTTTAGCAGGTTGTTAGCTTGCACAAATACCGATAATTTTTTGTTGATCTTGTATTCACCGCCTGCGCTAACGTCAGCAAATGATTTGATAGTGTATGGTGTAATTGATTTTTGCTGATCCAATGGTAGCAACGCATTGGTATAAGTAATGTCTTTTGTTTCTCCGCGCAGTAACAATGATCCGGTTAAGTTAAACTTGTCGGTAATGTGGATAATGGTACCTGCGGTAAGATTAAACTTAGGCATATTCCAGGCAAACCATTGGCTGCTGGTTTTGTAATCTTTGAAATCTACTTTACCGAAAAGCTCAAAATCGTCAGAGGCTTTATAGTTTAATTCGCCTTTAAATCCGCTTACACGTGTAGTTCCATCGTCATAAACCACCGCAAAACGGTTATTACCCTGTGCATCAATGTTGCTTACATATAAAGGCATGTCTTTAACCTCATTGCGGTAAATCTGTGCTTTGAAGCCTAAGCCCGGTGCAAGAGTACCTTTAATACCGGCTGTAATATCAATACGGTCTACACTGTTGCGGATGTTGATATCCTGGCCGATGAAAGGGTTTGTTTCTGCATAGTCGCGCAAGGAGGCACGGTTGATATCGCCTTTAGCTTCTGCAAATACTCTTACGTAATCAGGGATTACCTGAACCTCAGCACGTGCTGAAGGGAACACATAAAAACGTGATGAAAAGCCGAACTCGGTAGCGATGTTTACACCTGCGTCAATTTTGTAATTATCGCCCTGAAATTTTAAGTAAGGGTTAGCCCTGAAGATGTTGTTGGTAATGTTATAGGCATTGTCTTTTTGAGAAGACATATCCAATGTACCGCTTACGCCTGCGTAGAACTGTTTAATGGTTTGGTTGATGAAACCGGTTAACACAATGTCGTTTTCGCGGGCTTTAAGTGCATTGCTGAATAAATAGCCTTTGGCCTTCAATGCATAGTTAAATACACGTTCGGTGTCTTTGTAATTCTTTGCCAGTTCGCCTTCGGCAGAAATGGTATTGAAATGCTGATGGAACGGATCTGTAGTTACTGGCGTTGTATTTTGAGCATAGCCGTAAAAATAATTGCTTTGGCGGTTGTACCAGATACGGCCGCTTAAGCTGTTATCATCCATTATTGATTTGCCGAACACTCCAATTTCCTGGCGGCTTTGGTTTTGTTTGTTAACATCGCTGCCAGATTGTGCAAAGTGTTTAAGCCATGCGCCAATCTGCATCGCTTCGTCTTTTCCGTTGTTGATGTAAGCCTCGCCAAAGGTGGTTTTTAAGTTACCTGCACCAACTTTTACATAGTTGTTATTAAGCACAGAGTCACGTTCGCGTGGTAGCGGCATGGCGTCAAGCTGTTTAATGGCCGAATTTTGCTCCAGGCGTTTATCAAGCGTGCTATAGGTAAGCGGCGCCTTGTAAGGTGATACATCCTCAAGGTTTGGGTTACGGCGAATCTTTACCGCATCTGCCAGTACCGGTTTGTAATTGGTAGTTACCACAATCTCTTCAGAAAGGCTGCTGCCCTGCTGGCCGTTAGGATTAGCAGGGTTATTGCCACCGCCTTTTTTTGTGGTATCCTTTGCCGCGGTTTTGGCCGCAACATCGCCTAACTTTTTAGCGGTGGTGGCTGCTGGTTTTGCAGTTGTTTTTTTTGTTTTGGGCTTTTGATTTGTTTGGGCATCAGCAGGCGTAAAGCAGGCAACTGATCCTAAAACAAGTAAGCTAAATAGATATGCTGATTTCATTAGTAGTTTCGGTGTTTTAGTTTTTACCTGGTTTTTTGTTCTGGGTTGCCGGTTGTGTGTCTGTGCTGTCAGTAGCGGCAGGTTTTGCATCAGATGGCGACAGTTTTTGCAGTCTTTCTTTAGCTGCCGGCAACACATCGTCATCGCCTTTGTAATTTTCTATCACACTTTGCAGCGTAGCCTTAGCCTGGAAGTTGTCTTTCATTGCTACATAATTATCGGCCAGCAAAATGAATGATTTAGCTACCCAGTAATCATAGTTCGGCATTTTGTTCACCAGGTCGAAACAGGTTTTCTGCGAAGCTTTGTAATTGCCTTTGTTATACTCAACCAACGCAATGTTGTATTTAGCTTCGGCAGCTGCAATGGTCTTGGTGTTGGCTACGGTATAGTTAAGCTCTTTTAAAGCAGCAGTGGTATCTGCATTTTCAAGATAAGCTTTACCTGCATACAAGCCCGTGCGGAATTTATCTTCGTCGGATGTTTTGTCGTTCTCGCGAACCAGTTTTACATATTTCAACACATCATCTGCCATTTCCATTTGCGAATAACAAAGCAACAGGTTGTTGATGGCAAAGGTGTAATCGGCTTTATATTCTGAGTTTGTTTCCAGACGTTTCAAGAACACAACGGCCTCGTTATACTTTTTCTGTTTCAGATAGTAATTAGCCATGCTGATCAGAGACTTCTCGGTGTAGGCGCTGGTCCAGTCGTTCAGGATAGAATTGTAATCAACCACGGCTTCGTCGCCACGGTTAAGGTTAACCAATGCCTGCGCACGGATGAAACGCATCTGTTTCTCATAAATCGGTTTCTGGTTAAACTTATCAAAGTAAGCATTCACCGCAGATACCGTACCCTGCCAGTCGCCTTTTAAGTAAAGGTTGTTAGCCGCGGTAGACATGATGCCTTCCTGCTCTGCAGCAGAATAATTACCGATAGGTGTTGTAGTGGCATAATTAATAAAGGTTTGTGCGTCGCCTTTATCGGTATAGATCTTTTCAGTTTGTTTAAGGGCCTGTTTTGCCTCCTCGGTTTGCGGATACTGCGCAATAACCTGTTTAAATGAGTTAACAGCATCATCGTCGCGATCGGCATTATAGTCGATCAAACCAATGGTCGTAAGCGCACGCGGGATGTAACTGCTATGCGGATACTTCTGAATCATGGCCTGTAAGCGTGTTTTCGCTTCGTCGCCCTGATTTTTCAGGAAGTAAGTATAAGCGATCTCAAAAGAAGCATCGTCCGCATAATCAGAGTTAGGGAACTTGCTGATTACATCATTCAGGGTAGCGATCTTTGCATCAAGGTTACCTTGTAACCCTTGTATCACACCACGCTGAAACAAGGCATAATCTTCGCCCTGGCTATGTTGTGCAATAATACGGTCGTAATAGTTAAGTGCCTGTCCGTAGCTTTTTATCGCCAGGTAGCTATCGCCCAGGCGGGCAATGGCATCATTAATGGTATTACGGTCTTTTTCGTCGCCTTGTAAAAATCTTTCAAAGTAATTAGCCGCTTTTTTATATTCCTCGTCGCCGAAGGCAGCATATGCTAATGCATAGTTAGCGTAGTTGTAAACGCTGGTTTGGCGGGCAGCAGGCATCGCTAAAAATGCCTCAAACTTTTCTACCGATTCGCCATACTTACGTACCTCGAACATGGCCTCGCCTTCCCAATAGGTAGTTAACGCGGTAATATTATCATCCATCGGGTATTTTAACGAACGGATGAAGATACCGATGGCGTTTTCAAAAGCACGCTCATTTATATATTCAAGTCCGCGGTAGTAAGTTACTTTTTGATAAGCAACCTTTGCCGGCTCAGATGATGATGCAATAGGCTCTAAAATTTCAACGGCTTCGCGGTAATTATGCGAGTTTAAAAGCTCTTCACCTAATAAGATTTTTGCTTCTTCGGTGCGGCGGCTTCTCGGATAGTTTTTCAGATAAGTGCGGGTAGCTTCAAGCGCCTGCGTGTTGAAATCCAACTCGTAAGATAACTTAGCATACTGGTAAAGGGCATCTTCCTGTAATTGCTTATCGAAGTTCAGTTTTGAAGCTACGAAGTAAGCATTGCGCGCACCTTGTTTGTTATTGAGTTTCAGGAATACATCGCCCAGAATGTAATTACCGTTCTGGCTGTAAACGTCGCCACCATCAACAAGCTTTTCTAATTGAATGGCTGCGTTAGCATAATCCTTTATCTTATAATAAGCATACCCCATTTGATAACTGTCCTGGGTATTCTGTGTTTTGCCCTGGTCGCGATCTTTGAAACGGGTATAGTATTTTACAGCGTTAGGGTAATCTGCTTTAGCAAAATAAGAGGCAGCTATAATACGCAACATCTCGGTTTCGTGCTGTTGATGCGTTGTATTTAAGATCGGGATAGCATAGTTTAAAACATCATCATAACGTTTATCCAGGAAATAAACGGCAGAGATATAATAAGGATAGCTGTCTTCGTACTTTTTAGAGTTTTTAAGTTTCTCGAAGTTTACCAACGCTACATGGTAATCTTTATTCAGATAGGCAATGTATGCAAAGTAATAGGTTGCATCCTCTGTGTAAACAGAACGAGTATTGCGAACTTCACCAAATAATGGTTGCGCTTTAGCATAGTCGTTGGTGGCAAAATAGGCATAAGCCTTGCGGAATTTATATTCTGTATTCTCTTTGCCGTTCAAGTCGCCTGCCTTTACTTTATCAAACCAGCGGATGGCATCTTCGTAAAGTGCGCGTTTAAAATAAGAACGGCCAATCTGGAAATAAGCGAGTTTGGTTAGCGGGTTTTCGGGATGCTCTTTAATAAAGCGCAAAAACATGCTCTCTGCATCGTCATTGCCTAACTCAAGAGCGCAAAGCGCTTCGTAATAGTATGAGTTTTCTTTGATCAGCGATAGCTGCGACTCAAACTGTGCCTCATTGCTGGTTTTGAATCCTGCCTTTTCCACCTGCCTGAATTGTTCAGCAGCGGCTACATACTCGCCTTTATTAAGCAGGTCTTGTGCGGCGTGGTAGGTGCGATAAATTTGAAAAGAAGGATTTTGCTGTGCATGTACGCTTAGAGAAAAACATAGCGGTGCCAGTAAAGCAAAGTATCTGGGTTTAATCATAATGGATCAATAAACAATGCTATATGCAGTTGTGGTTTTGTTATTCACGGTAATGTTACACAAAGGTGGTAAAATACTTTATAACGAAGGTAAAAAAATGATGGTATAGCCAATGAGAAAAAATCTACACAATGTCATAATAACAAACATCAAAATATATGCGTATAAACTTCGTTTTTGTTTCGGAGAATGGAAATGAAGGGTTTGTTTAAATTTAATTATCAGGTAGTTATATTTCTGATTTGTGCTTTGTTACTGCCGCTTTCGGGCTTTAAAATAACTCAAAAAAAATCTGCTGAAGAATTGGTGCTGCGCGATGTGCCTATGAAAAACAAGCCATCCGGATTTTATGTGGCTGCCGTTTTTGATAACCGCGATAACAAAAGCAGCTTTGGAAAGGTAATCCCACTACAAGCTGTGCAAAGTTTGAAGGGAATAACTATACAAACCCAAGACTTGCAAATGGCGAATGGAATAGGCGCTATAATGCAATACTTAAAACGGAATATTCCATATGATAAAGATCGCAGGCCGGTAAATATTAGTTTTAAAAAACTGCTGGTTACAGAGTCCCTTTTGCCTGATGGACGAATTGATGGTAAGGTTGATTTATCTTTATCCTTTGACTTGAAAACCGGCGAAGATTTGGCTGTGCCATTAACCAAATATAGTACTACAGCACACTACACCCGTTTGGCAAATCAAACCGGAGTAAATGAGTTATTAATAAGGCAAAGCTTAGAAAGCGCGGTTAATTATTTAGATAAGTGGATCGTTGTGCAATCGGATAATCATCCGGCATTAGCTAAAAAGGTAAAGCTGGTTTTTACAGATTACAGCGAATCACCGGAAAATGATACCGTTTATTATTCTGCTAAAAGACAACTGACATGGGACGATTTCAGGGACAAGCCACATACCGGGAAATATGCTGCCGAGGTTTTACCCGGCTTGGGTTACAATGAGCAAACGTATATTAATAAAGGCGTGATCTATGTCAATATCGGCTTGAAAGTTTATTTGCCCAAAAGTGCTTGCTGGGTTGCGGCATCATCAATGAATAACTACACGCTTAATCACGAGCAACGGCATTTTGATATTGTTAAGATAATAAGCGAACAGTTTAAGCAGAAATTGCTTTCAGAAAGTTTACCTGTGTTTAATTATGATGGGTGGATCAGTGCCGAATATTTCGAAACATTACACCAAATGGATGTATTCCAAAAGAAATACGATAGTGAAACGTCTCATGGAATAAATGTATCCGAGCAGGAGAGGTGGAATATTTTTATTGATAAGCAATTAAGCGCTTATCAAAACCTATCAGGCGGCAGCTAATTGAAGCTGTTTCTGAATTTTATTCAGCAGTACGTTAATATCAAATGGCTTGCTAATGAAATCGTCCGGTGCGCAATCCTGGCGTAATACATCGCCAACATTATGGCTTGCCGAGATCATAATGATAGGAATATGATGTGTACCGTCTTCTGCTTTAATGTTCCGGCATAGATCGCGGCCGTCTGCAGTGCCCAGCATAATGTCCATAAGGATCAGGTCTGGCTTTTGCTCACTTATTTTCTCATATACCTTTCTTCCGTCTGAAAGGGTGTCTACCTGATAACCCGAGTCTTCAAGTATGAACTGTATTATTTCAAGGATGTCTTTATCGTCATCAACTGCTAAAATCCGTCTCATCGCATTTTATTTATTGTAGTGGCTATCATCTTAATATATAAGGATATTCGTCAGTTCGTTAGTAGTTAATAACATTTGTGTGTTATTTAGTATTGGTAAACAATTATTATACCAGTTGTGTATAAATATGCTGACGTAATTTTTAAAATTTGCTTTGCAATGAGCAGGTTTATACCATTTTCATTTTTTTAATATAGGATACTATTATGCGAAAAACGTTTCTATCAATGTTTCTGGCAGGGTTAATGGCTTTTACAGTACAGGCCCAAAGCCATAAAGCTGCAAAGAAAACCACTGGAAAATTTATAACAGTAAGTGGTAAACAAATTATCGGTACAGATAATAAACCGTTTATCATCAGGGGTACTAATCTGGGTAACTGGCTACTGCCCGAGGGATATATGTTTAAATTTAAGGACGTAAGTTCTCCAAAACTAATCAATGAGGCATTTACTGAAATGATTGGTCCGGATGAGGCGCGTGTATTCTGGCAAAAATACCTGGACGGTTACATTACCCAAGCTGATATACATTACATTAAAAGTATAGGCGCAAATTCAATACGTGTGCCATTTAATTATCGCCTGTTTGTGAATGAGAGTTATTTAGGTACTGCAGATGCCAGCCGCGGATTCAAAATCTTAGACCGCCTGATTGGCTGGTGCAAAGCCGAGCATCTGTATGTTATTCTGGATATGCATGCTGCACCTGGCGGCCAAACCGGTGATAATATTGATGATGGCGATGGTTACCCATTTTTGTACACAAGCGCATCTGCACGTAAGCTTATCTGCGATATTTGGCGTACAATAGCAGCACACTATGCTAATGAGCCCATTGTTTTAGGATACGATCTGCTTAATGAGCCTATTGCTCATTACTTTGACATCGCAAACCTGAACCCATATTTAGAGCCGTTATATAAAGAGATTGTTGGAGCAGTACGTTCGGTAGATAAAAACCATATTGTGATTTTGGGTGGAGCACAGTGGGATAGTAACTTTAAGGTTTTCGGTAAGCCTTTCGATAGCAAAAGTGTTTATACCTTCCATAAATATTGGACAGCTACCACGCAGGATGTGATCCAGGAGTATGTTGACTTCCGTAACAAATACAATGTGCCAATTTACTGTGGAGAAACCGGGGAGAATAAAGACGAATGGGTAAACGATTTCCGTAAGTTGCTGGAGAAGAATAACATTGGCTGGCATTACTGGCCTTACAAAAAAATGGACAGTGAAAGCTGCCTGGTAACTTTTGACAAACCAGCAGGCTATGATGCTATTATTAAATACACGGAAGAAAAGCGCGCAAGTTTTGAGCAGATACGCAAAGCTGCACCTGCAGACCGGGCTGCTGTTAAAAAAGCCTTATATCAGATGCTGGAAAATAGCCAGCTAAAAACAAGCCATGTTAATAAGGGATATACATCAGCTTTAGGCTTTAAAGCGCAATAATTATAAATACGATATAACCAAAAAAGCGGCCTGATACCAAGGCCGCTTTTTTAAATATAAGGGGTACCTTTTAATTAACTAGGTTATTCACTTTGTCTATTAGCTCGGTAAGGTCAAATGGTTTATCAATTACGGCATTGCAACCATAGTCGAAAAGATCTTCGGGCTTATTTACGTAAGCAGAAAATATAATTACAGGCAGGTTTTCAAAACCTGGCAATTGCTTAATCTGCTGGCAAATTTCACCACCATTAATATTGCCCAACCGATAATCTATAATAATAAGATCCGGATTAAAGCCGGTAACCTTTTCAATAATGCCGTGGTTTTCTGAGGTTGCTAAAACTTCAAAATTTTCGTAGGATAATGTTTCGTGAACGATGTCAAGGATATCCTTGTTGTCATCAACGATAAGAATTTTTTTAGCCATATCAGCGTTCTGCGATTTGCCGGATCAGATTATATAAAAATGGAATTGAAAAATATAGGTTTAAAAACCTTAATACGGAAGTATAAGCTAATAATCAAATCAGTTAATCAATAAAAAAACAAATATAAGTTAAATTATTTAATTACTCGTTGAGCCTGTGTCATAAGCAAGTGTTGATTTACTAAATGTCTGAGGATAAATTAGCTTACGATTGCCGCCCTTGAAAAATGATATAATAATTAATATCAATAATGTAGCGGTAAGTATTATAATATTAAGGTATATAAAAAATGAAGCCACGTTTATTAAAACGTGGCTTCTCGCTCTGCACTCACTTCACATCCCCTCATTGATGTGAATTAAATTACAAACCTCGTGCCGAATTTCTCAATGGTTAAAAATATTTCCATAAAAATGAAAATGTTACTGGGATTCTACTTTTAAGGGTGATTTGAAGTGAAGTAATGATCGAACATCGTTGTTATAGGAGGGGCACAACCAGCGAAACCTATTTATATGAATTTAATTCGTTGGCTTTTCCCGACACATAGTGTGCGTGTATAGATACACTATGTGATAAATTACGAGTAAGCAGCTTAGAATGCTTCGCCTAAGCCAACGATGAAACCAGAGTTGCCTCTGCTTAAAGCATAATCTATAGCAATATTGGTATTGGAGCCTTTGTTGAATTTTAACCGTAAGCCTGCGCCACCAGCAGGGTGGATGTATTTGAACTGGCGGCTGTTGGCCTCGCTTACAGAGGTGGCATTAGCAAATAGTACGAAACCTACCAGTCCATTGCGGGTAATATCCCTGCGGTACTCTGCTTCCAGGTAAGCAAGTGCTTCGCCGCGGTAACGGTTTTGCTGTATGCCACGGCCAGAACGGTTATAAAAATCCCAGCCTATGCTTGGCAGGTCAAGATAGGGGACACCCTTGTCAAGTGTAGTCCAGTAATATGACCATAAGGCCAGCATGTTCTGCTGATTATCATGTGTAAATGGTATATACTTACGCATATCAACATATAGTGATTGCCAGCGTGTATTGCCGCCTAATACGGGTGAATTATACCTGTAAACAATGTTTGAGTAGCAGCCCGGCAATGGGTTTAACGAGTTATTACGGGTGTCATAAAGCAGGTTTAAGCTTACCCCTGACGATAAAGTGTTTTGCGACCCGGTACCAAATGGATAGCCCGAAAACTGATGCAGGTTAGCCGCCGCATCACTATGTCCTTCAGCCTCAATTTGGATATGGTAATCCATGTTGTAGCCTAAGCCGGCATAGAAATAAGGCGTGATGCGTTTTAATAAGCTTTGGTATACCCGGATGTATTTATACTCCACCATCATTTTATGATCTTGTGCAGGATTCCCACCAAGTCCCCAGGTATATTGTGGGTACACCAAAAAACGGGTATCGCCTTGAATAAACCATTTGTTATCGCTTAGCCACACATTTGACCTGAGTGGTATGCCGAAGCGGCCGGTGAAGTTAAAGTATGGTGTAAAAGTTACTGTGGAGATATTAGTGTTCTCCCGCTCGCCCATATAAAAACCGGCAGTTGTGGTTGTAATCAACGCTCGGCCACCACCGGGCACTGCTGAGGAGGTAGGGAGAAATGAAAAATAAACACTTTTTTCTGGTTGAGCTTTTAAAGGATTAGGCGTAACGTTAAACGTATTCTTGAATAAGCCTACCAGATCCTGCTTGCCAACTGTATCTTGCGGATGATACATGCCGAATGAGTTACCGCTTTGCGCACGCAATAGGAAAGGTGTAAGCAGGAAAAGCAAAGCGTAAATAACTTTATTCATTCAAATATCCGGGCGTTAGTTACTTGATTTATCAAATAGTCAGCCAAATGTCAAAAACTGCTATTTCCCGAATATAAATAAATAGAAATTAAAAAGTTAAATTTTATATAAAAAGAAATGCTGAAGCAGTAAAATAGTTTTCATGTCATTAAACAAGCCTTCTTTTAATTTCTGGCGCGCTTCGGCAAAACTTATTTTAACTAATTCAACCTGCTCGTTCTCGTTTTCCAGTCCGCCGCCTTCACCTGTTTTCATGTCTTCGGTGTATGCTGCAATAAACAAGTGTAGTTTTTCTGGTATACCGCCAACAGAACTAAACGCTTCCCCAACCTTTTCAATAGCTGTAACAGAATAGCCCGTTTCTTCTTCCACCTCACGAATGGCTGTAGACTCCGCAGTTTCACCTTCATCTATTAATCCGGCGCAGGCTTCAATTACATAACCGTCTGCCACACCATTTAAATAACCCGGTAAACGGAACTGGCTTGTTAGAATGAATGTTTCGTTATCAATATCATAAAGCAATACAGCAACAGCATCGGGCCTGAAATAAACTTCTGTTTTTTTGCTTATTGTTGTGCCGTTATGCGTTAGATCGTACTCGTAATTTTTAAGCGTAAACTTTTTGTCAGAAAGTAAATCTGTTTTTGTGATATTAACTTTAGTTGTCATAGGTATAAAATAAAATAGCCCTTGGCAATGTACCAAAGGCTATTATTAATAGTATAATTATTAACGGTGGTAAGTAGTACTGTGTACTGTACGTGCACGGTATCCGTTGCGGTAACCGCGATGGTATGCGCTGCGATAAGCACGTCTTCTTTTCTCTTTATTCATGCGGTGCTCGTTACCAATGATATAACCACCACCAGCACCTATAGCACCACCAATTAAAGCACCTTTAACACCATGTCCAATAAGTCCGCCTGCTAAAGCACCACCGGCACCGCCAATGATGGCACCTTTAGCTTGTCCGCTCATTTTGCGGTGTTCCTGAGCGTGAGTGTTGAGGCTGAACGAGACTATGCTAAGAATTAAACTGAAACAAAAAAATAGCTTTTTCATAAGTATAATAAATGTTACACTTTTGATATGCAATTATTAAGCCAGTGTTATAACATCTATAGTCCAAATGCCTTAAACCTTCGGGTCAGGCTGCTCATAACCACCTACTTTACCGAAGTGGCGCTCATGGCGGATACCGTCATCCGTACCAAATGGGTGGCCACCAAAGCCATTACGCATCATGGCAATTGCCTTTGGCGAAATATGGTCTGCATCTCTTGAAGCAATCAACTGCATAACAGATTGTGAGATCACCGGAATAGAGACTTCCATGTTCATGGCATCGGTTACCAGCCAGTTTACCTCGCCCGTATCCTCAACATAAGATGGTACATTGAAGCCTTGTTTTTGATCGTATAGTTGTTTCATCAACTCAATAAGCCATGATCGTATCACCGAGCCGTGGTTCCAGGTATGTAATATATCGCTGATGTTTAACTGCTCGCGATAGTGAGCTAAAAGGTCCATGCCTTCGCCGATGGCTTGCAGCATGCCAAATTCGATACCGTTGTGTACCAGTTTTACAAAGTGGCCCGAGCCGGAAGCGCCGGTATAGCTATAACCATCCGGAACGGCAAGGGCACGTAACAGATCTTCTAACTGGTCTACCGCTTCTTTATCGCCGCCAACCATAAAGCATGCGCCATTACGTGCGCCGCTAACGCCGCCGCTGGTACCACAATCAACCAGGTGTATGCCATGCTCGGCTTTTAGTTTTTTTGCCCGACGGATGCTATCGCCCCAGTACGAGTTACCGCCGTCGATAATAATATCGCCTTCTTCTAAAAAGGGAACTAATTCGGCAATTACCGAATCTATGGCCGGGCCTGCCGGTATGTAAATAAATATTTTGCGTGGGCGGTCCAGCTGTGACATCAGGTCTTGCAGGCTGTGTACCAGCACCAGGTTTTCCTGCTCAATGTCGGCAGGTAAAAACTTATCGTAGCCAATTATTTTATAACCTTTTTCGGCGGCTTGCAAAGCCAGATTGCTGCCCATTTTACCTAAGCCAACAACCCCATAAATTTTGTTTTCCATCTGTTAGTATTATGTGAAGACAAGGTAGGGATTATTGTTTAAGGATATAAGCAGGATGCGTAAGGTTTAACTTATTATTTACCTAATAGTGATATTATGTAAGGGAGGAATTACCACAAGAAAACACATACTATAAATTAAAAAAAGAGCCATACTGCTGACACCTTTGATAAATATCTTCAGTATGACACCTTATATCAGAGCGCAATACGATTAATAGCCGTCACCGTCGAGCAGGTTGCCTAAACCACCCAAAATGCTGCCTTCTTCACGGCGTGGGCCGGTAGCATAGCTAAGGATGCGGCTGGCTAATCGGCTTACAGGTAATGTTTGTATCCAAACTTTACCCGGTCCGCGCAGCGTTGCAAAGAAGAAACCTTCGCCGCCGAAGATCTTATTACGGATACCGCCGATAAACTGGATGTCAAAGTCAATTCCCTGTGTATAAGCAACTAAACAGCCTGTGTCTATTTTAATAAATTCTCCGGCTTGCAGTTCGCGCTCGAAAACGTGGCCGCCGGCGTGCATAAACGCCATTCCGTCGCCTTCCAAACGTTCCATAATAAAACCTTCACCGCCAAATAAGCCAGTGCCCAGTTTACGCTGAAACTGTATGTTGATGGCAACGCCTTTGGCAGCCGCTAAAAAAGCATCCTTTTGGCAAATGACTGCACCGCCTAAAAGTGAAAGGTCAAGCGGGATGATCTTACCGGGATAGGGAGAAGCAAAGCTTACACGTTTTTTCCCATAGCCAACATTGGTAAAGGCCGTCATGAAAAGGCTTTCCCCAACCAGCAGGCGCTTACCCGCGCTGAACAATTTACCCATGATACCGCCGCCGCTTGTTTGCTGGCTGCCGTCGCCAAATATGGTTTGCATCTGTATACCGTCATCCATCACCATAAATGCACCAGATTCGGCAATTGCGCTTTCGTTAGGGTCAAGCTCAATTTCAACATACTGCATTTCTTCGCCGAAAATGCGATAATCTATCTCATCATTTCTGATCATACAAAGTCGAATTTTATATTTAAACTATTGATTTTGCCAGATGTTACAGCCCGTGTTCAAAATCTAACGGATCAGGCTTACCCATCCCGCCTGTTTAATATCGTTATCATCCAAGCCCAGGGCATTAATCACATAATAGTACGTACCTACAGGTAAATCATTGCCCTTTTGATGGCCGTCCCAAAGGTTTGATGCATCGCGCGATTCAAATACCAATCCGCCATACCTGTTAAATATCTGGATATGGTAGGTTTTTAAATTGGTGATGGATACGCCGAACTTATCATTAATGCCATCGGCATTTGGGGTAAATGT
The DNA here is from genome assembly GCF_028736115.1 of Mucilaginibacter sp. KACC 22063. NCBI lineage: Bacteria > Pseudomonadati > Bacteroidota > Sphingobacteriia > Sphingobacteriales > Sphingobacteriaceae > Mucilaginibacter > Mucilaginibacter florum. The sequence goes on along the minus strand of NZ_CP117877.1, from coordinate 3,774,527 downwards.
ATTTGGAATAAAAATCACGTTGCCGAACTTAATAATATAATCCCCTTCGGTTACTGAAACTGCACATGTAGTAGGATTTATAGCCGTTAGCTTAACATGGAATGTGCCATTGGTAGTATAAGTATGCTGCGGATTTATGTCTGTTGATGTTGAGCCATCCCCAAAATCCCAAAGGTAGCTGCTGGCACTGGTAGACTGATTAATAAAACTGATTACTGCCGGAATAATCAACGTAATGGGAGTACTTGGGGCAGAGGTAAAAGCTGCTACAGGATTAACACCTACGGTTGGAGTATAAGTAGATGCAATACTTTGGCATTGCGTGTTAGATGTGCTTAAATAGTATGTACCTGCTACGTAAGTGTTGGTTATAGGTATATCAATGGCTGGTGTAGAGGCGGTAAAATTATCAGGTCCTGTCCATTGATAGGTAAGCCCTGTTACAACGGTTGTACTCAGGTGTATTACATCACCCGGGCAATAAACTGGTTTATCAGCTATAATATTTGGTTGGTCGGGGACTATTAAATTGGGTACATCAATAGTTGTAGTTGTAGTGTGGCTTTGGCCAAGCGTATTGTAAATGGTAAGCTTAATGGTTTTTGTGCCGCTGCTGTTAAAACTAACTATAAAGCTGCCGTCGGCACCGGCATCTACAATGGTAGAGCCAGGGCCAAAGTCCCATTTAAAAATATTGTTCTGAGTAGAATAGCTGTTAAAAGTATAGCTTTTGCTTGTGCAGGATGTAAGGTTAGCGCTGATCAATGCATCGGGCAGGTCAAAGGTCGCTGTTCCGGGCTGCCCGTTACGGTCAGCAAAGGTAAGTGTAAAGCCCTGGCTGCTCGAAAAGTTGCTGACAATAAGGCCATATATATGCCCCGGAATTTGTGGCACATATCTTACCACGCCATCATCTGCCGTGGAACAACCTGATACTTCACTAACATCAGTTGCATTAAAATCAAGGCCTGTTTTATAGTAAGCCGGATTGCATCCAATGCCATGCCCGGCTGCACAGCGTATCGCATTAAGGGCTGTTACGCCGCTGCAATCGCCGGTAGTCCCAAGGTCATATAAAACAAAGTCAATATCGTTGTCTTGCTGGTCGGGTGTAATGGTAAATACCAGTTTGCCATCATTTGCCGCCTTCCATTTATACCAGGTAGTGTTGCTTTCATCGCCGTTTAAGCAGGTGCCTGCAGTTTCTCTTGGTACTTTGCCTACACCCATAAAGGCCCCTACTGAATGTCGTTTGTGTTTTCGAGATAAAGCGCTGTGGCGCAATCCTCGCCATCAGCAGGATCTGTATAATAGTTATTAACGCATAACTTAAAACTTCCCAGGTTTTGGCCGCTTACCGCCAGGTAGTAAGTTTTTCCTGTGGTTAACTGTTCTGCGTGTAAAGTAGTGATGTTGGCGTTGTTGCTGCTTAAAGCGCCAATAAATTGGGTATTGCAGTCGGTGTAAAGTTTTATAGTAGGGGTTTGCAAAGTGCCGCCTATGCTTGCACCGCTTACAATAACAGTAAGGCTGGTGCGTGCTGCTGTAAATTTAAACCAGGTAATACCAGCCTGTACGATGTTGCTGTTGTTGTATTGCCCAATAGCAGAACAATAAGTATCAGTTAAATCAGGCAAATCAAAAGCTGTGGCACATTTATAACCGTCCTGCGCCTTTACAATCGGGGAAACAAAAATTGTGATAATGATAAGCAGTAACAGTTTTTTCACTGGCACCTTAAATTAGTTTGCACTAATATAAGGGTTTGATTAGTTGTTTGCTTTTTTGTTTAACCTGTTAATTTCAATGGCGGCGCTGATAAGTGCTAAATGTGTGAATGCCTGCGGAAAATTGCCCACCTGCTGCCCGCTGTTACTCAATTGCTCGGAATATAACCTTAGCGGACTGGCATAACCCAGCAGCTTGGCAAATACCTCATTGGCTTCCTGGATATGCCCGCTTTTTGCCAGGCATTCGGCATACCAGAAAGAACACATGGTAAAGGTGCCTTCTTCGCTGCCAAGCCCGTCAACATTAATATCCGTATTGCGGTAGCGGTAAATCAATACATCAAGCTTAAGTTCGCGCTCAACTGCTGCAAGCGTTTTTAACCATCGTGGTTCTTTAGGGCTTATAAATCTTACCAAAGGCATTAATAGTACCGAAGCATCGATCTCGTCCGAATCTCGGTATTGCACATAAGCCTGTTTCTTTTCGTTCCAGAAGTTGTCGTGTATATGGTTATAGATTTCGTCGCGTACCTCAAGCCATCTCTGATGCGGAAAAGGGAATGACCTGTTGTCGCCAATTTTTATAGCCCTGTCTAAAGCTACCCAGCACATTAACCTCGAGTGCAGAAAGTCTCTTTTACCGCCTCTTACTTCCCAAAGTCCGTAATCGGGTTTGTTCCAGTTTTCGCACACATATTCAACCTGTTTAACCAGCATTTCCCAAAAGGCATGGGTAATCTCGCCACCATACTTATTATAGAGGTATATGGTGTCAATCAGTTCGCCATAAATATCCATCTGGTGCTGATTAACGGCGTCATTGCCAATCAGTACGGGCTTCGAGTTTTTATAACCTGATAAAGGGATTTCCTTTTCTTCGGGCGATTTCTGGCCATCGATGTTATACATCACATACATCTCCTGCGGTATGCAATGTTCCGATAGCCAATGCATAAAAGCCGATGCCTCTTCCATAAAACCAAGCTTCAGGAAGGCATACATGGTGAAGGATGTATCACGAATCCAGGTGTAGCGGTAATCCCAGTTACGTTTGCCGCCAATTTTTTCAGGTATGCCGAATGTTGGTGCGGCAATCATTGATCCGTATTTAACCGATGTCAGCAGTTTAAGCGTAATGCATGATCGGCGCACGGTTTCAATCCAGCGACCGGTAAAGCGGCACTGGTTTATCCAGTCTTTCCAGTAATTAAACGTGTTGTTATAGCAATCAATGCATACCCCGTGAAAGTTATCAGAGAAACTGCTGTTTTCAATGTTGCCCTGGAGTACAAAACATACCATCTCACCCTGTTTTAATAAGAAGCGATGGTCTATATCATTATCCGAAACAGTAAGCGGTATTTCAGTAAACAGGTGTAATTTTTGGCCATCTTCCGATTCAAAATCTATCCTGTGGTCGCTATGTGCCGAAGCTTTATGCTGCGATTGTGCATAATTAAAACGTGGTTGGCATTGCAGGTTGAAGTTGATATCTCCCCTGATGCTTTTTAGTTTTCTGACAAGTGTAAGGCGGTGATCTTTGGCATCAATAGACATAAAGTCGGTCAGTTCAGCAATACCATCTTCCGAGAAGAAACGCGTTACCAGTATGGCAGAATCTGTAAGGTATAGCTGTTTAAAGTTCATTTCAGACAACTCGGGCTTTATACAAAAAAAGCCACCTTTCTCACTGTCGAGCAATGCACCGAAAACACTTGGCGAATCAAACTGCGGTAAGCACATGTAATCAATTGATCCCTGGTTTGATACCAGCGCAACTGTATTTAGATTTCCTATTATGCCATAATTTTCGATCAGCTCGTACCTGTTTTCCATTCCGCCAGTGCTTTAATTTATGCGTTGTAACTGCTATAACCTGTAAGGAGACAAGCTTGCAATACTTTTGTTTGTTGGTACACCAAAACACAAAGGAGTACAAAGTGGTTGTATTAAGTACCAAAAGCAGTATGTTCTGTGAGAGGAAAAAGATAATATGGTTATTAATGAAGATAAAGAAGCGCACGAGTTTTACACTAAGGCATTAACCATACTTAATGAAAGCGGTGTTGAATTTATGCTTGGCGGTGCGTTTGCATTTTTTACCTATACCGGTATTTACCGGGATACTAAAGACATTGATGTTTACTGCCGGTATTCAGATTGCCCTAAGATATTAAAGCATTTTTCTGAAAAGGGGTATAAAACAGAATTTACCGATGTAAGATGGCTTGCTAAGGTTTTTAACGGCGATTATTTTATCGACATTATATTCGATACAGTCAATAATATATGTAAAGTTGATGACGACTGGTTTAAACGTGCCACGCCAGTGAAGTTTTTCGACTGTAATGTGAAAGCTATACCTGCCGAAGAATTGTACTGGGGTAAGATATATGTACAAAATCGCGAACGCTACGACGGTGCTGACCTTAACCACCTGATGTTGAAAAGAGGCAAGCAGTTTGATTGGAAGCACCTGTTCTCGAGGCTTGACACGCACTGGCATTTATTACTGGCACAACTGCTGCAATTTCAGTTCGTTTACCCGTCAGATTATCATGAAATAGTCCCGAAATGGTTATTTGACGAATTGATGCAACGTGCAGCGCAGCAATATGAGCTGCCTGATCCGGTGGTACGCGTATGCCGCGGGCCAATGATTGATCAGACACAATACGCTATTGATATTAAAGAATGGGATTATAAGTCATACACCATTGTAAGTGTTTAACTAATGGAAGAAAAAAAAATAACACGCATTGCAGCTGTAGGTGATATACATGTTAAAGAAACAGATAAGGGTAAATGGGCCGATTATTTCAGGGAGGTATCGTCAAAAGCTGATGTGCTTATTATATGCGGCGATCTTACCGATACTGGCGATGAAGACGAGGCACATATCTTAGCGGCTGAACTGCAAGCCTGTACCATACCTGTAATTTGTGTATTAGGTAATCATGATTATGAAAAAGGCAGACAAAAAATGATACGCCAGGCCTTACAAGGCCATAATGTATATGTATTAGATGGTGAAGCTATTACTGTTGGTAATGTAGGTTTTGCAGGTATTAAAGGTTTTGGTGGTGGTTTTGACAACCACATGCTTACCATGTTTGGTGAGGATGCCATGAAAGCATTTGTACAGGAAACCGTTAACGAGGCGTTGAAACTGGAGCGTGCTTTAGCCAAATTGGAAGCCGACCCGGATGTAATACACAAGATCGCCGTATTGCACTACGCCCCTGTAAGTGCCACAGTAATTGGAGAACCCGAAGCTATATTCCCGTTCTTAGGGTCTTCGCGGCTGGCCGAGCCGATGCTGCGTAAAGGAGTTTCGGTATGTTTCCACGGGCATGCACATGCAGGTACTTTAGAAGGAAGTATCAACGGCAGCGGTATTAAAGTTTACAATGTTGCCAAGCCTATACTGGTTAAAGCTGGCTATCAATGCCCGTATTATTTGTATGAGGTTTAAATGTTTACTTATCTTCACTGCATGAGAAATATGCTGATTGTTGCTTTTGCCATTCTTATGTTCAGTGCATGCACAGGTGCTTTAAGCCAGGAGCAGCTTGTGGGTAAGTGGAATTACGTAAAGGTAGGTGTACCCAATAGCAGTCCGCCTGATACTGTTACCCGTGCAGAATTAGAAGAGAATAAGCCTTACATTGTATTTAAGCAGGATAATACCTTTAGTATTACCTGGGGAGGCAAAACACTTTCTCATGGTACTTATCAGCTATCCGGGAAAAACATTAATGTAAAAGAAGCACTGCCTGATGGTAAAACCCGCGACTTCCCATTTTACGTGTCCGAAATCTCTGGCAAAAAAATTACGTTTGAAACTACCGGAGCGGATGGCTCGCGTGTAACGGCTGTGAAAGAGTAACACTATTCTGAGGTCTTTATGGGATAAGAAATTGCTTTATTCGGAGTGCATCTTTTTTTAAGATGCTGCGTGATAATATTTGCAAATCCTGCAAATTTTTGATTTTTCACCAAAATTTTAAATTCAAATATTACATTGCGGTTGTCTAATTGATTAATCTCCAATCTTAATGGCATTATTGACCATCCTGCTTTGTCTTATTTTGCTTGTACTGCTGGTAAGCTGGGCAAAAGTAAATCCCTTTCTTGCTTTTCTACTGGTATCTGTTGTAGCGGGGCTTTTATTAGGCATCCCGGCAGAAAAAGTAACCGCATCTGTGCAGAAGGGCATGGGTGACACGATGGGGTCGCTTATTATTATTATTTGCCTGGGCGCTATGCTGGGCAAGTTGATCGCAACAAGCGGGGCGGCACAGAAAATTGCAGGCGTATTGGTCAACGCAAGTGGAAAAAAGAACATGCAATGGGCGCTGGTACTGGCTGGCTTTGTGGTAGGTATCCCTTTGTTTTACGGTATAGGCTTTGTACTGGTAGTACCGCTCATCTTTTCAATTGCTTATAAATATAAAATCAATGCGGTTTATATAGGCCTGCCTATGCTGGCAGCGCTTTCTGTAACACATGGCTTTTTACCGCCGCATCCTTCGCCAACGGCATTGGTGAACCAGTTTCATGCTAATATGGGCGTTACTCTTGTTTACGGGCTGATCATTGCTATACCTACTATTATCATTGCCGGTCCGTTATATGCCCGCACTTTAAAAAATATCCATTCGGAGCCGTTGGCTACATTTCGCCCGGCAGATATTGCAGACGAGGACTTGCCAAACGCTTTCAATAGTTTTTTCAGCGCACTGTTGCCGGTTGTGCTGTTAATGCTCACAACATTATATCCGCACCTTAATATACAAAGTCCAACACTTAATAAATGGATGGCATTTATTGGCGACCCGGCAATAGTAATGCTGATCTCGCTTATCTATGCAACATTCAGCCTTGGCTTAAGCAGAGGTAAAAAAATGGGCGCATTGAGTAGTATATATGTTGAGGCGCTGAAAGATATCGCAATCATATTACTCATTATTGCCGGTTCTGGTGCATTTAAACAGGTACTTGTTGATAGCGGTGTAAGTACACAGATAGCAGCACAGTTGCAGACCCTTAATATGCATCCGCTGGTAATGGGTTGGGTTATCGCTGCTATTATCAGGATCAGCCTGGGCTCAAGTACTGTTGCCGGGCTTACAGCGGCGGCTATAGTAGCTCCAATAATAGGTACTCAGCATGTTGACCCCAATTTGATGGTGCTTTCTATAGGGGCTGGCAGCCTGGTACTGTCGCATGTCAACGACTCTGGTTTTTGGATGTATAAAGAATATTTTAATCTGAGTATTAAAGATACATTTCGGTCATGGTCGGCAATGGAAACCCTGGTAGCCATACTGGGTTTAGGTGGAGTAATGCTGCTGAATTTGTTTATACATAGGTAATTCAAATACTTCGCAATATATGCGTACATAGTAAAAGCTATGTAACAATCAAAGCAGCTTTAACGTAAAAAAAGCAATTGAACGAACTCAGTAAACTAACTGTATTATTTACAGTTATTGATGTTTTTTTATTTATTGGTCTCTTTTTTATTGATTAATGCTTTTAAATTCTCAATTTTTTATAATAAGCACCATTTATCTTCTTCTTTTAATAAAATAAACTTATCAATTTGATAGAGTGTAGTATTTCCTGTGGGTTTATTTATAAAATGCGGAAGGATTGTGAAGATTTTATGAAGTTTAATTGCCGAATAATTAATATTTATATTGACGAATAAAAAAATATCATAATTTAGGGCTTTATTAACTAACTGACATTACATGAAAAAAATTCTACTCAGCCTTTTATGGGTTTTGGGTTTGTGGGGCTCTTATGCCTATGCACAAACCCGGACAGTTACCGGAACGGTAACCGCAAAGGAAGACGGGCTTCCAATTCCCGGCGTTAGTGTTCAGGTTGTAGGTACTACTACTGGTACCCAAACCGATGCCAACGGACGATTCAGGTTAAACGTGCCAAATTCTGGTGCATTAAAATTTACCTTTATTGGTTACAACTCACAGGAAAGATCAATCAATGGTCCTTCAACTGTATTTAACGTTGTGCTTGAAACTTCAAGCAAGCAACTGGGCGAGGTTGTTGTAACAGGTGCGTTAGGTTTAAACCGTACCCGTAACCAGCAATCTTATGCTGCGCAACAAATTTCTGGCGATGCTATCTCCAGCACTCGTTCTCCAAATGTTGCCTCAGAATTATCTGGTAAAGTATCAGGTTTGGAAATTCGCCAGTCAAACAGCTTAGGAGGTTCTACAAACGTTGTTATCCGTGGTGCCAAGTCAATCTATGGCAACAACCAGGCTTTGTTCGTTGTTGACGGTGTTCCCTTCAGCAATGGTGGCTTAAACAGCGCATCTATCAGCACCAGCACCCAAAGAACGGGTGGCGGTGGTTATGATTACGGTAGCCCTGCTAATGACATCAACCCTGATGATATCGAATCAATTACCGTATTAAAAGGTGCTGCTGCAACCGCGCTATATGGTTCACAAGGTTCTAACGGTGTGATCTTGATCACCACCAAAAAAGCTAAAAAAGGCTTAGGTATTACCGTTAACGCAGGTGTTGGTACAGGCGCTATTGATAAATCAACCTTTGCTAAATATCAGAATGAATATGGTGGTGGTTACGGCCCTTACTACGAAGATCCTACAGGCCAGTTCTTCTATCGCGACGTTAACGGTGACGGTAAACCAGACCTGGTTGACCCGCTTACAGAAGATGCATCTTATGGTGCAAGGTTTAATCCTAATTTGTTAGTATATCAATGGGATGCTTTTTCACCATACTCTCCAAACTACAAAAAAGCTACACCATGGATTGCAGCAGCAAATGGACCTGCAACCTTCTTTACTCACCCGGTTATTAATAACGAAAGTATCGTTATTTCAAACGGTGGTGATAATGGCGACTTTAAGTTAGGTTATACCAGGAATAATGAGACCGGTATTATGCCTAACAGTAATATCCTTAAAAACAACCTTGATTTTTCCAGCAATTACAACATTACTTCTAAGTTGTCTGCCGGAGCAAACATCAGCTACATTAATACAGTAGGTTTGGGTCGTTACGGAACAGGTTACCAGTCTGATAATATCCTGAACTCTTTCCGTCAGTGGTTCCAGGTGAACAATGATGTTCAGGAAATGAAAGACCAGTATTTCGCTTCGGGTGGTAAAAACATTTCATGGAACCCAACCAGCGATACTAACCCAAAACCTATTTATTGGGATAACCCTTACTTCATCAGGTATCAAAACTATGAAAATGATACCCGCAACCGTTATTTCGGCAACGTACATGCTAATTACAAAATTAATAGCTGGATTAATGTATTGGGCCGTGTAACAGTGGATAACTGGAACCAGTTACAGGAAGAAAGAAGAGCAGTTGGTTCAACAGGGGTATCTGGCTATACCAGAAGAAACCTTTCTTTCAATGAAACTAACTATGATTTCATAGCCAACATGGATAAAAACCTTACTTCTGACCTTAATTTAAAGGCAGTGGTGGGAGCAAACATCCGTAAGCAACGTTATCAGCAAATTAATGCTGCAACAAACGGTGGATTAGTTGTTCCTGGTTTATATGCGTTATCTAACTCGGTAAACACCCCTCTTGCACCGGGTGAAACAGATCAGAGCCGTCAGGTTACCGGTGTTTATGCAGACGCTACCCTGACCTGGAAACAATTGATCACTTTAGATGGAACCATACGCCGTGACGCTTCATCAACCTTACCTAAAGGTAATAACAGGTATTATTATCCTTCAGTAGCGGGTGGCTTCATCTTTTCTCAGTTATTAAAACAATGGACCTGGTTATCATATGGTAAATTAAGGGCTAACTATGCAGAAGTAGGTAATGATGCAGCTCCTTATAACTTACTTGATACCTACAGTTTAAATACTCCTTTTGGTTCAATTCCTCAGGCTAATGTTAGCACTCAGAAAAATATTCCTGATCTTAAGCCAGAGCGCACACGCAGTACTGAGGCTGGTTTAGAGTTAGCCTTCTTCAACAACCGTTTAAGTTTAGATGGTACATATTATGTTACCAAAACAGTTGATCAGTTAATTCCTGTTCCGGTATCAACTGCTACAGGTTATGCAAGTACTTACATTAATGCTGGTACTGTTCAAAATAAAGGTATCGAGTTAACTGTAACCGGTACACCGATTAAGAGCAAAGATTTCCAATGGAATGTTAATGTCAACTTTACACGCAACCGCAATAAGTTGATCGAATCTTACAAAGATGCAAGCGGCCAGTTTGCTGATAACTTAGTGCTTGGAACATTCCAGGGTAACGTAAGTTTAAATGCTACACTTAACCAACCATTGGGTACAATCAGAGGTACAAACTTTGTTTATAAAAATGGCCAGCCTGTGGTTGGTGCTGATGGTTACTATGAACAAGATCCAAACCCAAATTCAGTTATTGGTAACTACAATCCTAACTGGATTGGCGGCATCGGTAACACCTTCAGGTATAAAAACTTAAGCTTAAGCTTCCTGATTGATGTTAGAAAAGGTGGACAGGTATTCTCTCTTGATACTTATTATGGTATGGATACTGGTTTATATCCTGAAACTGCTGGCTTAAATGATAAAGGTAACCCATCACGTTTGCCAATTGCACAAGGCGGTGGTATCATCTTACCTGGTGTTAAAGAGGATGGTACCCCTAACAATGTTCGTATTGAGAACAATGCAAGTGGTGCTTATGGTTATGAAACCCGTCCTAACGCAGCATTTATTTACGATGCAAGCTATGTGAAGTTAAGAGAAGCATCTATCTCTTACTCATTCCCTCAAAAATGGATCAGCGGTATGGGACCGGTTAAAGGTATCGACCTTTCATTAAACGGACATAACCTTTGGATCATTCACAAAAACTTGCCATATGCCGATCCTGAAGAAACTTTAGCATCAGGCAACTTGCAAGGTTACCAAAGTGGTTCTATGCCAACCGTGCGTTCATTTTTACTTAACTTAAAAGTTAGATTCTAGAAGAGAAAGTCATGAAAAAAATTATATATGCAATTTTACCTGCCGTTATGCTTGCATCGGCTTGTAAAAAGGATTTAACAAGTATTAACGTAAACCCTAAAAGCCCTACCACGGTTCCGGCAGCAGCCGAATTTACACAGGCAGAGCATACGTTTGTTAATACGGTTACATCGTCAAACGTTAACTTAAATACATTCAGGCTAATTGTGCAGCATTGGAATGAGACCACCTATACCGATGAGTCTAATTACAACCTGTCTACATCAAGGTCAATCACTGATGGTATGTGGAATGCATGGTACCGTGATGTGCTTGAAAACTTAGAGCAGGCAAAAACATTAGGTACGGCACAAAGTACAAATCCTGCTGCAACAAAAGTAGACAATGCTGAGGCCGATATACTTGAAGTATATGCTTATTATTATCTGGTTACTACTTATGGTAATATACCGTACACCAAAGCTTTAAATCCGAGTAACCTTTTTCCATCATATGATGATGCTGCAACGGTTTATAACTCATTACTTACCCGTTTAGATGCTGATATTGCAGCTTTAGCGGGTGGTACTGGTAGTTTAGGTGCTGCTGATGTTATTTATGGCGGCAGCGCAGCCAAATGGACCAAATTTGCTAATACCCTTAAACTTAAGATGGGTATTACCATTGCCGATGCAGATAACGCAAAAGCAAAATCTGTTATTGAGTCTGCGGTTGCTGCAGGGGTGTTTACCTCAAACAGCGACAATGCATTTTTCGGTTATTTGAGTGCTCCACCAAATACCAACCCTGTTTGGGTTGACCTTGTACAAAGTGGCCGTTTGGATTTTATCGGAGCAAGTACTTTGGTTAATCAGTTAAAAAGCAATTCAGATCCTCGTTTGCCGTTGTTCTTTACAACTGATAACAAAGGTGGTTATTCTGGGCAAACTCCTGGTTCAAGTGCCAGCTATGCCAACTTCTCTGCACCAAGCACAACTTTAACAGCACCTAATTTCCGTGGTGTGTTAATGGATTATGCAGAAACTGAGTTTGCTTTAGCTGAAGCTGCTGCCAGAGGTTATAATGTTGGTGGTACCGCAGAAAGCCACTACAATGCAGGTATTACTGCCAATATTTTAGATTGGGGTGGTTCGGCAACTGCTGCAGCTACTTACCTGGCGCAACCATCAGTAGCATATACTACAGCTGTAAGCCCAACTGCTACTTACAAACAAAAAATTGGTTTACAAAAATGGATCGCTTATTACAATAGGGGTTACGATGCATGGATTGCTCAGCGTTTGCTTGATTATCCTTATATGGTTCCTCCAACAAAAGCATTATCTGGTTACCCGGTACGTTTTACCTATCCGGTAAATGAAGGTAACGTAAACGGTGCTAACGTTAAAGCAGCCGGACAAGCCATCGGTGGTGACTTAGTTACCACAAGACTTTGGTTTGATAAAGCAGATCAGGTAAAACCATAACCTGAAACAATGTATCATAAAAACGGCGGCTTGATTCAAGCCGCCGTTTTGTTTATCAACTATTTTTTAGCTTGTGCGTTGCCGGTTCAACAATAAATCCATCGCATCATTCAATGACCCCGCAGGTGTCACTTCCCCGGAATTGACGAAGAATATTTCATCTGCATTTTCAATCGTGTTTAAGCGATGTGCAATAATCACGCGGGTAGTGGTAGCTGGCAAACGGTCTAATATATCGCCTAACAGCTTTTCGGTAATGGTATCAATATTGGCCGTCGCTTCATCCAGAATTAAAAGTTGTGGATTACGTAATACCGCGCGCATAAAGGCAATTAATTGCTTTTGCCCTAAACTGATACTGTCGCCACCAGAGGATACAAGCGTATCAAGCCCGTTATCAAACATCGCCAGCAGATTACCAAGATTAGCTTCTGTGATAACTTTTTCTAACTGCTCATTGGTATAATCCAAATACTCTTCATTTCCATAAAGGATGTTGTCTTTAATAGTACCCGTGAACAGAAAGGGCTCCTGTAAAATAAAGCCAATCTTTTTACTGCGTTCTTGTGCTGTATAACTACGGATGTCTTTGCCGTCAAGTAATACAGTCCCGCTTGTTGGGTCATACAGTCGCGCTATAAGGGATGCTGTAGTAGTTTTGCCACCACCTGTTGGGCCAACCAGGGCATAAGTTTTGCCGGGCTGCATTTTCATGTTAACATTGTGCAATACTTCTTTTTTCTCATCATAGCAAAACGTTACGTTACGGAATTCGAGTAACGCGTCAGAGGTTTCTACTGTAGCTTCGGGTAGGTATGTTAAATCGCTTTCTAAAGATAAGATCTGGGATATGCGGTCCCAGCCTGCCATAGCAAGTTGAAAGTTGGTCCACAAAGCGGCAAGCTGGCGCAGTGGATTATAAAAGTTGGTGGCATACGATAAATAACTTACCAATAAACCGATGGTAAACTGGCCAACACTGATGAGGTAAATACCAAACGTAAGTACAATGAGCTGTGCAATGCTGGCAAATAAGCCGTAAATAGGTACAAACATATTGTTTGCCAGGCCCGCACTTATAGCTGTTTTATAGTTTTCATCATTGGCGATTGCAAATCTTTTACGGAAGTAATCGCGGCGGTTAAAGGCAATAATTACTTTAAAATTGTTCAGGCTTTCCTGTATCTCGGCGCTTAAACCGCCAACGCTTTTTAAATTTTGAGCGTTGGTGCGTTTAATCCATGGTGAAAGTATCAATGTAAGAAACAGTATGGCAATGGCTGGTATCAGTGTGGCTGCGCCAAGTTCGAGTTTGATAACCAGCAAAAATATACCCGCCCCAATCATGATAGAAATATTGCCAATGAATTGCATCAGCGACTGAGAGAAAAACTGGTTAAGCTTATCCGTATCATTGTTCAGCCTTGAAATTAGGTCGCCTGCCTTGTTTTGGTTAAAGAAGCTTACAGGTAATTGCTGCAACTTATTAAACAAAGCATTGCGCAGTGTAAATAACATGCGCTGGCCAACTCCACCCATCAGTTTAGTTTGCGAAAAACTGGTGCCGAGTGCTACCAAATACATACAGAGCAGTATGATGGCGTTATGTATTACACCATTAAAGTTTTTATGCTGCACATAATTGTCAATAGTATGGCCTATCACTAAAGGGCCTAACAAATTGAGGGTAGAGTTAATCAGTATAGCAAATGTGGCCAGTATCAGCGTAGGCTTTTCATGCGCTATCATTTGCAGCAGTTTTTTTAAACCAGCCCAGGTAGAAGGTTTTTGCTGCTCTTTATTAATTTGATTAAGATTGTAATTTGTCATTTTGCGAGCAGTTTAATTGTTGACACCGGTTTCGTAGTTGCTGGTACTTTGTTGCGAGTTGTAGATCTGCACATAGTCAGTGCTTGTTTTCATTAGCTCTTCGTGTAAGCCGCGCGCAACAATCTCACCTTCCATCAATAAAATGATCTGATCGTAATGCTCTACTGATGCAATTTTTTGTGTAACTGAAATAAGTGTAAGGTCAGGGTAATTCTTCTGAATATTGCTTAATATTTTCCGTTCGGTATTACTGTCTACACGTGCAGTAAAATCATCGAGCAAAAGTATTTTAGGATTAATAGCTAATGCGCGTGCCAGCATAATGCGCTGCTTCTGCCCACCCGAAAGGCTCGAGCCGCGTTCAGAAACTATCGTGTTTAGTTTTTCGGGTAAAGTATCAATGAAATCTTTTAATTCAGCAGTTTCTATCGCTTTCTGTAATGATTCATCTGTAACAGTGTCATTAAAAGCTATATTTTCACGGATACTCATGTTAAATATAATGCTATCCTGAAATACAAAACCTACCTGGCTGTGAAAACGCTCGCTATCATAAGCCTCAATTGGTTTACCGTCAAATAAAACTTCACCTTTTGCCGGACTGATCAGGCCGGTTAGCAGATAAAGCAGTTGCGTTTTACCCGAAGCCGTTGGCCCTATAACGGCTATTTTTGACCCGGCGGCTACCTTTAAAGACACATCACTAAGGGCGGGTTTAAGCCCGTAAAAAACGTTTATGTTCTTCAGCTCAATCTCGCCCGTCAGCGTATTTTTAAGTGTGCCTTTTTCAATCAGGTCGGGTGCGGTTAACACTGCGTTGATGCGCTGGAAGGAGGCTGTTGCCTGGGCAATTAGATTGCTCATGAAACCAATTACAAATATCGGGAAGATGATAAGCGACAGGTAGCTATTAAATGCTGCAAAGTTGCCTAAGCTCATGCTGCCTCTGATAACAAAGTGCCCACCCATAACTAATATGGTTAATGCAGCCATATTGGCGGTGAAAGTTACGATGGGTATCAATCCTGCAAAAAAGCCTAGGATCTTTAATCCGTAGTTTTTGGCCTCGGTATTAGCAGTGATAAACTTATTATATTCTAATTGCTGAGAATTTACAACCCTTACCAAGGCAGAACCTAAAATGCTTTCGTTAATTACCTTGTTCAGCTGATCTATCACCCCGCGGCTTTTCATAAATAATGCACGTACATTTTTAAGCACATAATAAAAGGTGCCTCCAATTACAGGTATAATAATCATAACCGCCATTCCAAGGCGCCAGTTGATACTTAGCAACAATACACTGCCACCGATGATAATAAACAACGATGAAACAATAGATACCAAAGCCTGCGCAACGAATAGCTTAATAGAATCTACATCAGAAGTTAGGTTGGTAAGCAGCTTTGCCGGGTTGGTTTTTTCGATAAATAAGTAGCTTTGTTTTGATATTTTATCGGCTAATCGCCTGCGTAGGTCAACTGCCACTTTTTCTGAGGCATAGGTTTGAATAACGGTTTGTAAATAGCCGAAAATGAAAATGAGTATTACTGCGGTTAAAAACTTCTTCAGGATATCCGTTAACACAAACTGATGTTTGTTGTAATCATCAATTCCGCCGGCAATAACTTTTGGTAACCAAAGGTTAATGCCATTGCTAAGCAGTGCAAATAGCAATAACAGGGTAACCATGCCTATATATGGTTTAAGCAAACTAAATATTCCTGGCTGCTTGCTGCCTTTTATTTGAGGGGATTGTGTTGCTGTAGTCATTAGATAGGTTGACGATTAGTAGTAGAGAATATTTTAATTAAAAACATTCAATTATACCAACTAATTCGCAAGCACAACTATAACGCACTTATTATATTTAAGAAACTCAGTTAGCCAGTAAAAATCCAAGTTTTATTTTTTGAAACAGCTTTGAAATTACAACGGCAATTGCGCAAACTAACAATACTGAAAATATTGGGATAAGAATGCTGGCGCCCGGAAAACTAACAGGTAACAGATGCTGATTATATAATTTACTTAGTGTAATAATGATTAAGGGATTAAGGCAAAATATGGCTAATGTGTTTTGAGCAATAACGTGACAGATATTAGATATGCTCTTAGGTAGAAAATTGTAATTAACATTTGGGTTAATAAATGCAACTGATAAAAAAATGCTGCAAATGAAAACAGAGGGGCGTAAATACGGATCTGTAGTTTTGATAAAAGATGCTTCAATCAATATCAGGAGCAATGATAAAAGAGACACGAATATTGATGGATTTAACTTAAATCTTTTTCCTCTTGCATAGGCTACTACTATAAAAATATAAGGTAGCCAGTAAACAAATAGCCGGTTTGATATTTGATTGAATATTTTTAGTTCAAACCAGTTTGAATAAGCCAAAAAGGCATAAAAAGCTATGGATACTATAAAGATAACTTCTAAAGAAACTATTGCTGAAACCTTACGTGCAATAGAAGCGATAACCGGGAATAGCAATAATAACTGGAAAAGAATGATGAAATAATACTGTCCGGACCATCCATAACCAGTCCAGTATTTTACAACTATTTTTACAATAGAAAGGCCCTTTGCATCGGCAGTTAAAAAGAAATACACCAGCGACCAAAATATAAAAGGGACGAAAAGTTTATAAAATCTTTTCATGGTCTGCATTTCTCCCCTTTTTATGAATGAAATTTCCTGGAAGTATGCCCATAAAAAAATAAAAACAGGGACACAAAATCTAAATAAGTCCTGTGAGTGTTGAAGGTCAATCTTGCGGTCAAAAGCTGTTAAAGTAAAAGGTATAGTGTGGCTTCCATGTATGAAAACAACAGCCATTATGGCAATCGTTCTAAGTATGTCTACACCTATAAGTCTTCTGGATGCCGTGCTTGTATGATTTTCGGGAACTGAAACGGTTGATAAAGTAGTCATAAGGTTGATTGGCTTTTGTGTTTCATTGCCGTCCCTAAGATAAATTAAAGCACGGATATTTTACGTAGTATGTCATCTATATCCGGCATGTAAATAACTAATATTAGATAAGTAATTTTGCAGATCGTTATCTTTAAACTTTAATTAATAACAATACATGGCAACAGAAGTTAAGTGTCCGAGTTGCGGGCATCCGTTTCCAATTGAGGAAGTGATGACCGAAGAGTATAAGAAGCAGCTTCGATTGCAAATGCAGCAATATACCAAACAAAAGGAAGACGAGTACCGCAAAAAAGATGAGGAGTTTAATCAGCGCCAGCAGCAGCAGCAGTTGAGCTTTGAACAACGACTTATTGAAGAAAAAAAGAAAGTGCAGCTTACCATGGAGGAAAGCTTGCGCAAAACTATTTCGGCCGACTTTGAAACACAGATGCAATTATTGCAAAACAGTGTAAAAGAGAACGAGGAGAAGCTAAAATTAAGTCGCCAGAAAGAACTGGAGTTTTTGCAGAAAGAACAAAGCCTTAAACAAAGGGAAGAAGAATTGCAGCTTGAGCTTCAGCGTAAGCTTACAGAGCAGCGAAACGAACTGGCTGAGCAAATACGCAAGCAGGAAAGCGAAAAATATAACCTGAAAGATACCGAGCATCAGATGCGTGTGAAAGAGCTGGAAATGCAGCTGGAACAGCAAAAGAAACTTGCCGACGAAATGAAGCGCAAGGCAGAACAGGGATCTATGCAATTACAGGGCGAGGTACAGGAGGTGATTTTAGAAGAACTGCTGCGCACTAATTTTCCGTTTGATATGATAGGTGAGGTAGGTAAGGGGGTACGTGGCGCCGATTGTATACAAACCGTACGAAATCAATTTGGGCAGGAGTGCGGGCGTATCATTTATGAAAGTAAACGTACCAATGCATTCTCGAACGAGTGGATAGAAAAGCTTAAAAAGGACATGCGTAATACAGGTGCAGATATAGCAGTAATTGTAACCCAGTGTTATCCGAAGGATATGGACTGCTTTGGTGAGCGTGACGGTGTCTGGATCTGTTCATTTGAAGAAGTAAAACCGGTAGCTTATATATTAAGAGATACGGTACTTAAATTGTCGGCGGTATTGCGTTCGCAGGAAAACAAAGGAGACAAAATGCACCTGTTGTATGATTTCCTGACCAGTAATGAATTTTCGGAGCAATGGAAAGCCATTCGCGAAGGTTTTATGAGCATGCGCATGTCGATACTTAAAGAACGCGAAGCCATGGAAAAGCTTTGGAAGGCACGCGAAAAGCAACTGGAAAAAGTTTTGTTAAGCGCAGCCCATATAAAAGGTTCTATAGAAGGAATTGCAGGCAGCGACAATATACAGCTTAGCCTTACCGACGATGAAGATATGATGCTGATAGATTAGTTTTGATTATGAAAGCGGAGTTAATTGCGCAGTATCAGAAAGCATTGTTGATGCTTATTGATTGTATTAGGCAATGCCCGCAAGAATTATGGAATGATACTACTTATGAAAATGCTTTTTGGCGAATCACTTATCATACTCAGAATGCCCAACACTTGGGTTGGGCAGCAGGGATTCGGGATTCTACAAGGGGTTATGGAGCCTTGCCGTATAGATGGTTAGTAGCTATTCCAGAAGGTGTGAGATAATAATGGGCAAATTATGAGAGCTTATTTTTCAATTTTAGTTATTGGGGCACTGTTTTCATCTTGCTTTCCAAAAGGGAAAAATGTAAACGAGTTTAACTTTTATCTACCAGAATCAAAACTACACTTTACTACATCGAAGGTAGCCAGTGGGAGATTTTACGTGATAATTTCAAAATTAGGCAATGTAAATCATATGTCTGATAATGTCGATTACATAGAGTGTAAAGTCGAGGATCAAATATTGGTGATTGCCTTGGATCCAAACGACAAGAATCGCATATATTTTAAATATCCTTATATAAAGAAGATAAATAAAAAGCATTTGGATCTAATTGAAATGTCTCCTGATGCTTTTAAAAAAAAGTTTTATCATATAGGTTCTGGTACCAGCCCGGATACCTTAAAGAGCCAATACAGACAACTTTTAATTGCGCCAATGTCTTATCACATTATTTTTCAGAGAGATTCTATAGTTGACCACCAAGAAGTTTTGAAAAACGGGGATATGTAAGGTTATAATTTCTTAGAGAAGATAAATTACATAGAAGATGAACCGCTGATTATAATAACGGTGTATACTAAAGATGAACTGGCGGCTTATGCAAAACAGCTAATAGCACAGTGTTCATCACGCATTAATGAAGATTATAATTTACAAAATTGGATTTGATTGGCTGCCGATGAGCCTAGCCGGGTTATACATATATAACCTGCGCCACTTGCAGCACCATATCGGCCAACTTACAGAGCGTTTAAAAACAAGTAATGCTATTGTTATCACATGGCAATAAACAAACAAAGCCTCCGAATTGGAGGCTTTGTTTGTTTTAACTCAATGCAATAGTTTAAAGTTAGGGACTTTAATATTGTGTAAGCATTACGCCTTTTTTGAGTCAGCTGTTAGTTTAGTTAGTTTAATGCGTTTTGTTGACACAATTATATGCTTTTTTATCAAATTTTCAAACAGTTATAAAAATTATATTCTGCATTTAACACTGCAGTTTACTGTTTACGTTGCTTCTCTGCTTCTTTTATCGAATCTTGTTTTGCTTTATCGCGTTTCTTGAAAAAACCTTTCAATAAAAAGTTGTGCTGTGCAGCCTCAAGGTCGTCATTTAGTTTCACAGAACTTTGTTGCAGATAGTTAATCGTGCTCTGTACTTTAACGGCTGCTTTCTGGTCGTTTAACAATACACCTAAAGCGTTATCGGTGCTGTTTAATTTATTACTGGCACGGTTCAGGTTTTCTGCAAACTCGCTGGCAGTGACCGTAGTTTTCTGTAATTGCGCAACTGCCTGCTGTATATGGTTAAAAGTGGCTGTATCTGTTGCCAGCTTGTTAGCAAAACCATCCTTTGAGTTAAGCTTTGCCCCATATACATTCAACTGCTCGGCCATGCGTGCTGCATTACGCGTGGTAGCATCAAGGTTTTGTATAACCGCCCTGAACCGGGCTGATAGTACAGTATCTGTCATTAACTGGCCAACCATTCCTTTACCTTCAATAATTTTATGGCTAAGTGTTTTAAAGTCAGTTGTTATGGCAAGCAGGTTTTGATTGTTTTTCTGCAGCGTTTTCATAATATCATCCGTACTCATCACCTGTTCAACCTGTAGCTGGTCGCCGTCTTTGATAACAGGAGCCTGCGGCGTACCACCTGAAATAACAATTAGCTTATTACCAATAAAGCCTTCAGAACTGATACGGGCACCGGCATTGCTATGTATAAATTGCTGCGCCGATTTATCAATGTTCATGGTAACGTATACCTGCGAGATACCTACAAATTTGATATTGCTGATCATACCTACGCGCACGCCCGAAAACCACACGTTGTTTCCCTTCATCAAACCGTTCACATCATTAAATACAGCACTGATATGTACGCCATTACTAAAACTTTTACGCTGATTGCCATAAGTAAGTACGCCTACAATAAATATAACAAGGCCAAGGGCTATGAAAATGCCTACTATTATGGTTTTTTTATTTTCTTCTCTGTCCATATTACGCTATAAAATTATAGTTGTAAAACGCTTTAACGCGTTCGTCATCTGTATTAAACACTTCTTCAAAACTTCCTTCGCGCTCAAATTTTCCGTCAAGCAGCATTACAATACGATCTCCGGTAGCTTTAGCGCAGGTAAGGTCATGGGTAATAATAATGGCCGAGGTATGAAACCGTTGCTGTACCTCGTTGATCAGGTCATTGATCTCTATCGAAGTAATAGGGTCAAGGCCGGCGGTTGGTTCGTCATATAACATAATGTCGGGCTGTAAAATCAATGTACGTGCTATCCCTATACGCTTACGCTGTCCACCCGAAAGTTCTGAAGGCATCTGGTTAATGGTTTGCAGCAGCCCTACCGCATCCAGTATCATTTCAATACGGTTATTAATTTCTGCGCGGCTAAGGTTTTTACTGTTTCTTACCAGCGGAAACTCCAGATTTTTGCGCACTGTCATACTATCATACAGCGCACTGTTCTGAAATGAGAACCCCACCTTTAACCGCAATTCGCGCAGTTGCCTGTCGTCAAGGGTATCCAGGTTTAAACCCATTACACTTATTTCGCCGCTATCGGCAGTAAGCAGCCCTGAAATAATTTTTATCAGTACAGACTTACCTGTGCCGGATCGGCCTAAAACTACCAGGTTTTCTCCCTGGTACAGGTCAAGGTCAACACCGCGTAATACATCGTTGTCACCAAAAGATTTCTTAAGGCCACGAATGGTGATCACCGGGTTGTTATAGTCGATATTTGTATTTGGTTTTGCCATAACTATCTGAACCAGCCGGTTATCTGTACAATTAAAATTTCTTCTATAAATACCAGGAACATGCCTGTCACCACGGCCGAGTTGGCTGCTTTACCAACACCCTCTGTTCCGCGCGATGAGTTATAGCCTTTATAACAACCTACCATGCCTACTGTAAAGCCGAATACGATAGATTTAATCAGCGACGACTCAAAGTCTATATACGTTAAAGGCTCAAAAGCCTGCTCTATAAAAGTGCTGTAGCTGGTACCCTCGTTGGTGTGTACATTTAAATATCCGCCCATCATAGCCACAAATGCAGTGTAGGTAGCCAGCAGCGGCACCGATATGGTGGTAGCCAGCACACGTATGCAAACCAGGTATTTAAAAGGGTGTGTACCTGATACTTCCATAGCATCAATTTGTTCGGTAACGCGCATTGAGCCTATTTCGGCACCGATACTCGAGCCCACACGCCCGGCTATGATTAGCGCCGTAACCAGCGGTGCCAGGGCGCGCATAATGGCTATGGACACCAATGAGGGCAGCCATGATTGTGCCCCGAACTCGCTTAATGACGGGCGCGACTGCTTGGTAAATATCATACCCACAATAAAGCCGGTTAAAGTGATCAGCGCAAGTGAACGTACGCCAACTTCATAACACTGGCGCATCAGTTCCTTAAATTCGTAAGGGGGAGTAAACGCTTCTTTAAAAAAGCGAAGAATAAACATGCATACTTTATACAGATCGGTAAAAGTAGTTTTTAGGCTGTTTATAAACCCGTTCGGCCGCTTTTTTACCGGTTCTGCTGTAGTTCCTGGTGTATCCATCTAATGTTTTTCGGTCGGTATTCAATTTAATCATCTTACTTACAAACACTAACTCATGTTGTTTGGCAGATACGGCCAAAATAAACAGATTTTATTTTTTCAGGACAAAATCAGTATTAAATTATACGCTTAATATAGCTATTACTTAATAATCTCACATTAAAATTGAACTTAAGCCCCTATAGCATAGTGTGGCATATCATCACTGCGCCAAATGGTGCAAAAATCTGCAGGTGTGTGATGCTTACTATATGTCGCTAAACAAATAATATCGTTTAGCATTTGTAATTTAAACTTAGCACTTTTACTGATCTAATTTTCGCTTTGATATGAAACATGCAGCCGCGCGTTTAATGGTGTCATTTATGTTCTGTACAGGTATTGGCTATGCACAAATACCTTTAAGCGATACCAAAGCGACTAAAGAGACACGGGCCTTGTACAGTAATTTGCAAAAAGTACAGGGAAAGGGTGTGATATTTGGCCACCATGACGATACTGCTTACGGTATTGGATGGGCGTTAAAAGATAGTTCGGATGTAAAGGCCGTTGCAGGTATTTATCCGGCTTTATATGGATGGGATGTGGCCAAAATGGAGCATGACAGCACCAACGATATCAACGGCGTTCCTTTTGAAACTCAGCGTAAATTGATACAGGAAGCTTACCAGCGCGGCGGTATCAATACCATTTGCTGGCACATGGATAACCCCGTAAACGGGCAAAATGCCTGGGACACCACACAAAACTCTGTGAAAAACATTCTGCCGGGCGGCCCCAATAATGAAGAATATAAGGATTATTTGAAGCATGTAGCCAGGTATCTTAAAACACTGAAAGGTAAAGATGGCGAAGCCATTCCGGTTTTGTTCAGGCCGTTTCATGAGCTCACGGGCGGCTGGTTCTGGTGGGGTGCTAAAACGACAACGCCGCAGGACTTTATCGCTTTATGGCAATATACCATTGATTTTCTGCGCAAAAAGCAAAAGCTTCATCATTTAGTGATTGTTTACTCAACCGCTGACTTTAATTCTGAACAGGAATTTTTAGAACGCTATCCGGGTGATGGTTATGTGGATGTGATGGGGTTTGATCTGTATTGCACTAAAAATGTAGATCAATACACCGACCGCCTCCATAAACAACTCGGTATTTTACAAACAGTGGCTGATGCACATCATAAACTAATGAGCATCCCTGAAACGGGTTATCAAGGCATACCCGATACCAACTGGTGGACCAATGTATTATTGCCGCAATTAGTAAAGTTTAGTAAGCTATCTTATATAATGACCTGGCGCAATGCCACTAAAGAGCATTTTTTTGCACCTTATCCCGGTCAGGTGAGTGCTGCTGACTTTGTCAGGTTCTCCAAAAGCCCTAACATCATATTCCAGAACCGTATAACGCCTTTAAACATCTACGGAAAAGCAATGAATGAATAAAAAGATTAAAAGGTATTAAGCTTTTTAATATGGTGTATTCAAACTTTTTTGATAGAAACGGTTTTAAATAAGAAAATCTTAAAGTATGAATGCTTACCAGCAAAAATGGATTGATGTATTAACACAGGCCAATGTGCCGGGATGGAAAATCAATGCACGTAACGAAACGATAGAGATCAAAGTGCCGAATGATAAAGATTTGAAAGCGCTGGCAGACAATCTGGAAATTGTGCTGGCCGAAATGTCGCTGGATATCAATCTGCCCAAAGAGCGCCTGAAGTTTGTACTTAAAAATGATAGAGGAGAGGTTGATTATATACTTAATCCGGATAATGCAGACCTGAATACCGCTAAACATTAAATGAACTTTAAGGTACAGACATTTTTGCTTAAAATTGTGGAATTTGAACATTCATGATTGACCAGCAAATAAAAGCAGCCATAAGAGATATTCCCGATTTTCCGAAACCGGGAATTATTTTTAAAGATATTACCCCGATATTAAAAGATCCCAAACTGTGTGATGCCGTTGTTGATGCCTTTGTACAGCAACTCAAAAACAAGCGGGTTGATGTAGTTGCAGGGATAGAAAGCCGCGGCTTTTTGTTTGGTCTTTCACTTGCCTGCAAATTAGGTGTACCATTTGTGCCTGTGCGTAAGGCTGGTAAATTGCCCTACAGCGTTAATACAAAAAAGTATGAGCTTGAATACGGTACTGCAACCATAGAATTGCATACCGACGCTTTTGAACCAGGACAGCATGTGCTGATCCATGATGATCTTTTAGCAACCGGTGGCACAGTTACCGCTGCAAGAGAATTGATTGAGGAAATGGGTGGAAAGGTGGCCGGCTTTTCTTTTGTAGTTGGCTTAAGCTTTTTAAATGGCAGAGACAAAATAGCGCCGTTATCAGACAATATTATTGTACTTGCAGAATATTAGTTGATAATCATTAAGTTGTATTTTGATAATCAAAACTTTTACCTACCTTTGTCATCCCACGAAAGGAGGTATATCAGGGTATTATGATTATAGTAAATGTAAAAGACGGCGAATCATTAGATAAAGCATTAAAACGCTTTAAAAAGAAATTCGAAAAAACAGGTGTATTACGCGAGCTTCGCAGTCGTCAGGCTTTCGAAAAGAAATCCGTAACCCGCCGCCACGTGGTGAAACATGCCATTTATAAGCAAGGTTTAAATCAAGACAACGCGTAACTTTTTGTTACAAATTTCTTGTACTACATATTAAAACTATTTGTACATTCATATTTACGGTGTGCAAATAGTTTTTATGTTTTTAGAGCGGTTCATACAATATATCCAGCACGAAAAGCGCTACTCGGCGCATACGGTAATCGCTTACCGGCACGACCTGGAACAATTTTATGCTTTTCTTGATCCTGCTATTCAGCTGCAGGATATTTCGCATCATGACATCCGCAACTGGATGGTATCCTTAATGGAAGATAAAAACTCCTCCCGTACCATTAACCGCAAAATTGCAACCCTTCGTAAGTATTTTAAATTTCTGTTAGGGGAGAAGCTTATTGAAACTAATCCGGCCTCAAGGGTACAAACACCTAAAATTTCGAAACATCTGCCGGTAGTAGTGGAAGAAGATAAATTATCTGGATTGCTTGACAGCGAAGATGCGTTCACAACCGATTTTGAAGGTGTGCGTGATAAACTGGTTATCGAAATGCTGTTCGGTACAGGTATGCGTTTAGCCGAACTGTTAGGTGTTTCAGAAACCGATTATGACCTGTATAATGGTACAATTAAGGTGTTGGGTAAGCGTAACAAAGAGCGTTTGGTACCTGTAAATGCTCAATTAAAAACCTTAATAGCTGAGTATCTGGAGTTAAAAAAAAGTAAAATTTTTGATAACAAATCTTTAAGACTTATCGTTACTAATAAAGGAGCGGATGCATATCCGAAACTAATTTATTTAATAGTGCATAAATATTTGTCAGCCATATCAACCCAGCAAAAAAGAAGCCCTCATATACTGAGGCATACTTTTGCTACAACACTGTTGAATAACGGTGCCGACTTAAATGCGATTAAAGAGCTTTTGGGCCATGCTAACCTGAGCGCAACCCAAATTTATACCCACAATTCTGTGGAACGGTTAAAATCTATTTACAAACTAGCCCATCCAAAGGCTTAAACAGGAGGAAACATGAAAATTACAGTTCAATCAATTCATTTCACAGCCGACAAAAAATTATTAGATTTTATTCAGAAAAAGGCCGATAAGCTGGATCAGTTCTATGATAAAATCATAAGCGGCGAGGTTTATTTGAAACTGGAAAACGTAGAAGACGAATCGAACAAGGTTGTGGAGATTAAATGTATTATACCTGGCAGTCAGTTGTTTGTAAAGGAGAAGTGCAAAAGTTTTGAAGAAGCAACAGACCTGGCGGTTGAAGGGTTGCGCCGCCAAATAGAAAAACATAAGCAGAAAAAGGCTGCAGCCGCAGAAACTGCTGCAAAAGTAGTGCTTACTGTAACAGAATTAGAAGACGAATTTTAACGTAAAAAACTGCTTTATAGCACATTAAATCGACGGGTAAAAAACCCGTCGATTTTTTTTTGGAAAAAATTTTGAACGGGTTATTTTTTGTGTACATTTGCATTCCCTTTTGGAGAGGTGGTCAACATATGACACCAACACAAAAGCTGTTCTTTAAAAGAAAATATAAAAGCCTCCTTAGCTCAGCTGGTAGAGCAACTGACTTGTAATCAGTAGGTCATTGGTTCGATCCCGATAGGAGGCTCAGTTAATTACGAATTGCTGAATTGATAATTTATTGATTCAAATATTTAGGATTAGCACGGGGAGATTCCAGAGCGGCCAAATGGATCAGACTGTAAATCTGCTGTCTTACGACTTCGGAGGTTCGAATCCTCCTCTCCCCACAGGCTGGATAATGAGAAAAATGAGTGAATTAGCGAATGATTGATAAGATAAATTCTTCATTCACTAATTCACTCTTTGTCTAACCGCGGAAGTAGCTCAGTTGGTAGAGCGATAGCCTTCCAAGCTATAGGTCGCGAGTTCGAACCTCGTCTTCCGCTCAAAAGTTTTTGAGTTACTAAGTTAACAAGTTATTGAGTTGGTAAGTATATCAGGGCGATAACTTAATGATAAAATAACTCAACAACTAATAAAGCCGATGTAGCTCAGGGGTAGAGCACTTCCTTGGTAAGGAAGAGGCCATGGGTTCAAATCCCATCATTGGCTCGGCGTTAATAGCGACAATTAAATAGAAAATTAACCTACAAACATTTTATAAATCATGGCAAAAGAAAAGTTTGACCGCAGTAAACCGCACTTAAACATCGGTACAATCGGTCACGTTGACCACGGTAAAACAACCCTTACCGCAGCTATCACCAAAGTTTTAGCTGATAAAGGTTTATCTGAGGCTCGTTCTTTCGATTCAATCGACTCAGCTCCTGAAGAAAAAGAGCGTGGTATCACCATCAACACAGCTCACGTTGAGTATTCTACAGCTAACCGTCACTATGCACACGTTGACTGTCCAGGTCACGCGGATTACGTGAAAAACATGGTTACTGGTGCTGCTCAGATGGACGGTGCTATCTTAGTAGTTGCTTCTACTGATGGTCCTATGCCTCAAACTCGCGAACACATCCTGTTAGCTCGTCAGGTAGGTGTACCTGCACTTGTTGTTTTCATGAACAAAGTTGACATGGTTGACGATCCGGAATTATTAGAACTAGTAGAAATGGAAATCCGTGAATTATTATCATTCTATGATTTCCCTGGAGACGATATCCCAGTTATTCAAGGTTCAGCTCTTGGTGGCTTGAATGCAGAACCAAAATGGGTAGATAAAATTATGGAGTTAATGGATGCTGTAGATAACTACATTCCAATCCCTCCACGTCTGACCGACCTTCCATTCTTGATGCCAGTTGAGGACGTGTTCTCAATCACTGGTCGTGGTACAGTAGCAACTGGCCGTATCGAGCGTGGTGTTATCAACTCTGGTGATCCGGTTGATATCTTAGGTATGGGTGCAGAAAACTTAAAATCAACTGTAACTGGTGTTGAGATGTTCCGCAAGATCCTTGACAGAGGTGAAGCTGGTGACAACGTAGGTTTATTGTTACGTGGTATTGAGAAAACTGATATCCGTCGTGGTATGGTTATCTGTAAACCAGGTTCAGTAACTCCTCACACAGATTTCAAAGCAGAGGTTTACGTATTATCAAAAGCTGAAGGTGGCCGTCACACTCCATTCTTCAATAAGTACCGTCCTCAATTCTATTTCCGTACAACTGACGTAACAGGTGAAATTTCACTTGCTGAAGGTGTGGAAATGGTTATGCCTGGTGACAACGTTACAATCACTGTATCATTGATTAACGCTATCGCTATGGAAAAAGGCTTACGTTTCGCTATCCGCGAAGGTGGTAGAACCGTAGGTGCAGGCCAGGTAACTGAAATTTTAAAATAATAAAATTTCAAAAGGTTAATTAGAAACATAAGTCTGCCATTAAACGCAGACTTATGTTTTCTTAATAATACACGGGAATAGTTCAACGGTAGAATAGAGGTCTCCAAAACCTTTGATCAGGGTTCGAATCCTTGTTCCCGTGCCAAAAACGATTAATACAAGATGGCTAACGTAGCTGAATATATTAAAGAGTCTTATATCGAGTTAACCCAAAAGGTTACCTGGCCAACCCTGCGTGAATTGCAGAACAGCGCAATTTTAGTGTTGGTTGCCGCTATTATCATAGCCCTTGTAATTTTTGGAATGGACCAGATCATTGGTTATTTGGTTAAGCAATTTTATAGTTCACTTACTTAATTATATACAGATAGGATGAGTGAAAATTTAAAATGGTATGTGGTTAGGGCTATTAGCGGGAAAGAAAAAAAAGTAAAGCAATATATTGATGCCGAAATTAACCGTTTGGGCATTTCGCATTTAGTACCGCAGGTTTTAATCCCTACCGAGAAATATTATCAGATGCGTGATGGTAAGAAGATCGCTAAAGAGCGTAACTTCTTTCCGGGTTATGTGCTGATGGAAGCAGCCTTAGATGGCGAGCTTGAGCACATCATCAAAAATATAAATAGTGTTATTGGTTTCCTTGGCGACAAGGCTGGTAATGCTATCCCGCTTCGTCAGGCTGAAGTTAACCGTATCTTAGGTAAGGTTGATGAGATGACTACCCAGGGCGAAACAATGAATGTTCCTTATTACGTTGGCGAGAACGTTAAAGTAATGGATGGTCCTTTCAACGGTTTCAGTGGTGTTATCGAAGAAGTAAACGAAGAGAAAAAGAAACTGAAAGTAATGGTAAAGATATTCGGGCGCCGTACGCCGCTTGAGTTGAATTACATGCAAGTAGAGAAAGAATGAGGAATGAAGAAGGACTGATATTCAGTCACTCACTCATTCAATAATTCAAGACTATAAAGAGCTTAAATGTTACATAGCTTCCACTTACTAACATTGAGTAATAAATTAAGTAAATTAAAATGGCAAAAGAAGTCGGTGCGTTAGTAAAACTACAAGTTAAAGGCGGCGCTGCTAATCCATCTCCCCCAATTGGACCTGCATTAGGTGCAAAAGGTGTGAACATTATGGAGTTTTGTAAGCAGTTCAATGCCCGTACCCAGGATAAACCTGGCAAGGTGTTACCGGTAGTTATTACTGTTTACGTAGACAAGTCTTTTGATTTTATCATTAAAACCCCTCCTGTAGCTGTTCAGTTAATGGAAGTTTCAGGCTTAAAAGGTGGTTCGGCAGAGCCAAACCGTAAAAAGGTAGCTAACGTTACCTGGGATCAGGTTGAAACTATTGCCAAAGATAAAATGCCAGACTTGAATGCGTTCACAGTAGAATCAGCCATGAAAATGGTTGCTGGTACTGCCCGCAGCATGGGTATCACTGTATCTGGTACAGCCCCTTGGAACAAATAATTAACACACAAATCAGTTTAAGAAAGTGGCAAGATTAACAAAAAATCAAAAAGCAGTACTCTCTAAAATTGAGGCTAACAAAGCGTACTCTTTACAAGAGGCAGCAACTTTGGTAAAAGATATTACTACTACCAAATTTGACGCTTCAGTTGATATCGATGTTCGTTTAGGTGTTGATCCGCGTAAGGCCAATCAAATGGTTCGCGGTATTGCTACCTTACCTCACGGAACCGGTAAAACTGTGCGTGTGCTTGTACTTTGTACTCCTGACAAAGAGCAGGAAGCAAAAGACGCCGGCGCAGATTACGTAGGTTTAGATGATTACATTGCTAAAATAGAAGGCGGTTGGACTGATGTTGACATCATTATTACCATGCCAAGTGTTATGGCTAAAGTTGGACGTTTAGGTCGTATCCTGGGTCCTCGTAACTTAATGCCTAACCCTAAATCTGGTACAGTAACTACCGAAGTTGGTAAAGCTGTTAAAGAGGTTAAAGCTGGTAAAATTGACTTTAAAGTTGACAAAACAGGTATCATCCATGCCTCAATAGGTAAAGTATCTTTCCCTGCTGAGCAGATCTATGAAAATGCTTTGGAAGTATTACAAACCATTTCAAAGTTAAAACCTTCAGCAGCAAAAGGAACATATTTCAAGAGCATTCACGTCTCTTCAACTATGTCTCGCGGAATCGAAGTTGAAACTAAAACAGTAG
Source organism: Mucilaginibacter sp. KACC 22063 (assembly GCF_028736115.1). Classification (NCBI taxonomy): domain Bacteria; kingdom Pseudomonadati; phylum Bacteroidota; class Sphingobacteriia; order Sphingobacteriales; family Sphingobacteriaceae; genus Mucilaginibacter; species Mucilaginibacter florum. The sequence continues at coordinate 3,744,177 of NZ_CP117877.1, read as the reverse complement.
CGGGGATCTAATCATGAATAAAGAAGAAAAATACGAACTGGTTGAAGCTCTAAGCGAGCAGATCAAAGAGTATGGTAATTTCTATATTACTGATACTGCAGACCTAACCGTTGCTAAGGTTAACGACATCCGCCGTAAATGTTTCGATGGCGACATCGTGATGAAAGTTGCTAAAAACAGCTTAATCAAGAAAGCCTTAGAAGCATCAGAAGGCGATTTCAGTCCAATCTTCGATACATTGAAAGGTTCATCAACCATCTTATTCTCAAAATCAGCAAAAGCTCCGGCTAAGCTGATCAAAGAACTAAGAAAAAAGGGTGATAAACCGGTATTGAAAGCAGCATATGTATATTCAGCAGCCTTTGTTGGCGATAACCAGCTGGATGCATTAATGACGCTGAAATCAAAAGAAGAATTGGTTGGCGAGATCATTGGATTATTGCAATCACCTGCTAAAAATGTACTTTCTGCTTTACAATCAGGCGGAACTACAATTGCAGGCCTTGTTAAAACATTACAAGAAAGAGAAGGTTAACGAACGCCTACACAAAGTTCGATATTTATTAAAAACGTATTAAAGTAAAATTTAAATAAAATGGCAGATTTAAAAGCGTTTGCTGAACAGTTAGTAAACTTAACAGTAAAAGAAGTTAACGAGTTAGCTCAAATCTTAAAAGACGAGTATGGTATTGAGCCTGCTGCTGCAGCTGTTGCAGTTGCTGCTCCTGCTGCTGGTGGTGGCGATGCTGCTCCTGCTGCTGCAGAGCAAACTGCTTTCGATGTAATATTGAAAGAAGCTGGCGGTCAGAAATTAGCTGTTGTTAAGTTAGTAAAAGACTTAACTGGCCTTGGCTTGAAAGAAGCTAAAGACTTAGTTGACGGCGCACCAAAAGAATTAAAAGCTGGTGTTTCTAAAGAAGAGGCTGAATCTCTTAAAAAACAATTAGAAGAAGCAGGCGCAGTTGTTGAGGTTAAGTAATTTAACCCGGCGATAGCCTAAAGCATACAGACTCCGACCGGTAAAACGGTTGGGGTCTATTGCCATTTATACGGTTTGTGTTAAGCAAACAGGGCTTGGGCGCTAATTAAACCCAGCCTCAATATGTTAAGCCAAATCCTCAGATGGGAGATAACAGATCAAATGCGGCAGCGCAATGCAGCCTCAAATCAAAAATCTAACATCTCAAATCTTTTTAAATAAACTTAAAATTATAATCCCTTGGCAAACAACAATAATCAAAGAGTAAACTTTGCAACCAGCAGGCACGTAATTGATTACCCTGACTTTCTGGATGTTCAGTTGCAATCTTTCAGGGAATTTTTTCAGTTGGAAACTACTTCAGACAACCGCCACAAAGAAGGCTTGTTTAAAGTGTTTGCTGAAAACTTCCCGATCTCAGATTCAAGAAACATCTTTGTTTTAGAGTTTCTTGATTATTTTATTGACCCGCCACGTTACGATATACAAGAATGTATCGAACGCGGATTAACTTACAGTGTACCTCTGAAAGCTAAGCTGCGCTTATCTTGTAATGACGAGGAGCACGAAGACTTTGAAACCATTGTACAGGACGTGTATCTGGGTACCATCCCGTACATGACTCCAAAAGGTACCTTTGTGATCAACGGTGCCGAGCGTGTTATCGTTTCTCAGTTACACCGTTCGCCAGGTGTGTTCTTTGGCCAAAGCCGCCACACTAACGGTACGAAATTATACTCTGCCCGTGTAATCCCTTTCAAAGGGTCATGGATTGAGTTTGCTACAGACGTTAACAACGTGATGTATGCATATATCGACCGTAAAAAGAAATTCCCGGTTACAACTCTGTTACGTGCTATCGGTTATGATTCAGATAAAGACATCTTAGAGCTTTTCGAACTTGCTGATGAAGTAAAGGTGAGCAAATCAGGCCTTAAAAAGTTCATTGGCCGTAAGCTTGCTGCAAGAGTGCTTAAGAAATGGGTGGAAGACTTCGTTGATGAAGATACCGGTGAGGTAGTTTCTATTGACCGTAATGAGATCATTCTTGAGCGTGAAACCGTATTGGAAGATGACCATATCGATATGATCATTGATGCTGGTGTTAAAACTATCATCCTTAACAAGGAAGATGCTTCAACCAGCGGTGATTATACCATTATATATAATACCTTACAAAAGGATACTTCAAACTCAGAGAAAGAAGCGGTAGAGCACATTTACCGTCAGTTACGTAACGCTGAACCACCAGATGAGGAAACTGCCCGTGGTATCATCGACCGTTTGTTCTTCTCTGATAAACGATACGATTTAGGTGATGTGGGCCGTTACCGCATTAACCGCAAACTGAAACTTGACACTTCAAACGATATCAAAGTTTTAACCAAGCAGGATATCATTGCTATTGTTAAGTACCTGATCAAATTGATCAACTCTAAAGCTGAGGTGGATGATATTGACCACTTATCAAACCGTCGTGTACGTACGGTAGGTGAGCAGTTATACGCCCAGTTTGGTGTAGGTTTAGCACGTATGGCACGTACCATCCGTGAGCGTATGAACATCCGTGATAACGAGGTGTTCACACCAACCGACCTGATCAATGCACGTACATTATCATCTGTGATCAACTCGTTCTTCGGGACCAACCAGCTTTCACAGTTTATGGACCAAACCAATCCACTGGCAGAGATTACGCACAAGCGTCGTCTGTCAGCCCTTGGGCCGGGCGGTCTGTCACGTGAGCGTGCAGGTTTCGAGGTTCGTGACGTTCACTATACCCACTATGGCCGTTTATGTACCATTGAGACACCAGAGGGACCAAACATCGGTCTGATCTCGTCTCTGTGCGTTCATGCTAAGATCAACAACTTAGGTTTCATCGAAACGCCGTACAAACGTGTGGTTGATGGTAAAGTAGAAGTTAACGAGCCTGTTATTTACCTGTCTGCAGAAGATGAAGACGGTAAAACAATTGGCCAGGCTAATGCCCATTATGATGATAACGGTGTGTTTGAAACTCCACGTGTTAAAGCACGTTTCGAGGGTGACTTCCCGGTTATTGAGCCAGAGCGTCTGGACTTAATGGATATTGCGCCTAACCAGATTACTTCAATTGCAGCGTCGCTGATTCCGTTCCTTGAGCACGATGACGCCAACCGTGCGTTGATGGGTTCAAACATGCAACGCCAGGCAGTGCCTTTATTACGTCCGGAAGCTCCGATCGTAGGTACTGGTTTGGAAGGCCGTGTAGCAAAAGACTCTCGTACGCTGATCAATGCCGAAGGCAATGGTGTGGTTGAGTATGTTGATGCGAACGAGATCCGTATTAAATATGACCGTAACGAAGATGACCGTTTGGTTTCTTTCGATGGCGACAGCAAAAGCTACCGCTTAACCAAGTTTAAGAAAACCAACCAGAGCACAACCATCAACCTGAAGCCGATTGTAAAAAAAGGCCAGCGTGTTGAAAAAGGACAGGTATTGTCTGAAGGTTATGCTACCCAGAATGGCGAACTTGCATTAGGCCGTAACCTTAAAGTGGCATTTATGCCTTGGCAAGGTTACAACTTTGAGGATGCGATTGTAATTTCTGAACGTGTAGTATCTCAGGATATCTTCACTTCAATTCACGTGGAAGAGTTCGAACTTGAAGTTCGTGACACTAAACGTGGTGAAGAAGAATTAACTGCTGATATTCCTAACGTATCTGAAGAGGCTACCAAAGATCTTGACGAAGACGGTATCATCCGTGTTGGTGCAGAGGTTAAAGAAGGCGACATCCTGATTGGTAAGATTACTCCTAAAGGCGAATCTGACCCTTCACCGGAAGAGAAACTTTTACGTGCCATCTTTGGTGACAAAGCGGGCGACGTTAAAGATGCTTCTTTAAAAACGCCTCCATCAATTGGTGGTGTTGTTATTGATACTAAGTTGTTCTCCCGTGCTAAAAAGACTTCAAAATCTGAAGAAAAAATGCAGCTGGAGAAACTGGATAACAAACACGAAAAAGCGATCAAGGACCTTAAAAATATCCTGATCGAGAAATTGTTCGAGATTGTTAACGGTAAAACATCACAAGGTGTTTACAACGTTTATAAAGAACTGCTTGTTCCGAAAGGTGTTAAGTTTACCCAGAAAATTCTGGCCGAGCTTCAATACGAAAACATCAATCCAACTAAATGGACTACTGATGATGACAAGAACGATCAGATCAAATTATTACTGCATAACTACGGTATCAAAGTAAATGAGGAATTAGGTGCTTACCGTCGTGATAAATTTGCGATCAGCGTAGGTGACGAGCTTCCATCAGGTATCGTACAAATGGCTAAAGTTTACATTGCTAAAAAGCGTAAGCTTAAAGTAGGTGATAAAATGGCCGGCCGCCACGGTAACAAAGGTATTGTTGCACGTATTGTACGTGACGAGGACATGCCTTTCCTTGAAGACGGAACACCGGTAGATATCGTTCTTAACCCGCTGGGTGTACCTTCGCGTATGAACCTTGGACAGATTTACGAAACTGTTTTAGGTTGGGCAGGTAAAGAACTTGGTATTAAGTTTGCCACCCCGATCTTCGATGGTGCAAGCTATAGCGAAGTGGAAGAATGGATTGCTAAAGCAGGCTTACCTGCAACAGGCCGTACTTACTTACACAACGGTTTAACTGGTGAGCGTTTCGACCAGCCAACTACAGTAGGTATTATCTACATGCTGAAATTGGGCCACATGGTTGATGATAAGATGCACGCCCGTTCAATCGGTCCGTACTCACTTATCACACAACAACCATTGGGTGGTAAAGCACAGTTCGGTGGTCAGCGTTTTGGTGAGATGGAGGTTTGGGCACTTGAGGCATTCGGTGCAGCTAACATCCTTCAGGAAATCCTTACTGTTAAGTCTGACGACGTGATTGGCCGTGCTAAAACTTACGAAGCCATTGTTAAAGGCGAAAACCTACCTACACCATCAGTACCTGAATCATTCAACGTATTGGTTCATGAACTTAGAGGCTTAGGTTTGGATATTACATTAGAATAATGAATTGATTAGTGAAGGACGGGGCTAACAAGCCCTGTCCTTTGTTAACTTTTATGTGCAAATAGTGATCAAAGGTCACTCATTCACTAAATCACTCATTTAAATATTAAAACAAAAGGAGACTATGTCTTACAAAAAGGATAATAAAATCAAAAGTAACTTTACCAGCATTACCATCAGCTTAGCCTCACCAGAGTCTATTCTTGAGCGTTCAAGCGGTGAAGTTTTAAAACCAGAAACCATCAACTACAGGACTTATAAACCTGAGCGTGATGGTTTGTTCTGCGAGCGTATTTTTGGTCCGGTTAAAGATTACGAATGCCATTGCGGTAAATACAAACGTATCCGTTACAAAGGTATCGTGTGCGACCGTTGCGGTGTTGAAGTAACCGAGAAGAAAGTACGTCGTGAGCGTATGGGCCACATTAACCTGGTGGTTCCTGTTGCACATATCTGGTACTTCCGTTCTTTACCCAACAAAATCGGTTATTTATTAGGCCTGCCTACTAAAAAGCTTGATTTAATTATTTATTACGAGCGTTATGTAGTTATCCAGCCAGGTATTAAAGAAGCTGACGGAATTTCTAAAATGGATTTCCTTACAGAAGAAGAGTACCTTGACGTGTTAGATACCCTTCCAAAAGAAAACCAATATCTTGACGACAAAGATCCTCAGAAATTTGTGGCTAAGATGGGTGCTGAAGCTTTGGAAGAACTGTTAAAACGTATCGACCTTGATCAGCTTTCATACGACTTACGTCACCAGGCTGCCAACGAAACTTCTCAGCAACGTAAAAACGAGGCATTAAAACGCCTTCAGGTAGTTGAGGCCTTCCGTGATGCCAAAACACGTATAGATAATAACCCTGAGTGGATGATCGTAAAGATTGTTCCGGTTATCCCGCCAGAATTGCGTCCGTTAGTGCCATTAGAAGGTGGCCGTTTCGCAACTTCTGACTTAAATGACCTTTATCGTCGTGTTATTATCCGTAACAACCGTTTAAAACGTTTGATTGAGATCAAAGCACCGGAAGTAATTTTACGTAACGAAAAACGTATGCTTCAGGAAGCGGTTGACTCTTTATTTGATAACTCACGTAAAGTAAACGCTGTTAAAACTGAAGGTAATCGTGCCCTTAAATCACTTTCTGATATCCTGAAAGGTAAACAAGGCCGTTTCCGTCAAAACTTATTAGGTAAACGTGTGGATTACTCTGCCCGTTCGGTAATTGTTGTAGGTCCTAACCTTAAATTACACGAGTGCGGTTTACCAAAAGATATGGCTGCCGAGCTGTTTAAACCATTCATCATTCGTAAAATGATCGAAAGAGGTGTGGTTAAAACTGTAAAATCAGCTAAAAAGATTGTTGACCGTAAAGACCCGCTTGTTTGGGATATCCTTGAAAACGTATTGAAAGGACACCCTGTATTACTAAACCGTGCGCCTACGCTGCACCGTTTGGGTATTCAGGCATTCCAGCCAAAACTGGTTGAAGGTAAAGCGATCCAGTTGCACCCGTTAACCTGTACTGCGTTCAACGCCGACTTTGACGGTGACCAGATGGCGGTACACGTACCGCTGGGTAACGCAGCTATATTAGAAGCTCAGATCTTGATGCTGGCTTCGCACAACATTTTGAACCCTGCTAACGGTACACCTATTACAGTACCTTCTCAGGACATGGTATTGGGTCTTTATTACATTACTAAAGGCCGTAAAACCGACGAAACACGTGTTGTGAAAGGTGAAGGTTTAAGCTTCTATTCTCCGGAAGAAGTAATTATCGCTTACAACGAGAAGAAAGTTGACCTGCATGCCTTTATCAAAGTAAAAGTAAATGTTAAAGAACGCGATGGCAGCATCGTTAATAAACTAACTGAAACTACTGTAGGCCGTGTGTTATTTAACCAGGTTGTACCAGAAGAAGTTGGTTACATCAACGAGCTGTTAACTAAAAAATCGCTTCGTGATATTATCGGTGAAGTGGTAAAAATCACAGGTATGGCACGTGCAGCACAATTCCTTGACGAGATTAAGGAGTTGGGCTTTCAGATGGCATTCCGTGGTGGTTTATCATTTAACCTGCAGGACGTAAACATCCCTGCACAAAAAGTGACGCTTATTGAGCAGGCTTCGAAAGAAGTTGAAGAAGTAATGAATAACTATAACATGGGTTTCATTACCAACAACGAGCGTTACAACCAGATCATCGATATCTGGACCCGTATCAACAACAGGCTTACTGCAAACGTAATGGATATCCTGTCTAAGGATAACCAAGGCTTTAACTCTGTGTACATGATGCTTGATTCAGGTGCACGTGGTTCTAAAGAGCAGATCCGTCAGTTAGCTGGTATGCGTGGTCTGATGGCGAAACCTCAGAAATCAGGTTCAGGTGGCGAGATCATCGAAAACCCAATTCTTTCAAACTTTAAAGAAGGGCTTTCGGTATTAGAGTACTTTATCTCTACCCACGGTGCCCGTAAAGGTTTGGCGGATACGGCGTTAAAAACAGCGGATGCTGGTTACTTAACCCGTCGTTTGCATGACGTTGCCCAGGATATGATTGTTGGTGAGCCAGACTGCGGTACTTTACGCGGTATCTTTACCACAGCGTTGAAAGACAATGAGGATATTGTTGAGCCATTGTATGATCGTATTTTAGGCCGTACTTCACTGCATGATGTATTTGACCCAATTAATAACGAACTGTTAGTATCTGCCGGTCAGGATATCGATGAAGATATTGCTAAGAGAATTGAGAACTCTCCGCTTGAAGGTATCGAAATCCGTTCAGTATTAACATGCGAGAGCAAACGTGGTGTTTGTGCCCTTTGCTACGGCCGTAACCTTGCTTCAGGTAAGCGAGTACAGGCTGGTGAGGCTGTCGGTGTAATTGCTGCACAGTCAATCGGTGAGCCAGGTACACAGTTAACACTTCGTACATTCCACGTGGGTGGTACTGCATCTAACATTGCTGCTGAATCTCAGATCAATGCACGTTATGACGGTATTATTGAATTTGAGAACGTACGTACTGTAGAATTCCAAACTGCTGAAGATGGTCCGGTTGACGTAGTTTTAGGCCGTTCAGGTGAATTCCGTATCATTGAAGAAGGTAGCAATAAAGTGATCATGACCAATAACATTCCATACGGTTCATACCTGTATATAAAGGATGGTAGCAAGATCACCAAAGGCGACCGTATCTGTTCATGGGATCCGTATAACGCCGTTATTATTTCAGAATTCTCAGGTAAGGCTCAATTTGATGCTGTTTTGGAAGGTATTACTTTCCGTGAAGAGTCGGATGAGCAAACCGGTCACCGCGAAAAAGTAATTATTGATACCAGGGACAAAACCAAAAACCCGGTTATCCAGATTGTTGATAAAACCGGTAATGTAATTAAAGGTTATAACATCCCGGTAGGTGCGCACATAGCAGTTGACGAGAACGAAAAAATACAAACCGGACAGGTAATTGCTAAAATTCCACGTTCAACAGGTAAAACCCGTGACATCACCGGTGGTCTGCCTCGTGTAACAGAGTTATTTGAGGCACGTAACCCATCTAACCCGGCTGTAGTAACCGAAATTGATGGTGTGGTGACTTTAGGTGGTGTTAAACGTGGTAACCGTGAAATAACTATCGAGTCTCGTGACGGACAGGTTAAGAAATACTTAGTACCGCTTTCTAAACACATCCTTGTACAGGATAATGACTTTATTAAAGCTGGTATGCCATTGTCTGATGGTTCTATTTCACCTGCTGATATCCTTGCAATTAAAGGCCCTGCTGCAGTACAAGAGTATCTTGTAAATGGTATTCAGGAAGTTTACCGTTTGCAGGGTGTGAAGATCAACGATAAGCACTTTGAGGTTATTGTTCACCAGATGATGCAGAAAGTACAGATCGAGGATCCGGGTGATACCCGTTTCTTAGAAAGAGAAGCTGTAGATGGTTGGGATTTCATGATGGAGAATGACGATATTTTTGATAAGAAAGTAGTTGTTGAGCCGGGAGATTCAAATAACCTTAAAGCCGGCCAGATCGTATCACTGCGTAAACTACGCGATGAGAACTCTGTATTGAAACGTAAAGACCTTAAACTGGTTGAAGTGCGCGATGCAATTGCAGCTACATCAAGCCCGGTATTACAAGGTATCACACGTGCATCATTAGGTACCAAGTCGTTTATCTCGGCAGCATCATTCCAGGAAACTACCAAGGTACTGAATGAGGCAGCTATTGCAGGTAAGAAAGACAAAATGCTTGGCTTGAAAGAGAACGTGATTGTAGGTCACTTAATTCCTTCAGGTACAGGTATGCGTATTTATGATAACATCAGAGTAGGCTCGCAAGAAGAGTTTGACCGCCTGATGGCTTCTAAAACTGAAGAAGCAGAAGCTTAATCAAATAAATAACAAATCAAGAGGCGTTCCGATAACCGGAACGCCTCTTTTGTTTTATGGAAATGGCACAGCATAAAAAAGGCTCAGTTGCATAACACAACTGAGCCTTTTTAAGTAGTATTAAGGTTAAGCTATTGATTTAATAGCCGCGCGAAAGATTAAAGTAATAGGCTAAATGCAAAGCAATCATACTTACGTAAGTATCGCGCTGATGATTTACCTGATAACGCAAGCTGATATCAAGGCCGGTATCATTATCATTATAACCAATACCAGGAGCCACAATCTTTGTCATGTTGCTGCCTGTTTTAGGGGTTAAATAGCCAGCGCCTACTTCAGTTGATAAATAGATATCTTGCGATACAAAAGCTTTTGCACCTATTGTGAATGGTACTACTGAATAGTTTTTATTTTTGTCTTTTCCGGGAATAGTAAAAAAACCAGTACTTACACTTACGCCAACATTAGGTGTAGGATAGTATAGCAAATGTAATTGCCCGCCTAACCCAAATCTGGAAAGCGTACTGCCCGGATTAATCACCCCGGCTGCATCAGCCCCTATCCCAAAATGCCAGGTGTTTTCGCGGTATGCATTTAAAAAAGATTGTGCTTTTACATTTTGTGCTATAAATGCACTGGAAAATAAAAAAAGTAATAAGGAAAATTTTTTCACAGCCGTTAAATTAATATTAATTATTTGCCACATTTAATAACATATTCGAAACAGAACGTAATATTAGGTATTTTTATCTAAAAATAACTGTGGTTTAAATAAAATGTTTCTTACTTTAGTGACATATTAAACTTTGATTCATAGATAACCAGGCACAGAAATAAGTGTTTTTATTTATGAATAAATATTCATCTATGGAAGAATCGAACGAGTCACAATTGAATATTGAACTTTCTGAGGATATTGCAGAAGGTATATACTCGAACTTAGCGGTAATTACCCATTCAAATGCTGAGTTTGTGGTTGATTTTATCCGGGTTTTACCGGGAGTACCTAAAGCAAAAGTAAAATCAAGAATTATACTTACGCCTGAACATGCAAAACGGCTGTTAACAGCGCTTAAAGAGAATATAGAGAAATTTGAAGATGCCAATGGACGCATTCGCACCCATGAAGAAGGAAGCCTTGGTTTTAATTTCGGTGGCACCATAGGGCAGGCTTAACTTATCAAAATCACAGTTATAATTATCTTCATGATTAAACATTTAAAAGCTTACATAATTTTTCCGTTGATGCTGGTCTTTTTCTCTTCATGTTTTAATGAAAGGAAGATCACTTATTTTCAAAAGGGGACTAATGGAAAAGATACTATTGAAATAGCGAAAAAATATATTCCGCGTATACAATCAGAAGATATACTGTCTATTTATGTTAATTCGTTAAGCCCCGAGGCCAGCAGTTTTTTTAACCCATATACTGCAAATGTTGCCACTACGGCACAAGCCCCTGATGCGGGAACCGGATTAACTCAAGCTGCTGCGCCTGGCTACCTTGTAGATGTGGAAGGCAGAATCACCCTGCCGCTTATAGGTACGGTAAATGTAAATAACCTTACTATTAACGAAGCTACTGAAAAAATTAAAAAGCAGCTGGAGATTTATCTGAAAGAGCCTACCGTAGTTGTAAGGTTTTTAAATTATAAGGTTTCTGTTTTGGGCGAGGTTGTAAAACCCGGAATTTATGTTGTGCCTAATGAGCGAATAACCCTGCCCGAAGCTATAACTATTGCAGGTGACCTTACCACATTTGCAAAAAGAGATCAGATAGAGATTATAAGAGATGTTGATGGCAAAAAAGAATTTGCTGAAGTTGACCTTACTAAAAGAGATGTATTTGCTTCTCCATATTATTACCTGCACAGCAATGATATCATTTATGTGAAAGCATCAAAAGCAAAGGTAGCTCAATCTGATATACTTTTAAGGGTGTTGCCTATTGCAATTTCAGCACTATCATTAATAATTGTTTTACTTAAATAATTTAAATGCAAGCATCTTCAGAATTTTCTGATGAACAATTTGAGCCCGAAGTTGGCCATGAGATCAACTTTAAAGAGGCTTTGCAAAAATATCTCAGGCACTGGAAATGGATCATATTATCAGTGATTGTGATGTTTGTACTTGGTATCATTTATGCCAGGACAAGGATTCCGCTTTTTAAAATTGACACCGCAATTCTCATCAAAGACAAAGAATCAAACAGCGATAAAGACATTTTACAGCAACTGGAAATGTTTTCGTCTGATAAAATTATCGACAACGAGATCCAGATCCTAAGAACAAGTGACCTGATGAAAAAGGTAATTCAGTCTTTGGATTTAGAAAACAACTACACTGTTGACAGGCGATTTTCAAAGTATACACTTTATCGTGATGTTCCGGTAAAAGTCCAGCTTTTAAAGCGTAATGCTCAATCGTTTTTACAAACCTGGCCGGTAAAGGCATTGAACGCTAATGAGGCAGAGTTCAATGGTAAAACAATTCCCTACAATAAACCTGTAGAGACAGACGCCGGACTTATCGTGGTAACGCCAACTCAAACCAAATCAAACGAGACAGTACAGGTAGCATTTGGAACAGTTGAAGGAGTAGCACAAGCTTATATCAATAAATTAGTGATTACCCCTGCAAGTAAGCAAGCTACGGTATTGTTTATTTCAATGGAAGATGAAAATGCCGACCGCGGCAAGGATATACTCACAAAATTAGTTGACGAGTATAATCAGATATCTATTGATGATAAAAATAAAACTACAGCAAATACGCTGGCCTTTATAGAAAGCAGGCTTACCGCTGTAGCAACTGAACTAAATTCGGTAGAGAAAAAAGTTCAGGACTATAAGTCGAGCAATAAAATTGTTGACATCAGTGCCCAGTCTTCCATATTTCTTTCAGAAGTGCAAACCAATGATGCACAATTATCAAAGATCAACCTTGAATTAGGTGTTTTAAAATCATTTGAAGATTATTTAAGGAATAGCTCGCTGGATCAGATGAAATTACCTGCCATGCAGGGAATAGAAGATCCGTCGTTACTGGTGCTGATACAACAACTTGCCGATGCACAGGTAAAACGCGAAAGCATGTTAAGAACTACCCCGGCAACAAACCCGAGTGTGAGTTCAATTAGTGATCAGATCATTGCCTTGAGAAAAACTGTATTACAAACAATGCAGAATGTCAGGACAGGGCTTTTAAATAACAAAGCGCAACTGCTTCAACAAAACAACAAGTTTAGTGAAGTGATAAAGAATGTACCTGCAAAAGAGCGCGGGCTTATTGATGTAATGCGCGACAGGGATATCAAAAACAACCTGTTTACATTTTTGCTGCAAAAGCGGGAAGAAACGGCCATGTCGCTTGCCTCAACTGTATCTGATAGTAAAACAATAGACAAGGCAAAAAGCTCGTCGATGTATTTTAAACCTGCAAAGAGTGTGATCTACATTGCTTTCCTTGCAATGGGTTTATTAATACCTATCGGCGTTATATACATGGTCAATATTGTTGATTCAACTGTAAAAAGACGGTTAGATATTGAAAGAATCACACGTGTGCCTATCATAGCTCAGATCAGCCATACACCAGAGTCCAATTCATTAATCACGTTGGAACGGCCGCGTTCTATGGTTTCTGAACAAATAAGGGGCCTGCGCACAAATCTTCAGTTTATTTTGCCGAATAATGACCGTAAGGTTATTTTGTTTACATCAAACATAAGTGGTGAAGGCAAGTCTTTTATTGCGCTTAATCTGGGTGCAAGTTTGGCAACAACCGGAAAAAAAGTAATTATACTGGAACTTGATTTAAGGAAGCCAAGGTTTGATGTAATATTGGGTTTCCAGCCTGGCCTGGGGTTGTCTAACTACCTTATTGAGCAGGCCGATTATAAAAGTGTCTTAAAACAACATGCGAAGCAACCAAATCTTCATATCATAACAAGCGGGCCTATTCCGCCTAACCCTGCCGAATTATTGTTGAACGGTCGTATAGAAAAGCTGGTTGATGAATTAAGGAAAGAGTATGATTATATCATTATGGATGCTCCTCCGATAGGCTTGTTAACAGATGCCCATATACTGAGCAAATATGCGGATGCTACGCTGTTTATTGTAAGGTATGGTTATACGCATAAAGACCAGATCCAGCTGATAGAGGACCTGAGAAGAAAACGCGTATTTAATAACCTGAATATTGTATTCAATTCAATTGATAAATCAAAAACAGGTTATGGCTATGGATATGGCTACGGTTATGGTTACGGTTATTATGACGAGGAGACCAAGGGCCGTAAATCATGGTTTAATCGTCTCAAGGGTTAAATTTTATGGATACAGTAACCACAGAATTAAATTCGGGAACAGTAGATTCAAAATTAAAGCATTGGATTAAGCTCATCACTGTTACCGGTAGTGCCCAAATACTGGTTCAGGCATTGGGTTTAATCAGTGGTATTTTAATTATCAGGCTTTTACCAACCAAAGAATATGCTTTTTATACCCTTGCAAATACTATGCTTGGCACCATGACCATTTTGGCAGATGGCGGTATTGGGGCAGGGGTTATGGCACAGGGCGGCAAGGTGTGGCAGGATAAAGAAAAGCTGGGCAGCGTATTGGTTACAGGTTACAGCCTTAGGAAAAAGTTTGCAATAGGAAGCCTGATCATTGCTGTGCCAACGTTATTATACCTGTTGTTACATAATGGGTCTACCTGGCTAAAGGCGATCATAATAGTTGGCACGCTTATTCCTGCATTTATTGCTGCATTATCTGATTCACTGCTTGAAATAAGCCTTAAATTAAGACAGGAGATAAATCCCTTACAGAAAAACCAGATTTGGGTTGCTTTTGTCAGGATGCTATTTGTTTTTCCTCTTTATTTTTCGCCATTTGCAGCAATAGCAGTAATTGCAAACGGTATCCCCAGGATATTAGGAAATATAAAACTCCGTAAGCTGATTTCCACTAATGTTAACTTAAACCAGAAAGCAGATCCTACTGTACAAAAAAATATATTAAAAGGAGTTGCCCGGATCCTTCCAGGTGCAATATACTATTGCGTGTCAGGACAAATCACCATATGGTTAATTTCTATATTCGGCAATTCCAAGGCAATAGCACAGGTAGGTGCATTAAGTAGGTTAACTATGATTTTAACATTGGTTACTACTATTTTTAATACACTTGCTATACCCCGTTTTTCAAGGCTATCGAATTATAAACGGGCTTTATTTAGCAACTTTTTCAAAATCATAGCTGCTTTAGCAGGCTTTTCCATCATTGTAGTAGGAGTTGTGTGGCTGTTCCCAAAGTTCTTCCTTATGATATTAGGAAATGGATATATGAATATCTCATCAGAACTTGTATTGTCTGTAATAGGAAGCTGCTTAAGCTTATCTGCCGGGATCATTTATTCCATGTCTACCTGCAGAGGCTGGCTGATAAGCCCTTTTATATATATACCCGTAAACGTGTTATGTATAATAATTACGGTATTAGTTTTTAAAGTTGACACATTGCAGGGTGCGCTGATGATCAATATCGTAACATCATCCGTGCAGGTGCTTATGAACATTTTTTACTGCCTCATAAAAATTTCTAAAAATTAATTTATAAGGAGATAACTAATGAAAAAGCTTTTGATCCGAATCTTTTTAAAGATTGAAAAAATTGTTAATCAAGAGCGTATGACAATGTTATACAACAAAATGAAGCATTGCGGCAGTAATGTACGTATAGATCATAATTGTCATATTTTAGTACCTCAGCAATTGGAGATTGGCAATAATACATCCATATCTTCATATACAACAATTTACGCAACATTTGGTGTTAAAGTAGGCGACAACTGCCTTATTTCCAGCAATTGCGGTATATCTTCATATAATCATATTCAAAATTCGGCTAACAGGCCTGCAAATATTGCGCAGGATCACTTGTATTCAAAAGCTGTAGTGATTGGTAATAACGTATGGATAGGCATGAATGCCTGTATTTTACCAGGTGTTAGCATAGGTGATAATTCTATCATTGGATCTGGAAGTGTAGTTACTAAAAATGTACCCGCCAATGAAATTTGGGTAGGTAACCCGGCCAGGTTTGTAAAAAAGATTGAAATAGTTTAAACAGACTGAAAATGAACGTTAGTATTGTGATACCAACTTTTAACCGTAATGATTTGCTTTCAAAATGCTTGGATTCCCTCGCATTGGGTACACAAAAAGTAGATTCAGTCTGTGAAGTCATTGTTACGGATGACAGCCCGGACGAGTTAGCCAAACCCTTATTACAGGAAAAATATCCATGGGCACGTTGGGTAGCCGGACCACGGAGGGGGCCTGCTGCAAACAGAAATAATGGGGTGAAAGAAGCATCGGGGCAATGGATTATATTTTTGGATGATGACTGCCTGCCGCAGAAAGATTGGCTAAAAACGTACATCGAAGCTATACAAACATACGGTGATACAGAAAATGTGTTAGAGGGTTATACAGATGCAGACAGGCCAAAACAGCGTTTTGACGAAGAAGCACCAATTAATAAAGACGGTAATAAACTTTGGTCTTGCAATTTTGCAATTAAAAAGAGTTTGTTTATAGTGTTGGGCGGATTTGATGAAACGTTTCCGTACGCCGCTATGGAAGATATTGATTTTCAGCAAAGGGTACTTGCTAAAACTAGCGTGAAGTTTTTAAGTGATGCCAAAGTTATCCATCCATGGCGTAGGATTAAACCATTTCGTAATTTAAAAAAGCATTTTAAATCACATCAGCATTTTGCAAAAAAATACGGATTAACCAGTAATCCATCATTTAGAATTACCCGAACGAAAATATTTATCGGAAGTATTTTCGGGGATTTTAAAAAGCTTGTAAAGTTTTCAATGAAAGGATGGCCGGTATACATCGAAAAATGTATTCTTAATCTATATCTGATCTTTGTTTAAGCGAATTTTGTTCATTTGACGGGTATTATATATGGCTAAATTTATACAAAGAGTATTCTTTTTGATCAGATGGCATTACCTGAAGCAGCTATCAGGTTTTTTTAGAAAAACCTGGTATTTCTTACAAGGTATGAGAGTTGGAAGCAATACGACATTGTCTTCAATAAAAGTGACGTGGCCGCACCAGGTAAGTATTGGCAATAGCTGTAATTTAGAATATAACATACATTTAAAATTTGATGGAATCTGGAAAAACGGGCCCAGCATTATTATTAAGGATAATGTATTTATAGGTACAGGGTGTGAGTTTAATATACGTAAGCAGATTATTGTGGGTAATGACAGTTTAATAGCGTCTGGATGCAAGTTCATAGATCATGATCATGGGGTGGCGATAAATGAATTAATGCGTAAGCAGCATGGGCCCGAGCAGGAAATTATCATAGGCAATAATGTATGGTTAGGCTGTAATGTAGTGGTGTTAAAAGGCGTTCACATCGAGGACGGCGCCGTTGTAGCAGCGGGAGCAGTGGTAACTAAATCCATACCGCCAAACGAAATATGGGGAGGCGTGCCGGCTAAAAGAATAGGAAGCAGAAACTAATGATGAAAATTGTTTTCATATGTGGTTCAATAGAACTTGGCCGGGATGGTGTAGGTGACTATACTATGCGTTTGGCACAAGCACTGGCTAAATACGACCATCAGCTAGCTGTAATTGCCGCTAGTGATACCTATGTAGAACATGAAATCACTGAAGTTATAAATTCATCTATAATTACATTGCGTTTACCTGCAAATTGTAAACACACACAGCGATTTGATAAGATGAATTCATTTATAAGGGGGGTTAATCCAGATTGGATCAGTGTCCAATTCGTGCCTTTTTCATTTCATCCCAAGGGCTTACCGGTTGTTTTTATTAACAGACTTGCAAAGTTGCTTATTGGGTTTAAAGTTCATGTCATGTTCCATGAACTTTGGGTTGGTATGGATAAAAAAGCATCTCTTAAATTTAAACTTTGGGGAGGCGTTCAAAAAAAGCTTATCATTAGCTTTATTAATAAATTAAAACCCAAACAAATCCATACTAATACCAATCTTTATCAATCATATTTAAATAAATTAGGTTTTAAATCAGATATTTTACCGCTTTTTAGTAATATACCTGTTAGTAGTGAAAAAGGCATAATCTCAAATGATAATACTATAAATCTAGTATTATTCGGTAGTATACATTATGGTGCACCTATAGAACAGTTGGCTAATGAAATTTCTGCGTATGCCAGCTCTTATCAAAAAAAAATTGTGTTAAACTTTTTAGGCAAATGCGGTTCTGAGCAAGACAATTGGATAGCTGCATGTTCTGATGCTAAATTAGAAACCAAGGTTTGGGGCACACAAAGTGAGAAAAACATTTCAAAAATTTTATGCGCATCAAATGCCGGTATTACAACAACACCGCAAAGCCTAGTGCAAAAAAGCGGTTCAGTGGCAGCTATGAAGGAGCATGGATTACCTATACTGTGTGTTTCCCGTTCCTGGGAACCTCGTACTGTAACTGATTTACCTGACTTACAGGGAGTTTTGACTTACGAACCCGGAAATTTTAAACAACTTCTGCTAATGGAAGCCATTGAAATAGATAATATGCTCGAGAATGTAGTTTACCAGTTTTTATTGACTATATCACAATAATCTGTATGGCAAGTTTCTCATATCTTATAAAAAATAGAGCCAAATTCAGTTTAAGTTCAAAGCGATTTTATACAGCATGGGCAAAACGGCTTTTATTATTACCAGAAATAATAAAACGAAACTATAGACGGTGGAGAATGATTCGCAAGGGGGCTTTGATTCATCAAACTGCAGAAATAGGAGTGTTCAATATAGGAGGGGATTTAAAAAATCTTACTATTGGTAGTAATTCTTTCATTGGGCGTGTTAATATAGCCTTACATGATAAAGTCAAAATTGGTAATAATGTGTGCATTAATGATGGTGTACATATTTTGACGGCTTCACATAATATACAGGATCCATGTTGGCCACATATTAAATCACCAGTTATAATTGATGATTATGCATGGGTGGCAACAAATGCAGTTGTTTTACCTGGTGTACATATTGGTGTTGGTGCTGTAATAGGTGCAGGAGCTGTAGTTAGTAGAAATGTAGCTCCTTATGAAATTATGGTCGGAAATCCCGCTAAGCCCACATCCCGAAAGCGCACCCAGAATTTACAATATAATCCATGCAGCTTTTTAGCTGGAAATTTAGCCTGGATAAAAGGATAATTAACAAAAATAATGCTAATTATGGTTTGAACTAAAAATTAGCTACACACAGCATAAATATAATTCAATGCATCTGTTGTTATCTCATCCTACAGGAAACGCTAATGTGCGGGCAGTTGCCGATGGCTTGTTAGCATCAGGCATGCTGGCAAAGTACTATACGGCAATAGCTGTTTTTCCGGGCACGCCTTTACACAAATTAAGTGGTATTGGCCCATTATCAGATATCCGCAGGCGTGAATTGAAAATGGGATTGAAAAGCTATACCAAAACAAATCCGTGGTTTGAAGGGGCGAGGTTAATAGCGCCTAAGGCAGGTCTTAAAAAGCTGGTAAAACATGAAACAGGAAAGTTTTCAGTAGATGGGGTTTACCGTAATCATGACAGATGGGTTGCTGCTCAACTAACTAAAACAGCGAATAAAACAGTAAATGCCGTATACGCTTATGAGGATGGAGCGATGTATTCTTTTACGGCAGCAAAAAAACAAGGCATACTTAGTTTGTATGATTTGCCGATAGGTTATTGGAAAGCTGCAAGAAAGCTGATGCAGTTGGAAATGGAAAAGTGGCCGGCTTGGGCATCAACGTTAACCGGTTTTAAAGACTCGGCAGACAAGCTGGCTCGTAAAGATATGGAGCTGAAACTTGCTGATCATATCTTTGTGGCAAGCAGCTTTACCGCCCAAACGCTTGAAGAATATCCTGAGCCATTAGCCCCAATTTCAGTGATTCCATATGGCTTTCCGGATGTGGCGACAGAAAAAAGGAATTACAGTGTAAGCAATGACCAGCCGCTTAAAGTACTTTTTGTAGGCGGATTATCTCAAAGAAAAGGAATTGCGTATCTTTTTGATGCAGTTGAAAAGATAGGCGCCAGCGTTCAGTTAACAGTTGTTGGCAGAAAACCTGTTGATGATTGCACTGCACTGAATGAAGCCTTAGCCAAGCATAAATGGATACCCAGTTTGCCGCATCAGCAGATTTTAGAGTTAATGCGAACTCAGAATGTACTGATTTTCCCTTCCCTTTTTGAGGGATTCGGTTTGGTGATTACCGAGGCCATGTCGCAGGGAACGCCTGTTATTACAACAGAACGAACAGCCGGGCCTGATTTAATTACACATGGAAAGGATGGCTGGATTATAGAAGCTGGCTCAAGTGTGGCTATACAACACATGATCGAGCACCTCTTAGCTAACCGCCATCAAATTGAAAGCGTTGGCAGGGCTGCACTTGAAACTGCAAAGCGCCGCCCGTGGAGCGTATATGGAAAAGAGCTCAGCGATGCTATTAATAATAAACTAAAGCTTGTTTGATTAGGTAATTAATCTTGAAACAATATAAAGCATATAGTGCCGGGTATAAAGAAAAAAACAGCGATCTAAAAAAAGGATTATGGCTTTTTTTCTGGCTGCTGATATTTGAGGGGGCGCTTCGTAAATGGGTATTCCCAGGTTTGGCAACACCGCTTTTATTGGTAAGAGACCCTATTGCCATTTGGCTTGTAATTAAAGCTTGGGAGAGGCGATTGATACCGGCAAACCTATATGTTTTAAGTTCTGTAGCAGTGGGCCTGTTAAGTATATTCACAGCGGTGCTGTTCGGGCATGGCAGCTTTATGGTTGCAATATATGGTTCCCGTATCTGGTTTTTGTATTTCCCTTTAATATTTGTTATCGGTGCCGTATTCAATAAAGATGATGTATTAGAATTTGCACGAAAATATCTGATACTGTCCATCCCGATGACGATACTTATTGTATTGCAATTTTACAGCCCGCAGTCTGCATGGGTAAACCGTGGCGTAGGTGGCAATGAAGCAGGTGCCGGTTTTAGCGGTGCACTGGATTTTTTCAGGCCACCCGGTACCTTTTCTTTTACCTCCGGAGTTGGGCATTTTTATGGAGCATTAGGTTGTTTTGTATTTTATTACTGGCTTGATCCTAAAAAAATAAATAGAAGATTGCTGATAGCGGCTACCATATGCCTGCTGATAGCAATTCCTGTCTCTATAATCCGGGGCTTGCTTTTTCAGGTTATCGTCATGCTGGTGTTCATGTTATTGGCAGCTTTCCGAAAGCCGAAAAACGCCGGACGGATAGTAATCGCTTTAGTAATGGGAAGTTTTCTCATTTTTATATTAAGTCAGTTAAGTTTTCTCCAAACCGCTATAGAGGCATTTACGGTAAGATTTACCACTGCAAATGAAAACGAAGGCGGATTGGAGGGCGTTTTTGGTAACAGGTATTTTGGTGGGTTAATAAGTTCGTTTGATTTGATCAATACTCAGCCGTTTTGGGGATATGGTTCCGGGATAGGTACCAATGTGGGAGCTGTATTAGCAGGTAAGCAAAATTTTTATGCGGTTATCAACGGAGAAATAGAATGGCAAAGGGTATTAGGCGAATTGGGCTTCTTATTCGGAATTATAATAATTGCTGTACGCTTAGGATTAAGTCTGAAGATGACAGTAATGTCTTACAAAAATTTAAGTAAGGGCTACTTTCTACCCTGGATGATTCTTCCATTTTCCTTAATGAATCTTCCGCAGGGAAACTTAGGAGTGCCCACCTCTCTTGGATTTACGATATGGATGGCTGGAATCTTGTTAGCCTCTTGCAATACCAAAGAATCAGATAACAGGGATAAAAAAGGCAAGGCGAATTATTAAAAATTCTTAATGTAATGGAAGCAACGTCTACAAAAATCATATTAATAGGGAACTATATACCAGACAGGCAGGAGAGCATGGAGCGTTTTACAGTAATGCTTCATGATGAATTTTCGGCTAATGGAGTAAATAGTGAAATATGGCGCCCTGTTGCTTTGTTCGGAGCGAAGTTTAAAAACACCAATGCAGGTATCGGGAAATGGCTTGGCTATATAGATAAATGGATCCTTTTTCCTTTGGTATTACGGTACAGGGTACTTTTTAAAAACAAGAAGGTTAGCAACGTAAGATATCACATATGCGACCATTCTAATTCGCCATATCTGGGACATCTGCCGGCCGATAAAACTGTTATTACCTGCCATGATGTTATCGCTATCAGAGGTGGCCTTGGGTATACAGATTATTATCAGCCAGCTTCGGCATTCGGTAAAATACTTCAAAAATGGATATTAGGGAACTTAAAGAGGGCAAAACAGATAGCCTGTGTTTCACAGTACACGCTTGATCAGCTAATTGCGCTTGTTCCGGGTAGTTACACACCAGACAAAGACTGGCAGGTTATTTTAAATACTTTCAATGGCGATTTCAGGCCGATACCGCCAGCGGAAACAGCAGCACTGCTTGCTGAAGCCGGTTTAAAGCCCGACACAAAGTATCTGCTTCATGTGGGGTCAAACCTGCAAAGAAAAAACAGGGAAATGCTTTTGAAAATGCTGGTTGACCTTGGTGACAATTGGGATGGTTATATCTGTTACAGCGGCAAGCCGATAGATGAGAAACTGACTCAAAAAGTGAAAGAATTAAATATGGAGCACCGGGTTATACAAGTTATTAAACCTCGGCATGAGGTGCTACGCGCTTTGTATAACGGCTGCTATGCTTTTATTTTTCCTTCTTTTGCAGAAGGATTTGGCTGGCCGGTAATTGAAGCCCAGGCCTGCGGGGCACCGGTAATTGCCAGTAATTTGCAGCCAATGCCTGAGGTTAGCGGTGGGGCTGCTATACATGCAAATCCGGCTGATTCGCAAGATTTTGCAAACGCTTTACTTTTATTAAAAGATACAGCGCTGCGTAGTAACTTAATTAAGGCGGGATTTAAAAATTGTGAGCGTTTTGAGAAGACGAAAATCACGCAACAATATTTATCTATGCATGGCTTAAATCATAATTAATACCATATGCTGTTAAAATTACTATCTGTTATTTTGCCCTGGCCATTGCGCAGAAAGGCATTGCAAAGCTGGTTTGGTTATCAAATTCACCCCACTGCCAAACTGGGTATTAACTGGGTTTTTCCACGTAAACTGGTTATGCATGCCGGTTCACGGATCGATCATTTTACTACGGCTATCCATCTTGATTACATTGAATTAGGAGAGAATGCAAAGATAGGCCGCAGCAACTGGATCACAGGTTTTAGCACACATGGCCAGTCTAAACATTTTCAGCATCAAACCGACAGGAAAGCCGAATTAGTGATGGGCGACAATTCTGCAATTATCAAAAATCATCACATAGACTGCACAAGCGCTATACACATCGGCAGGTTTAGCACAGTGGCGGGTTATAATTCTCAGCTGCTTACCCATTCCATAGATGTTTTTGAAAACAGGCAGGATAGTGCACCTATTACCATCGGAGAGTACTCATTTGTTGGAACCAATGTTGTTATATTGGGTGGCGCTAATCTACCGGCTTATTCTGTTTTGGGTGCTAAATCCCTTTTAAACTCAGCACAAACCGAAACCTGGATGCTTTACGGAGGGGTGCCGGCAAAACCACTTAAAGCAATTCCGTCAACCGCTAAATATTTCACCAGGACAATAGGCTACGTAAATTAATTTCATGAAAATACTTCACATCGTTCCATCGTACAAACCGGCCTACGTATATGGTGGGCCCATTGAATCTGTTGCGCGTTTGTGTGAAGGTTTGGCAGCGCAAGGCCATGATGTTGACGTGTTTACAACAACGGCCAATGGCAAAACAGAACTGGATATAGCACCCGGATCTACCGTTGATGTAGATGGTGTAAATGTTACTTATTTTAAACGGATCACTAAAGATCCTACCCATGTTTCGCCGGCATTATGGAAACATCTGTTTTATCACGTTAAAGAATATGACGTGGTGCATATCCATTCATGGTGGAATATCCTGGTAATGGTTGCTGCAAAAATATGCCTGCTTAAGGGTGCAAAAACTATCATAGCTCCCAGAGGCATGCTTAGTGGATATATTTTTAACTCGGGTAACAGTAAAGCCAAAAAATTAATGCACAAATTTTTTGGCCGTAGTATTTTATCAAAGTCGTTCTTTCATGCAACATCAGAAGCCGAGTATAAAGAGTGTATCAGCTTAATTGATAATTGGAAAGGCTTTATGCTCCCTAACATTTTATCATTACCAGAGCTAAAAATAGCCGATAAGAATAACGATGTATTTACCGTGATTTTTATGTCGCGTATTCATCCTAAGAAGGGAATAGAAATACTTTTGAAAGCCATTGCTAATTTAAATTTTGCTGTAAAGCTAAAAATAGCGGGCTCTGGCGAAGACGAGTACATTACCAAGTTGAAACAACTGGCAGGTGATTTTAATATAGCCGATAAAATAGAGTGGTTGGGCTGGCAAAACCGAGAGCAAAAATTCAAAGAACTGATGAACGCTGACTTGTTTGCCTTGATCTCTTACAATGAAAACTTTGCAAACGTTGTTATTGAATCGTTACATGCAGGTACTGCAACGATAGTTTCAGAACATGTTGCCCTTTCTGATTTTGTTGAAAAAAATGATTTAGGCTGGGTTACTACCTTAGACGTAGACAACGTAACAGCAAAACTTACCGATGCTTATCATGATCAGGCTAAACGTGATAGGATTGCCAAAGACGGCAGCTATATTATAGCGAAATATTTTTCTGCAGATAAGTTAATCTCTGATTATTTTAATATATATACAAGCATTTAATTTGACATTTAGTTACAAAATTTGCAATAGATGATATAAATTAATTGTTAATTTTTAACCGTTAATATTATCATTTGAAATATATGTAATTCTCGCTGATAATATTATCTTTGACAGTAATGATTGCAATTGCAAAAAACGTATTACAAGCGCTGATTCTGACCAAGAATGAAGAACCCAATATTGGGAGGGTACTTGACAAGCTTAAATGGCTTGAGCGTGTTGTCGTTATTGACAGTTATAGTGATGATAACACGGTTAAGATAATGGAATCTTATCCTAATGTGGAAATCATCTATCGCAAATTTGATACGTTTGCCCAGCAATGTAATTTTGGGTTAACGCATATTACCAGCGAATGGGTTTTAAGCCTGGATGCAGATTACGTTTTGCCTGATGACTTTATTGCCGAAACAGGACAGTTATTGAACAATGGCGGCGATTTTGTAGCTTACAATTCAAGGTTTGAGTTTTTAATTTACGGAAAGAAACTTTTAAGTAACAATACGACCCCAAGACCCGTATTATTCAAAACTAAGCTTGGAAGCTATTTTGATGACGGGCATGCCCACAGGCTTTCAATTACAGGCAGTATAGGAGATTTCAAAAGCAAAATATGGCATGACGACCGCAAGTCGTTAACCAGGTGGCTAAATAACCAAAACGGTTATTCAGTTCGTGAATGCGATAAGTTGCTGGACCTAAACAATGCCGACAGGAATTCGATCATAAACAAATTAAGGCGCACCAAAGTATTAGCTCCATTTTTCGTTTTCTTTTACTGCCTTTTTGTAAAAGGGCTGATTTTTAACGGCTGGGCTGGCTGGTATTATACCTTACAGCGCACTGTTGTAGAAATGCTGTTTGCATTAAGGTTAATTGAAGCAGAGGAGTTTAACATTGTAAATCACTGATATGTCAACAGCTGTTGGTCATCATGTTTCACGTGTAAAATTGCAGGATTTTAATCCCGATGGCTTTGACCGCGGAGCGGGCAAAATAAAAGAAACGGTGTGGTACCTGGTTAAAATGTTCTTTTTTCTTACAGCCTTTCCATTTCCGAATAAGCTAAAATGTTTTTTATTAAGAGCTTTTGGGGCAAAAGTAGGTCAGGGTGTAATTATTAAGCCAAGGGTAAACGTTCATTTTCCCTGGAAGCTTGTGATAGGAGATCATGTTTGGATCGGTGAAGAAGCATTGTTACTGAATTTTGAACAACTATACATAGGCAGCAATGCCTGCATCTCACAAAGAAGCTTTTTGTGCGGAGGCAATCATAATTATAAAGATCCGGCTATGCCATATCGAAACGATAAAATTACTGTTAATGAAGGTGCCTGGGTTGGCGCGGGTTGCTTAGTAGCGCCTGGCGTAAATATCGGGGTTGACGCTGTGGTGTCTGCCGGATCAGTAGTAGTTAGCGATCTTTTAGATAATGGAATTTATAAAGGCAACCCTGCTGTATTTGTGAAGGAGAGATGGTCATGAAGAATATTCTGCTGATAAGCCACAACTTTCTGCCCGAACCTACAGGCATTGGCAAATACAATGGCGAGATGATTGCCTGGCTGGCATCTCATGGCTACACCTGTACCGTAGTTACTACCTTCCCTTATTACCCTCAATGGAAGGTGCAGGCGCCTTATGATAAACAATGGTGGTGGTACAAAAAGGAAGTAATTGATTTTGATGGTAATAAGGTAACAGTATATCGCTGCCCATCTTATACACCTGCTGATCCGACAGGGAAAAAAAGAATGATACAGGATGTCTCGTTCTGGACGTCTAAAATCTGGCAGGTATTTAAGCTTATCCTGCTCAAGAAACGATTCGATCTGATATTAACAGTAGCGCCACCATTTCATTTAGCCTATTTAGGGCTAATGGTACGTAAATTAACCGGAGGCAAACTGGTATACCATATTCAGGATTTACAAATAGAGGCGGCACAGGAGTTAAACCTTTTATCTAATCAAAATCTTTTTAATCGTCTCTATAAAATTGAAAAACAGATACTTGATAATGCCGACTTTGTGAGCAGCATATCTGATGGGATGATCAAGAAAATAGAGGAGAAGATCGATAAAAAGGTATTGTTTTTCCCTAACTGGGCAGATACTTCTTTTTTTAAGCCGCTAAATAACAGGGCCGAATTAAAAACAAACTGGGGTTTTAAGCCTACAGATACTGTTTATCTATATTCTGGCGCCATAGGTGAAAAGCAGGGACTTGAAAATATTATATTTGCCGCTGAAAATCTTAAGCATATTAACGATATAAAATTTGTTATCTGCGGCTCGGGACCGTATAAAGGAAATCTGGTACAATTGGCCAATGATAAGTCATTAAACAACATAGTTTTTATGCCTGTACAGGATAAAGCTGTTTTTAATGAATTTTTAAATATGGCAGATTTCCATTTAGTATTGCAAAAAGCCAATGCAGGTGATTTGGTAATGCCCTCCAAGCTGACTACCATATTGGCTGTAGGTGGCGTTTGCATTGTAACAGCTGAAAACGGAACGTCTTTGGCAGAAGTTGTTAATAAACATGATCTGGGATATTGTATCCCTCCTGAGGATTGTGACAGCTTAACAGTAGTTATAAAAAATGCTAAAGATGATTTGGATGCAGCAGATAAAAAAAGGGATAACGCACGCAGGTATGCAACGGCTTATCTCAACATAGATCAAATTATGCAAAGCTTCATCAATTCGGTTTCAGTCTATAATGGCGATACTGAATTAATTAAAACAAAGGCACTACTTTAAACATATAAAATGAAAAAAAAGGCATTAGTTACGGGCATTACTGGCCAGGATGGCGCATATTTAGCCGACTTATTACTTGAAAAGGGATACGAGGTACATGGTATTAAAAGAAGAAGTTCTTTATTTAATACCGATCGTATTGATCATTTGTACCAGGACCCTCATGAAGAGAACCGTAACTTCTTTCTGCATTATGGCGATTTGAGCGATTCTACCAACCTGATCAGGATCATACAGCAAGTACAGCCGGATGAGATTTATAATCTTGGCGCCATGTCGCACGTAAAAGTGAGTTTCGATACACCTGAATATACCGCAAATGCTGATGGCATAGGCACTTTACGTATTTTAGAGGCTGTAAGGTTGTTAGGACTTACTAAAAAAACAAAAATATACCAGGCTTCAACTTCTGAGCTTTATGGTTTAGTACAGGCTGTACCACAGTCAGAAACTACTCCTTTCTACCCGCGTTCACCATATGCAGTTGCTAAGCTGTATGGTTACTGGATCACAGTAAATTATCGCGAAGCTTATAATATGTATGCTTGTAACGGTATTTTATTTAACCATGAAAGCCCATTACGCGGCGAGACATTTGTAACCCGTAAAATTACCCGTGCGGTAGCTAAAATTGCGCTGAACCTGCAGGATAAGCTTTTCCTGGGTAATTTGGATGCACAGCGCGACTGGGGGCATGCCAAAGACTATGTTGAAGCCATGTACCTGATATTACAACAGGAAGTAGCTGAAGACTTTGTAATTGCTACAGGCGTTACAACACGTGTACGCGAGTTTGTGAGGTTAGCATTTGCGGAAGTAGGTATTGAAGTAGCATTCAAAGGCGAAGGTGTTGATGAGGTAGGTTATGTTGTAAAATGTAATAATCCTGATTACCAAGTAGCGGTTGGAACAGAAGTAGTAGCGGTTGACCCTAAATATTTTAGGCCTACTGAAGTAGATCTTTTAATAGGTGACCCTACAAAGTCTCATGAAAAATTAGGATGGAAACCTAAGTATGATCTGAAAGGCTTGGTTAGCGAAATGGTTGCAGCTGATGTTGATCATTTCCAACGTGAGAAATTACTTAAAGCATCTGGTTATGTTATTAAAAACCAGTTTGAATAACCTATGAACAAAACCGCTAAAGTTTATATCGCAGGTCATCGGGGGATGGTAGGGTCAGCTATTCAGCGAAAGCTTGAAAAAGAAGGCTTTGAAAATATTATCACTAAAACCTCGGCCGAGCTTGACCTGCGCAGCCAGCAGGCTGTGGCCGGTTTCTTTGAAAACGAAAAGCCCGACTATGTGTTTCTGGCGGCTGCAAAAGTAGGTGGCATAGTTGCCAATAATACGTACCGTGCCGAATTTTTATATGATAATTTACAAATACAGAATAATATAATACATTCTGCATACATAAATGGCGTCAGCAAACTTATGTTTCTGGGTTCCAGCTGTATTTATCCTAAATTAGCTCCGCAACCCTTAAAGGAAGATTATTTGTTGACAGGTACACTTGAGCCTACCAATGAGCCCTATGCAATTGCCAAAATTGCAGGTATTAAGATGTGCGATGCCTACCGCGATCAGTATGGTTGTAATTTTATATCTGTAATGCCTACTAACCTTTACGGGTATAATGATAATTACCATCCTCAAAATTCGCATGTATTACCGGCAATGATCAGGCGTTTCCATGAGGCTAAAGTAAATAACGCTCCGCAAGTAACTATTTGGGGTACTGGTACGCCCCTGCGTGAATTTCTGTTTGCAGATGACTTGGCAGAGGCCTGCTATTACTTAATGCAGAATTATGATGAGCCCGGACTTGTAAACATTGGTACAGGTACGGATATCAGTATAAAAGACCTTGCTTATCTGGTGAAAAAGGTAACAGGTTACCAGGGCGATATTACTTTTGATACTACTAAACCCGACGGGACACCAAGAAAGTTGATGGACGTTAGCAAGCTGCACGGTAAGGGTTGGAAACATACGATTGAACTTGAACAAGGTATAGGCCTTGCTTATCAGGATTTCTTAAACAAGTACGAACTCATTCAACAATAAACATTATTTAAAAGAACTTATGAAAATTGCAGTAGTAGGAACTGGTTATGTAGGTTTAGTAACCGGCACATGTTTGGCAGAAACAGGAAATGACGTTATCTGTGTAGACATCAATTTACAAAAGGTAGAAAAAATGAAAGCCGGCCAGCTACCTATTTACGAACCAGGTTTAGAACAGCTTTTCCACCGTAATATTAATCAGGGCAGGCTGCACTTTACTTCAAATCTTGCAGAGGCAATTGAAGAAGCCAAGATTATTTTCCTGGCATTGCCAACCCCTCCGGGCGGAGACGGTGCAGCAGATCTTAGTTATGTATTAGGCGCTGCAAAAGACATTGCTAAAATCATAAAAGAATATAAGGTAATTGTTACCAAATCAACTGTACCGGTTGGTACTGCCGACAAAGTTAGAGCTGTAATGAGCCCTGAAACCAATGTAGAGTTTGCAGTAGTATCAAACCCTGAGTTTTTGAGAGAAGGTGTAGCTGTTGAGGATTTTATGAAACCAGACAGGGTAGTGGTAGGTACAACTGACGAGCGTGCACGTAAACTAATGGGTGAATTGTATGCGCCATATGTACGCCAGGGAAACCCGATCATCTTTATGGATGAGCGTTCATCAGAGCTTACAAAATATGCAGCTAACTCATTTTTAGCAACCAAAATTTCGTTTATGAACGAGATTGCCAATATGTGCGAGCTTGTTGGTGCCGATGTTGATATGGTACGTCGTGGTATTGGTGCAGATGAGCGTATTGGTAAACGTTTCTTGTTTGCGGGTATAGGTTATGGCGGCAGCTGTTTCCCGAAAGATGTACAGGCCTTAGCTAAATCGGCAGAAGAAAACCAATATGACTTTAAGATCTTAAACTCGGTAATGAGTGTAAACGAGATCCAGAAAAAAGTATTGGTGCAGAAAGTTAAAAAGTACTATGACGGCGATGTTAAAGGTAAGCACTTTGCATTATGGGGATTAGCATTTAAGCCTGAAACTGATGATATCCGCGAAGCTCCGGCACTGTACATTATTGATGAATTGGTTGAGTCCGGCGCTACTGTTACCGCTTTTGACCCTGAGGCAATGCCTAATATCAAGGCTCTGTTAGGTGATAAGATAGCCTATGCCGAAGAACCATATGCTGCACTTGAAAATGCGGATGCATTGCTGATTGTAACCGAATGGTCGTTATTCCGTACACCTGATTTTGACAAACTGACAAATGGTTTAAAAAGCAAAGTAATATTTGATGGCCGTAACCTGTATGATCTGGATAAAATGCATGAGGGCGGCTTTTATTACAACAGCATAGGCCGTAAAGTAGTTGAACAGAAATAAGCGTAACACCTTAACACTTAAACAAATGTCAAGAAAAAGAGTACTGATCACAGGAGCTGCCGGATTTTTAGGTTCGCACCTGTGCGACAGGTTTATAAAAGAAGATTACCATGTAATTGCCATGGATAATCTGATTACTGGTGATTTGCGCAATATTGAGCATTTGTTCAAACTGGAAAATTTTGAGTTTTATAATCACGATGTTTCCAAGTTTGTGCATGTTCCGGGAGAATTGCATTATATCTTGCACTTCGCTTCTCCGGCCAGCCCTATCGACTATTTGAAAATTCCTATACAGACCTTAAAAGTAGGATCATTAGGTACCCATAATTTATTAGGCTTAGCCAAAGCTAAAGGTGCACGCATGCTTATTGCCTCGACATCGGAAGTATATGGCGATCCGAACATTAATCCGCAGCCCGAAGAATATTGGGGTAACGTAAACCCTGTTGGCCCAAGAGGAGTATATGATGAGGCTAAGCGTTTCCAGGAGGCCATTACCATGGCTTACCATACCTTCCACGGATTGGAAACCCGCATTGTTCGTATATTCAATACATACGGCCCCCGTATGCGTCTGAATGACGGAAGGGTACTTCCTGCTTTCATCGGGCAAGCATTAAGAGGCGAACCGCTTACTGTATTTGGCGATGGTTCTCAAACCCGTTCTTTCTGTTATGTTGATGATCTGATAGAAGGCATATACCGCTTGTTGTTCAGTGATTATGCAAATCCGGTAAACATCGGTAACCCTGATGAGATTACTATCCGTCAGTTTGGCGAAGAGATCATTAAACTGACCGGTACTGACCAGGAGCTGATTAGCTTACCTTTACCTACAGATGATCCTAAACAACGCAGGCCAGATATTACCAAAGCAAGAGAAATTTTAGGTTGGGAACCTAAAGTGAACCGTGCCGAAGGTTTAAAAATCACATATGAATATTTTAAATCGCTGCCAGAGCACGAAATAAAACACAAAGATTTCACTTATTACAACAAATAGCATAATTTATAGTTATTGCTTAATAACTTTACAGGCCGGATAATATAATATCCGGCTTTCGTATTAAATAGCATATCTTAATTATGATTGAAATTATTGAGTCGCAAATAAGTGCATCAATTGCGGCAAAAACAGCTTTGTTAAATGATAAAACAATTATCGAAACTATCAGTAATACAGCATCTTTAATTATCAACGCCTACAAAAACGGCAAAAAAACTTTGCTGGCAGGTAATGGCGGCAGTGCAGCAGATGCTCAGCATATTTCGGCAGAGCTTGTCGCCCGCTTTTATTTTGATCGTCCGGGTTTACCCTCTATTGCTTTAACTACCGATACTTCTATAATTACAGCCATTGGTAACGATTATGGTTTTGAACGCCTGTTTGCAAGGCAGGTAGAGGCACAGGGTACTTCGGGTGATGTTTTTATCGGTCTTTCTACTTCTGGTAACTCACCTAATATCTTACAGGCTTTAGCCATGTGTAAAGAAAAAGGGATTACAACGATCGGCCTTACAGGTGGTAACGGCGGTAAAATGGCAGACCTTTGCGATATTTGTATAAAGGTTCCTTCAAATGATACGCCACGTATACAGGAAGCACATATACTTATAGGTCATATATTGTGTTACTTAATTGAAGAACAACTTTTTGGCGCGTCCCAACAATCTTAGCTAATCTCTTATATTTGAATATGAGTAAAACTTTAGTGTTCGGCGGTGCCGGGCAATTAGGTCAGTGCTTAAAAGCAGTTGCCGAAAAAAGCGGATACAATGATATTATTTTTCCGCCTGAAAATGAATCTAATATCCTTGACGCCAGTGGACTCGACCACCTGATGCAAAAGTTTCAACCTTCTTATGTGATCAATTGTGCTGCATATACGGCTGTTGATAAGGCAGAGGATGAAGTGGAACTGGCACGTAAGGTAAACCGCGACGGTGCCGAAAACCTGGCAATAGTTTGTGCCAAGTACGATGCAACACTTATACATATATCAACTGACTTTGTATTTGAAGGAAATTTGCCGAAGTTGCTTACAGAAGAGGATGAAACCAATCCTATCAGTGTTTATGGCCTGACGAAGTTAGAAGGGGAGAAAGAGATAGAAGCTAACCTTGACCAGTACTATATATTGCGTACCAGCTGGCTTTACTCAGAATATGGCAATAACTTCGTGAAGACCATGCTTAAATTAGCAGCAGACAGATCTGAGCTGAGCATTATTGCCGATCAGGTAGGTAGCCCAACTTATGCTATTGATTTAGCAGGTGCCATTTTGCACATCATCCAGAATGATAACAGATCATATGGTGTTTATCATTTTAGTAATGAAGGTACAACATCATGGTTTGATTTTGCCAAAGGCATTTTTGATATTGCGCAGGTAAACATCAAGGTAAATCCAATCAATACTTCTCAATATCCAACTAAAGCTAAGCGTCCGGCTTACTCTGTTATGGATAAATCTAAAATTAAATTAAACTTTAACATCCATATACCGTATTGGAGGGATAGTTTGATGAATTGTATTAAAGCATTATAAAATGAAAGGTATCATACTTGCCGGAGGATCGGGTACACGCCTGTATCCAATTACCAAAGCGATCAGTAAACAGTTAATGCCAATTTATGATAAGCCGATGATTTATTATCCCTTATCGGTTTTAATGATGGCAGATATCAAAGAGATCTTAATTATCACTACCCCTGAGGATAACGCTGGTTTTAAACGTTTATTAGGTGACGGGCACGAGCTTGGCTGTCGTTTTGAATACGCAGTACAGGAGAAGCCTAACGGCCTTGCACAGGCTTTTGTAATAGGCGAAGAGTTTATCGGCGATGATAAGGTAGCTTTAATACTTGGAGATAATATCTTTTATGGTACCGGCTTTGGCGAACTGATCCGCAGCTTTAACGATGTGGATGGTGCTGCCATATTTGCCTATACCGTAGCCGACCCGGAAAGATATGGTGTTGTAGAGTTTGATAAAAATTTTACAGCGTTATCTATCGAGGAAAAACCTGAACAGCCAAAATCTAATTATGCAGTTCCCGGTTTATATTTTTACGATAACAGCGTAGTAGAGGTGGCCAAGAATATTGCTCCTTCTCCACGTGGCGAGTATGAAATTACGGATGTGAATAAACACTACCTTCAACAGGGTAACTTGCATGTAGGCGTTATGGACAGGGGTACGGCATGGCTTGATACCGGTACTTTTGACTCGTTAAGTGATGCTACCGAGTTTGTACGCGTTATTGAGAAACGCCAGGCTACCAAGATTGGCTGCATTGAAGAGGTTGCTTACCGCAGAGGTTTCATCACCAGAGAGCAGCTAAATGCAGTGGCAGAAAAATATATTAAGAGCGGTTACGGCCAGTATTTGCTTAAACTGCAGGATTGATCTGCTTTATAAGGCGATCAGCTAATTCTATAACATTATCGGTAAGGGGATCAATCCAAATGATCTCCTTATCTTTTTTAAACCAGGTGAGTTGCCGCTTGGCAAACTGCCTGGTATGTTGTTTAATAAGTTCTATGGCAGCAGGCAAATCTGTTTTGCCATCAAAATAATCGAAAAGTTCATTGTAGCCTACAGTTTGTAAGGCATTCAGATGCCGGTATGGCAATAAGCTTTCCGCTTCTTTTAACAGGCCTTCATCTATCATTATATCAACCCGGCGATTAATCCGGTCATAAAGTAACTCACGGGCAACGTTTAAGCCAATTTTGATAATATTGAATGGCCGTTTGTTTTTATTGGCCAAGCGATAAGATGAAAAGGGTAGTCCAGTTGTTTTAAATACTTCTAAAGCGCGAATAAGCCGCTGTGGGTTATTGATGTCTACTTCTTTGTAGTACTCCGGATCTGCAGCTTTTAATTGTTCCTGAAGCCATTGAATGCCATTGGCTGCAAATTGCTGATTTAGCTCTTCTCTTATACCTTCTTTAGCGGTAGGTAATTCATCAAAACCTTCGCATACTGCTTTTATAAATAAGCCTGACCCGCCTGCAATTATAGCCAGATCAGTCTGTTTAAAAACCTGATTAATGACGGCCAGCGCATCCTTTTCAAAATCACCGGCTGTGTAATTTTCAGTTATACTGCATGAATCAATAAAATAGTGCTTAGCTGCTTTTTGCTCCTCTGTTGTTGGCTTGGCTGTGCCAACAGACATTTCTTTATAAAACTGGCGGGAGTCTGCCGAGATGATAGAAGTATGATAATGTTGAGCCAGTTTAATTGCAGCGGCAGTTTTGCCAATGGCAGTAGGCCCCACCACTGCAATTAAAGTTTTTTGGCTGTTCATTATATTTATTAAAGGGTTTAACCCTTTTGCGGATCAATAATCGTCGCTTTTGCCACGGCTGTAGCCTTCTTCGTCATAGTTTTCGTTGTCTGAAAACTCATCACCGAACTCATCTTCCTCTTCGGAGCTTTCTTCATCATGAGTTTCTTCGTCGTCAACGGCTTCTTTTACTTCTTCAAAACCCTCAGTATCTTCAGGTGTATATTCCATTTCGTTAAGGAAATCAAATTCTTCGGATGTAGGAGGAATTACTGTTGAGCCAAAGGTATTCCCAAACTGTTTTGGTGCTTCGCCTACAGCTTTAATCACTGCAGGATAAGCAACGCCGGGCGCCTCGTTTAAAATTTTCACCAGTTCAACATGGAAATCAAACGGCCTGTCGAAGTTAAATGTATAATAGAATTTCTGATGCGGATCATCAATAAAATTGCTAAGCTTAGCATTTTCCATTAAGGCTACCCCACGGTCTATTTTGCGCTGGTTGGGCTTATAGGCAATTTCTTCGCCTTTTGTCCATTGATCATTACTCACATAAAATGATGAAGAATAATCTGAATTGTAACCTGTGGATTGGTGAATTGCCTGATGTAAATCCACAAAGGATTGGTTCGATTTAATATCGATTTCACGAGTTACATCATCATAATCTTCAAAGGTGATTTTAAACCTGTAGATAGCCATTTTTTCCTATAAAGTAGATTTTGTCAAAAATAGTATTTTAATTCAATTTGTGTTTGCCACAACTTTTAAGCCAATTTCTTCGCCTTTTGCAATGGTAAAAGCTAAAGCAGCTTCGCGGGTGTTTGGTATTTCACCTTCTAAAATGGCTTCGCGGATCTGATTTTTTATAATTCCAACCTCTCTACCTTCCTGTAAGCCAAATATATGCATAATGTCATTGCCCGTTACAGGTGGTTGCCAGTTGCGTATCTGATCGCGCTGTTCAACATCTTTTAGCTTTTGCTGTACCAGCTCAAAATTCTGACGATATTTCCTTACTTTGTACTCATTTTTTGTTGTAACATCTGCTTTACAAAGCATCATCAGGCTGTCGATCTCATCACCTGCCTCAAATAGTAAACGCCTTACTGCCGAATCTGTAATTACATCCTGTGCCAAAACAATGGGCCGCAAGTGAAGAAGCACCAGTTTTTGCACAAACTTCATACGGTCATTAAGCGGCAGTTTCAGCTGTGCAAAAATCTTCGGAACCATGCGTGCGCCACGGTCTTCGTGTCCATGAAACGTCCATCCGTGCCCGGGTTCGAAACGCTTTGTTGCCGGCTTGGCAATATCATGTAAAATTGCGGCCCAACGCAGCCAAAGATCATAGGTTTCTGTGCTGATATTGTCAAGTACCTGCAGGGTATGGTAAAAGTTATCTTTATGCCCTCTGCCATTAATATAATCCACGCCGTACAGGGCAGCCATTTGCGGAAAAATAAGATGCAGCAGGCCCGTATCAAATAAATACCTGAAGCCGGCAGAAGGTATGGGAGATAAAATGATTTTGTTCAATTCATCCGTAATACGCTCCTGCGATACGATCTTAATACGCTCTTTATTCAGCTTGATGGCATTGATGGCATCTTCTGCTATTTCAAAATCCAGCTGCGATGCAAACCTGATGGCACGCATCATGCGCAAAGGATCGTCAGAAAAAGTTTCGTCAGGGTTAAGGGGGGTACGTATCAGTTTGTTTTCCAGATCTGCCATCCCGTTAAACGGATCAATTAATTCGCCGTAATGATCTGGATGCAGCGAAATAGCCAGTGCGTTTATCGTAAAGTCGCGGCGTTTCTGGTCATCATCCAGGGTGCCGTCTTCTACAATTGGTTTGCGAGAATTACTACGGTATGATTCTTTTCTGGCGCCTACAAACTCCAGTTCAATATCCTGGTGGCGCAGCATGGCAGTGCCAAAGTTTTTAAATACAGACAATTTGACCTTAAGCGCCTGAGCTACCTGTTCTGCAAAAGCAATACCGTTGCCTAAAACAACAATATCAATGTCTTTTGAAGGGCGGTTTAAAAAAATATCGCGTACAAAACCACCTATAGCATATACCTGCAGGTTGTTTTTACCTGCCAGCTTTGAAATAATAGAAAATACAGGATGGTTTAAGTGTTCTTTCATGAAATATCCGGCCCAAACATTAAGGTGCAAATTTAACGATAATGAATGGGAAAGCAGTTTAGAAATTAACGGCGTATAAACTCAAATTTACCGCTTGGTTCTAACCGCATAATGGTTGAGGGCTTTTTTTGTGATAAATCGTGCTGATCTACATCAACAACATAATCAACACCGTTAATGATTTCATCGCTTACTTCCGAAAAATTTTGAGGCGACGGCTGACCACTGATATTAGCCGAGGTAGACACCAGCGGTTTGCGCAAACGCTGTATCAGTTGCTGGCAAAACGGATGTTTCCCAACCCTTACACCAACGCTGCCGTCGGCGGCTATTAAAGCCGGTGATATGTTTTTGGCACCTGGCATTACTAATGTAAGCGGATTTTCGGCAAATTCTATCAGGTCATAAGCAATACCCGGTACTTCCTGGATGTAGCTTTCCAGCTTGTTCTCGGTATCCAATAAAATGATCATGCTCTTAGCTTCGTCGCGCTGTTTCAAGGCAAATATCTTTTTCACAGCTTCGGTATTGGACGCGTCGCAACCTATACCCCATATGGTATCAGTAGGATAAAGGATAATGCCGCCACCCTGAACAATTTTTAAAGCCTTTTCAACCTCGTCTCTAAGCATGTATGATATTTTGATATAATGCCGTGTATTGAGCGGCAAGTTTTTCGTCGTCAAATTTACGCGAATATGTTAAACCTGCGTCAATCATTTTAGCACTTAAGTTTTTATCAGTCAGTACCAGCCTGATCTTGTTTGCCAGGTCTTCTGCATTGTCAGGATTCACATATAAGCTATCTGGTCCGCCTGCTTCTTCCAGGCATGATCCTGTGGCCGCAATTACCGGTACGCCGAGAGATATGGCTTCAAGCACAGGTAAGCCGAAGCCTTCATATCTTGAAGGATAAATGAAGCATTCCGCTTGCTGATATATGGCTGGCAGGTGGTCGAAAGATACATTGTGCAAAAAAACTACCCGATTGGTAAGTCCGTTGCTTTCTAAATATGCTTTCACTTCATCAAGATATGCCGTGGGTTTACCCACTACCACAAGTTGAATGTCAGCAACATCTTTTAATGCTTTGGCAAGTAACAGCAGGTTCTTCCTTTCCTCAATAGTGCCCACACTTAACAGGTATTTTTCAGGAAGCTGATATTTGGTTTTTACTTCTTTAAGTTTTTCTGCCGAAGGTGTTTCCCTGAACTGTTTATCGCAGCTTTGGTAAATGACCGTTACTTTACTTTCCGGTATGCCTAAATAGGTGACAATATCATCTTTCGTTTTCTGGCTGATGGCAACAATACCATCTGCAATTTTGCAGGCATATCTTAGCTTGGCTTTATAAATCGCCCGGTTTAAAAAGCTGAAGTAATGCGGAAAACGCAGGACGATCACATCATGAATAGTTACAACCGATTTGATGCCGCTTTTTTTAATGCCGAAAGGTAATTCGTGGCTCAGCCCATGATATAGTTGGACATGATCTCTTTTCAGATCTGCAATTATACCCTTGCTGCGCCAGTAAGAAGTAAATTTTGATTCAGGCAGTTTTACTGCTGAATTTTCAACAGAAAAGTTAATAGCCGGATTGATGCGTGGGGTATATAAGATGTAATTGTTTTGAGGCTGATAGCGGGAAAGCGCAGTAATAAGCCACCGGCTGTAATTGCCAAGGCCTGTGCGATTTAAGAATGCCCGTTTTGCATCAAAACCAATGTTCATATCAATGAGTGAGTGGTGAGTTAGAGAATGAGTGAATAGTTAACTCACTCATTCAAAATTCACTCACTCAAAATTACTTTATACCGCTACGTTATTTTCTCTTAACGCATCGTTAAGCGAAGTTTTTTTATCGGTCGACTCTTTACGTTTGCCGATGATCAGTGCGCATGGTACCTGGTACTCGCCTGCAGGGAATTTTTTAGTATATGAACCAGGGATAACAACTGAACGTTCAGGAACGCGGCCTTTATACTCAATTGGTTCTTCTTTGGTAATATCGATAATTTTAGTTGAAGCAGTTAACACAACATTAGCGCCTAAAACGGCTTCTCTTTCAACGTGTACACCTTCAACCACAATAGCGCGTGAGCCTATAAAGCAGTTGTCTTCGATAATTACAGGTGCGGCCTGTACAGGTTCTAACACACCACCGATACCTACACCACCGCTTAAATGTACGTGTTTGCCAATTTGCGCACATGAGCCTACAGTTGCCCAGGTATCAACCATGGTACCTTCATCAACATAAGCACCGATGTTTACGTATGATGGCATCATGATCACGCCTTTTGCAAGATATGCGCCATAACGTGCAATACCGTGAGGAACCACGCGTACGCCTGACTTTTTATAATCAGTTTTCAGTTTCATTTTATCATGGAAAACGAACGGGCCAACCTTAATTTCTTCCATTTGCATAATAGGGAAGTAAAGGATTACAGCTTTCTTAATCCAATCATTCACATGCCAGCGATTGGTGATGCATTCGGCAACACGCATTTCGCCATTGTTAAGGCGCTCAATAACTGTTTCTACAGCAGCAATGTATTCGTTTTGGGTAAGCAGGGCACGATCTTCCCATGCTTCTTCAACTAACGTTTTAAGATCAGTGTACATGATAAAAATTTTCGCAAAGTAAACGTTTTTTAAGCAATTTTTTTGATGACAATAGGGTAATTGTTAACCTCTTTGTAACATAAATAAAAGGTTGATCACAATTAATATAGCAACTATAATAAATGGCTGTGTCAGGCTGCGGGGATAGTAATCATCCTCCGGGAAATATTTCTTGAAAAAATACAGGGTTTGTATCAATGCGCCTACCAGGTTTAGTGCCAGCATACATCCCATTACAATCAGCGAATTTTTAACATCCATGCTAGGTTTAAAGCCCAGCCATGTCATAATAAAACCTTCCAGAAAGTAATAGGCAATAGAAAACATCAGTACCTGCAATGCAGCCCGCCTGTAGTTTGCCCATTTTAAATTTAAGGCCAGCATTACACCACCAAATATTGGCGAAAATATAAGCGAGAACCAAAATATAGCTCTTTTGGAATAGATGTCAACAAAATCCTGATCTTCTGTATAGTTTTCGTTATCGTTTTCTTCGTTATACATGTTCCAAATATAAGTTAAAACAGTAGTTTATCGTTTGCATTTTACCAATTGCTAATTCTGCGTAACTTTGGGTTATGCCAGAGAAAGATAAGCTGAGAATTGATAAATACTTATGGGCCATCCGCATGTTTAAAACCCGCACATTGGCTTCTGAAGCCTGCAAGGCTGGCCGGGTAAAATTGGATGGGCAAAATATAAAGCCATCGCACGAGGTAAAGATTGGCGAAACGTATAATATAGCCAAAGGACCCGACCGCAAAATTATTACGGTTACCGGCTTGCTTGAAAACCGAGTGGATGCTAAAACGGCCGTAAACTTTTATTCGGACTTAACGCCGGTAGAACTAACGCCTGGTTTTAAAAGCATGTTTCACGCACCGATGCTGCGCCGCGACCGCGGTACAGGCCGACCAACAAAGCGTGACCGCCGCGAAATTGACGACTTGCAGGGCGAGTATTTCAATAAACCTGAAGACACAGAAGAATCATAGCAGCTTATCCGGCTGCTATTTTATGCAGCATGCCTTTAAATATAAAAAAGTGGAAAGGTAGCATGGTAAACCAGTATAGCCTGCCCCATAAACCAAGCGGGCGAAAAGTAGCGGTTTGTTGTACGCATGCCTTATCGTCAATTTTAAACTCCAGCCATGCTTCTCCGGGTAATTTCATTTCTGCATAAAGCAGCAACCTGTTTTCCTGTTTGTTGGCATAAATTACCCGCCAAAAGTCTAACGCATCGCCAACGGAAACTTCATTGGCATTCTTTCTGCCGCGACGTAAGCCCACACCACCAAAAAGTTTATCAAGAAAGCCGCGAAATGCCCAAAGCCAGTCGGCATAGTACCAGCCCGAACGGCCGCCTATGGCAAATATCCTTGCCGAGGCAGAACTTACATCCTTCGTCATTTCCTTTTGCTTGTTTTGGAAAACTCCATATTGAGGTACCTCAAGGTGCTTGGCGATACCTTCTTTAAAAATATCCGTCCATGCAGAATCGTTCCATGATGAAAGTACAAGGTTCTGCTCTATTTTATCAAAAGCGATCTGTATTGCCTCTTTGTAGGGGATAAGCTCAATATTTAATCTCTCTGGCAGATCATTGTGCTTGCCAACTACATCAATCTTCATGCTCTCTACCAGATTTTTAGCCAGTTCATAAGAGGTTGATGTTACAAAATAAAGCCAGTAAGAAGATATCCGGGGCGTCATTACAGGCACAATGCAAATGGTGCGCTTTAATTTTCTTACCGCTGCAAAATCAAGCAGCATTTGTTTGTAGGTAAGTACATCTGGGCCATAAATATCAAAATGTTTGGCGTAACAATCTTCGCGGCCGAGTACGCCGGTCAAAAACTGTATCACGTTGCGTATAGCAATAGGCTGGCATTTGGTTTTAAGCCATTTAGGAGCCACCATTACCGGTAGTTTTTCGACCAGGTCGCGGAT
This sequence comes from Mucilaginibacter sp. KACC 22063, assembly GCF_028736115.1. Lineage (NCBI taxonomy): Bacteria > Pseudomonadati > Bacteroidota > Sphingobacteriia > Sphingobacteriales > Sphingobacteriaceae > Mucilaginibacter > Mucilaginibacter florum. Next base: position 3,702,625 of record NZ_CP117877.1, on the reverse strand, counting down.
GATTTCGAAGGAGGCGCTACCCGAGCCCACAATAATACCGGCGCGTAATGCGGTAAGCGGCACCTTGCCCGACGATAAAGCCTGCTCAACATTTAGCCTTGACTGTAAATGGGCAGAAAGTTGTTGGCTGTTTACAATGCCACCCAAATAGATCAGTTGTTTGGCGCTGGTGGTGTCGAGGTATTTTACAAAGTTTTCGGCCGACTGCTTTTCTTTGTCGCTGAAGCCAGCCCCTGTCATGGAGTGTACAAGGTAGTAGGCTGCATCAATATCTTTTGGCAGGTTATTAAGGCTGTCTGCATTTAATAAGTCGGCCTCGGCAAGCTGCACCTGCTCGGGCTTATACTTTTTAAGGTCGAGCCTTCCCTTATCTCTTACCGCACAAATAACAGTATGCCCTTCGTCAAGTAAAACGGGTAACAGCCTGTGGCCGATATACCCGGTAGCACCAGTAAGTAAAATCCTCATAAATAATAATAAACAAAACTGTTGCCAGAAGTTTTAGCTTCCCGGATATTACTAATGTATCAAAAACTTGCTGAATTCTAAGCTGTCGCCACGAAAGGTATCAAAGTCTACCGCGTGGTGTATGCCGTTAACCGTGGCCTTATCCGAGTGTTGCCAAAACTGCCAGTTAGCCGCTTTGTTAACGCGCTCATCGGGCTGGTCGTAATGGGCTATCCAAAGCGGATATTCGTCAAAATAACCTTTCAGGTAATCGGTGTAAAAACTGAGGCCCGAATAAATAATCGGTTTGCCCGGGCCATGATATTTAAGGTAAGAGAGGCACTGATCAAGTGATGACCGCATTTTTTCGGGTGATACGCCATCCAGCTTCTCGACATCAATCACAAGCGGCAGGTCGTTGCTTTCCAGCTTCACCGTTTTTAAAAGCAGTTTTGCCTGGTTGCGACCGTTTTTTTCTGGTCTGAAGAAATGGTAGGCACCGCAGATCAGCCCGGTTTTAGCGGCTTCGCGCCAGTTGCGCTGAAAGTAAGTATCTACAAATTTTTCTCCCTCAGTAGCTTTAATAAACGCAAAGCTGATATGCAGTCCGTTCTCATCCATTTCCTTAACCTTCTTCCAGTTGATCTTTCCCTGGGCGTAAGAAACATCGATACCATGCACGGTATACTTTTCTGATACATGGATGTTAAAGCTTTTATAGTGGCGGTAGTTAGCATTTTCGCCAATATCATTAAGCCAATGCCATGCGGAGGTAAAGCTACGTGTAACCAGCTTATAGTAAAACGGCGAAAATAAGATTAGCGCCGCAACTACAGCAATAACAGGCCAGTAATTGGGCTTTTGCTGGGTTTTCTTTTTTGCAGACGCACGCGGCTTAGCAGGCTTTTTAGCCTGTGCCGGTTGCTTTACAGACGGAACTTTGGGTTTTGCAGCAGGCTTTTTTTGCACAGGACTCACTATGCAAATTTAACTATCGGCTGGTGATTTAAAATTCTGAGATGTGAAATAATGTATAGTTGATGCTAACAGACTTAAAGTCAATCTTCAAAAATAGATTAGTCCATTCTTGATGATTTCCTTGGGCGCCTTGGCCTGTCTGAAGGCGCAGGTGGCGCTGACCGGTTGTATGAACCATATGATCCTGATGATGCCGGACGGCTTGAAAACTGTTTAAACGGCTTTGGCGGTGCGGCTGGTTTTTCTTCAGCAACGTGAACGGTAAGTACTTTATCTTCCAGGGGTTCGCCATTAAGGGCGGCTATGGCTTGTTCTGCGCCTGCTTCGTCAGCCATTTCAACAAAGGCATAACCTTTGCAACGGCGTGTCTGACGGTCGCGCACAACCTTTATGGTACTAATGTTACCGTGCGGAATAATCAATTTAGCGAGATCCATTTCTTTGATCTCAGCGGGCAAACCGCCCACAAATAACTTCACCATGTGAAAAAAGAATTGTGCAGATGTAAGCTGCAAAGGTACAATTAATTCAATTTAAAAAAACTTACGGTTTTAAGCACGAACGCAGCGTAAGCTATTTTATTTTTTAGCTACTTTATATAGTTTACCACCATCGGTAACGGCATACAATGCGCCGTCTTTGCCAACAGTTAAAGCACGGAAACGTTCGCCTTTGTCGGCAAGTAATCTTTCTTCGCCCACAACCTTATGCCCGTTAAGTACAAGGCGGCAAATGTGCGAACCGCTTAAGGCACCGATAAACAGATTGCCTTTCCATTCGGGGATAACGTCGCTATTATAAAACGTAATGCCCGATGGCGATATCACCGGATCCCAGTAATAAATGGGCTGTTCCATGCCGCTTTTTTGTTGTATGCCTTCGCCTACCTTTTCGCCGCTGTATTCAATACCGTAGGTAATTACAGGCCAGCCGTAATTCTTCCCTGCTTCAATCACATTAATTTCGTCGCCCCCGCGCGGGCCAAACTCTGCTTCAAAAAGCTCATTGGTTTGCGGGTTCCATGCCATGCCCTCAGGGCTACGTAACCCATATGCATAAATCTCGGGTAGTGCATTTGGCGTGTTGGCAAACGGGCCGCCGGGTACGGCTTTACCATCTTTAGTAAGATGTAAAACCTTACCAATGGCAGCAGATAAATCCTGTGCCTTAACACGTATATCATTAGCGCCGCGTTCACCAGTAGTAACAAACAAGTTGCCTTGCTGGTCGAATACTATTCTTGAGCCAAATTGCAGTCCGCCATTGTAAGCAGGTTGTGCGCGGTAGATCACCTGTACATTCTCCAACTTAGATTCATCGGCTGAAAGTTTGCCTTTTGCAATGGCAAGTAATGTTCCGCCCGATGCTTGTTCCGCATAATCCCAGTAAACCATCCGGTTTGATGAAAATTGCGGGTCGATATTTACATCAAGTAAACCGCCCTGGCCGTCGTCAACAACAGACGGTAATCCGCTTACTTGTTTGCTGGTCTTGCCATCGTTAGTTAATATAATCAGTTTGCCGCCTTTCTGCGTGATCAGGAAACGGCCGTCGGGTAAATTGCAGATAGCCCAGGGCCTGTCGAGGCTGCTGTTAAGTACGCTTACAGATAGTTCGGTTTTTGTTTTTACCCCCGGTGCGCGGGTTTGCCCTGCAAAAGCAGGCTTGTAGTTGCTATTTGGTGCTTTGGTTTCTACAGGCGCACCTTTACTGGTATCAGTAGAAGTAGCAGGGCTATCTGTTGCTGCCTTGTTTTTGCAGGCAGTTAAAACACTGAAAACAGTAAGACCAGTGATAAGGTAATTATGGGCAAATTTCATAAACACAAGCTTTATATTACTACCTTAAAATCTCAATAATGTTTGCAAAGGGGGGCTTATGGTTTCGTCCTTAACAAATTTCCTTATTTTCGTAAAGCTATGCTGAATATTTGCCTTATCGAAGATGAAGAGAAAGTGGCTGGTTTTATAACCCGTGGACTTGAAGAACAAGGTTATCATGTGGTAAACTACCGCGATGGGGCTTCGGCAAGTGATGCTGTTTCCATGCATCGTTATGACTTGATCATACTTGACTTGATGCTGCCCGACATACATGGTTTTGACCTTTGCCGCCAGATCAGGAAGTTTGATCAGCAGGTGCCTATACTCATGCTTTCGGCGCTTGGCGGCTTATCAGATAAGGTAGAAGGTTTGCAAATTGGCGCTGATGATTACCTGGTGAAACCCTTTCATTTTAGCGAACTGCTGGCACGTATCGAGGCTTTACTTCGCCGTAACCGCCCGCAGCCAGCCAAGCAGGACGGCGACGTACTTACTTTTGGCGACCTGAAGCTTGACCTTAAAAGTAAAACGGCAGAACGCGCCGGACAGGAAATTATACTTACCAGTAAAGAGTACGGCCTGCTTGAGCTTTTTATGAAGCATCCTAACCGTACCCTTGCGCGCGATTATATTGCCGAACAGGTGTGGGGCATACAGTTTGACACGGGCACCAATTTTATTGATGTATACGTAAACTACCTTCGTAAAAAGATAGAGAAGGACTTCGATGGCAAGCTGATACACACCGTTATCGGTATGGGGTACATCCTGAAAAATAAATAGGGTAGATGAAAATTAAAGACCGCCTGGCTTTTTATTACACCCTGCTTAGCTCGGGTACATTGCTGATCATCATGACGGTGATGTACCTGGCTTTTTATGTGTTTTTTAGAAGTGATTTTTACGACAGGCTGAATGACCGGGCTAAAGTAGCCGCACAGCTTTATCTTGATGCCGATGAATTGCCTACCGACTCTTTAACCCGGCTACGCGAACGGATGATCAGCGCACTACCAGAGGAAGTGATCAGGATATATAACGCCAAAAACATGGCATCTTTCATCCGGGATAAGCAGCAATACTGGAGCGATGATATTATTGACCGGGTGAGGCAGGATAAATCAGCCACCTTTACCGAGGGCAGCTATCAAACAATCGGTATCAACTATAGAGACAACCAGGGCGATTTTGTAATCATGGTTTCCGCGCATGATAAGCAGGGGCAAAGGCGCTTAAGTGTAATCCTCAGGATCATGCTCATTATATTTCTGGGGGTTAACGGAATGTTCTTCTTTATCGGCCGTTTATTTGCCAAACAGGCCCTTTCGCCAATAGATCAATTAATATCACAGATAAAAAGTATTACAGCCAGTAACCTCCACCTTCGATTAGACGAGGGCAATGGGAAAGACGAGATAAGTACGCTCGCAGGTAATTTTAACCAGCTACTCGAACATCTTCAAAACTCATTTGAGTTACAGCAGACGTTTATCGCTAATGCATCGCACGAGTTAAGGACACCGCTAACCAGCATCATCGGCGAAATTGAGGTATCTTTAAACCGTGAACGCGACCCTGCTTACTATACCCAGCTGCTGGCATCTATACTTGCCGATTCAAACCGCTTATCGGCAACGGTAACCAGCTTAATGGACCTGGCGCAAACAGACCTTAATTATACACAAGCGCGCCGGGAACCGTTGCAAATTGATGACCTGATATGGGAGATACAGGCATATTGGGCCAGCCAGAAACCGCATAAAGTACTGAATATTGATATTGGCGAATTACCTGCCGATCCGCAGCAACTGGTAATTATGGCCGATAAGCACCTGCTGGCCATCGCCTTTAATAATATTATAGGTAATGCTTTTAAGTTTTCGGAAAACAAGCCTGTTACTTTGAGATTAGAATCGGTTGATAAAAATCTGATCATCAGTATAACCGATCAGGGTATTGGTATACCTGCCAGCGATCTCGAAACTATTTTTAAACCCTTTTACAGAAGCATTAACGGGCGCAGTTTCCAGGGAAACGGAATAGGGTTATACGTAACGCAAAAAATCATACAGCTATACAACGGTACCATAAGTATTGTATCGCGCGAGAATTTTGGTACCACCTTTCAGATTATTTTCCGGTCTGTTTTCTAATCTCTTTCTAATGTTGTTATAATCCTACTCTAATACTATCTTAATATTTTTGAATCGAAGCAAATATATTATGTATAGGAAATTTGTTATTGTCCTTATTATTCAATTATGTTGTGCCGCTATTGGGGTTTCTGCCTTTGCGCAGACGCCAGGAAGCGATACATTAAAGGTTACCTTGAATGAGACTGAAGGACGGTTTTTAAAAAATAACCTCGATCTCATCGTTCAGCGTTATCACGTGAGCGAGGCACAGGCGCAGGTAGTAACCGCCCGCCTTTTCAGCAACCCTGATTTTAACATCTCTAACGTATTGTACAACCCCCAGAGCAAGCGCTTTTTCGATATGACGCATGACGGGGGAGAGTATACTGCACAGTTATCGCAATTGATACAAACAGCAGGCAAGCGCAATAAAAACATACAACTGGCCAAGATCAGTGTAGAGCAGGCGCAATTTCAGCTGTATGATCTGTTGCGCACGCTGAAATATACCTTACGCAGCGATTTTTACAAGATCTATTACCAGGAGCAATCGGCCAAGGTGTATAACGAAGAAATTACTTCGCTGTCATCTACACTAAAAGCATTTAAAGAGCAGTATGCCAAAGGCAATATTTCAGAGAAAGAAGTATTGCGTATCCAATCGCAGCTTTACAGTTTGCAGGTGGAGTATAATGATTTGAAAGATGCTATTGATGATACTCAAAGCGAATTAAAACTGATTATCAAAGCACCTGCAACCTCTTACTTACAGCCTGTGGTTAATTATATTCCGGCTAACCAAACACTGGTAGCAAACGTACCTTATCAGCGCCTTATCGATTCTGCTTATACCAATCGCAGCGATTTAAAACTGGCTAAGTCGGCAGTGGATTACAGCAATGTAAACCTGCAACTGCAAAAGGCAATAGCCGTGCCTGACATTACGCTGCAATTAGGCTTTGATAAACAAGGTAGCTTTGTGCGTAACTATAACAGTGCGGGTATAGATTTTTCACTGCCGTTTTTTAACCGTAACCAGGGTAACATTAAACAGGCCCGCTTAGCCATTGACGAAAGCAAAGTGCAGTTGGAAAGCCAGCAGGACCAGGTGCAAAGCGATGTAGCTAACTCTTACAAAAGCGCTTTACGCTTAGAACAGCTATATAACAGCTTTGACCCTAAGTTTAAAGGCGACTTTGACCACCTGATAGGCGAGGTATTTAAAAACTACAAAAAACACAACATCAGCCTGCTCGAGTTCCTTGACTTTTACGACTCGTATAAAACAAACACACTTCAATTTAATAACATACAGCTTAACCGCGCCACCTCGCTCGAACAACTGAACTACGTGACCGGCAGCCAGATATTTAACCAGTAAACAATAAAACAGATGTTTTCTAAGAAGCATATTATTTACAGTTTGATGGGGGTATTCTTCATCGGGCTAACATCATGTGGCCACCACGAGCAGGAAGCAGCACGTGATGATCATTTCCAAGTAACCGATAGTTTGTTGAACAGCCTGCTGGTTGATACCGTTAAAGCTGCCGATGCCAAATCTGAAATTTCACTGACAGGCAGCGTTGCACCAGACGAAACCAAGATGGTGAAGATATTCCCGATGGTTAGTGGTGTTGCACAGGCTGTTCATGTACAGTTAGGCGATAAGGTAAGCAAAGGACAGGTTCTGGCTACTTTAAGAAGTGCCGAGATAGCAGGCTTTACCCGCGACCTTGTAGCTTCAGAAGCTGATGCGCGCAGTGCTAAACGTGCTTTGGAATCAACCCAGGACCTTTACAAAAGCGGGCTTGCCTCTCAAAAGGACTTGGAAGAAGCAAAAGCCGATTACCAGAAAGCTGTTGCCGAAAGTGCAAGGGCTGGTTCGGTATTGTCTATCAACAAAACCAACGGTAAGGGATATGAGGTGGTATCGCCGCTTAACGGCTACATCATTGATAAAAACGTAACTGATAACATGCAGGTACGTGCCGATAATAACCAGAACATGTTTACCGTAGCTGATCTATCATCGGTATATATACTGGTGAATATGTACGAGTCGGACATTGCCGGTGTACAGGTAGGCGATCCGGTTAAGATCACTGCACTGGCCTATCCTGATAAAGTTTTTACTGGTAAGATAGATAAGTTGTTTGACGTGCTTGATCCGGATAACAAAGTAATGCGTGCCCGTGTAAAAATTGACAACCCGGGCAATTTGTTAAAACCTGATATGTATGCTGATGTAAAGATCAGCGCAAAAACAGGTGTTAATTTGCCTGCTATAAACGCCAATGCCGTTGTCTTTGATAACGATAAAAACTATGTGATTGTAGTTGACGGGAAAGCCAAAGTGCATATCCAGCCAATTAAAATTGCAAAAAGGGTAGAGAATGTGGCTTACATCAGCGATGGCCTTAAGCCGGGTGAGCGCGTGGTAGCATCACGCCAGTTATACCTGTACGAAGCGCTGAAAGACTAATTATCCAACCATTTAATACGGTTTAAATGAACAAGTTTATAAAAGGAGTGCTCTCGTTTGCACTCAAAAACCGGTATTTTGTATTTTTCATTACACTGTTGTTGGCTGTAGCAGGTTACATCAGTTTTAAAAGTATACCTATCGATGCGTTTCCGGATGTAACCAATACATCTGTAACTATAATTACCCAGTGGCCAGGCCGCTCAGCAGAAGAGGTGGAGAAATTTGTAACCCGCCCTATTGAACTGGCGATGAACCCTGCCGAAAAGAAAACCAGCGTACGTTCATCATCACTGTTTGGCTTGTCTGTTGTAAAGATCACTTTTGATGATGATGTAGACTATGCATTTGCACGTTTACAGATCAATAACCACCTTGACGATGCTAACCTGCCAGACGGTGTTTCGCCTGAGATTGAGCCGCCTTATGGTCCTACAGGTGAGATTTTCCGTTACACACTTACCAGTAACAAACGCAGTGTACGCGAGCTGAAAACTATTCAGGATTGGGTGGTTAGCCGCGAGATACGCTCAGTACCTGGTGTGGCCGATGTAAACAGTTTTGGTGGCGAGGTTAAAGCCTACCAGATCACTGTTAACCCGCAAAAAGCGGTACAGTATGACATATCTGCCTTGCAGTTATATGATGCTGTTTCAAAAAGTAACATTAACGTAGGCGGCGACGTGATACAGCAGGCAGGCCAGTCGTACGTAGTGCGTGGTATTGGTTTGCTGAACAATATCAGTGAGATCAAAAACATTGTAATTAACAATGTAAAAGGCACGCCGATCTATGTTAAGAACGTTGCCGAAGTTACTGAATCTGCTTTGCCACGTTTAGGACAAGTAGGCCGCGACCTTGACCCTGATGTGGTAGAAGGCATTGTAGTAATGCGTAAAGGGGAAAACCCAAGCGTGGTTATTGCCGGCCTGAAGGATAAAGTGAAAGAGCTTAACTCTACGATCTTACCAGAAGACGTTAAGATCAGCACTTTCTACGACCGCGAAAACCTGGTGAATTTTGCAACACATACCGTGCTGCATAACATGGCTGAGGGTATAATATTTGTAACAGTAATTGTATTACTGTTTATGGCCGACTGGCGCACCACGCTTATTGTGGCCGTAATTATCCCGCTGGCTTTATTGTTCGCATTTATGTGCCTTAAATTAAAAGGCATGTCGGCCAATCTGTTGTCTATGGGTGCTATCGACTTTGGTATTATCATAGATGGAGCCGTCGTCATGGTGGAGGGGATTTTTGTAATGCTCGACCATAAGGCGAAGGAAATAGGGATGGAACGCTTTAACAAACTGAGCAAGTTAGGCCTTATCCGCCAGGCATGCCAGGTGAACGGTAAAGGTATCTTCTTTGCAAAAGCTATCATCATTACCGGTTTGCTGCCGATCTTCAGTTTCCAGAAAGTAGAAGGTAAAATGTTCTCGCCATTGGCATGGACACTTAGCTTCGCCCTTTTAGGTGCCTTATTGCTTACGTTCACTTTTGTGCCTGCGCTGTCAAGCGTGTTGCTTAAAAAGAATGTCAGGGAACGCCATAACGTATTTGTAGAATTTATCACTAAAAATGCGTTGCGTTTTTACAGCGTATGCTTTAAACGCCGTAAACTGGTATTCCCGGTTGCATTAGTTGCTTTGTTAGTGAGCTTAGGTTGCTTTACCTTATTAGGTACAGAGTTTTTACCGGAGCTAAACGAAGGTTCTATTTATGTACGTGCTACCGGTCCGTTAAGTACCTCCCTTGGTGAGTCGGTAAAGCTGGCTAATGAGATCCGCCGCATATTCCTGAGCTTTGACGAGGTTAAGCAGGTGATATCCCAAACAGGACGCCCTAATGACGGTACCGATGCTACAGGCTTTTATAACATCGAGTTCCACGTTGACATTTATCCGCAGGATGAATGGAAACGCAAGGAAACAAAAGAACAGTTGATTGCCCGGATGCAGGATAAGCTGAAATACTTCCCGGGTATTGACCTCAACTTTTCGCAGCCTATCTCTGATAACGTGGAAGAAGCGGTGTCGGGTGTAAAGGGTTCTATCGTTGTAAAAATGTTTGGCGACGATTATAAGTATATCGAAGGCCGTGAGGAACAGATCTACAACATTCTGAAAGGTGTTAATGGTATCCAGGATTTAGGTATCCTGCGTAACATGGGCCAGCCTGAGTTACAGATTAATCTTAACCAGGATAAAATGGCTGAATACGGTGTAACTGCTGCCGATGCAAATGCCGTTATTGAAACAGCTATTGGCGGACGTTCTGCAACGCAGATCTACGAAGGTGAGAAGAAATTCGACCTGCGTATCCGTTATCCGGAAGACTTCCGTAACAACGCCACCGAAATAGGCGATTTGCGTGTACCTACCATTAATAATGGCCGTGTACCACTGCGTGAGATTGCTGATATAAACAAGATCACAGGTGTGAGTATGATCTACCGCGATAAAAACGAGCGCTATGGAGCTATCAAATTCTCTATCCGCGGCCGTGATATGGGTAGTACCATAAAAGAAGCTCAGGCTAAAGTAAACGCAAAGATCAAACTACCAAAAGACTACCGTTTAGAATGGGCAGGTGACTTTGAAAACCAGCAGCGTGCAACCAAGCGTTTATCGCAGGCGGTACCTGTCAGTTTGCTAATTATTTTCTTCATCCTGTTTGTATTGTTTGGCAACGTGCGCGATTCGCTGCTGGTATTAAACAACGTACCGTTTGCAATTATGGGCGGTATCCTTGCCTTATTGATCACGGGTGTTAACTTTAATATATCCGCCGGTATTGGTTTTATTGCCTTGTTTGGTATATGTGTGCAAAATGGGGTAATCCTGATCACGAAATTCAAGTCGAATATTAAAGACCTGAAGCACGATGTTTATCATTCATTCCCTGAAGCGCTTAAAGCCGGTATTGCCGATCGTATGCGCCCGGTAATCATGACAGCCATGATGGCAGCCATCGGTCTGTTACCTGCAGCTTTATCTACAGGTATTGGCTCAGAGGCATCAAAACCGTTGGCTATCGTTGTTATCGGTGGATTAATCACCAATACGATATTTAACTTATTCGTGTTCCCGATTGTATTCTATTGGAGCTATCAGAAAAAAGTGAACAGCGGCCGTGTAAGTGCAATCTAAAAGCTGATTATTAATAAACACAAATGCCCTGCTGAATCAGCAGGGCATTTTTTGTGTACGGCTATATTAGTTGAGAGCGTTGAGTCAGATGTCTTATAAAAACCTTCTGATATTTAACAATGTTATTGAATTACACCAAAAAGGAGTACAATGCAGAAGTTAGAAAAAGCAGCTCTGGAAGCAATTGCCGGTACCAGCATGATGACACTTTTTAGCTATATGGTTTCTGTTGCTGCAAAAGAGAATTTTAGCGAACCGGAGCATCTGGCAACATTAATTCATCGCCTTTTACCACAAACAAAAAAATTAAGCAAAGTACAGGGGTGGACTGCCCACTATTTAGTAGGGCTTGTTTTTGCTGCCGTATATACTGAGCTTTGGGAACGCCGCAAATTAAAGCCATCTGCATTAAATGCGTTAATGCTTGGCGCTGTGAGCGGTGCTGTGGCAGTAGGTGTTTGGAAACTTACTTTCAAAATGCACCCATCGCCGCCGTGGATCAAATACAATAAATATTATGCGCAGCTTGTACCTGCACATATTGTGTTTGCGTTGTTTGCAACACTTACCTACAGGCAGCTTAAAGCGGAGGAATAAATAAGCTATAGCTTTTTAGGATATATAGCAATATGGTGTGTGCGTACCAGGTAAGGCACAACCTTTTTGCCGCCTGATGCTTCCACCTCAATCACATTTGATGGCTTTAAAGGCATATGGCAGTCAATGCAGTTTTGTTTTATGGCCACACCCAGCTTGCTTTCCATAGGGCAAAAATTATGATTGGCGTTGCTATGGCAGTTCATACATTTCTGCGAATAAGCAGCCAGATCTAATTTTTGATTCGTGTGCGGGTTATGGCAGCTGCCGCAATCCATACTGCTTTTTATAAAGCATTTGCTGGTCGCTAACAAGCCGCTTTGGTTACCATGCACATCCAGTTTATCAGGGTCAGGATTTTCGGGCAGGAAATTGGGTTCTTTAAACTTGCTTAAAGTATCGCCCATTTTAAATTTAAACGAAGTTACCATGAATGCTTCTTTATTGCTGGCATGGCAAACTGCACAGGCATCAAGCTTTTGCGAGCGGGTAAGCGAAGCGTAAGTATTGATGTATTTCGCTTTCTTTTCGTTCGGAAACTCGGTGTGGTAATTAACGTGATTTGCGGCGGGGCCGTGGCAACGTTCGCAGTCGATGCCTAATATTAATGAGCTTTTGTCAAATGCAACAACGCGGTGCTGCATATCAATAGACTGCTGGGGCAGTTCTTTAATATATGAACTATGGCACTCGAAACAGCGGCGTAAAATTGGTCGCTCAAAGTCGGGTCTGTCGGTACGGTACCCAGGACTATTGGTCCAGCTGTTTAATGCCGTGAAGTAGGACATAGGCAACTGGAAAAGCTGGTTGCCGTTCCATGACAGGTATGTCTCTGCCTTTTTACCACCGAAGGTAATGTCAAAACGGTGCGCTTCTTTTTGTTTACCGTTAACGTAATAAACCTGGTATAAGCCGCTGTCGCGTTTTTCCATGGCCACTACCTGATTATTACCAAATGAAAACGTATGGTTATTAGTGAAACTGCCGTGCACAGTTTGTGATGTAGCCAACCGTGACGAATTAAAATGCGCGGTATGGACGTATGAATCATAAACATCTTTGTGGCATTTCTGGCATTTATCTGATCCGGCAAAAACGGCATCGCGCGGGTCTTGCTTTGCAGGAGTAAGGCACTGGGAGATAAATACTGTTAGCGGAAACAGCAGCAGTATGAAAAAGTAAAAACGCTTAGTTTTCATTAGTAAGTGCAAACATAACAAGTCTTCATAAAACAGAAAATGCAGGCTTGGCCTGCATTTTCTGTTAAGTAGTTATTTATTAATAACCAGGGTTCTGTTTTACCTGAGAACCATTGGTTGTTTCGTTTAAAGGAATCGGAAGTATTTCGTTTTTACCTGCCTTGAAGCCTTTAAATGCAAGTACAGTTGGCGCTTGTCCGGTTCTTACTAAGTCGAACCAGCGGTGGCCTTCTGTAGCAAGCTCTAAACGGCGCTCATTGTAAATGTTAGCTAAAGTAGCCGGTACCGATGGTAATCCAACACGTCCGCGTACGGCATCTAACAATGCTTGTGCACGGCCAACGTTGCTGCCTGCATTTACCAAAGCTTCAGCTTCCATCAGGTAAGTATCTGCTAAACGGATCTCGATATAATCATTAGGCCAGTTTAAGTCAGTAGTACCTGTGGTTACTTTGTTTTTCAGCAATGGTGCATATTTCTGGATGTAATATCCAGTGCCCTGATAGCTTTGCTGATAAGAAGCATTGTTAGCTTTCGCGATGCTGTCGATATTAGCTATGGTGTAAGGGTAACGTGGATCGCCTTTCATGGCAGCAACCAGTTGAGGCGTAATCGGGTTGAAGCCGTAACCACCACCGTAATATAATGGGCCGGTATAGCTTCTTGGGCCAACCATTTGCACATAAATGTTTGATTTAAACTGGTTCCAGTTGCTCCAGGTATAGTTTTGATCGCCGGTGTGTACAATCTCGAAAATTGATTCACTGTTGAACTTCTTAGTCGGATCAAAAATATCACCGTATTTAGCCATCAATTTGTAGCCATAAGTGCTGGTACCGCCTGGTGTGCCGTTTACATCTGCAAACATGGCAGCAGCTTCAGCCCATTTTTTCTCATACAGGTAAACTTTACCTAAAAGGGCTTTAGCAGCACCTTGTGTAGCACGGCCATATTCGGCTGCAGATACCGTTACAGGTAAGTTTGGAATAGCAGCGATCAAGTCGGTTTCTACTTGTTTGTAAACTGCTTCTGGAGCAGCTTGCGGCTGATTGTAAACTTCTGATGTTTGAAGCGGTTTTAAGATCAATGGTACGTTTTTGAAAATACGTACTAAATCAAAGTAATAATGCGCACGCAAAAACTGGCCTTCAGCAGTATAGCGTTTCAAAAGATCAGCGCTTAATCCTGGTACGCTCGGTAATTTTTGCAGCAATACATCTGTACGGTTTACACCTTGAAAGTTTACTGCCCAAAAACCACCCTGAGGACCTTGAGCCGGTGACATGGTGTAATTGTTGATGGCTTGCCAAAGGGGCATATCTGATGAGCTGCCGCCGCCAGCAAAACAATCGTCAGATGCTGCGTTTAATGCACCCAGTGGGTCAGTATAGGTATTATCGATACCGCCGGTTTCAGTAACCAACGGATCATAAGCAGCTACCACGCCGGTTAAAGCCTGGTCGGCATTGGCGTAATAGTTTGATTCTAAAAATTCGCCTTTAGGCTGATTTTCAAGAAATGATTTTTTACATGAAGCAGCTACACCCATTATTCCGATAAGGGAAAACGCTGTATACTTTATATATTTTCTGTTCATCTTCTTAACTAATTAAAATTATAATGTTATATCAAGCCCAACCATAAGTGTACGCGCTTGTGGGTAAACACCCATATCGATACCACCTATGCCAACTGAACCATTGCTGTTAGCGCCGATCTCCGGATCGAAGCCTTTGTAACCGGTAATGGTAAGCAGGTTATTGCTGCTTAAGAATACACGTACTTTTTGTATATCAGCTGCTTTTAACCAGTTTTTAGGAATAGTGTATCCAACCTGCAAAGTTTTAATGCGGAAGTAAGCACCGCTTTGCAGATAGAAGTTTGATGGGTTTTTAAAGTTATTGTTCGGATCTGCGTCAGACAGGCGAGGGTAGTTGCTGCTTGCGTTTGATGGAGACCATGCATTAAGTGCAGCAAGCGGATAGTTAGCTGTATTTAAATCTAAACGACGGTAAGCCTGGTAAATTTTATTACCCCATGCACCCTGACCAAATAACAAGAAATCAAATTGTTTATAGCTGCCTGATAAGTTAACACCATAAGTGAATGTTGGCAGTGGATTGCCTAACCAGGTACGGTCATTAGCATCAATTTTACCATCGCCATTAGTATCCACCCATTTAAAGTCACCCGGTTTAGCGTTTGGTTGTATCAAAGCACCGCTTGCATTGGTGTATGAGTTGATCTCGGCTTGTGACTTAAATGTACCAACCTCCTGGAAGCCATAGAAAGCACCTACCGGGTGTCCAACTTGTGTACGGCCAATCTCGTAAGCTGTACTTTGTACGTTACCTACAGTAAAGTAGTTGATCTGTGTACCAAGGTAAGTTACTTCGTTATGATTGTAAGCAAGGTTACCGCCTACGTTATATTTAAAGTCGCCAATGCGGTTGTTGTATGAAAGGCTAACCTCGATACCTTTGTTTTCCATGTCGCCAATGTTGGCAGATGGCTGTCCGGCAAAACCGGCATAAGCAGGTAACTGAACCTGTTGCAGCATACCTTTGGTTTTTTTCTGATATACGTCTAAGTTAACGCTTAAGTTGTTGAATAAAGTCAGATCTAAACCAATGTCAGCTGTATGGGTTTCTTCCCATTTCAAATCCGGGTTTGAAGGAGCGTTAGGGCTATAACCTACATATAAAGTGTTCGGATTACCAAATACATAGTTACGGCCGCTACCAATGGTTGATAGGTACTGGAATGGGTTAAGCGACATTTCGTTACCCACTACACCATAAGATCCACGGATCTTTAAGAAGTCGATAAATGTATTTTTAGGGAACCAATCTTCACGGGTCATTACGTAACCAATTTCTCCTGAAGGGAAGGTACCGTAAACGTTGTTGCTACCAAATTTCGATGAGCCGTCACGGCGGATAATACCAGTGAATAAATATTTCTGGTCGTAATCGTAAGTAATACGGGCGAATGTTGAAGCCAGTGAATATGGCTGGTTATCATAACCGTTTGCAATTTTGTTAGCATTAACAAGTGCAAAGTTTGGAGAAGCCTCATTAAAAGTATTAACAGGTTCGCCAAGGAAAGTGCCATTTAAGCCAAAACCGCTCTGGCGTTGTGCACTGAAACCAACTAATGCGCTTACATTATGCAGGCCGAATGAGCGTGTATATGAAGCTGTATTATCTAAGTTCCAGGTCAGGTTACTTTCGCTGTCAAGATATTGTGAAGTAGCCGACAGGTTACTTGAGCTGCCGTTTAAATAATAAAGCGGGGTGAATGATTTGCTGCCATAAAATGCTTCTTTTCCACTGATCTGTGAACGTATTTTTAAACCTGCAATAGGTGTAACCTCAACAAATGCGCTACCTAAAAGGTTATGCGAATAGCCAAAGTTGCCAGCTTGATTTTGTGCATAAGCTAACGGGTTAGTGATCTCGTTCTGTACATAGTTAGAGATACCGTAAGGCTGGCCTAAAGCATTTCTTAAAATGTATTTCGCATTTGAAGTGTAAACGCTGGCATTAGGCTGAGCGTTGATATCTGTTACTACAGTTGGCGTAAGCGGGTCAAGGTTTAATGCTGAGCTAAGCGGGCCACCAAATACGCTGTTGGTATTACCTATGCCTTGGTTGCGGGTATAAGTATAGGTGAAGTTTTCACCAACAGTTAACCATTTTTTCAGCTTAAAGCTGGTATTAGTAGTAAAGTTAAACCTTTTGTAGTTCGAAATTTGTGGTAAAACGATACCATCCTGATCTAAGTAACCAAAAGAAGTGTAATAACTTGCATTATCATTTGCACCACTAATGCTTAAGTTATGATTTTGGATAAATGCATTGTTAGCGAAAATAACATCCTGCCAGTTGGTACCTGTACCATATTGAGCAGGATTAGCAAACGGAGCAGTACCGCCATCATTAGTTACCGCCTGGTTTCTTAAAGTAGCGTACTGTGTAGCATTAGCCAGGTCAACCTTTTTTACTGGTGACTGCCAGCCTGTATAGCCATTGTAAGAAATTTTAGCAGGGCCTGTTTTACCTTTTTTAGTGGTTATCAGGATAACGCCGTTTGATGCACGTGAACCGTAGATAGCAGCTGATGCATCTTTCAGTACGTCCATTGACTCGATATCGTTAGGATTGATGTTATCAATACCACCGTTGGTCACAATAACACCATCAATTACGTAAAGAGGGTCGCTATTGTTGATAGAGGTGATACCACGTACACGTACGGTAGGGGCAGCACCCGGAGCACCAGAGCTTTGAACAACGTTTACACCCGGGGTACGGCCTTTTAAGGCATCATCAACACGGGTAATCTGCTGGTTTTCCAGATCAGAAGCCTTAACGCTGCTGATAGCACCTGTTACTGTAGTTCTTTTTTGTGTACCATAACCTACAACTACTACCTCGTTAAGGGTTTTGTTGTCTGCACGCAGGGTAACGTTAATTACTGTTTGGCTGCCTACCGGAATTTCTTGTGAAGCATAGCCTAAAAACGAAACAACAAGCACCGAGTTAGTGCTGTTTACGTTAAGTTTATAAGAACCGTCCACGCCTACAGAAACGCCGTTGGTTGTGCCTTTTTCTACAACCGTTGCACCAATTACAGGTTGGCCTGTTTCGTCGACAATTTTACCGCTTACAGGAATAACTGCGTTGTTAGTAGCAGAACCTTCAGCAGTTAAGTCGATTGTGTTGCCATTTGATTCAGTTGCTGTAGCTGCACCTTTTTTACCTAAGATGATCCTGTCTTTTAATACGGTATAGTCGATGCCGTTATTGGTTAAGACATTATCAAGTACCTTTTTCAAAGGTTGATCTTTGAAATTTACAGATACTTTTTTCGTGACATCTATTGTGTTTGCGCTGTAGATAAACTTTACGTTATCAGCTTTTTGTAAATAGTTAAGTACATCCTGTACGCTGATGCTCTCAACAGACAGATCAACTTTTTTATCAAGGATGTTTTGCGCTTTCAGCGGACTTGCATACGTAACACCGCTAATCATTGCGGTTACAAGTACCTGACTTAGGGTAATCTTCATGATTTTACTCCAGGGAATAGACCTTCGTAAATGAATTTTCATATATTTATATGTTTCTATTTAAAAATGAGACAATTAAAAGCCCTTCACCCTCGGGTGTTCTTTGCTTAGAAGGGACTTTGATTTTATGGCTTAGGAGTGCTGGAACACTTCTAAGCTTTTTTATTTTAAGAGATATGGCTGCATGGCCACACATTGATCATTAGGTTTGTAATTTATTTTTCATTCGGCGTTTATCATTTGGTTAATAATTGATTTATACTAATTGGATTTCATTTTGCTTCATCTCATAATTCACATTCAGCGATTTCTTTAAAGCCTCCAATACTTCGGGCAGGTTAAAGCCCGAAAGGTCGGCAGTAAGCACATACTGATTGAATTTTGCATTTGACACGGTAATGTGTACATGAAACTTTGAATTAAGCACAGGTATAATGGCGCTTAAAGGCTTATTATCGAAAGAAAGATTAACCCTATTCCAGATCTGTAAAGCTGGTTCGTTGCTTTTTGCAAGCGGTTTTAAGGTGTGCTGGGCAGCAAGGTAAACCACCTTTTGATGAGGATAGATCATCACCTCGTCTTTATTGATTTTAAGGTCAGTAAGATTGCCGGTTACTTTATCCTTAATACTTACAGATACTTTGCCGGTAAGTACCGAAACATCAGCCGATGGCTTGTCGTCTCTGTCGCGGATCAAAAAGCTGGTACCCCAAACCTTTGTAATTATTGAACGGCTGCTGATAACAAATGGCTTTTGCGGGTTTTTGGTCACCTCAAAAAAGCATTCGCCCGCCATGGATACCATCCGTGCACTTGTGCTGAAAATTTTAGGGAACGAAAGCTTTGAATGCGGTTTAATCCACACGGCGCTATGGTCTGGCAATACTGATTTGTAAATCTGGTTGGTGTTATTGGTAATCACTACCATGTCTGAATTAACCAGAGCCTGTTGCTTATCAGCAGCATGTTTCTGCTTCAAAGTGATAAACGTTGCGGTACATGCAATAATAACCGCTGCCGCTGCCGAAATTTTGTACCACTTACTTAAACTGCGTACCTTTTGTTCTTTATGATCAGCCGCTTCAATCTTGTCAAGAATGTTTTGATACATCCTTTCTTTAAGTTCGCTCTCTTCATGCACATCAAGGGCCGAGGCATGATCATAATCATGCCCGAATGATTTGTACCATTGCTTAACCAATAGTATTTCATCATCAGAACAGCGTCCGCTGATATACTTTTCCAGTAATTCTACAGGTAAAGATTTATTCATGAAAAGAGAAAATAATTATGGTTTATAAAATACATGACGTGCAAGGCAGGCTTATCCCCTAAATAAAAATGAAAATTTATTTAAGCACCAGTACAACCAGGATCACGAGGTAATGGCTAAGGCCATGGCGCAACCTTTTGATAGCGTTAGTGAGGTGATTTTCAACAGTTTTTTCTGAAATAGAAAGTTGTGCCGAGATCTCTTTATTGGTTTTGTATTGCTTGCGGCTAAGTTCAAATACCGAACGGCATTTTTCAGGTAGCAGGTTTATTTGCGAGTCAATGTTGTAAGTAAGTTCACGATACGCAATTTCATGCTCTGTGGTGTTATCAATTTCGGTATGCCCGGTTTTAAAGCGCTCTGCATACTTTTGCCTTACCGATTCTTTACGGTATAAGTCAATTACAAGATAAGTTAATGAATTATTAAGGTAGCCGCCTATAGTTGATGTAATATTGATCTGATGCCTTTTTAACCAGAAGTTAGCAAAAACATCCTGTACAGCTTCTTCTGCAAGGTCTGTATCTTTCAACCTTTTATAAGCCTCACTGTAAAGCTTTTTCCAATATTGATTATAGATATGGCGGAATGCTTCAAGCTCATCCTTACGGAGCATGTCCATAAGTTCATTTTCAGAAAGCTTGATAAAACCATTCACCATATTAGGCAGATGAAAACTAAATGTTAATTACCTGTTAATGCTATAAGCGAGTGTAAAATTATGGATATTATAATATGCTTAGTGTAACATTTACAATTTTGTAAAAATGAAACGTAAAGTGCTTGTTTTTTAACTATTACATTTATTTATAACCGTTTTTTTGATACAATAACATTAATAATCGGAAGTAACCTATTGGTGTTATTGTGACACATTAACCTATAAAAGAGGTATAAGTAAGCATTATAAAACAAGTAAACCTGTAACTATATCAGGCTTGAAAGTGCCTGGTTAATATCTTGAATTAAGTAAGCAGGTTCTTCAAGGCCAACATACATGCGAATCAACTGGTGCCTGTTGTTGTTAAGGTCATAATCTTTAGCTTTAATACTACAAATGGCCGGTATTACCAAACTTTCGTGCCCTCCCCATGAAACTGCAAGTAAGATATGTTTAAGGTTATTGCAAAAGCTTTCAATCTTATTCAGGTTTGAATCTTTGAGCGTGAAACTGAAAAGTCCCCCACAACCTTTCATCTGCTCTTGTGCAAGTGTCAGCTGCGGAAAGGATGATGAAAATGGCCATGTTATTGATGCTATACCGCTGTGCTCGCTAAGCCATTTTGTAATGACTTTAGTAGTTTCAAAGCTACGGTTCAGCCTTAAGGGTAAGGTGCGCAGGCCGCGTAATAATAACCAGGCCGACTGGGGGGATATGGCTGGCCCCAGATTCATAAATTCGTTTTCAAATATCTTTTTGATCAGCGCTTTACTGCCGGTAAGTACACCCGCCATTACATCAGAGTGGCCGCCGATATATTTTGTGGCAGACTGCGCAACAAGGTCAATCCCGGCCAAAATAGGTTGCTGAAAGAGCGGGCTGCAATAACTGTTATCAATAATGGTGATAATGTTTTTGGATTGAGCTAAATGTGCTATTTTCTTTATATCCTGCAGCTCATAGCTTAAGGTATTAGGGCTTTCCAGAAATATAATGCGGGTTTGCTGTTGTATCGCAGTTTCAAAGTCAGCTGTTTCTGACCCGTTAATTAAAGTTACCTCAACACCAAATCGGGGCAAAAAGTCTTTGAAAAACTTATCAGACCAGCTATAGCTGTTTTCAACCGCCACTATATGGTCTCCTTTTTTTAAGAGCGCAAGCATTGGGACGGTAATAGCCGCAATGCCGCTGCTGAACAGTAAGGCATCCTCGGCACCGTCAAGCGCTGCCAGTTTCTTTCTCAGTATATCAACTGTTGGGTTATTGCCTCGCGAATACAAGTTATTCTCAAACTCATCGGCCATGGCGTTTCTGAGGTCACTTACGGTATTAAAAGCAAAGTTGCTTGATTGAATGATGGGTGGGGATACGGCATTGAAGTATCTGTGTCTGTCTTCTCCTAATTCGTTCAGTATGTATGATAAGTCCATCTAATTATGAAGTGTAATAACCTTTTGGTTGCGTTTGGTAAAATAGTAAATAATCAGCCCGACAAGAAATGATGAAAGGCAGATCAATGCTCCAACGGGGTGTTCAATAAAAATAACCACAGTAACTGCCCAGTAGCATATAATAAATATTAATGGTACCAGCGGGTACCACTTTATACGGAAAACACCTGGAATGTTATCGCTATTTTTTTGTTTTGCTCTTAAAATGAAGATACATAAAGCAGATAAAGAAAGGCCGATTGTATCAAAAAACATCACATAGCTGAGTACTTTTTTAAAAGAGTCAATAAATATCAGCACCAGGATGATAGCAAATACAAAAAAGCTGAGGCCAAATTCCTGTACCTGTGTGCGTTTATTAATCCGTTTAAAAATGTTGGGCAAAATACCGTCTTCGGCCATGGCGTAATAAACCCTGGGGTTGGCCAGTATATTTACATTTACGTAAGCAAGTACCGAGGTGAACATAAGCACCGATACAATTTTATAGCCTGCGCTACCAAGCAGCACTCCGGCCATTGTAGCGGCTAAGGCAGGTTTAAGTTTAAGGTTCTCTATACCTAACACAGAAATGTAGGCATAATTGATGATCATGTACAGGGCAATTACCACCAGCATACCGGTGAAAATTGCTTTGGGCAAATTTTGCCGGGCGTTAATAACATCCCCTCCAAAATTGATAGTTTGCTGGTAACCTCCGTAAGCAAAGAAAATAGCTACCATACTTAACCCTAATGAATTTATCGGGTTTAACTGATTAAGGCTTTGTGCAGGCGCGGTTATATGAACATCTGTTTTAAAAACAGCTAATGAAATAACCAGTATTAAGGCAATCTTGAAAACAGTAAGTACGTTTTGTGTTTTAGCGCTTGCTTTAATGCCTTTTAAGTTAAGCAGATACAGGGCCAGTACAGATGTGATGGTTATAAGGCGTATACCGGTATTATATGCAATATGATGAGGTATTACAAACGGGCTAATATATTGCGCACCGATAATGGTTATGGCTGCCACCGACATAGCATTGCTTATAACAAGTATCCAGTTGATCATGAAAGCAAAGGCAGGGTGAAAACAAAAAGAAAATACTTTATAAAAACCACCTGTGCTGGGATATGCCGAGCCTATTTCTGCAAAAGTTAAGGCTCCGCAAAAACTGACCACACCACCTATAAACCATGCAGCAAAATAAGTATAAGGCTGGTTTAAATAACCGGCAACCTCGGCAGGTGTTGCAAATATACCCATGCCAATCACCAGGCTGATCATGATCATGGACATATCAAGGCGGGTAAGTTTTGGAGAGATATTCATTATTTTACCCGATAATAATAAAAATTGCTGCAACCCAGGTTAACATATTAAATATTACTTAAATATTCATCTGTTATTCGTTTATTAGCGTTCTTAATTATAATAATTTGCCTGTTGGTTAGATTTTAAAATATTTTTTGTGAAAATACGTTTTAAAGCCTGACCTAATATATCCAGATCCCACAATGACTCCGAAAAAAATATCAATTAAAGATATTGCCAAATTAACCAATACTTCCATCACGACTGTCTCTTTCGTGCTTAACGGTAAAGGTAGAACCAGTAAAGAACTTTCGCAGAAAATATTAGAGGTTGCCGCCGAGAACGGTTATGAACCTAACCGTATGGCTGTAGGCTTACGTACAGGCGAATCAAAAGTAATTGGTTTGCTTGTTGAAAATATAGGCGGCCCGTTTTTTGGCGAAGTAGCAAAAGTGATAGAGGAGGAGGCCGAGCGCCGTGGATATGGTATTATTTATTGTAGTACCAATAACAGTATACAAAAAGGTAAAGATGTTATTAAAATGCTGTCGAACCAGTTAGTGGATGGCTATATTATTACTCCACTCAAAGGTTTGGAAAAAGAAGTGCAGGATATAGTAACCACAGGCAGGCCTGTGGTGCTGATCGACGGATATTTTCCTGATCTTGATATTCCGCATGTATTGGTTGATAATATGGGAAGTGTATACCAGGGTGTTGACACATTGATTAAAGGCGGTTACAGTAAAATAGGTTTTGTGACTATTGATTTTGACCTAGTCCAGTTACAAGACCGTTTAAGAGGTTATAAAGAAGCGCTGTCTGACGCCAAAATCAAGTTTGATAAAAAACGTGTACTTACCTTGCCTGCATTAAAGGGGAAAGATGAACAGTTGGCAGCAATTAAAAAGTTCTTAAACGAAACTGGGCTCGATGCTATATTTTTTGCAACCAATTATCTTGGTATAATGGGTTTGCAATGCTTTAAAGAGCTATCAATTAGTGTACCGGAAGACATAGCCGTTGTAACCTTTGATGACGACGAAATCTTTAACCTTTACCCACCAGGTATTACTACGGTGCAACAGCCTGTACAAGAAATTGCTAAATCTGCGGTAGATATTCTCATGGCGCAATTGGAAGACAGAGAGCTAAACCTGGAGCAGGTTAACTTGCAAATACCTTCAAAAATTATAGAAAGGGCTTCTTCTACTCCTAAAAAGAATGGTTAAATAATTATTTTATCAATTCAGCGGCATAAACGGGGATTATTACTGTTGAATTTTGAAAAATTACTTAATTGCAAAAGTTTTTTTATGTTTTTTGGTAAATCGTTTTATCTTTACAAAAAGATAATGTTGATTTTATGCTGAATAAGCAACAACAGCGTCGATACTACTAATAAACATGAAGAAAGTATTTTACCTGCTACTATTAAGCGTGGCATTTGCTCATTTTGCCAAAGCTCAAGACCCCGAAGTGATTAAAAAGAAGGGCTATACATTAACTGTAATTAATCAGGATCCAAATTTCAGCCAGGACTTAAAGGACAAACTAATCAGTACATTCTGGATTGTGTATCCAAAGCTGGCGAAAGCGTATAACTCAAAAACTTCTAAGCATGTTACCTTTATAATAGATACCACTTATAATGGGGTAGCTGCAACCGCAAATGACCGCGTAACTTTCAGTGCAAAATACATGACTGCCCATCCGCAGGATATTGACGTTGTTACGCACGAAGTAATGCACATTGTACAGGCCTACGGCGATACAAACGGCCCTAGCTGGTTAACCGAAGGCATAGCAGATTATGCACGCTATAAGTTCGGCGTAAATAATGCAGCTGCCAAATGGGCTTTGCCGCCATATAAATCTACTCAAAGCTATGAAAACAGTTACCGCATTACGGCGCGTTTCCTGGCCTGGATTGAAGCCAAAATAAAGCCGGGGGCAGTGAAGGCGCTGGATAGCAAAATGCGTGATCGTGCTTTTACAGATGGCACCTGGACAGAGGTGACCGGCAAGTCTTTAGGTGAACTTTGGTCGGCTTACACAGCAGATCCTGCTTTATAATAGTATTTCTGAATTGTAAGGGTGCCTGGCACCCACTTATCACATCTTATAAGTTGAATCGTTAAGTTAAAATTGATAAAACGTTTAATCATTTGAAATGAATGATTGTTGGTTTACTGCCATCAAATTGTTAAAAATCATTAGATAAAACGTTTTATTTTAAAAAGGAGGTCTAATGTAAATATCTAATCGCTTCAAATATTTCTTTCTAACTATTAACTAAACTCACTATAATGAATAAATTTTTACGAAAATGCTTATGGTTTCTGGGCTTTATTTCGGCAGCTGCCAATGCCCAGAACGTACGTATTACCGGTAAGGTAATAGCCAGGGAAGATGGCTCTGCACTTCCTGGCGTAACAGTTGCTGTAAGAGGAACAAGTACAGGTACTGTTACAAATGCTCAAGGTATATATTCCCTAAATGTACCTTCAAAAAATACCACTGTTTCATTTAGCTTTATTGGCTATATCAGAAAAGATACCACCGCAGCACATGGTAACAATCTTAATGTTACTCTTTCTCCGGATAGCAAACAACTGCAGGAAGTTGTTGTAACCACAGCTTTAGGTATTAAGCGTAAAGCAAAAGAGCTTGGTTATGCCACTCAAACAGTTAGCGCAAAAGATTTGACACTCAGTAAGCCAACTAACGTTGCTCAGGGTTTATCTGGTAAGGTGGCTGGTTTGCAAATTACACAAGCTAATAACCAGATTGATGCGGGCGACCAGATCCGCGTTGTTTTGCGTGGTAACCGTTCTTTTGTTGGTAACAACCAGGCACTATTAGTTGTTGATGGTGTTACCACATCTCTGAATTACCTTAACTCATTAAACCCTAATGATGTAGAGAGCGTTAACGTATTAAAAGGTGCCACTGCGGCGGCATTATATGGTTCAGAAGCTTCAAATGGTGTAATCATTGTAACTACTAAAAGAGGAAACACTGATGGTGGGGGTTCTTTTACCTTTACCAATACTACGATGTTAAACAAACTATCGTACTTTCCTAAGTTACAGTCTACATTTGGCGGTGGTACTAACCAGGATGCTTTTGGTTTCCCGCAATTTACTCCATATGAAAACCAGAACTTTGGTGACCGGTTTGACGGTAGCACCAGGGCTATTGGCCGTCCGTTAGCTGATGGAACCAGCCAGATGGTCGTATACCAAAATCTGCCAGATGAAAAGAAAAAATTCTTTGATACTGGTTTGGATGTTCAAAATGATGTTACTTATTCAGGTGGCGACAAAAACGGATCATTGTTTGCAAACGTCCAGCACCTTGATTCTAAAGGCACCACACCTGGTGATAAGGCCAACAGGACTTCTATCCGTTTAAACGGCATGCGTAATTATAAAGACGTATTAACGATTAATTTCAATTTCGATTATACTCAACGTAATTACGATAAGTCTTACAACCAGGTTTATAACAACGTTATTAATACACCTGCTGAAATTCCATTAACCCAGTATAAAGACCTGAATTCGCTTTGGGGTAATCCAAATAACTTTTATAATGATTATTACCAAAGCCCTTACTTTGGTTTGCAAGATCAAAGACAAAAAGAGCGTAAAGACCAGGTATTAGGTAATTTATCATTAGGCTACAAAGCTACTTCATGGTTAGATTTATTGGTACGTGGTGGTATAAGTACAACTTACCAGTATGATAAATATACACAAGCGGCATTTACTTATTCAGATTTTGCAAAAGCAAGCGGTAAGTCTATTGCAGTAAATGATATTCTTTCGTCAACAAGTGCCAACAACCAGTACCTTACACGTTACAACGGTGATTTCCTGGCTACATTCCATAAAAATGTTAAAGATTTCAGCCTTAGAGCTATTGCTGGTGCGCAGTTAATTGATGACCAGAAGCAATACATGAGTGTTGGTGCCGGCACCTTGGTTATCCCTAACTTTTACAATGTAGGTAACGTTTCAGGTATACCTTCTGCTGGTGAAAGTATGTTACGTTACCGAACCTTCGGTTTATTTGGCGACTTAACTGTAGGATATAAAGATTGGTTATTCTTACATGGTTCAGGCCGCCAGGATAAAGACTCAAGGTTAGCACGTGGTAACAGGCAATTCTTTTACCCGGCTGTAGATGCATCTTTTGTTTTTACAGATGCTATCCCTGCACTTAAAAACAATCACATCCTGTCATCTGGTAAGTTAAGAGCAGGTATCTCTAAAGTATACACTGTACAGTTAGACCCATATCAGCTACAGTCAACATTTGGTGTAGGCGGTGGTTTCCCTTATGGTAATGTGGCAGGTTTCTCTGTAGGAAATACAGTTTATGACCCAACTTTAAAGCCTGAAAAATCGATACAAAAAGAGATTGGTTTAGATTTAGGCTTCCTGGATAACCGCATCACTTTAGAAACGTCTGCCTATACAGGTGTAACTTCAGATCAGGAGATCAAAACAGGTATTAACATATCAAACACTACAGGCTTTAGTTCTGCAGTAATTAATACAGGCTCTGGCCGTACAAGTGGTATAGAGGTTGCAATTGCTGCATCTCCGGTTATCTCACTTAGCAACGGTTTCCGTTGGAATGTAAGCGTTAACTATTCTTATAATACTAACAAAGTACTTTCGGTTTACCAGGGACTTGACCGTATCAGCATTGGTAACTTCAACTACATTGTGCAAGGCTTACCTTATCCTCAGTTAGTGGGTAGCGATTATGCAAGAGACCCGCAAGGCCGTGTGATTGTAAGTCCTGTAACAGGTTTACCAAGTCAGGCTAATACAAACGTTATATTCGGACAGTCTAACCCTAAAAACATTTTAGGTCTAACTACCAGTTTCCAATTTAAAGGCTTCACGTTGGCCGGTACTGCCGAGCTACGTTCAGGTGCATATTTTTATAACGATTTTGCCGGTACACTTGATTTCTCTGGTATTAGCTATACTTCTGCAGAAACTGGCCGTCAACGCTTTGTATATCCAAATTCAGTTATTCAAACAGCACCAGGCGTGTATGTTCCCAATACCAATATTACTACTAACAGCGGTAGCGGCGATTTTTGGGCTAATGCTATCCGCACTGGTATTAACTCAAACTATGTTACCAGTGCAGATTTTATTAAGATCCGTGAATTGTCATTATCATATGACGTACCTGCAAGATATTTGAGAGGCCAGAAAGTTATCAAAAAAGCAAGCATTGGCTTAGTTGGCCGTAACCTGTTTATGTTCAGGCCTAAATCAAACATTTATACAGACCCTGAGATAAATGCCCAAACAGACAATGCGCAAGGTGTGAGCAACCTTAATCAAACTCCGCCAACACGTCTATATGGTTTCACCGCAAGC
Source organism: Mucilaginibacter sp. KACC 22063 (assembly GCF_028736115.1). NCBI lineage: Bacteria > Pseudomonadati > Bacteroidota > Sphingobacteriia > Sphingobacteriales > Sphingobacteriaceae > Mucilaginibacter > Mucilaginibacter florum. Next base: position 3,674,640 of record NZ_CP117877.1, on the reverse strand, counting down.
ATTGGATTTTAATTAAGAGCAAAATGAGAAAATTATATACATTATCAGCCTTAGCGCTAACGTTGGCGTTGGGAGCTTGTAAGAAGGATTATTTCGATATCAATACCAATCCAAATAATGCGACAAGTGCAACGCCGGGATTAGTATTAACTAACGCATTAAATACCACAGCCAGGGTTACCACCGGTTCTTACGACTTTTATCGCTTTGCGGGTCCGTGGCTTGGTTATTGGAACTTTAGCGGTGCGTATTCTGGTTTCCTTGAAGAGCGCAGCTATAATATCACTTCAAACTACGCAGGAGCAACAAGCCCATGGGCAAACCTTTATGATAATCTTGAAGATTACAATTACCTTGAGCAACAAGGCAAAGCTTTAGGCAAACCATACTTTGTAGCTTTTGCTAAAACGATGAAGGCATTTGACTATGCTTACCTGGTTGATTTTTTCAATGATGTGCCATACACACAAGCATTACAGTCAACTAAAATAATTCGTCCGCAGTATGATAAGGGCCAGGCTATATATGAAGATCTGTCAAAACAGTTAGATAGTGCTGTCGTGCTACTTAAGTCGTCAACTGTTGCAAGTTCTGATAAGGCTTATGATATTATTTATGGATCAGATTTAACCAAGTGGGGTAAATTAGCCAATACCATCAGGTTAAGGTTATTACTTCGCCAAAGTGAAATGCCGGGCCGTGAAGCTTATATTAAAGCTGAAGTTGCAAAGATTATTGCAAATGGTTACGGGTTTATAGGCGCAGGCGAAACAGCTAATGTACAGCCAGGTTATTCAAATACTGATGGCAAACAGAATCCGTTTTATGCCAACTTCGGTTATAATGCTTCAGGAAATCAACAAGGCGGACATCAATATTACCTTGCAGCACAATACGGGTTATATTTTTATATAAACAACGGTGACCCGCGTTATACAAGATTTTACACAACTATTAACGATGGGGCTGGCACTACTTATGAAGCTCATCCTTTTGGCCCTACAGCTACCGATGCGGAAAAGCCACAATTTATTTCAGCAATTGGCCCGGCACTTACGTTAAATCCAGATTCTACAAAAGGGCAGGATCTTTTTGGTGCAAGCAAGCCGCAGCCATTAATAACAGATTTTGAAAGTTTGTTTTTACAAGCCGAAGCTGCTCAACGTGGCTGGATAACTGGAACGGCAGAAACTTTTTATGCTGCTGCTGTAACACAATCTTTTATAAAAGTTGGCCTTACTGCTGCTGATGCAACTACTTATATGACCGAACAACCTGTTGCAAACTGGAATGATCCGGATAATGTTGGTACAGGTGTAAGTGCCGAAGGAACGTCTTATGATAAAAAGTTAATTCTAATTATCAGACAGAAATGGGCTGCTTTAAATGGCTTTAATGATATTGAAGCATGGTCAGATTACCGCCGTTTAGGTTTACCGGCTGACATTCCTATTTCAAACAACCCGGCTGCTACAACACGTAAAATTCCGGTTAGAATGCCGTATCCACAAAGCGAGTATAATTACAATTCACAAAATGTAATTGCTGAAGGTACAATCAACCAGTTTACTTCAAGGGTTTTCTGGGATGTTAAATAATTCAAAAGTTTTAATCATGACAAAGAAGAAATTATTAATAGGAACTGTGCCATTTCTGCTGGCCCTGGCGTTGGTATCCTGCAAAGACAGGTACGTGCAGCCTGATTTTACCAAAGTTCCGCCAATTATAGAGTTGCCTGTAGCAAGCCTTGCTGGTGATGGCAGTGGTAATTCAATGAATTTTGGTTTAACCATAGGGCCAAGTGTAGATAGCTATATCTATGTTAACTATGCTGCACCAAACCCTAACACCAGCGATGTTACAGTTACTATGGCTGTTGACGACGCTGTATTGAAAAAATACAATTCAGTTCGCGACAGTGATAACCAAATCAGCTCTCTTCCTGCGGGATCGTACACAGCTCCAACAAAAATTACAATACCGGCAGGTGCAGGTAAGGTTCAATATCATGTGAAATTTAACACTACCTTATTTGATCCTGCTAAAACTTACGGCTTGCCGTTAAAAATTGTTGACGGTGGCGGAAACACAGTAAGCGGTAATTATGGTACGCTGGTAATGGTTGTTAATGCTAAAAACATTTACGATGGGACTTACACTATGAAAGGAACCATTACACGTAACTCTGCAACCGGGCCGGATACCAATTTAGGTGGTGTCATTAAATCGGGCGTTACTACACAACTTGCCACACTTTCTGCAACTGCCAACTCTTTCAGCCAGTATTGGAGAGATGGAAGCAGTGTTGGAGGTATTGACGGATTAAGATTATCGGTAGATCCAACAACAAATAAAGTGACCGTATCATCAACAGGCAATGCTACTCTGAAAAATACTCCGGGTTACAACAGCCATTATGATCCGGCTACTAAAACATTCTATTTAGCTTTTGATTGGGGTACTGCTCCAAGCACAAGGTTAGCGGTAGATACATTGGTATACTCTGGTTCAAGATAACAATCAAAGAGGCTGCCTCAAAAGGGCAGCCTTTTCTTAAACCTTAGTGTATAAATTCTTTGCGTTTTGTTTAATATGCGAGTGCCGGGTCAGTGAATAGTTAAAAATAAATCATCGTTCTTTAATCCACCGGCCTCGTTTTTTAATTCTACTTAGTTTTCGGTATATGTAATAAAGTTTAAAACATATTTAAAGTATTTTACTTTACATCGTTTAAAGTTTCATACTTTTAAATAGTTTATTAAAACTTTACCTACCTATGCAATCCTCTTCCTCATTTATCAACCGGCGCAATATTGTTATTGCCGCAGTGGTTGTTGCAATTGCCATTACCGCTATTTTCATTCTTTCAAGGCACAAAAAGAAAAACTACGATCGCGATTTTAGCAAATACATCCAATCTTACACGGCTGGTGTAATTTCGCGCGCAGGTACCATCCGCATCAAATTTGCCGACCAGGTACAGGTAACACATTCGCAAAATGAAGAAATCAAGAAAAGTCTTTTTGATATTTCACCATCTGTAAATGGGAAGGCGTATTGGATAGATGCGCAAACCATCGAGTTCAGGCCGGAGAAGGAACTTGAGCCCGACAAAAAATACGAAGTTGATTTTGCCTTAGGCGACCTGGTTAAAGTAGATGACAAGCTGGAGCATTTTACCTTTGGCCTGCAAACTATAAAACCGGACTTTACCGTGAGCTTTGATGGCTTGCAATCTGCCACCGCAACTTCGCTTGATAAAATGAAATTTACCGGCAGTGTACAAACCGCTGATGTTGAAGATGCAAAGAAAGTTGAAAAAATGCTTTCAGCTAATTATACATCGCCTGTAAGCGTAACCTGGCATCATAATAAAATAAATAAAACCCACCAGTTTGTTATTAATAATCTTAAGCGTGCAAATGGCGCTGCATCAAAGTTGCAGGTCAAATGGGATGGGGATGCGATTGATGTAGATAAGAAGGGGGCTGAAGATATTGATGTGCCTGCTGTAGGCGATTTTAAATTGTTGCAGATAAAAGCGGTACAAGATCAGGATCAGTACGTGCTTTACCAGTTCTCGAACCCGATAAAAGTTGGACAGGAACTGCGCGGCCTTATTGGCTTGAATAATGTAAATGACCTTGCTTATACTATTGAAGGCAGCCAGATCAAAATGTATGGCCCCGAGCATTTGGAAGGCAATTACACAGCCGTTGCTAATGAAGGTATAGAAGATATTGTTAACAAAAAGATAACAAAGACCTATACCGCAAATGTGTTTTTTGAAAACCGCCTGCCTAAGGTAACTATACCGGGCAAAGGGGTGATCTTGCCTGATTCGGGCAAGCTGATGATGCCCTTTGAGGCAACTAACCTTAGTGCTGTTGACGTAACTATTATAAAGGTTTATGAAAATAATGTGCCGCAGTATTTTCAAAATAACGGTTTCGATGGCGAGAACCAGTTAAGGCAGGTAGGCAGGCCGGTAGTGCAGAAAACCATTCGCCTTGATGACGACAAGGGGCTTAACCTGAAAAAGAAAAACCGATTTATGCTGGATATTGACCACCTGATGCGCACCGAACCTGGGGCAATCTACAGGGTGGTGATAGGTTTCAGGAAATCATACTCTTTATATAATTGCAGCGCCGGAGGTGGTACAACAGGCAATAGTAATAGCGACAGTGAGTATTACGACGATGAAGGCGGTAGTTCAGGTAATGCAACAGGCATAGACGAAGATGATGAGTTTTGGCAGCGGTATGACAATTATTATCCGGACGGCTACAATTGGTCTGAACGTGATGATGTTTGTTCAGAATCATACTACACCAAAGATAAATGGGCAACCCGTAATATTATAGCGTCAAACATAGGCCTTATTACCAAGCGTGGTAACGATAACAGCATGCTGATTGCTGTTACCAATATATTGGATGCACAGCCGATGAGCGGCGTTACACTGCAACTGCTCGATTATCAGAAACAGGTGTTGTGGCAAGGTACCTCTGACGGTGACGGTTTTGCAAAACTGGTATTAAAGAGAAAGCCATATTTACTGATCGCTAAAAAAGACGACGAACGCGGCTACCTGAAACTGGATGATGGAAGCGCACTGCCTTTGTCGCGTTTTGATGTAGGCGGCGAGCAAATTCAAAATGGGCTGAAGGGCTTTATTTATGGAGAAAGAGGCGTGTGGCGTCCCGGCGACTCCATTTTCGTTTCGTTTATTCTTGAAGATAAACTGAAAACCTTACCGCCAGATCATCCGGTCGAGTTTGAGTTTTATAATCCACAGGGGCAGTTATACAAAAAAATGGTGCGCACCACCTCTGTTGATGGCTTTTACTCATTCCGCACGGCTACCACTACCAGCGCCCCAACCGGTAACTGGAATGTGAAAATAAAAGTAGGCGGAGCGATATTTGAAAAAGGCATTAAGGTAGAAACCATTATGCCAAACCGGCTTAAATTAAGTCTGAACTTTGGCAACCAGACAGAACTTACCAAAGGGCATACCACAGGTTTGTTAAATGCAAAATGGCTGTTCGGTGGTACGGCTCAAAATTTAAAGGCAAAGGTAGATGCTTTCCTTTCGCCGCAGACAACTGCTTTTAAAGGCTTTGATGGCTATGTGTTTGATGATCCTACACAATCTTTCGGTACACAAACGCAAAATGTATTTGATGGTAAGCTGGATGAAAATGGTAATGCCAATATTGATGCGGACATCAATCTTGAAAAACAGGCGCCGGGACAGTTACGCGCTAACTTCCTGGTAAAGGTATTTGAGCCGGGCGGAAATTTCAGCATTAACCAGGTATCAATGCCTTATAATATCTTCAATGGTTATGTAGGTATAAAGGTTCCGCAGGGAAGTGCATTAAGCGGGATGCTAACCACAGATGCCGATCACATCATTGATATAGCAGATGTAAATACCAAAGGCCAGTTATTTGGCGGTAGCCGTAAGGTTAATGTGGAGCTATATAAAGTGCAATGGCGCTGGTGGTGGGATGAAACCGGTAATGAGCTAAGCAACTTCACCCAAAACCAGTATAATAAGCTGATCACCACTGAAACGGTACAGCTAAATAATGGCCGAGGCAAGTGGAAGCTACGTGTTCCGCAGGCAGACTGGGGGCGGTACCTGATCAGGGTGACCGATCCGGAAACCGGGCACACCACCGGCAAACTAATCTATATCGACTGGCCAAACTGGGCCGAACGCCTGCAGCAGGATAACCCTACCGAAGCAGCCATGCTTTCTTTTACATCAGATAAAAAGAGCTACAAGGTTGGCGAAGAAGGAACACTTACCATACCAACAAGCAGCAACGGCAGAGCTTTGGTAAGCTTTGAAAATGGTAGCAAGATTGTTAAAACGGTTTGGATAGATACCCGCAAAGGTCAAACACAATATAAGTTTAAGGTAGATGAAGATATGGCGCCAAACGTTTTTATTAACGTTACGCTGCTGCAGCACCATAACCAAACCGTGAATGACCTGCCGATAAGGATGTATGGTGCTATACCGATAACCGTTGAAAATCCGGAGACCGTGCTTAAACCGGTAATCAGTATGCCGGATAAGATCCGTCCGGAAACTACGTCATCAATTACGGTTTCCGAAGCATCCGGAAAGGAAATGACCTACACCATTGCCATTGTTGACGAAGGTATACTTGATCTTACCAATTTTAAAACGCCAGACCCGCACGAGGCATTTTATGCCCGCGAAGCTTTGGGCGTTAAAACCTGGGATTTGTTTGATTATGTGATCGGTGCATTTGGCGGCGGTTTAGAGCGTATTCTTAGTATTGGCGGCGACCAGGCTTTAGGTAATAATAAAAATACAACAGTTAACAGGTTTAAACCGGTTGTTAAATATTTAGGGCCATTCCACTTAAATAAAGGCGAAACCCAAACCAAGCGTTTTACCTTGCCGCAATACATCGGCTCTGTAAGGGCAATGGTTATAGCCGGGCATAATGGAAGCTATGGTTTTGCTGAAAAAGCTGTAGCGGTTAAAAAGCCTTTGATGATATTGGCAACCTTGCCGCGCGTACTTGGCCCGTCAGAAAAGTTTGAACTGCCGGTTACGGTTTTCGCCATGGAAAATAACATCAAAAACGTAACTGTACAGGTACAATCAAACGCATTTACATCTACAGGCGGCAACACCCAAACACTAACATTTACAAAACCCGGAGATCAGCTGGCAACCTTTAACCTGGATGTGAAAGATTTTGTGGGAGTAGGTAAGGTACGTATCATAGCTAAAAGCGGCGGCGAAACCGCCGTACAGGATGTGGAGATGGAGATACGGAACCCTAATCCACCAATTGTACGTACCATTGTTAAAGAGTTAAAGGCAGGCGAAACCTGGGATGCTGCTTATTCGCCGGTTGGTATGACGGGTACTAACAAGGCAACTCTTGAGGTAAGCGCCATCCCGCCGATTAATCTTTCTAAGCGACTGGGTTATTTATTGGAGTATCCATATGGTTGTGTAGAGCAAACCACATCGGCCGGTTTCCCACAATTATATTTAAATCAACTGATAGACCTTAGTCAGAAACAGAAAGCCAACCTTGAGCGCAATTTGCGGGCAACGGTTGCAAGGCTGGGTGGTTTCCAGGTACCAGGCGGCGGATTAAGCTACTGGCCAAACGGCGGCGAGCCCGACGAATGGGGAACCAATTATGCGGGGCATTTTATGTTGATGGCACAAGCTAAAGGGTATACCTTACCGGTAGGCTTTTTGGAGAACTGGAAAAAATACCAGCGTCAAAAGGCATTAAACTGGACGCCTGATTCGCGCAGTTTCTATGGTGCAGACCTAACCCAATCATACAGATTATATCTGCTGGCATTAGCGGGTGCGCCTGAATTAGGTGCCATGAACAGGCTGAAAGAGTTTAAGTACATCAGCGTATCGGCCAAGTGGAGACTGGCTGCTACTTATAAACTTGCCGGCCAGCCCGAGGTTGCTTCTCAGCTTATCAGTGGTTTGCCTACGCAGGTAAAACCATATGACCAGCTGGATTATACCTATGGTTCAGACGAACGCGACCAGGCTATGATCCTGGAAACACTTACTTTAATGGGCCGCCGAAAGGCTGCATCTGATGTGTTGCGCTCCGTAGCGGCGCACCTGTCTGAAGACCGTTGGTACAGTACACAAACTACTGCTTATGCCTTGCTGGCCATAGCCCAGTATTGCGGTCAGAATAATTCTCCGTACAAATTGCAGTTTAATTACCAGGCCAATGGTAATAAAGGCAATGTGGCCTCGCCGTCTTATATCTGGCAGGCACCGCTTCCGGCAAACGGCGGCAAGATGGTTGTAAAGAACAGCGGCAGCAATTATTTGTATGTACGCCTTGTTCAGCAGGGTACGCCTTTGCCAGGGCAGGAGCAGGAAGCTGGTAATGATCCGAGCGTTCTGCAAATGCAGGTAAATTACCTGAGCATGAAAGGCCAGCCGATTGATGTTGCCAGCCTGAAACAAGGCACCGACTTTGTTGCACAGGTAACCATTAAAAATCCGGTTGGTAATGGCAATTACCGCAACATGGCGCTATCGCAAATATTCCCATCCGGATGGGAGATCTTAAATACCCGCATGCTGAATAACGATGAAGTATTTAAATCCTCACCGTCTGACTATCGCGATATTCGTGATGACAGGGTTTATACTTACTTTGGCTTAGATGAAGATACGCAGGTAACCTATTATGTAATGCTTACAGCAGCATATACCGGTCATTATTACCTGCCGGGTGTGTATTGCGAAGCCATGTATAAATCATCAATTAACGCATTGCAAAAAGGCAGATGGGTAGAAGTTGTGAAGTGATGAAATGAGTTTTTTAAAACGCTTATGGGCAAGCAGAACTTTCCGTATTACAGGCGGGGTTTTGTTTGCCCTTTTCCTGGTCTTTTTATTTTGTCTGCCGCGGCGCTTATTCAATGCGCCTACCTCATACGTATTGAATGACAGGCAGGGCCGTTTATTGGGTGCATCAATTGCAACAGATGGGCAATGGCGCTTTCCGTATGATGCCGCAGTGCCCGAAAAATTTAAGCAATGCATTATCGCCTTTGAAGATAAACGTTTCGAGCATCATTTCGGGGTCGACCTTTTAGCATTTGCGCGTGCATTGCGTCAAAATCTGCGGTCAAAGCACGTTACCAGCGGCGGCAGCACCATTACCATGCAGGTGATCAGGCTGGCAACGCATCATCCGCGCAACATGTGGTATAAATTTGTAGAAATGGTAATGGCTACCCGGTTAGAGCTTACCAATAGTAAAGCGAAGATTATGGCACTTTATGCCAGCAACGCGCCGTTCGGTAGTAATGTGGTAGGGCTTGATGCGGCTTCGTGGCGGTATTTCGGGCGAAGCCCGGATAAACTTTCGTGGGGAGAGATGGCCGCATTAGCAGTATTACCCAATTCACCATCGCTGGTACACCCCGGTAAAAACCGGCAGATATTGTTAAGCAAGCGCAACAGGTTGTTAGATAAATTATGCAGAACCGGAGTTATTGACAGCAGTACTGCTGACCTTGCCAAGTTAGAACCCGTACCTGATAAACCTGTCGCATTGCCTTCTTATGCCCCGCACATGCTGGCACGTATTATAGCAGACCATAAACAAGCCGACAAAACAGATACCCGTGTTAACAGTACCTTAAGGCTGGAGCTGCAACAGCAGGTTACACAAATCATAGAGAGGCATCATACCGTACTCAGCGCTAATCATATCAATAATATTGCAGCCATTGTGCTGGATGTGGAAACCGGTGCCACTCTGGCCTATGCAGGTAACGTCTATCACCCCGAAGACCCATCGCTGGAAAGCAGCGTGGATGTAATTGATGCGCCGCGTAGTCCCGGCAGTACGCTTAAGCCTTTATTATATGCCGCTATGCTGCACGACGGGCAGTTGCTGCCTAACAGCATTGTACCCGATATACCTACGCAGATAGCAGGCTACCAGCCCGAAAACTTTGATTTAGGCTATGATGGTGCTGTACCCGCTTCAAGGGCATTAGCCCGGTCGTTAAATGTACCGGCCGTTAAGATGCTGCAAAAATACAGATATGAGCGTTTTTATGATTTTCTGAAAAAAGCCGGTACAACAACGCTTAAGCAACCTGCCGATTTTTATGGCTTATCACTGATACTGGGCGGGGGTGAAAGTACGCTTTGGGAGCTGGCCGGTATGTATGCAGATATGGCAAGGGTGCTAAACCATTATCCAAAATATAACGGCAAATACAATCCGGATGATTATCATGAACCGGTTTATCAAACAGTACATCGTGGCACCCCGCAATTAGAGAAATCGGGCTTGCTCGATGCAGGGTCTATTTACTATACGCTGGAAGCAATGGGAGAGGTAATGCGGCCCGGCGAGGAAATGCTTTGGCAGCAGTTTGGTTCTACACAGCGCGTGGCCTGGAAAACAGGTACAAGTTTTGGTTTCAGAGATGGCTGGGCTATTGGCATTACACCTAAATATGTGGTGGGCGTATGGGTGGGTAACACAACAGGCGAAGGCCGCCCCGGTTTAACCGGTATTAATACCGCCGCCCCGGTGCTATTTGAAATTTTCAGGCTGCTGCCTGTTACCCGCGACTGGTTTGATAAGCCTTATGAAGACATGGTAAAGGTGGAGGTGTGTAAACAAAGCGGTTACAGGGCAGGCAGGTATTGTAATGATAAAGAAGCCATGTGGATACCTGTTCCCGGGTTAAAATCCCCGGTTTGCCCTTATCATCAGCTGGTACACCTCGATAAAACAAAAAGCTGGCAGGTAACTGCAGACTGTGTTCCGGCGGACGAGATCGTAAACCAAAGCTGGTTTGTGCTGCCGCCATCAATGGAGTATTATTATAAAAGCAGGAACTACCAGTACCATAGTTTACCACCATTTAAAAATGGCTGCGGTGAAGATGAAGGTAACCCGATGGAGCTGATCTATCCGAAGAGTGGTGCAAAAGTTTATGTGCCCTTAGAGGCAGATGGTACCCGTGGCCGGATGATTTGCAATGCAGCACACCGGCAATATGGTACTAAGATTTTCTGGCATCTGGACGATCAATATTTAGGCGAAACCAAAGATTTTCATCAGATGGCCATAAGCCCACCGCCCGGCGAACATTTACTTACACTTGTTGATGCAGGCGGAAACACGCTTAAAATAAAGTTCACTGTTTTAGAAAAAGACAAGCAGCCCGCCGACCGTTAACTTAACGAAATGTGCTTCGCTACAACTATGATAAATTAAGTTGCAGCAAACAGTAACAGGTTTCTGGTTGTTACCAATCATTAGCCGAAACACAATATATCTAACTATGCAGCTCCAGGAAGAGAAAGCCAATTCTCAAAACCGAGTACTTTTATCTTCGGATTATACGCTTCCCTACAAAGCTAAACCCGAAAATTATCCTATAAAATATGGTGTCGTTTTTACTGTAAATAACGGCGAAGTAAGCAATGAAATAAAATATGAGTTAGAAATAACTCAGCTTAAATCTGCACCACAGGGTACCGGGCACTTTATGATTGATCGTGTAGGTGATATCTATATAAATGGTATTACGCCCGATCTGCTGGCTGAGCAGTTAGCTTATGAAGCCGGAAAGGTTTTTTATCCGTTGAATATTGAAACAGATCGAAACGGGAAATTTACAAGGGTTACAAATTATAAGGACATTCATAAAAGGTGGTTGGCTAAAAGGGAATACCTGATTGAATATTTTATTGGTGATGCCGCTTTAAAATATATTAAACTGATGGATGAGGCTATGAGCGGTGAAGCCCGTGTAAATACCACCATGTCGAAAGATCCGTTTATAAGTGTTTATTTTAATGGTTTGTATAAATCTTATTCACCGAGATTGACTGTAAATAAAGATGTCATGCTTCCGTTTACAGGCACGGCTTTACAGGCTGCCTATGCGGCACAACAAATTATAAATGCCGAATTAAACAGTTTTGGTGCCATTGAGATTAGCCACAGCGGTAAGCTTAATGACGACCGCTCTGTAGAAGATTTTGAGCAGGGGCTTAACTTTTCCCTAAGCAAACTTGAGCAGCCTGATTCTGCTTCGGCCACAGGTGAATATGAGAGCCTTTACGTTGTTAACCCGCAATACAATCTGATTGAAGCCGCTATTTCAAATTGGACATTACAGTTAATCGAAACAAAATCATTTAATTTAAAGTTATTTCAGGTAAACTTAGTTAACAGTACGAACAAAAATATTACAACAAATAAGCAGCATATTTTAGTGGAAAATACATCAAAAGATGATAAGCAGGGAGGTGGTATTTTTTCAAAGTTCATGGAATCTTTGTTCGGAAAATAATATAATTTCTGCTGTGGAGTTCTATATAGATGCTTATTTGATTAACTAAACCGCTCAAAATGGCCGAAAAACATTTAGTTGTACAAGGTGCAGTTTGCCAATGTAAATTTGGCACCACCCCTGATAAATTAAAGGTTAATACGCACACGCAAGAGTTTGTGAACGATAAGGATGGCGTAAAGAAACCTGTGGCCAGTACAAAAGATATTGGCACTACTTTCGAGAAAAATAATTTCGGGTCTTGTTCTAAAAAAAATAATAATCCCTGCACGGTAAATATTACCGAGTGGAAGGGGTTTTATGACCATACCGTACTTACCAACGGAGGTAAAATATTATTGGAAGACAGCAGCGGTACCTGTGCCGTTGGCGGCCCCGAATCTGTTAAGTTTATTAATCACGGGCAAATTGCCCAGGTAGGCCAGCAAAATTTTAATAACGCACAGCCGGAGGTAATGCAGTCGCTTAATCCGGCAGTTGATAGTAAACAGGTAACCGAACCTGAGTTTAATGCAGATGGTATAACCTTATCTTAAAGCCATGCCGGAAACCGGAGTAAAAAAAATAAAATTTGCCGGCGGAACTACTTACATGACAGGTAATAATTCCCTTATTGTAGTTCCTGCCCAGGAGAAAACTAAATTTGAAGTTGCAGAGTGGTACCCCGGCACTCCGCAGGCTCAAAAAAATAATGTAACCTGGTTATTAAAAGATGTTAAGCGTAATAATGTCATTCTGAAATTTAATGGCATTGCGGGGGTATTGATTAACATCAATAAAAAATATAGTGGCCAGGCTGTGTTTTTGCTCGAAGCATCTTCATCTGCTAATGCAGCCAACATTCACCATAGTGGTATACTGATAAGAGGTTATTGTAAGCCGCTTATTGCCAGTTCGCAATGGCGCACCACGCGCGATGGTGATAATATTAAAAACGGCGATCCTATAAGTTATGGTGATCCGGTATTTTTGCACCTTGAAACCGAAGGCTTAAACGGCAGCACATTGTCAGTTGAGTTATACAATCAGCAATTGGGCGACGATAAAAAGGTTTATACCTATAATAACGTGCTTTGTATAAATGGCGAAGTGAATTTGCTAATACGTAACACATTTGCCTGGAGGGGTAAGATAGATTGGTTGCAACCAATTGAAAACTTTTACATTAAGGTAAAACTGGGCAATGCTTATATTAAAGACTCGCGCAACCAGGACTTACATGCTGTATACCTTAAAGTGCAAAACAAGGTCAGTAATAAAAAAATTGAGCCGCCTTTAAATCTCAGCCCTGTAAAATTAGGTAAGCAGGAAGTAAATGATAAGCGGTATGAACTATGCCGGTATACGGCGATTACCATTACCGAGGATAGTCGGACCCTGAAAGTATTTAGTGAGAAACCGCCTGTGCCTGCAAAACTAAAGGATTTTGAGATAGTGGCAGGCGAAGCTCATAATATTAAAAAGATCAGTGTTGCATTAGAAGATTATCATACAGAAAAGTGCCTGGTAAAAAACAGTACGCACAAAAAAAATGTGGCTAAAGTTACAAAAGACGACAAGCCACAGCCAGATCTTACCATAAAAGGCGGTAAAGTAGAATTACAGTTAATGGCAGATATTTCTAACGCCATTAATGTTAATCCATTTATGTACATCTGGCCGCCGATGATAAAACCGCAGGTTTATCAATTATCATTAGATAGCTGCCGTTATACACGCAAGCTCAATTTTTTAGTTTATCCTGATATTAAATGGGAACTGGAATTTAAGTGGAACCACGATGCGCCATTTGCATTTAAATACTCTAATAAATTAAACCAGTATGAATTAAAAGAGGCACGTGAAAAGGCGATAGGTTCAGCAGTAGATGCAGGTATGGCTGATGCCTGGGGAGAAATGGCCCAAAGCTTCGAGCTCTCTTTAAAGGCAAAGTGGGATAAGGAAAAGCAGAGTGTTGAATATGGTAAAAAGATTTGTGAAAAAATTGGCAAAACCTTAGCCACTTTTGTAAAGATTAAACAATTAGTAGCTGATATTACCACCGAGGTAAGTAACAGGACTCCTTTTTCATTAACTATAAAATCGCCCGCTATAGCTGCATCTATAGGCTGGTACCGGGATGAACAAACAGATGGTGATGTAAGTAAGGCCGCTACTATTGTTGAATTAAAGTTTGGCGCTGATCCGTTGATTGGCGCAGAATTTAAAATTGACCTGATCCAGGCAGGTGCCGAATTTATATCGCCAGCTATAGGTCGGATCATCACATGGCTTAGGGAGCACTCGAAAAAACACCTTGACCTGGAGTTTTCTTTAACACTGAGCGGTGATATTAAAATAAGCGGAGAAACGCAAATAAACGTTAATGAGCCTAAACTTACTCAGGGTAAAGTATCAGCTTTAGGTGTAATAACTGTTGATCTATTGCTTAAAGCGCATGCTAAAGGTGAGTTTACAGCCATTGGCATACAAGGTGCGGCTGAAGGTGAGGCAAGCGCTAAGGCATCAACAGGTGTAACTGGCGGAGTAGATGTTGGCGCTGATCAAAAAGGCATATATATTTTACCACGTGCCGAATTTGCAGGCGTTATTGTTACTATAGTCTTAAAAGGAAGTATTAAGTATGGCGTTATGAAAAAAACATTTGATAAAAGCCCGGATCCTTTAACCGTGCTTAAACCTGCAAGTGTGAAATTTAATAAAGACAACTTCTATATAAATCACTAAACTTATGAACCGATATATTTTTGCACTAATTTGTTTATTCATTATTAATGTTAACTGTACTATGGCTCCGCAAAAAGTAGATTTGGCTGCTGTTAAATTTGATGAAAATGCTGAAACGCTACTTAAAGGCATACCTGTAGAGAAAGTAAGCGGAGAACATGGCATTGTACATTACAAGGTTAAAGATAGATCTAAAATTACCTATGCAGGTGCAAATATGGAATTTGCGGTAAAGGTTGGTGCCCAAAATAATATTGTTTCATCAATATATGCCGAAACAGAGAAAACGGCAGCTACAAACCTGGTGCTTAAATCACTTATTGCACATTATAAACAGCCCACAGCTAAATTACAAGACAATGGTGATACCCGTGCTTATTACTGGCAAACACCAACATTGTTTATACGCTTTATGTCAAGCGAGGTAACCTCACCCAAAGATGGTAAACAAGTGTCTTCATTCGTTAGTATTGCAACACTATCAGCACTGAAAAATGGCGTTGAGCCAGATCTTGTAAACGCTCAGAAATTTTTGCAAAGCAATAAACAGTCTAAGTAACAAATAACTATGCCGATACTTCATCAGCCATATTACGTAATTGATTTTAAAGGGGTAGCCTGCAAGTTTGATATTTTAATAAACGATATGCCCGCTTACAGTTATGATGATACAGGTACGCTAACCAGCCAGGTGCCTATAAATCAGCTGATTTTACACAGCGGTACACAAAGCCTTTCCTACGTAATGCGGCCAATGGCCGGTACGCATCATTTAAGCGAAAACAGCAGTTTAGAGATTAAGGTAGCGGTAGCCGAAGTTTTAAACTTACGCCAGTCAACCGTTATTGCCGAGTTTAAGCCTGTTAAAATAGAAACACAAACACCTATGTTAGAGTTAAAACAACAGTTTAGTTTTAAAGCAGAGGTGCCTTATCAATTAATGGGCTGGTCGGCAGGTATGGCTTTAAATCATGATCCTGCTATACGGTCAGACCTTAATCAGGCTTACGCACGTATCAGGCAAATCCTGCTGAATAAAGATTATGCTGCATTCCGTAAGTTATATGAAGTTAAGCTAAGCGAGGTTGACAAAGCAATTTACTCCAACGCAAAAGAATCTGAAGATGACTGGCAGGAGATGATTGATTATATATCACAGCCGGGCATGGAGGTAAAGTTTGATGATAAATCTGCACAAATGCATTTTTATGGAGGTGGTAAAGTGGTTACATTAATCAAACCTAATCATGAACCTGCTTTATACTTCGAAAATGTGAAAGAAAAAGAGGAGTATCAACTGCCGTTTTTGTTTTACAGAAAAGCACCTGGCTTGCCACTTACAGTAATCAGATAATCTCTCATACATATAAAAAATCTTCTGCTTATGATGTTCATATACGTTCTTCTTGGTTTCGTTGTAATCATCGCCATTATTATTGTAGGTATCTATAATAATCTGGTACGTAAACGCACACAGATGCAGGAGGGTTGGAGCGGTATCGATGTGCTTTTAAAAAAGCGGCATGACCTTATCCCTAACCTGGTAAATACAGTTAAGGGCTATGCCACGCATGAAAAAGAATTGCTTGAACAGGTAACAACATTGCGCACACAGGCCATACAATCAGCCAATATTGATCAAAAGGCCAGTGTCGAAAACGAGTTAAGCCGTGCTTTGGGTAAGCTTGTGGTTTCAGTAGAAAATTACCCTGATCTGAAGGCAAATGAAAATTTCCGCGATTTACAAGCCCAGCTCAACGCTATAGAAAATGATATCGAACTATCAAGAAGGTATTACAACGGTACCGTACGCGAAAACAATGTAGCTATTGAAACCTTTCCGGGAAATATAGTTGCAGGAAGGTTCCATTTCGAGAAAGGCGCCTTCTTTAATCTGGATAACCAGCAGGAAAGAGAAAACCCAACCGTTACATTTTAATTGCCGATGCGTAGAATACTACAAATATTCCTTTGCCTGCTGTCTGTGCAGGTAATGGCCCAGTCTGATACAACGCGCGAGCGTATTATTAATTTCCATTCAGACATACACATTGATACCACAGGATTGGTTACCGTGGCAGAGCATATTCGTGTGCATGCCAATGGTAATGCCATAAAACATGGTATTGTAAGATTTATACCGCTTTATCGTAAAGATGTTTTAGGGAACCAAAAGAAAGTTGATTTTAAAATTGTATCAGTAAAACAGGACGATAAAACCGTTGATTACAAAGCCGAAGAAGAAGATAATAACCGCAAAATATATGTAGGAGACCCATTTAATGAACTTACACCGGGTGATTACGATTATACCATTGTTTATGAAAGTCATGGCCACGTGGGTTTCTTTGATAACTATGACGAATTGTATTGGAACGTTACCGGTAATAAGTGGGACTTTGAGATAGAAAAGGCTTCTGCTACTATCTGGCCGCCAGGCAGTTCGGTTTCTGGAAATACATCCTGCTACACCGGCATGGAAGGTTCAAAAGCGCAGGATTGCCAAAACAGTGTAAATGCTGATCACTCCGTTACATTTACAACAAACCATAGCCTGGCACCGGGCGAAGGGTTTACTATTGCAGTTGCTTTCACCAGCGGTATCATTAAAAGGCCGGGTAAGCTGCAGCAATTATATAACGACTATTTAGGCATTATTGCGGGTGTTTTGCTGGTGATAATTGCGGCAGTAGTATATTATACTTTGTGGAGCAAATATGGGCGTGATGTACAAAAGCCAACCGTTATACCAAGTTTCAGGGTGCCTTATGATTGGTCGCCGGCTGTATTGCGCTATGTTTATAAAAAAAGTGCCGACAATAAAGCTACCGCCGCCGCCATGATTAACATGGCGATTAAAAAGACCATCAAAATAGATGGCGATGAAAAAAAGCAGGGCGTATATACTTTTAATAAGTTAACTAATGACCGCAGCAAACTTGCTGACGAAGAACAAACCCTGTTTAATGGTTTGTTTGAAGATGGAGATAGCATAAGTACCGCTAAATCAAATGCAACTACGTTTTTTAATGCCCGTAAGTTGTTTACTAAAAGCATTGAGGCTCAATTGAAGTTAAGTGATTATTATGTAAGTAATCTTAAACAGGCTATTCTGTCAGGTGTAGGCTCTGTTATTGCCTTGATCATCTACTTCATAGCAGCAGGTTATACCTCTGCATTAATGATGCTGTTCTTTTTACCTTTTATTTGCTTCGGCTCCCTCGCTTTGGTGTATGGGCTTCGTAATGTAAAAGGAGGAAATAAATCGGGGTTAATCCTGATGATTTTTGGAGCGTTGTTCGGCGGTATTCCTTTGTTTTCCATGATCAATATCAGCATCGCATTGCCCCCTATACCCGTAATTGTGGCCTTTAGTATTTTAGCATTATACCTGCTTTATATTTTCAACATAGGCAGGTATACAGCTTTAGGTGCACAGGCGCAGAGTATGATAGAAGGGTTTAAAATGTACCTTAAAACAGCTGAAGAAAACCGGCTGAACATACTTAACGCGCCTGAGCGTACACCGGAAGTTTTTGAAAGATTTTTGCCATATGCCGTAGCGCTTGATGTTGAAAATGACTGGGCTGCAAAATTTGAAAGTATTTTGAGTGCAGCGAACTACGATCCTGACTGGTATAACGACCAGCGCGGGTACCATGTATTCGTCAACCATATCCCAACCACGTTCTATAATGCCGTAAATATTTTACCTGTTTCTGAATCCGGTTCTTCGAGCGGCTCATCGGGAAGTTCGAGCTGGAGTTCGGGTAGTGATGGCGGTGGTTCATCCGGTGGCGGCGGAGGTGGCGGAGGCGGAGGTGGCTGGTAGCCACAAAAACCGTTATAAATTAAGAAAGGGCCTGTAACTTACAGGCCCTTTCTTGTTAGGTGTTGATTTATTTAGTCTAACAATGTCCAGGTGCGTTTTGCTTGTACAGCCTGCACCACTTGCTGCTCGGCAACCACAATGTTTTCTTTGCGTTGGCCAATATATTCAAGGGTGCTTAATTTGTTCCATAAAGCAATCAGCACGCGCATAAACTCGTCAACCGTTGTAAGCGAGCTGCGTATATCATGATGATTGTAAACAATCTCAATCAGGCGTGCTAACAGCTCTTCAAAGTTGCCCGGCGTTACATCTTTCCATTCATAAAAATATTTAAGCAGCTCTTCGCGTTCGGCACCGGCAATGCTTTTAATAGAACTGAAAAAGATATGCGCCATTTCAGAGAAATATCCTACTAAAACTATCGGGGGCTGGTTAAAAGCAATGTTGCGGTACGAAAAATAGATCCTTGCAACATAGTCCAGCATTTTGTCGCAAAGCATTTTTACATTTTTACCGATAGGAGATATCGAATCTTTTGAGGTAATCTTATCAATAATACGGAAAGAGAGTAGCTGAAATTCATTCAGTTGATTGCTGAAGATCTCGTAATACTTAATCACTTCAGGGTGACTTAATACACTTGTACAAGGCGGAATGTAATCATAAGCGATTTGTATGCCTGCTTTGCTTTTTGTGAATTTGCCTACTTCCAGATAGTTGTTATTTTTTGAATTGATCTGCGATGCAGGCAACACGGTGATGCTATAGCCGCTTTCCACTTCCGGATAGCGCAAAGGTGTTTCTTCGGCATCAGGCTTGCCCGATGCTACACGCTCATGCGGGTTTACGGTCAGTATCACAAAATAAGTTTCAACGGCATCCGGCGCTGTTTCTGCACTGAAGTAATGATCAAAGGTATATTCCTGTCCTAAAGAGGTAGGTGATATACTGATGCGGTACCCTTCGGCAGTTACGGCATTACACTGCTTAATTTTTACCTGTAGGTTATTAGAGGCGCGCTCTGCAATTACAATATCAAGCGATGTTTTTTCACCATTAAATGGTGGCAAAAGACCGAAGTTCTGATTATTTAAACTGATAGAGTTGCCGTCGCGTGCAATATCCTGTATAAAGTTATCGGTTTTAACAAAATGGTCGCTTGAGATCTTCATCCCATCAACCCAGTTAACGGCTTTGTATTTTAAAGGAATGATCATGCTAAAAATCTTTTAATTATAAATAAACGGCTTCGTCGCCTGTGCGTTCAGGTGCATTAACAACCTCAGATACCCTTTTTGCAAAAATGGCATACTTCTCAGTGATCTTGTTTTGCTCTATGTCCAAATCAGGGTCAATGAAATTGCGCTGCGCAAAAAACGTTGGCTTAATGTAGAATATCCACTTAAATGATTCGCCTGTTTCCAGTTGATATTCAATTGGTGATTGCGGGAATTTAAGATTGTAATCGTCAATAAACTTCTGGAACCATTGGCCAAAGTTCATGTTTCTTGGCGCTTTGGCTTTTACTTTAAGCGGCTCGCTGTCGTCAGTGTTTTTGTACATGTTTACTTCCAACACCAGCAGGCGGTCAAAGTCCAGGTGTTCCATGTTGATATCATCCGGGTAAAGCGGATACTGCCAAACCTTGTAAATCTCAAGCGGAATATTAAGATAAGCGATGTACGCCCACCAGAACATCATGGGTAGCAAAAATACCAATACCGATGTGGAGGCCCATAGCCCATATTCAAGATCATTAAGCCAGTCAAATCCCAGCTTAAACAGAAACATGCCCAGCAGGCAGCAAATTAAGCTGCAAATAAAAAAGAAAGCTTTGCGGTCAATCAGTTCTTTTTCATAGTGTGTGCCGGCTAACCAGACAAACACAATGCCTATGATCAGATAATATATCTGGCAGCAGATATACCCCCACGGCATAAACTGAAGGTCAAGAAATCCTAAGAGACCAGGTATGCCTAAAACAATACCCGTTAGCAGCATTGTTACAATAAGGCGTTTGTTGTTAATAATCTGGTTCTTTTTGTTAATAATAGCCATTATTGCGGTGGTGGCCACAAAAATTACCGGAAACAGCAGATAGCGGATAAAAAACGATTTAACGTCCATATTAAATTTAGGTCTGTAAAAAATGCTCTTTAAATTTTTTTGAACATTGTTTAATCAATTACCAATAAATAGGGTTATTGTTTTATAAAAAGCATATTGATAGTACTATTATGGCAGCTAAAAAACCTAATCTTATTGATACTGACTTTAAAGCCGCAGCATTTGCTGCAAGCTTAATTGACCGCGGTGCAGCCGATACAGAACAAATAATGATCTTGCCCAAAGGCCCGATGAAGCGAGCCTATGCAAAAGAGATAGCAGAAGTGTCTGCTTATCAGTCTGAATACAGAAACCGTACCATGACCCTGATTGAGGTTAACCGCGAAGGTTTGTACGATATGCTGCCCGAAGGACTGTTTCATAAACCACCGGCTTCGAGTGTAATGATCACCGAAGAAGAAATGGTGAAAGACATTAAAGAACGACGGGAGCAGGAAAAAAATGCCCGCTTGTTTTTTGCGCCTTTTGAGGCCGAGCTTAACCGTTTACGCACACTGATAGAGCTGTATGAAATACGCCTTGATAAAAAGACCGAATATAATGAGCTGGTAAATATTTTTTTAACGGAGTGGAAAGAGTTTAAGTGTTTTACCAACAGGCAAATGATCATACTGATGCATGTACTGCCTGTGATACACGAACAACGGAACAACCTGCCCTTTATCAGTGATGTATTAAGCATTATGTTCGATGTTGATTTCAGGCTCGAATATCACATGACCATCAATAGTACACTTGCTGCACAAAGCGCATTATTGGAAACCCGTATAGGAAGCGGTACGCTTGGTGTAAACTTTATTGCTGGCAGCGTTTATGAACCCGAAGAAGAACTGCTGATCACCATAGGGCCTGTTACATCGGGTCAGATGCTTACTTTTTTACCCGGCACTGCCGCCGCCGAAGCACTGGAGGTGCTGCTTAATTACCTGGTACCGCTTGGCACAGCCACTACTACCAAATTTGAGGTAGACCCGGATTACCAGAAGTTTGTTTTAGGCCTTGGCGAAGACAATGCCTGCATGGGCTTTACCACTTATTTAGGCAACTGACCGGTTGTTTAAATATATCCTATAGTTGGAGTTGATCACACTTCTGTTTTCAAGTTTAGAAAGCAGCAGGCCCAACAGCGTATCCCATTCTGCATCTGATAGCTTAACAGCAGTTGAAGGCTTTATATGAATGTCTATTGTTTTACGGAAACCCTCTTTAGGGTTGCTTGAAACCGTTACACCCTTACTTATTTTAACATCGGTAATTTTGTTGCCCAGCTCGTAATGGCAAAAACTAACCAGATCGGCCTGCGTAACTATACGGTCTTTTGTAGTTAAACCATATTTGTAGGCTTGTATACGTTCTGTTGCGCCAAGGTTATTCCTGCCGCCCAGGGTTGATGTCATTAACCTTAAACTTTCGGCTTTCAGTTTTAACATTTCAAACTGCTGCAGGCGTAAACCACGGCGCAGGTTGTTGGCCTTGGCGGCGAGCGTTGTCCAGTACTGCAGGTAAAGCATTACCGCTTTTTCGGCAGGTTTTACAATCAGATAATTGAACGACTGCTGGTCGCTGTCTTTAGCCGTGTTGGCTTTTCGCTCAATTAAGGCCAGGTTTTGTTCAAGTGTTTTTAAAACGCCGTTTAAAAAGTCGTTTCCATAGCTTGCAAAAGCTGCTTTTTCATCACGCAGTAATTCAAACAGGTAAGATATCAGCTGTTGTGCGCTGCGGTCGTCAAAGCGTTCGGCACCGCCATTACGTATCGAATAGCTTCCTTCCTGGCTTTTGCCTGCCTGGGTATATGGTATTTCTGTATAATGCACATTACGGTCATCATGCAGGCTGTTTACGGATAAGAAATGATTGTTTTGTGCCGGTTTGATCGGGATGATGTAGTTCACATCATTAAGGCGGTACTTTTGCTCGTGCAAGCGCCTGTTAATGACCGGGAAACAATTTACCGCTATTTGCAACTCGTCAATGATCTGCGGTGAAATTGCTGCCGGGAAAGTAAGCTTTATCCAAACACAGGTTTTTAATTTGCTGATATCTGCTGCATTAAACAGCTGCGTAAACTCATCTGGAAATGCACGCTTATGTAAGCTTATGTTTTTAAGCCGCTCGTCTGTAAAGCTGATAAACCTGTCCTGGTAGTATTGTTTAATGTCGCGGGTGATCAGGTTTATAATGTTCTGCTCATAAAAAACAGGTTTGTTGTTGCCATCCAGGTCTTCTTTATAAATTAAGCCTGGCGCTGTTTCCATCTCCGTGTTATCTAAGTAACATTTAACAACAGAGAGAAGCTTATAAAAGTCATCATTTGCCGAGTAAGATGGCCATTCGGTAAAAATAGACAGGTTTTGCAGGGTGTTTAAATTGGGGGCACAATCTATACCAAGCCACAAGGTGTTTGACTCGGGATAGGCATCAGACCGGGTATTCAGTAATACATTCTTATGCTGATCATAATATTCGTACAGGTGTGTACCGTTGCAGGTGTACCTTATCTCGGCATTGTAAAGATCTATCTCACCTGCGGGCGAGAAAAATACATCGGTATTATCACCCTCGCGCGAGCCTGAGGTATTTGTGACCGGCTGACGATAAAAGAACTGGTTCTTAACGGTGAGCCTTTCTGTGTTTTCTACAGGCTGCCCTTTTAGTACGGCATGTGCAGGCAGGGCAGAAGTAAGGTAATCAGATGCCAGTATGCGCGATATTTTATTAAGGATCCTGTTCTCCAGGTTTTTTACATCATTTGAAACGTTAAACAATTCAGTACTTAAAGCTTCTACTAAAAGCTTTACCATCGGATCCATATCGTTTACATTGGTAAGGCCCCAATAGTCAACGGCATTGCGCAGCATGCGCGCCCTTATTTCTTCTTTGCTGTTAAATAGTGTAGTAGTCATATAGTGTTTAGGCAGATAGCGGACTTAAAAAGAGGGCAGTTGAAAAAAAATAGTTTTCACCTGTTTTCTGAACTTTTGCCCTTATTACAATTTCAACTTGTTTTTTGATCTCGGTTACGTTTCTTAAAGGATAAAATTTGGTGACCTCTTTAATGTGTACATCGATGTTGACATCATAAATACGCTTTTCGTATTTGTTGATAGAGCGTAATAATGATTGGCGCAACTTTTCTTCCCATGTACTTTCACTCACAATCAGCTCAAAATCCAGGTCCCATATCTCGCAGCCAAAGTCAGGCATGTAACGGTGTTCGCCGTAACGGGTGAAAATTATCAGCTCGAGATATTGCGAAATTGATGCGCCAATGTCCTGTTTATCAAGGTCATTTCCCTGAAATATATTGCTTATCCGAAAGGGTTTTTTGTAGAGGGGTACAGCCATCGGTTTATTAAATGTGAAATAATTGCATTAAGTTTTAATAATCTGTAAACAAAAATTTCTCAAAATAGTTGTTAATGCGTTGTGTAGGTTAAAAAGTTATTTGTACAAGCAATTACAGATAGCTTTTGGGTCTAAACCTTATTTGGCAAATACCCGCTCGTGCTGAGGATTTTATAAGATACTTAAGCTTTTAAACAAGATAATAAATGAAGCCGGTAAATAGCCGCGATTTGCGGAATGCGTACGTTAGTTTTATTGCATACTTTGTCACATTATTGCTTTTTAGCATTTTAACAGTCTACTTTTTCTTTGTTACTGCTAACAAAGAGGTAGTGCTGCTAAACAAGAAAGTTAAAGAGTCTGAAAGGCTGATATCTGTACGAAATGATATCAACAATAACTTTGATATCATCCTGCTGCGTTTACAGCAATTATCGCAGTACACCAAAATGAATTCGGCAGAGTTAAACAACCAAAGCCTGCTGCTGAATGATATTCAGGAAAGTAACCTGAAGATACAGGCCCGTCTTCAGCAAAACCCACTCCCTTTAAAAAGTTTTGAACTATATAAAAAGCTGAGCGATAACATCAGTACAGCTGCAAATATCAAGGATTCGCTGTTTACGACCAGATTCCAGATAGAAAGCCTGCGTTCGCAGCTCGAATCATGCAACAAAACAAATAATACTGCTATAAACAAGCTTAGAGGTTTTTCAAGATAATAAGTTATGATGAAGTTTAGCTTAAAAGAACGCCGCGAAAAATTCTTTTTCTTTCTGGTGCTCTTTCTTTTCACCGCAGGGGTATTGTGTACTGCTATATTCTACAATTATGGCAACGATACTGATATTTCAAAAAATGAATTTGCAAAACGCCTGCAGGAAGAAAATCAGTTTGAAAGTACGGTTGCCCAGGCACAGCCAACCATTGATACTACTTACACGCACATTGTTAAGTTTAACCCAAATGTGCAGGCGCTTTTTCTTGAAAACGATATTAAAAATGCCATTACCGCTGTAAGGTCATATTATAACAGCCACCCTTATGATAGCCGGTATAAGTGCTTTATATACGCGTCAAAAATACATGAGAGCCTTTTTTACGATAAGCGCGAATTGCGGGGCAATTACAATGATATAGCCCGTCTTAATAAACTTTTAGATGACTGTAAATTATCAACCCGACAACTGCAACAGAGCCTGGGATCCAGGCAATAATCCGATCCTTTAATTAAAACAACTTAACCTATGCAAGATGATTACAACAACGGCAGGCCGGTAAACACCAACAGGCAAAACTATTTGTTACTGTATATAATAGTTGGTATCCTGTTATTGGCCGGGCTTATCTTTCTTTTCAAAAGCTCGCTTTTTGAAAAAAGAACTATTAACGCCAAAATTTTAAAAGACGAAATTTATTTAAATGAGGACCTCGTGTACTCTGATAACACCAGCGGTGCAAAGGCATGGAGGTGGGAATTTGGTAACGGCGATCATTCAACCACACAAAACGGTACCTATCGCTTTAAAAAGCCGGGTGCGTACATTGTAAGGGTTACGGTTGATGGCCAGTTGCAGCAGCAATTCCCAATTGATGTAAAAGATACAGTGGCTACCCCTGTAAAAGATACCTTGCTCACGATAAACGGGCCAACCCAGGGTATAGTTAATGAAGAGGTAAGGCTCGAGGCGCAAGGCTCGGCACGCATTTATGAATGGTCATTCGGCGAGACAGGCCGCGTAGATGTTAAGGGGCCTACTGCCTTGTACACCTATCATAACCCGGGTACTTACTTTGTAAAACTGAATACAGATAACACCAGCCACCCGGTATTCCATAAAATACTCATCACCAACCCCGACTCAACCGTAAATGCAATTGTTACACCCGGAGAAGGAGAGCGCAAGGTGGTGGATGATATCCGCGCGCATTTACAGGCTATTGCCAACGGCGCCGATTTTAACAGCCAGTACTATTACCTGGTGAACAGGTATTTCTGCGGCGACGAAAAAGTGACCGTTAATCTTGAAGCAAACGGTGAACAGAAACAGACCGACTTTTATTCGTACTGTATGCGCCTCACCTTTGGTGGCGGTATCAGTATTGATGAAGCGCAGGTTACCCTGAAGCCAAAATCAAGCTGCTCAAGTTTGCTTACTGTTAAACAACATTCAACCACCGCAGGGCCGGGTATAAAACGTACTAAATAATTCAGCTACTATCGTATTTCTGCTATGAAAAATATAACCTATCTCTTCGCAGCCTTTATAAGTGTCACTTTTGTTGCCAATGCACAGTCGCCTGTGTCTATCAGCAAAAAGGTTGCAACACTACCATCTGCCTATCAAAAACCAGAATATCAAACCAGCGTTAGTGACGATGGAAAATCAACTGATCTGCCATGGATCGTTTTCTCTGACCGTGATGAAAATGATACTTACACAGCTCCGGGCGGTTCGCTTGTAATGAAAAAGCTTAAGTTTATGGAGCCGTTCTATGTAAGCCAGGAAAAGAACGGATACCTAAAACTGATCAAATACCAGCCAGGTATGGTACAGGGCCGTAAACTGATCAATAAAAAATCGGCACAAAGCTACGGCTGGATCAGCAAATCAAAGGTATTGCTGTGGCAATCTGCTTATGTGAACCGTAAAAACGGCTTCCCTAATAAAGCCGTAACTATCGTGTCTGGCAAGGGGCCGCTGATTAACCCGGAGGTTTATTATGACCGTACCGACTCTTTAAATGTGTTTACCTCGCCCGAGATGAACCATAAAAAAACAAAGGTGGCTATCAACCAGCTGTTATATGTTTATAAAAAGTCTGCTGATGGTCGCAATTTACTTGTAGGGTCTGACGGGCAGCTAATACCTGACAGCGCTGCACGCAGTATCTATGGTTGGGTACCTGCTGATGCAGTACACCTATGGGGCGACCGTTTATATATTGGCTCTGTTAAAAACGACATTGATGCTGACGACTCTGTTTCGGCAGCTATTAATCAGTCGTTGCGTTTTGTCGGACCCGGAACCCGTTTTGTTTTTGATCCGTTAATTGACCCGGACCAACCTGTTTTAAGGAGCCTTCCGGTTGTTGATTATACAGGAGCAGGAAATAATGCAGGTAACATACAGGTAGGTTTAGCTACAGATGTTTACGATAAATCGCATAACAGCATTATCAACATCAAAGGCGGTCACTTATCTTATAATGATTACCTGGCCATCCGTAAAAATATCCGTAAAATTAACGTAGTGTTTGTTGTAGATGGCGGTAGTGCCATGCGTAACTATTTTTCGGGGCTTACCGGTACCATACAGTCGTTTGAAAATGTGTTTAGCAACTACAATATGGGCAACCGCATCAATTATGCAGCGGTGGTTTATCGCAGCCAGAACAACTGCTCTGTAGGAGGTGTTAACCAGCAGCCTTTCAGTAGAGATTACAGACAGGTTGTCCGTTTTCTTGACAAGGAGGCTGCTGTTACAGCAAACTGTATCCCTTCAGTAAGCAGCCAGCCGGTATTTGACGGACTGCGTACTTCTTTAAATCTTTTTAAAGGCCACAAAAATGAAACTAATTTAATTGTGCTGATTGGCAGTACAGGTAATAGCGTTTACGATGCTGATACCATGAACGATCTGTCTTATCAGATTGCCGCAGCCGATGCGCGTATTTTAGCTATACAGGTTTACAGTGATTATAATCCGATCTACAACGATTTTGTAATTCAGTCACGTAAGTTGGTATCTCAATCAGCAGCGTTGCTTGCAGAACGTAAGAAGAGCAGAATGGTAGTAGGTGAAGGTTTAAGTAACAGTCAGCAATTCAATACCTCACTTTCTGATTCAATTTCCTTTTACCTGGACTATCCTAAAAATAGTTTGATACAGGGTGCGGTCATCTTCCCGCCAAAAGGTGTGGTTAAAACCAATCAATTGATGGAGGCATCATTAAAACGTTTGATGATGGAAACACAGACAGACATCAAGATGCAAACCCGTTCGCTTGATAGCGCTTTCCGCTTAACAGGCCGCGAACACAAATATGTGGTTCCGGTGGTGATGTCGCAATTCGGGCAACCTGTACCAGATTCATTAGGTGATAACCTGCCGCATAATGGCTTTAAATATTATATGGTTGCCGACCTGCCTGCCAACTTTGTGAAAGAGCACCCACAGCAATTGCAATACCTGACCATTTTGAACGAGCAGGAATACAAGCAATTGTCAGATATTCTTTCTATGATGATCGGCGAAAACCTGCAACAGGATGCAGGCAGTTACCGGAAAAAACTGTTTAAAAATTATGTGAGTATCGTTCAGAAAAACCTGGATCTTGATATCCCTAAATCAGACATTAAACAAATGCTGCTGAGCGATTATGTGCAGAAAGTGACCGGTTTAATACCGCCATCAGCGCCTCAGTTTGGTACTTATAAGGTGGTTGACCTGAAACATGAGGGCGATATGCCGCAATCAGCATTTGAAGGATATATCAATTACTTGATCCGTTGTCGTAACAACATCAGGCAAAAAGCGCTTATACAGCAGCACTTTACCTCTAACGGTAAAACATATTATTACGTAACACAAAGCAACTGGCAATAATATGAGCGTTATCAATCTAAGTGACTCTGTAAAAACAGCTGTAAGGGTAGCGCAATCTCTTGCAAAAGAATATCATCACCGCGAGTTCGGGCCTGCGCACTTACTGAAAGGTTTGATGCACCAGGAAGTGGGGCTGAAAAGTTTCCTGAGCTCCATTGGTAAAGACGCGGCCTATGTGAATGACTGGGCCGACGTTCGGATAGAAGACTATCCGCAATCGATCACCGTGCCGGATGAAATGCTTGGAAACGATGCTGTGAAGCAGGTTTTTGAAGAAGCAGACAATGTGCGCATCAAATTAGGTTTAGATAGCATTACGCCTGTGTGTGTATTGGTTGCTTTGTCAAAACCTAACGTAGGTTTTGATGCTAATCAGCTAAAGTCATTCCCTGTAAAGGAAAAAGAGATACTGGATCTTTACCTTAATAATGAGCAGGTACAACATGCCGTATCGCCTTCAGATGAGGGAGGGGCAGGTGCGCAGGCCGGCAATGCAAAGTCGACCGGGGCATTATTCAAGTATTGTATTGACCGTACTGATTTGGCAAGGCAGGGTAAGGTTGATCCCATTATTGGCCGCGACCGTGAAACGCGCATGGTAATGGAGATATTAAGCCGTCGTAATAAGCCAAATGTGATTATCACCGGTGATGCAGGTGTGGGTAAAACTGCGCTGGTTGATGGTTTTGCTTTGGATATTGTAAATAACCAGGTGCCGCAATCGTTATTAAATGTTAACCTTTTCGAACTTGATTTGGGTTCATTAATTGCCGGTGCATCATACAAAGGGGAAATTGAAGACCGCCTGAAAAACATTCTGCGCGAGATAAAGCAATATGACAAAGCCATTTTGTTTATTGATGAGATTCACACCTTGTTAGATAATAAGGGGCCGATTGGCGGCGGCGTAGGCAACTTGCTAAAACCCGAGCTTGCCCGTGGAGAAATAACAGTTATCGGTGCCACAACTATTGATGAATACCGTAAGATCATAGAGCCGGAACAGGCATTCAGCCGCCGCTTTGAGGTGTTGCAGGTGAATGAACCTGATATTGATACCGCCATTAAAATGCTGGAGCGGCTGGTGCCTTATTATGAGGAACATCATACCCTTAAGATTGAGAACGAAGCTGTGCAGGATTGTGTGCGATTAGCTAAGCGCTATATGAAAGACCGCAGGCTGCCCGATTCGGCGTTTGACCTGATGGATCGTACGATGGCAGCAATCAGGCTGATGAATGATACATCAGAAATGACACTTACCGAACTTGATCAGAAGCTTGAAGAAGTGCAGCAAGAGCCAACAGTGGCTGATTATAAGTGGTTGTATAACCTGATGCAGAATAAAACCAGTGCGGTACTTTTAGGTAAACTGGAAGACGAGACACAGGTAAACGCGTTTGAAACGGTTGAAGAGTTTCAGGAGTACTTTAACAGAAACCTTCCGCAGTTGAAAGAACTGGCTAAAGAAAAGAAAAACGAAGTTGATAAGCAGGACGTAGCAGCCATTATATCCTATAAAACCGGCATACCAATGGGCAAGATACAAGCCCAGGAAAAAGAAAGGCTTTTAAATATGGAAGCCTTCCTGAAAAAACGTGTGGTAGGTCAGGATCAGGCATTAAAGGCAGTTGCCGATGCGATACTTGAATCGCGGAGCGGGCTTAACAAAAAAGGCCAACCTATTGGTTCGTTCTTTTTACTTGGGCCTACCGGTACTGGTAAAACAGAGTTGGCAAAATCGATAGCGGACTTTTTATTCAATGATGAAAAAGCCATGATCCGCTTTGATATGTCTGAGTTTAAAGAAGAGCATTCGGCGGCATTGCTTTACGGCGCTCCTCCGGGATATGTAGGGTATGAAGAAGGTGGCTTGTTGGTAAACAAAATACGCCAGCAGCCTTATGCAGTGCTCCTGTTTGACGAGATTGAAAAAGCACATCCTTCTGTGTTCGATATATTTTTACAGATATTGGACGAAGGTCACATGCATGATCGTTTAGGCAAAGAAGGCGACTTCTCTAATTCGCTGATCTTATTTACATCAAACATCGGCAGCGAATGGATAGCATCTCAATTAAGTGAAGGTCACCTGCCAACATCAAACCAGTTAATGGAGGTAATGGCGAGGCATTTCAGGCCCGAATTTTTGGCGCGTTTGTCTGAAATTGTGCCATTTGCCCCAATCTCTGAAGAAAACGTTGTCCGCATTTTTGATATTCAGCTTAAAAGCCTTGTTGAGTCGCTTAGCAAAATGGGAATCGGGTTTGATATTAGTGAAGAAGCAAAATCAATGCTCGCGCTGGGTGGCTTTACGCCCAAATACGGTGCAAGGCAATTGTCTGGTGTTATCCGTAACAGGTTAAGGCGGCCTATTTCAA
Source organism: Mucilaginibacter sp. KACC 22063 (assembly GCF_028736115.1). NCBI lineage: Bacteria > Pseudomonadati > Bacteroidota > Sphingobacteriia > Sphingobacteriales > Sphingobacteriaceae > Mucilaginibacter > Mucilaginibacter florum. The sequence continues at coordinate 3,643,729 of NZ_CP117877.1, read as the reverse complement.
AATATATCATATCCGGCGAGCTTAAAAAAGGACATACCATCAGTGTTATTAAAAAGCAGGACACAGAAGAGCTTGAATGGTTAATTAATTAACCTTTAAGTATTTAAAACAAACAATGTGTAAAACATATTAATTAAAATACAGTTAATTAACAATATTAGAAGCTACACAACATCTCTATACTATGTTTAACTATGAAATTGGAGGGAACGAACGTAAAGTTGATACCTCAGAAGCATTTGGTGAGATAGCTCCCAACAAAACCTTATTTATTCAGAAACTTACTGACAACGAGCCTTTGAGGCCGGAAAAAGTTGAAGGTTTAAAAACCGTTGAAGAAGTTTTTGAACATTACAAACCCAACGTTAACGTTGCGCTTGACAAGCAGGACGGATCAACCGTTACTGAAAATCTTAAGTTTAAAAACCTCGGAGATTTCAGTGTAAAAAGCCTTGTACAGCAAAGCAATTACCTGCGTAAACTTAACATTGAGCGCGAAATGTATTTAAGCATCATTAAGCAGCTTAAAACAAATAAAACGCTTAAAGCAACGCTTGATAATGAGGAAACAAGAGGTGCGTTTATTGATGCACTGAAAAATTTTGTAAAAGAGCTTGAACAGTAACCTAACCTAAACACCACTACCATGTCAACACAAAACGAACAATACGCAAATGATGCGACACAAGGTTACCAGCAAGCCGAAAGGCCGGCTGCAGAGCAGTTAACCTTAGCTCAAAGCCTTGAAAAACTTTCACGCGTTGGAGGTTTCGATCTGCTTGAAACAACAGTAGATGGCCTGCAGAACCTTAATCCTGAGCGTAAGGCACGTAAGCAAATCTTTTTAACAGATGATGAAAAGAAAGCTGAACGTGAAGAGTTAAAGCAAAAACTCAATCAGTGGATTGAGGCGCTTGAAACCGGTGGTTCTGTTAGCGAAATGATTGAGAAAAGCACAGAAAAACTGGAGTCGGCAGAAGAGAACCTGAATCAAAATATTAACACTGTGCTGCAAAGCACCCGCGAGCTGGAACAGGCTTACCGTTCACTGCATTTATTCTATAAAAATACAGAAAGCGATAAGCTGAAAAATGTGGTGGTTATGAATGCAGGCCTTGATCAGTTGAAAGAGCTGGATAACCCGCGTTTTATAGAATATGTTTCAGATGAGCTGAAGCAGAATTATGACCGCCTGGATCTTCGTCAAAACTATTCTATCATGGTAATACCAGGCTACCTTGGCTCAAACAAGGTGGTAGAGCGTTGGTCGAAAATAGCACATGAAAACAAAGTAATGCTTGTTACCGACTTTGCCGATCTTGATCAGCCGGATGACGTGATTGATCTATTTACCTCAGCCAACCTAACAGGTGGCGACGGATTTAAAGCAAATACCATCATGACCTGTAATTGGCTTGTTGGCCGTGGCAAAGTAGCCGAAGTTGGTGAAGAGGATGACCTGCATGTACCAGGCTCGGCAGCCTTGGCTGGTAAAATGTACCAGACGCTGATGTCGCAGGTAACGGCCGGTAAAAAACACGGTGCAGTAAACGAGGTTGATGGCGTGCGCTTTGATCTAAAAAAGAGCGAAATATCACACCTTGAGCGTATTGGTTTAGTCCCAATGGTTAACGAATATGGTAAGGTAATGGCTTTCTCGGCTAAAACCTTATTCAACGGCGATAACATCGGTTTACAAACTTATTCAGTTGTACGTGTATTCGATTATATCACCAAAGTATTGTTCGACTTTTTGAACAGACGTGCTTTTGAAAACTGGAACTCAAAAACAGAGCAGGACCTGCGTTCGCAGATCGTTAAGTTTTTGGATGGTATCCAGGGGCCTGACCGTTTAATCGAACGTTTTAAGATCTTACGTTTCGAGCGTGACGAAGTTCAGAAAGACAGAATACACCTGGATATTAACATCACCCCTTATTTCCCTGCTAAGAGCTTTGTTGTAAAGCTTGACGGACATAAAGGCGATGATGACAACGCTGTGTGGAATACAGAGTATAAAGCACAATAAAACATTTTTACGGCTTCATTGCTTAACATAGCAATGAAGCCGTATTTATATCATATAAACCCAGCTTTAACAATAAATTTATTTATTGTTAACTACACTGTTTATTTTTATCCCGAAAAATGAAACAGGTAGTTATCATAAATGCTGATTTTAATAAAGGCGAACCCACTCGGACGTTAATAGAAACCTATACAAAAGGTGCGCGCCAGGCGCAGGCTGTATTAAAAGAGATCATCATTGCTGATCTTAAATTTAATCCTAATAAGTTACTACCTTTTAGCGTAAACGAACCGGAACCCGATTTGCTGGATGCTATTGAGAAGATTAAATGGGCCAATCACATTGTTATCTTTTGTCCCGTTTATAAAGATTCTATCAACTTTAAAATAAAAGGTTTCTTCGATCGTATTTTTATGCCTGACCAGGTTTTTGTTGGCAGGTATGATAATTTTAGCGGACGCTCTGCCCGTATTATCTCTATACTTGATGAACCTTCCTGGAAAGACTGGCGTATTAATCAGCGACCAACCTACCTGGCTATTAAGCGCAGCGTATTAGAAAAGCGCAATGTTAATCCGGTACATACCAGTACCATTGGTTATTTTCAATCCCTTGATAATACCTATGCCAACAAGTGGCTAAAAAAGCTGCATGATTTTGGCGAAAAATTGATCTAAAAAAATAATTAAAGATTAATTTTTATTTCGACAAACAATATAATGATAGGTTTGTAGTTAAATGTAAGTAAGCTCAAAGGTGAGCTTAAGAAACTTTATTACATATTAACCTTTAAAATTTATCGTTATGGCTTTCAAAGCAAGATTAAATTTTTCGGGCAAAGAGTACGATGTGCTGAATTGCTCGTATGCCTTAAATCGCGATGTAGACTCCAAAGGACGCCCGTCTTCAGGAGTATATGGAGGCACCATTGACATCGAAGTAGAGTCAACAGAAGACACTTCGATCATCGAAGCGATGGTCAACAACCAGTACAAACCCGTTACCGGAACACTGCTGATCAAAAAATCAGAAGAAGATGCAAAAATGAAAGAACTGTCATTTGAAGACGGTTACATTGTGAAGTACTCGGAAGGGCTGGACATTACCGGCGAAACCCCGATGAGCTACAAATTCACTATTTCTGCACGTAAGCTGAAACTGGGCAATGCCGAACATGTGAACGACTGGCCAGGCCGCACCAATTAATTAAGGGGTGAATAAAGCACCCAATCGTATTACTTTCTAAATTTTACTACTATGGCTTTCAAAGCAAGAATCAATATAGGCTCAAAAGAATTTGATGTGCTGCAATGCAGCTATGCCCTAAGCAGGGACGTTGACGCTAAAGGCCGCCCTTCATCAGGCGTATACGGCGGTACGATCCAGGTTGAAGTAGAATCAACCGAAGATACCTCGGTGATCGAATCGATGGTGAACAACCAGTACAAACCACTGAACGGAACGATCACCTTCAAAAAGTCGGAAGAAGACGCCAAGATGAAGGAACTGACGTTTACAGAAGGTTACATCATCCAGTACAACGAAGGCTTATCGATTGTGGGTAATGCCCCAATGTCATTAAGCTTTGTGATCTCGGCCCGTACCTTAAAGATCGGCAATGCCGAACACGAGAACGACTGGCCGAAATAAAAAAACATTCCACTACTACCAAAACCTTATGGAGGAGATAGTTACTATCTCCTCCTTTTTCCCATTAGTCCTTATTATTATGCTTAGAAAGAAAAGGATAATTAAGCCGGGAGCTAAGACCACTACCAAGAAAAAGGTATCCGTAACCCCAACGGCTATGGAGTACATCAATCTTTTCAATACGTGTGTTATAAAAAAAGAAAAAATAGCACAGGTGGATAAGATCATTGATGATAAGATAGTAGCCAACCGGTCGCGATATGAACAAATTTCATTATTAGTACGTGGTGGTAATTCAAATAGCGGTTTGTTTGGAAATAATCCGCTGTTTCAGCCGTCCAATCCATTTTATAAATGGTTTACCCCAACATCACGCCTGCTGTCAGGCAGCCTGGTATCCAATAATTATATTTTAAAACAGCCTTCTTTTAAGCGTGGTGACGGATCTATTTTGCGGCAAAGCAACTTTACCGATAATTCAGATAAGTTCGGATTAAACCGCGATCCGTTTAGTGTGGGTTTCTTTAATAGCTCATCGGTTCCCTGGTACTTTATAGCATGCGTGCATTATATGGAGTGCGGCTTTAGTTTTAAAAAGCACCTGCACAACGGCGATCCGCTAACAGGCTATACCGTACACGTGCCTGCACACCGGCCCAAAGTAGGACATGCTCCACCCTTTACTTTTGAGGAAAGCGCAGTTGATGCTATTAAATTGATGAAGTATGACCAGGTAACCAATTGGAGCCTGCCTTACATATTGCTTAAACTTGAAGGTTATAATGGTTTTGGATATAATCGTAAGGGAATAAAATCACCTTATCTGTGGAGCTTCTCTAATCACTATACAAAGGGCAAGTATGTAAAAGACGGGGTCTTTGATGCAAATGCAGTTTCTACACAAATGGGTGCGGCAGTTATATTAAAAAGGATGGAAGAACGTGGCCTTATAACTATCCCCAGAAATTAGATTATGCAGTTAAACGCACACATATATCTTTTTGCCACGGCAATAATGCTGGGTAACAATGGGTGCGAAAGTAAACATGACAAAAGTATTACTGCTAAAATTAATGATGCAGATGTAAAAAAATCCCGTGAAACTACAGCCGGTTTAAGAGATGAACAGTTATTCCGGTCGTTTTTAAATGATTTTAAAAGAGCTATTAAAAATAAGGATACAGGTACTATCAATAAACTTACCTGTTTTCCAATACACAATCTGCATCCATGTTACTTGCCAACTGAAGGCGAAACACGCTCTACCGACACCATAGGAATAATGCCTGCCGCGTTTGGTAAGCTAAATAAACAGGTGTTTGATGATGAAACATCATGGTTAGCAGATATGCCGGCAGATAGCCTTTACTTGTATGAAAGCAAGAATGATAGCAAAGGGCTTCCGCTGGAAAATATTGCAGATCATAAAACATCCATTTATGAGTACAATGTAGTTTATGCCCGGGGAAAAACAGGCGGTAATAAAAGTTTATACTTTGGAAAAGTAAAAGGATTATATAAACTGATTTGGATTGAGTGCGACGGAAACGTAAACGGACATTAGCATTAGTAGTTAAATAGCCATGCAATTTAAAAAACATATATATCTTTTTGCAACAGCACTAATGCTGCAGATTATTTGCGGGTGTAATAACGAACCTGCGAAAGCTACCAATGCGCCTGTGCATAAGTCTGCTGTTGTAAATAGTGAAAGGGTAAAAACGACGGATGAGCAATTGTTCCGGTCGTTTTTGGCTGGCTTTAAACGTGCGGTTAAAGCAAATAATAAAACCATTTTGAAAGCGATGTTCTACTTTCCGTTGCAAACTAATCCGCAATGGTCAAACGAGGATCTGAAAAATAGCCACATAGATCCTAAAACAGGTTTAATTAATTCAGCAGAATTTGATAGTTATTACCAGGATATTTTTACCAAAGATGCCATAAGGCTTATTCCTGTCAGTAAAGAGGATGATCTTTCTGAAATAGATAAAACCACAACCGAAGATTATTATAAGACATTAATACCCCTAACCGATAAGGGAAGCACTTTGTATGAGCTAACAAAGCAATACACGCAAGACAATGGGCAGGAAACTTCTTTTGGCTTTGTATTCGGTAAAATAAAAGGAAGCTACAAAGTTATAAGTTATTACAGGCCCTGGCCATTAAAGGGCTAACCTAAACATTTAATTATGGAAACAAAGATTAAAATAGATATCAGCATTGAGGGTACACCTATTTTGCATTTCTCTTCATTTAACCTGGAACAGCGTTTTAATGAACATCAAACGTTTCAGCTTCGGTTTAATCACGATCAGATCGAGAATACCAATAAAGTAACCATTGAGAAATCCAAAGAATTTATTGGCAAAAATCTCACTGTTCAATTTGGCAGAGGGGAAGAAACTGAACATCAGTTTGTGGGAAAGATCACCCGCGTAGAAATAGCGCAAAGTCATGGTTTTCAAGGGGATATCGTAATTAGCGGTTATAGCCCGACCATACTCATAGACCGTGGGCCAGATTTGGGATCATATTTGAATAAAGACCTGAAAACGATCATTCAGCAGGCAACTGCCGATACCCCAAGTAATGACCTGAGTTTTAATATCAATCCATCATACACTTCACCGATAGATTATATTATCCAATATCGCGAAAGTGACTTTGATTTTATTAATCGCCTTTCGGCCGAGTACCACGAATGGTTTTATTATGACGGTGTAAAACTAAACTTCGGTAAACCATCAAAGCTGGATGAGGTTGCCCTTGTATATGGCCGAGATTTGCACAGTCTGCAATATGGCATGCAGATAGCCCCGCTTAAGTATAAAAAATTCTCTTACCATTCTCCTCAAGACCAACTGCTGGTGGCTCAGCCTGCCGATGCAAGCGGAAGTAACCCAGATCTGTCGCATGCGATATCGGCATCAAACCAGGTCTATAGCAAGCAGTATAACGAACCTTTGGACGTACGCGTAAATAATCAAAAGGAGATAGACACCTTTGTTAATGATGAGCATAAGGCCATTGTATCTGAATTGCTGAATATTATGGGCAACGGCGATAACCCGCAGGTTAAACTGGGCAGTATCGTAAGTATTAGTACCAGTATGCGTGCAGATACCGGTTTTGAAGTGCAGGATTTTGGGAAATTTCTGGTAACAGCCGTTTACCACCAGTTAGACGGTGTGGGTCACTATCAAAATACTTTTGAAGGTGTATCTGCCGACAGTGAGAAGTTAGCTGTGCGCAATGCCGAAAAACCCTTGCCCGATATGCAGTTAGCCACTGTGCTTGAAAATGACGACCCTAAAAAGCAGGGCAGGATAAAGGTACAGTTTAAATGGCAGTGTACCTGTAATGATCCTACTGAGTGGCTAAGAGTAGTAAGCCCTAATGCCGGCAGTGGTGATACCGGTAAAAACCGGGGCTTTCTGGTAGTGCCCGAGGTTGGCGACCAGGTGATCATTGCTTTTGAAGAAGGTAACATTGCGCGCCCTGTGGTAATGGGTAGCGTTTACCATAGCAATAATGTAGATAGCGGAGGTTTTACCAATAGTAACATCAAAGGCATGACATCACGAAAGGGGAGCCACCTCACTTTTGATGATGGTGCACATGCGCTAAGCCTTGCTACATCTGGTGCTAATATTGTTAATGTACATGAGCAGCAAGGGGCTATTCAGGCTACAGCAGCACAAACCATATCACACCAAACAGGGGATAACTTAATTACGATAAAAAATAAGGATGGGTCTATCACACTTAAATCAAAAACTACAATAGTTATCGAAACAGGGGATAGTTCTATAACCCTCAATACAGACGGTACCATTAGCATTAAGGGTAAAATATTTAATGTGGAAGCCGCAAATAATCATATTAAGGGAGAAAGCAAACTTGATGGCGGTAATGTATTTATCAACTAAACTTTAAAGCTATGTTCAATATTTTTAACGGCGAGAACGAAAAACAGCTCAGCATAAAGAGCAAGTTTACCGAGCGGTACAGGGTATTACAACATTCGGCCATTACTATGGGTAGCCTGGTAATAGATACCAGTAATGAATGCCGTTGGGATATAAGAGTGATAGACATTACAGAAAATTACTACCACATTGAGTTGTTGACATTAGATAATGTGCTAACTAATACTAACAATGAAAATATCAGGGAACTAAGCTTGTTAAATAATGCATTTAAGAAAATGTATAATGAGCTGAATTTCTTTGTAGACAAAAAAGGAACCTTAATAAAGCTGCTGAATCTGGATGTTATCAAAAGGAAATGGCAACAGGTGAAAGCCGAAATGCAGGCTATTCAGGATAAATATCCGAGCATTAATGGCCTCATTAACTTAAATGAGGAAATATTTGCGAGTGACGATAAGATATTAGAAGCAGTTAGAAATAATGAGTTTTTTGAAATATATTTCTATCAGTTCTGGGGAAGAAACATAAATGGCAATTCTTCTGCAATTAAGAAAAGCTTGTTTATGCAGGCAGAGGTAGACTGGCGCTATCAGCTGTCGCAAATAGATGCTCCTGATAATCACAGCCTCAGCTTAAACAGTACAGGTACGCCTGTACACCGCATTGATAGTACCTGGTTAACTAAAGCTTACGGAAGTTTTCCTATTACAACAGCCACTGATTTAAAGCCTGCCTTTGCAGAAACTGCAAACTACCTATTGGATAATGCTACAGGTAAAATATTAAAGGGGACAGTTATTAAAGAAGAGATAGCACATCCGCAGCTGTTACATTCAAAAGTAGAATTTATAATATTAGCTGATAGTTTTGAAAATGCTGATAAAACAGCGCGAGAACCAAATAACACACACAAAGAACCACACGTTAATAGTACCCCTGCCAGATCGTTTTTTGTTGATTAGATGTAGTTATGGGACAAAAGATAGCAACGGAAGAAGACTACTGGATGTGTACGCAAGGCATTATGCCTGCGCGTATGCAAAGTGTCCAACTTACGGTTAAACAGAAGGATGGTAAAAAGTATTTGTTAAAGACAGATACCGCTACTGCTTCTGTAGGCGATTTTGTTTGTAAATGGATGATGCTGATAATGGCAGCCATTGCAGCAATAGTAACCGTAGCAATAGTAGCCACAGGCGGTGCAGCATTGGGTGCCATTGTAGTGGCGGGTGCTATTGCCGGCGCAGCCGGTGCCGCAGTGGGCTCAATTGCAGGCGCACTTGTATGCGGGCAAAAAGCAGCATTGATCCGCACATGGACTGTTGAAAAAAATAACCTGGTAATAGGCGGCCAAAAAACGCTGACTACAGGCAGTGTAATGAAATGCCCTATTTTTGGGGCCGAAATAAGGCAGGCACCTAACGTTAAAAACTGGTGGCAGGCATTATTGGTTGGTGTTGGTAACTTTGGCACAACCGTAGTAGAAGGAGCGCTGGGCGGCGCACTCATTGGTACAATAGGCGCGTTATTTGCCGGTGCTGCAACTATTGCAGTGCCTACATTAGGTAGTATATGGGCAAATATAGCAGGTTCTTTTACGGGTATTGGTTTAGCCGTAAGAGGTGTATTTGGGGCAAACCAGGCCTCCAACGACTGGGCAACCGGAAGAGCCAATACAGCAAGTGATGCGGCACAAAGCTTTGGCGAAGGAGCAATACCCGAAGCAGGAAGTATTAAAAGAATAGCTACAGGGCAGGCACAACCAACCGATGCTTTATTATTGTTATACTTTTTGCACCTTAAAACACCGGTTAAAGAACCTCAGCCAAAAGAAGAGCCTGCAAAAGAGGATGAAGGAAAGACAAAAGACGAACCAGATGCTCAAGCACCAAAACCTGCAAATGAACCCGAAGCAGTTAAACCAGGTGAAGATGGTAAGGCATATGAAGAGGGTAACCTTGAAGGTAAAATTTCTGAATCACAAACTGCTAGAGACAGGGCTATAGATGAGTACAACCAGCTTGGAAAAAATTTTGAATCTAAAACGGTTGCTACTGATGGTATTAAAGCTGTCAGTGGTTGGAAAGAATCACCTGGTGGATATACAGATGTACCTCCTAAAAAAGTTAAATCTTATTCTGATGAAATCGGTCATTCTCCTAAAAAAGCAGGGGCAATGGATCAGATTAAACAAGGTGGATTTGATGGTAAGTATAATAGTTCGCATGCAGAGAAAAAGGTTCTTGTTAATAGTCCTAATGAACCTGTAGGAGTGTCAAGACCAATGTGTGTAGATTGCCAATCCTTTGCCCAAAAACAAGCTATTGCTACCGGCAAAGAAGTAATTGTTAGTGATCCAGAAGGCACACGTATTTTTAATCCTGATGGCACAGTAGAATTTATTCCAAAATAAAATTAAATGATACCTATAGAAAAAATCAACCATTATAAAGCAATCATTGAGGCTAACCCGATACATCATTTTGCAAGGGTTAGCAGAAATGAGTTTCTTGCCGGATTGGATAAGAAACAAGCGTTTATTTTAGTGCTTAACACCGCAATTAATACGTTTAACCAGGTCTATTCTATTCATATTGATGAAAAACGTATGGCCGATCTTGTTGATCTTTTAAAAGTATTTATAGCAGGTGCTAAAAGTAAGGAAGAAGTTCTTAAAGACCTTCACTTAATGCATACCTATCTTGAAAACAGATTGGGAGAAGATAATTTTGAATCCGTTTATTCAGGATTATCAATCGTTTTTGCAGGATATGAAATACTTAAAGACAGCTTAACTTCAAATCCTATAGACGAATTTAATGACGAACCGGAAAGCTGGTCTTCGTCCTTTTATGCTTCATTAGCATTTAATGGTGGAGCCGAGGATTTAGAGAACATTAATCCCCAAAAAAACAAACTTTTCTGGCTGGCTTTTTTAGATAATGGATCCAAAGAGAGCGATTCAACTGAACTTTTATCAATAAAAATTGCAAATGATTCTTTTAACTCGTCTAAAGAAATCCCACTTCGTAAACAAACGACAAACTTGACAGAGGAGGAAATAAAACTCAGAGAACCCATCAACTCTTTTTTTCTTGACCTGTTACAAAAAGAGCAATTTAGTGAACTAAAATTAGAATGTTATATAATAGCTAATCAATCTTCAAATGTTGCTTTTTACAAAAAATCTGCGTCGGCTAATTATGAGAAATACGATAATACGAAGCTGTATTTAATGTTAAAAAAGAACGATATAGTTAGCATATTACGTCAACTGCGTGAAGTAATGTATCAAAAGTCGCCTAATGAGGGTGCATGGTATCAATTAACTATTGTATTATCTCAAATAACAGCCCCTGTTTATCAGTTTAGCTATGATGACAAGTTGGAATTTTTTAATACCTGGATTGACGAGCAGGTTTTTGCAGAAGATTTTGTCATGCATAAAAGATCTGATGAGTATACACCTGGTTGGTTAGGAAATATAGTTAAGCTGTATTCTAAGTAAAATAGGCTCGAATACTTTGGTTTTTAATAAATTCTAAATGATAAATATAATTAGAGATAAAATTAAAGACGAAGCGTATTTCAATAACTATGTTGGTAGTACAACCGATAGAAAACGTAATTATATAACACGAATAGAAGGATTAGATGATCCTAAGCAGGGTTTTATAAACAGTAGTACTACACTTGACTTATTTTCAAGGAATATCTTAATTGCGAAATACTCACAAGGAGAAGATATAGAAAAGTTGATTGGTGATTTTAAAGAGTCTGTTAAATGGTTTGAGCTAACATACAATTCAACCGCATTCTATGTTCAAATGTTATGGATGCTATCAATCGGGATCCTATTAAAAATTGAACAAAGCGAATTTGATAAACTTGTTGAACTTGTTAAAAAGGATGATCCCAATGATTATATCATTGACTTTCTAATCAATTCAAGGTATAACTGGGGTAAGCAAAGTAGCGATGTGAAGTTTGAAACGCCCTATAAAGCACTTGTTGATGTAATAACCCTTGCTCAAACAGACAAACAGCGATCGGTAGAACGATTAAAACAATACCTTGACAAAGAATGGTATAAAGGGCATTCAGATGCAGGCTGGTACGACAGTCATAAAAACAAACATAATACTTATGCGGGTTACTGGTCATGGGAGAGCGGGGCGTTGGTAATTGTATTAGGCTTGGACGATAGCAGCTTAAAAGACCAGCAATACTATCCTTATGATATGGTGCATTGGAATAGGTAGTTTGAATAATGGGCACCCATATGCTAATAGGCATAAGCAAATCATATGTTAAGAGACAATTTAAAAGATGTAAATTATTTCGAAGAATATATTAACTATCAAACTGAAAGAATAAAAAAGTTTGAAGCCTTAGTGGGAAAAGTAATATTGGAAAAAGGAACAGAAGATCGAGGAGCATTAAATGGCTTATATTCTTTACAAAATTTTTATCTTGATGAAATTAAAGCTGGTTATTCTGCGGGTTTACCTATCAGCGATACTTTAAACTATTTCAGAGAATTTCTGAATATATCTTTCAAATTTAATAAAGGGTTAACCTATCGTTTGGTACTGGACTCGCTTAGTTTGTCAATACTTCTTCGGGTAGAACAAAGTGAATTTGATAAACTGGTTGAACTTGTTAAAAAGGATGATCCCAATGATTATATCATTGACTTTCTAATCAATTCAAGGTATAACTGGGGTAAACAAAGTAGCGATGTGAAGTTTGAAACTCCCTACAAAGCACTTGTTGATGTAATCACGCTTGCTCAAACAGACAAACAGCGATCGGTAGAACGACTAAAGCAATACCTTGATAAAGAATGGTATCAAGGCCATTCAGATGCAGGCTGGTACGACAGTCATAAAAACAAACATAATACTTATGCGGGTTACTGGTCATGGGAGAGCGGGGCATTGGTAATTGTATTAGGTCTGGACGATAGCAGCTTACAAGACCAGCAATATTATCCTTATGATATGGTGCATTGAAATAGGTAATTGCTTAGTGTTAAAAAGAATTTACACGACACATTGGAAAAACTTCTAAATTTATTAAACTTCGATGATGCTTTTCAAAACTTAGTTAGGGGAGAGATCAACATTCCCTATAATAATGGTGAGTATAATAACTTAGATAATTATTGGTACCCTCATCCGCCTGCATTGATTCCTCTTTTCGTAGGTCATGGAGCTTCTTATTACGGCGTCTTGAATCATTTCTTTTTCAAAAGGAGCAGAACATTTGTTGAATACGTTTTAGAAAACGGCTATTTCTCGGAAAAACAAAGGAATGAAAAGCAGTTTATTACCAAGCTGATTTTAGAACAAATTATGCTTAAAGAGGAGTTGACGGCTGAAACACAAAATTTTGCACAAAATTGTAATTATACAAATAGCAAGGATGTATTGGCATTTGCTGAGAATTACGGTGATGACCCAGAGCAATTTGATAAGTTAGTCTTCTTTAAAGATGATCTGCCCTTATATTACTGCGATAATCTCGAACAATACCAGGGTGATTTTCCTTCTTCTTGTGAAATATTTAACCCTAAGCAGATTACTAATTCCTGTTCATTTGAAATTGCTGCCAAAAGTTTTCTTAAAGGATTAGTTAACCTACCTCTGTGGTTAGAAACAGGAGCCGATCAGCAAAAGCTTTTTGAAGGTTATTTAGCTAATGATGATTTAAAAAGCGCGTGGCTAACACTTAATAGCACTGGTTGGTTTTTAATAGATGTCGCAAAAGGGTTAGAAAAACTGAAACTAAAAACACAAGACAGGCTGTTTCATTTAGTTGCTGATAATTGGATTGAAGGGTGGCGCAGATCCACTTTTTTAGAGGGTAACTACTAATTATAATTTCAATATTAAAAAACAGTAATAGATTCTCTCAATTTAGAGTTTAAGCTTGACCCAGGGATGGATTATTGATTTAAAGATATAAGCTTTATTACCGGGTTGTTTAATTATTACAGAAGGTCTATAAATACGCTTTTGTCATAAAAATCGTTAAAGCTTTACAGCGTGATCTGCCAGATAAACTGTATTAAATATAAACAATACATGCGGATGTGCTGTTAACTATCAGTTATAAATTATTCTAAACCGAACAAACAAGCCGTTCACAAATATTAAGCCGATGGAAAATAAGGTAATAACCAATATACAAATTGAAGGTACAACGGTAAGCCATTTCTCAAGTTTGGCGATAATGCAGCGTTTTAATGAGCATCATACTTTTGAACTGCATTTCAATTACGATCAGATGGAAAGCTTCGGTACGCTTTCGCTTGATAATTCTAAAGGATATGTGGGTAAAAACATTACCATTGAGTTTGGTAACGTACCAGGCATGGAACAGGTTTTTACCGGAAAGATCACTAAAGTAGAGTTTGTACACACCAACGGCTATCATGGCGAGTTGGTAATAAGTGGTTGTAGTCCGAGTATTTTGTTAGAGCGCGGCCCCGACCTGGGGTCATATCTTGGTAAAGACCTGCAGACCATTGTATCGCAGGCTACCGAAGATGCACCTTCAAATGATCTTAAAATAAAGAACAGGCCTGTTTACCAGGATACTATTGATTATATTATTCAATACCGGGAAAGCGATTTTCAGTTTCTTAACCGCCTTTCGGCAGAATACCACGAATGGTTTTACTATGATGGTACCCAACTAAATTTCGGTAAACCCGATAAACTGAAAGAAGTATCTTTAATATATGGCCGTAACCTGCAAACCATGCAGTATGGGCTGCAGGTGGCGCCGCTTAAATACACCAAGTTTGCTTATGACCCTAAACAGGATGAGCTGCTTACGTCGCAGCCGTCAGCTTCGGGTACAACGCCTGATCTGTCGCATGCTATAGAAGCATCTAACCAGATCTTCAGCAAAAATTACAACCAGCCTGTTGCCGTTAGGGTAAACTCAAAAAAAGACATCGACTACTTTGTAGATAATGAGCAAAAAGCAACTGTTTCAGAATTATTACGGCTTAACGGCAGCGGCGACGAGCCACAGGTTGCTTTAGGGGCGGTGCTGAATATCAGTACCAGTTTAAAGGGTTTGGTTGATTTTGAGCAACATGATTTTGGCAAGTTCCTGGTTACCTCTGTATACCACCAGATAGATGGGGTAGGCCATTACCATAATACCTTTGAAGCAGTAAATGCTGATACCGAGCGTTTGCCGGTAAAAGCAGTAACTAAGCCATTGGCAGATATGCAACTGGCAACAGTGCTTGATAATAACGACCCTGAAGCACAGGGCCGTATCAAGGTGCAGTTTAAATGGCAATGTACATCAAATGACCCTACAGAGTGGTTGCGTATTGTTTCGCCAACAGCAGGCAATGATGATCAGGGGCAAAACAACCGTGGGTTTATCGCTATTCCGGAAATTAACGACCAGGTACTGGTTGGTTTTGAAGAAGGAAACATTGCGCGCCCGGTTATAATGGGCAGCCTTTATCATAGTAATAATGGCGACAGCCAGCAGCAGGTGAACAATCATCTTAAAAGCATTGCTACCCGCAGTGGCCACCTGATTAGCTTTGACGACAGTGTAGAAACTCAGGGCATAATTGTTACCGACAGAAAAAACAATGTGATACGTATTGATACTAATGGCGATAACATTGTAATAACTGCAAACAATGATGTAAGTATTACTGCCGGTAATAATGTTAATGTAACCGCTACAGAAAACATGACGCTTACTGCCCGTAATCTTGACGTAATTGTACAGGAGAACATGAGCGTACAGGTGGGTAAAGAATTTACCCAAAGCGTAGGGCAGGATTACAGTCTTATTGCTGCCAACATTTCTAAAGCAGCCACCGGCAATATTACCACACACTCAGAAACGCATAGTCAGCAGGCCTCAAAAGAAGTTACTGTAAGTAGTACCGATGGTAATATAAACCATCATGCCAAAAAAGAAGTCAAATCTAATAGCGGCGAGAAAAGCTTATTATTTTAACTATGGCAGGCGGAACTATAACCGAAACAGCAGGGGGCTCAATTACCACCACTGTTAAAAATGATTATGATGTTTACGGCGAACGTGTAAATCTGAATGCCGGTAAAAAGGTATCGCTGCATGGCGAAGAAAATGGTGTAGTGCTAAATAATAAGCCGAAGGACCCGCCGCCGGGCAAGGCAACTGTTATTAAAGCATACTTTGCTAAAAAAGTGCAGCAAGATGTAGTTACTAAAACAGAAAATTATACCATAGTAAAAGGTGATACGCAGAAATCAATCGTCGCTGCACACAAGGGCGTTAAACTGAAAGATATACCGAAGAAGCCAGTTCCGGGTAAAACGGTAGCTTTAAAGTATTATGAAAAAAAATATGTTTTAGACCGTATCAAAAGCGCCATATTAGGTTCTAAGGTTTTTCTGGTAGCAGAAACTGCCGGCCTGAAAGATGCCACGCTTACTTTTGAGGTTTTGGGCAGCAACAACACCACTTTTGTAAGCCCCGACCAAACTGTAACCATATTGCAGGATGGTGCTGAAAAAACAGATATTACTGCCAAGGTTGGCGAATATGCAACCAAGACCGAATTTGATAAAGCGGACAGTATTTTTGCGAATAGGGCAGTTGCCGAAGTAGAGCTGAAGCCAAAAGAAGCGGATACGGCCAAAGATTGGGCTAAAAAGATTAACGACAGCAAAGAAAAAAAGGCTTATCTGCACCTTACAGTTAAAGCACAAAGTGACCTGGATGTACAATACAATAACGAGGACGATAAGGTAACACAGCCTACCAAGGACAAAGGCATCTACCTTAATAAATCTGACTTATGGTTTATCTTAAAAACATGTTTCTGCAACAGGGAACTTGATAAAGATGACCTGATGTTGATGGGTATATCAGAGGCTAAAGCAAAAGACTATTTAGATGGATTTAATGAAGCGATAAAGACTTACCAGATCAATACCTGTTTAAGAATATTACATTTTGTTGCACAGGTAAAAGTAGAGTCGGGAAGTTTTACACTAACTAAAGAAATTTGGGGGCCTACGGCAGTTCAGAAAAAATATGAAGGCCGTACCGACTTGGGAAACACCGAAAAAGGAGATGGTTACAGGTTTTTAGGCAGAGGATTAATCCAGATCACAGGCCGTACAAATTATACGGCTTATGGTAATTATAAAGGTCAAAATTTTACTACTGAACCTAATAACGAGAAGCTGGAGAATGCGCCATATTCTATAGATTCGGCAGCATGGTACTGGCATGTGCATCTATCGCCTACGGATTTAAATGTTGATGCGGACAATGATGATCCAATGTACTGTACTTATCGTATCAATGGTGGTTTTACGCATTACCGCGACAGGGAGGGATATGCAAAAAGTATTATAAAAACTATTGGTACTTGCGTATCTACTGACCTTTCTAAAAAAGGAACTTATAAACTATCTACAAGCAAGTGTAATAATTATAAGGATGCAGTTTATAAATGGGCCAACCTGTTACATGATGAGCATGATGCAAACTCATCAGAAGAAACCTCAAAAACAGCTTATCAGCGGTATATTACGTTAACCCAGGATAGTATGGCAAAAGTTAATGCCAAGCTTGCCCATAAACCGCCGCTGCCATTAACCAAATCAGAAAAAAGTTTAAAAAGTAAAGTTGATATCGCAACAGAAAGAAGTCGATAAAATATGAAAAAGGTAATTTTAATAGCGTTTCTATTGTTCGCCTTTTGCTTTGTAAAAGCGCAGAGTAAGGCAAATTGTATAAATTTTAATAAAGCATATACACTTACATCTGACTGGGAAAAAGAACCTTGTGCAGGGGCACAGTTGGAAGTAAAAGTAATTAAGAAGGCAGCCAAATTACTTTGCACCATAACCATTGACGACAAAAAAATATCCGGATACTTAGTTAAAAATACAATTGAAAAAGACACGCCCGGACTTTATAATTTTTTCAGGACCGGACATCCATCCGCAGTATATCTTTTTATAAAATTCTACACGGATGATAGTAGAAGTAAAGCCGATATTATTAACCAGGATGGGTTAAAGGTATTTGTACCCTGCTTTGACCATAAGGTAATGACGCTGGAGTCAGAGTAACAGCATTGAAATGTGTTTTAATAAATTCAATGAAACGGATTGCCTCTATCTTACTGATCATATGCTCACATTGTATCAGTTATGCACAGGTCGCGGTTAAATCTGAAAATATTATTCGATATACGAAATCGTATACATTTACATCTGATATTGAAAATGATCCTTGTGCCGGTGCTCAGATCAGCTTAAATGTACAAAAGCTACAGAAAAAGCTCTTGTGTACCATAACTGTCGATAATAAAAAGATTCCGGGTTTTCTGGTTAAAATACAGACCCGTCTAATAATGATTCTCCTAACCTGTATGACTTTTACAGGAGCAGCAGCCCTAAAAATATCTATCTGTTTATCAGGTTTTACAAAGAAGAAAAGGTTAATAAAGCAGATATCATTAATGAAAATTGGCGAAAAGCTTTCAAACCCTGCTTTGATCAAAAGCTAATAACGTTGGAGGTTAAATAGTACTTTATTTTGCTTTAAGCCCTGACTTATAACATAGTTCATGAAAAAGGCAGGGATGGTATCATTTAGTATGAAACTGGCCAAAGTGCCATAAGTTGCCTGCCGGGTCATGTACAAAGCACTCTTTACCCCAATCTTCATTTCTTACAGGGTGTACCTTTACACCGGCATGCTTTTTAGGTAAATCCAGTTTGTTTAGCTCCTGCCAAAAAAGGTCGACATCTTCAACTTCCATAAAGATCATGGTGTTATCAATCCAGTCTTTCACATAGGCATCCTGCAGGTAAAAGCCGAAATCACCTGTCTTAAACAAAGACATTTTGGGCATTAACACAATTTCTTCAAAACCCAGATCGCGGTAAAAGCTTCGGGATTGTTCAAAGTTTTTTGAGCCTACAAACGGCCGAATTGATTTTGCCTGAATATTCATGTTGTTTTAGATTCTGTTGATGCAAACGTAGCAATTAGAGCGGGTATAAGCGCTTGATTGTAATCAAGAAATCACTTTACGCCGAACACGGCTCAAAGTTTCGGGAGTAATACCTAAAAATGAAGCAATATGCTTTAGGGGAAACTGTTGTATGATCTGAGGTTTGTTATTCAGTAAAAGCGTATATTTTTCTTCGGGCGATAGACGGTTTTGCCTGTAGGCTTGTACCTGAGTGCTTTGTTCCAATATATGCCCTAACCGAAAATACGACGGCGAGATACGGATTAGTTCATGAAAATAATAAATACTCAATTCAAATACTTCGCTATCCTGTACCGCTTGGATAATGGTACAGGATGGCGATTGTGACATGAAGCTTTGATGTTCTACTATCCAGTCGCCTGTGATATGCAAATTGAGTGTGGTTTCTTCTGCGTGTTCCAGCATGTAGTATTGACGGAAACTACCGGAGCTAACATAGTAAAACTGCTGGCAAATGTCGCCTTCATTGATTAACATCCCTCCTTTGCAAATCATCACCCGTTTTAAACGGGCAGTTATTTCTGCAAGCTCCTGTTCAGAAAAGTTTCCGAAGCCCAAAAGAGATGCCTTTACCTGTTCAAACATTTGGCAGAATATTTAAAAGATCAGGAAGCAAGATATATTTATTTGTAGAAATACGGTCATGCTATTCTTACGCTTATTTAACAATTTGCATTTAAGGTAATGCTACCTTTGCCCGCAAATGCTTTCAACACCTGCTTTAACAACGCCGCAACTTAAAGATCGGCGGATTTCAACCATACTGGCGTTTGCCTTGTTGCCGCTTTCTGGCTTTGCTACTGATATATACATCCCTTCTTTACCCAGCATGGGTGCCGATATGCACATCAGCAGTATCCAGGTTCAGTTAACACTTACACTGTTCCTGATCAGCTATGGGGTTTCACAACTTTTTTTAGGCAGTATATTAGACTCTTACGGCCGTTACAAATTTAGCTTAGGGGCGTTGTTCATATTTGTGCTGGCAAGCCTTGTTATTGCGCTTACACATAATATCTACGTGATCTATGCCATGCGAATTATTCATGGTATTACCGTAGCCATGATCGTGGTAGCAAAACGTGCTTATTTTGTTGATGTTTATGAAGGCGATCGCCTTAAACATTATCTAAGCATGTTTACCATTATATGGTCGGCTGGGCCAATTGTTGCGCCGTTTCTGGGCGGATATTTTCAAAGCACGTTAGGGTGGGAGTCTAACTTTTATTTTCTGGCAGGTATGGCGGCCATTATAGCTGTGCTTGAGGTGATTTATAGCGGAGAAACCATAAGGCATCGCACCGAATTTCACCTAAGAAAAATAGCGGGGCTATATGCAGAGATGATTAAGACCACCACGTTTAGCCTTGGCATATTAATGCTGAGTTTTGCTTATTCTATGGTGATCATTTACAACATGACCGGGCCATTTATTGTAGAGCACCATTTTAAGTTTACGCCGGTAGTTGCCGGTTACTGTTCGCTAATTTTGGGTTGTGCCTGGATGTTGGGCGGTTTTATTGGCCGCGCGCTTATCAGCCGTCCGTTTTTCGGAAAGTTATTTGTGAATATTCTGCTACAGCTACTTACGGTTACGCTGATGATCATCAGTGTGCATTTCATCAGCAATATTTATGTTATGGTGTTTTTTGCATTTGTAATACATGTTGGCGCCGGATTTACCTACAATAACTACTTCACTTATTGCCTGGGACGTTTCCCTAAAAATGCAGCCATGTCTGGCGGTTTAACAGGAGGCATGGTGTACGTTATCCTGTCGTTACTTACATACTTTGTAGTAGCGGCTATCCCGGCTAAAGACGAACTTAATTTAAGTTACAGCTACCTGGTATTTATTCTATTATCTGTAATAGTAATTGTGGTGCTTTTCCAGATGAACAAAAAGCCTAAATTAGTTAATGCTTAATAAGTAGAGTAAGTTATAGTGCATCTATACAACTTAATGCCTCGGCTTACTTATATATCGCTGGTAATATAAATTCTTCTACAATGCGGTCGGCTTGTTTATGAGCATAGCCGCTGCCATAAGCTGTAGCGGTAATTACTAACACTAATGGTTGGTTTTTAAATACATATATTTTGTTCCCGCCATTACCAGAGCAATAATAAGCTTCATAGTCTTTGCTACCGCTTTTATAGGTTTTATTCCAGAATAAATAGCCGTAAAACTCATTCTTTCTGCCAGTTATCGGCAGCTGATGAGAAAGGCTTTCCTTAACCCAGCTTTCCGGAAGCAGTTGTTTACCATTCCAGCTGCCCTTGTTAGCATATAGCTGGCCAAACTTGGCAAAATCAAGCGAATTCATCCTGATCCCACCGGCAGTGCTTGGTACATGCTGAGGCGTATATACCCATTTGTAATTAGTAATATGTAAAGGTTTGAAAAGGTTCTTATCGGCATACTTATCCAATCCGCCCGGGATCACCTTATCCAGTGTACTACCTAACAGCATTACTCCAGAGGTGAAATAGTGCCATTGACCATGATATTTTATAGTATCAAGCGGAAGATCTAAGGTGAATTTTACCCAGTTATCAGTTGGGTACATGTTTTCTTCATTTCCAGCAGAACTTGGATCATCGTCATCGCCATCAAAGCGCGAACTCATGGTCAGTAATTCTCTAAGACGGGTACCTGCTTTGGCTGGTGAATAGTTTTTAAAAGTTTTAAGATCATAAAAATCACTTAAAGTCTGATTGACGGATTGTAAGTAACCATCCCTTATGGCCATACCTGTAAGAGTTGACGCAAATGTTTTGCCTACCGAGCGTACATCGTGCAGGCTGTCGCGCGTTGCGCCATTAAAATATTCTTCAAAAAGTATCTTACCATTCTTAATCGCAACAACACTGGTTACGTGTTTAAATGCGTCGGCTTCAATGTAAGCACGCAGTTCCTTAATTTTATTTATATCAAACTTTTCATTGGAGACAGCCAAGCCATCATACGGCTTTAAGGGGGATAGCTTTACGTGAGCTAAATCAATATCCGGTTTGCGTTTGACTATAAGTTCAAGCTGGCCTTCAGCAATAATATCGCCTGTTTTTAATTCAGGGGTTTTCACATACGGCCTTAACGTTAACCGGAATTTGTGAGGCCCATCAGTTAAAGCACTGTCGCCACCACTGAACATAAAGCGGTTCCATGCCGACTGGCTCCACCAGGCACCTTCGTTCTGATTATCTATAAGCGGTTTTATCCATAAAGTATCCTGCTGTTGCTGCTGTGCTCTTGGCGCACCCGGAATAAGCTCAGTATGATAGACCAGCTTATCGTCAACAAAGAAGTTAAACTGGTAATTGCCAACTTTTGATAAGGAATCTTTACTTAAACCGGGAGCCAGTTTGTGAAGCTCATCTGTTAACGGTTGCTTTAGAGATACGGTTATATAAAGGTTAGTTTTATTGGTAAGTAAAAGTTTTTGTAATGCAGTTGAAGCATTTGTGTTTTCAAGATTTACTTTATCATCTGTAAAAATGATTTTCCCTGGTTTAATCTGGGCAAAAGTAGTTATCCCAATAAATATGGAAATTACAAAAGCTACCGATTTTTGGAAAGATAACTGCATAAGGACAGGCTTAATGTATTTATTAAAACAGATACAATATCAGTATAATATTGTACTGTTTATCAATATTATTACCGTGTTATACCACCGGAATATTTTTAGTGCTTATTTCGCTACGAGGTAAAATGATTACAGAAAGAGATAAAGTGGAGTACGGGGGAAGATACCCTTGATAACGTATTGCAATTTTTACAGTCAGTAGACTTCCCCTTAAAGGGGAATGCATAGGCAGGAGTTTCGTCGCTAACTTTCACAAGGGGACAAACTTATTGCAGATTGCCTGATAGTCAATATAAAAGGGGAAATTAAGCAACAAAACTCCAGTCGCATTTAGCCATTTTCAGCTGCTGCTTTATTGCCGTTTAGCACATTTTTCAGAATGCGTTTCAGAATAGTTTCATACACTACATAAGCCACAAAAATAAGATAGCCTGGCTGCAATGCGCTTTGATTTACGGTATCTAATGTAAGTGTGCTGTTGTGGATGTTAAGTCCGGATAGCTGGCTTTTTAAGATGCCGTTTAAGCCAATGTAGGTCATTATAATGCCGACCACCATTACATCGGCCATATTCCACTTGCCCGATTCCAAAGCAAGATAACGCACTACCTTATTATTGGCCAATTTTTCGTTGCATGATACATGTATGCCGGTGGCTATCAAAATCAGCACAGGTAATATGATTACAAACAGCGTGAGTAATACCCCAACAGCTATTGCATCGGGCTTTGGCTGTGCTAATAACACCTTAATCACTTCTAAAATACTTTTGTTCTGATAAAAAAGCACCTGGTTATCAAAGCCGATCTTGTCGCCCAAAAGCATAAAATTCATGGCTTTTATACGGGCATCTACTTCAATGATAGATGCGGTAGCCCCCACAATCAGTAATACCAGCGCTATGCATAATGAAAGGACGAAAAAGGTAGTATGCAGATGCACATATTTTCTGAGCACCCACCATAACATTAAAGCAATTACAACACATGCAAACATCACATAAGCGTATTTGTAAGTAAGCTCGCGCATTTCAAACGAGCTGCTATTGATCAGCTTATTAAATTGTGCCTTGTCCTTAACCCTGTATTTGTTAAACATATACTTGGTCAGGGTAAGGTTCGCCTCTGCTGTACTATCATAGGTTTGCCGGCCCAGCTGGTCTAATTTGCTGGTTACAATTCCCTTCAACCTTTTTGTGCTGGTAGGGCTGTTAACCTTCATTACAATGGTATGGGCAAAAGAAGGTACCTGCGCGCGGATGTCGTCCACATCTACTACAGCATTAAAGGCCAGGTTTTTAAGCTTACCGCCAATGCTTTTTTGTGGTTTTTGAAATTGGGCAGCCGTTTTAGTTACCAGTTGCTGTAATTGCTTTTCAACCGCTGCCTGTAATTCTTTTTTCTGGGCCGAAGTCATTTTAAATTCGGTAACCTGATTATCAACCACATCAACTATTTTATCTCTCCACTGGTCAACAGAAAATATCCCGAATGTAATGCTGTTAACCGTACTGTAATCTTCTCTAAGCTGCTCCTGCTGTTTTGATAAAACATCTACATGGTAACCGCAGAACATCTCTATGCCTAAAAGTATAAGCAGGCCTACCGCAAGTAATAGGTTACTTATCCTTGTTTTATTATGTGTTTGGACTGTCGTCATTTCTCAATCAATAATCAATGTGCATCATTCGGGGTGATAAATTTGAGTATCGTGGAAAGGATAAGTCCATACACTACGAAACTGATAAAGATGATATAGCCAGGCTGAAGGGCGGTATTGTTAGTGGTGATAATGGTAAGCGGGCCGCTTTTAATGTTAAGCATAGCTAACTGGCTTTCCAGCAAACCATTTAAGCCTATAAAAACCATGAGTATAGCAATCACAATAACATCGGCCATGCTCCATTTGCCCGATTGAAAGGCGAAGTACTTAATAACCTTATTTTCTGCCAGCTTTTTGTTGCCAAGCAGGTGCATGCCTGTTGAAGATAATTTCATGATAGGAAAAAGTATGCTGAATACAAGTATTAAAACACCAACTAAAATGGAATCTGCCTTTGGCTGTTTCACCAATACTTCTACTACATCAAGTATGCTTTTACTTTGAAAAAATAGCACCTGGTCTTTAAATGTCACATGTTCGCCAAGCAAGACAAAATCAAGCGAGCCAATCCGGGCGTCTACCTCTATCATAGATGCCGTAAGTCCTACCGCCAGTAAAATAAAAGCAAACAGCAAAGACATGATGAAAAGCGTTACATGCAGCTCGGTGCGTTTGCGTAGCAGCCACCACATTAGCAATACAAATACTACGCAACCCAACATGGTAAAAGAGTAGTTATACATCGTTTTCCTGATCTGCTCAAGCGAAGTCGTCAATTGCTTGTTAAGAGCATCCTGATCTTTTACATGGTATTTTTTAAAGATGACAGTGGTAATTGAGTCTTTAGCTGTTAATGCACTATCTACATAATCGCTTTGCTCCAATACGGCAACCTTGCCCATTGCAAGTTTACTCAGTTGCTTTTTATTATTCGGATTATCAGCCTGTGCAATTATTGTACGGGCAAAGCCCGGAACCTGCGCTTTTATCTTATCTGTATTTACAAAGGTTTTTACAGCAAGCTTTTTAAGTTTACCGCCAAGCGAATGCTGTGGTTTGTTTAATAGGCCCTCCGCTTTGTTAATTAAAGCCATTATAATTTGTTCAACTTCTTTCTGCAGGTCTTTACGCTGCGCCTTGGTCATTTCAAAATGGCGTACCTGGTGGTTTATAATGCCTTTTATATCATCGCGCCACTGGTCAACAGAAAATAAGCCCAGCGTAATATTATTTACATCAGAAAAATCTGTTTTAAGCATTTCCTGCTGCTTGGATAAGCTATGCAAACGATAACCCGAGTAGGCTTCGGCACAAAGAAGTACAGCCAACCCCAGCACCAGGAAAAGATTAGCAAAAAAGTTTTTGTTTTTAGCGTGTTCTTGCAAGTTATTATGGTTTACGAGTTGATAACTATGAACATGGCTAAAAGTTTGCCGACAGCTACAACTCAAAGATTTAAACCAATGAAAACAAATTTGAGGGTTGCGGCTTGTTTGTTATCTGATTAAAGCTGTAGTTTTAAGGATAGCTTTCTACTTAATTAGTGTATAGATAATTAGCCTACCAGTATCATGGGTTTTGAAAATAAGAATATATTAATTGCCGGCGCTGCTTCTGCTATAGGTACAGCGCTGTTAAGGTCGCTGACAGATCAGGGAGCAAAGGTTTATGCCATATCCAGGCAAAGGCCCGACAGCTGGCCAACTGACGTTGAATTTTTACAAGCAGATCTTTCCACAGCTGTTGATGGCTTTACAGGCTTTTTGCCGCAACAATTGCACGGGTTTGTATACTGTGCAGGCAGCATTAACCTGAAACCTTTTGGCAGGCTTACGGACGAAGATTTTCTGAAAGATTACCAGATCAATACCCTGGGCGCGGTACGAATAGCCAGGGCAACCTTACCATTGCTCAAGGCATCCGGGGATGCAGCAATAGTATTTATCAGTTCAGTAGCTGTCAAAGCAGGTATGCCTTATCATACCAGTATCAGCAGTGCTAAAGGTGCGCTCGAGGGTTTTGCACTTTCGCTGGCGGCAGAATTAGCTAACCAGCAGATCAGGGTAAATGTGGTAGCGCCGTCATTAACGGAAACACCATTGGCAGCAGGACTTTTGAACACGAACGATAAAAAGGAAGCATCTGCTAAAAGGCACCCGCTGGGGCGTTACGGGCAACCAGGGGATATAAGCGGCGCTATTGAGTTTTTGCTGTCTGAAAAGGCTGAATGGATGACCGGGCAAGTGTTATCTGTAGATGGTGGAATGGGAAACATCAAAACTTTTTAAAATGGATACAATAGGTAGTGATGATATTGAGAAAATGGAAAAATCATACCGCACGGCTATGATGAACAGCATTAGCGGTTATAAGCCATTGAATCTGTTAGGTACAATCAGCAGCGATGGTAAGCCTAATTTATGCATTGTTAGCTCTGTTTTCCATCTGGGTTCTAATCCGCCGCTTTTAGGTATGATCCTTCGCCCGCCACGCCCGCATAATGACAGCCTTAAAAATATCAGGTCGGTTAACCAGTATACGCTTAACAATGTAACTTCCGAAACCTATCGCAACGCACATCAAACAAGTGCCAGTTACCCTTCGGGTGTTTCAGAATTTGAGCAATGTGGCTTCACCGCGTATCATCAGGAAGGCTTTAAGCCACCCTTCGTTAAAGAATCTACAATTAAAATAGGCTTAGAGCCTGTACAAATTACAGACATCGAGTTAAACGGAACCACTTTGGTCATTGGTAAGATCCTCTTGATCATTGCTGACAAAGACATCACCCTGCCTGATGGTTCTATTGATCATATTAATGCAGGTACGGTAGCTGGTTCAGGTTTGGATAGTTACTTCCTGCCCCGGTTATTAGACAGGTTAGCCTATGCTAAACCTGATTTGCAGGTTTCCAGCATTCTTACTAATAAAAGTTAAATGGATATGCTTACGTAGTTATAGTCTCTTATTTATTGCCTTTGTAAAAGTGAGTTTCATATAGGATAATCAGTTTTATCGTAAAGAAAATATTGCTGTTTTAATATTTTTATAGCTATTGAGAATATTGGTAATATTTCAACATTATTGATAGCATTGTGGTAATTTATGGCATATATTAAAAATGCTCCGGGATATTTTTGGTCTATCCATCCGGATATATAAACCTTATTATTTACCAAAAATTAACCTTTATGAAAAAGAGCATTTTTACGCTTTGTGTATCTGTATTGGCATTAGCAGCCTGTACCAAACAAAACATTAATGAACAAACTGCAGGTGCCGGCGTATCAAAAAGCACGAAGGCGGTTGATGCGGTTGCCGGTACGGCCACTGTTGATGCAAGTACAGTTCAGCAAACTGTTCAAGGCTTTGGCGGAGCCAGTATTTTAGCATGGCAAGCCGACCTGACTTCAGACCAGCGAACAAAAGCTTTCTCTACCACAAGCGGCATCGGCATGAGTGTTCTGCGTGTAATGGTGCCTACCATCAGCAGCAGCTTTGCGGCTGAAAAACCTACTATTGATGTTGCCAAAAGCTTCGGTGCCAGGGTAATAGCCACCGCATGGAATGCCCCATCAAGCATGATGACAGGTAACCACCTTAACACCTCATCTTATGCTGCTTATGCTTCTTATTTAAGTTCTTACAATTCGGCAGTTGGCGGTGTGTATGCTATCAGCCCGTTTAATGAGCCCAACTACACAGGTTCTACATGGATGCAGGCTTCGGTATCAGAAGTTACCAACTTTGTTGCCCAGCAAGGCGCTAATTGCGGTGCGCCTATTATGGCACCTGAACCATTTAATATGGATCAGTCTTTTATCAATACTTTTTTAAGCAATTCTACTGCAAAGGCTAATACCAGTTTTGTATGCGGGCACATTTATGGTGTAAATCCATACAGCCTGGGCAGTATAGGTAAATCCGTATGGATGACCGAGCATTACACCAACTCCAGCATCAGTGGAAACGATTGGGGCAATGCCATGACAGCGGCTAAAGAAATACACGATTGTATGAATGCAGGTTGGGCTGCTTATGTTTGGTGGTACATCCGCCGTAGCTATGGCCCGATTGATGAGAGCAGCAACATTACAAAGTTAGGTTATGTAATGGCGCAGTGGGCCCGTTTCGTTCGCCCGGGATATAGTAAAATTTCCTGCACATCAAATCCAACTTCGGGGGTATATGCAACAGCTTACAAAAGCGGTACAAAGCTGGTAATTGTTATTGTTAACCAAAACAGCGCCACAACCAGCCAGGCATTCAGCCTTAGTGGAATATCAGCCACAGGTTTTGACAGGTACTCAACTAATAGCAGCTCAAACCTGGTTCATACTACTTTCACCACTTCGGGCAGCAGTTTCAATATCAGTTTGGCCCCATCAAGTGTCACCACTGTTATTTCACAATAATGATGTAATCATTATATTTTAATTGTAGCAATAGTTGAATTATGGGCGGCGTAGACCGCCCATAATTCAACTATTGCACTGCTTTTATTTCCAGCTAATGTGTATTTCTGCGTTGCCTGCCACTTCAAATTCTATGTTGCCGCCAGATGCACTTTTGCCTTTGATGATCTCCCCGTTATGGGTAACCGTAAGCTCAGGTAACCTGGCTTTACCTGCTTTAACGATCATCAGCCGGGATCTCAGCCTGCCGTCGCCAGACAGGCGAAACGTAACCGGCTTATGTTTTTTGGGTGAAAAGCCATAGGTCGGGTAATCTGTATAGATCAGTAAACCGGCTTCGTCAACCTGCATATAGTGTCTTGGTAAAATACCAAAGGCATTACCTGCGCCGTATACTTCCTGCCCAACCTGGCCGGATTGTTCCCAACCGTCATGCAGGTCCTCCAGTGCGATCCAAAGGTTGGGGTCAACTTCGCCGCTCTTTACCTCTTCAGACAGCATTTCTTTAGGCAGCATGGGCGGGTAATAATAAACTGCCCGGTGTACCAGGTAGCGTATAAATTCGGCCATCAATAATCTGACAGAGGGCTCAATGTCGAGGTCTTCGGCATGACGTAAATAATCATGGAAAGCGCAAAACACTTCTTCTTCTTCATAAGCTGCAGTGTAAGGTGCATCGCTTAATGGAAATAGCGCAAAAAAAGTAGGCAGGTTTTTACCATAACCGTAATTGCAATCCCATAGCTGGGTGTTTTTAAGAACATTAGCTATGGCAAGGTAACTGAGTTGAAGGTATACGTTGTTTTTTGTGATCTTATATAAGCGTAATAAGGCACCGGCCGAGAAGGCGGTATTATTGGCCTGGTAAAACATATCAAAGCCAAGGCCTTTGAGTTTCATAGCTGCTTTTTCTGCTTCGGCCAGGTATTTCTTCTCACCGGTTAACTCCCAGGCTTGCAGCATGACATGTGCATATAGCCCCGGCACATCTTTTTCGCCACCTTTGCCGGGCTGCGTTTCGGCTTTTAATACTTCCAGTGTATCCATTTTATAGAAAACCGGCCAGTTATATTGGAAATGATGAGCAACCTTAATGGCAAACGGCAGGGAATCCAGAAACAACTTCTCGGCAACCTTATCGCCTTTGAGGGCTAATCTGGACAGGTTAAGTAAAGGGTGCTGCAAATACCATGAATCCATCACCAGCGGGCCTTTTTGCTCTTCTTCGCCCTCTAACTGATCAGCCGCTTTAGGGTGCCAGCGCATAATGGTTTTGTATTTTTCCTGGTAGAAGGGGGGGAGGCCATCCTTTATTTTTTTCATAACCGCTAACTGCGAGTCATTCCATTCAACATAATCCAGCAAGGGCAGTAATATTGCCAGCTGCACCATAATCTCAGGCGGGGTTTGATAATCACAAACGTAGGCGTTAAAATAATGGTTACCGTCCACCTGCGACCAGCAGCCCGGACTATCCTGCAAGTCGAACAGCCCCTTTTTAAGAATATCAGGCCAGTCTTTATAAGTAGTCTCGGGCTTAGGCAGCTCCAGGTAAATGGCCGCCAGCAGGTCCATATACTGTTTGATCATAGCGGGTTCGTCTGCCGGAAATTCGTCCGACAGGGCTACATAAGCATCGCTGATGATATATGTTTTGCCTGCCTGCAAGGGCTTTTGTTTAATGGTTGGCGGCAGCGCAAAACCAATCTCGGGCCATTCGCCACCGACGGTATTACCGGCAGAGGTTTCGGAGTCCTGGTTATAATCTACCAGTGAGCTAAGGTTCTGGAAATAAAATACAGATCCGGCTTTCGGGCGCGTCAGCGTAAAGTAAAGCTGGCCCGAACGTGTGCCTACCTGGCTGGCCTTAATTTCGCCTTCAGCTAAAATATTGCTGCTATTGGCGCCTAAAGGCACAATATCGCGCGGCCAGTAAGGGAAAAGCAGGGGGGCAGAAGGGATTAGGGTGGTGGTCCAGTGTAATAAAGTCTGTTCACTGCCCGGCCATTGCAAAACCACGCGCTGAGCACCCATAATGGATTTAAGGTTAATAGTTACTCCGTTTTCATTTTCTTCAGTCGAACTGATGCTTAGTTTATCATTGGGTGAATAAGCCAGCCGGAAAGCAATACGATTTCCTTTAGGCCAGCTGGCAATAAGCCACAATGCCTCACCGAGGTCAATGATCTGTAGGAAATAGCCTCCGGTTTGTTTTTGCCAGTGTACCGGCAGGTTTTTTTGGTTAAGGGCTGCATTGGTATTAAGCAGCCAGGGTGATAGTGCATCCATAGTTAGTGAGCCAAGGTTGTAAGTCAGAAATATGTTTTCAGGGGTAATTGTTTGACTGCTGTACTGTTTCTTTTAAGATAATCGTTAATTATGTTTTCATTCTAAATAAATTTTTTAACTATGAAACATAATTGGACGCCTTTAGGTTGTATAGATATACATTATTTAAATCAACGATTATGTTTCATCACGTAAAAGATCTACAGTTTAACGCACGCGTTTCAAGGCCCGATCCATATTTTGCTAACTTACTACTGGAACAGTTCGGCGGTGAGAACGGCGAACTGGCAGCAGCTATGCAATATTTTACCCAAGCATTCGGCGCCAAAATGCCGCATCCGGACAAGTACGATATGCTGATGGATATCGCCATTGAAGAATTTAGCCACCTGGAGATTGTCGGTGCTACCATCCAGATGTTACTAAAAGGGGTTAACGGCGAATTAAAGAATGCCGCTGACAGTTCTGAAATTATGCAGGTGCTGAATGGTAAAGCAGCAAAAGAAGATATTATTCACCAGGCGGTATTTGCAAATCCGCAGTTTGGTATTATCACCGGTGGCGGTGTAACTCCTCGTAACAGCCAGGGTATTCCGTGGTGTGCATCTTATATTCATTCAAATGGCGATCTGACTGTTGATTTACGCAGTAATTTAGCTTCGGAGTCAAGGGCTAAACTGGTTTATGAGCACCTGATGAAATTTACAGACGATCCTTACATCCACGAAACACTGTCATTTTTAATGACGCGTGAGGTGGCACATTATAAGATGTTTGAGGCTGCATTGAACGATATTCAGCCTAATTTCCCTCCAGGCGTATTGGCTGCCGATCCACGGTTTACGCAACAAGCCTATAATTTATCAGACGGCGCAGTACGTGGGCCATGGAATGAAGGTGAAATGCCAGACATGGGCAAAGAGTTTGTGTTTGTTGAAGATCCGATAGAACAGGTACAGCAAACCGAAGGCCAGACCAAGCTTGATCAGGACTTCAACAAGGAATTAAAAGCAACAGACAAGCTGAACCAGGAAATGAGTAAAGTGAAAAGCGATGAGGTTAAAAATGCTGAGCCGGAAGGTGTGGCACAATGGAGTACTTATCGCGAATAAGTATTGTTCTGAATTATTAGATGCGTTTGTAGTGTGATGAGTAGGAGAGATTATCCCGTTCATCAGACGTAAATAAACGCATATTTCCATCAAAGGAGTTGCAATGCAGCTCCTTTGATGGTTAATATGCTGTGTGAAAACCAGCCTAATTGCTGTCAATCTGTGTGATGTTCAGAATTTAGTTTTAAATGTATAATTTGTTCCAAACATTTAAAAGCTTTAATAGTCAGCATTACTTTCGCTTCAAGGTTAATAATAGTTGTCATATCTCATTGCACAATTAAGATTGAATCACGTAGAGGATATCTTCCTTCCCACATTCCTTTTGACTGAACTAATTTACCGGAAGACTTTTCTTTAAGAGTGAGTAAGTAGTTGGCCGAAATCTTTCTATATATGATAAAAAGTTTAATCTGTAACTTTTGCCCGGGTTTTATATTTGCTTCGTTAACAAATTTTAATGGTGAAGGTATTTGTGCTTCGCCTTCCTGATACAACCATTTTTGAGGCCCTAATATCAGGTTATTATTAGCTACATTTTCTGGAACACTATAAGTATTGTCCACATTGACGATTTTATATTCGTCAGGAGTTGGCTTATTGAATTTAGAAAACTCAAAGATGTGATCAGGGTTAATTATAACTTTTTGATTTATAGTAGTTCCATTGTAGTATTCAAGGTTAGGCCGCTGTTCTACAATGTTTTGATATCCATCCGGAATATTTGAAAAAGTCAATCCTACAACCTCATATTTCCTCTCCGCGATTGGTTGTGAATTAACGGGTGATGAATCAGGTGATTGCGAATTTTTTTTGCAGCAAGTAAATAACACTGCTACTAATATTAACAAATAACGACGCATACCAACTTGTTTTACAGTTTAAAATTTATAAATCAATTAGTGGCTTTAACACCACTAATTGATTTATAAATTCATAATTATTAATAGTGACTTGACAGTCCGCGTACTGCGGGCTCTTTATAAAATACTACATTAATTACGGCAGAAAGATATAGGCATAGGCCTGTACATGTCAAGCTATTTATTAGTTACTTTGATTGAAACACCTTTAGACACGGCAAGCGTTTTTAAATTGGTTTGCTGAGTATTTACCACGATATCGGTACAATCTACTCCGCTCCATACACCCCTAACTTTGATAACTTTGCTTGTATTTTGACCTCTTAAAGTAGCAATATAATTTACGTTCATGTTGTAACGTGTTACAGTTGCAGTTGCGGTTACTCTTGTATTGGCAGGTATTAGTAATGGGATATCATAATTTCGTGTATCCTCAGAGGTCTCGCTTTGTCCGTAAGTATGCGAGATCGATCCTCCGATTTCTGTACTGATCTTACCACTTGCAATAAATGGAACACTTGCTTTGATTTCGGTAGAAACCTTTGTGGTAAAAGTACTTTGGTTAGTAAAGTTTGAAGTCTTAGAGGCTTTCTGTCCGAAGCTTGTGGTGATACTTTGCTGAACTGATGTGCCATTAGTGTAAGTCCAGGTAGTAGAAAAATCGGGTATTTGACTAAGGGTTGCAGTTGCGTCATTGATGTATTCTATACTTTCCAATTTAAAGATATCATTAGGCACAATATTAAATTGTTGTGCGATACCATTACTAGGCCTTGCAAATCCGATGGCACCGTTGGTTGCATCGAGATAATAATTAAACACATCCCATGGGCTGCTGCCACCTGAACCTAAGATATCTTGGTTAATAAAATAGTAAGCATCATTAGTTGCGTTAGCCGCAAAGTCCCATGAAAAGCCGAAAAGGCTTGTGCTTCCGGCTGCTTGAGTATACAGTACGTATTTGTTCGGGTTACTGGCATACGATCCTGCACCTATAGGCATTTCTTCATTAGCAGAATAGATTAAGTAGGGTATACCGGTTGATGCTGGTAAAAATCTCAAATGAAATAGCTGATTACCATTTGTGGAAGAGTAGGGTGCCAGTATAACTTCTTTTCCCTTTCCCTGAGATTGCAGGGTATTCTTACTAAAATAGGCGTCCTTAGTTTGGATAAAAAAGTTAATGCCATTTAATTGATAAAGGTCATTGAAGACGTCAGATGTTGACATCGCTTTTAGTTTCTTTGGCTTTTTGGGAAACTTGGTGGAATCAAGCGGAACGATACTATCTCCGATCATTGACAGAGAAGCAAGTTTTGCGTTGCTCTTTAAATCTCCTTTGTTTGACAAATCAGTTTTCTGCAGTTGAACATCCTTCTTACAGGACATAATTGATAATGTGATAAGGCTTAGGTAAATGAATTTTTTCATAAAGAGTAAGGTTTAAGTTTTTAAGTTCTTTTTGGTTAAATAATTTCTTGAAAATTAAATATAATTTCTCATGTGTGTGAAATTTATTGACAAATTTATTAAAGCTGATAATCAAATATTTAAGTGGTTAAACATTCAACACTACAATTTATGAGGCATAAAATTGCTGTGACCCAGAACAGATATTTTCTCAGCAATGAGAAAATATCAAGTGAATTAATAATTTAAATCCTCATTTTAGGAGCCTTACAACCATTATAATCCTACACCTCATGTTTAAACACAACATTAATTTTGCAAAAGCAAGCTTCAAAGATTTTGAAGCGATCCCTACACTTGACGCATTTGAACGAGCGTCTTTGTTTCAGGAGTTTACTGACTATATGCGGGCTAATAGCCAAATGAACTTTCGCTTTTTAACAACAATGAAAGGTAATGGTCCGGAAATGTGGGTTACTTCCCCATTCAACGAGGAGCCCCAAAAATGTGTTAGTTTAGTTTCTAATGATTATCTGAACTTCACACAGCATCCCTTGGTGAAAAAAGCTACAATAGATGCAATTGAGAAATATGGGACAGGTGCGGGAGCATCACCTTTGATCGGCGGTCACCATGAGTATCATGAAATGCTTCAGGAAAAAATTGCTGCCTTTTTTGGCCGTCCAGCTGATTCTGCATTAATTTTCACAACAGGCTACACCGCTAATAGCGCATCTTTATTGGCGCTACTAAAAAAGGAAGACGTAGCAATTGTTGATATGGCAGTACATGCCAGCGTATTTGAAGGTTGCAAGGACACTAATGTGAAGATGTTTCTCCATAATGATCTCAGCATACTTGAAAAAATACTCAGAGAGTCACAAGGGAAATATAAGACACGGTTGGTAATCATCGACGGCGTATATTCGCAGGACGGCGATCTGGCGAAAATGAAAGAAATATTGGAATTGACCAGACGCTACGCTGGATATTTGATGGTAGATGATGCTCATGGCATAGGCGTACTTGGGCAAAAGGGACGCGGGGTTATGGAGATATTTGACGTAATCAATCAGGTAGACATTATATCCGGCACATTAAGTAAAGCTTTTGGCCATGTTGGCGGATTCATTGTAGCCTCACCAGAAATAATCAATTTTTTAAAATTCCAGTCGAGGCAACAGGTATTTTCTTCTACGTCTACGCCTGCTTCTGCCGGTCTTTTAAAAGCAATTGATCTTATAGATGAAGAACCACACTGGCGTCAGCAGTTAGCTGACAACGTCGCCTATTTCAAAAAGGGTTTAACAGAGCTGAAACTTGATATAGGCAATACAGAATCGGCCATAATACCGGTTAAGATTGGAGACGCTCATAAAACTGGTGATGCCGGAAGATTACTGCTTAAAGCGGGAGTTTATGCAAATACGATTGTTTATCCGGGAGTGGCCCGAAAAAATGCCAGGATCAGAACTAGTCTGATGGCAACCCACACAAGAGAACATTTAGACAAGGCATTAAATGCATTTGAATATGTAAACCAAAAACTGCATCTTTCCTTATTATAAGGAATATGCAACGTAAAACCTATAAAGGAATCAATAACAACAAAGAGCGTTCAATGCTCAAATTGATTGAGGGAGTAGGTAAAGTTATACGCGAAGATGGCTATACGGGTCTTAATGCAGCCAACATTGCAAAAAAAGCGGGTGTGAACCGTCGGCTAATCTATCTTTACTTTGACAGTCTTGATGCGTTAATCGAAACTTATGTAAAGGGTAAAGATTATTTTGTCGATTCAGAGGGTAATGCAGGACAATTATTGAAAGCACCTGAAACTGCCACCTCCAGGGATATCCTCGAAAATATGCTCATTAACCAGTTAGATTATTTCATAAAGAATGAGGAGTGGCAAAAAATCATATTATGGCAGATCAGTGAACGCAGTCAGGTGATGTTTGAAATTGCCGAACAGCGCGAAAGGCTTGGTGAGGCATTTTTTAAGTTAGCAGAACAAGATTTGCCTGGAAAAGATGTAGATCTTCGTGCGGTAGCAGGCTTGTTGGTTGCCGGTATTTATTATATGGTTTTACATGCCAAATCTAATGATAGTCTCTTCTGTGGAATTAATGTAAATACAATGGAAGGACAAAATCGTATTAAGTCGGCTATCCAACAAATACTTGCAAACGCTTATAAAATTAAGGATTAGCACGTTACGTTAATTTCTCCATAAAGACTATAGTTAATTGATGCTTTGAACATATTTTTTTGGTTTCTTGCCGATATGCTTTTCAAACACTTTAGTAAAATGCCCCAGGTTCTCAAAGCCCATTTCATAGCCTGCTTCCGATACTGATAGTCGCTCTTCACGTAACAACCGCGCAGCTTCTTTCATGCGTAAGTGCTGATAATAGTCATAAATACCCCTGCCAAATACCTGCGTAAATATTTTGCGAAGCTTTATTTCATTCATCCCCGCAATTTGTTTTAGTTCATTAATAGTACTTGGCTTACTAAGAGACGAAACGATCTTGTCCCTGACCTGATAAACCGCCTTGATCTCTTTTGCACTTAGTTTTAAACTATAAGCACCTTCACGCTTCTTTAAATTAGTGAACAGATGGTAAAGTAGTTCCATGGCCTTTGTTTTATAATAGAAACTCTTCATAGCCGCAGGCTCTTCTTTTTTCACGATGTCATTTACAGTGCGTAAAATATCATCGGTCATTAACTCCTCAATCCAGAAATTATTGGTGCTGTCAAAAAGGTAATCAAAATGTTCTGCTTCTTCTTTTAAAAAGTTTCTCAAATACCCTGCACTAATGCTGATAGAAACATGAGACACATGAGTGTTTTTCTTAAAATCTAAAGATTGGCGAAGCGTATACGGAAATATGCGTACATAAGGCGGCTC